>NZ_LN648874.1:0-631941 GCF_000826185.2 Microbacterium gorillae | reverse complement strand
GGAGGGAGGCCGGAAGCAGCGTGACGGACAGGTGGGTGGGGGGTGTGGTTGTTGTGTTGAGAGAAGATGATGGGGGGGGGGGGGGGCGGCTGCCGATCGCTTTCCCCCACGGTACGTGTCGACGCATACCGCGGAACGCATACGAGCATCCCCGACCGGGACCAGAAAGGCCCGGTTACGAGAATGCGGACCGCGCGGGCGGTGAGCACGACCCGTCCGACACGCGGAGAGGATGAACGGCGGCCGCTCTTTCCTAGACTGGTCAGATGGCTGTCCCGACGTCGCGGTCCGGGGAGTTCGGCGGCGAGGTCCTGCGGATTCCCGGGTTCGCGCTGTTCTGGAGTGCGGCGACGCTCCGGGCGTTCGGCGGCACGATCGCGGGGGTCGCGATGCAGGTCGTGCTCGTCGCGATCCTCGGGGCGGATGCGGCGCAGGTGGGGCTGTTCAGCGCGCTCGGCGTCGTGCCGTATTTCCTGTTCGGCTTCGTCATCGGTGCGCTGATGGACCGCTGGCGGCGGCAACGCACGCTCGTCTGGGCCAGCATCGGTCGTGCCCTGGTCCTGGCGATCATCCCGATCCTGCTGCTCACCGACACGCTCACGTTCGCCGTGCTGACGGTGTTCGCGGTCGTGCTCGGACTGCTGACCATGTTCACCGACTCGGCGTCCCAGCCGCTGCTGCCGCAACTGGTCCCACGCGATCAGCTGGTTGCCGCGAACGCTCGGCTCGGGCAGAGCGGCACCGTGGCCGAGACCGCGGGGCCGGCCCTCGGCGGCGTGCTCATCAGCTGGCTCGGAGCCCCGCTGCTGTTCCTGATCGACGCGGTCATCAGTGCGATCGCGGCGATCCTGCAGTCCCAGATCCGGGTAGACGAACCGCCCGTGCCCGCCCGCGAGCCCGGACGGCACCTCGGCCACGACATCGTGGAGGGGATGCGTTTCACGTACCGGCACCGCACGCTTCGACCGCTGGCGCTGTCGGTGCACATCTGGTTCCTCGCCAACGCGCTGGCCGCGACACTGTTCGCTCTCTACGCCCTGGACGAGCTCGCCCTGCCCGCGTGGGCCTTCGCCCTCGCTGTGGCGGCGGGCGGCGTCGGTGGTCTGATCGGCGCCCTCATCGCGCCGCGGCTCGGAGCCCGGTTCGGAGCGGGGCGGGCGATCCTCGCGGGGAGGGTGCTGGCGGTCGTCCCGTGGGTGGCGCTCGCGGTGCTGCCGCTGACACCGTCCGCCGGCGTCGGAGTGCTCACGGTGGTCGTCGGTGCGGCGCAACTGCTGTACGGCCTGTCCATGGGGATCGAGGACGCGAACGATTCCGGCTACCGCCAGGCGGTCGCGCCCGACCACCTGCAGGGACGGATGAACGCGACGATCCGCACCGTCAACCGCATGGTCTTCTTCGTCGGTGCGCTCCTCGCCGGGCTGCTCGGCACACTGATCGGCCTGCGCTGGACCTTCGGGATCGCCGCCGTCATCTTCGGGATCGCCGCCCTCGTGGTGTTGCTCTCGCCCCTGCGCACGGCCCGCCACGGCGATCACGCCGGCTGACTCCGGGCACAGCGGCGGGGCACGTGCCGGACACGCCGGGCGCACGACGTGCCCGCCCGGCGTGTCCGAATCCGGCCCCGCCGCCGTGCGCGCCGCCGTCCCGAGACAGCACCCCCGTTCGGCAGGGGCCGGGGCCGGGAACAGCGGATATCCTGACCGCGGGAGTGGCGATGACGACACCGAACGAGCGTGAGCAGACCCTGATCGGGTCCGTCCAGCGCGCGCTCTCGCTCGTCGACATCGTCGCCAACCAGGCGCGTCCGATGCCCGTCAAGGCGCTCGCCGCGGCATCCGGCCTGACTCCCGGCACGACGTACAACCTCGTGCGCACCCTGATCCACGAGGGGTACCTCACCGCCGAACCGGACGGGCTGGTCCTCGGCGAACGCTTTCCGGCGTTCCGCAGCGAGAGCCGGGAGCGCGGGGTCTTCCTCTCCCGCGTCCGGACGGTGCTGAACGCCGTCACCGACGACGTCGGCGCGACCGCCTACCTGTCCCGGTACGACGACGGCGAGGTGCACCTGGTCGACATCGTGGACGCGCGCCACAGCCCGCGGGTGGAGCTCTGGGTCGGCCTGCACGACAGCGCGCACGCCACTGCGCTCGGCAAGCAGATCCTCGCCGAACTGCCCGCCGACGAGCGCCAGGACTACCTCTCCCGCCACGACCTGGAGACCCTCACTCCGCACACGATCAGCGACCGCCGGACGCTCTTGCAGCAGCTCGACCACGCCGAGAACTGGACCGTGGACCGCGAGGAGTACGCCATCGGCTACACCTGCATCGCGGTGCCGGTGGCGGCGCCCGGCCTCACCGCCGCGCTCGCGGTGTCCGTTCCGACGCCCGAGCGAGACGAGCGGCTGCCCGAGATCGTCCGGAGCCTGCGGAGCGCGGCCGGACGCCTGTCACTGCAACTCGGCGCGGACCGGTTCGGGCAGTTCACCATCTGAAATCCGCGGCCTGCCGATCCTGCTGGTCGCTTCGTAGCGTGAGGGCACCGGGCATCACCGTCGATGCCCCAGAACCAGGAGGCGATCATGGCCGACACTTCCGGGCTCACCGCGCAGAGCAGGCGCGACCTGCTCAGCATGATGATCCTGATCCGGACCTATGAAGAGGCGATTCTGCGCGAGTACCACGCGGACAAGTCCCCCGGATTCGACATCGGTGCCGGCCTCGTGCCGGGCGAGATGCACCTGTCCGCGGGGCAGGAGCCCGTCGCCGCCGGCATCGGCGCACACCTGCGCGAAGGTGACGCGCTCACCGCGACGCACCGTCCGCACCACGTCGCGATCGCGCACGGCGTGGACCTGCGCCGCATGACGGCGGAGATCTTCGGGCGCGAGGACGGCCTCGGCCGCGGTCGTGGTGGGCACATGCACCTGTTCGACCCGGACCGGCACTTCTCCTGCTCCGGCATCATCGCGGAGGGTCTGCCGCCGGCGCTCGGCCAGGCCTTCGCCCTGCGGCGAGCCGGGACGGACGGCGTCGCCGTCGCCGTCACAGGTGAGGGCGCGGCGAACCAGGGCGCGTTCCACGAGTCGCTGAACCTCGCCGCGCTGTGGAAGCTGCCGGTCGTCTTCGTCGTCGAGGACAACGACTGGGGCATCTCGGTGCCGCGCTCGGCGTCCACCTCCGTGCCCTCCAACGCCGCACGCGCTGCGGCCTACGGGATCCCGGGTGTGCGCGTCGAGGACAACGCCGTCGAGGCCGTCCACGCCGCCGTCGGCGCGGCCGTCGCCCGCGCCCGGGCGGGCGAGGGGCCGAGCCTGATCGAGGTGCACACCCTGCGCCTGTGGGGGCACTTCGAGGGAGACGCGCAGGGCTATCGCCCGGATCTCGAGGGAGCGCCCGGTCGTGACCCGATCCCGACCTACGTCGCCGCGCTCGTCGCCGACGGCGTCCTCACCGAGGCCGACGTCGCCCTCATCCGCACCGGTGCCGCCGAGCGCGTCGAGGACGCCATCGCGTTCGCCAAGGCCTCTCCCGTCCCGTCGCCCGACGACGCCCTGAAGTACGTCTTCACGGAAGGAATCCCCGCATGAGCATCACGATCGAGAACACCGACACCCTGCCCGTCGAGCCGGAACCGGGGCGGCGGAAGCTGTCCACGGCGAAGGCCGTGTCGGAGGCCATCGCCCAGCAGATGCAGCAGGACGAGAACGTCTTCGTGATGGGGGAGGACGTCGGCTCCTATGGCGGCATCTTCTCCGCCACCACGGGCCTGTTGGACGAGTTCGGACCGGACCGGGTGCTGGACACCCCGATCTCGGAGACCGCATTCATCGGCCTCGGCATCGGCGCCGCGGTCGAGGGGCTGCGTCCGGTCGTCGAGCTGATGTTCGTGGACTTCTTCGGCGTCTGCATGGATCAGATCTACAACCACATGGCGAAGATCCACTACGAATCCGGCGGCAACGTCCGGGTCCCGATGGTCCTGATGGCGGCCACCGGCGGCGGCTACTCGGACGGCGCCCAGCACTCGCAGAGCCTCTGGGGCACGTTCGCGCACCTCCCCGGGATGAAGGTCGTCGTGCCGTCCAACCCGTACGACGCGAAGGGGCTGATGACGGCCGCGATCCGGTCCGACGATCCGGTGGTGTACCTGTTCCACAAGGGCGTCATGGGCCTCGGCTGGATGAAGAAGAACCCGCGCTCGATCGGCGCGGTCCCGACCGAGGCGTACGAGGTGCCGATCGGCAAGGCGCGCGTCGCCCGGGAGGGGACGGACGTCACGATCGTCACGCTGTCGCTGTCCGTGCACCACAGTCTGGACGTCGCCGAGAAGCTCGCCGAGGAGGGCATCAGCGTCGAGGTGATCGACCTGCGCAGCCTCGTCCCGCTGGATCGCGACGCCATTCTGGAGTCCGTGCGCAAGACCGGGCGTCTCGTGGTCGTGGACGAGGACTACCAGTCCTTCGGCGTCACCGGTGAGGTCATCGCGTCGGTCGTGGAGCGCGAGCCCGGCGTTCTCACCCACGTCAGCCGCGTCGCGGTTCCGGACGTTCCGCTGCCGTACGCGCGTGAGCTGGAGTACGCCGTCCTCCCGACCCCGGCCCGGATCGAGGCGGCCGTCCGCGAGGCGGTCGCGAAATGACCGACGTCGTCTTCCCGGAGATGTCCGGGGACGCGGACCAGAAGGGTGTCATCGTCACCTGGTTCGTGGACAACGGGGAGACCGTGGTCGAGGGCGACATGATCGCTGAGATCGCGATGGACAAGGTCGACATGGAGGTGCACGCCGCCACGGCCGGCACCATCACCACCCTCGTCCCAGAGGAGACCGAGGTCGCGCAGGGGGATGTGATCGCTCGCATCGAGTGAACACGGACGAGGGCCGGGGCGACGAGCGTCCCGGCCCCGGGAAGCACGAAGGGGCGTCACCGGATGGTGACGCCCCTTCGTGCTTGTCAGTGCGTGCGTCCGGACAGGACGGCCTGCTTGACCTCGGCGATGGCCTTGGTGACCTCGATGCCACGCGGGCACGCCTCGGTGCAGTTGAAGGTGGTGCGGCAGCGCCACACGCCCTCCTTGTCGTTGAGGATGTCCAGGCGAACGTCCCCGGCCTCGTCGCGCGAGTCGAAGATGAAGCGGTGCGCGTTCACGATCGCGGCCGGACCGAAGTACTGGCCGTCGGTCCAGAACACGGGGCAGGACGAGGTGCACGCGGCGCACAGGATGCACTTGGTGGTGTCGTCGAAGCGCTCGCGCTGCTCGATCGTCTGCAGACGCTCCTTGCCCGGCTCCGCAGCGGTCGTCGGCTGCAGGAAGGGCTGGATCTCGCGGTAGGAGGCGAAGAACGGCTCCATGTCCACGATCAGGTCCTTCTCCAGCGGCAGACCCTTGATCGCCTCGACGTAGATCGGCTTGGAGATGTCCAGGTCCTTGATCAGCGTCTTGCAGGCGAGGCGGTTGCGACCGTTGATGCGCATGGCGTCCGAACCGCAGACACCGTGAGCGCAGGAGCGACGGAAGGCGAGCGAGCCGTCGACGTCCCACTTGATCTTGTGCAGGGCGTCCAGCACACGATCGGTGGGGTACATCAGCACGTCGTAGTCGACCCAGCGCGGTTCAGCATCCTGCTCCGGGTCGAAGCGGCGGATGATGAAGGTGACGGTGTAGGCCTGGATGCCGGAATCGGCAGCGGGGGCCTCGGCGACAGCACCGGACATCAGTACTTCCTCTCCATCGGCTGGTAGCGGGTGACGACCACGGGCTTCCAATCCAAACGGATGTGGTCGCTGGCGTCCGACGAGTGCGGGTCGCCGGACAGGTACGCCATCGTGTGCTTCATGTAGTTCTCGTCGTCGCGCTTGGGGAAGTCGTCGCGCATGTGACCGCCACGGCTCTCCTTGCGGTTGCGCGCGGTGTGCACGACCACCTCGGCGAGGTCGAGCAGGAAGCCCAGCTCGATCGCCTCGAGCAGGTCGGTGTTGTACCGCTTGCCCTTGTCGTCGACGTAGATGTTCTTGTACCGCTCGCGCAGCTCCTCGATCGTGCCGAGCACGTCGGACAGGGAGTCCTCGGTGCGGAACACCTGGGCCTTCATGTCCATCTCGTCCTGCAGCTTCTTGCGCAGGTGCGCGATGCGCTCGGTGCCCTTGGCGGTGCGGACCGACTCGACCATGTCCGTCACGAACTTCGCGGGGTTCTCCGGAAGCGGCACGAACTCGGCCGTCTGGGAGTAGGCCACCGCGTTGCGGCCGGCGCGCTTGCCGAAGACGTTGATGTCCAGCAGCGAGTTGGTGCCGAGGCGGTTCGAGCCGTGCACGGAGACGCAGGCGCACTCGCCGGCGGCGTACAGACCGGGAACGACGGTGTCGTTGTCCGCGAGGACCTCGGCGTCGTTGTTGGTCGGGATGCCGCCCATCGCGTAGTGCGCGGTCGGCATCACCGGCACCGGCTCGGTGACCGGGTCGACGCCCAGGTACGTGCGGGCGAACTCGGTGATGTCCGGGAGCTTGGTCTCCAGGACCTCGGCCCCGAGGTGCGTGCAGTCCAGGTAGACGTAGTCCTTGTGGGGACCGGCGCCACGACCGTCCAGCACCTCCTGGACCATCGATCGCGCGACGATGTCGCGGGGAGCGAGGTCCTTGATGGTGGGGGCGTAGCGCTCCATGAACCGCTCACCCGAGGCGTTGCGCAGGATCGCGCCCTCGCCGCGGGCACCCTCGGTGAGGAGGATGCCGAGGCCGGCCAGGCCGGTCGGGTGGAACTGGAAGAACTCCATGTCCTCCAGCGGCAGCTTCTTGCGCCAGATGATGCCGACGCCGTCACCGGTCAGGGTGTGGGCGTTGGAGGTGGTCTTGAACATCTTGCCGAAACCACCGGTGGCGAAGATGACCGCCTTGGAGTGGAAGACGTGGATCTCACCGGTGGCGAGCTCGTACGCCACCACACCGGCGACCTGCGTGTCCTTGCCCTCGCCGACCGTGATCAGATCCAGCGCGTAGAACTCGTTGAAGAAGTTGATGCCGAGGCGAACGCAGTTCTGGTAAAGCGTCTGCAGGATCATGTGACCCGTGCGGTCGGCGGCGTAGCACGCGCGACGGACCGGGCTCTTGCCGTGGTCACGCGTGTGCCCACCGAAGCGGCGCTGGTCGATCTTGCCCTCGGGCGTGCGGTTGAAGGGCAGGCCCATGTTCTCGAGGTCGATGACCGCGTCGATGGCCTCCTTCGCGAGGATCTCAGCCGCGTCCTGGTCGACGAGGTAGTCGCCACCCTTGACGGTGTCGAACGTGTGCCACTCCCAGGAGTCCTCTTCCACGTTGCCGAGCGCGGCGGCCATGCCGCCCTGAGCGGCGCCCGTGTGCGAGCGCGTCGGGTAGAGCTTCGAGATGACCGCGGTGTTGGCGCCGGGGCCGGCCTCGATCGCCGCGCGCATGCCGGCGCCACCGGCACCCACGATCACGACGTCGAACTGGTGGTAGTGCACGCCGTCGACGACGCGCGATGATGCAGTCTCGTTAGTCACTTTGCGGTGTCTCCGTCGCTCACTTGGTCTGGCACAGTTCCCACAGCGTGCTGTCGCTCGTCACGCCCAGGCAGGGGTCGAAGGTGACGATGACGAGCGTGCCGAGGATGATCAGGACGGCCGCGGCCAGCCAGATCGCGGTGATCAGGACCTTGCGGACGGTGGCGTGGGTCACGTAGTCGTTCGTGATCGTGCGCATGCCGTTCGCGCCGTGGATGAGGGCCAGCCAGAGCATCAGACCGTCCCAGACCTGCCAGAACGGGGTGGCGTACTTGCCCGCGACGAACGCGAAGTCCACCGCATGGATTCCCTGGCCGACCATGAGGTTGACGAACAGGTGACCGAAGATGAGCACCACGAGCACGACGCCCGAGATGCGCATGTACATCCAACCCCACTTCTCGAGGTTGATGCCGGTGTGGCGGGGCGTGTGCGGTGCGCGGGGCATCGCCAGCATGTCAGCGGTCATCAGTGTCCCCCTCCGAACGCGAGCATCAGATGCCGCGGAACGAAGCCCAGCATCGTGATGACCCACAGGCCCAGCACGCCCCAGAACAGGTACTGCTGGTACTTCGCACCCTTGGACCAGAAGTCCACGATGATGATGCGCAGCCCGTTGTAGGCGTGGTACGCGATCGCACCGACCAGGGCGACCTCACCGAGGGCCATGATCGGGTTCTTGTACGTGCCGATGACGGCGTTGTAGGCCTCGGGGGAGACGCGGATGAGTGCTGTGTCCAGAATGTGGACCAGCAGGAAGAAGAAGATCGCGACACCGGTGATGCGGTGCAGAACCCATGACCACATGCCTTCGTGGCCCCGATACAGGGTTCCGCGCGGCGTCTTCGATGTGGTCTCGGATACCGACGGTGTCAAGCGAGTGCTTGCGGACACGGTCGTCCTCCCTGATCGATGTTTGTGCGCGGGCGCAAACGACGCGCGGGCGCTGTACGGCTCATCTTATGCCCGCTGGGAGACTCCTGCGAGCCAGGTCACCCTTACGAACGTCGTGGTCGAAGGCCGCGCGGTCCGTGTCCGGGTACGGTGGCAGGCATGAACGCCGAGATCGACGACTTCTACGCCGTGATCCCCGCCGGGGGAATCGGGAGCCGCCTCTGGCCACTGTCCCGAGCCGATGCGCCGAAGTTCCTCCACGACCTCACCGGGTCCGGACACTCGCTGCTGCGTGACACGTGGGACCGCCTGCTGCCGCTGACCGGACCGGACCGGATCGCCGTGGTCACGGGTCGCGCGCATCGTGCCGCCGTGGAGGGGGAGCTGCCGGATCTGACCGACCAGAACATCTTCCTGGAGTCCGAACCGCGCGACTCGTCGGCGGCGATCGGACTGGCCGCCGCGATCCTGCATCGGCGCAATCCGAATGTCGTCATCGGCTCCTTCGCCGCCGACCACGTCATCATCGGTCCGCGCGTGTTCCAGATGGCCGTTGAGCAGGCGGTGGCGACCGCGCGAGCCGGATACATCGTCACGATCGGCATCCAGCCCACCGAACCGGCGGTCGGGTTCGGCTACATCAAGCGCAGCACCGACGAGCTGGTCGTCGACGGCGCACCCGAGGCGACCCTCGTCGAGCACTTCGTGGAGAAACCGGATCTGGAGACGGCCAAGGCGTACCTCGCCGAGCGCACGTACCTTTGGAACGCGGGCATGTTCATCTCGCGGGCGGACGTCCTGCTCGATCAGTTGGCGCGCACGAAGCCGGAGCTGCATGCCGGTCTGCTGGAACTGGCCGAGGTGTGGGATGACCGCGACCGGCGTGGCCCCGCGGTTGACCGCATCTGGCCGAAGCTGGAGAAGATCGCGATCGACTACTCCGTCGCGGAGCCCGCCGCGGAAGCGGGGCGTCTCGCCGTGATCCCGGGGCACTTCGATTGGGACGACGTGGGGGACTTCGCCAGCCTCGCCAAGCTGATGTCCCGGGGGCGCCCCGATGACTTCGCGATCCTCGGGTCCGGAGCGCGGGTGCTCACGGATGCGTCCAGCGGAATCCTGGTGAGCCAGACCAAGCGCGTGATCTCCGTCGTCGGCGTGCGCGACATCGTCATCGTGGACACTCCGGACGCTCTCCTGGTCACGACGAAGGAGCAGGCCCAGCGGGTGAAGGGTGTTGTGGACGCTCTCAAACTCACGGGCCGCGGCGACGTCCTCTGACCGCGGGGGTGAGCGGGCCCGTGCTCATCTGCGCACAGCCATCGAGGCGCCGTGCGCGTCTGTGCGACGGCGAACCGCTTTTGTAACCATTCGGCAACCAAGCCGCGCCGGGCGTGGGAACGCGGGCGTCACAGAGGGTAACTTTTCGGATGCTCCCGTGAAGTGCGCGGGGCGGAACCGTGGAGGCCCTGAGTGACCATCTCAACCACCAAGAAGCTCGCCGGAGTCGTCACCGCCGCCGGCCTTCTCGTCGCCCTTGCCGGTTGTGGCTCGGCGCCCACCGACAACAAGACGGGCGCGGCTGAGAAGCCGGCTGACAGCAACTTCAAGCCCTGCATCGTCTCCGACGACGGTGGCTGGAACGACAAGTCCTTCAACCAGTCCGCCAAGGAGGGTCTGGACAAGATCTCCAGCGAACTCGGTGTCAAGGCCGTCGAGCTGCAGTCCGACTCGGCGAACGACTACGCCCCCAACATGGAGGAGCTGGTCAGCCAGAACTGCACGCTGATCATCACGGTCGGCTTCAACCTGGCCGCGGCGACGGTCGACTCGGCCAAGGCCAACCCCGACATCAACTACGCGATCATCGATGACTCCGCGGACGTCGACGGCGACGGCAAGACCGACGCCCCGAACATCAAGCCCCTGCTGTTCGACACGGTCCAGGCCGCGTACCTCGGCGGCTACGCCGCGGCGGCATGGTCCGACCAGGAGGGCGTCAACAAGGTCGGCACCTTCGGTGGCATGCAGATCCCGCCGGTGACGATCTTCATGGACGGCTTCGTCGACGGCGTGAAGAAGTTCAACGAGGACAACAACAAGAAGGTCGAAACCGTCGGCTGGGACGTCGCGAAGCAGAACGGTGCCATGACCGGTGGCTTCGCCGCCAACGACACCGCCAAGCAGACCGCGCAGACCCTGCTCGACCAGGGCGCCGACGTGCTGCTCCCGGTCGGTGGCCCGATCTACCAGTCCGCCGCCGCCGCCATGGGCGAGGGTGACGTCATGCTCGGTGTCGACTCGGACGTCGCCGTCTCCGACCCGTCGGTGGCCAGCAAGGTGCTCGTCTCGATCATGAAGCGCATCGATGAGTCGGTGTACGCCGTGGTCAAGGATGCCGCCGCGGACAAGTTCGACGCGACGCCGTACGTCGGCACGCTGGAGAACGACGGCGTCGGCCTGTCCAGCTTCCACGACTTCGAGTCGAAGCTGCCGGCCGGCCTGACCGACAAGCTCGACGAGCTCAAGAAGAGCATCATCGACGGCTCGATCAAGGTCACCTCGGTCTCTTCGCCGAAGGCCTGACCCACTCCCGGATGCGGCCGGGCGGAATCCTCCGCCCGGCCGCATCTGTCGTCCTCCGTACCTCCTGAGTAGGGTGATCATCTATGAAGCTCGAGCTCCGCGGCATCACCAAGCGGTTCGGCCCGCTCGTCGCCAACGACCACATCGACCTCGTCGTCCAGCCCGGAGAGATCCACGCGCTGCTCGGTGAGAACGGCGCCGGAAAGTCCACCCTGATGAACGTCCTGTACGGCCTGTACCAGGCCGATGAGGGTGAAATCCTGCTCGACGACAAGGTGCAGGCCTTCGCCGGCCCCGGGGACGCGATGGCGGCCGGCATCGGGATGGTCCACCAGCACTTCATGCTGATCCCCGTCTTCACCGTCGCCGAGAACGTGATGCTCGGCCACGAGGAGACCAAGGCCGGCGGCATCCTCGACCTGGCGGCCGCGCGCGAGCACGTCCGCTCCGTCGCCGCACGGTTCGGTTTCGAGATCGACCCGGACGCCATCGTCGGCGATCTGCCGGTCGGTGTGCAGCAGCGCGTGGAGATCATCAAGGCCCTCTCCCGCGACGCCCGAGTCCTGGTCTTCGACGAGCCGACCGCGGTGCTGACGCCTCAGGAGACGGACGAGCTGATGGCGATCATGCGTCAGCTGCGCGACGAGGGCACCGCCATCGTCTTCATCACCCACAAGCTCCGTGAGGTCCGCGAAGTGGCGGACCGCATCACGATCATCCGCCTGGGCAAGGTCGTCGGACAGGCAGAGCCCACCGCGAGCAACGCCGAACTGGCGTCCGCAATGGTCGGTCGCGCCGTCGAGCTGACCGTGCACAAGGGAGCACCGAACGTGCGCTCGGGCGGTCTGCGCGTCGCCGACCTGTCGGTGCAGACCCCCACCGGGGCGCTCGTGGTCGACCACGTCAGCTTCGACGTCCACCCGGGCGAGGTGCTCGCGATCGCCGGTGTCCAGGGCAACGGTCAGACCGAGCTCGTTGAGGCCCTGGTCGGCATGCAGCAGCGCGTCACCGGAACCGCGGACCTGGACGGCGTGACCCTCGTCGGCAAGAGCGTGCGCGCCGTGCTGGACGCCGGCGTCGGCTTCGTCCCGGAGGATCGCAATGAGGACGGCCTGGTCGGCACGTTCTCGATCGCCGAGAACCTCATGCTCGATCGCTCCAGCGATCCGGCCTTCATCTCCGCCGGAACGATCCGCCGCGGATCGCTGGACGAGTTCGCCCGCGACCGCATCTCGGAGTACGACATCCGCACGCAGGGGCCGGACCAGGCCGCGGCCGCGCTGTCCGGTGGTAACCAGCAGAAGGTCGTCATCGCCCGGGAGCTCAGCCGCGAACTGAGACTGCTGATCGCCTCGCAGCCCACCCGCGGTGTCGACGTCGGTTCCATCGAGTTCATCCACAAGCGCATCATCGAGACCCGCGACGCCGGTGTCCCGGTGGTGGTGGTCTCCACCGAGCTCGACGAGGTCACGCAGCTCGCGGACAAGATCGCGGTGATGTACCGCGGACGCATCATGGCCATCGTGCCGGCGGACACGCCGCGCGACGTGCTCGGCCTCCTCATGGCCGGAGAGAAGGACGCAGCATGAGCGACGACAAGCTGACCGGACGCTCGGACCCGCTCGCCGACGGCCCCACCGCCGCGGCGGAAGCCGTCGCGGGGGACCGGAACGTGCCCGGGGGCATCGCCGACACCCGTGCGGCGCTGGCTGCCGAGACGCCTCCCGGCGAGCGTCCGGAGCGGATTCCGAACGTCTCGAACACCGTGATCCGGGAGATCCTGCGCGGCAGCGTCGTCACGACGATCCTCGCGATCGTGGCGGCCTTCATCATCGGCGGCATCCTGATCGCGGTCACCGATGACAACGTGCAGAAGACGGCGGGCTACTTCTTCGCCCGCCCCGGTGACATGCTCGCCGCCGTCTGGCACGCGGTCTCCAACGGCTACTACGCGCTGTTCCGCGGCTCCATCGTCGACCCGCAGGCACAGAACTTCATCCGGTTCATCCGGCCGTTCACGAACACGCTCAGCTTCGCGGTGCCCCTGATCCTCGCCGGTCTCGGCGTCGGTCTGGCCTTCCGCGTCGGTCTGTTCAACATCGGTGCGCAGGGGCAGATGCTCATCGCCGGCGTCTTCGCCGGTTTCCTGTCCTTCCAGATGGACCTGCCGATGTGGCTGCACATCCCGCTCACCATCATCGTGGCCGCGCTCGGCGGAGCGCTCTGGGGCTTCATCGCCGGGTTCCTGAAGGCGCGCACGGGCGCGCACGAGGTGATCCTGACGATCATGTTGAACTGGATCGCCCTGAACCTCGTGGGCTTCCTGGTTCGCACCCCCGGTCTGCAGAAGCCCGGCTCGAATCAGTCGCAGTCGGTCCCGACGCCGGAGAGCGCGCAGCTGCCGCCGCTGTTCGGACCGCAGCTGCCGGGCCTGAACGTCGGCCTGGTCGTCGTCATCATCATCACGATCATCGTGTGGTGGCTGATGGAGCGTTCGGCCCTCGGCTTCCGGATGCGGGCGGTGGGACAGAACCCGCTCGCCGCGCGTGCCGCAGGAATCAGCGTGCCGCGCATGTACGTCTACGCCATGGTGTTCGCCGGCGCCCTCGCCGGTGTGGCCGGCTCCTACCAGGTGACCGTGGTGACCACGTCCGGATTCAACAACGCGTTCGACGCCGGCATCGGCTTCTCCGCGATCACGGTCGCGCTGCTCGGACGCTCGCGGGCCGGCGGCGTGTTCGCCGCCGGGCTCCTGTTCGGCGCGCTGAAGGCCGGTTCGTTCGGCATGGCCGGGCAAGGCATTCCCGCCGAGATCGTCACGGTGGTGCAGTCGATCATCGTGCTCTTCATCGCGGCGCCGCCGCTGGTGCGTTCGATCTTCTTCCTCCCGAAGACGGACGTCGAACTCGCCGCGATCGCCCGCGCCAAGTCGGAGCGAGCCGCGAAGAAGGCCTCCAAGCAGAACGAGAAGGTGGTGTCCGCATGACCGCCGCGCAGACGACCGTGTCCGCCCCGCCCCCCGAGGGCGCGGTCGTCCGGGCCCCGCTGAAGCTGAAGGTGCCGATCGCGCTCACCGTGGTGCTGGTGCTGCTCGGCCTGCTGCTGACGCTCGCGCCCCGGTCCGGAACCGCGGTGTACGCCCTGGATCCCACCAAGAAGGCGCAGCGGATCGACATCACGCTGGGCGACCTGCCGGTCCCCGCGGATGCCACGATCGCCGTCGTGATGGTCATCCTGGTGCTGATCACGGCCTGGTGCTGGTTCGCAGCGCTGACCCGGCGTTCGGCCGGAACCTGGGCGCCGACGGTGTTCGCCGTGCTCGCGGTGTTCGCCTTCATCACCTGGGCCGCCGCCGGTGCGTCCGGCCGGGTGCCCGTGGTCGGCCTGCTCGGTGGAGCGCTCTCGCTCGCCGTGCCCCTGGTCTTCGGCGCCCTGGGCGGCATCATCGGTGAGCGCGTCGGCGTCGTCAACGTCGCCATCGAGGCGCAGTTCCTGCTCGGCGCGTTCTCCGCCGCGATCGCCTCGACCATCACCAAGAACCCCTACGTCGGGCTCATCGGTGCCATGATCGGCGGTGTTCTGGTCGCCTTCGTCCTGGCCGCCTTCGCGATCAAGTACCTCGTCGAGCAGGTGATCATCGGTGTCGTGCTGAACGTCCTGGTGCTGGGTCTGACGAGCTTCCTGTACCAGATCGTCCTGGTCCCGAACACGGCGGCGCTGAACTCGCCGGTGTCGTTCGAGAGCATCAAGATCCCGCTGCTGGGTGACATCCCGATCATCGGGCCGATCCTGTTCAACCAGCCCTTCATCGTGTACCTGATGTACATCGTCGTGCCGCTGGTCGCCTTCAGCCTGTACCGCACTCGCTGGGGTCTGCGCGTGCGGGCCGTGGGTGAGTATCCGAAGGCCGCCGACACGGTCGGCATCAAGGTCAACCCGACCCGGTTCTGGAACGTGCTGCTGGCGGGTGCGCTGGCCGGCATCGGTGGCGCGTACTTCACGCTCGCGTCCGTGCCGACGTTCACCCAGAACATGACCAACGGCCTCGGCTTCATCGCCCTCGCCGCCGTCATCTTCGGCCGCTGGGACCCGGTGCGCGCGACGTTCGCGGCGCTGCTGTTCGGCTTCGCGCAGAACCTGCAGAACACCTTCACGGCGCTCAGCTCGCCGGTGCCGAAGGAGTTCCTGCTGATGCTGCCGTACATCGTCACGCTGATCGCGGTCGCCGGTTTCGTCGGTCGCATCCAGGGGCCGGCCGCATCCGGCAAGCCCTACATCAAGTCCTGACATTCGAGCGCGGCCACGAGCCGCCGAGGAGGAACTCACCATGGACATCGATTGGGATGAGCTGCGCACCGCAGCCACCGAGGCGATGGGCAAGGCCTACGTGCCGTACTCGCACTACCGGGTCGGTGCCGCCGCTCTGGTCAGCGACGGACGCATCGTGTCCGGCTGCAACGTGGAGAACGCCTCCTACGGTGTGACGCTGTGCGCCGAGTGCGGGCTGGTTTCGGCCCTGCACCTGTCCGGCGGCGGCAAGCTCGTCGCGTTCGTGTGCGTGGATGGCGACGGCCAGACCCTGATGCCGTGCGGTCGCTGTCGCCAGCTGCTGTTCGAGCACGCCATCGACGGCATGCTGCTGGAGACGGTGTCCGGGATCCGCACGATCGATGAGGTGCTGCCGGACGCGTTCGGTCCCCGCAACCTCGAGGAGGCCGCGCGATGAGCGTTGAGCCGTTCGACGCCGTCGACGTGATCAGCGCCAAGCGCGACAAGCACCCGGTTCCGGATGACGCCCTGCGCTGGATGGTGGACGCCTTCACCCGCGGCTACGTCTCGGACGCGCAGATGTCCTCCTTCGCCATGGCGATCCTGCTGAACGGCATGAGCCGGGAAGAGATCCGTGTCATGACCGACGCGATGATCGCGTCCGGCGAGCGGATGAGCTTCGACGGCCTCGGCAAGCCGACCGTGGACAAGCACTCCACCGGCGGCGTCGGGGACAAGATCACCCTGCCGCTGGCACCGCTGGTGGCGTGCTTCGGGGTCGCCGTGCCGCAGCTGTCCGGCCGTGGTCTCGGCCACACCGGCGGCACGCTGGACAAGCTCGAATCCATCCCCGGCTGGCGCGCGTCGCTGAGCAACGAGGAGATGTTCGAGCAGATGCGTTCCGAGGTCGGCGCGGTGATCTGCGCCGCCGGTTCCGGTCTCGCCCCTGCGGACAAGAAGCTCTACGCCCTGCGGGACGTGACCGGCACGGTCCAGGCCATCCCGCTGATCTCCTCGAGCATCATGTCCAAGAAGATCGCCGAGGGTACGGACGCGCTCGTTCTGGACGTGAAGTTCGGTTCCGGTGCGTTCATGCAGGACATCGACAAGGCGCGGGAGCTCGCGCGGACGATGGTCCAGCTCGGTACCGACTCGGGCGTGCACACCACCGCGCTGCTGACCGACATGGGCACCCCGCTGGGGCTGACCATCGGCAACGCGAACGAGGTCCGTGAGTCCGTCGAGGTGCTCGCCGGCGGCGGACCCGCCGACGTCGTGGAACTGACGGTGGCGCTCGCCCGCGAGATGCTGACGCTCGCCGGTCGTCCGGACGCCGACGTGGAGGCCGCACTGGCCGACGGTCGCGCGATGGATTCCTGGCGCGGCATGATCGCCGCTCAGGGTGGAGATCCGGACGGTGCGCTTCCCGAGGCGCGCGAGACCCACACCGTGACCGCATCGCGGTCCGGGTACGTCACCCGCATGGAGGCCCTGCCGTTCGGCATCGGCGCGTGGCGCCTGGGAGCCGGACGCGCTCGGGCCACCGACGCCGTCGTGCACGCCGCGGGCATCGACCTGCACGCCAAGCCGGGGGACCGCATCGAGGCCGGTGCTCCGTTGTTCACGCTGCTCGCGGACGACGCGGCGCGCTTCGAGCGTGCGCTGGAGGCCGTCGAGGGCGCGTGGGAGATCGCCGACGACGCGCCCGAAACGCACCCCCTCGTGCGCGAGCGAATCACCGCGTAGTCTGCGGCTGACCCCCTCTCACTGCTCCGGAAGGACCCGGCATGACCATCGATGCCTCCGGCGACGTCAGCATCGACGGCGTCTCCCTGCGCTCCCTGCCGAAGGTGTCGTTGCACGACCACCTCGACGGTGCGATCCGTCCGGCCACGATCATCGAGCTGGCGCGGGATGCGGGCGTCGACGCACCCGCCGCCGACGCCGATGGGCTCGTCGCGTGGATGCTGCAGCAGACCTCCGGTGGCTCGCTGGAGTCCTACCTCGAGGTCTTCCGCCTCACCACCGACGTCACGCAGACGCGCGAGGCGCTGGTCCGGGTGGCGCGGGAGTACGTCGAGGACCTGGCCGCGGACGGCGTCGTGTACGGCGAGGTCCGCTGGGCCCCGCAGCTGCACGTCGCCGGTGGCCTCTCCCTCGAGGACGCGGTGGACGCCGTGCGCGAGGGGCTCGAAGCGGGGGAGGACGCCGCGTCGGCGCGGGGTCACGACATCCGGGTGAACCAGCTGCTGTCCGCCATGCGCAACCAGGACGACGCGGTGAGCGTCGCTCGGCTCGCGGTCGCGAACCGCGGCGAGGGCGTGGTCGGGTTCGACATCGCCGGTCCGGAGGCCGGGTATCCCGCGTCCGGCCACCGCGAGGCGTTCGACTACCTCGCGGAAAACTTCTTCCCCACCACGGTGCACGCCGGCGAGGGGGACGGCGTCGAGTCCATCCGCAGCGCACTCGTGGACGGCCGTGCCATGCGCCTCGGCCACGGCGTGCGCCTGGCCGAGGACCTCACCATCGTGGACCGGGACGCCGAGGAGGTGCGCGTCCAGTTCGGTGACGTGGCCCGCTGGGTCCGGGACCGGGAGATCCCGCTGGAGCTGTCGCCGTCCTCGAACGTGCAGACCGGTGCGATCGCGGAGTGGGGCGACCAGATCGCCGACCACCCGTTCGACCTGCTCTACCAGCTCGGCTTCGCGGTGACCGTGAACACCGACAATCGGACGATGAGCCGTACCTCGCTGACGCGTGAGCTGGCTCTGCTGGTCGAGGCGTTCGGCTACGACCTCGAGGACATCGAGGCCTTCCAGCTCAACGCCGCCGCGGCCGCCTTCCTCTCCGTCGAGGAGCGCGAGGAGCTCATCGAGATCATCGGCGAAGGCTTCGACGTCTGACCCGCTGCGACCCCACCCCGGGTCGCTCCCACTCGTGACACTTTCGCGCGAGTGGAGCTGCCGCGATCGGGAGCATCCCCGCTGTCGCTCACTCCTGCGACACTTCCGGGCGCTGGGAACTGTCGCGATTGAGAGCGATGGCGCGGGTCCTCCCCAGGACGGGGCGCGTGTCGGGTGCTCCGGATGCGCCGCGCGCACGTCTGGCAGGGCTCGCTGCGGAGCACTGTCAGGGGATGACGATTCGTTCCAGTCCGTTCGGCCACGAGGCGTTCTCGCTCGCGGAGGGGAGCGTCGCCGGGATCCCGCCCGGGTCCTTGCGCGGGCCGCGGTTCGCGCGGCCGTACCGTGGCGTCAGACAGTGGGCCGACGCGGAGCTTCCGGACGGTGAGCGGGAACGGACGGAGGCCCTGTGCCGCCGCTATGTGCCCCGGTTGTTGCCCGGGCAGTTCTTCAGCCACACCACCGCGCTCCGACTCTGGGGTGCGCCGTCGCCGCCCGGGGCCACCGAGGTTCTGCACGTCGCCGCGATGATGCCCGCCCAGCCGCCCCGCACCCGCGGCGTGATCGGCCACCGGCTGCGGCCCCGGGAGAGCGGGCTGCCGCACGACGGCGCTCTGCCCGTGGAGCAGCCCGCCCGGGCCTGGGCGCAGTCCTGCGGATTGTGGAGTGGCGACGCGATGATCGCGGCCGCCGATCATCTGATCCATCGCTCGCGGCGGCTGGTGACGCTCGATGATCTCGCGGTGGAACTCAGCGCCAGTCACCGCGGGCGGTTCCGTCCGTTGCTCGCCGAGGTGCGAGACGGGGCCGAGTCACCCAAGGAGACCGACCTGCGTCTGCTCCTTTGCCGGGCCGGTCTTCCGGAACCCGAGTTGAATCCGGATGTGTTCGACGCGCACGGGACCTTCATCGCTCGCCTTGACCTCGCCTTTCCGCGGTGGCGCGTCGGCGTCGAGTTCGACGGCCGGCAGCATGCCGACGATGCAGCTCAGTTCCAACGGGATGCGGACCGGTGGGATGACATCCGCGATGCGGGGTGGGTCCTGGTTCGGGTGCTGAATCATCACCTCACCGGCGACGGTCCAGGCGTCGTGGCGCGCGTGTCCCGCGCGCTCTGGGCCGCGGGATGGCGCCCCGGAGACACCGCCTGACGTTCGCCGCGCTGCCGTTGCTCCCAAAGCGGATGCTCCCACTGCCGACAGTTCTGGACGGGGCGGTCTCAAGCGGCTAGTGCAACACCGGTGATGTTCTCGAAGAGTACTTCGCGGGGTTTGCGCCAGTCCAGGATGTGTCGGGGGCGGCGGTTGAGGAGGCGTTCTGCTTCGGTGAGATCGGCGTCGGTGACGTGGTTGAAGTCGGTGCCTTTGGGGTAGAAGTCGCGGATCAAGCCGTTGACGTTCTCGTTGGTGGGGCGTTGCCAGGGCGAGTGCGGGTCGGCGAAGAATACGGGGCATCCCGTCGCGATGGTGAAGTCTGCGTGGCGGGCCATTTCGGTGCCTTGGTCCCACGTGATCGAGGCGAACAACGTCTCCGGGAGGCGTTCGATCATCTGTTGCAGAACATCGATCACGGTCGTGGAATCGTGGCTGCCGGGGAGCCGGCCGAGCATGACGTAGCGGGAGCGTCGCTCGATCAGGGTGATGATGCCAGAGTTGTTCGGCCCGACGACGAGATCCCCTTCCCAGTGCCCCGGAACGGCCCGATCAGCGGCCTCCGCGGGCCGTTCACTGATCCGTGCTCCGTCGAGCCACGGCCGGCTGTCGCGACGGGGAAGCTTGGATTGCGGTTTCCTGCCGGCGCGTCCGGAACGAAGGGCCTTGGCAACGGTGAGCTCATGCCGCAACGTCCCGTAGCCCTGAACGTAGAGGGCTTGGTAGATCGTTTCGTGAGACACGTGCATCTCCGGCCTGTCGGGGAACTGCGTCTTCAGCTCGGCCGCGACCTGCTGCGGAGAGAGCTTGTCGTTCAAGCGTGCCACGACCGCGTCTCGGAGCACGGGATCGTCCAGCCGTCGGGGTCGGACTCGTTCCCGGTCTCGCAGCGCGACCTGATGAGCGGCTTCCGCGTGATACCGCCACTGACCGGCATGGAATTTCACACGGTGAGCGCGCAACTCTCGCGAGATCGTCGAGGGCGCCACCCCCAGCTCGCCCGCGATCTTCCGAATCGACACCGGTGGTCTCAGCCCCCGCGCGGCCTGCACGAAGGCACGATCAGCGAGCGTCAATCGCCGATACGAACGCCCCACCGGCGGCGCGACGCGCTCCGCGTCCACACGAGGTCCTCGAACACCACCACCGCGTCCCCTGACCAACTCCATGCCCGCGAGTCTGGCCCACAACGACACCCCGTAGCGCGATACCCCGAGACCCTCCGCCGCCTCGATCGTCGATGCGCCACGCGCCAATCGAGACAAAGCCACCGACCACACACCCCACTCCACAGCAACCTCCTCAAACGAGGTGTTGCGCTGACCACCTGAGACGGCCCGGCTCGAGTTGCCGAAGTCGGGAGCGACGTCGGGATGCTCTGAGCCGCGGCAGGTTTGCGAGCGGGAAGTGCGGAAAGGGAGAGCGTGCGGCAGCGCATCCGGAGCGTGGCAGGGAGCCTGCGGAGGCACACAGGCGGTACGCGGTAGAATGGACACGCGCGCGAGAGCGTGCATCGTCGCGGGTGCGACGCCGGCATTGTCTACCGGCCTACTCCTTCGCCCGGCGCGACGACCGGATGACGACCGTCT
This sequence comes from Microbacterium gorillae, assembly GCF_000826185.2. Taxonomy (GTDB): domain Bacteria; phylum Actinomycetota; class Actinomycetes; order Actinomycetales; family Microbacteriaceae; genus Microbacterium; species Microbacterium gorillae. Next base: position 611,031 of record NZ_LN648874.1, on the reverse strand, counting down.
TCCCGTCCCGATCTTCCTGATGCCCCGCGCCTCGGAACTCTCGAAAGTTGTCTCATGACCGCTGCCACCGCGCAGTCCACCGTGCCCTCGTTCGCCGATCTCGGCGTCCCCGCACCCCTCATCGCCGTGCTCGCGCGCGCCGACCGCACGTCCCCGTTCCCGATCCAGGCCGCGACGCTCCCGTCGACCCTCCAGGGCCGTGACGTTCTCGGCCGCGGCCGCACCGGCTCCGGCAAGACCCTGGCGTTCGCCATCCCACTCGTGGCCCGTGTGGCTGAGAAGCGTGCCGGATCGTTGCCGAAGGGCCGCCGTCCGCTCGGTCTCGTCCTGGCGCCGACGCGCGAGCTCGCCACCCAGATCGCGGCCGTCGTCACGCCGCTCGCCGACGCGGTGGGCCTGAAGGTCACCACGATCTTCGGCGGCGTCTCACAGAAGCCGCAGGAGAACGCCCTGCGCGCCGGTGTCGACATCGTCATCGCGTGCCCCGGGCGCTTGGACGACCTGATGAAGCAGGGCGTCGCCTCGATGGCGGACGTTGACATCACCGTCCTCGACGAGGCCGACCACATGGCCGACCTCGGCTTCCTGCCGGTCGTCACTCGGATCCTCAACGCCACCCGCCGCGACGCGCAGCGCATGCTGTTCTCCGCGACGCTGGACAACGGCGTTGACAAGCTCGTCAACCGCTTCCTGCATGACCCGGTGCGCCACTCCGTGGACGAGGCGAACTCGCCGGTCGCCGCGATGACGCACCACGTCTTCCACGTCGCCGCCGCCGAGGACAAGACCGCGCTGGTGCGCAAGCTCGCGTCGGGCACCGGACGTCGCGTGCTGTTCATGCGCACCAAGCACCAGGCCAAGAAGCTGGCCAAGCAGCTCACCGCCGCCGGCATTCCGGCCGTGGACCTGCACGGCAACCTCTCCCAGAACGCGCGCGATCGCAACCTCGCCGCGTTCTCCTCGGGCGATGTCCGGGTGCTCGTCGCGACGGACGTCGCCGCGCGCGGCGTGCACGTGGACGATGTCGAGCTCGTCGTGCACGTCGATCCGCCGGCCGAGCACAAGGCGTATCTGCACCGTTCCGGTCGCACCGCGCGTGCCGGCAACGAGGGCGACGTCGCGACGATCGTGCTGCCGGAGCAGCGTCGCGAGACCGCGGACCTGCTGCGCAAGGCGAAGATCTCCGTCACGCCGCAGACCGTGACCGCGGACAGCCCCGCCGTGGCGGAGCTCGTCGGCGAGATCGCGCCCTACGTCGCACCGTCCGCGGGTGCGCCGGGTGCGGGCAACAAGCCCGCCGAGACGCCCGCCGGAACCTCGCAGGGCGCGAACGCCCGCCGCAAGCGGGAGGCCCGTGCCGGCGGTGCCCCCAAGCAGGGTCAGCGTTCGGGCGGTCAGCGTTCGAGTGAGGGCAAGTCCGCCTCCGATGGTGCCGGCGGCGGCCGCAACCGTCGCCGCGGTGGCCGTGGTGGCGCCGGTCAGAGCACGGATGTGGCTCGCTCCGGTGAGCAGCGTCGTTCGGGTGAGCAGCAGCGTTCCGGACAGTCGCGCAACGGCGGCCGTCGCAACGGCCAGGCCGCGCCCGCTCGCGAGGCCGGCTCCCGTCCGGTGCACAGCACCTCGTCTCCGGCCCCGCGCCCGCGCACCTCGCGCCGCGCGTCCTGGTCCGCCGAGGACTGACACAGCAGCAGAACGGAGGCCGTCGCGAATTCGCGACGGCCTCCTTTGCTCTCACTCACGACATGTCGAGCGAGGTTCTTTTGCCGGAGTCGAGAGCGACGGCGGAGACTCGCCTGCGCTCGCTCCCCGAGCCTCGTCCGGACGCTCCCAGGAACGACACCTCCACGCGCACGGAAGTGTCGAAAGCGGGAGCGTCGTGGGGCTTGCTCTCGGTAGCGCCACTTCGGGGGCGCCGGAAGTGCCGGAGGTGGGAGCGATGAGTCAGGAGTGGGCGACGTCGGGATGGGTGGCCAGGTACTCCTCGAATGCCTCGGCCGACGTGCGCGTGGGGGTGAAACCGAAGTCGTGCTTCAGCGACGCGTTCGCGAGCACCGGGCGGTAGCGGAGGAACCCGACGTGTGCGGGGCCGTGCGGAGTGAGACGCAGCGCGTGCGCCACACGCAGACCGAGGGCGAGCGTGCCGGCGGGGACGGTGAGCAGCTTCTTACCCAGGCGTCCGGCGATCTCCGTCACGGTCAGGGCGCCGTCGCCGGCGACGTTGTAGATGCCGGCGGGGCCGTCGGTGGCCGCGCGGACCATGGCGGCCGCGACGTCCGTGACCCAGACGAAGACGAAGGGGGAGTCGGACCCCGCGATGCGGAGGATCCGCGGGCCGTCCCACAGCGCCGTGATCTGGTTGTGGACGGTCGGGCCGAGGATCGTGCCGATGCGGAAGATCACCTGTTCGAGCTCGGGATGCGACACGCGCAGCTCCGCGAGCATCCCCTCGACCAGGCGCTTGTGCCGGGAGTAGGAGAACTCGTCATTGCCACGGACCGGGTCGGACTCGGTGATCCAGGCCGGATTGTCCGGGTGATAGCCGTAAGCCGCACCGGACGAGGACACCACCACGCGACGCACCCCGGCCGCCACGCAGGCGTCGAACACGTTGCGTGACCCGGTGACGTCGACGCGGTACTCGAGGTCCTCGTCGACTCCGGGGTTCACGATCGCGGCGAGGTGAACCACCGTGTCGATGTCGTGCTCGCGCAGCAGTGGCTCCAGGGCGCCCGGCTCGGTGACGTCGCATCGGGCCTCGAGCACGCCGTCCCGCGGAACGGTGGGCGGACGCAGGTCCGCCGCCACCACGATGTCGACGGACGGGTGCCCGGCCAGTGCCGTCACCACGTGCGAACCGAGGAACCCCGCGCCCCCGGTGACGAGCACCCGGGTCACGCTGCAGCCTCGGCAGCCAGCACCGGACCGCGGCCGGTCGGATCGCCCTGCGCGGACCCCGTCCGACGGCGCGTGTGCAGCGCCCAGAGCGAGGCGAGGATGAGTCCCGCGATGATGTCCCAGATGCCCCACCAGCCGGCGACGATCGCCATACCGCCGAGGCCGCCGAAGAACGTGAACACCAGCCCCAGGCCGAGGCCCGCGTTGCGGATGCCGACCTCGAACGTCATCGCCTTGCGTTCGCGGGTGCCGAGGCGTCCGACCACGGCCGTGCCGTAGCCGACCGCCAGGGCGAACGCGTCATGCAGCGTCACCACGATCACGATGAGGCCGAGGACGGAGACGAAGACCGCCCAGTTGCCGATCAGGGCGACGGCGATGAACGCGACCAGGGCGAGGAGGGAGAACCACTTCACGATCGGCTGCATCTTCGCCGCGAACCGGGCGAACCGCGCCCGGATCAGCAGGCCGAGCGCGAACGGCAGGCCGACGATCAGCAGGATCTCCAGCAGCATCTGCCAGGGGTTCAGGGTGACCGCGTGCAGGATCTCCCGCGTGGCCGGATTGAGCGCGCCCCAGAACGCGATCGACAGGGGCATCACGAAGATGTAGAGCAGATTGCCGACGGCGGTCATGGACACGGACAGCGCCACGTTGCCGCCGGAGCGGTGCGTCAGGACCTGGGAGATGTTGCCGGGCGGGCAGCAGGCGACGAGGATCATGCCGAGCGCCATGGATGGGGTCACCGGGAGCACGAACGTCAGCCCGAACGTGACCAGCGGCAGGATCAGCACCTGGGCCAGGATCGCGATGATGAACGGCTTCGGGTGGCGCACCACGACCCGGAAGTCGCGCGGCGCGACATCCAGCGCGATGCCGAACATGATCAGGCCGAGGACGATGTTCAGCGCCACGAGGGAGCCGGGGGTGATCGAGATCGCGTCGATCTGATCGCCGGTCATGCGCGGACCTTCGCCGGCGCGACGAGGGCCTCGGTGGCGGCGCGGACCGCACCGCGGTAGGCGTCCTTGTTGACGTAGTACGACATCCGGTCGAGCCCGAGGTACTTGTAGCCGCCGGTGAGGTCGGGCCACGGCTCATCGCGCACCCGATCGCGGAACGCCGCCGCCTGTGCGGGGGAGCGGTCCAGAGCGCGCAGGTACGCGGCGATGAGCGCCGCCTGCTCGTACCGGCCCTGCCAGCCGATCCCGGACGCCTCGATCATGCCCATCACGTACAGTCCGGTGAACGTGGGCGGGAAGATGTTCAGGAACAGGCTGGGTGCGGCCCCGGTCCAATTCAGCTCGGCGCGGTCCACCATCGGGTAGTCCAGCGTGTAGCCCGTGGCGAGCAGGATCAGGTCGTAGTCACCGGACGACCCGTCCCGGAAGTGCACGGTGTTCCCGTCGAACCGGTCGACGTCGGCGCGCACGTCCAGATCGCCCTGCCCGAGGTGGTTCAGCACCATGGTGTTGACGATGGGGTGGGACTCGTAGATCTTGTAGTCCGGCTTCGGGAAGCCGAAGCGCACCGGATCGCCGGTGAACAGCTTCAGGACACGGGAGTCGATGAACTGCTTGATCGGCGCCGGCAGCGGCTTGCCCTGGTTGAGGGTGTCCGAGGGCTTGCCGAGGAGGTAGCGCGGCACGAAGTAGTACCCGCGTCGCACGCTCATGTCGACGGACGCGGCGTGGTGCACCGCATCGACCGCGATGTCGCAGCCGGAGTTGCCCGCCCCGATGATGAGCACCCGCTTGCCCTCGAGCTGCCGAGCCGACTTGTACGCGCTCGTGTGCATGATCTCGCCATCGAATGAGCCGGGGAACGTCGGCACGTTCGGCTCGGCGAGGGTGCCGTTGGCGAGGATCACGCCGGCGTAGGTGTCCGTCCGCTCGCCGTCCGGACCGCCGGCGGTGACCGACCAGACCGCACCGTCCCGGACGACGTCGGTCACGCGCGTGTTGAAGCGGAAGTGTTCGGTCAGGCCGAACGCGTCCGCGTACTGGCCGAAGTACTCCTTCATCACGGCGTGGCCGGGATAGTCGGCGCGTGAGCGCATCGGGAACTCGGTGAACTCGGTCGTGGTGCGCGAGGAGATCAGGTGCGCCGATTCGTACATCGTCGAGCGAGGGTTCTCGATGTCCCAGAGGCCGCCGACTCCGGTGGAGGCTTCGTAGCCGACGAACGGGATGCCCGCGACATCGAGGGCGCGCGCGGCGGCGAGGCCGGAGGGGCCGGCGCCGATGATGGCGTAGGTGTGGGGGTGCATGTGTCTCCTCGCACGTCGTCGTGCGCCGGGACCGGCCGTGGGGTGCCGGGTCGCCCGTGGGTCAGGGCAGCAGCGCGATGATGCCCCGGATCAGGACCACGAACGCCCCGATCCAGGCGATGGCGAGCATAGCGCGGCGAGCCCAGACGGGGCGGACCCAGCGCATCAGCAGCGACCCGACCACGATGCCCGCCACGGTGACGACCATGCCGGTGACGACGTCGGCCATCGGCAGGGTGGGCAGCCCGCGCAGGGCGACGGACACGGCGCTGAACGCCACGAAGATCACCTGCGCGCTCGCGGCGAAGGATCGTTGCGGCCACCGGTCGCCGACGGCGTGCGCGGCCAGAGCGGGGCCGGACAGTCCGCTGGCCACGTGCATGAACCCGGCGGTGGCACCGGCCGCCACAGCACCGCCGCGACCGCGCAGACCCCGCGCGAGAGCAGGGATCCAGCCGGCGACGAGGGCGAAGAAGGCCATCGCCGCGATCATCAGCAGCAGGGCGGGTTCCGGCAGCCGGGCGACCACCCACGCCCCGAGCGGAGCGGCGAGGAGCCCGGGCACGATGAGCCAGAGCGCGTGCCGCCAGTCGACCTCACGCCAGACGAGCGGAACCGCTGACCCGGACGCGACGAGCGACAGCAGCACGGCCAGGGTGACACCCGCTCCGGCGCCGTACAGCAGCACGAGCGGCCCGAGAAGGACGAGCACGAATCCCAGCCCCGTGATGCGCTGAATGACGGCTGCCACGAACGTGGCGAGGGTGGCGAGGGCGAGGGTCACGCTGTCGATTATTCCGGTGACCGCTCCGGGCGAAATGCGAACCGCGCCCGGATCCCGCCGTCCTGTGGCAGGGTCCGGACGCGGTCGGCGTACGGGATGCGTCTCAGCGCACGGCGGCTGTGCGAGCCTCGAAGATCGCGCGGACGGCGGGGAACAGGGCGTCCTCGGGCGCGAGGCCCGTGACGTCCGCTGCGAGGTCCTCCGGCTCCTCGGTGCCGGCCAGGCGGGCCTGCAGTTCCCGGGACTGCTCGTCGTCGACGTCCGTGAATTCCAGGGCGGCCGCCATCGCCGAAACGAGGGCGGTGGTCGGCAGACCCCGCTCCGCGGAGGCGGCGGCGGGGCCGACGAACCGCTCGTGGCGGGACAGCTTGCGCAGGGGTTGACGTCCGACGCGCCACACCGTGTCCGGCAGCTCCGGGTTGCGGAACCGGTCCAGGATCGTGGCACGGTAGGAGGCCAGGTCCTCTTCCGACAATCCGTGCACGGAATGCAGGAGTGCGCTGGTCTCTTCGAGGGCTTCGCGGACCACGGACTCCACCTCCGGCAGCGCCAGCGCCTCGGCGATCGTGGTCGCCCCGGCGCGTGCACCGAGGTATGCGGTGGCCGCGTGACCGGTGTTCACCGTGAACAGCTTCCGCTCGATGTACGGCGCGAGGTCGTCCACGAAGTGCGCGCCGGGGATGTGCGGCGGCTCGCCCTGGAACGGCTCCTGTTCGATCGCCCACTCGAAGAACGGCTCGACGGTCACGTCGATGCCCTCGCCCGGCGGCTGGGCCGGGACGATGCGGTCCACGGCGGTGTTGGCGAACACCGCGCGGTTCGCGAGGTGCTCCCACTCCGGGCCCGCCTTCGTCACGATCTCCGCACGCAGGGTGTCGGTCGCGTCGATGGCGTTCTCGCAGGCCATCACCTGGAGGGGCGGGCGTCCCGCCTCGCGGGCGCGGATGCCGGCCAGGATGTTGTCCGCGACGAAACGCAGCACGGTCGGTCCGACGGCCGTGGTGACCACGTCCGCCGTGGCGATCTCCTCGGTCAGTCGCTCCGGGTCCGTCGCGCTGTTGACGGCGCGGAATCCGGTGACGACGTGGTCGACGCCACCGGGGCCGGCCTCGTGGACGGTGTACCGATCGGCGGCGTTGATCGCATCGACCAGCGGGGCGGCGACGTCGCTGAAGACGAGCTCATACCCGCCCTCGTGCAGCAGCAGGCCGACGAAGCCGCGGCCGATGTTTCCGGCGCCGAAGTGGACGGCCTTCATTCCTCGTTCACCGACTCGACCAGCGCGTACAGGTCATCGGCAGTGGCCGCGGCCTTGAGGCGGGCGAGGTCGTCCTCGTCCGAGAACAGCAGGGCGATGCGGCTGAGGATCTCCAGGTGCTCGTCCCCCTTGCCGGCGATGCCGACCACGAATGAGACCGGCTCGCCGTCCCAGTCCACGCCGCCGTCGTAGCGGACCAGGGACAGCCCCGAGTTCAGGATCTCGTCCTTTGTCTCGTTGGTGCCGTGGGGGATCGCGAGCTCATTGCCCATGTAGGTGGACACGGTCGCCTCGCGCTGCAGCATGGCGTCGTAGTAGCCGTCCGTGACGGATCCGGCCGCGACGAGGATGTCCGCGGCCTCTTTCATCGCCTCGTGCTGCGAGACGCTTCCGGAGTGGATGCGGACCGATCCGGACCGCAGGATGTTCTCTGACATGTTCTGTCCTTTCACTGACGCGGAATGAAGGCGGGGCGGCGCCGGATGTCCGACGCCGCCCCGGGAGCCGTCAGGCTCCATCCTCCTGCTGCTTGCGGACGAGGTCCACGACCTCGTCGTACTTCGGCGAGTTCATGAAGTTGTCCACCGACACGTGCATCGCGTTCGGGTTCTTCTCCGTGGCCCGCTGGGTGAGCTGGTTCTGCGTGATGACGAGGTCCTCCGTGCCGTCCAGGTTCGCGATGGCCTTGTTCGTGACGGTGACACCGCCGACACCCGCCTTCTTGAACTTGTTGCGCAGGACGCTGGCGCCCATCGCGGAGGAGCCCATGCCGGCATCGCACGCGAACACGATGTTCTCGAGCGGGTGATCCGCCGTGGCCGTGGCGGCGGCGGCACCGGCCGTCGCCGCACCGGCCTCGCCGAGGCCGCCGAGCACCGAGGACTTCTTGCCCTTGTTCGCCTCGGTCTGCGCGATCGCGGCGGACAGGTCGCCGGCGCCCTCCGTGGCGAGGTCGCGCTTGCGACTGCGGAGCAGGAACACCATCGACAGCAGGAACGAGACCGCCGCAGCCAGGACGACCGAGAGCAGGACGACCAGGAGGTTCGGGATGCCCGCCGGGGCGGCCGAGAGGGCCACCGCGATGATCGATCCCGGGGCGGCCGGGAAGGCCAGACCACCGCCGAGCAGAGCGTTCGTCGCGACACCGGTGGCGCCGCCGGCGATGACCGAGATCAGCAGGATCGGCTTCATCAGCACGTACGGGAAGTAGATCTCGTGGATACCACCGAGGAACTGGATGATGATCGCGCCCGGAGCGGAGGCCTTGGCCATGCCGACGCCGAAGAACGAGAAGGCCAGCAGCACGCCGACACCCGGGCCGGGGTTCGCCTCGATGAGGAAGAGGATCGACTTGCCCGTGTCCGCGGCCTGCTGGATGCCGAGAGGCGTGAAGACGCCGTGGTTGATCGCATTGTTCAAGAAGAGGATCTTCGCGGGCTCCACGATGATCGACAGCAGCGGCAGCAGGCCGGCGCTGACCAGCCAACCGACGATCATGCCGAGGAAGTCGCTGACCGCGGTGAAGACCGGACCGAACGCGAAGAAGCCCAGCACGGCCAGGATCAGGCCGAGGATTCCGGCGGAGAAGTTGTTCACCAGCATCTCGAAGCCGGGCTTGAGCTTGCCCTCCCACAGCTTGTCCATCTGCTTGGTGATCCACGCCGCGAGCGGGCCCATCACCATCGCGCCGAGGAACATCGGGATCGTCGTGCCGACGATGACACCCATGGTGGCGATCGTCGCGACCACGCCACCGCGCTCACCGTAGACCATGCGGCCGCCGGTGTTCGCGATCAGCAGCGGCAGCAGGTAGGTCAGCATGGAGCCGACCAGACCGACGTACTGCGGGAACGTCTTGCCGTCGTCGCCGACGGCCAGGGTGGTCAGAGCGTGGCTCCAGCCGATCTGGTCGGCGTTGCCGAAGCCGCCGAGCATGTCTGCGACGGGGTGCCACCACCCCAACCATCCGGTTGCGATGAACAGAGTCGTGATCAGGCCCCACGCGATGAACGCGGCGATGTTGGGCATGATCATGCCGGACAGGAAGGTGCCGAATCGCTGGACTGCGACCTGCGCCTTCTTCGCTCCGCCAGTGCTGGCGGAGCTCGTTGCGGACGCCGATGTCATGCTTCCTTCTCCTTCTTCTCCGCGGCGTCACGCGCCGCGGTTCGGGCTGATGCCGCGTCGTCCGCGGCGAGGGCTGCTCGAGCGATGCGCTGGGCGTCCTCGAGCGTGTACTGGGACAGGGACAGGCGGACGTCGGCGAGGGCCGCCGGCGCCATGGACAAGCTGGTCGCCCCGAGGCCGACCAGCACGACGGCCAGCAGCGGGTCCGCGGCCGCTTCGCCGCAGATGCCGACCGGTTTGCCGGCGTCGGCACCGGCGGTGCCGACGGAGCGCACGAGCTGCAGCACCGCGGGGTGCCACGGACTCTGCAGGGCGGCGACGGATCCGAGCAGGCGATCCGCCGCCATCGTGTACTGCGTGAGGTCGTTCGTGCCGATCGAGGCGAACTCGGTGTGCGCCAGGATCCGATCGGCGATGAGCGCGGCGGAGGGGACTTCGACCATCACCCCGGCCGTGCGGATGCCGAGCTCGTGGGCGAGGTCGGTGAAGTACCGGGTCTCATCCACGGTGGCCACCATCGGCGCCATGACCCACAGGTCCGCGTCGGTGGCCGCGTCCGCGTTCGCGAGAGCGGTGAGCTGATCGCGCAGGATCTGCTCGCGCTCGCGCAGGATGCGGATGCCGCGCATGCCGAGGGCGGGGTTGTCCTCGTCGTCGTCGTTCAGGAACTTCAGCGGCTTGTCCGCTCCGGCGTCCAACGCTCGGACGACGACCTTCTGACCGGGGAACGCCTGCAGCAGCTTCGTGTACGCGGCCTGTTGGTCTTCGACCGTCGGAGCCTCGTCGGCGGACAGGAACAGGAACTCGGTGCGGAACAGGCCCACACCCTCCGCGCCGAGCTCCACCGCACCGGCCGCACCGTCCGGAGAGCCGAGGTTCGCCAGCAGCATCACCGCGGTGCCGTCGGCGAGGGCACCCGGCTTCAGCGGCGCCGCCGCCGCGGCCTTGCGCGCCTCGGCACGGTCGGACGCGGCGGTGAGTTCCGCTTCCGTCGGGTCGGTGACCACCGCACCGTTCTCGGCGTCGACGATGACGGTCTCACCGTCGGTCAGATCCCGCGCGCCGGTGACGCCGACGACCGCGACGATGCCCTTCTCGCGCGCGAGGATCGCGGTGTGCGAGGTGGGGCCGCCATCCGAGGTCACGACGGCGAGCACCTGATCGAGATCCAGCAGCGCCGTGTCGGCGGGGGCGAGATCGCGAGCGACCAGGACGTACGGGTGTCCGGGCTGCGGAAGCCCCGGTGCGGCCACCCCGCGAAGGTCGGCGAGCACCCGCTGGGCGACGTCGTCCAGGTCCGCGGCGCGTTCACCGAGGTACCCGCCGGCCTGGGTGAGCATCTCGCGGAACGCGGCGAACGCATCCACGACGGCCCATTCGGCGGTCGCGCCGTCATCCAGGCGAGCGTCGACCTCCTCGGCGAGCGTCGGGTCCTCGGCGATCATCGCCTGGGCTTCGAGGACGTCCTGCGCGGTTCCGCCCGCGCGGGCTCCTCGGTCCTCGAGCTCGCGGGCGACCACGGCGACGCTCGTGCGGAAGCGCGCCTTCTCGGCCTCGGCGCCCGCCGTGGACGGGGTGTTCTCCGGCTTCGGCAGCGGATCGGAGACACGGGCGACCGGGCCCTGGGCGATGCCCAGGCCGATACCCGATCCGGTGAGAGTCGTCATCGGGTCACTCCGCGTCGATGTCGCTCGCCAGCAGGGCGGCGAGCGCGTCCAGGGCCTCCGCCGCGTTGGGAGCGTCCGCGTCGGTGGACAGCGTGACCTCATCGCCCTGCTCGGCGCCGAGCGCGATCACCGCGAGGATACTGGCGGCGTTGGCCGGCTTGCCCTCGCCCTTGCGGATCGTGATGGGCACGCCGGTGTCCTTGGCGGCCTGGGTGAACAGCTTCGCGGGGCGGGCGTGCAACCCGTGCGAGGAGCCGACGGTGACGGAACGGTCGATGGTGGTCATGATCTTCCTTCCAGGGCGGGCGAGGCGTCCGGGTCGGACGTCTCGAGGACGAACGCGAGCGTGTCGCGTCCGGTGAGATCGCGGATGCACCCCTCGGGGAGGAGTGCGACCGGGGTCGGGGTGAGGTTCTGGCGAACCTCGTCGAGGTGGTCGGCGAGGTGGGGCCCGAGCAGCACGAGGTCGGCGACGTCGGCGTGGGCCGAGATGCTTCCCCAGGTGCCGGGACGGGCACTGAGATCGACGTCGGCCGCGTCCGCAGCACGCTGCAGCCGCTTCGCGACGAACGTGCTGGACGCTCCCGCGCCGCACACGATCAGGATCCTCATCGATCCACCTCCTTCGCCCATCGTGCTCGGCTCACGCTCAGGGAACAACCAGGTTCCTTTCCGCCCCTGCGGAAAATCGATGCCGGACGGGCGGTGTGCGGTGTCCACAATTCCCAGTCCGTTGTCACACTTCGGGACGTAACCTGCAGGTGCGCTCCCTTGGATGCGCACCTGGCCGTCCGCCTGACTCGCTCCATTCCGGGCCGCGACGCCGACCTCCTGCGCAGGCGCGAACTCGCAAGGAGATGACATGGACGTTTCGACCACGCGCAGGATTCTCACCGCAACGGCCACTCTGGGGGTGGGTGTGGCAGTGCTGGCCGGATGCGGTCCGGCCGGCAGCTCGGGAAGCGGCACGGCGGGAAGCGGCGGCGGTCAGACCGTGACGATCTACGCGGCGGACACCGGGACCGAGGCCACGGAGCTCGAGGCGTCCTGGAGCGGATGGGCGAAGCAGGAGGGCATCACGATCCAGTACACCGGCGACAAGGACTTCACCGCGAACATCGCCACGAAGATCCAGAGCAGCGCGCTGCCGGACATCGCCATGTTCCCGCAGCCGGGGCTGCTGGCCAGTGCCGTGCAGACCGGCAAGGTCAAAGAGCTGGACTCCGCGACGGAGGCGAACGTCAAGCAGAACTTCTCCGCTGACTGGCAGCAGTACGTGACCTCGAACGGCAAGCTGTACGGCACGCCCCTGGATGCCTCCGTCAAGGGCTACATCTGGTACTCGCCGAAGCAGTTCAAGCAGTGGGGCGTGCAGGTGCCGACGACCTACGACGAACTGCTCACGTTGACTTCCGCCATCCGGGCCAAGACCGGACAGCCGGCCTGGTGCGCGGGATTCAACTCGGGCACCTCGTCCGGCTGGCCGGGAGCGGACCAGCTCGCCGAGATGGTCCTCGCCGATGCCGGCCCGCAGACGTACGACGCCTGGGTCGCAGGCAAGACGAAGTTCACCGACCCGGCCATCGACGACGCCTTCACCCAACTCGGGAAGATCCTGACCAACCCGGACAACGTCAACGCCGGGATCGGGAACGTGGCGTCGATGAACGCGACGGCGTTCGGCGACGTGGCGACACCGCTCGCGAACGGCAAGTGCGCGATGACGAACCAGGCCACCTTCCTCGAGGCCAGCTTCGCGACCGTGAAGACGGCCGCCGGGAAGACGCCGGTGGTCGGACCGGACGGGGACATCTGGGCGTTCCCGCTGCCGGGCCCGAAGGCGGGCGCCACGGCCGTCGTGGGTGGCGGCGATTTCGCGGCCGCGTTCGACACCAACGCCGCGACGCAGAAGGTGATGCAGTACCTCTCCAGCGCCGACTGGGCGAACAGCCTGATCGGGGTGAACGGCGCGAGCTTCATCAGCGCCAACACCGGGCTGAAGGTCGACGGTGAGAAGGACCCGCTGCTGGCCGGTGCGATCAAGGTGCTGCAGGACCCGAACACCACGTTCCGCTTCGGCGCGGACGACGCGATGCCGAACGTCGTGGAGACGGCGTTCTGGAAGGGCATGGTCGATTGGGTCAACGGGATGAAGCAGGGCGACGTGGAGAAGGAGATCCAGGCGTCGTGGCCGACCGGATGAGCCTCCTCACCGATCCGCGGGCGCACCACGGATCGGCGTAGGGCCGATGTGGAGTGCGATCGAAAGGATTCCTGATGGCTCTGTTCTTCGGGTGGCTCGCCGGGTTGCCCGCCCTCCTCCAGGTGCCCATCGTGATCATCGCGTTCGCCGTCGTGGTGGCGCTGCTGCTGTTCTTCATCGATGTCGCACCACGACCCGGTCGCGGCTACACCGTGGTCCGTCTGGCGGTTGCTCTGCTGGTTCCCCTCGTGCTCGTGCTCGTGTTCGGACTGCAACCGGCAGGGTGGTGGATCGCCATCGTCAGCGTGCTGCTCGGGGGCGGACTCTTCCTGCTGGATGTCCGCTCTGGGCACGGGGGCGGGTTCATCCTGCAGCTGCTGGCCTTCCTCGCCCCCGCGGCTCTGCTGCTGGCGATCGGGCTGGTGTACCCGGCGCTGCAGACGGTGGTGAACGCGTTCGTGAGCAACGACGGGACGCACTTCGTCGGCCTGGAGAACTTCTTCTGGGTGTTCTCCGGCGGCTCCAGTGGCCTGGTCGCGTTCGTGAACACCATCGTCTGGGTCGTGCTGGCACCGATCGCGGCGACCGTGATCGGCCTGGCTTACGCGGCGTTCGTGGACCGCAGCCGCGGCGAGCGGGTGCTCAAGGTGTTCATCTTCATGCCGATGGCGATCTCCCTGGTGGGCGCCTCGATCATCTTCAAGTTCTTCTTCGACTACACCCAGGGACAGCAGATCGGACTGCTGAACCAGCTCGTGGTGATGTTCGGCGGACAACCGGTGAGCTGGCTGCAGAGCTATCCGCTGAACATGCTCCTGCTCATCGTCATCCTGGTGTGGACCCAGGCCGGCTTCGCTATGGTCCTGCTGTCGGCGGCCATCAAGGGCGTCCCCGTGGAGCAGGTCGAGGCCGCCGAACTGGACGGAGCGAACGCCTGGCAGCGGTTCTGGTCGGTGACCGTGCCGACCATCCGGCCCACGCTCATCGTGGTCTGGGTGACCATCTCGATCGTCGCCCTGAAGGTGTACGACATCATCGCGGCCACCACGGGCGGACAGAACGACACGACGGTGCTCGGCTACGAGATGGTCCGCCAGTTCCAGATCCTGCCGCCCCAGTCCGGGCACTCCGCGGCTCTGGCCGTGCTGATCTTCGTGCTGGTGACGCCGTTCATCATCTACAACGCGCGCAACATGCGGAGGCAGGAGCAGCCATCATGACCGTCGCGACGCATCCGGAGGGCCGGCGCTCCCCGTCCTCCGCTGACGACACCCGCCACGGCATCATGCACCGCACGAAGCGGCGGCTGACCAGTCCGTGGGCGACGATCGCGGCGATCATCATCGCCGTCATCTGGACCATCCCGACGTTCGGGCTGTTCGTGTCGTCGTTCCGACCGGCCGCGGACATCACCACCAGCGGCTGGTGGACGGCGTTCGTGCAGCCGGTCTTCACCGTGCAGAACTACATCGACACGCTGAACTTCAACGACACCATCACCGTCGGGCAGTCGTTCCTGAATTCGCTGACCATCTCGATCCCGGCGACGATCTTCCCGATCGTGCTCGCGTTGCTGGCGGCCTACGCGTTCACCTGGATGCGGTTCCGGGGGCGGGACACCCTGTTCATCCTCGTGTTCGCGCTTCAGGTGGTGCCATTGCAGATGGCGCTTGTGCCCCTGCTCAGCCTCTACACGAACGGGGTGAGCGCCTTCGGGCAGCAGGTTTTCACCGGACTCAATCTCGGCTATGCGACCTCGAGCTACGCCGAGGTCTGGATCTCGCACAGCATCTTCGCGCTGCCGTTGGCCATCTTCATCCTGCACAACTCGATCTCCGCCATCCCGAACGACGTCATCGAGGCCGCCACGATGGACGGCGCCGGTCACGCGCAGATGTTCCTGCGGATCGTGCTTCCTCTGTCCACCCCCGCCATCGCGTCCTTCGCGATCTTCCAGTTCCTCTGGGTGTGGAACGATCTGCTCGTCGCGACGATCTTCGCCCCCGGAGCGAACGCGCCGATCACGAAGCTGCTCACCGACCTGTCCGGCACCTACGGCCAGCAGTGGTATCTGCTCTCAGCCGGCACGTTCCTGGCGATCATCGTGCCGCTGATCGTGTTCTTCCTGCTGCAGCGGTTCTTCGTCCGCGGTCTGCTCGCCGGGGCGACGAAGGGCTGAGCCGGGGTGTCGTGATTCTCGTCCGAGGACGAGAGTGGATCCATGTCGCCCACCGATCGTGCTGCGGATGACGCCCTGGATCCCCAGACCCGGCGGATCATCGCCGTGCTCGTGTTCGGCGGAATCGCCGGGATCCTGGACACCACCGTCGTCACGATCGCGTTGCACTCACTCTCGGTCGATCTGCACAGCCCGATCCATGAGATCCAGTGGGTGTCGACGGCGTATCTGCTCGCGCTCGTCGCCGTGATCCCGCTGGCCGGATGGCTGGAGGTCCGGCTCGGGGGCAGGCGGATCTGGCTGATCGCGCTGGGGGTGTTCGTCGTCGGGTCGGCGCTGTGCGCGGCGGCGTGGAACCCGGGCAGTCTCATCGCCTTCCGGGTCCTCCAGGGGCTCGGCGCCGGACTGCTCAGCACACTGATGCAGACCATCGCGGTGCAGGCTGCGGCCGGACGGTCGACGGCGCGGGTGATGGCCTCGATCAGCCTCCCGCTCGGGATCGCGCCGGTGCTCGGACCGGTGCTGGGCGGCCTGATCCTCGCGATCGCCGACTGGCGGTGGGTGTTCCTGATCAATGTGCCGATCTGTCTGATCGGGTTCGTCGCGGCGTGGCGGGTGCTGCCACCCGGGCGGCCGGACGGCGGGTCGTCCGGCCCGCTGGATCTCGCCGGGCTGGCGATGCTGGTCCCGGGGGTCTCGCTGCTGGTGTTCGGTCTCACGCAGACCGTCGACAGCGTCGTGCCGTCCGCGTTGGTCGGGGGAGCGCTCGTGCTCGGGACGGTGCTGCTGGTCGGGTTCGTGATCTGGGCGGTGCGGCGCGACGGCCGCGCGCTGATCCGTGTGCGCCTCCTCACCCGTCGGCGGATCGCCGCGTCCGCGGGCCTGATGTTCCTGCTCGGCGCCTTCATGTTCGGCGGCATCTTCCTGCTGCCGCTGTACTGGCAGATCGAGCGCGGGCAGTCGGTTCTCACCGCCGCCCTGCTGCTCATGCCGCAGGGCATCGGGTCACTGGTGGCACGGTTCCTCGTGGCGCGGACGGTGCTCCGCTTCGGCTCGCGCAACACGGCGATGGTGGCCTTCGTGGTGGTGGCCGTCGCAACCGTGCCGTTCGCGTTCGCCGGGCCGGACACCTCGCCGATCCTGCTGGCCGCGACCCTGCTGGTGCGCGGCCTCGGCATCGGGATGCTGATGGTGCCGCTCACCTCGAACGCCTACGAGACGCTCGAACGGACGGACATCGCGCAGGTCGCCATGCAGACGCGACTGCTGCAGCAGCTCGGCGGAGCGTTCGGGACGGCGAGCGCGGCCGTGCTGCTGCAGGGAGCGACGGTCGCGCTCGGCGCTCCGGCGGCGTTCCGCCTCGCCTTCGGCGGTTTCGTGATCCTCGGAATCTGCGCGGCCGCGGCGACCGTGTGGCTCCCTCGCCGCGCTCCCGTGCCGACGGGATGATTCCGGCTCTTGCGCCCCGGGTCGCGCCGCTTCGGGTCGTCCGACGGGCCGGCGCGGCAGAAGCGGACTAGCATCGGTGCGAGGAGAGTGGCGGTGACCAGACAGAGGCAGGATCGACTTGTGGACCTGCTCGCCCGGGACGGCGGATGGCGCACCGCGACCGAACTGGCCGAGCGACTCGGTGTGACGCCGCGCTCGGTGCGCTCGTACGTCGCGGCCGTGAACGACCGTCTTCCGGGTTCCGTCGCGATCGAGTCCGGACCACAGGGCTATCGGGCGCGGGCGGAGGCGATCGCCGCGCTTCGATCCGAGGACGGCGAACAGACCCCCCGGCAGCGACGCCGGGCGATCGGACGCGCCCTCGTGCTCGCCGATGGGGGCGCGGACGTGTACGACCTGGCCGCGACCCACTACGTCGGAGACGCCACGATCGAGGCCGACCTCGGGTGGGTTCGCGCTCAGGCCGCCGAACGCCAGCTCGGCTGGAGCCGGCGGGGGTCGGTCGTGGCGCTGACCGGTTCGGAGTCCGCTCGGCGCGCACTGCTGCGCGTGCTGCTGCAGGACGATGAGACCGGCTATGACCAGGAGGCGGTGGCGGCGCTTTTCGGCTCCAACGCGATCGAGCAGATCCGTGTGGTCCGCCGCGAACTCAGCGCCCGCCTGGGGTCCGCGGGCTACCTCGTCAATGAGTTCGCCCTCGTCGGGGTCGCGCACGCGGTCGCCGTCGCGGTGTGGCGCAGTCGCGACGGGCACCTCGTCGAGACCGCGGCCCCCCTCGAGCCGGACCCGCTCGCGGCGATCGTGACGCGCACCGCGACCGACGTACTGGATGCCGACCTGCCCGCCGTGGAGGCCGCGTTCCTGGCCGAGGTGCTGCGTGTGCGCGGTGCGGCCGCGATCGCCGGGACCGCCGAGGAGACGGAGATCGACGGCGACGCCGAGCTCACCGCGCAGCTGCGCGAGATCCTGGACCGCACGACGACGCGCTTCGGTGTGCCGCGGGTCGCGGACAGCGTCCTGGTGCGCCTGGTGGCCCACGTGCACCACCTGCGCTCGCGCGCCGGGGGTGGGGAGTGGTCCCGCAACCCGCTCACCCGCACGCTGAAGACGTCGTATCCGCTGCTGTTCGACGTCGCCGTTTCGCTCGCGACAGGCCTATATGAACGCTTCGGCATACCTGTCCACGATGACGAGGTGGCGTACCTCGCGATGCACATCGGCGGACAGTGGGAGCGGGAACGCTCGTTGGAGAACCGCCTGACCGCGACGCTCGTCTGCCCCGGCTACTACGAGATGCATGAGTTGCTGCGCTCGAACATCGAGCAGACCCTCGGTTCGGTTCTCACGATCACGGATGTCCGGACCGGCATGGACCCGGTGGAGACGCCCGGCACGGACATGGTGCTGACCACGATCGAGAAGGACGCCTCCGCCGGCGAGGTCGTGCACATCTCCCCGTTCTTCACCGACCTCGACGCGGAGCGCGTGATGGGCGCGGTGGCGCGCATCCGGCGCGGGCGGCGGCTGTCCCACCTGCGCGCCGAACTCGGGCACTGGTTCGTGCCGTCGGCGTTCGTCCGTGGGCTCGACCCGCATGAGGACGAGGAGACCGTGATCCGGCGCCTCGGCGCGCTGCTGATCGCGGACGGCGTGATCGATGCGGACTACATCGAAGCGGCGGTGCGGCGCGAGCGGGCGTCATCCACGGCGTTCACCGAGACCCTTGCGGTGCCGCACGGACTCGGAATGACGGCGACGCGGACGGCGATCGCGATCGCCGTGTCCGAATCCAGCGTGCCGTGGGGGGACGGTCGCGTGCAGGTCGTCGCACTGGTCGCGTTCAGCGAGAGCGATCGTGAGGCGTTCCAGACCGTGTTCGACCAGTTCGTCGAGGTCTTCTCCGACCCGGCCGTGGTGCAGACCCTGGTCCGCCGCGCCGTCGACTTCCCCTCCTTCCTGGAGCAGCTCGCCGCCGTCATCGAGGGCTGAGTCGGCATCGGTCCTCGGCTTCGCGCCGGCGGACCGAAACGGCGCGCGCCGCTCTCCGAAGGCGGTCGCTCAGGACGGGCTGCGCAGGAGTGCGGCGATGTCGTCGCACAGGACGGGGTCGGCGGCGGTGATCGTCACGTCGTCGCCGGCGTGGAGATCCGCCGCCATGAGAGCGAGCACGCTCGCCGCGTCGATGGTCCCGGTGGGGGTCGCGAGCGACACCGGGGTGGGTCCGGCGAGGGCACGGTCGGCGATGGCGGCCGCCGGACGTGCGTGCAGGTCCGCGCCGAGGGTCACCGACACCGTGGTCATCGCGTCAACCGGGCGAGCAGACCCTGCCGAACGGTGGGCCACTCGTGCGGCAGGATCGAGTACGCCGCGGTGTCTCGCAGAGTCCCGTCCGGACCGTAGCGGTGGTTGCGCAGGATCCCGTCGAGCTTCGCGCCGAGACGCTCGATCGCGGCGCGGGAGCGCCGGTTGTGGAAGTGCGAGCGGAACTCGACGGCGATGACCTCGCACTCCTCGAACGCGTACGTCAGCATCAGCAGCTTCGCCTCGGTGTTGATCGGCGTGCGCTGCGCGGACGGGGCGAGCCAGGTGTACCCGATCTCGGTGCGCGGGCTGGCGAGGTCCAGGTTGCAGAACGTGGTCTCGCCGACGAGCCGGCCGTCGTCCAGGCGTCGAGTGACGAACGGGTTCATCGTGCCGGCGTCGCGCTTGGCCAGGCGCTCGGCGACGTCGTCCGCGAGGGTCACCGGCGTGGGAACGGTGGTGAACCAGAGGTCTTCGTGGGGTTCGGCGACCGCTTCACGCAATTCGAACACGTGGTCCGGACGCAACGGCTCGAGGCGGACATGGGTTCCGGACAGCGTCACGAGTGCATCGAGGGTCACGAACCGAGTCTATGGTCGGCGGTCGCTGCAACGCCCGACTTCGGCGGCTCGGCCCGGGCCCGGCGGCTTGACCCGAGTCCGGCGGCTTGGTGCGGCTGCGCCCCGTGGTTGTGCAGGAAGCACGCGGTTGCGCAGGACCGGTCGACAGCCGAACCGCGAAACGACGGGGCAGCCCGTCCTGCGCAACTACTAAGCGTCCTGCGGAACCCGGGGGATCCTGCAGAACCCGGGGGTCAGCTGCGGGCGGCGAGGAGGGTGCGGACGGCGGATTCCAGGGTGGCGATCCGATCGGCGGACGCTGCGGCGGAGTCGGCGCGGGCGTCCAGGTACACCTTGAGCTTGGGCTCGGTGCCGCTCGGACGCACGACGATGCGCGAGCCGGAGGCGAGGCGGTAGCGCAGCACGTCCCCGGACGGGGTGCCCGCGGGTGCCTGCAGCAGGTCCTCGGCGGAGCCGACCGCATCGTCGCCGAACGACGTCGGGGCATCCGCGCGCAGAGACGCCATCACGCGGCTGATGATCGACAGATCCTCGACGCGGATCGACACCTGCCCGGATGCGAAGTGACCGAACGTGTCACCGAATTCGGTGAGGAGATCCGCGACCGTGCGGCCTTCGCCGCGGGCCTCGGAAGCGAAACCGAGGAACGCGACGGCGGCGGAGATGCCGTCCTTGTCGCGCACCGTGTCCGGGTTGACCAGGTACCCGAGGGCCTCCTCGAAACCGAACGCGATGCCGGGCGCGCGCGAGATCCACTTGAAGCCGGTCAGGGTCTCGTGGAAGTCGAGGCCGTAGTGTTCGGCGACCGCGCCGAGTCCGGGGGAGGACACCAGCGAGCAAGCCAGCGATGCGCGGGGCGTGCCCTGCGCGAGGCGCGCATTGCGCCACCCCAGCAGCAGTCCCACCTCGTTGCCGGACAGCCGTCGCCAGCCGCCGGCGACGTCGGCGGGGATGGCGACGGCGAGACGGTCCGCGTCCGGATCGTTGGCGATGATCAGCTCGGCACCGGACGCACGGGCGGTCTCGAACGCGAGATCCATCGCGCCGGGCTCCTCCGGGTTGGGGAAGGACACCGTCGGGAACCGGCCGTCCGGCTCGATCTGTGCGGCGACCAGCTCGGGGGCCGGATAGCCGGCGCGCTCGACGATCTTCGCGATCGTCTCGTAGCCGACACCGTGCATGGCCGTGTACGCCCAGCGCAGGCCCTCGGCTCCGGGCGGCGCGGGGGCGACGGCGGCGGTCGCGGCGACGTAGGCGTCCACGATGGACTCGTCAGCGATCTCGTAGTCATCCGAACGCGGCAGGTCCGGCACACGGAGCGTCTCGGCGACGCGCTCGATGTGCGCGGCGATCTCGGCGTCGGCGGGCGAGACGATCTGGCTGCCGTGATCCGCGCCGCCGAGGTAGACCTTGTAGCCGTTGTCATCCGGCGGATTGTGGCTCGCGGTGACCATGACGCCCGCGTCGGCGTCGAGCTCGCGGACGGCGAAGGCCAGCACCGGAGTGGGCAGGAGGCGGGGCAGCAGGATGGCACGGAGGCCGGCGCCGGCGAACAGGGCGGCGGAGTCCTCGGCGAACACGCGCGAGTTGCGCCGCCCGTCATAGCCGATGACGACCGTCGGGGTGCCGTCGGCGCGCTCGTTCAGGTACGCGGCGAAGCCCGCGGCCGCCTGCGAGACGAGAACCCGGTTCATCCGGTTCGAACCGGCGGCGAGGCGTCCGCGCAGTCCCGCGGTGCCGAACTGCAGACGCGCGTCGAAGCGATCCACGAGGTCCGCGCCCGCGTCGCCGTCGCCGGCCTCGGCGGCGTCGATGAGCCCGTCCAGCTCGCCGGCGGTGACCTCGTCCGGGTCCTGCGCGCGCCAGTCGCGTGCGCGACGGACGGCCTCGGTGGTGTCGATCGTCATCACAGTTCTCCGATCACGCGGGCGAGCAAGTCGGAGATGACCGGCTCGGCCTCCCGGCCGGCCTCGATGACCTCCTGGTGGCTGAGCGGGGTGTCCTGAATGCCGGCGGCCAGGTTCGTGATCAGCGAGAAGCCGAGGATCTCCATGCCGGACTGGCGGGCGGCGATCGCTTCGAGGGCCGTGGACATCCCGCAGATGTGGCCGCCGATGATCTTCGCCATCTGCACCTCCGCGGGCGTCTCGTAGTGGGGGCCTCGGAACTGCACGTACACTCCGTCATCGAGCGAGGAGTCCACTGTGCGAGCGACCGCGCGCAGCCGTGCGCTGTACAGATCGGTCAGGTCGACGAAGTTCGCGCCCTCAATGGGAGAGTCCATCGTGAGGTTGATGTGGTCGCTGATCAGCACCGGCTGCCCGGGCTTCCAGGACGTCTTGATGCCGCCGGCACCATTGGTGAGCACCATGATCTTCGCGCCGGTCGCGGCGGCGGTGCGCACGCTGTGCACCGTGCGTCGAACGCCGTGGCCCTCGTAGTAGTGGGTGCGCGCGCCGATGACGAGCACGTTCTTGCCCCCGGGCGTCCGGACGCTGCGGAGCGTACCGACGTGCCCCTCCAGCGCGGGCTTGGAGAAGCCGGTGACCTCGGTCGCCGGAATCGTGGCGATCGTCTCGCCGATGAGCTCCGCGGCCTTGCCCCAGCCGCTGCCGAGCGTGAGGGCGATGTCGTGGTGGTCGACTCCGGTGAGGCGCGCGATGTCGGCGGCGGCCTCGGCGGCGACGGCGAACGGGTCTGCGGTCGGATCGTCGAGGGGATTGAGAACGTTCTCTGGCATCCCCCCAGAATAGGAACCCTCGCTCACCGGTGCCAGAGCGCCACGACGCTCATTCGCGCGCGGCGCCGCTCCGGCGCGGGTGGCGGCCCGGATCTGGGAGGATGGAGCAATGAGTTCTCTCTCGTTCGAGCGCACACAGTCCGTCGCGATCGTCGGCGGCGGCCCGGGCGGGTATGAGGCGGCTCTCGCCGCGGCTCAGCTGGGCGCGGACGTCACCCTCATCGAGCGCGCGGGCGTCGGCGGCTCCGCCGTGATGACGGACGTCGTTCCGTCGAAATCGCTGATCGCGACGGCCGACGCCGCCGTGGCGATCTCCGAGGCCGGGGACCTCGGCGTGCAGTTCTACGCCAAGGGCGAGCACGGTCGTCCGCTCAAGCCGCAGGTCGCCATCAATCTCGCCGCGGTGAACAAGCGCCTGCTCTCGCTCGCACGCCAGCAGTCCGACGACATGCGCACCTCGCTGGTCGAGGCCGGCGTGAAGATCATCTCCGGCCATGGCCGTCTCGAGGGTGATCACGCCGTCATCGTCTCGACCGACGAGGGTGGCACGGACTTCGATCGCATCGAGGCGGACACCCTGGTCGTCTCGGTCGGCGCCTCGCCACGCCGGCTGCCCTCGGCGATGCCGGACGGCGAGCGCATCCTCACCTGGACCCAGCTGTACGACATGAAGGCGCTCCCCGAGCACCTGATCGTCGTCGGGTCCGGTGTCACCGGTGCCGAGTTCGCGTCCGCCTACATGAACCTCGGAGCGAAGGTCACGCTGATCTCCTCGCGCGAGCAGATCCTGCCGAGTGAGGACCGGGATGCCGCGGCCGTCCTGGAGAAGGTGTTCAAGCGCGGTGGCATGTCCGTCATGAACAAGTCGCGCGCCCAGGGTGTCGAGCGCACCGCGGACGGCGTGCTGGTGACGCTCGCCGACGGCCGCACCGTCGAGGGCAGCCACTGCCTGCTCGCGGTCGGTTCCATCCCGAACACGGCCGGCATCGGCCTCGCGGAGGCGGGCGTTCAGCTCACCGACTCCGGTCACATCGCCGTCAACCGCGTCGCGCGCACGTCGGTGCCCAACATCTATGCCGCGGGCGACTGCACCGACTTCCTGCCGCTGGCCTCGGTCGCCTCGATGCAGGGCCGCACCGCCGTCTTCCACGCGCTCGGGGACATCGTGATCCCGCTCGAGCAGCGCCGGATCACGGCCAACATCTTCACCGCCCCCGAGGTGGCGTCGGTCGGCTTCAGCGAGCAGGACGTTCTGGACGGCAAGATCAACGGCGTCGTGCACAAGCTGCCGCTGGCGTCGAACCCGCGCGCGAAGATGATCGGCATGAAGGACGGCTTCGTCAAGCTCATCGCTCGGCAGGGGTCCGGAACCGTCATCGGCGGCGTCATCGTCGCCCCGCGCGCATCCGAGCTGATCTACCCGATCGCGATCGCGGTCGAGCGTCGCATGACCGTGGACCAGGTGTCCCGCGTGTTCGCGGTATACCCGTCGCTGTCCGGCTCGATCACGGACGCCGCCCGCGCCATGCACCTGGTGAACCGGGACGACGCGATTCTGTGAGTTCGGGGCCCGACCTCGCCGGCCGACCGGCGGCACCCGAGCCTATCGCCGCAAACGCGTGAGGCCGGTCCGAAAAGGACCGGCCTCACGCGTTCGCGTCGTGTCAGTTGATGGTGAGCAGCTGGTGTCCCGCGGGCACCGTCTCGCCCGGGTTGGCGGTGATCGTGCCGATCACGCCGTCCTTGTGAGCCTGGATCGGCTGCTCCATCTTCATCGCCTCGAGCACGAGCACCAGGTCGCCCTTGACGACCGGCTGGCCCTCCGCGACGGCGACCTTGACGACCGTGGCCTGCATCGGCGACTTCACCGCGTCACCGGAGGCACCGGCGGACGCGGACGACGCGTGCGATCGGCGCGACGGCGGAACCGCCGCGGGACGACCGGCGCCGGCGGTGGAGACCACGCGGTCCGGCAGGCTGACCTCGATGCGCTTGCCGCCGACCTCGACGACCACGCTGTGGCGCTTGCCGGCCTCTTCCGGGGCGTCCAGTTCGCCGTCCCAGGCGGGAATGTCGTTGACGAACTCCGTCTCGATCCAGCGCGTGTAGACGCCGAACTCACCGTTCTCGGCGGTGAACGCGGGGTCGCGCACCACCTTGCGGTGGAACGGCAGCACCGTCGGCAGCCCCGCGACCTCGAATTCGTCCAGGGCGCGGCGGGCGCGCGAGAGAGCCTCGGCGCGGTCGGTGCCGGTGATGATGATCTTCGCCAGCAGGGAGTCGAACGCCCCGGAGACGGAATCTCCCGCGGTGACACCGGAGTCCAGGCGGATGCCGGGGCCGCCGAAGGTCTTGAACACCTTCACCGGTCCGGGCTGGGGCAGGAAGTTGCGGCCCGGGTCCTCACCGTTGATGCGGAACTCGATGGAGTGGCCCTGCGGTTCCGGGTCGCCGTAGTCCAGCGTGCCGCCGGACGCGATGCGGAACTGCTCGCGGACCAGGTCGAGGCCGGTGACCTCTTCGGAAACCGGGTGCTCGACCTGCAGCCGAGTGTTCACCTCGAGGAAGGAGACCGTGCCGTCCGCGCCGATGAGGAACTCGCAGGTACCGGCACCGACATAGCCGACCTCTTTCAGGATTGCCTTGGACGCGGAGTAGAGCAGCTCGATCTGCGCGTCGGTGAGGAAGGGCGCGGGCGCCTCCTCGACGAGCTTCTGGTTGCGGCGCTGCAGCGAGCAGTCGCGCGTGGAGACCACGACGACGTTGCCGCTGGCGTCGGCGAGGCACTGCGTCTCGACGTGGCGCGGCTTGTCCAGGAACTTCTCCACGAAGCACTCGCCACGGCCGAAGGCGGCGACGGCCTCACGGGTGGCGGACTCGAACAGGTCCGGGATCTCCTCGATCGTGCGGGCGACCTTCAGTCCCCGTCCACCGCCACCGTAGGCGGCCTTGATGGCGACGGGGAGCCCGTACTCCTCGGCGAACGCGACGACCTCATCGGCGCCGGCCACCGTGCCCTGCGTGCCGGGAGCCAGCGGAGCGCCGACCTTCTCGGCGACGTGGCGCGCGGTGACCTTGTCGCCGAGGGCCTCGATGGCCTCCGGTGACGGGCCGATCCAGGTCATCCCCGCCGCGATGACGGCGCGGGCGAACTCGGCGTTCTCGGCGAGGAAGCCGTAGCCGGGATGGACCGCGTCAGCCCCGGCGCGCCGGGCGACGGAGAGCAGCTTGTCGATGACGAGGTACGTCTCGGCGCTGGTCGTGCCGTCGAGGGCGTAAGCCTCGTCAGCCAGTTTCGCGTGCATCGCATCGCGGTCCTGGTCGGCGTACACGGCGACGGACGCGATTCCCGCGTCACGGGCCGCCCGGATGATACGAACGGCGATCTCTCCGCGGTTGGCGATCAAGACCTTCGCGATTTCAGGCATGGATGCCAGCCTACCGACGCCGGGCCTCCGACCTTTGAGGACACTCCACAAGGTTTCGCCGACTTCTTCTCCGATGTCTACCAATTGTTCGTCCCATGTTCGTGCCCGTTTTGCGCCGGCCGCCGGTCGCGGGCGAGGGTGGGCTCATGACCAGTGCCGTCCAGCTCATCCGTGCCGCCGATCTGTCCGATGTCGCGCAGTACGCGTACGCCGCGACCGCCCCGCGGGAGGCCCGCCTGATCTTCCTCGCCGGGGCGTGCCCACTCGATGTGGACGGCACCACACTGGCGGTCGGGGACTATGCCGGGCAGGCCGCCGTGTGCGTGCAGACACTCACGCGGGCCCTCGCCGCGGCGGGCGCTGAGCTGACCGACGTGATCAGCACCCGGGTGCTCGTCGCCTCATCGGCCCAGGCCGACCTCGTTGCGGCGCGGGACGTCGTGGCAGCGGCGTTCGGGGACCACGACGTGCCGAGCACGCTGCTGGGTGTGACCGTGCTCGGCTACACCGACCAACTGGTGGAGATCGAGGCCGTCGCGGCCGTCATGGACTGAGTCAGCGGTTCCAGAGGTCCGTCCACGCGACCCCGAGGTCGCGCACGAGGCGACGGATCGTCGACAGGGACATTCCGACGACCGTGGACGGGTCGCCGTCCACGCGGTCGATGAACGCACCGCCGAGACTGTCGACGGTGAAGGCGCCGGCCACCTCGAGTGGCTCGCCCGTCGCGACGTACGCCGCGATCTCTGCGTCCGTGATGTCGGATGCGAAGCTCACCGCCGCCTGCGCGACGGCATGGACCTCGCCGGTGACGACGCCGTCCTGCACGCGCAGCACGCTGTGTCCGGAGTGCAGGATGCCGGTGCGGCCGCGCATCGCGGCCCACCGCCGGGTCGCGATCTCGGGCAGGTGAGGCTT
Organism: Microbacterium gorillae; assembly: GCF_000826185.2. Lineage (GTDB taxonomy): Bacteria > Actinomycetota > Actinomycetes > Actinomycetales > Microbacteriaceae > Microbacterium > Microbacterium gorillae. The sequence continues at coordinate 584,232 of NZ_LN648874.1, read as the reverse complement.
GCCGTAGACGACGCCGTCCAGCTCGAACATCGAGTCCCCGCCGATGACGACGCCGGTGAATCCGGGGTGCGTGTTCGCGATCGTGTCGCCCACCGCGCCGGCTTTCAGTCGCGCGAGGAGCAGAACGTGCTCGTCCGGGGCGAGGGTCCGGCCCTCGGTCGCCTCGCGGGCGGCGACCGCGGCGTCCTCATCCACACCGGGGGAGTGCGTCAGTGGTTCGATCCCGGCCTGCCGCAGCAGCATCAGACGGGCGGGGGAGGTGGAAGCCAACAGCACGCGCATGCGCCCAACCTACCGGCGTCGTCAGAACGGAGGGATGGTCTCGTCCATGCCGTCGCCTCCGCCGGGTGTGAACACGACGGTGCGGGGTGGATGGTCGGTGTAGATGGTGCCGAGCGGGCTGGTCCATCGGATGACGCCGCCTGGCAGGTTCTCCGCGCTCCACCGAGTGTGGTGCTTCAGCGTGTGATGTCGGCGACAGAAGTGCCCGAGGTTGCTGATCGCCGTCGGACCACCTCGGGCGGCATCGATGGTGTGGTCTGCGTCAGAGCGGATCGCCGGGTACCGGCACCCCGGGAATCGGCAATGCTCATCCCGCACCCGCAGTATCCGCCGCTGCCCCGCCGACGGCCGGTACCGGTCCACTGATGTCACCATGCCCGTGGCGGGATGCAGGAACAATCGGTCCCACCCCGGCGCGATGCCGGCGAGGGTTCGGGCGGTGTCGGGGTCGATGGGTCCGACCCCAACCAGTTCCGCCCCCGAACCTGACTGGCCGGTGAGGACGGTGGCGGGGATCGTGATCTGCACCTGCGCGCGGATCGACGACAGCGCGTCCCCGGCGGTGGCCGGGTCTGTGGTGAGCAGGAGGTCGCAGAACACGTCCGCGGTGATCTGCGACATCGTTCGCGCATCGCCCGGGCCAGTCTTGTGGTGTCGTCTGATGCGGCGGGCGTGGGCGTGCAGACGGTCACTGATGCCGTGCGCGAGGAGGGTGGGGATGCAGGCGTGGATCTCGCTCATCCCGTCGTCCCCGTCCTCGACGACCACGTACCGGCCCTCCCGCGCCTTCCGGTGCCGGTCATCCAGACTGTCGGTGCGGGACGCGTCCGCGTCCCGCTTCACCCTGGCCCGCAACCGCCCCGCCGATGTCCCCTCCGCGACCGGCACCGCCGTAGCCTCGAACGCCTCCCGCCGGCCCGGGTCTTCGATCGGGGACCCGGCGTGCACGATCACCCGGGCATGACTCATCGTGATCCGCCCGTCCTCGAGCGCCGTATGCGTGCGGGGGAACTCGTGTACCAGCACCGCCGCGTCCGCCAACCGCCCCTGGATCACCCGGTCGCTGACATGCAACGCGGCCCCGAGTTCCGCAGCGACGTCGCGGATGATCAGCTCGTGCTCCTGCGCCCGCGCGGACACCCCCTCGGCACGGTGCTCGGCCACATCAGCCACGGCCGCGAACACCGTCTCCTGCCGCGCCTGCAAACACGCGATCTGCCGCTGAAGCATCAGAGCGTCGGACACCAGTGCGGACATGCGGGCATCAGACCCCGGCGAGCACCGGGTGCCGCTGTGCTGCCACCGGTGCCCCGGGTTGGGGAGTGGTGCGTCGAATGCCATGCCCCAATTCTCCCAACACGAGGGGAACAAATCTACGAATCTCACCGTATTGCAGTGCAACCTCCGTAGTAGTCCGGACGCAACCCCAGCGGGCAGCTTCGCGCGGGGCCGGCGCTGCGCGCCACGCGCATGCAACCCGCATTCGCTCATCGACGCAACCGGCGATATTCCCTCACGCACTTCACGTTTTCAAGTAATGTCGCGCCATAACGTGAGCCGGTGGACCCAAGTCGGCCGTCCCCGTGGCTTCCCGTCATCAGCGTTGTGAACGCGCCATATCGGGAACTGCAACCTCCCCCAAGATCCTAAGACCCCCCCCTGTCTCGTCGGCGGCAGGGTAAGATGTTTATAAGAGCCAGCCCCCACGTGCCCCATGGGAGGATGGGAGGTGTGGAAAACGCACCCGAGACCCTGGATCTGACCGTCACCGATGTCGCGCACGGCGGCGTCTTCGTCGCCCGCCACGAGGGGCGCGTGGTGTTCGTCACCGACGCCATTCCGGGCGAGACGGTCCGTGCCCGGGTCACGGACGCGCGCAAGAAGTCGTTCTGGCGGGCCGAGACGGTCGAGGTCCTCGAAGCTTCCGAGCACCGTCGCCCGCACGTGTGGTCCGCCGCGGACGTGTCCGTGCCCCCGGCGCAGCGCCCCGGTGGGGCTGACTTCGGTCACATCGAGCTCGGCCACCAGCGCGCCCTGAAGGGCCGCGTTCTCGCCGACGCCCTGCAGCGGTTCGGCGGCATCGAGGCGGACGTGCCGGTCGAGGCCGTCGCGGGCGACGCCGACGGCAGGCGCTGGCGCACGCGCGTCAGCCTGCACGTGGATGACGACGGTCGCATCGGGCCGTTCGCCGCCCGCAGCCACACCGTGATCGAGGTGCCGGATCATCCGCTGGCGACGGCCGCCGTGGAGCGCGCCACCGAGCGCCTCACCGCCGGTCGCGCGGACCGGATCGACCTGGTCCAGGCATCCGACGGCCACGTGCGCGTCGTCAACCGGGCCGAGGGGAGCGAGCGCACCCGTCACGAGGTCATCACCGAGAAGGTCGGCGATCGCGAGTTCCGCGTCGACGCCGACGGCTTCTGGCAGGTGCACCACAGCGCGGCCGACACGCTGGACGGTGTGGTCCGCGAGTACATCGCCGGCATCGAGGTCGACCCGGACGCCTGGCACCTCGACCTCTACGGCGGCGTCGGGCTGTTCGGTACGACGCTGGCCGAATCCGGTGCGACGCGCCTGACCAGCGTGGAAGCGGATGCGCGCGCCACCGAGCACGCGGGCGAGAACCTGTCCGAATGGATCGGTGCGCGCGCCGAGACCGCCCGCGTCGACCGGTTCACCCGTCAGCTCGTGGCCACCGCCTCCGCGGGTGAACGGGAGCGCTTGAACGCCGGCATCGTGGTGCTGGATCCGCCCCGCTCGGGAGCGGGTGCCGCGGTGGTGCGCGACCTCGTCGAGCTGGCGCCGCGGGCTCTCATCTACGTGGCGTGCGACCCGGTCGCGCTCGCCCGTGATCTCGGCACCTTCGGCGAGCACGGGTACCGGGCTCAGCGTCTGCGCGCGTTCGATCTGTTCCCGCACTCGCATCACCTCGAGACGATTGCGCTGATCACTCGCTGAGCGGAGTCTGTGCGCGCACTAGGCTGGTCGCGTGACCCGCGTAGCGCTCATCGACGACCACGAATCCGTGCGGCTGGGGCTGGAGCTCGCCCTCGTCCGGGATGGCAGTGTCGTGGTGTTCTCCGGTGAGACGGTGGCGCAGTACCTCGCCTGGGCGTGCTCGACGAACGACCCGCTCGCGGACGTCGTCGTGCTCGACCTGGGCCTCGGCGACGGTTCGACCGTGACGGAGAACGTCGCGCGCGTCGTCGCCACCGGCACCCCGGTCGTGATCCACAGTGTGGCGGACCGCCCCGCAGCGGTGCGCGAGTCGCTCGCCGCCGGCGCGGCCGGCGTCATCAGCAAGTCCTCGCCGACCGGCGACGTGATCGCGGCGATCGCGACCGTGGCCCGTGGCGAGCCCTTGGACAACGTCGATTGGGCGAGCGCCGTGGACGGCGACGTCGCGTTCGCCGACGCGCAGCTGTCGCAGCGTGAGCGCGAGGTGCTGAGCCTGTACGCGACCGGACTGCCGTTGAAGATCGTCGCCGACCGGCTCGGCATTGCGTTCTCCACCGCCAAGGAGAACATCACCCGCGTGCGCACGAAGTACATCGAGGTCGGCCGTCCCGCCCCGACGAAGGTGGACCTGCTGATGCGGGCGATGGAGGACGGGATCATCGACGACTCCGCCGCCGGGGCTCCGCGTGGAGCCTGAGACCGGGCCCGCACTCACTCTGCCCCTGACCGGCACGCGCTCGTTCACGCGGGCGCGCGTGGAACGCATCCTGGGCGTGATCGTCGGCGGCACCTGTGTGGTGTTCGGCGTGCAGGCCTTCCTCGCCTCCGTCGGCAGCACCGAGGCCGGCCGCTGGGGAGCCACCCTGGTGATGGCGACGTTCGCCGCGCTCACCGTGATGATCATCACCTCGGTCACCGGGGTGCTCCGCACGACGGGAGCCGCCCTGTTCGCGGCCGTCTTCCCGATCGTCCTGGTGGTGTGGTTCGTCGTCGCGGACCCGGCGCTGTCCCATCCGACCGTGCAGCCGTGGACCTGGTTCCTGATCAACGTCGCGACGATCAGTGCGGCCCTCGTCTTCCCGCTGCCGTGGCAGATCGTCTACACGGTCGCGGTGCCCGTGCTCTACACGGCGGTGCGGATCGCGCTCGGCGGGGGTGACGCGGTGTACTGGGTGAACGGTCTGCCGGACATGTCCTTCTCGTTGATCTTCGGGTTCGTCCTGCTGATCATCGTGTGGATGGTCCGCCGGGTCTCGGACGAGGTGGACAGCGCTCGAGCCGACGCGCTGGCCACCTATGCGGAGGCGTCGGCGGCCGAGGCGCGCGAGCAGGAGCGGATGGAGCTGGCCGCGCTGATGCACGACAGCGTGCTCTCCGCGCTTCTCGCGGCCGCCCGGGCGCAGGTTCCCCGAGAGCGAGAGCTCGCCGTCGCGATGGCGCGGGACGCGTTGACGGGTCTCGCTGACGCGGAACGCGACGTGGACGGGCCGAGCACGGCGCCCATGACCACCGTGGAGATCGCATCGGAGATCGGCGAATCCGCTGCCGCCACGGGCGTGCACCTCGTGATCGCCCCGCCGCAGACCGCTTTCATCCCTGGTCGAGTGGCACGCGCGATCACGCTCGCGGCCGCGCAGGCCGTCGCCAATGCGGTCCAGCACGCGGCCGGTCGAGGGCTGGAGGTGACCGTCACCGCTCCGGGGGACGGCTGCCGCGTCGTGATCTCCGATTCCGGACCCGGTGTGGACCTCGGCCACGTGCCGGAGGACCGGCTGGGCATCCGTGCCTCGATCTTCGCGCGCATGAGCGCTGTCGGCGGTACGGCTTCTCTGGACAGCCGTGCCACCGGCACGCGCGTCACGCTGGAGTGGACGCCGTGAGGGTCTCCGCCCGGCGGCTCCTGGTCGTCCTCGCTCTCGCCTTCGTGCTGTATCTCACCGCACGCGGGCTGCTGTTCACCGGTCCGGTGGTGAACCCGGCTCTGCTGATCGCCTGCGCGCTCCTGATCGTGGTGGTCACCGTCGTGTGCCTGTTCGCGGAGTCGCGCTACCCGGCGGTGGCCTCCGACGCGCCACTGACCGCGGGCAGTCGGGGCCCGACGGTCATGCCCGTCTGGGCCGGGGTCCTCGCCGTGGCGACCGCGGTCGTCGTGCCCTCGGTGGTCGCGCTCTCGGTCGAGGAAGCGCACCGTCAGGCGGCGTACGCCACCAGCTACATCGGCGCGATCGGTGCCCTCCTCACGGTCCTCGCCGTGCGTCGCCGCGCACTGCTGGCGTGGATCGGCGCCGCGGCTCTCACCGTCGGCGCGGTCGGGTGGCTCGGGCCCCTGGCGGCGTTCAGCCTGGGTATGACCGGGTCGATCATGTGGATTCTCGCCGCTCAGCTTCTGCTGCGCTCCATGGACCGAGCGGCGCGCGACACGGTGCGCCTGGTCGAACTGCAGCACGCGGCGGTCGCCTGGCAGACCGTGCACGGCGCTCGTCGACGCGAACGTCGTGTCCGCGTGCGCTTCGCGCTGCAGGTGGCCGGCCCGGTGCTGTCTCGTGTCATTGAAACCGACGGCCATCTGAGCGAGGACGAGCGTGCGCAGGCCGAGATCGCCGAGGGAAGTCTCCGCGACGAGCTGCGCGGCGCGCGGCTGTTGGATGAGCGGGTGCGTGCGGAGCTGGACGCGGCCCGGGCGCGGGGCATCGTGGTGAACGTGTTCGACGAAGGCGGTCTGGACGGACTGGATCAAGCCAGCCTGGACGCGATCCGCGCCGAACTCGCCGACGTCGTCGCGTCCGCTTCGACGGAACGGCTGATCATCCGCGCCGCGCGGGACCCGAAGACGGCGGTGACCGTCGTGGGACGGCCCGCCGAGTCATCCGATGACATCGACCTCTGGCACGAGATCGCCCGTTCGCGTCCGGCCGAGCCCTGAGCCTCGGTGTCGAAGAAGAGGCGCTGGACTCGAGAGGGGGCCCCTCTTTCCTCTCTCGAATCCAGCGGCGGCTGCTGAACGGGGAGGCGGGAGACGGAGTACCAGATCTCACATCTCCCGCCGGTGCGGAACGGTTACCCGAAAACCGGCCCGCGGGGCCCGGAGAACCCACCCCCTGGTGTCGTCTCCGGTCTCACGCACAGCGTTGCCGGTTCCAGTATGGAATGCGGGGGTCCGACCGGTCTGTAGGACCTTTGGGGGACACCGGGCCGGCGTCAGCCGGTGAAGCGGCCCCAGCCGACCTCGCGGTTCAGGGGTCGACGGAGGTTGCGGCGTCCCTGCTGCCAGGCCGAGGGGCGCGGTCCGTCGTCAGCCTCGAGCGCCGCGACCTCGGACGCGTACACCTCGCTGACCACCGCGATGACGGCGGCGAGCTCCTCCGCGGTCGGATTTCCGCGGTGGATCTCGATCATCGCCGGAGCGTCCTGGGGCTCGGTCACAGTGGAATGTTCCCGTGCTTCTTCGGCGGCAGCTCGGCGCGCTTGCCGCGCAGCGAGCGCAGCGCCTTCGCGATCGCGACGCGCGTGGCGGCCGGCTCGATGACCCCGTCCAGCTCGCCGCGCTCGGCGGCCAGGAACGGACTGGTGACGTTGTAGGTGTACTCGTTCGCCAGGCGCGTGCGAACCGCCGCGACGTCCTCGCCGGCCTCCTCCGCCTTGCGGATCTCGCCGCGGTAGAGGATGTTCACCGCGCCCTGGCCACCCATCACGGCGATCTCCGCCGTCGGCCAGGCCAGGTTGACGTCCGCGCCCAGCTGCTTCGAGCCCATCACGATGTACGCACCGCCGTAGGCCTTGCGCATGATCACGGTGACCAGCGGCACGGTCGCCTCGGCGTAGGCGTAGATGAGCTTCGCGCCGCGGCGGATGACGCCGGTCCATTCCTGGTCGGTGCCGGGCAGGTAGCCCGGGACGTCCACGAGGGTGACGATCGGAACGGAGAACGCGTCGCAGAAGCGGACGAAGCGGCTGGCCTTCTCGCCCGCTTCGATGTTCAGCGTGCCGGCCATCTGCGAAGGCTGGTTCGCGATGATGCCCACCGTCCGGCCCTCGACCCGGCCGAAGCCGATCAGGATGTTCGGGGCGAACAACGGCTGCACCTCGAGGAAGTCGCCGTCATCGACGATGCGCCCGATGGCGTCCTTCATGTCGTACGGCTGGTTCGGCAGGTCCGGGATGAGGGTGTTCAGGGCACGATCGGAGTCGCTGGTCTCGAACTCGAACGCCGTGTCATAGACGGGGGCGTCGGTCATGTTGTTGTCCGGGAGGAAGCCGAGCAGGGTGCGCGCGTAATCCAGCGCGTCCTCCTCGTCCGCGGCGAGGTAGTGCGCGACGCCGGAGCGGGTGTTGTGCGTGAGCGCACCACCGAGCTCCTCCATGCCGACGTCCTCACCGGTGACCGTCTTGATCACGTCCGGACCGGTGACGAACATCTGACTGGTCTTGTCGACCATGATCACGAAATCGGTCAGCGCCGGGCCGTACACGGCGCCGCCGGCGGCCGGACCCATGATGATCGAGATCTGCGGGATGACGCCGGAGGAGCGGGTGTTCAACCGGAAGATCTCGCCGTACTTGCTGAGGGCCAGCACGCCCTCCTGGATGCGAGCGCCGCCGGAGTCGAGGATGCCGATGATGGGCACGCCGCTGCGCAGGGCGAACTCCATGATCTTGATGATCTTGTCGCCGGAGACCTCGCCGAGCGATCCGCCGAACGTGGTGAAGTCCTGCGAGTAGACCGCCACCGTGCGGCCGTTGATCGTTCCGATGCCGGTCACGACCGAATCGCCGTAGGGGCGGGAACGGTCCATGCCGAACGCCGTCGTGCGGTGGCGCACGTACTCGTCGAACTCGACGAAGCTGCCCTGATCGAGCAGCTGTTCGATGCGCTCGCGGGCGGTCTGCTTGCCTTTGGCGTGCTGCTTGGCCTGGGCCGTCAACTCGGGCTGCACGACGGCTTCATCGAAGCGGGCCTTCAGGTCCGCGATCTTGCCGGCGGTGGTCGCGAGGTCGTTGCTGTCCGTCACGCCCTCCACCCTAGCGGCGGGAATGACGCGTTCCGCTGTGGCACTCGACAAAGCTCGGCGGGGGATTTGTTCGCTCCCGCCCGTGCGCGCGAGCCGCGTCGTCAGGTCCGCGATCTTGCCGGCGGTGGTCGCGAGGTCGTTGCTGTCCGTCCCGCCCTCCACCCTAGCGGCGGGAATGACGCGTTCCGCTGTGGCACTCGACAAAGCTCGGCGGGGGATTTGTTCGCTCCCGCCCGTGCGCGCGAGCCGCGTCGTAGGGTGTGGGCATGACCACGACACCCGCCGAGGGATTCCCGCTCACCGCCGCCATCAGCCCCCGGGTGCAGGTGGTCGAGCAGACCGGTTCGACCAACGCGGACCTCGTCGTCGCGAGCGCGGATGAGGCGGCGTATCCGCATCTGTCCGTTCTGCTGACGTTCGATCAGCGCTCCGGGCGCGGGCGGCTCGACCGGCACTGGCAGGCGCCGGCCGGCTCGGCCCTGGCGCTCAGCACCCTGCTGCGGGTGGCGGCTCTGCCGGTGCACGCTCGGGGCTGGATTCCGCTCGCGGCGGGCGCGGCGATGTCCGCCGCGATCGCCGCGCAGCTGCCCGGACATGACGTGCGCGTGAAGTGGCCCAATGACGTGCTGGTCGATGACCGGAAGATCTGCGGCATCCTCGCCGAGGCCACGCTCGCGTTGGAGGCCATCGTCGTCGGTACCGGGGTGAACACCGCCATGGCGAGCGGGCAGCTGCCGGTGCCCACCGCGACATCCTTCGCGGTGCTCGGAGCCGATTGTGACGTGGACCGACTGATCGCCGACTACCTGACCGCACTGGACGCGCACGTCCGGGCTCTGGTCGCCGCGCGCGGCGACGCCGATGCCAGCGGCCTGCGCGAGGCCGTGGTGCGCGCATGCGAGACCATCGGCGTGACCGTGGCGGTCGCGATGCCGGACGGATCGGAGCTGCGCGGTGTCGCCACCGGGCTGGACGCCGACGGTCGCCTGCTCGTGGATGACGCCGGACGCATCACCGCGGTCGGCGCGGGCGATGTGACGCACGTCCGCCGCTGACGGCGCACCGTCCTGCGGCGAGGCTGACCGGTTCCGGCTCCGACCCGGGTGAGAATGAACGCATGACGCAGCCGACGGGCATCGGGGGCCGCCCCCACATGCCGGCGCCGGGTACGCCCGCGCCGGAGCTGCTCGTTGCGCGCCTGCGTCCGCACGCGCGCAGGCTGTTCTGGTCCGCGCTCGTTCTGATCGCGCTCGCCGGAGCGACCGGCTACTTCTACGACCATCTGCCGGCGCCGTTCACCAACCTCATGCTCTTCCTGGCCGCCGGGCTGGTCGCGGTGGTTCTGGTCCTGGCGCCGTGGGTGATCTGGCTGTCCCGGCGCTACACGATCACCACGCGCCGCGTCATCGTGGCGGACGGCGTGTTCGCCCGTCGGCGTCGTGAGCTCAGCCATGCGCGCGGGTACACCGTCGCGCTCCGTCGCGGTCCGTTGCAGAGGCTGTGGGGCACCGGGACGCTGACGCTGTCGAACGGGGTCGATGCCCCGTTGCGCATGGTGAACATCGGTCACGCCCGCCTGGTCCACGAGGTGCTCGTCGACCAGGTCGAGGTCAACCAGATCCTCGCGCATCGGGACGCGTACGCGACCGGCGTGACGCCGCCGACCGACTGACGCGCGCGTCCGCTCCGATGGGGGAGGATGGAACGGACGAAGGAGGGTGCATGCGCATCGGAGTGATCGGTGGCGGACAGCTGGCGCGGATGATGATCGCACCGGCCGTGGAGTTGGGGCTGGAGATCCGCGTGCTGGCCGAGTCCGAGGGCATGTCGGCGCAGTTGGCCACGACCGCGGTGGGGGACTACCGCGATCTGGACACCGTGCTCTCCTTCGCGCGCGACGTCGATGTGATCACCTTCGACCACGAGCACGTGCCGCAGGACGTCCTGGCCGGTCTCGTCGGTGCCGGCATCGCCGTGCATCCCGGTCCGGCACCCCTCGCCGTCGCGCAGGACAAGCTCGTGATGCGCGCACGCATGGCCGAGATCGGCGCGCCGCAGCCGGACTGGGCCGCGGTGACGGACGCGTCCGAGCTGCAATCCTTCCTGGACGCGCACGGCGGTCGTGCCGTCGTCAAGACCGCCCGCGGAGGGTACGACGGCAAGGGCGTGCGGGTGGTGTCCGCGGCCACTCAGGCGGATGACTGGTTCGCCGCGCTGGCGGAGGACGCGCACGGCGGTGCGCTGCTGGTCGAGGAACTCGTCGCGTTCACGCGCGAGCTCGCCCAGCAGGTGGCCCGTCGTCCCGGGGGAGAGGTCGCCGTCTACCCGGTCGTGGAGACGCTGCAGCGCGACGGCGTGTGCGCGGAGGTCATCGCGCCGGCCCCCGACGCGGACGCGATCAGCGCGGCCGCCGCGGAACTGGGGGAGAAGATCGCGACGGCGCTCGGAGTGACCGGGATGCTCGCCGTCGAGCTGTTCCAGACCGCGGACGGACGGCTGCTGGTGAATGAGCTGGCGATGCGCCCGCACAACAGCGGGCACTGGAGCCAGGACGGCGCCGTGACGGGGCAGTTCGAACAGCACCTCCGCGCGGTCGCGGACCTGCCGCTCGGGGATCCATCACCGATCGCGCCGGTCAGCGTGATGATCAACATCCTCGGCGGACCCGTCGGCGCGACCCTGCCGGATCGGTTCGCCGCGGCCCTGGGCGCGGACCCCCGGGCGAAGGTGCACACGTACGGCAAGGAGCCGCGCCCGGGCCGCAAGGTCGGGCACGTCAACGCCGTCGGTGATGACCTCACCGCCGTGCTGGCCACCGCCCGCGCCGCGGCCGCAGCCTTCGACTGACCTGGACTCGGCTGATTCCCCGTTTTCATCCGCGCGCCGCTCAGGTTGCTGGCGGCCGCGCCGCCTAGCCTGTACGGGTGAGTTCCCCCCAGCCTGCCTCCGCATCGCTCCCTCTCGTCGGCGTCGTCATGGGCTCCGACTCGGACTGGCGCGTGATGCAGGATGCGGCGACCGTCCTCAGCGAGTTCGGCATCTCCTTCGAGGTGGAGGTCGTCTCCGCGCACCGGACGGTGGACAAGCTCGTCCGCTACGGCCGGGAGGCACGCGAGCGCGGGCTGCGCGTGATCATCGCCGGCGCCGGTGGCGCCGCACACCTGCCGGGCATGCTGGCCTCCGTCACCGCACTCCCGGTGGTGGGGGTGCCGGTTCCGCTCGCGTACCTGGACGGCATGGACTCCCTGCTGTCGATCGTGCAGATGCCGGCCGGTATTCCGGTGGCCACGGTGTCCATCGGCGGCGCGAAGAACGCCGGACTCCTCGCGGCCCGCATCCTGGGCACGTCCGACGCAGCCCTGGCGGACCGGGTCGAGGCGTACGCCCGCGACCTTGAGGGCCAGGTGGAGGAGAAGAACCGACGCCTCAAGGAGTCCCTGTGACGACGATCGCCGGGCCGCGTCCGACGGCACGCGGTCGCGCGGTGATCGAGAACCGCCCGCTGCGCAACCCCGATATCTCCTCTCGTCCGCTGATGACCCGCCGCGGCTGGTGGCTCGTGATCGTCGGCTTCCTGATTCCGGGATCCGCTCAGGTTCTGGCCGGCAACCGCAAGCTCGGTCGCTTCGGTCTCGGTTCGACGCTGACGATGTGGCTGCTGCTGATCGTCGGTGCCGGCGTCGCCATGTTCGCCAAGGGTGTGTTCCTCTGGCTCGTCGGGCAGGGTTTTCTGTTCACGATGCTGACCTACCTGCTGCAGGTCGCGATCGTCGGCTACGCAATCCTGTGGATCGTGCTGGCGCTGAACACGCTCGTCCTGGTCAAGCTGGTCCGCACCGGCCAGTACGCGCGCTTCGGCATCCTCGGCCTGTCCGTCCTGCTGATGGTCGTGACCGGATCGACGGCCGCCTACGCCGCGAACTCGGTCGCCGCGGTCCGTGAGACGTTCAGTTCCGTGTTCGGCGCGAGCGCCGCACCGGTGGAGCCGTCCGACGGGTACTACAACATCCTGCTGCTGGGTGCGGACAGCGGCGACGGTCGGGACTCGATGCGCTTCGACAGCATCTCGGTCGTCTCCATCAACGCCGACACCGGCAAGGCGACGATCACCGGCATCCCGCGTGACATGAAGAACCCGCTGTTCGCGCCCGGTCCGATGCACGACCTCTACCCGGACGGCCACCAGGGTCATGCGGACGCGGAGTGCGGGTGGACGAGCGCGATCAACCAGCTCAACACCGAGCTGGAGGTCTGCCGCGACGGCAAGAAGCTGTATCCGGACGCGATCAAGAACGGCTCCACGCCCGGTATCGAGGCGACCAAGGACGCCGCCGAAGGCACGCTGGGCATCACGATCCCGTACTACGTGTTCATCGACATGGACCACTTCGCGCAGCTCATCGACGCGCTCGGTGGGGTCGACATCGACGTCAAGGAGCGGCTGCCCGAGGGCGGCGGTCCGCCCGAGGATGACCCCGAGCAGTCCGCCGAGATCTGGGCCACGGGTTGGATCGAGCCGGGAAAGCAGCACATGAACGGCGAGACCGCGCAGTGGTACGCCCGGTCGCGCTACACCACCAGCGACTGGGACCGCATGCGCCGCCAGCGCGAGCTGCAGGAGGCGATGCTCAGCCAGTTCACGCCGCAGACCGTGCTGACCCGGTTCCAGGAACTCGCCAAGGCCGGCACCGCGGTGATGGAGACGGATGTGCCGCAGGCGATGCTGCCGACCTTCCTCGATCTGGCGCTGAAGGCCAAGTCGCAGCCGGTGACCTCGATCGAGTTGAACAGCGAGGGCACGCCGGCTCCGGACGGGTACCCGATCAACCCGGACGAGCCGGACTTCGATCAGATCCACGCGCTGATGCAGGCCGCCCTTCACCCGGACAGCGAGGACGGCTCCGGGCAGAACTGACCGGACCTCGCGCGTGCGCCGAGTATCGTCGGAGCATGCCCACCACTCTGCGCGTCGTGATCGATCAGACGAGCTCCGGGTCCGATCTCGCGGTCGCCTCGGTGGAGCTCGCGCGGGCGCTGATCCGCACCGCCCCCGGCGGATGCGAGGTCGACGCGATCGTTCCGGCCGGACAGGACGATCTCACCCATGTCGTGCCCGGACTGTCGTCCGTTCGGACCGCACCGCTGCAGCGCCGGGAGCTCCTGGCCGGATGGCAGCTCGGTGTCGCACCGCCGGTCGGTGGGGGACTGATCCACTCGGCGAGCCTCGCCGCGCCCCTCGTTCGACATGACCGGATCAACGCGGGCGATCAGACCACGGTCACGGTGTGGGATCTGCAGGCCTGGGAGACCTCCGGCGAACTGCACCGGTCCGCCTCCGCCTGGCAGAAAGGGATGATGCGTCGGGTCGTCCGGCACGCCGACGCGGTCGTGGTTCCCACCTACGCGATCGCGGAGCGCCTGGCGGAGGAGTTCGCGCTCGGCGATCGGATCCGGGTGATCCCCGGCGCGCTGCCGCACGGATTCCGCCTGCCGCCGGACGCCGACGCGCGCCGTCGCGATCTCATCCTGCCGGCGCGGTACATCGCCGTGGAGGGCACCCCTGCCCCCTCCGACGGGCTCGCCGCGGCCTTCCGTGCGGTCGCCGCCAACCTCGTCGGGGATCGCCAGGTCGTGGTCTTCGGCGTGCCGGTGGGGGACGAGGCGCGGGTCACCGAGCTCGCCGCGGCGGCCGGCGTTCCCGAAGCTCGGGTGCACGCGCGTCCGGTGCTGGATGTCGCCGACCGCGCCGCGGTGCTCGCCGGCTCGGAGGCGTTCGTCACGGCGGTGAGCCGGTCGGCATGGCCGTGGCGCGTGCTGGAGGCGCAGCGACTGGGTGTCCCGGTCGTCGCAGCCGACACGCCGGTGCTCACCGAGGTCGTCGGTGACGGAGGCATCGTCGCGCCCGCCGCGGCCCTCGGCCCGGCGTTGGAAGAGGCGCTCGGCGAGCGTGCCGCCGCGCTGCGCGTGCTGGGTCAGGACCATGAGCGGGCGTTCACCTGGGACGGTGCCGCAGAGCGCGTCTGGCAGCTTCACGCCGAACTGTGAGGTGGCGTTACCGGAAACGCGCGAACACTGAGGTACTGTCGATCGTTTGACCTCAGGTGACACTTCAGTAACACTGGTCACATGCGCCCCGGCTCCCGAAAGACCATTCCGCGTGCGAAAACGGCGCTCGCGGTCGCTCTGGCAGCGGTCACCGTCGTCCTCGGGATGTCGGCTCCGGCCATCGCCGACGACACGAGCACGCCGGCCGCGACACCGTCGGCCACGGCATCGCCCGGCGGTGACGGGTCGCTGGTGACCGACGAGCCCGGTGAGACCGGACCCGCGCAGCCGTCTCCGTCACCTACCGCGATCCCGACCCCCACGCCGACTCCGACCCCGACGCTGACACCCACTCCCACGCCGACACCGACGTCGACCGAGGCGCCGCCCGTCGAGGAAACGCCCGCGGAAGAGGCTCCGACGGACGACGCGACGATCCCGCAGGCGCCTGCTGAGGACCAGTCCGCGGAGGGAGATCTCGCCGGCGAACTCCTCGTGGCGAATGACGCGATCGCCTACGACTCGGTCGCCGCCATGGCAGCGCTCGCTCAGGACCCGCTGACGCTGGCCGGTTTCCAGGCCGGCAACATCATCGAAAACGGTGTCTTCTTCGACAAGAGCACCATGACGGAGGCGCAGATCCAGGCGTTCCTGGAGAAGATGGTGCCGACCTGCGTGAGCGGCTACACCTGCCTGAAGGACTTCCGCCAGACCACCGCGAATCGCACCGGGGACGTGATGTGCCCGGGCGGGTACGTCGGCGAAGCGAACGAGCGCGCGTCCCGCATCATCGCGAAGGTCTCGCAGTCGTGCGGCATCAATCCGCGCGTGATTCTGGTGATGCTGCAGAAGGAGCAGGGTCTGGTGACGCACGTCTGGCCGAGTCTGTGGCGCTATGACGCCGCGCTCGGGCAGGACTGCCCGGACACTCCGGCCGGTTGCAGCGCGACGTACCGCGGATTCTTCTCGCAGATCTACGGCGGCGCGTGGCAGCTGAAGCGCTACGCCAACCCGTCCGGAACATCGCAGTACTTCACGTGGTACCCGGTGGGCCGGATCACCAACGTGCTGTACAACCCGAACACGAGCTGCGGCTCCTCGGGCGTCGGCATCCAGAACCAGGCGACGGCGAACCTGTACTACTACACGCCGTATCAGCCGAACGCCGCCGCGCTGCGGGCCGGGTACGGGACCGGCGACTCCTGCTCGGCCTACGGCAACCGCAACTTCTACAACTACTTCACCGACTGGTTCGGCTCCACCCGGGTGAGCGCGTTCACCTCCGTGCCGGTACCGACG
This sequence comes from Microbacterium gorillae, assembly GCF_000826185.2. Taxonomy (GTDB): domain Bacteria; phylum Actinomycetota; class Actinomycetes; order Actinomycetales; family Microbacteriaceae; genus Microbacterium; species Microbacterium gorillae. The sequence continues at coordinate 568,639 of NZ_LN648874.1, read as the reverse complement.
ATCTCCGGCACGGCACAGGTGGGCAAGGCCCTGACGGCGACCTCCACCGGCGTTGCCCCGACCCCGGACGCCACGGCGTTCCAGTGGCTGCGCGACGGGGCCGCGATCTCCGGTGCGACGAAGGCGACCTACACGCTGACGGCGGGTGACGCCGAGAAGAAGGTCTCCGTGCGCATCACCGTCACCAAGGCCGGCTACACGTCCGCGTCGGCGACCTCGGGGACGGTGACCGTCAAGTCCCTGATCGACCGCATCGCCGGGGTGGACCGCGAGGCGACTGCGGTGGCGGCGTCGAAGGCGGCCTGGCCGAAGGGCAACAGCACCGTCTTCCTGGCCGCATCCGGAGACTATCCGGACGCGCTCGCCGCGGCCGCGACGGCCGGGCGCCTCGGCGCCGCTCTGCTGCTGACCGGACCGGACCGGGTCTCGGCCACCGTCAGCGCAGAACTCCAGCGCCTGAATCCCAGTCGGGTCGTCGTGATCGGCGGCGAGGGGGTCATCAGCACGAACGCCACCGCCGCGGTCCGGTCTGCGCTCCCGAAAGCGCAACTCAGCCGCGTGTCGGGTGCGGATCGCTATGAGACCGCGCGGGAGGTGCTCGCCTACGCCGGAAAGACCGCGACCGTCTACGTCGTCACCGGACTGGACTTCCCGGACGCCCTCAGCGCCTCCGCCGCCGCGGGCGCGACGAAATCCGCAGTCGTGCTGGTCAACGGCTCGCAGACTGACATCCGATCGAGCCTGGTGAAGACTCTGCGCAGTGTCGGGGCCGCCAACATCATCCTCGTCGGTGGCGAGGGCGTCCTCCCGTCGGGCATCGCCGTCGCCTTCAAGAAGCAGGGCTTCGCGGTCTCGCGCCTGGCCGGCGTGGACCGATACGACACGAACCGCGTGGTCAACGACCGGGTGTTCACCGGATCGCGCGTGAAGGCCATCGTCGCGACCGGAATGGACTTCCCGGACGCACTGGCCGGCTCGGCCCTGGCCACGACGCGGAATGTGCCGCTCCTGCTGTCCAAGACGGGCTGCATGATGCAGAGCACTCGCGAATACACATCCGCACACGGCACGAAGCTGCTCACGCTGATGGGTGGTGAGGCGGTCCTCTCCGACGCCGTCGCTCGGCAGACGGCCTGCTGATCGCGTCGGACCGGCGCACGATGCGTCCGGTCCGACGGATCCGCCTTCCAGGGTCGGCCGAGGCTCATGACATAGGATCGGAGCCGAGTTCTTCACCTCACCCCGAATCGAACGAGCAGTCACGTGACCCCACCGTCGTCGCGCTTCGGCGCGCTGTCGCCGAGCGACTTCCAGATCCCCGGCCGCAGCCGGGGGTTCCTGGACGTCATCCGTTGGCACTACCTTCTGACCCTGCTGGTGCGCACCGGCGTCACGACGCGGTACCGCAACTCCGTGCTGGGCTGGACGTGGTCCTATGTCCGTCCGGCGGCCCAGTTCATCGTGTTCTGGCTCGTGCTGGGCGTGCTGCTGCACCAGGAGCGAGGCATCCCGAACTTCGCCGTGTACCTGTTCAGCGGCATCGTGATCATCAACCTGTTCAGCGAGGCGTACAAGAACGGCACCACCGCGATCGTCGGCAACGCCCCGCTCGTGCGCAAGGTGTACCTGCCGCGGCAGCTGTTCGCGGTGTCCGCGGTCATCGTCGCTTTCGTGCACTTCCTGCCGCAGCTGGCGCTGCTGCTGGTGGTCTGCGCCTTCCTCGGCTGGTTCACCCAGATCACGGTCCTCGGGATCCTGGCCATCCTCGCGGCGATCCTCCTGATCAGCTTCCTCGCGCTCGGCCTCGGTCTGCTGTTCGGCGCTGTGAACGTCCGGTTCCGGGACGCGGAGAACATCGTCGAGCTGCTGCTGATGCTGGCCACCTGGGCATCCCCGGTGCTGTACCACTGGACCGTCCTGACCGAACACCTGCCGAGCTGGGCCGTGCGGCTGTACATGCTCAACCCGATCACGCAGGCCGTCGAACTGTTCCACTACGGCTTCTGGTACACGGTCACCGACGAGTCGCTGTCCGATTCGCCGGTCATCGCGGCGAACCCCGTGCAGCCGCATCTCGCGATCGACACGCTGTGGGCGTTCCTGATCTGCGCCGTCGTGTTCGCCCTCGGCCAGATCGTGTTCCGCCGCATGGAGGGAAGGTTCGCGCAGGAGCTATGAGCACTTCAACCCTCGACCGGCCGAGCGTCATCGTCGACCACGTCCGCAAGCACTTCATCCTGAACCACGCGTTCTCGTTCAAGGACACCATCGTCGCCTGGATCCGCCGACGGAAGACCACCAGCGTCTTCGAGGCGCTCAAGGGTGTGGACTTCTCCATCAATGAGGGCGAGTCCGTCGCCATCATGGGCTTCAACGGCTCCGGCAAGTCCACGTTGCTCAAGCTCATCTCCGGCGTCATGCAGCCCGATGTCGGGACCGTGCACACGCGCGGGCGCGTCGCCGGACTGATCGAGGTCGGGGCGGGGTTCCACCCGGAGCTCTCCGGCCGCGAGAACGTCTACCTCAACGCGGCCATCCTCGGCATGCAGAAGGACGAGATCGACGCCCGCTACGACGAGATCGTCGCGTTCAGTGAGATCGGCGAGTTCATCGATCAGGAGGTCAAGCACTACTCCTCCGGAATGTTCATGCGGCTGGCGTTCTCGGTCGCGATCCACGTCGAGCTGGACGTGCTGCTGGTCGATGAGATCCTCTCCGTCGGCGACGTGCCGTTCCGCGAGAAGTGCCGCCTCAAGTTCATCGAGCTGATCGAGGCGCGCAAGACCCTCGTCGTGGTCAGCCACGACATGGAGATGATTCGCGAGCTCTGCACACGCGGCATCGTGATCAACAAGGGCGAACTCATTTACGACGGTGAGATCGAGGGCGCGATCGCGCTGGTGAGCGAATGATCGCCGACTGGATCGGGGCGGTCCCCGCGATCCTCGCGGCGATCGCCGTGGTCTACGTGCCGGGGTTGGCGCTTCTGGCGGTCACACGCATCCGGGGCCTCGCGCTGCTCGCGTTCGCGCCGGTCGCCGGTGTCGCCATCGTCGGTATCAGCGCCTTGGTCCTGGGCATCATCGGGGTGCGATGGACCCCGCTGTCCTTCGCCGCCGCTGCGGCCGCCACCGTCGCGATCGGCTTCGGGGTCAGGGTGCTGCTGACGGACAGGATCCCCGCGCCGCGTCAGATCGTGCGGCGGTGGCCGATTCTGGTGGTGGCGTTGGTCATCGGCGCCTCGCTGATCGCCTTCCGCCTCATCGCCTACATTCAGGAACCGGGGAACATCTCACAGACCAACGACGCCGTCTTCCACCTCAATGCGATCCGCTACATCGAAGACATCGGGTCGGCGTCGTCACTGCAGGTCAGCGGTTTCGTCGGGGGCACGGGCTTCTACCCCGCCGCGTGGCACGGCGTGGTCTCTCTCGTCGTCCTGATCACGGGCGCGAGCATTCCCGTCGCGGCGAACGCGTTCACGATCGTGATCGGCGCGATCATCTGGACGACGGGGATCGCCTGGCTCGCTCGTGCGGTTTCGTCATCGACGATGGTCGCCGCATACGCCGCCGTCCTGGCCGGCACCCTCCAGACCTTCCCCGTGCTGATGTTCCAGTGGGGTGTGCTGTACCCGAACGCGCTTTCCACCGCGCTCATCCCGGCAGCCCTCGCGCTCGTCGTCGAACTTCCGCACGTCCTCGCCGCGATCGCCCGGCGCCCCGTCGCGCGCGCGATCCTCGGGGCTCTGTTCGTCGCGGTGGCGGCCTCGGCGATTCTCCTCTCGCAGCCTGCCGCGTTCCTGATCTGGGGGTTGCTCGCGATGATCGCCCTCAGTGCTCGGGTGATCCGCGCCGGGCGCGGCATGCGTCTGATGCCGGTGCTCGCCGCGGTGGCCGGGTGGATCGTGCTCGCCGTGGTGTGGTTCCTGTTCTCACGCAGCACGTCCGGCGCCCACTGGGGTGCCAGCGAGGGCAAGGCCGAAGCGGTGATCAACGTCCTGCTGAACTCGCAGGTCACCCTCCCCGCCGCCTGGGCCGTGAGCATCCTGGCCGTCGTGGGTCTGGTCGCCAGTGCCGTGCGACCAGCGACGCGTTGGGTGGTCGTGGCGTGGCTGGCGCTGTCGGCGCTGTACGTCATCGTGGCCTCGGCGGGCCGGCACATCTTCCGCGAAGTGCTCCTCGCGCCCTGGTATGCCGATCCGAGCCGTATCGCGTCCGTGGCCCCCGTGATCGTGATCCCGCTCGCAGCCATGGGTGTGGGCGCTCTCGTCCGTCTGGCGCGTCGGGTCGTCGTTCGCCGCAGTGACGTCGGGGTACCCGCGCGCCTGGTGTCGGCCGGCGTCGGCGGAGCGGTCGTGGTGGTGATCGCGCTCGTGGCACTCGTCGTCATTCCCGTCGCAACGCCCACCTTCCTGAAAGACAACAATGTCGACGTGTCGACCTATCGGGCGGGCGCGGACAGCTATTTGAGCACGGATGAGCGCGAACTGCTCGAACGACTGCCCGAGTTGGTCCCGGCTGACGCCGTCATCATCGGCAACCCTTCGACGGGCGCGGGATTCGGCTTCGCTTTGAGCGGTCGTGACGTCGTGCCGCGCACGTGGTCAGCGCCGCAGACCGCGCAGTTCTCCGTCCTCGCCGAGAGCCTCCGCGACGCGGCGACCGACCCGGCCGTCTGCCCAGCCCTGCACGCCTACGGCGACGTCGACTACGTGCTTGACTTCGGCGAGGGTGACACCACTCCCGGTCGCTGGCTGATGCCCGGAATGACAGATTTCGCAGGTCAGCCGGGCTTCACCGAGGTCGACGCCATCGGCGATGCATCGCTCTGGCGCATCACGGCCTGCGGAGATTGACCGCTGGCCACCAGTAGACTCCGGGGAGTTCGTGTGTCGATGGTCCGTCACCGTCCCGAACGCACCCCCACAGACCAGGTGGCGACGCGCGGCCGAACGCGCGGACGCCGTAGAGGAGGAAGTCTCTTGTCCAGGCGACCGATCGCGGTGATCGCGTCTCGGCTGTTCGCGCCCGAGGTCGGCGCGGGCGCGTTCCGATTGACGGCGATGGGCACCGCGCTCGTTCGCGCCGGGTTCGACGTGTCCGTGCTCACCACCCGGCCGCCGAAGCAGGCGCCGTCGACACCGGATCCGGACGGCATCCGGGTCCGCCGCTGGCCGGTGCTGCGCGATGGGGGCGGCAACGTGCGCGGGTACGTGCAGTACGCCAGCTATGACGGCCCGCTCATTCTTCGCATGCTGTTCGCCCGGTACGACGTCGCCGTGGCCGAATCCCCGCCGACGACCGGCATCGCGGTCGGGCTGGCATCGATCCTGCGGCGGAAGAAGTTCATCTACTACGCCGCGGACGTGTGGACCGACGGCGTGATCTCGATGGGCGCCGCTCGCCCGATCATCGCGATCATGCGCGCGATGGAGCGGTGGGCGCTGCGCCGTGCCACCCGCATCATCTCGGTCTCGGACGGCGTGACCGAACGTCTCGTGACGCTCGGCGCCGATCCGGCTCGCGTCGTCACCGTGGGCAACGGGGTCGACACCCAGATCTTCAATCCCGACGCGGGCGTGGCCTCTCCCGGGGAGCGATACTTCGTCTACACCGGGACCATGAGCGAATGGCAGCAGCCGGACGTGTTCGTCCGCGCGTTCGCCCGAGTCGCCTCGCAGCATCCGGACATCTCTCTCCGCTTCTTCGGCCAGGGTGTCGTCGAGGCCGACCTGCGGGCGCTCGCCGACGAGCTCATCCCCGGCCGGGTGCATTTCGGGGGAGTGGTGTCACCGGCAGAATCGGCGAGCTGGATCCGCGGTGCCCTCGGCTCCCTCGTGAGCATCGTTCCCGGCATCGGATATGACTTCGCCCGACCCACCAAGACGTACGCAGCCGCAGCCGTCGGCACTCCGGTGATCTTCGCCGGGCCCGACGGCGGTGCGACCCTGGTGCGAGAGGGAGACCTGGGCCTGGCCGTGGCCTTCTCCGAGACAGCCGTCGCCGATGCCATGCGCCGTCTGATCACCGAGGCCGACGACGGCACGAGCGAACGCCTGCGTCCGGAACGCGTGGCCTGGGCGAACGAGAACGTCTCGTCGTCGGCGGTCGCTCATCGCGTGGCGGGTGCGGTGTCCGAAGTCCTCGCAGAATCCGGCGGTAGGCTTGGATCTGGTGCCTCCGTCGCGCGATGAGCGTGCGCTGCACCCGTGAACAGGAAGAACACCGTGACTGAGATTCCCACCGTCCGCATCACCGACACCGCAGACGTGGCCGAGAACGCCGTCATCGGAGCCGGTTCGTCGATCTGGCATCTCGCGCAGGTGCGCGAGGACGTGGTGATGGGGAAAGACTGCATCGTCGGCCGTGGCGCCTACATCGGCACCGGTGTGACGATGGGCGACAACTGCAAGGTGCAGAACTACGCTCTGGTGTACGAGCCCGCGAAGCTCGCCGACGGCGTGTTCATCGGCCCGGCCGTCGTGCTGACCAATGACACCTACCCGCGGGCGATCAACCCGGACGGCACGATCAAGAGCGCGCACGACTGGGAGCCGGTCGGCGTCACGATCGAACGAGGCGCGTCGATCGGCGCGCGCGCGACCTGCGTCGCCCCTGTGACGGTCGGCGAGTGGGCGACGGTGGCCGCCGGTGCGGTCGTCGTCAAGGACGTCCCCGCCTTCGCGCTGGTCGCCGGAGTTCCGGCCAAGCGCCTGGCCTGGGTCGGCAAGGCGGGCGTCCCGCTGCAGCGCGAGAACGAGACTTCCGACGTGTGGGTGTGCCCGAGCACGGGTGACCGCTACGTCGAGACCGATGGAATCCTGAAGGAGTCAGAGTGACCGAGTTCATTCCCCCGGCAAAGCCGATCATCGGCGACGAGGAGCGCGAGGCCGTCGATCGCGTCCTGCGCAGCGGCATGGTGGCACAGGGACCGGAGGTCGCCGCGTTCGAGCAGGAGTTCTCCGCGCACTTCCTCAGCGGCCGCGCCGCCGTCGCGGTCAACTCCGGGACCTCGGGCCTGCACCTGGGACTCCTCGCCTCCGGCGTCGGCCCTGGCGACGAGGTCATCGTGCCGTCCTTCACGTTCGCCGCGACCGGCAACTCGGTCGCCCTGACCGGCGCCACCCCGGTGTTCGCCGACATCGAGGCGGAGAACTTCACGCTCGACCCGGCCGCGGTCGAGGCGGCCATCACGCCGAAGACCAAGGGCATCATGCCGGTGCACCTGTACGGCCACCCGGCGCACATGCGCGAGCTCGCGGCGATCGCCGACAAGCACGGCATCGCCCTCTACGAGGACGCCGCGCAAGCGCACGGCGCCTCGCTGAACGGCCAGGCCGTCGGAACGTTCGGGCAGTTCGGCATGTTCTCGCTCTACCCGACCAAGAACATGACCAGCGGTGAGGGTGGCATGGTCGCCGTCGCCGACGCCGCGACCGAGCGCATGGTCAAGCTGCTGCGCAGCCAGGGCATGGAGCGCCAGTACGAGAACGAGGTCGTCGGTTTCAACAACCGCATGACCGACATCCACGCCGCGATCGGTCGCGTGCAGCTGACCAAGGTCGACGGCTGGACCGAGACCCGTCGCCGCAACGCCGCGTTCCTGGACGCGAACCTGTCCGGTGTCGTGGTGCCGCCGGTCGCCGAGGGCGCCGTGCACGTGTATCACCAGTACACCGTGCGGGTGCCCGAGGACCGCGACGGCTTCGTCCGCGCACTCAAGGAGGAGCACGGCGTCGGATCGGGTGTGTACTACCCGATCCCGAACCACCGTCTGCCGTCCCTGACGCACTTCGCGCCCGGGCTGGAGCTGCCCGAGACCGAGAAGGCCGCGGCCGAGGTCGTCTCGCTGCCGGTGCACCCGTCGCTGTCACAGGATGACCTGGACCGCATCGTCGCCGCGGTGAACACCGTCGCGCAGGCGGGCGCCTGATGGCCGCCCTGCGCGCCGGACTCCTCGGCGTCGGCATGATGGGCCGCCACCACGCGCGCGTGCTGCGCGAGGTGAGCGGTGTCGAACTGGTCGCCATCGCCGACCCCGGTGGGGACCCGCACGGTGTCGCCGGTGACCTTGAGGTCCTGTCCGACGTCGGCGCGCTGATCGGCGCCGGCATCGACATCGCCGTCGTGGCGGTGCCCACCCGGTTCCATCTCGACGCCGCGATGGCACTTGCCGAGGCAGGCGTGCACACCCTCGTGGAGAAGCCGATCGCGGAGACCGTCGAGCAGGGCGCTCATATGGTCGAGGCGTTCGAGTCCCGCGGTCTGGTCGGCGCGGTCGGCCACATCGAGCGCTTCAACCCGGCGCTGCAGCAGATGCGTCGCCGACTGGAAGCGGGCGACCTCGGCGCGGTCTACCAGATCGCCACGCGCCGTCAGGGCACGTTCCCGGCCCGCATCGCCGACGTCGGCGTCGCCAAGGACCTCGCCTCGCACGACGTCGATCTCACCGCCTGGGTCGCCCAGAGCGAGTACTCCAGCGTGTTCGGGCAGACCGCCTTCAAGAGCGGTCGCGAGTACGAGGACATGATCGCGATCACCGGTCGTCTGGAGTCCGGCGTCATCACCAACCACCTCGTGAACTGGTTGAGCCCGATGAAGGAGCGCCTGACGGTCGTGACTGGTGAGAAGGGCGCGTTCGTCGCGGACACCTCGACGGGGGACCTGACCTTCTTCGCCAACGGCACCATCGAGACCGAATGGGAGTCCGTGATGGCCTTCCGCGGTGTCACCGAGGGCGACGTGACCCGCTTCTCGTTCGCCAAGCGCGAGCCGCTGAAGGTCGAGCACGAGGCGTTCCGCGACGCCGTGCTCGGGCTCGAGTCCGACGTGGTCACGATGGCCCAGGGCCTGCGGACGCTCGCTGTCGTCGAGGCAGCGCTCGAATCGGCGGAGTCCGGCCAGTCCGTCCGCTTCTGATCGGATGTCGCCCTCCCTGCGGTCCCGCATCGTTCATCATCCCGTCGTCGCGCGCCTCTGGCACGAGTGGCAGGATCGTCGAGCCGCGCGGGACGCGGGGACGACGCCGATCACCCGTGCCGAGCGGACGCTGTTCATCGGTCCGGTGAACTCCGCCGGTCAGGGATTCGCCTGGGCTCGAGCCGCCGAACGAATCCCCGGGGTCGCCGCCGCGGACTTCATGTACCGAAATCCCGACGATGTCTTCGGCTTCCCGGCCGACCATGAGGTTCCCACGGTCTTCTTCCGCGTGAACAAGCACTGGCAACGTGCGCAACGCCGGGCCGTTCGACGTCGTTTCTCGCACGTCATCGTCGAGTCCGGAAGGCACCTCTTCGGCTCGGATGGTGCCGTCTCCGATCAGGTGCGTCCGCTGATCGACCGGGGGGTGCAGGTGGCCCTGCTCTGGCACGGCAGCGACATCCGTTCGCCGGGCGCGCACGCGGCTGCAGAGCCGGACTCGCCCTTTCATGGTGATCGATACGCCGACACCGAGCGGTTGACGGAGATCACCGCGGTCAATCATGCGCTGATGCGCGAGCTCGCCCTCCCGGTGTTCGTCTCCACACCGGACCTGCTGCGGTTCGTGCCGGGCGCCACCTGGCTGCCCGTCGTCGTCGACGTGCAGCGGTGGGCGCGTCCCGCGCCGCCGCAACGGCTTGCCAACCGCCCCGTCGTGGTTCACGCCCCGAGCAACGCCGGGCTCAAGGGCACCGAGCTCATCACCGAACTGATGCGACGTCTGGATGCCGAAGGGCTCGTCGAGTACCGCGAGATCCACGGGGTGGCGGCGGCCGACATGCCCGGGATCTACGGCGAGGCGGATATCGTGCTGGACCAGTTCGGGTTGGGAATCTACGGCGTCGCGGCGGTCGAAGCGATGGCGGCCGGCCGCCTGGTGATCAGTCATGTCGGCGACGACGTCCGCGAAGCGGTCCGGCACGAGAGTGGACGCGAACTGCCGATCGTGGAGGCCCGTGCCGTGGATCTCGAGCGGGTCCTGCGCGAGGTCGTCGCCCGTCCCGATCGATTCGCCGAGATCGCCGCATCCGGAGTCAGCTTCGCCGGCGAGGTTCACGATGGCGCACGCAGCGCGCGTGCGCTGGAGTCGTTCCTGGCCGCCGGTCGCGGCGCACGGCGTCCGCTCAAGGCCGCGTGAGAGAATAACCGGATGCCCGTCTCCGCCCTGACCTCGCCGGTTCTCTCGTGAAGCTCGTCTTTCGAACCTTCCGAGAGTTGCTGCCCTGGCTCCCGGGCGATGCGCGGTCCTACCTCACCCGGTACGCCGTCGTCTCGAGCCTGCTCGCGGTGCTCGACATCGCGGCCGTGGGCCTGCTGGCCGTGACTCTGGCTCCGATGCTCAGCGGCACGGAGATCCATCTGCCGATCATCGGCACGATCGGGCAGGACTCGTTCCTCTGGGTGTTCGCCGGTGTCGCCGGTCTCATCCTGCTGAAGTCGGTGCTGGCCCTCGGGCAGCAGTGGTTCGCAACGCGACGCTTCGCCGCGTTCGAACTCGAGATCGGTCGTTTCCTCTTCGACAGTTACATCAAGGCCCCGTGGACGCACCGGCTGGCGCGCAACACCGCGCAGATCGTCCGCATCGCGGACGTCGGCATCGCCAACACCACGGCCGGTTTCCTGCTGCCGATCATCCAGTTGCCCGCTCTGGTGGTCAGCTTCGTGCTGATCCTCGTCGTGCTGATCGTGGTGCAGCCGCTGACGGCCCTCATCACCGTCCTCTATCTCGGTCTGATCATGTTCATCCTGTACCGGGTGGTCTCCAAGCGTGCGGTGCAGGCCGGACGCGTCTCGCGCGATTACTCGCTCAAGGTCGCCGCGCTGATGACCGAGATGGTGCAGGCGCTGAAGGAGATCACGCTGCGCAACAAGGCGGGCGAGGTCGCCGAGATCGTGCAGTACAACCGCTCCTTCTCCACGAAGGCCCGCGCGAACATGAGCTTCCTCGGCTCGCTGCCGGTGTTCGTGATGAACTCGGCGCTCGTCGGTGGGTTCGTGCTCGTCGGTGCCATCGGATACGTCGCCGGGGGCGTGAACAACGCCATCGCGGCGATCGCCCTGTTCGCCGTCGCCGGGTTCCGTCTGATCCCATCCCTGACCGGTTTCCAGTCGATCATCACCACCACGACGGCCAACGTGCCGCACGTGCAGGGCGTCATCTTCGACATCAAGGCGTCGCAGATCCACATCGCCAACGCGGAGAAGCTCGGCCGCGCGCCCATCGACGGCACCCCGGACGCGCTGCGCCTGAGCGGGGTGTCGTTCGGCTACCCGGGCCACGAGGACACTCCCGCCGTGCACGGAATCGACCTCGATGTTCCGATCGGGTCGTCTCTGGCCTTGGTGGGTACGTCCGGCGCCGGCAAGTCGACGCTGGTCGATGTGCTGCTCGGCCTCCTGGTGCCCCAAGAGGGCACGATGAAGCTCGGCGATCAGGACCTCGTCGACGTGCTCGCCGACTGGCGGTCGCGGGTGGGCTATGTTCCGCAGGATGTCTCCCTCTTCGACGGCACGATCGCCCAGAACGTCGCGTTGGCGTGGGACGACGAGGACATCGATTTCGACCAGGTGCGCTCCGCGCTGGAGCGCGCGCAGCTGTGGGACGTCGTGGACTCCCGCGAGGGCGGCATGCGCGGACGCATCGGTGAGCGCGGACTGGCGCTCTCCGGCGGCCAGCGCCAGCGCCTCGGCATCGCCCGCGCGCTCTACGGCGACCCGTTGATCCTCGTCATGGACGAGGCCACCAGCGCTCTGGACACCAAGACGGAATCGCTCGTCACCGCGGCGATCCGCGGTCTCAAGGGCGAAGTCACCATCGTCTCGGTCGCCCACCGTCTGTCCACGATCAAGGACAGCGACCTCATCTGCTTCATGCAGGACGGCACGATCGCCGCCCGGGGCACGTTCGAAGAACTCGTCGCCGAGGTGCCGAACTTCGCGGAGCAGGCCCACCTGGCCGGGCTGGCATGAGCGACCCGCTCATCGATGTGGTCATCGCCTGTCATGATCCGAGCCGTCCGATAGAACGCGCCGTCCGCTCGGTGCTCGCCGACGACACGGCTCGGAGTCTGGCACGAGTGACCGTCATCGCCCACGGGCTGGACGCCACGACGTTCGACCAGCGACTCGCGGGGATCGCGGGTGACTGGCGCGTGGTGCCGTTCGCGGACGGAGCCCGCAGCGCCGCCGGTCCCTTCAACCACGGCCTCTCGCTCGTCGAGACCGACTACTGCGCGGTGATGGGATCGGATGATTTCCTCGAGCCCGGCGCCGTCGCGGCCTGGGCTGAGGCCGTGCGAGAGCGCAGGCCGGACATGGCCATCGCCCGCATCCGCATCCAGGGCCAGGCCGTGATGCCGAACCCGCTCGTCCGGCTCGGCCGCCACCATGACCTGGACGCCGAGCGCGACCGGCTCTTCTATCGCACCGCGCCACTAGGACTCATCCGCACCGCCACCATGCGTGAGCTCGACCTGCGGATGACGGAGGGCGTGCGGGTCGGCGAGGACTTCGAGTTCACCGTTCGGCTGTTCACCGAGGGGCGGCGCATCGACCTGCTTGAGGGCCTGCCCTGCTACGTCATCGGCACCGACGCGCGCGAGCGGACGACCGAAGCGACGATGAGCCTCGAGGACGATCTCGCCGCCGTTGTTCGACTGGTGTCTTCTCCCGCTGTCCGGGCGCTCCCCAGCCGGTGGCGACGGAGCCTCGCGATCAAGCTGGTGCGGGTCAGCGTCATCGGCAAGGCGCGTGCGCGCTCCGCCGCGGGCACGTGGATCGGGGATGCCGAGGTCGCCCATGTCGCGGGGCTGCTGCGCAGTCTCATCGCGTTGGCCCCTGGCGTGCTGCGTCCCTTCAATATCCAGGACCGTCGCGTCCTGGACGCCCTGCTCACGGAACCCACCGTCAGCCGGCTGGTCCGTGAGTCGGCCCGCGCGGCGAGTGCCGGCCGGCTGCAGCGCTGGCTCACTCCGAACCCGATCTTCGCGATGTCACGCGAGTCGACGCTGCGGCGATTCATCCTGTACGTCCTGAAAAGAGAGCGGAAGTCCCGGTCATGACGACACGTCCCACGATGCTGATCCTGTCGTACTCGCCGATCGCCCGCGACGCGCGGGTGCTGAAGCAGGTCGTCCGGTTCACCCGCGACTACGACGTGACCACGTGCGGTTACGGTCCTGCCCCGGACGGTGTCGTGGAGCACATCGAGATCCCGGAGTCGGCCAAGTACAACGACCTGAACGGTTCGCTCATCACCCTCAAGCGCTACCGTCCGGCTTACTGGCGGCTCTCGGCGGTCGCGTGGTCGCGCGAGGCGCTGAAGGGGCGCACCTTCGACGTGGCGATCGCCAACGACGTCGAGGCTGTGCCCGTCGCCGTGAAGCTGCGCCCCCGACACGGCGTCCTGGCCGACCTGCACGAGTACAGCCCCCGCCTGCACGACGACCACGCGCTGTGGCACCAGCGGATCACGCCCTGGTTCGAATGGGTCGTCCGTCGCTACGTCACCAAGGCCAACGCGTGGACCACCGTGAGCCGCGGCATCGTCGACGAGTACGAGCGACTGTTCGGCTTCCACGCCGAACTCGTAACCAACGCCGCGCCGTACCAGGAGGGCGTGCCCTCGCCCGTGGGCGAGACGATCCGACTCGTGCACAGCGGAGCGTGCCTGCGCAATCGCCAGCTGCACGTGATGGCCGAAGCGGTGGAGGCGGCCTCGAACGATGTCACGCTCGACTTCTACCTCACCGCGAACGACCCGCCCTATCTGCAGGAGCTCAAGGACTTCGCGGCCACCTCGAAGCGCGTCACCGTGCACGATCCAGTGCCTTACGCCGAGCTGGCCGAGACACTGCGCGGCTACGACATCGGCATCCACGTGCTGCCGCCGATCAACTTCAACAACAAGCTCGCACTGCCGAACAAGCTCTTCGACTACGTGCAGGCGCGTCTCGGTGTCGTGATCGGTCCGTCCGAAGAGATGGTCTACTACACCGACAACTACGGCATCGGCGAGGTCGCCGACGACTTCACCCTCGAAGCGACGACTGCGGCGATCGAACGGCTCACTCCGGCGAGCGTGACGCGGTTCAAGGCGAACTCCGACGCGCATGCGCAGGAGCTCGCCGGCGAGCGTCAGGTGGACGTCTGGGCGGGCGTCATCGACACGCTGATGGCTCGTCGCGGTCGGCGCTGACCGGGGAGGACCATGACGCGGCTGGTGCTGTTCACGAACGACTACCCATACGCCACCGGCGACGTGGTGTTCGTCGACAAGGAGATCGACGCTCTGGCTGCGCGCTTCGATGACGTCGTCGTGTTCTGCCACGCTCGGGACACGTCGGCGGGGCGCGTTCCGATGCCCGCGAACGTCACCCTCGGCGGCAATCTGTTCGAGCGTTCTGCCGACGACTCCCTGTTCGCGCCCCTGCATCCGCGGATGCTCGGCCTGCTCGCGCAGGCTGCGTGGCGCGAGTTGATCGCCGGGCGCCTGCTGTCGCACGTGCGGTTGTTCCTGATGGGTGCGCGGGTCGGCATCACGCAGGCACGCCGACCCGCCGTGCGCGCTGCGATCGCGGGTGACCGGGACACGGTGGCGTATGCCTTCTGGGGCATGGGCGGCGGCCTGGGGCTCGCCTGGCTGACGGGAGTGCGGGGGCGGGCGGTCCGTTTGCACCGTTATGACCTGTACGAAGACCGCGCGCCGGGCGGCTACCTGCCGTTCCGCCGCCAGCTCTTCGCTCGCGCCGACCGGGTGATGGCGATCTCGGATGACGGGGCGCGCTCCCTGACGCAGAACTATCGCGATCGAAAGCTCGACGCCAAGACCGTGGTGAGCAGGCTGGGCGTGCCCGGCCCCGTCGAGCTGAACCGACCGGTTCCCAGCACCGAACGCGTGGTCGTCTCGTGCTCGGCGATCACGCCGATCAAACGCGTGGATCTGATCCTTGATGCGCTGCGCGCCTTGCCGGACCTCGACGCCGATCACCCTGTCCGATGGGTGCACTTCGGTTCTGGTCCGCTTGCCGCCGAGCTCGCCGCGTCCGCCACTGACCTGCCCGTCGGCCTCACGGTGGACCTGCGCGGACAGACACCGAACGCCGACATCGCAGCGTTCTACGCGTCCACGCGCGTGGACGCGTTCGTCAACGCAAGCACATCCGAGGGCATCCCGGTGAGCATCATGGAGGCGATCGCCTACGACATTCCCGTCGTCGCCACGGCCGTCGGTGGCACCCCCGAGATCGTCGGAGTCGAGCTGGGGTCCGGCGAGCTCGTCGCCGCAGATGCCTCTGCGACGACCTTCGCCCAGGTGATCGGACGAGTGCTGACGAATCCGGACGCCTATCACCCTCGTGAGCTGTGGCAGCGCGAATATGACGTCGCACGCACCGGCCAGATCGCCGCGACGATCGTCCACGACCTGCTGCCGAAGAAGGCGAAATCATGACCGAGTCCGTCCGCCCGTCCCTGCTGATCGTCTCGTTCTCGCCGATCGTCTCCGATGCGCGGCTGCTCAAGCAGATCGCGGTGTTCCGCGACGACTACGACATCACCACCTGCGGGCACGGGGAGCAGCCCGACGGCACGGTGGAGCACATCCGGATCCCCGACGAACTCGCCATCTGGCGCTACCCGCGTCCGCTGGTCATGGCTCGGCAGTACCGTCGCGCGTATCGCGGCAACGCCGCGGTGGCGGCAGCGCGGACGGCCCTCACCGGACGATCCTTCGACGTCGTCATCGCCAACGACGTGGATGCGGTCGGCGTCGCGCAGACGGTGACCGCGCGTGGCGGTCTGCACGCGGACCTGCACGAGTACTCGCCGCGCCAGCACGAGGAACTACTGCGGTTCCGGCTGTTCGTGAAGCCGTTCTACGAGTGGATGTGCCGGACACAGGTGGCGAAAGCCGATTCCTGGACGACGGTGAGTAACGGGCTCGCTCGCGAGTACGCCCGGAAGTTCGGATTCACCCCGCAGCTCGTCACGAATGCGGCGCCGTACGTCACGGCCGAGCCGACACCCGCGCACACGCCGGTGCGCCTCGTGCACTCCGGCGCAGCCCTGCGGAACCGTCACCTCGACATGCTCATCGAGGCCACGCTGGCCTCGCGGGACGCGACCCTGGACCTGTATCTCACTCCGAACGATCCCGCCTATCTTGACGAGCTGCGTGCGCAGGCTGCGTCCACGGCGGGCCGCGTCACCCTGCACGACCCGGTGCCGTACGCCGCGCTCGCCGGGACGTTGCGCGGCTTTGACGTGGGAGTGCACATCCTGCCGCCGGTGAACTTCAACAATCGATGGGCGTTGCCGAACAAGATCTTCGACTACGTCCAGGCCCGGCTCGGTGTGATCGTGGGGCCCTCACCCGAGATGGCCGAGTACGTCCGCGGGCACGGCATCGGACTGGTGACGGACGATTTCACCGCGGCCGCGCTCACCCGCACCATCGATGCGCTGACCCCGCAGACGGTGGACGCGGCGAAGCAGGCCTCCCACGCGCACGCCCGCGAACTCTCCAGCGAGAGTCAGGTACTGGTCTGGAAGAAGGCCGTGGACGCCCTCGCCGCCCGCGCCTGACGGCGGAGGGCGGCGAGACGGTGACCGCCTAGACTCGATGGGTGAAGATCATCAGCGTCGTGGGGGCCCGACCCCAGTTCGTCAAGCTCGCCCCCATCGATCATGCGGCCCGCGCCGCCGGCGTCGAGCACATCATCGTTCACACCGGTCAGCACTACGACCCCATGCTCTCCGACGTCTTCTTCGAGGACCTCGGCATCTCCGCTCCCGACGTTCACCTGGGCGTCGGCAGCGGGTCCCACGGCGTGCAGACCGGGGCCATGCTGGCGGCCCTGGACGCGGTGTTCACCGAGCACGCCCCGGACTGGGTGCTCGTCTACGGCGACACCAACTCCACCGTGGCCGCCGCGCTCAGCGCCGTGAAGCTGCACATCCCGGTCGCGCACCTCGAGGCAGGACTGCGCAGCTTCAACCGTCGGATGCCTGAGGAGCACAACCGCGTCCTCACCGACCACGCCGCCGACCTGCTGCTGGCGCCCACCCAGGTCGCCGTTGACCACCTCACTCACGAGGGTCTCGGCGAGCGCACCACCCTGGTCGGTGATGTGATGACCGACGTGCTCTTCCGGGTGCGGGACGAGCTCGGCGATGCGCCGTCGCCCATCACGGCCGAACTCGGCATCGCGGCGGGGCAGTACTACCTCGCGACCATCCACCGCGCGGAGAACACCGATTCCCCCGAGCGCCTGTCGATGATCATCGAGGCGCTCAGCGCGCTGGACAAGCCCGTGGTGCTGCTCGCACACCCGCGCGTCGTGGCGAAGGCCGAAGAACAGGGCGTGAACCTCACCACCGGCAACCTCATCGCCCACGCGCCGCTGGCCTATCCGCAACTTCTCGCCGCCGCCCTCGGCAGCGCCGGCATCGTCACCGATTCCGGCGGTCTGCAGAAGGAGGCTTTCCTGCTCCGGGTGCCCTGCACCACCGTCCGAACCGAGACCGAGTGGGTCGAGACCGTTCAGCTGGGCTGGAACGTACTGGCCAACTCCGCTGCGGAGATCGCGTCGGGAGTCACCCGCCCGCGGCCGGCGGAGACCACCGAAACCCCGTACGGCGACGGCCACGCGGCCGAGCGCGTCGTCCAGGTGCTCGCGGGGATGTGACTCGTGCGCGCGGGCGCCCTCGGCCTCGGCCGGGCGCTCGTGCCTGGGTCAGCCGCGCGTCTGCACCACGGTCGCGATCGCGTACCGCAGGGGTGCGTCGCGGCGGAGGAGGTCGGTCAGCCGCGCCGTCCGGATGCTGTCGGGGTGGGCGAAGCGGCGTCGGGCGGCGGAAGCGTCGAAAAGGGCGTTCGGGCCGGTTGCGGGATCAGCGATGATGGCGCACAGCCGCAGATCGTTGCGTGAGAGCGACGCGTCGACGTCTCCCGTCCCACGGACGGTGCTCGCGATCTCGGCCAGGGCCTCGCGCTCGTCCACGGTCCACCACGCGGCGTCGGGACGGTTCACGATGACACCGAAGACGTGCACGCGCAGGAGCTTCACCGCGATCGCGGTCCGCGCGGCCGCCGGCAGGGCGATGACGGTGGGGGATGCCAGCAGATGCGTGATGAACGCGAGTTCGGCGCGCACCGGCCGCGTGGACAGCGTCGTTCGTTCGACGGCGTCGTCGTGCACGAGGTAGGCCGGATCGCCGTGGGCGTAGGACAGCCGAGCGCCCGAGAACCACAGCGCCGTGACGTAGGAGACGTCTTCGCCGACCGCGACGCCTTCAGCGAATCGGACGTCGCCGAAGCGGCGCCGGCGCACGAGCCCCAGCGGTGCTGACCGGTAGCTGAGGCGGTCGCGGACCGGGTCGAGGCTGCGGGTGCGCAGCGGCCGGACCGGCGGCGTGGCGATGAAACCGCCCGCAGCGTGCCGCAGGCGCGCGATCACGACGTCCGCGTCTTCCCGGCGGGCGCGAGCGAGCCAGGCGTCGATCGCGCCGGGGGCGAGGGAGTCGTCCGATCCCATCACTGCCGTGAACTCCGCCTCCGCGGCGTCCAGACCGGCGTTGAAGGGTCCGGCAGGGGAGCGGATGCCGTCCTGCAGGGACAGCACCCGCACCGCGGGGTGGTCGGCGAGATCGCCGATGCTCGCCGCGATCCGCGCCGGGTCGATGTTGTGGGCGACGACGCTCACCCGCACCCGCGCCGACGTGTGATCGAGCACGGACTCGACGGCTCGGCGAATCGGACGCGCGTCGTCGTGCGCCGCGATGCAGAGGTCGACGTCCCAGCTCACCGTTGCGCCCGCCCGGCTGCGGCGTACGCGTCGGTGTACCCGCGCAGCACGGTCGTCGCCGAGAACGCGTCGCCGATCGTCGCGGCGACCTCTGCCGCCGACGATGATGCGGTCGCGTCCCAGACCCGTCGCACGGCGTCGGCATACGCGCGCGGCGTCTGATCGGCGACGACCTCGCCGTTGCTTGCGGTCACGTAGTCGCGCTGGCCGCCGTTGGCGCCCACGACGACCGGACGGCCGTGCACGATCGCCTCTGCGGCCGAGACGCAGAAGTTCTCGGCACGGGTGGGAAGCAGGAAGAGGTCGGCCTCCTCGAGTGCGCGCGCAACGCCGTCGGCGTCGAGAACGCCGGTGATGATGAGGGCGTCGGCGACCCCGAGGTCCGTCGCGAGCGCCGTGAGCTCGGCGCGCAGCGGTCCGTCCCCGACCCAGGTGAGGGAGGCGGCGAAGCCCTCCTTCCGGAGCAGGGCCACCGCGCGCAGCGCGCACAGCGGGTCCTTGCGGTCCACGAGTCCGCCCACGGCGACGAGGCGCGGCGCCGCGTTGTCCCGTCGGGGTTCGACGAGTGTGGCGGGAGGTTCGACGATGCAGGGCACCACGCGCGTCTCGCGGCTGCGCACTCGGCGGATCGGCGCGGCCAGGTACTCGCACACGGCCGTCACGATCGGCGGGCGGCGCAGCAACCGCGCGATGACGCCGACCCCGGACCGGACCAGGGGTGAGAGGGAGGACGGGTTCGATAGGGCCGACCAGTGTTCAGTGTGAATCCACGGCACGCGCACGCGGGTGAACAGCAGCGGCAGCAGCGTGCTGATCGCCTGGGAGTGGAGCACGTCGGTGTCACGCAGGTGCGGTCGGATCGCGATTGCGGCGCGCAGGATCGCGATCGGATTCCGTGTCGACATCGGCACGCGCGTCACCCGGACGCCGCCGTCGGAGAAGTCCCGCGCTTCGGCCGCGGCGGCGGGCGGAACCAGGTGGATCACGTGGACGTCGTGCTCGGTCGCCAGCACTTCCGCGTCCTTCTGCACGAACACCCCGGAGCCGGGGGCTGCGGGCGACGGATACCAGGTGGACAAGAGGGTGATCCGCACCGGTCGATCGTATCAGCGGCGCCGCGGAGGACTCCCGGAACGCCTCGGTAGGATCGGGGGCGATGTCCTCACCCACCTCCTCCCCGCGGCGCTGGTCGTACGATCTCCTCCGCGTCATCAGCATCGTCGGCGTCATCGCGATCCACGTCTTCGGCGCGGTCGTCGGCGACCCGGCTCGCCCGCATGACGGCGGCTGGTGGTACGCCGTGGCGATGGACATCGGCTTCATCTGGGTCGTCCCGGTGTTCGTGATGCTCTCCGGAGCGCTCGTCCTCGCTCCTCGCCAGCACGCCGGGGGACCGGTCGCGTTCTATCGGCGACGCCTCGTGCGCCTCGCGCCGGCGTTCGTGTTCTGGCAGATCTTCTACATCGTGGTCTTCCGCGTCTGGTTGACGGAGAAACCGACCGGCGCGGGCGCGGCGATCGCGTCCGTCGTCGAGGGGCGTCCGTACACGCACCTGTACTTCCTCTGGTTGATCGTGGGGCTGTATGCCGTCGCGCCGGTGCTGTCCGCCTTCCTCACGCAGGGAGGCGAACGGCGAGCGCTGTGGTTCGCCGGCATCGTGCTCGGTGCCACCGTGCTGACCACCTCGAGCGCGGGAGTGCTCACGGTGCTCGGGGTGCCGACGAGCACCGCACTCGTGGCGCTCACCCAGTGGCTGCCGTACGTCGGATACTTCCTCGCCGGATGGGCGCTGCGTGCCGTCGTGCTGCGGGGCCCAGGACTCGTGTTCGCGACGGTCGGAACGCTGGCCGTCATCGCCGGGTTGATCGTGCAGTTCGGTCTGCGTGCGCAGGCTCCGGTCCTGAACGCACTCGTCCCGGTGTCGTACTACGGCCCGGCCGTCGCGCTGGCCGCGCTGGGGTGCTTCGTGGTCGGCAATTCCGTATTCGCGGAGTTCGCGCCCACCGGACGCCTCGCCGCGTTCGTCACCGCGATCTCGGATGCGGCCTTCGGCGTGTTCCTGGTGCACTTCGCCGTCATGCTCGGACTCCGCGCCCTCCCGATCTTCCACGCCGCGCCGGGTTCGGCCGTGCTCGCCACGGTGCAGTGGGTGGCCGTCGTCCTGATCTCATTCGCGATCGTGCTGCTCGCCCGCCGCGTGCCGATGGTGCGACGCCTCTTCTGAGGTCATTCCCCGACGTCGAGGGGGTCGGCTTCGATGATCGGCCACGCTCCATCGAGCTGGTCGGTCATCGTCGACGAACCCGGGACGTCCGAGCGCAGGCGGTCCGCCCAGGTGGTGAAGCGGCCGTCGGACGTCAGTCGCGCGAGGGTGCGCAGCTGCCAGATGTGGATCGGATGATAGGCGGCGTTCTGCCAGGTCTTCGTCTGGCAGAAGTTCGCTCGCGCGCAGTAGTAGGACACGCCGCCGGGCTTGCGGATGGCGGGCATCACCTCCAGAACGGCTGTGGTCGCCCCGTCGAGATACTTCAGCACCGTCGCGTCACCGGTGAGCTTGTAGTAGTCGTAGAGGCCGAACACCGCGAAGATGTGGCCGTTCAGTGCCATCAACGGAGGGACGTTGGCGGCGTACTCCTCAAGCCACAGTCGCCCTCCGTCCGTCATCACGCCCCACGGTTCCGATGTCGAGCGCGGGGAGAGGAAGCTCTGCCACGTGTGATCCGCGGCGCCCTTCCACTGTTCGTCCCCGGTCTCCTCGTAGAGGCGGGTGAACAGCGACAGAGCTTCACCCTGCGCCATCATCGACCACCACTGGGACCCCATCCGCACGCCGGGATAGGTCCACGGGAACAGGTACGGGTAGAACCACGCCTCGCCCCGATCGGTGTGCATCTCTATCAGCCGCTGCGCGTGTCGGGTGGCACGGTCCAGCCACACTCTTTCACCGGTGCGCTGGTACTCGGCGAGCGCGGAGATCCCGTACTGCGCGTACGCGACGGGGTGGTCGGCGCGCTGCCCGTTGTCGACGCGGTTGTAGATGCGCAGGCCGGTGGAGTCCAGGCGGATGCTCGGATCGTGGACATCGACGGGAGGGCGATCGGCGTACGGCGCGTCGACCGCGGTCGAGAACGTGAAACCCGACGTTCGCCAGGTGCCCTGCTTCGGTACGGTGTCGCCGCAGGATCGTCCGGACGCGGCGGCGTCGGAGAGGACGGCAGTACCACCGACGACGAACCGGGGAACATCGGCGAGCTTGTTCAGCGCCTGTGCGGAGACCGTGGGCAGACAGGCACTCGTGCCGAGGATGAGCGCGGCTGAGCGCCCGCCGGTGACGGCTGCTGCGGAGAGGGCGTCCGGGAAGTCGGTGCCGGTCGCCAGGTAGACGGCGGTGGGGTTCTCCGGCCCGATCGCCGCCATCAGCTCGACGGCCGTCTCGAACCGGCTGGCGCCGCCGGAACGGTGGACGTCGTACCCCGCCGTGCGGAGTTGCTGCTCGATGCGGATGCTGATGGCGCCGTGCCCACCCGCGATGCGGATCGTCGTCGTCCCCAGCTCCTTCAAGGTCTGCAGGGTCGCGTTGTCCACGGTGTCCCGGGTTCCGTCGATCATCAGCGTCGGCACGGAACGGGATCCGCCCGCCGCTCCGGCGACGAGGGCATCGGCGGAAGTGCGGCCGGTGGCGAGGATGACTTCGGGCGCGGACGGGAAGAACTTCTTCACGATCGCACTCGCGGTCTCATACCGGGTCACCCCCGAGATGCGTTGCGTGGGTGCGATGCCGGCGAGCGTGGAGACCACCCGACCGGACACCACGCCGGACCCACCGAGGACGTAGATCCGTTTCGGTGCCAGACGCTTGATCTCGGCGGCGACGGAGGCCGGGAGCTGGTCGCGCGGAGTGAGCAGGACCGGCGACTTCTTCGAGGCCGCAGCAGCGGCGCCGGACAGCGCATCGGGGAAGTCAGCACCGGTGGCGACGAAGACGGCGTCGGTCTTCGCCGGAAACGTCCGGGAGACGGCGACGGAGGTGGCGTAGCGGTCGACGCCGGCCAAGCGCGTGATGGTTCCCGCGGCGCTCTGCACCGTCGATACGGGAGGAGGGCCGACATTCGCGAGGGCGGGGGAGACGGTGCCGGACAGCGCGAGAGCCGCGCCGAGGGTGATCGCGACGACAGCGCGGCGCAGGCGGGCTCTCCGGATCGATCCCTTGGCAAGCATGTGTCATGGATACCACACGGCCGCTCGCGCGCCGGGCGGCCGGATCGGGGCGAGCGGTCCCGGGCGGACGCGGCACACGCACCGACCGCCCGTTGGCGCTGTCAGTTTCGGTTCTGGTCGAGTCGATAGACTGGTCCTCATGCGTATCGCCGTTGTGGCCCTTGGAAAAATCGGCTTGCCCCTTGCTGTTCAGTTCGCGGATTCCGGTCATGAGGTGATCGGTGTGGACGTCAACCAGCGGGCCGTCGACACGATCAACGCCGGCCAGGAACCGTTCCCTGGCGAAGCGCACCTGGCCGAGAAGCTCGCCGAGCTCGTCCCGGCCGGCAAGCTTCGTGCCACCACCGATTACGCCGAGGCCATCCCGGGCGCTGACGCCGTCGTTCTCGTCGCGCCCGTCTTCGTCAACGATGAGACGTGGGAGCCGGACTTCCAGTACATGGACTCCGCGACGCGTTCGCTCGCCGAACACCTCACCGCCGGGACGCTGGTCTCCTACGAGACGACGCTGCCGGTCGGCACCACGCGCGATCGCTGGAAGCCGATGCTGGAGGAGGGTTCTGGCCTGACGGAGGGTGTGGACTTCCACGTCGTCTACTCGCCCGAGCGCGTCCTCACCGGCCGCGTCTTCGCGGACCTCCGCAAGTACCCGAAGCTCATCGGTGCGCTCTCCCCGGAGGGCACTCGTCGTGCGCGCGAGTTCTACGAAGCCGTGCTGCAGTTCGATGAGCGCCCGGACCTGGACCGGCCGAACGGCGTGTGGGACCTCGGCTCGACCGAGGCCTCCGAGATGGCCAAGCTCGCCGAGACCACGTATCGCGACGTCAACATCGGTCTGGCCAATCAGTTCGGCCTGTTCGCCGCCTCGCACGGTATCGACGTGTACAAGGTCATCGACGCGTGCAACTCGCAGCCGTACAGCCACATCCACCGTCCCGGCATCGCCGTCGGCGGCCACTGCATCCCGGTCTACCCGCGGCTGTACCTCTCAACCGACCCGGACGCCGACATCGTGCGCACCGCGCGCCTGCTGAACGCCTCGATGCCCGAGCGCCTGGTAGCCCAGGCCGAGAGCCTGCTCGGTTCGCTCTCCGGCCTGCGCGCCGTGGTGCTGGGGGCCGCGTATCGCGGCGGCGTGAAGGAGACCGCGTTCTCCGGCGTCTTCCCCGCCGTCGACGCGCTTCGCGCTCGCGGCGCGGAGGTCTTCGTCCACGACCCGCTCTACAGTGACGACGAGCTGCGTCGCTTGGGCTTCGAGCCGTACCACTTCGGTGAGGCTGCCGATGTCGCCGTGCTGCAGACCGACCATGCCGACTACCGCGAGGTCGGTCCCGCCGATCTCCCCGGCGTCAGGCTGCTCGTGGATGGCCGCAACGCCTCGTCCGCCGAGCGCTGGGTGGGCACCTCGCGCATCGTGGTCGGTGCCGCCGTCTGATCTGACGCGCTCTCGACGCCGCTCCGGACGATTCGGGGCGGCGTCGTCGTCCGTGCGAGGACGGACGCGGTTTGATCGCGGTGACGACGGACCGATAACGTGAGAATTCACTCATCTTTGGAGGTCTGTCGGCGTGAGGACATCACGGATCGCTTTCTGGACGACGGTCATCATGGCCGGCGTTCTTCTCACCGCTCAGCCCGCGGCGGCTGCGGGCACCACTCGGCTCGCGGGCGCCGATCGCTACGCCACGGCGGTCGCGGTGTCCCAGCGGTACGCCGCTCCGGTGCCCGTGGTCTTCCTCGCGACGGGAACGCAGTTCCCGGACGCGTTGAGCGCGGCAGCGGCCGCGTCCGCACTCGGTGGCCCCTTGCTGCTGACCCCGACGGCGGCCGTCCCGGACAACGTCCTGGCGGAAGTGCGGCGCCTCCAGCCGCAGCGGATCCACGTCGTCGGCGGCACGGGAGCGGTGAGCGCGAAGGCCGTGAACCAGCTGAAGGCCATCGCCCCCACCGACCGCTGGGGGGACGTGGATCGCTATGCGACCGGGCTGAAGATCGTGCAGAACGCGTTCGCCGACTCCGCACCGACCTCGGCCGTCATCGCCACCGGCCGTTCCTTCCCGGACGCACTCGCGGCGACCGGCGGAGCGGCGTTGCAGAAGGCGCCGGTGGTGCTGGTGGACGGAATGCAGTCGCGGGTGCCGAACGGGGTGATCCAGACGCTGAAGAGTCTCGGTGTTCGGGACGTCACCATCGCCGGCGGCGAGGGTGCGGTGTCGGCGTCCATCGCGAACCAGCTCTCCGCGTCGTTCGCCGTCACGCGCCAGGGCGGACCCGATCGCTACGACACGGCCGTCCGGCTGAACGAGCACTTCTTCGGCGCCGTGGGAGCGACGTCGACGTTCTTGGCCACCGGCGCCAACTTCCCGGACGCCCTCGCGGGTGCGGCACTTGCGGGGTCCCGTGGGGCGGCGATGTACATCACGCGCCCCGACTGCCTGCCGGAGTCGGTCAGCGACTCGATGCATCGCCTGGGCGGATCATCCACGACGGTCCTCGGAGGCCCGGGCGTGGTGAGTGATGCCGCAGCCTCCGGTCTTCGTTGCCTGACCTCCGCAGCACCGTCCATCAGCGGCTCTCCCGTCGTCGGGGAGACCGTCACCGCCAACACGCGCGGGTGGACGGCCGACACGACCTTCACGTATTCCTGGGCCGCCGACGGCGCGACGATCGGGGGTGCGAAGGGGGCGACGCTGACCGTGCCCGCTTCGGCCGCCGGCAAGCGACTGACGGTCACCGTGCGTGGCTCGAACCCCGGATACGTCTCCGTGACCCGCACCTCCGGCCCCTCCGCGATGATCGGCACCCCCGACCGGACGTCGCCGTTGCCGGACTGGTCCTGCCCGTCCTGGGCTCCGATCAAGGGCAACGCCGATTCGATGCTCTATCACGTGCCAGGGGGAGCGTTCTACGACCGGACCAAGCCCGAGGAATGCTTCGCCACCGAGGCCGCGGCCCGCGCCGCGGGCTACACGCGCTCGAAGCGCTGATCGCGAAAAGAACGGGCCGATCGTCCCACCGGGAGATCGGCCCGTTCACATTCGCGTCCGAGTCAGCGGCAGGCGGTGGCCTCGAAGAGCGCGGCCTCACCGACGCGTGTGACCAGGGTGATGCCGACCGGCGGCTTGGGTGTCAACGCGTCGGCGCCGCTGATGCGATCAGCCGTGCCCCCGAGCACGCCTTTGCGACCGAACTCCAGCGCCCAGTACGCCTTCTTCTCTCGAATGATGCGGCAGACCTCGGGATTGGTGCCCGCTTCGTCCCAGTGATCGAGCAGGTACTGTTCGTCCGGCGTGCGTGTACCGAACACGTGGGGAGCGAGAGCCATGCGACCCGAGAAGGCCGGTGTGAGGGAGGCGCCGGTGATCGGATCGCCGACCACCACGTCCCCGGCCGGCACGATTTCGGCCACGCGCGCGAGGACGACGCGCTCATCCGGACTCAGCAGCGCGGTGGAACCTGTCTGACCGAAGGCCACCGCGACCCAGCTCGCCCCCTCGCGCGCTCCGGAGAGTTGCACGGGAATCGCCAGCAGCGTCACGACGACCGCGGCCGCGATGAGGGGAACCGGCTCTCGCCCGAGTCTGCGAACGAGAGCGGCCACCCCGTCCCCCACGACGACGGCGCCTCCGATGAGCAGCGGCACTGCGGCGATCATGAGCAGGGCGGTGAGGCGTTCGGTGTCGCGGTACCAGACGCCGACGAGGAAATCGCGGATGGGGCCGGCGGGGACCGTCGCCGCCGCAACGTAGAACCCGGCCATCACGACGTACGCCGCGAGCATCGGCCAGGAGCGTCGCCACGTCACGACGGCGGCGACGGCGCCGACGGCCAGCAGACCCACGAGCGCCCAGGACGTGGTCATGGTGGTCGGTGACAGGAGAGCGACGGAGCGCGCCGCCTGTTTCCACGACTGGGAGGCATCCCACGGTGCGGCCGTGAGCTGCGGTCGAGCCTTGAGGAACACCACCACCGTGCCGACGAGATACACCGCCACGAGCGCCGTGATGATCCCGACGTCCGTTCGGTCGCGGAGGGCACGAATCCACCGGGCGATCGCCCAGGGCGCGGCGAGCAGCAACGTCGCGACGATCACGCTCGGGTGGCACAAGCCCACGCCCACGGCCACGGCCGCGGTGAGGGAGGCTGCCGAAAGGATCGGGAGCGGGGGCGTCCGAGTGGTGCCGAACAGTTCCAGCAGCACGGCCCACAGGGCCGGGAGAAGCGTCAGAGCCGCAAGGAAGGAGTACAGCACCCCGAAGGACAGCATCCGGTAGGGGAACGCCGTCAGGCCCGGGGCCAGGACACCCACGGCGACGAAGACCATCGGACGCGTTCCGAAGAGCCGGGTACCGAGGTAGGCCAGGCCCAACGGCCAAGCGACCGAGCAGAGCACCAGGGCGGTGGCGGAGAGTGCGGCGGGGGTGTCCGACAGCCCGCTTGCGAGCACGAGGGCCGCGGCATCGTGGAAACCGGCGGGGTAGAAACCGGCTGAAGCCGGAGTGAGGTTGCCGATCGTCAGGGAAGAGCCGTGACCGGTGGCGGCGATGATGGCGATGGCGTTGAGATGGAAGATGTTGTCGAAGAGCTGCGCGACGGCCTCGGGTGAGCCGAAGGCCCGCATGAGTCGGACGGCCATCACACTGGCACCCAGCACGAGGCCGAGCACCATGACGACACGACCCCACCGGGTGGGGGCGGGGTCCGATGCGGCCTCGCCGAAGGTCCGCCGCGGCCACCGCCGCACCAGCAGACGCCGTGCGCCGAAGGCGATGACCGCGACGATCGCGGTGGCCAGCGCGGCGGAGAGCGGGGTGAACCTCATGCCCAGCGGCTCGAGAACGATCGCGGTCACGCCGATCAGCGCCACCGAGACCGGGGCGGCGAGTGCCCACAGGCGCAGGCCCCGCACCCCGGACGACGCCAGGATGGCGAGCCCGGGAACGAAGAGCACGATGGTCGCGACGATAAGGGCGGGGGTCGCGGTGAGCCAGCCAGCCATCGCATCCTTCCGGTTGCACGTACCCGGTCAACATATCAACGCGCGCTCGCGAACCGGTGTGGGTTCGCCCGGATTCTCTCCGACCGCCGATTACACTTGCTCCGATGGCCAGCGCACCCGATCAGAAGATCCTCGTCCTCGTTCCGGCGTGGAATGAGGAACACAACGTCGGCAACACCGTGCGCGAAGTGCGCGCGGCGAGCGCCGACTACGACATCGTCGTGATCGATGACGGATCCACGGACGCCACCGCTCGCGTCGCTCGTGAGGCCGGGGCCACCGTGCTGGCTCTTCCCTTCAACCTCGGCGTGGGCGGCGCGATGCGGGCCGGGTTCACCTACGCGAGGAGGTTCGGTTACCGGCGCGCGGTGCAGGTCGATGCCGACGGGCAGCACAACCCCGAGGACATCGCCGCGGTCATCGGCGGGCTCGAAAACGCCGATATCGCCATCGGTGCGCGATTCGCCGACGTCGGGGATTACAAGGCCAAGGGCCCGCGACGGTGGGCGATGGTCGTCCTCGCCGCCGTCGTCTCCCGCACCGCACACACGCGCCTGACCGACGTCACCAGCGGATTCCGCGCGGCGAACGCTCGCGCGATCGATCAGTACGTGCACTACTACCCGGCCGAATACCTCGGTGACACGGTCGACTCGCTCGTCGCCGCCTTGCACGCCGGACTCACCGTGACTCAGGTTCCCGTCGCGATGCGGCCACGTCAGCACGGCCAGCCGAGCCAGGGGGCCTGGGGCGCGACCGTCTACCTGCTGCGCAGCGTCTTCGCGCTCTCGCTCGCCCTGATCCGGCCGCGACGTGGACTGGAGGAATCGGCATGAGTCCGTACATGATCGCGGGCGTCGTGCTCGCGGTGGTCGTGATCGCGGTCGTCACCATGATGCTGCTCACGCGGCGTCTGCGCGAGAAGTACGCCGTGCTGTGGCTGGTGCTCGGCGTCGTGCTCCTCATCCTCGCCCTGGTACCCGGCCTCCTCCCCGGTCTCACCAGCGCCCTCGGTGTCCTGGTTCCGGCCAACCTCTTCTTCGCCGCCGCCATCGCCACCCTGTTGGGGATCGCGCTGCACCTGTCGTGGGAGCTCTCCGAGAGCGAAGAGGAGGGTCGCCGTTCGGCGGAGCAGATCGCGATCCTCGGTGCGCGGGTGGATGCCCTCGAGCGACGACTGACCGCCGACGACGGCAGCGCGGCCGCCCCCGACGAACCGGCTCGCTGAGACGTGAACCGCCAGAGCCCCGGCTCCGCGCTGTCGTCGGTGCTCCCGGCGACCGTCCTCGCGAGCATCCTCGGTCTCGCGGTCCAGGTGCTCGTGCCGCTCGTGCGCCCCGCCGCGGACTACGTCGATTTCAACCTGTTCTGGAGCACGCTCTTCTTCTGCGTCGCCGCCGGGTCCGGGGTGCAACAGGAGCTCAGCCGCGCTGCCCGCTCCGGCTCCGGAGTGACGCCCCGCAGAGAGCTCGGTCGCTTCGCCGTCGGGACGACGGCGGTGGCCGTCGTCGTCGCGGCCGCGGTGGCGGTCACGGTGTGCCTGGTGGCACTCCCGGAGTCAGCCGTCGCTTTCGCGGTGTGGGTCATCGTCGGGGTCGCGGCTTACGTCGTGCTGGCGACGGCCGTCGGAACGCTCTTCGGCGCTGAGCGATGGCGCGGTGCCGCCGCCGGGATGGTCGCCGACCCGTTCGTGCGCGCCGTGATCTTCGCGGCGGTCGCGGTGGGCGTCGGGGTGTGGTCGTTCGCTCCGTCGACGGCGGCGCTCTACGCCGCGACCGCGGTGCCGTTCGTGATCGCCGCGGCGGCGTTGTGGGCGGTCGCCGTCCGTGCGCCGGGCTTCTCTTTGACGGCAGATCCTCGCACGCTGTGGCGCAACACCACCCACACGGTGGTCGCGGCCGCCGCGCTGGGACTGGTGTCGATCGGACTCCCGCTGCTGGTGCGCCTGGCGGCCTCGGACATCTCGACGAGCGCACTCGCGGGCGCCCTGCTGGTCGTGACGCTCGCACGCGCGCCGCTGGTGAGCCCGGCGCTCGCTCTGCAGAGCTACCTCACGGTGTCGCTGCGGACCGCGGCATCGCGCGGCCGAGTTCCACGACTCGTGCTCGCCGTCGTCGTCGTCGGCGTCGTGCTGGCAGCTCTGGCGATCTGGCTCGTACCGCCCGTGATGGCCGCGCTCGTTCCCGACTACGGGGTGCCGTCGGCGATGTTCATCGGGGTCGTCGTCGGCTCGTCAGCGCTCGTCGCCGCGCAGTGCGTCACCGGCGCCGCTCTGCTCGCGAGAGGCGAACACCGCCGATACACGCTGGGGTGGATCGTCACGGCGGTCGTCGTCGTCGTCGCGGCGTTCGTGCCGTCGCCGTTCGAGACGCGTGTGGGCGTCCTGCTCGTTCTGGGGCCGCCCGCGGGCGGCCTCGTTCACGGGCGGGGCTGCGCCCGTCCCCGCCTCGGGGGCGCGGGGGGGGTTGTTCCGGGGGGTCGCGGCGGGCTCGTCGGCGCTCGCCGCCGCGCGGGGCGCCCCCGGCGCCGCTCTGCGCGCGAGGGGCGAACACCGCCGATACACGCTGGGGTGGATCGTCACGGCGGTCGTCGTCGTCGTCGCGGCGTTCGTGCCGTCGCCGTTCGAGACGCGTGTGGCCGTCATGCTCGTTCTGGGTCCGCTCGCGGGCGTCATCGTTCACGGGCTGGGACTGCGCCGATCAGGCGAAGACGAACCGCGCGAGTCGTGATGCGGCGAGCCACTTCCCACTGAGGATGGCCCCCGGCAGGGCGCTTCCCGCGTTCATGCGGGCGAAGAGCCGGCGTCGCGAGATCCGCGCGGCGCGCGCCCAACCGGCGTCGGCGAGGACCTCGGCGTAGTGGTCGAAGAAGTCTCGCTCCTGCAAGAACCGGGCACCGTCGCGGATGGTGACCTGTGACACCGAGTGGCGGTGGCGGCGATAGCTGAACTCCACGTCGTCGAAGACCACCAACGAGCCGTCCTGCAGAGCGATGTCGAGCAGCAACCCGAGATCGAGCGCGACGGCGAAGCGAGGGTCGAATCCGAGCGGCGCGACGACGTCTCGTCGCCAGAGCAGGGAGGGGAAGTAGGCCCAGTCGGCACGCACGAGGCTTTCCGCGAGCCGCTCGCCGGTGAGGATCACCTGACCCTGCCCATGGGAGCGTGGACGCAACCACGCCTTCACCCGGTCGGGCAACGGCAGGTAGCGACGCCCGTCCGCGTCGATCACGTCCACGCCGCACTGCACCACAGCGGCGTCCGGGTAGGCTCGGCGAACGCGGTCCACGGCGGCCAAGTAGCCGGGAGCCATGAGGTCGTCGCCGCCCATCATGACGAAGTGTGACGCCGTGGCCAGCTCGACGCAGCGGTTGAAATTGCCGGCGACCCCGAGGTTGTGGGGGTTGCGCAGGTACTCGATACGTGGATCGTCGAGGGTGGCCAGCCATGCGCCGACCTCGTCGGACGGATGAGCGTCATCGACGCAGACCAGCCGCCAATGCGGGTAGGTCTGTCGCAGGACACTCTCCACTGAAGCTCGAAGCAGCGCGGCGTCGCCGTAGAACGGGAGCATCACATCGATGCGCTCGGTGAGCTCTTCCACAGTGGCATCCGCTCCTTCCCGGGGCGACCGACAGTGCCGCCCATGATCCTATGTCAGCGAAGTGCCGATCGTCTCGAAGATTCGCCATCCTGCGCAGGTGTCCGAACGTCGCCTCGATAGGATGAGGTCATGGATCTTCTCGTCGTAGGCTCCGGCCTGTTCGGACTCACCATTGCGGAGCGCGCGGCGACCGCCGGCCGCAAGGTCACCATCATCGATCGACGTCACCACGTCGGTGGCAACGCCTACAGCGAGGCGGAGCCGACGACCGGGATCGAGGTGCACCAGTACGGCGCGCACCTGTTCCACACATCGAACGAGACGGTGTGGGAGTACGTCAACCGCTTCACGAAGTTCACGAACTACGTCCACCGCGTCTACTCGACGCACAGCGGTGTCGTCTACCCGCTGCCGATCAACCTCGGCACGATCAACCAGTTCTTCAACGCCGCCTACACGCCGGACGAGGCGCGCGCGCTCATCGCCGAGCAGGCGGGGGAGTTCGACGCCCACTCGGCGCGGAACCTCGAGGAGCGCGGCATCGGCCTGATCGGTCGCCCGCTGTTCGAAGCGTTCATCCGCGACTACACCGCCAAGCAGTGGCAGACCGACGCGAAGGACCTGCCGGCGTCGATCATCAGCCGCCTGCCCGTGCGGTACACGTACGACAACCGCTACTTCAACGACACGCACGAGGGTCTGCCGGTGGACGGCTACACCGCGTGGCTGGAGCGGATGGCCGACCACGACAACATCGAGGTCAAGCTCAGCACCGACTTCTTCGACGAGTCGCAGCCGCTGAACAAGAAGGCCGTCGTCGGTCAGGTGCCGGTGGTCTACACCGGTCCGGTGGACCGCTACTTCGACTACGCCGCCGGCGAGCTCAGCTGGCGCACGATCGATCTCAAGGAGGAGGTCCTGGACATCGCGGACTTCCAGGGCACCTCGGTGATGAACTACCCGGACGCGGACGCGCCGTACACGCGCATCCACGAGTTCAAGCACTTCCACCCGGAGCGCAAGGAGATCTTCGAACAGGAGCGCACGGTCATCCACCGTGAGTACTCCCGCTTCGCCACCCGCGAGGACGAGCCCTACTACCCGGTGAACACGCCCGCCGACCGTGACGGCGTGCTGGCCTACCGCGACCTCACCAAGGACGAGCCGCAGGTCCACTTCGGTGGGCGCCTGGGCACCTACCAGTACCTCGACATGCACATGGCCATCGGCTCGGCGCTGTCGATGTGGAACAACCAGCTGGCCTGATCCGGCGAACACGAAGGGGCGCATCCGATCGGATGCGCCCCTTCGTGTTCCCGCGTCCGCCGTCGGACGGAGGCGTCAGGAGTTGGCGTCGAAGATCTTCTGCCAGCCGTCGGCGCCGGTGAGGTTCGGCATGGCGCGACGGTACTCGGCGGCGAGCTTCGGCCAGCGGCGCCGGATCTTCGCGTGCAGCACGATGCTGTCCCACAGCAGCGAGCGGAACTTCGCGCGGTCGCGGGTGAAGACGTTCTTCCCGGACCCGTCCGCGGCGCTGACGAGGACCGAGTCATGCAGTGGCAGGCGCCACCACTGCGCGTCGCCCTTGCCGAACTCGACCTCGGCCTGCTCGACGTTGGCCGGCTTGGGCTGGTGGAACCAGTGCGAGATCAGGGTCGTCGCGGTGAACAGGCGCAGGCGCATCCCGGTGGGGCTGTCGAACTCGTTGCGCTTGCTCCGCTTGAACACCTGCCGACCGAAGCGGGACCGCATCACGACGCTGCGGTCGCGGTGGGTCACGGTCTCCGGGAACTCGGCGGCGAGAGCGCGCGCGGCCGGCATCGCGGTCGGCAGCGTCTCCCACAGGTGAGCCGGGCCCCGCAGCACGTCCCGCAGCGCCCGGTTGCGCAGCGTCGCGGCGTAGTACTGCATCATCATGAGGTGCTTGAGGTCCACCCGACGGCTGTGCCGGATCAGGTGGCCGCCGTGGGGTGCGTGGGAGTGCATCAGGGCCGCCACGAAGCGGTTGCGGGCGTGGAAGTACGCCTGCCAGTCGATCGAGTCGTCCTTGCCCACCCAGGACACGTGCCACAGCGCGGCTCCGGGCAGGGACACCGTGGTGTACCCCGCGTCGCCCGCCCGCAGGCAGAACTCCGCGTCATCCCACTTCAGGAACAGCGGCAGCGACAACCCGACCTCACGGATGATCTCGAGGGGGATCAGACACATCCACCAGCCGTTGTAGTCGGCGTCCATGCGCATGTGCAGGGTGGGCGTCTGACGGAGGTTCTGCGTGCCGAAGTCGTGCGGCATGACCTCCTGGAAGAGGTTGCGCCACATGAAGGGGTAATCATCGACCACCTCGGCCCAGGCGTGCAGCTTGGGCCGGTCGAGCAGGTCGAACATGTGACCGCCGACGATCGTCGGCTTCGTGGCGTACCGGCCGAACACGATGGACCGGCGCAGGGACTCCGGTTCGATGCGGACGTCGTCATCCAGCAGCTGGATGAAGTCGCTCTCCGGCCGCTGCAGCGCCTCCGTCATCGCACGCGCGAACCCGCCCGAGCCGCCCAGGTTGCCCTGGTCGATGACCTGCAGGGTCTCGCCGAGGCGTGCGGCGACGGCGTCGTAGCCGTCTTCGTCGCGGACCTTCTGCGTGCCCTGATCGATCAGGAACACGCGGTCGATGAGCTCGAGCACCTCGGGCGCGTCCGCGAGAGCGGTGAGCGTCTCGACGCAGTAGTCCGGCTTGTTGTACGTCGTGGTGCCGATCGAGGCCTTGCCGGAGCGCACCGGCTCCTGCTCGGTGGACCACTGGCCACCGCGCAGGATGGTCGCGCTCTGATCGGCGACGACGTCGAACCAGATCCAGCCGCCGTCGCTGTACTGGTCGAGCTTCAGATCGAACGTGGTGCTCGCGGTGCCCGTGACCTCCGCGGTGTGCAGCCGCTGGCGCACGCCGGCGCCGTTGGAGCGGTACACCAGCAGGGTGGCGTCGCCCTCCGTGTGCAGCGTCAGGCGCACGTCGGAAATGGCGGTCCAGTGCTGCCAGTACGACGCCGGGAACGCGTTGAAGTAGGTCCCGAACGAGACGCGGCGTCCGGCGACCACGCGAACCGCGTTGCGGCCGAGCACGTTGCCCAGGTGCGCGCGGGCGGACATCCGGACGGATTCCTCGTCGATCGAGGACCAGGTCTCGGCGTCCGCGTAGAGCGGGAGGAGGTCCGGGTCGCGGTCGATCGGGAACACGACGTTCTGAAGGATGTGCGTCACGTTGCTGACTCCGTGGGGGTGTTGCGTCAGCGCCGGTCCGGTCGGATCGGGCAGGGCGCGGCGCCGGAGCGCGTGAGCCGAGGGCCAGCCTACCGGCGCACTCCGGGGGACGGCTGAGCGCGTCCGGTGAGGCTCGAAGCCGGGGCGATCGCCGTCCCCGAGGCCGGGGAGGACACGGGCGCTCACGCAGGCGGGTTCGCGGTGTCGAGCGCATAGACTCGGTGCCATGTCTCGCACGCCGTCTCCGACGCCTCTGCGGCGTCCGAGTCGGGGCGATGCCGCTCGAAGGTCCGCCGCCTGATGCGGCTCGGCCCCGCCCGGACGACGCCCCGCGAGTACCTGCACTCGCTGTGGCTGCTCTCCGCCCGCGATCTGCGGGTGCGGTACGCCACGAGTGCGCTCGGTTACGTGTGGTCGGTGCTCGACCCGCTCGTGATGTCCCTGATCTACTGGTTCGTCTTCACCCAGGTGTTCCACCGCCGCGGGGTCGGCGAGGACCCGTACATCGTCTTCCTCATCATCGGTCTGCTGCCGTGGGTGTGGTTCAACACCGCGGTGACGGACTTCACTCGCGCGTTCACGAAGGACGCCAAGCTCGTTCGGTCCACGGCCATTCCGCGCTCCATCTGGGTGAACCGGGTGATCGTGAGCAAGGGCGTCGAATTCCTGTTCTCCCTTCCGGTGCTGGCCGCGTTCATCATCGTGGCCGCGGTCGTCTCGCCCGGCAGCGTGCACATCGGGTGGGGCGCGCTGCTGTTCCCGGTCGCGATCGTGCTGCAGGCGCTGCTGCTGGTCGGCCTCGGTCTGCTCATCGCACCGCTGTGCGTGCTGTATTCGGACCTGCAGCGCACGACGCGACTCATCCTGCGCGCCACGTTCTACGCCACGCCGGTGATCTACAGCGTCAATGACCTGCCCGGAGCGTTCGGGCACATCGCCGCGTTCAATCCGCTGGCCGGGATCTTCACCCTGTACCGGATGGCACTGTTCCCGGACCAGTGGAACACGTTCAGCGTCGTCGTCGCGGTGATCGAAGTTCTCGTGCTGCTGGTCTTCGGCGCCTGGGTCTTCCGCGCGCTCGAGCGCACCGTGCGGAAGGAGCTGTGATGGACGCGACTCCCGCCATCGAGGTCCGTGATCTCGGCATCCGCTTCCGCCGCAGTCGACGGGGCAGACGCAGCCTCAAGGACCTCTTCGGCGGCGCGAAGCGACGCGCGCGGCCGGGGGAGTTCTGGGCTTTGCGCGGGGTGTCCTTCACCGTGCAGCCGGGTGAGGCCATCGGCGTCGTGGGTCGTAACGGCCAGGGCAAGTCGACACTTCTGAAGCTCGTCGCCGGTGTGCTCCTGCCGGATGAGGGGCAG
Source organism: Microbacterium gorillae (assembly GCF_000826185.2). Classification (GTDB taxonomy): domain Bacteria; phylum Actinomycetota; class Actinomycetes; order Actinomycetales; family Microbacteriaceae; genus Microbacterium; species Microbacterium gorillae. The sequence continues at coordinate 532,420 of NZ_LN648874.1, read as the reverse complement.
GTCGATGTCAATGAGGGTGTGGCTCCGCTGATCGAGCTCACCGGGGGCTTCGCCGCTGATCTGACCGTCTCCGAGAACGTGCGCCTGATGGCCGGACTGCACGGGATGCGCCGCGAGCAGATCGCGGAGCGGTTCGATGACATCATCGCGTTCGCCGAGATCGGTGCGTTCCGGGAGACCCCGTACAAGCACCTGTCGACGGGCATGAAGGTGCGCCTGGCGTTCTCCGTCGTCTCGCAGCTGGACGAGCCGATCCTCATCGTCGACGAGGTGTTGGCCGTCGGCGACAAGGCGTTCCGCGACAAGTGCTACGCGCGGATCGATGAGCTGCTGGCACAGGGGCGGACGCTGTTCTTCGTCAGCCACAACGAGCGCCACCTGCGACGGTTCTGCACGCGCGGGCTGTACCTGGACGGCGGTGCGCTGGCGATGGACGCGCCGATCGGCGAGGTGCTGGACCGCTACAACGCCGACTACGGCACCTGAGCGCGGATCAGATCCCGGCGATGTCGCGCAGGGCCAGCAGCTTCGTGCGGGCGTCCGCGATCGCCGCGGTGGTGTCGCCGCCGTCCTTCACCGTCGCACTGACCTGCTCCAGCGCAGTGATGTAGGCGTTCGCCGCGGCCCGCCACTGGTCGGTGAGATCAGCCGGGGACGCCGCGTCATGCAGATTGTTGGCGTCGATGATGAGGCCTTCGGCGATCTGCGCGGCCACGCTCGGCTGCGCCGTCATCAGGTCCAACCCCTGGGAACCGTCATCCAGCCACGGTCCTACCGTGGCACGGAAGGTCTCCACATCCGGCAGGTCGACCGGCGGCGTCGGCGCCGTCGTGGGCGCCGTCGTCGCGGTGGGCGCCGGCGTCGGGTCAGTGGTGGCCCCCGGCGTCGCGGACGGCGAAGCGGACGCGGTCCCCGTGGCGGCGGGGGAGGACGTCGAGGTGGTCGGCGTCGGGGTGGGATCGACGGCGTCCTGGTTCGGGAGGACGAACAGCCACCAGATGGCGCCCCCGACGGCACCGATGACGAGGAGGATCAGCACCACGACGAAGATCGCGCGCCCCACCTTGGGCTTGCGCTTCTCCGGGAAGACCCACTGCGGCTGCGGCTGCGGTGCCCCCTGCTGCGGCGTCTGCGGGTCCTGGCTCATCAGTCCTCCAACGGCGGCATCGGCTGCCACGCCTTGTCGCGGGCGATCGCGCGCCCGTCACGGATTCCACGGAACAGATTGCTCGTGCCGCGGACGGTGCGCTCGACGAACGTCAGGCGGATGAGCTCCTTGGCGAACGTCAGCGCGGAACCGAGCGCGAACCGCACCGGCTTCAGTGCGCCGTGCGCAGCGAAGTAGTGCCGCATGATCGCCCGGTTGCGCATGATGTAGTACCGGTACATGTCGCTGGAGGCATTGAGGTGCCGCACGCCCATGTCCCACTGCTTGATCTCGCGGGTGCGGCGCAGGACGAACTCGTTCACGATCACCGAGGTGGTCTTGCGGGACGCGAGCCATCCGTAGACCGCGTCGTCCCAGTAGATGAAGAACCGCGGGTCGGGCAGTCCGACCTGGCGCACGATGTCGCGGTGGATGAACATGCCCTCGAAGCAGCCCGAGTTCATCTCCTTGAAGCCGGACGCGTCAAAGCCGGCCGGAGCGAACGGGATCGGGATGCCCAGGGCGATGGACTGCCGGTACTGCCAGTAGAACTCACTGCCGTCGAAGTCGTAGCGCCGCCCCTGGATGCTGCGGAATCGACCGCTCCATGCGCCCATCCGCGCCAGGCCGTCCGGAACGACCTCGACGTCGTCGTCCATGACCCACAGCCAGGTCGAACCCAGTTCGTACGCGGTTTCCATGCCGGCGCTGAAGCCACCGGAGCCGCCGGTGTTGGTCTCCAGGCGGCGATAGACGATCTCGGTGCCGATGCTCGCGCGGAAGGCGTCGATCACCTCCGCCGTGTCGTCGGAGGAGGCGTTGTCGATGATGACGACGTGGCCCGGTTTCGGATCCATCGCCTCGATCGAGGTGAGCAGCCGCCGCAGGAGTCCGGACCGGTTGTAGGTGACGACCACGATCGTCGCTGATGCCGGATCGAACGGGTCGGGCATGCTCGGATCTCCTGTGGGTGGAACACGACGGAGCGAGTGCGCCGCCGAGGGTAGAGCCTACCCTGCCGTGGTCTGAGGTCCCGGGGTACGCACCGCGTCCACGCGCTCCCGCCAGGACCGCGACTGGCCCGCGCGCACCGCGACGAGGACGAGCATCATCCAGCCGAGCCCGGCCAGGGTGAAGCTCTCGAACAGGGAGTCCACGAGAAGCGTCACCAGGACCAGGGGCGTCCAGGCGTACAGCACCGAGCGTCGCTCGGTGGCGACGAACCACGAGCGCACCAGCGCCACCCCGCACATCAGGAGGAACAGCGCCAGACCCACGGCGCCGAGCTGGAGCAGCACGTCCATGTAGGCGTTCAGCGCGGACGCATGGTTCTCGCCGGAGGTGTTGATGGCGTTGTACGGGAAGGCGGGGTCCTCCGGCCGCCACGGTCCGCGCCAGCCCCACCCCTGCCACAGGCGGGGGCCGATGTAGGGCAGCATCGAGCGCCACAGTTCCGCCCGGACGCCGAAGTCGCTGCCGGCGTCCAGGATCGCGGTGATCGGTCGGCGCAGCACCCAGAGGGCGACCAGGCCGATCACGACCGTCGTGCCGAGGAGGATCTGAACCGTGCCGCGGCGGGCGGCCGGGGCGTGTCGGACGAGCGCGAGCGCGCCCGTGGACAGCGCCACCGCGGCGGCGAGCACGATCACGGTGGGAGAGGAGGACAGGGCCGCCATCCCACCCCCGAGGATCAGCGACGCGACACCGAGCCCGCGCCCGATGGACTGCGTGCGCAACTCGATCACGAACGTGATCAGCGCGATCACCGCCACCAGGCCGAGCAGGTTGCGGGTGCCGAACAGGCCCTGGATCGGACCGCCGAACGCGATGTCGCCCTGGATGCCGAGGAACGGGAAGGGCATGTCCAGCAGGATGCCGGAGAGGATCTCCATGCCCAGCGAGAGGACCAGCAGCAGGCGCAGCACATCGCCGAGCGCACGGACCGTCTGCAGCGTGTCGCGTACGTGCGCGATCACGACCGCCAGGAGCCCGTAGCCGACCAGCGCCAGCCAACTGGCCGGGGACTGACCGTTGCCGGTCGGGAAGAACAGGCTCACCCCGGCCCAGCCGACCAGCAGCACGACGGTCGTCGGCACGATGCGCAGGGGGGAGAGCTCGGCGCGCCGGACGATGAGGATCGCGATGCCCAGCAGGCTGAGCGCGGTCACCATGGTCGCGAGCGTCACCAGTCCGGCGGTGTGCTCGATCGCGAACGAGCCGAACGTCACGCCGAACGCCGCCAGCGCGTAGGCACGCGCCATCTCGGCGGAATCCAGCAGCGTCACCAGCCGGTGACGCACGCCGCTCATCGTGGTGGACGCGGCGCCAGGCCGCGCTCGATCGTCTGCTCGTCCGCGCCGACGCCGATGATCGGTGCGAGCTTGATCTTGAAGGAGAGGGTCACCACCAGGAGCCACCCCCACACCATCACCGGATTGGACTCGGTGATGCCCTGGACGAGCAGCACGGTCAGCAGCAGCGTCGGCAGCACGCTCAGCCGCGCGTAGGGCCGGTGCGCGTCGGCGTCCCAGCGGGGACGGTCCACGGCGAAGAACCAGGCGCGCCAGAGCAGGGCGAGGAAGACCACGGCGATCACCACGATGCCCACGAAGCCGAGCTGGAAGAACACGTCGACCCACATGTCGTGCGCCTGCATCACGAGCTCATCGTGATCGGTGATCCGCGGCTCGAACCCGGGCATCGTGGGAACCCACGGGCTGGCGAACCCCCACCCGAGCACGGGGCGCTGCCACGCGTGCGCGAGGACCTGTTCCCAGATCGGTCCGCGCCCGGTCAGGCTGTCCGAGCGCCCGAGCGCGCCGAAGATGGCGTCCCGGAAGACCACCGCGATCAGTGCGGCCACCACGCCCACCAGGGTGAAGCAGGAATAGGCGAGCGTGCGCTGTCCGGGCCGCCGCGTCGCGCGCATGATCAGGATCGTGAGGAGAACCACCACCGCCGCCGCGAGGCTGAGCAGCGCGGTCGCCGAGCCGGAACGCCAGAGCAGGAACAGCGCCAGCACGATCCACGCGACCAACCAGCCGCGACGCTTCGTCTTTCCGGCGAGGCGGACCGCGAACACGAGGACCGCGATGACGCAGATCATCGCCAGCAGGTTGGCGTTGCCGACGATGCCCTGGATGCGGCCGTCGCTCAGGAGGTTGTCGCGCGACCAGTACAGCTGCGGGTCGATCTTGCCGGACGGAGCCGTCACGAACGGCGGGAGGATCGGGGTGCGGATCACGACGCTGACGAACAGTTCGAACAGCAGCGACAGGCCCAGCGCCCACTTCAGTGCCGAGGCGATCGTCTTGACGAGCTCGCGCCAGCTCAGCATGGAGGCCAGGAACAGGCCGTTCACGGTGGTGACGACCAGCCCCGTCCAGGTCAGCAGCGTCAGCGCCGGCCAAGCGGTCCAGAGCAGGCTGAGTCCGGCCAGCAGGACGTAACCGATCGCCGCCCAGGGCAGACGCCGCCACGGGAACGGATCGTCCAGGCGATGCCGGACGATCCGCGGGATCCACCACCCCAGCGTGCCCAGGGTCAGCAGGATGAAGACCACCGCGGCGCCGGCGGTGGTCAGCGCGTGATCGAGCGCCGGCGCGCAGAAGAACGCGAAGGTGAGGATGATGGCGTGCGCGCGCAGCAGCAGTCGTCGCGACGATTCGCGGGCGGGCGCCTGTGGGGGCGCCGCGATCGGGTGTCGCGTGTACTCGGCCATCGTGAGTTCAGGGTAGCGCGGGACTAGGCTGTGGGCCGTGCTGGAGACGATCACGAACACCCCGCGCGACTACGCCTGGGGCTCGCATACGCTGCTGGCCGGGCTCGAGGGACGACCCGCATCCGACGCGCCGGAGGCCGAGGTCTGGTTCGGCGACCACCCCGGCTCGCCCGCTGTGCTCCCCGACGGTGAGACGCTGCCCGAGCTGGAGGACCGACTCGGCCTGCCGCACCTGCCCTACCTGCTGAAGCTCCTGGCCGCGCAGACGCCCCTGTCGATCCAGGTGCACCCGACGCTCGAGCAGGCTCGCGTCGGGTTCGCCGCGGAAGCGGACCTCGCCGCCGACAGTCCGGAGCGCAACTATCGCGACGCGAACCACAAGCCGGAACTGATCGTCGCCCTGAGCGATCGTTTCGAGGCCCTGTGCGGTCTGCGTCCGGTGTCGGACACCCGGCGCCTGCTGGATGTCCTCGGCGGACCGGACGCGTTCGCGCAGCTGCGCGCGCACCTGTCCGGGAGCGATGACGCGCAGGCCCTGTCCCAGACGATCGGGTGGCTGCTCTCCGGAGCGGCCGCGGACACGGTCGCGGAGGTCTCCGCCGCCCTCGCGGCCGCCGACGCGGAGGGGGAGTACGCCGGCACGGTCTCCGCCGGCGCGCGGATCGCGGCCCTGTACGCGGGGGATCCGGGCATCGTCGTGGCGCTGCTGATGAACCACGTCGTCCTCACGCGCGGGCAGGCCGTGTATCTGCGAGCCGGCCTCCTGCACGCGTACCTGTCCGGCCTCGGCGTCGAGATCATGGCCGCCAGTGACAACGTTCTGCGCGGCGGCCTGACTCCGAAGCGCGTCGACGTCGCCGAACTGCTGTCTCTCCTGGACAGCGAGCCCGGACCGGTCGCGATCCGCGAGGCGGTGCCCGATCCGACTTCCCCCGGCGTCCTCACCTACGGACCGGGAGTCGGGGACTTCGCGCTCGCGGTGGCCCGCCCGGACGGCGGATCGCTCACGTTCGACGGGGCCGGCCCGACGATCTTCCTCGCGACCGCGGGGAAGGTTTCAATCGCCGCGGACGATCACCGCGTGGACCTCGTCCCCGGGGGCGCGGCGATCCTTCTGGACGAACCCGGCGCGGTCCGCATCGCCGGTGCCGGCGAGGTCTTCATCGCCACTCCCGGCAGCGACCGTTCCCAGCGGGGGAGGAGTGCGTGAACCTGCACGCCGCTGGGGCGGTCGCCGCGTCGCTCAAACCCTGACACCCGTCGCGGTGAGCCGAGCTCGAAGCCCCTCGACTCCCTCGAACAGATGGGTGTGCATCGAGAGGCTGTCGGCACCGACGAGTTTCGACGCGGAGTCATCGGTGAAGAAGACCTCATCCGGTGCCGCATCAAGGGCTTCGCAGACGTGACGGAAGGCACGCACATCAGGCTTTGCGAAGCCGATGTCGGCGGAGTTGAAGATCGCATCAAATCTCTCAGCGATGCCCAACGCAGCGACCTCCGCGGGGATGGTGTCCGTACCGTTTGTGAGCACCGCCGTCCGCAGGCCAAGGCTTCGCACTTCGCCGGCCAGCTCCAGGACGGCGACGTCGAGGTATGCGGGTTGGGATCCCCACTCTTCGGCAGCGAGGACATCACCGGCACGGTCACCGACCTGGCGGATCCACTCGGCTCGGGAAATCCGGCCGGTCGTCACCGCATCGATCAACGGTCTTGCGAAGGCGATGCCTTCGAGCGTCCCGCCGGGCAGTCCGTGTCTGCTCTCCACGTCGGCCGCATACTGCGGGTCGAAGTGTCGGATGACGCCGTCGAGGTCGAACAGGACGACGCGGATCATGCGGTGATTCTTCCACTGATCGCGCAGGTTCTCCGGCAGTGCCGACCTGTCGATCAATTCGACATCCGCCGCAGACGCCCGCCGATTCGCGGTGACCACGATCATCTGCGGCAGCCCGTTCGCGTCGAGCTCCTGACTCGGGTCCGACAGTGACCGTTAGGGAACCGCGACACGCCCGAAGTGTGTCGTGAACGTTCGATCCGCGGTTGAGGAATTATGCTCCCCGACTTGACCCGAGCGAATCACACCGTTGTAATTAGGTGAGCGCCCGTCAGGGCGCGAGGGGATCACACACAATGGGAGAGCACATGACGGGATCACAGTACCGTTTCAGCGTTCCCGACAATTGGTTCGTCGACCCGGTGAACCTCGGGGTTCCGGGGGTCCGTCGGCCGATTTCGGAAGAGGAAGACGATGCGCTGGCCTGGCAGGCCGACGCGCTGTGCGCACAGACTGATCCGGAGGCCTTCTTCCCGGAGAAGGGCGGATCGACGCGTGACGCGAAGCGCATCTGCGGCACGTGCGATGTGCGCGGCGAATGCCTGCAGTACGCGTTGCAGAACGACGAGCGATTCGGCATCTGGGGTGGATTGTCCGAACGCGAGCGTCGCAAGCTCAAACGTCGCGCGGTGTGACGTCTGAACCGACACGGCGCGTGCGCCGCGGTTCCGACGTGATCGACGCCTAGGCTGACTCCGCTATGCCAGCCCCTGTCCACGCCGTCGTTGTCGCGCGCCCCGATACGCGCGGTGCCGGCCTTGCGCACCTTCAAGCCACGCTCGCCGCGATCGCGGCACAGCGTCATCCCGTCGACGCTCTCACGATCGTGCTGTGTGGCCGTGATCCCCGGTTCGCCGCGGTCGCGAACGCCTCCGGCGCCGAGGGCGTCGTCCAGGCCGACGCGTCTGTCGGCTACGCGGAGGCGATCGAACTCGCCTCGAAGCGCGTCGCCGGAGACCGCGACCTCTGGCTGCTCGCTCAGGACACGCTGCCCGAACCGGAGGCCCTCGGCCGGCTCGCGGGTGTGCTGGAACTGGCCGACTCCGTCGCGCTGGTCGCGCCCAAGCTCGTCCGCCGTGACGCTCCGGAGATGATCGCGTCGCTCGGCGTGAGCATGTCCCGGGGCGGTGAGGCCGTCGAACTCGCCGCCGGCCAGTTCGACCAGGGACAGCACGATCGCAATCAGGACGTCCTGGGCTCGGACATCCGCGGCGTCCTGCTGCGCGCGCAGCGGCGGGGCGACCTGCTGCCGGACCGCGCACTCGGTGGCGCCGATGAAGGACTCGATCTGGGCGTCCGTGCCCGTCTGGCCGGCCACCGCGTCGCGATGGCCCCGGACGCTCGGGTGCAGGTCAGCGGTGACGGGGTGGCCGGCCTGCCGGACCCGGAACGGGCCGCGGACCGACGTCGGATCGCCTTCTCGACGCGCCTGGCCCAGCTGCACCGCCGCCTGACGTACGCGCCCGCGGTCGTCGTGCCGCTGCACATCCTCTCCTTCCTCCCGATCGCGCTGTGGCGTGCGCTCGTGGACATCCTGAACAAGCGCCCGGACAAGCTCCTGCCGGAATGGGCCGCGACGTTCCTCGCGGCCTTCCGCTGGGGCGCGATCGCTCGGTCCCGCAAGCACCTGCGCGGCGAACGCGGCGAATGGTGGCGCGTGGACTCGTTGCGCGTGACGAGAGCTCAGCGCCGCGAGATCCTGCAGTCCGATGACGGCGAACCCACGCGAGCCGTCCGGGGCGAGATGAGATTCTTCTCCGGCGGCGGTTTCTGGGTCGTTCTCGTGGCCGCGGTGGCGGGTGCGCTGGCGTTCCCGATGCTGCTCGCATCCCCCGTGATGGGCGGCGGCGGGGCGCTGCCGCTGCGCTCCGGGCTCGGTGAGCTGTGGGGGGACACCCTGTTCGGGCTCCGTGGGTACGGCGTTGATCAGATCGCGCCCGCCGATCCGTTCGCGGCGCTGCTGGCCGTGCTGGGCAGCGTCACGCCGGCGATGCCGTCGACCGCACTCGTGATCGCGTGGGTGCTCGCTCTGCCCCTGGCCGCCCTCGGGGGCTGGTTCGCGGTGGCGCGCGTCACCGAACGCAGCGGGCTGCGCCTGGTCGGTGCCGCGCTGTACGCGCTTGCGCCGTCGTTCCTGTCCGCGCTCATCGACCCGCGGCCGGCCGCGGTCCTCGCGCACCTGCTGCTGCCGTGGCTGTTCTACGCCGGCGTGATCGCGCACCGCTCCTGGGGCGCCTCCGGCGCCGCGTCCATCCTGCTGCTCGCGGTGGCCGCCTGCTCGCCGGTGATCGGTGCGCTCGTGTTCGTCGTGGTCGTGGTCGGCATCCTCTTCGCGTTGGGTTGGCGCCGCTTCACGTCCGCCGGCCGCCTGCTCTGGATGCTCGTGCCGACCGCCGTCGCCTTCCTGCCGATTCTCTGGCGAGCCGTCGCCGACCACCGCCCGCTCACGGTGTTCGCCGACCCCGGGCTGCCCTACCAGGGCGCGCGGGCCGGAGATGACCTGATGGGTCGGCTCGCGACGGTCACCGGGTTCTCCGACGGCGCCGCCGGGGGCTGGCCGACCTTCCTGCACGGCCTGGGCCTGGACGCGTTCGCGGGGTACGCCCCGTGGATCGTGGTCGTCATCGCTCCGGTCGCCCTCTTGGCTCTGCTCGCTCCGTTCACGCCGCGCTGGCGCGTGGGGACCTCGCTCCTGCTGCTCGGGGCGGCGCTTCTGGTGGGTGCTCTGCTCGTCTCGCACGTCAGCCTCACCGTGGTGGCGGGCTCTCCCGTCACGATGTGGCCGGGCACGCTCGCCGGTGCGGGCTGGCTGGCTCTGATCGCCGCGGCCGTGCTGGCCCTGGACGGGCTGCGCCTGCCTCGCGCGGTCGTGGGGGTGGCGGCGAGCCTGTCCGTCCTGCTGATCGTCGCGGCTGCGGTGCCATCGCTGACCGCGGTGTCCCGCGGCGAGGCGAAGGTGACCAGCGGACCGCGTTCCACGCTGCCCGCGTACGTGGCGGCCGAACTCAACGACGGTCTGCCCGGGTCCACCCTGGTGCTGTCCATCCTGGCCGACGGATCCGTCGCCGAGCGTGTGGTCTGGGGATCCTCGGACACCCAGGGCGCGCAATCCACCGCGCTCAACACCCGCACCGACGTGACCGCGGACGACACCGCGCTGGCCGCCGTCATCGCGGACCTGATGACGCCGTCCTCGCAGGCCGGCGCACAGATCGCCCGCTCCGGCGTGCGGTTCATCCTGCTCGAACCGGTCGGAGCCGCGACCGGACCCGCCTCCGAGCTGCGCACGCAGGCGATCTCCGCGCTGAATCAGAACGGCGACCTGCAGGCGATCGGTGAGACGGGCCGCGGCGCGCTGTGGACCGTCTCGGGCAAGATCGCCCCACGCGCCGAGCTGAGCGCCACGGACCGGACGATCTCGACCGGCCTCGCGTTGGCGCTGCTGGTGGTTCTCGCCATCGCGGTGCTGCTGGCCATCCCGACCCGCGGATCCGTTCGAGCGTCGCGTGCGAAGCCCCGAGGCATCGGTGTGCGAGGAGGCGACGAATGAGTGACGAGACGAACGATGTGAACCGGCCGGGCGATCGCTCCGACGCCGCCGACGCCGCCGACGCGGCGATTCCGGTTCCGGCGGCCGCGCCCCACTCCACTCCGGCCGAGGCCTCGGACGAGGTGCCCGCGGTCGCGGAGACCACGGACGTTGACACCCCGGACGTTGACTCCCCGGACGTTGACACCACGGACGCTGACACCACGGACGTTGACACCCCGGACGTTGACACCCCGGACGCTGACACCCCGGACGCTGAAGCGTCGGGCGGTGAGCCCACCGAGGCGTCAGCGCCGATGTCGGCCACGCCGGTCGACGCCGCCCCGGCCGTCGCAGCGAAGACGAAGCGTCCGGCGAAGGCGGCACGCCCGGTGAAGACGAAGCGTCCCGCGAAGACCGAACCTTCTCAGCCGGCACCCCGCGCCTCGACCGCCGGTCGCACCTCGGGTGCCGCCCGCATGGGAGGCCGCATCGTGGTCGGCGTGCTCGCCGCCGCCGCCGTCGCCGCGCTCGCCGTCGGTGCAGCCGTCGTGGTCCCGCTGACGGGTGTCGTCGCGGTGGTTCCGGCCGTCACCGCGACGCCCGCGGTGGGGGAGACGACGCTGACCTGCTCGCCCACGTTGTTCGCGCTCGGTCGCGACATTCGCGACGCGTCCAAGATCACGGTCGCGGACGCCACGACCCTCACGGTCTCGCCGGCCGATGCCGCACGCACCGAGCTGCCCATCTCCTCGGTCCCGGACGCGAACGTGCTCGCGGTCGCGGCCGCGCCGACGGCGGAGGGCACGACGGACCTGTCCGGGATCGCGACCGCCTCCCCGACGCAGGAGGACATGACCGGGTTCGCCGCCGCCGCGTGCCGACCGGCCCTGAGTGAGGCCTGGCTCGTCGGTGCGGACACCCGTACGGGATCGGTCGGTGTCGTCGTCCTCGCCAACCCCGCCGCCGTGGCCGCCACCGTGACCCTGACCGTCTACGGCGTGGCCGGTCCGCAGCCGGGGACGACCTCCGTGACGCTGCCGGCTCGGACCAGCACGGCGCTGTCCCTGGCGGGACTCGTGGGCTCGGAGACCTCACCCGTGATCCACGTGCGCTCCGAGGGTGCCCCCGTCACCGCTCAGCTGCAGTCCACGATGGTGCAGGGCCTGGCCCCGACCGGCGTGGACGTGCAGGACGTGGTGCGCGCGGCGGCGACGACGCAGGTGATGCCCGGGGTGCCCGTGACCGCGACCGCGGGTGGGGTGCCGACGACGTCGGTTCGTCTGCTCGCCCCGGACCGCTCCACGACCGCCACCGTCTCGGTGCGTGCGGAGGGCGGCTCGCAAGCGGTTCTCGAGCAGCCGATCGAACTCGTCGCCGGGATCCCCGGGGAGCTGCCACTGAGCGATCTCGCCGCGGGAACGTACGACGTCACGGTGACGGCGGACGCCCCCCTCGTGGCGGCCACGTGGCAAGCGACCGGTCGCGCCTCGGGCGACGATTGCGCCTGGTTCCCGGCTGCTCCGGCGGTGGGTTCTGACGCACTGTTCCAGGTGGCCGCGGGCGTTCCCGCGACACTTCACCTCGCCAATGTCGGCGACACCGATGCCGCGGTGAAAGTGGCCGTCGCCGCCGGCGAGCAGAGCGTGACCGTCCCCGCGCACGGCGCGGTCGCGGTGCCGGTGTCCGCGGGCAGCGCGCGTCTGACCACGGACGACGGCTCCGAGCAGGTGTACGGATCGGTCACCTACGCCCAGGCCAAGCGGCTCGCGGCGGTGCCCGTGTGGCCCACCGACATCGCTCGGGCGCCGATCGTCGTCACCCGCTGAGCGGAGCCGTCAGCGGCGCCAGCGGTCCGGACCCAGGTCCCACGGCTCGCGCCCCAGGAACTCCGCGGCGGCCCGGAACACGGTGCCCTCGATGATGAACCGGTCCTGGAAGTCGTCGCTGCGCGGCTGCCGGTCCAGCCGCTCGATCGGCAGACGGTAGACGATGATCCGACCGGCCTCGCGGTCCACGCTCCACCGCGGGATGCCCTCGGCGTCCGCGGACGCCGGCATGGCCCCGATCTCGAACGACGCCTCCCGCAGCTCCGGCCAGGCATCGCGCAGATATTCCGCCGTGTCGCCGACGATGAGGTCGAAGCGATCCGCGCGACTCTCCAGCGCCGGCAGCGGCGGGGGAACCACCGAGCTGCGTCCGAGGCGCCCGTGCCGACCGTGGCGCGTCGGACGGGGACGCGGCGGTGTCGGACGGCGCCAGATCATGTCACCATCCTACGGGCGCGGTGCGGACGCACTGCGCTGTCCCCGGTGAGGAATAGGGTGGAGGGGACATGTTGACGAGGATCTGTTCCAAGGTCGCCTGCAACCGCGAGGCGGTGGCGACGCTCACGTATGACTACACCGACCAGATGGCGGCGATCGGTCCCCTCGGGGGCGTCAATGACCCGCACGCGCACGACCTCTGCGCCCAGCACACCGAGCGGTTGTCCGTCCCGCGCGGCTGGGTCATCATCCGCCACGAGACGCTCCAGTCCTAGCCGCCATGGCGACCGTGCCTGAGGGCGCCGGCAACCGCGACGGGGGGATGGCCGCGGCCGCTCGTCGTCGCTGAGACCGGTCAGTCCGTGCCGGCCAGCAGTGTCGCGGTGCGCCGGTTCTGCAGCTCGAGGGCGCGGAACTCCCGATCGCGGCGGACGACGAGGACGCCGCGGACGAAGGATTCCGGGTCGACCGGCGGGACCGGGGACACGAAAGGTGCGGCTTCGGTGGCGAGCTCGCCCGCCAGGCGGTGGCGCGCACCCGGAGCGAGTCCGTCAGCGGCCGCGGCGAACTGGGACATGCGCCGCGCCAGTCTCACCGGCAGACGCCCCACGTCGGCGGTGTTCGCCCACTCGGCGAGCATCGGGGGGAGGAAGAGCGTGGATTCCGGAACCGCCGGGGTGCGCGTGCGCTCGCAGTACGTCCCGGCGGCCAGATCGCCCAGCCGCTGCGCCCGCGGAGTGAACACGCCGACGAGGAAGGCGAGCCCGCCGAAGGTCATGTAGATCTCCAGGATGCCGAGCAGGCCCCGCAGGAACGCGTGCCGGAAACCGGTCGCACCCCCGTCCGCGCGCACGATCCGGCCGCCCATCGCGAGCTTGCCGAGGCTGCGTCCGCGCGTCGCGGTCTCCATCCCGACGGGAAGGACGACGAAGCAGAACACGATCGCGGCGATCTGGTAGATGCCCCAGGAACCCTCGGTGAGGATGCCCGCGCCGGCCAGCCACGCGCCGAGGAGCGAGAGCAGCAGGAGCAGGACGTAGCCGATCACCATGTCGATCACCGCGCCGACCGAACGCATGATCAGGCCGAGCGGTTGGACATCGAGCGCGACCGCCTCGCCGGTGAGGATCTCGTCCTGTTTCACGGCGACGACGGCGACTGACATGGGTACAGTAAATCAAATGGATCTGGACGCGTTGCGAGCCGCACGTCGGGGGGAGTGGGATCGCCTCGACGAGCTCACGCGGTCCCGGTCGCTGTCCGGACCCGAGGTCGACGAACTCGTCGTGCGCTACCGGAGCGCGTCGGCGGACCTCGCCGACGTGAAGACCTCCGCCGGCCGGACGCCGCTCGGCGACGCGCTGTCCTCGAGCCTGTCCCGCGCTCGCGGCAAGCTCACCGGTGCCGGCGAGAACGTGCTGCGGCAACTCCCGCGCTTCTTCGTCTGGCAACTGCCGGCGGCGCTGTATCGGCTCCGCTGGACGACCCTGGCGATCGCCGTCGCGTTCCTGCTGATCGGCACGTTGGAGGCGCTCTGGATCTCCGGCGACCCGGCCCGCGTCGCCGTCCTCGGGGACGATGCGGCCCTGCGCGCGTACGTCGAGCACGATTTCACCGACTACTACAACCCGGCGGCGTCCTTCGCCGGCACGGTCTGGACGAACAACGCCTACATCGCGGCGATGAACGTCGCGTTCGGCATCACCGGCATCTTCCCGATCTACTCGATGATGATGAACGCCATCTCGGTCGGGCAGGCCGCCGGCGTGCTGATCGCCTATGACTCGCCGCAGGCGCTGGTGTACCTCATCCCGCACGGCCTGCTGGAGCTGACCAGCCTGTTCGTCGCCGCGGCGGCCGGCCTGCACGTGTTCTGGTCCTGGGCTGCGCCCGGGCGCCGCAGCCGCGGGGAGTCCCTCGCCGCCGCCGGCCGTTCCCTCGCGACCGTCGTGGTCGGCCTGATCATCGCGCTGGGGCTCAGCGGCCTGGTCGAGGGCTTCGTCACCGGCCAGGAAACCTGGCCGTGGGCGGTGCGCATCGGCATCGGCGTGGTGGCGCTCGGCGTGTTCCTGACCTACATGCTCTGGCAGGGTCGGCGCGCCACGCAGCGTGGCGAGACCGGCGACCTCACGGAGTACGAGGCCGGCACGCAGACGCTTTTCGCCGGCTGAGCCCGGGGACGCGAAACGGGGGACGGAGCCGAAGCTCCGTCCCCCGTTTCGGTGTCCGTCAGACCGTGCGGCGCACGTTGTCGAACAGTGCCCGGTAGCTGAAACCGGCGATCAGCGCGCCCACGATGGGGAACACGATGAACACCCACAGCATGGACAGAGCGTCCCCGCCGCCGTAGATCGCGGTGGCGATCGAACGAGCCGGGTTCACCGAGGTGTTATCGACCGGGATGCTCACGAAGTGGATCAGCGTGAGGGACAGACCGATCACCAGTCCGGCGAACTTCGTTCCGCGCGTCGGGTGCGTGGTGCCGAGGATCACGAACAGGAACAGAGCGGTGAGCACGATCTCGATGATGATCGCGGCCGGCAGGCCGAAGCCACCGGGGGAGAGCTTGTCCCACCCGTTGCTGGCGAAGCCGCTGTCCTGCGCGGCCTTGAGCCAGCCATCCGGACCGAACAGGCCGATCAGCACCAAGAACGTCGTGGCGATGGCGCCACCGACGATCTGCGCGATGATGTAGCCGACCGTCGCGCGCCACGGAAAGCGTCCGGCCGCGGCGAGTCCCAGCGTGACCGCCGGGTTGAAGTGACCGCCGGAGATCGGCCCGAACGCGTACGCGCCCATCACGACCGTGAGGCCGACCGCGAACGAGGCGGCGACGTAGACGACGCCGGGGGCGAAGGCACCGGCCTCGTGAGCCAGGTGTGACGCGAACAGCGCGGTGCCGATCAGTCCGAACACCAGCAGGAACGTGCCGATGCCTTCCGCGGCGAGCTTCGAACCGGTGGACGGTTCGGCGGGAGGTGTGTGGGAGAGCTCGGTTGCGGGAACAGGTGCTTCGGGGTCGGGATCGTTGGTACTCATGACATCTCCGTTTCCGGTGGCCGGGTCCGGCCACGACGTGAGCGTAGCGCCCGCCGACACCTGCGGGGGTCAGGCGCTCCCGCAACGGCGAACGGGGCGGGTCCGGACGAATCCGGCCCCGCCCCGTTCGAGGAGCGTCTTACTCCGCGTCAGCCTCCGGCTTCGGCGAGTACGGTGCGCCCGGGGTCGTGTCATCGGACACGGACGCCTCGGCCGAGACCCGCGCGCGGATCTTGTCCGCGAGGTCGGCGTCGACGTTGCCCCAGTACTGCAGGAAGCGGTCCTTGATGCGGTCCACCGTCAGCGATTCGAACTGGCCGACGAGGGTGTCCAGGAAACGGGCCTTCTCGCCGTCATCGAAGACGTCGCGGTAGAGCGTGCCGGCCTGACCGAAGTCATCGTCCTCGCTGTGCAGCGCGGAGGCCGAGCGCACCAGGGTGCCGTCGTCCTCCCACGTCGCCTCGACACCGCGCTCGGCGTCCGCTGCCGGTCCGCCGTAGGAGTTCGGCGCGTAGACGCGCGCGTCGGCCGGGTTGAACAGGAACTGCATGTTGCCCTGGTGCATGTAGTTGCGCACCTCGGCGGCGTGCGGCTGGTTCACCGGCAGCTGGTTGTAGTTCGCACCGATGCGGTAGCGCTGCGCGTCCGGGTAGGAGAACACGCGGGCCATCAGCATCTTGTCCGGCGAGATGCCGGTACCCGGAACCTGGTTGCCCGGCGAGAAGGCGGCCTGCTCGATCTCGGCGAAGAAGTTCTCCGGGTTGCGGTTCAGCGTGAAGTGGCCGACCGGGATGCGCGGGTAGTCCTTCTTCGACCAGGTCTTGGTGAGGTCGAACGGGTTGAAGCGGTAGGTCTTGGCGTCCTCGTACGGCATGACCTGAACCTGGACGTCCCACGTCGGGTAGTCGCCGTTCTCGATCGCCTCGAACAGGTCGCGACGGTAGTAGTCCGCGTCCGCACCGGCGATGCGCTCGGCCTCGTCACCGGACATCGGCACGACGCCCTGACGGGAGATGAAGTGGTACTTCACCCAGAAGCGCTCACCGGCGGCGTTGACCCACTGGTAGGTGTGCGAGCCGTAGCCGTTCAGGTGACGCCACGACTTCGACAGACCGCGGTCGCCCATGAGGTAGGTGACCTGGTGAGCCGACTCGGGGGAGAGGGTCCAGAAGTCCCACTGCATGTCCGCATCACGCAGGCCGGACTGGCCGAGGCGCTTCTGCGAGTGGATGAAGTCCGGGAACTTGATGCCGTCGCGGATGAAGAACGTCGGGGTGTTGTTGCCGACGATGTCGAGGTTGCCCTCGGTGGTGTAGAAGCGCAGCGAGAAGCCGCGCACGTCGCGCCAGGTGTCCGGCGAGCCCTGCTCACCGGCGACGGACGAGAAGCGGATCAGCGTCTCGGACGTGGCGCCCTTCTGGAACACGGCCGCGCGGGTGTACTGCGAGACGTCCTCGGTGATGACGAGCTCACCGAACGCGCCGGCGCCCTTGGCGTGCGGGTTGCGCTCCGGCACGCGCTCGCGGTTGAACGAGGCGAGCTTCTCGACCAGGTAGCGGTCGTGCAGCGCCGTGGTGCCGTTGGTTCCCGAGGTCAGCGAGAACTCGTCGCTCGCGACCGGTGTACCGGTCTCGGTGGTGGTGAAGTTGGCGTCAGCCATGTTCATTCCTTTCGCAGTCGGAACAGATGGCACGGAATGTGACGGTCGCTTCCAGAACGCGCATTCCGTGGTCATCAGAGGGGGTGAGGCAGGGGGCCTGACCGACCGCGCACGCGACATCCTCCACCCGTCCGCAGCGGATGCACTGCAGGTGGTGGTGGTTGTCGGCGGGGTCGTTCAGCTCGTAGAGGGCACGGTCGTTGCCGGGCAGGCTGATCCGACGGACCAGGGCGGCGGTGGTGAGGTCGTTCACCACACCGTGGACGGTCTGCACGGCGATGCCCGGGACGCTTTCGCGGACGGTGGCGTGCAGCACGTCGACAGGCGCGTGCGGTTGCGTCGCGAGGGCGGAGTACACCGCCGCGCGCTGCGCCGTGACGCGGAGTCCGGCACCGCGCAACGCGGCTTCGACGCGCTCCGCCGTCGGCGCGACATGTCCCGGACCCATGTCCGCCACTCTACCTTCTTCTGAATCACTAGCAACAACGATCCGCACGATTCCCGAGACACCCATGCACGTCCGAGACGCCCCGCGTTGCGGGGTTTCTCGGACGTGCTTGGGTGTCTCGGGTCAGAGGCGGCCGGCGGCCTTGAGCTCGAGGTAGCGGTCGGCGATGCGCGGCGGCAGCAGTTCGGGCGTGTCGGCGATCGCATCGCCCCCGGCCCGCTGAACCGCCGCGGCGACCAGGGACGCCTCGTGCGCGGTCTGCTCGGCGGCGGCGGCGCGGTACACGGCATCGGCGTCGGCGCCGTCCGCGGCGATCTCGCCGAGCAGGGTGTCCGTCGCGGACCCGACCACGAGGCGCGCGCCCTTGCTGACCAGCCCCAGCGCGCCGAGGAAAGCGCGGGAGGACTGCGGCTCATCCTGGGCGGTCAGGAGCACCACCAGCGAGGGGCGGACCCCGAACGTGCGCACCTGCGCGAACGCCGCGTCCCAGTCGGTGTCGATCAGCTGCGGATCGACCGGAGCCATCGCGTCGGTGAGGGCCGGCAGGAGGCCCGGACCGTCCACCCCGGTGACCTGCGCCCGGACCAGCCGGTCGAACATCAGCAGGTGCACGTGGTCACCGGCGCGCTGGGCGAGCGCGGCGAGGAGCAGCGCGGCCTCCATAGCCGCGTCCAGGCGAGTGCCGTCGCCAACGCGGGCGGCGGCGGTGCGTCCGGTGTCGATCACGATCACGACGTGCCGGTCGCGCTCTGGACGCCACGTGCGCAGCATCGTCTGCCCGGCCCGGGCGGTCGCGCGCCAATCGATGGAGCGCACGTCGTCGCCGCGGACGTATTCGCGCAGGGAGTCGAATTCGGTGCCCTGCCCGCGCACCTGCACGGAGGTGTTGCCGTCGAGCTCCCGCAGCCGGGCGACGCGAGAAGCGAGGTGCTTGCGGGCCGTGAACGGCGGGAGCACTCGGATCCGGCCCGGGGCCGCGATGACGGACTGGCGCCCGGCGAATCCGAGCGGGCCCGCGGATCGGACGGCGATGAAGGCGGTGCGCAGCTCGCCGCGACGTCGCGGACGCAGCGGGACGACGAGCCGGCGGCGCTCGCCGCCCGGAATGCTCACGCGCAGGCGAGCCTCGGGCGCTCCCGCCGTCGGCTGCCAGCCGTCGCGCACCCGTCCACGCACGGTCCGCGTGCCCGGGTTGGTCACCCAGAGCTCGGTCTGCACCGGTTCGCCGAGGCGGGTGCGCGCCGGGATCGATCGTGCGACGCCGAGGACCGACGGGTCCGGTGCCACCAGGATGTCCGCGCCGATCACGACCAGGACGATCGCGACCCAGACCGCGCCGACGAGCCAGGCGTTCCATCCGAGGGCATCGGACAGCACGAGCGGCACGACGCCGAGGGCGACGAGGAAGGGAGCGCGGCCGGTCAGGTACACGTCAGATCGGAACCCGGGTCTGCTGCATGACGTTCACGAGGACCGCGTCCGCCGACACGCCCTCGATCTGCGCCTCCGGTCGCAGCTGGATCCGGTGCCGCCAGACCGGAACGACCATGGTCTGCACGTGATCGGGCGTGATGGCGGGGAATCCGCCGAGCCAGGCCCAGGCCTTCGCCGCGGCGAGCAGGGCGGCGGAGGCGCGCGGGCTCACACCGTTCTGCACGGACGGGCTCTGGCGGGTCGCGCGGGCGAGGTCGACGATGTAGGCCAGCACGTCGTCCGTGACGGCCACGCGCGCGACGGCGTCCTGGGCCGCGGCGATCTCCTCCGCGGTGATGACGGCCTCGACACCGGCTGACTCCAGCGACCGCGGGGTGAACCCGGCGGCGTGGCGGCGCAGCACGTCGATCTCCGCGTCCCGCGCCGGGATCTCGACGATGAGCTTGAGCAGGAAGCGGTCCAGTTGCGCCTCCGGCAGCGTGTAGGTCCCCTCCTGCTCGATCGGGTTCTGCGTCGCGGCGACCAGGAACGGCTCCGGCAGGGGACGGGTGACACCGTCGCTGGAGACCTGGCGTTCCTCCATCGCCTCCAGCAGCGCGGACTGCGTCTTCGGAGGAGTGCGGTTGATCTCATCCGCGAGGAGGATATTGGTGAAAACCGGACCTTCGCGGAACTCGAACTCGCCGGAACGCGCGTCGTAGATCAGAGAGCCGGACACGTCGCCGGGCATCAGGTCGGGCGTGAACTGGATGCGCTTCGTGTCCAAGCCGATCGCCCGCGCGAAGGAACGCACGAGCAGGGTCTTGGCGACGCCGGGGACGCCCTCCAGCAGGACATGTCCGCGGGAGAGCAGGGCGATCAGCAGACCCGTGATCGTACCGTCCTGGCCGACCACGGCCTTGCTCACCTCGTGCCGCACGCGGCCGACGGCCTCGCGCAGCGGGTCAGTCTGATATCCGGGGTCGGTCACGAGGGTGTCCCTTCGGTTCGGACGGCGGCGTGGACCGCCGCCTCGAGTTGTGTCAGGCGGTCGCTGAGTTCCACCAGGGCGGCGTCACCGACCGGTGGCGGGCCGACCAGGATCGCACGGATCTGGTCGCGCGGGGCTCCGATCACCGCGGCCGCGGCATCGGCGATCCCGACCGCTCCGGCTGCTCGAGTGAGGCCGAGCGAACGGGCGATCTGGTTGGTCGTCCCGCGACGGAGGATGCCGGCGACGTGAGCGTCATCGCGGGAGCGGGCGTAAAGACGGGCGCGGCCCTCCAGCGTCTCGGACGCGCGGACGGTGACCGGCAGCCGCTCGGCGACCAGGGGCCCGAACCGCCGCCCGCGCCAGATGCCGGCCGCGACCGCGATCAGAGCGGTCAGCAGGAGGACGGGCGTCACCCACCGGGGCGTGAGGGCGGCGAGGGACGCATCGTCGGCGGCGAGGTCCGAGTCGGCTGCGGTGGGCACGTACCAGACGAGCGTCCGGTGCTGGCCGAGCAGGCCGAGCCCGAGAGCCGCGTTGCCGCCTTTGGTGATGGTGTCGTTCGTGAACAGTGCTCCACCGTCGATGGCGTACAGCGTGCGGTCGCCGTCGGTTCGGCCCACCAGGGCCGCATGATCGGCGTCGCCGAAGCAGTGCACGTCCGCACCGGCGTAGAGAGCGCCGGGAGCGATCGAGCCGACATCACGAGCGAAGGGCAGGTCGCAGTCGGCGGCGACCGCGCCACCACCGTATCCCGCCGCGGTCGCGCCGATGAGGAGTTCGAGGGTGCGGCCGCGGGGCTGCAGCAGGACGACGGTGTCCGCGTTCGCGGCGAGCGCCTTCAGAGCGTCGTCACTCAGTTGGGACGGGTCGGTGGTGACCAGCGTGCCGCCATCGGACAGCGCGTTCGCCGCGTCCGTGCGGGAGCGCATGATCTGGACGTCCACCCCCTGCTCGGCGAGCACGGTGGTGAGTGCGCGGAACCCCTCCGGGCCATGGCTCTCCGGGTCGAACTTCCCCTTCGCGGTTCCGGTCAGCGCTCCGGTGACGGCGAGGCTGACGAGCCCGAGGATGATGATGAGGGCCACGAGCCCGGCCCAGGTCAGCCAGCGCGGCCGGCGGCGGCGGGCCGGTGTGCTCGCTTGCGCGTCGAGGACGGGCGCGGTCACGACACGCCTCCGGGCAGCGGGGCGAGCGCAGCCGGTCGCGTCCGAGTCAGGGTCGCATCCAGGGCGCACACCCGCTGATACGCCTCCTGCGTGCCCGGCGCGCGCAGGTAGCGCACGGCGTCGAACACGTCGGCGACGGCGCCGAGCTCGGTGGCGGCGGTGGGGAAGGCCGTGGTCGCCTCGCTCGCGAAGGCGTGCACGGTCGCACCCGGGGTGAGCGAGACGGCGCCGCGCTCGGCGAGGCCCCGCGCGAGGGCGCGGAACTCGAGCACGATCGCGTCGTCGAAGCGCCCGTCGCGGGCGGCCGTGGCGGCAGCGGCGCGCAGCTCCGCGGCGGGGCGGCCCTCATCGGAGCCGAACAGGTCGTCCGGATCGACACGCGACGCCGCCCGCAGGCGCGGCCGGCCCCAGAACACCACGGCGAGCACGGCGAGGGTGATCACGACCGCGGCCACGATGATCACGATCAGAGCGCTGCCGCCACCGTTGGCGGACCCGTTGAAGATGTCGGCGATGAAATCGAACACGGCCTTCGCCATGCGATCGAGCAGGGTGGGCCGGGCCTCGGCGTACGCGGGGTCGGACAGCTCCGACTCCAGCAACCGCCGTGCGTCATCGGGGTCCGGAAGCAGCGGAATCTCGCCGACGAGCACGGGTCAGGCTGTTCCGCCGGAGGGGGGCGTGTACGGGCCGGTTCCCGCGGGCGGCTGCGGGGCAGCGGGCGGGGGAGAGGCCGGTTGCTGCTGCGGGTACCCCTGTCCCGGGTAGGACTGCGGTTGCTGCGGCGACGCCGGTCCGGGGCCGGTTCCCGCGGGCGGCTGCGGGGCAGCGGGCGGGGGAGAGGCCGGTTGCTGCTGCGGGTACCCCTGTCCCGGGTAGGACTGCGGTTGCTGCGGCGACGCCGGTCCGGGGTACGTCTGGCCGGGGTACTGCTGCTGCTGCGGATATCCCTGCTGCGGGTAGGACTGCTGCGGGTAGGGCTGCTGCTGGTAGGGCTGCTGCTGTGGGTACGCCTGCTGCTGCGGATAGGGCTGGCCGGCGTAGGGCCGCTGCTGCGGGTACCCCTGCTGCTGCGGGAATCCCTGTGCGTACGGGTAGCCCGCCTGCTGCGGGGCGTAGGCGCCGGGGACCGGTGCCGGACGGTGGACGGTGGCGGGGTCGTAGGCGTACGGATCCGCGACCGTCGGCTCGCCGGCGTCGCGGCGCTCGACGTAGGTGAGCAGGTCGATGTCCAGGCCCTCCTTGCGCATGCGGGCGTCGATGTAGAGGATCGTCGCCGCGGTGGCGGTCACGACGGACCCGACCGCGGACACGACCAGCTGAACGATCGTGCCCGGCGCCTGCGCCGTGACCAGCGTGAGGACCTGTTCGATGGAGGCCTCAGAACCGTTGGGCATGACGCTGCTGGCGATGAAGGAGCCGGCGAGCTGGAAGACCGAACCGATCACGCTGCCGATCGCGGAGAAGGCCAGGGAGATCAGGACGGAGATGCCGAAGATCGGCCAGAACCGGCCGCGCGTGAGGGTCCAGGACCGACGGATGGCGGCGAAGATGCCGACGCGCTCGAGCACGATGGTGCTCGGCACGAGCAGCAGCTTGGTCCCCAGCCAGATGGTGGCGGCGACGGCCGCCGCCGCGCCGAGGAGGATGATGATCACCCCGAGGACGATGCCGGTGTTGCCGGCTGTGGCCATCAGGAGGATCACGACGCCGACCACGATCGCGACCGCGACCGTTACCGCGGCGCTGAACAGCAGGGTGTACCCGATCAGGCGCAGGATCGACGGCTTCAGTCGCCGGAACGCCTCGCCGAGGGTGATCTTCTCCGCGACCGCCCCGGCTGCGACGTCCACGGCGACGATGCCCTGGATGATGACGGCGAGGCACTGCGAGACCAGGCCGGCCGCGATCGCCATCAGGAAGAACAGCACCGTCGTGCCGGCCGCGACGGCCTGGCCGTCCTCCGTGTTCACGTTGATCGTCTCGAGGCGGAACATCAGCGGCATGCCGACGTAGAGAATCAGCAGCGAGGACGCCGCCGAGACCAGCGCCTGCACGCACACGGCGAACGCGAGCAGCACCTTGGGGTTGTGGCGGAGAGCGGCGAAGGTCCGCCCGAAGACCTGCCCGAACGACATCGGGTAGAGCGGAATGAGGCCCGGCTGCGAGGCCGGTGTCCACGAAGTCTGCTGCGCCAACGTCTTCCCCTTTGGATCGGCGGTGTTCCCATCGTGTCATACCGCTCTGCCGGATCGTGGGTGCGGTCT
Organism: Microbacterium gorillae; assembly: GCF_000826185.2. GTDB lineage: Bacteria > Actinomycetota > Actinomycetes > Actinomycetales > Microbacteriaceae > Microbacterium > Microbacterium gorillae. Next base: position 508,935 of record NZ_LN648874.1, on the reverse strand, counting down.
ATTAGTCTGGAATCACGCCGGGCCCGTGCGGCCCGCCAGAACCGAAGGACGAACGACGCAATGACGTCACGCATCCTCGTCGTCGACGACGACACCGCGCTCGCGGAGATGATCGGCATCGTGCTGCGCACAGAGGGTTTCGACACCGTCTTCTGCGCGGACGGGGCCGAGGCCGTCGACGCGTTCCGCACCGGGCGACCGGACCTGGTGCTCCTGGATCTCATGCTCCCGGGCTTGGACGGCATCGAGGTGTGCCGGCGGATCCGGCTGGAATCCGGTGTTCCGGTGATCATGCTGACCGCGCGGTCGGACACGGCGGATGTCGTCACCGGGCTCGAGGCGGGCGCGGATGACTACATGGTCAAGCCGTTCAACCCGAAGGAGCTGGTCGCGCGCATCCGCACGCGCCTGCGTCCGACATCGTCCGGCGGCAACGAGCCGTTGCGCGTCGGAGACCTGACCGTCGACGTCGCCGCGCACGAGGTCCGCCGCGGCGATGATGTGATCGCTCTGACGCCGCTCGAGTTCGAACTGCTCGTCGCCCTCGCCGCCAAGCCGCAGCAGGTGTTCTCCCGCGAGATGCTCCTGGAGCAGGTGTGGGGATATCATTACAAGGCCGACACCCGGCTCGTGAACGTGCATGTGCAGCGGCTGCGGGCGAAGGTGGAGCTGGACCCGGACAACCCGAAGATCGTCACCACGGTGCGCGGTGTCGGGTACCGGGCCGGCGCCGTGGAATGAGGTGACCGTGCGAACGGTCGGCGCCGCCCGCGGCGTCCGTGCCTGGGCCGCCACGATGTCCCGCTCCTGGCGGCACTCGTTGCGTTTCCGGACGACCGCCATCGCCGTCTTCCTCACGGCACTGTCGCTGCTGGTGGTCTTCTTGACCATGTCCTTCCTGGTGCAGACGAACCTGTTCAACTCGCGGCAGGACCAGGCGCTGGTGAGCGCTCGCACGGCGGCCTCGGACGCGCAGGCCGCCCTGGACGCCGCGGACATCGGCGGGGACCGGTCGAAGATGTTCGCCCTGATGAGCGAGGTGCAATCTCGCATCAGCCGCCTCGCCGCCGCGGACGGTTTCGCCCTGCGCCGCCTCAGCACGGACCAACCGACCGCGACCACGGCGCAGGAGTTCCAGACCGCCGGTTTCTCCGATGACATCATCACGCCCGCGATGCGGCAGAACGTCAGCGACAAACCCGGGACGATGTGGGTGCAGTCCGTCGCGTTGACCGACGCGGACGGAGGGATCGCGCCCGGCCTGCTGATCGGCCAGCAGCTGACGGTGCCGGAGGCCGGCAAGTTCGCGCTGTACATCACGTACGACCTGACTGCGGCGCAGGCGACGCTGAGCTTTCTGCAGGGCGCGCTGTGGGTGACCGGCATCGTGCTGCTCGGCATCATCGGCGTGATCTCGTGGTTCGTGCTGCGCCAGGTGACGGTGCCGATCGAGCAGGCGGCCGAGACCAGTGAGCGCCTGGCCGAGGGCGACCTCGGGGTGCGGTTGGACGTCCGCGGCGAAAGTGAGATCGCGACGCTGGGTCGGTCCTTCAACGCCATGGCGGACAGCCTGGAGGGACAGATCAAGGAGCTCGCGGAACTGTCCCTGGTGCAGCAGCGGTTCGTCTCCGACGTCTCGCACGAGCTGCGCACACCGCTGACCACGATCAAGCTCGCCTCGGACATGCTCAACGACAGTCGCGACGACTTCGATCCCACCACGGCGCGCACCGCGGAACTGCTGCACGACCAGGTCGAGCGGTTCGAGACGCTGCTGACGGACCTGTTGGAGATCAGTCGGTACGACGCCGGCTCGGTCCAGCTCGACATGGAAGCGACGAGCCTCGCACACCTGGCGGAGGACGTCGTCGAGCAGATGCGCCCGCTCGCACAGCAGCACGACAGCGATCTGCGCTTCGTGGCGCCGGGCGGATACTCGCCCGTGGACATGGACCCGCGTCGCGTCCGTCGCGTGGTGCGCAACCTCGTCGGCAACGCCATCGAACACGGTGAGGGCGGTCCCATCGTGGTGACCGTGGACAGTGACCAGGATGCGGTCGCGATCGGTGTCCGCGATTTCGGCCTGGGCATGCGGGCCGAGGACACGCAGCGGGTGTTCGACCGGTTCTGGCGGGCCGATCCGTCGCGGAAACGGACCATCGGCGGCACCGGACTCGGGCTGTCCATCGCGCTCGGCGATGCGCGCCTGCACCACGGCACCTTGACGGTGTGGTCCGAGCAGGGCGTCGGGACGAACTTCGTCCTGACCCTGCCGCGGCGATCCGGGGTGTCGCCGACGCATTCCCCGGTGCCGCTGGAACCCGCCGAGACGACGGCGGCGCTCGACGCCCTCGGGATGACCGAACCCATTCGTCTGCCGCGAGCGGAGGGCACCTCGTGATCCGTCGCCGATTCGCCGCCGCCGTCCTCGTCGCGGTGCTCGCCCTGGCCGGGTGCGGGGCGATGCCGACCTCGTCGTCGGTGTACGCGGGGGATGTGCCCGAGGACGCCGTCCAGCCGCCCATCGAGCTGAAGCCGGGGGCGCCGGTGGCCGGTTCCGATCCGGAGCGCATCGTGCAGGACTTCGTGGAAGCGTCCACGAGCCCCGCGAACAACTATGAGATCGCGCACGAGTTCGTGGCGTCCGGCTCCCCGTGGACGCCTGACGGTGGGGTCACGGTGTACACCGACGACGCGGCGCACTACGCGATGAAGGCCGGCGGTGACGGAACCGCCACGGTGACCTTGACGGCGACCTTGACGGGCACGGTGGACGGTTCCGGTGTGTATTCGGAGAGCGCGCGGGGCGAGACGACCACGCTGAAGTACACCCTCGTGCAGGAGAGCGGCGAGTGGCGCATCGTCGACGCGCCCGCCGGCATCGTGATCGAGGACCTCAACTTCAACCAGGTCTACAACTGGTACGAGGTGGCCTTCTACGATCCGACGTGGACCTTCCTGGTGCCGGACATCCGCTGGTTCCCGGCGTCCCTGGCGGAGTCGCGGATCGTGAACGCCCTCGTCGCCGGGCCCAGCCCCGGGTTGGAGGGAGCGGTGCGCAACGCGTTCGCGTCGGGCACGCGCATGAGCGAGCCGGCGGTGCGGCTGGATTCGTCGCGGGCGGTCGTGACGTTCGCGGAACTGCCGAAGACCGACGCCACGTCCCTGTCCCGGATCTCCCAGCAGCTGCAGCGGAGCCTCTACATCCCCGGGGTGCGCAGTGTGGACATGGTGCTGGGTTCGACGGACCTGACGATCTCGGATGCCAGTCCGCGGTCCACCGCCGTGCCCACGTCCGCGCTGGTGGTGACCGCTGATGAAGCCGGCACACTGGTCGGATCGCAGGTCACGGCGCTTTCCGGGTTGAGCAAGCCGATCCTGGCCATGTCGCCGAAGTCGTTGGCCTACGAGTCCGGTCGCCAACTCGCGGTGTTCCGCTCGGCCGACGGTGTCGTGCGCAGCGTGACGACCGGGGCGGATGCGGTCACGGTCGATGACCGGCCGGGTCTCATCGCGCCCACGATCGACCCGGAGGGCTACATCTGGTCGTTGCCCGGAGCCCAGCCCGGGGCGCTTCACGTGATCGGGACGGACGGTAAGAACGTCGAGGTGAAGAACCCGCCGACGGGCGTCTCCGCGGTGCGGGCGATGGAGATCTCCCGCGACGGCACGCGCCTGGCGGTGACCGGGACCGTCGACGGCCAGTCGTGGCTCGGCTACTTCCCGGTGCTGCGTGACAGCGACGGCGTGCCGTCCGGGGTGGGCGCGTTCGTGGAGGTGGCGTCGCTGACGGGCGCCGGGACCGGGCTGACGTGGCTCGATGATTCCACCGTCGGCACGCTGGTCGCCGACGGTGAGGACATGAACCTCGTGACGAGCATGATCGGGGGCAAGACCGAGGTGATCTCGGCGCCCACCGGTGCTGCGTCGCTGGCGGGGACGAACGTCTCCACGACGGTGCGCGTGCTGACGGCCGATGGGGTTCTGTACACGCGTCGTGGGTCGTCGTGGACGAAGGTCGCCGAGGGCATTCACGTGCTCGGGGTGCAGCAGGTCTCCTAGGGTCGGGAAGCCGGACGGCCGCCCCGGTCGGGGGGCGGGTGGGTTCCTCCCCAGCGTGTTCCCTGACCTCGGGTGGCGGCCGGAGCCGATCCGCTTCGCGGTGCCGGGCCAGACTGGCGCGGTGACGGTGCGTGCAGCGGTGGTGGCGGCCCTGCGGGATGCCGGCGGGCTGCTGCTGCCGCAGGAGTGCGCCGTGTGCTCTCGGACGGGGGTCGCCTGCTGTGTCGGGTGCCGTCCGGAGCTGCAGACGCTCGTCCGGACCGTGCACGGGTTGGCCGTGCACAGCGGTGCCGTGTGGGACGAGCGGACGGCGGCGATCCTGCGCGGGCTGAAGGAGGACGGGCGGACGGGGCTCGCCCGGGTGCTCAGCCCGGCTTTGGGTGCGGCGCTGCGTCGCGCGGCGGCGGGGCAGCGGGTGGCGGTCGTTCCGATCCCGACCGGCGCGGCGGCGTTTCGGCGTCGGGGGTACCGGGTGCCCGACCTGCTGCTGGGTCGGCTGGGCGTGCCGGCGGTCCGGTTGCCTGCCTCCTCTTAACATTCGACGCTGTCGACGGACAGGAAGGTGGTGGAATGTCAGACAGGCCCACCCATTGAGAACATGCGCGGCGCGTTTCGTGTTCGGAGCCGTCCGTTGCCGGGGATCGCCGGGGTGATTCTGGTGGACGACGTGGTCACCACAGGGGCCACTCTGCACGCGGCGGAGGTGGTGTTGCGAGCCTCCGGTGTGCCGGTTCTCGCGGCCGCGACGGCGGTCAGCACACTCCGACGAATTTCTCCGATGAACATCGGGTGACATCCTCGGACGGGGCGGCTACGGTGGGGTTCACAAGCGAGAGGGTCCGCCCTCCGGCGGACCGGACAGGGAGGCCAGAGATGGAAACGAGCTTCGTCGGTGTGGGCGTCGGTATCTCGGACCGATTCCGCGAGGTGGCTGAGGAGAAGGCCGCTCGACTGGGCAACATCGCACCCCGGGCGCAGCGCCTGGACGTCAAGGTGACCCATCATGCTTATCGCCAAGGCCGCATGGATGACGAGACCGTTGAGCTCACGCTCGTGGGCAAGGGGCCGGTCGTGCGGGCGGAGTCGACGGACGCGGACAAGTTCGTCGCGTTCGATATCGCGCTGGACAAGCTCATGGAGCAGATGCGGCGTGTGAAGGGCAAGCGGCTCGACGCGCGGGACAACCCGCGCGGCGCTCACCTGGACAAGAACTCGGGTGCGATCGCGGGGCTCGACCTTCAGCCCGCTTCGGCGGACGTTCTCAAGCAGGTGCGGACCGGTGAGATCCCGATCCTGACCGGCAACGAGGACGAGCCGGACTACACGCCCGTCGTGATCCGGACCAAGCGCTTCGACGCGGAGTGGATGACCGTCGAGGATGCGGTGGATCGCATGGAGCTCGTGGGCCACGATTTCTTCCTGTTCGTGGACGCTCGCAGTGACCAGCCGTCGGTGGTCTACCGCCGCAAGGGATGGGACTACGGCGTGATCGCCCTCGACACGCTGACGCAGCCTGCGGAGGAGACGGTCGCCGGCTGACGTTCGAGGTTCGACGGCGCGCGTTCCCTTCGGGGGCCGCGCGCCGTTCTCATTCCGGTGCGCGGTCTCTGTCCGGGTCGTTCGACGAAGCGTTGGTCCGTGGGTGGCGGAGGTGCTCGTGTCGCGTACCAGCGTTCTCGCGTTCATTTCGCTTGAGACGACACGGGTTTTCGGGGTGGTGCTGTTCGCGTTTCGGCGCACGGATTTCGGGGTGGTTGCGTCGGGTGCGCTCGGGGTGGCGTGGGTGCGTTGGGTTCGGCGCTGCGGGTTCCGGCGGGGTTGGGTTTTCGGCTTAAGACCGTCCGTGATGGATCGGCTCGCGTCGCCGGCTCGCGTCCCCCGGATGGCCGTCGTCGCGCCGGTCGCCGGCCCACTCTCGGTTGTTGGGCGAGCGCCGGCGCGACGGGCCGTCGCGGGGCGCAGGGTGGGTGTGGTGCGGACGGAGTTCTCCCCACGCATCACGCACCCCGTTTCGGCAGTCCCGCGGCCCGTGGGCCGGTCGAATGCCAGGTCTTCGTGGGGTCGATCCAGTCGGGTGGACGGACTTCGGGGACGCCGTCGTTCATCCGGATGTCCCACCCCATGCGGTCGATGAATCGGTGGTGGTGCCAGTAGATCAGCACCCCGTTATCGACATCCGTTTCACCGCCCCTGGACCATTCCTTCACGTGGTGGATCTCGCACCACCGGGCTGGGGTGTGGCATCCCGGGATCACGCAGGACCGGTCCCGGGCGCTGATCGCACGCCGCTGATCGGTGCTGAAGAGCCGCTTGTCGATGGTGAGCTTGACGATGCGTCCGTTTGGGGGCGGTGGTGAGGTGTTGGATGGTGCCACAGCATCCGACGTGCTTCGCCGCGGCGAACGGTACCGCAAGATCGGTACCCGTCCCGTCGGCCCCGGGGATCGTGGCCCAGCCTTCACCGGCACGGACGGTGTCCTCAGTCGCGTGGATCACCAGCACCGGGGCGCCGCCGCCATTCGTCGGCATGTCCGGAGCATTCGGGACCGCGGCAAGGATCGTGCCGAGAGCGTCATGGTTGCGTTGCGCCATGCTCCGCACATCCGCATTCTCGTCCGACTCGTCGGTGGGCCGGAACTTCGCCCCGGCGGGCTGGCCGTGCGGGTTGTTGATCGAATCCAACAGCACCGAGAGTGCCCCGGCAACATCAGGGACGAGTTGACCGGTGATCGGGACGAGCCCGTTGCGCTTGACGCCGAGCCGCAGGGCCCGACCCTGGAAGGCTTTCTCTTCTTCAGCCTCGGCGCCGGTGAGGTCGAGGTCTGTGGCGAGCCGGAGGGAGAGCTCGCGGAGGGTGGCGCACATCACCGGTGCGCCGGTGGTCGTGGTCATCGCCGCGAGAACCTCGTCGACCTCCGCGAGGTCCGTCGACGCGACGCGATCCTTGATCTCCCGCAAGGGCCGGGTGGCGGCTTCCAGACCATCCGCCCCGAGGGCGCCGGTGGTGAGCGCGTCGCGGAGGGCCGGGAACTCTGCTGGCCGCACCTCACCCGACGCGAGCGTGCGCTCCGGCTTCACGACGGCCGCGAGCCGGCTCCATCGCTTGATGGTGGTGGGGGCGGCACCGGTGGTGCGTTGCATCACTTCGTTGGCGGAGCGGCAGTCGCTGGCAACGTCGAAGCGCTCCGCCGTGGCGGAGCGCTTCTCGATGACACCGGTGCCGATGACCAGGGTGGCTTCGACCTGCCGGTAGAGGTCGCCGACCCCGATCATGAACCCGAGCATGTCGTCCCGGTCGGCGGTGTCGAGGGTGCCGGAAACCAGGATGGAGCGGAGGTCGGCGACGGCGTGTGCCATCGTTTCCCGGGTCCGTTCCATCGTGGTGTTCATAACCCATATTTTACGCCGGGCCTCCGACATTGGACGTTGAATATCCCAGGCTGTGAATGGATTTAAGCCTGTGGAAATGAGGTTTCTCTCACACCCGATCCCGCCATGATCTCACCGCGTTTTCGGCTCGCCAACGCTCGCCCAACGACCAGGGGCGGATGCACGCGGACGGACCGTGAGACGGCGTCTGGAACGTCCCCATCCACCGGGCAGTCTTAAGCCGCTGGAAACCCAGCCACCCGAGCCCCTCGAAGCGCGGCACGAATCGCACCCGCAAGGACGAGCGCACTCGACCCAGCCACCTCCAGGAACCGTGCGCCGAAACGAGAACGCGACCATCCCGAAAACCCGTGTCGTCATAAGCCAGAGGGTCCGGCGCACGCTGGAGCGCAATCGGCGAGCGGAACGTCTCCACCCACGGGGTCGAAGGAACCCGGCCCAGCGGAAACGGGAGGCGAAGGAACAACGGATGAGGCTGGAACTCTCAAAGCGCGCGCGTCGACCTGCGGCGGGAGAGAGCCGGATACGCTGAGCCCATGGATCGACCCGGCCCGCTCATGCTCCTGGACACCGCCAGTCTCTACTTCCGTGCGTTCTACGGTGTCCCGGACACCGTGCGGGCCGCGGACGGAACGCAGGTCAACGCGGTTCGCGGGCTGCTTGACATCATCACGAAGCTCGTCACGACCTACCGCCCGTCCGCTGTGGTGGCGTGCTGGGACGACGACTGGCGCCCGAAGTGGCGCGTCGACCTCATCCCGACCTACAAGGCGCATCGCGTCGTGGCGGAGAACGCGGACGGCCCGGACACGGAGGAGACGCCGGCGGAGCTGACCGCGCAGATCCCGCTCATCCGGGAGATGCTCGCGAACCTCGACATCCCGATCGTGGGGCACGCGGACTTCGAGGCGGATGACATCATCGGCACCTTGGCCACGCATGCCGAAGGACCGGTCGACGTGGTGACCGGAGACCGCGATCTCTTCCAGCTCATCGATGACGAACGTGGTGTCCGCGTGATCTACACCGCCCGCGGCATGAGCAACCTCGAGGTCCTGACGGACGAATCGATCGTCTCCAAGTACGGCATCCATGCCGCGCAGTACGCCGACTTCGCAACCATGCGCGGGGACGCCTCGGACGGCCTTCCGGGCGTCGCCGGCGTCGGCGAGAAGACGGCCGCCACCCTGCTGCAGACGCATGACACCCTCTCCGGAATCATCACCGCCGCCGAATCGGGCACCGGAATGTCCGCGGGCGTGCAGAAGAAGCTGCTGGCTGCAGCGGTGTACCTCGAAGTCGCCCCCGCCGTGGTCCGCGTGGCTCGCGACGTGGACGTCAGCGTGCCCGAGGTTCCGCTGGCTGAACCGACGAACGCAGACGCCGCCCGCAAGCACGCCGACCGCTGGGGCTATGCCTCGGCCCTCGACCGCTACCTCGCTGCGATCCCGGAGGCCTGATCCTTCACGCGGGCCTCGGTCGAGCCATCCTGCTCGCCACGACCAGCGTCAGCAGGTACACCACGGACACCGCGGTGAGCACCCACAGTGGGACCGCCCACCCACCGCTGACATCGTGCAGCAGTCCGGTCACGGGCGCCCCGGTCGTCGAGATCAGGTAACCGCCGCCCTGCACGATCGCGGACATCCCCGCCGCTTCGTAGTCAGAACGAGCGGCTGTGACCATGAGCGTCAGAATCGTGATGAATCCGCCCGCCTGAGCGAAGCCGCCGATCGTCATCCACAGCGCCATCAGGTGCGGCGCGATCGTCATGCCCAGCGTCACCGTCACCCACGCCAGCCCGACGATGCCGCTGACCGCCGGAATCGGCAGGTACCGCATCAGGACGGGGATCAGCAACGCGCCGACGATCGCGACACCCTGGAAGATGCTCGCCAGCGCTCCCGCCGCCGTCGTGCCCTCCCCGAGGACGTCATGGGCGATCGACGGGAGCCACGTCGTGAGGGAGTAGTACGCGCCCGACTGCATCCCGAACGCCAGCAGCAGCACGATCGTGACGGGACGCAGCAGTCGCGGCTTCGGCCCGACGACGGGAATCGGACCCGTGACCGCCGCCACCGCATCTCGTTCGGCAGCGACCGCCGCCGCGTCCGGGACGGACTTCCGGCTGCGAATCAGGTGCGCGCCCCACAGCAGAACACCGGCCACGGTGATGCTGCTCCACAGCAGGAGCGCGAGCGACCAGCCGACCGCATCCGCCAGCGGAGCCGTCAGCAGCGTGGTCAGCAGCGAGCCCACGTTCAGCATCGCCGTGTACGCGGCCGTCACGAGAGGGACGCGATCCGGCCGCGTGTCCCGGCGGATGATCACCGGCACTGCGACGTTGCCGATCATGATCACCGCACCGATGATGACCATGCCCGCGAGCATCCAGCCGAACCCGGGCAGCGCCCGCACGAACGACCCGATCAGCACTCCGACCAACGTCATCATCAGAGCGGCCTCGGGCCCGCGCCGCCGGACGACGACGGCGGTGACCGGCGTCAGCAGCGCGAACATGAGGACCGGAGCGGTCGTGATCAGGCCCGCCGTCCCCGCGTCGATACCGAAGTCCGCGGCGATCCTGCTCATGACCGGAGTCGGCGCCACGATCGGGGACCGCATGCTCAGCGCCGCGACGAACAGTCCCCCGAAGATCAACCAGGGCAGGGGTCTCCGCACGGCTGACATCACGCCCCGATCCTATGCGGGCCGCCCCGCCACACCGTTCAGCGGCCGGTCCAGGATCGCAGCCGGTCGAGGGGCCAGGTGGTCACGATGCGCTCTGCGGGAATCCCCGCGTTCTCCGCCCGCGCCGCACCATGATCCAGCAGCGAGAGCTGACCCGGCGCATGGGCGTCCGAGTCGATTGCGAACAGGCACCCGATCTCAAGCGCCAGTGCGATCAGCTCGTCCGGCGGATCATCGCGCTCGGGCCGGGAGTTGATCTCCACGGCCACACCGTTCTCATGGCAGGCCGCGAAGACCGCCTCCGCGTCGAACGCCGATGGCGGACGGGTGCCGCGCTCCCCCGCGACGAGTCGCCCGGTGCAGTGTCCCAGCACCTGCACACGGCCGGACGAGACGGCACGGATCATGCGGGCCGTCATCGGTCCGCTCTCCATCCGCAGTTTCGAGTGGACGGACGCCACGCCGATGTCGAGCTCATCCAGCAGCTCGTCTTCCTGGTCCAGGGCACCGTCGGTGAGGATGTCCACTTCGATACCGCTCAGCACGGCCAACGGCGCGTCCAGCCCGCGGATCACGACGATCTGTTCTCGCAGCCGCTCGGGCGACAGGCCGCGCGCGACGCGCAGGCGCGGCGAATGATCCGTGATCGCCAGGTACTCATGCCCGAGCGCGGCCGCCGCATCGACCATCTCCTGAATGGGCGTCGTGCCGTCCGACCACTCGGTGTGTGCGTGCAGATCGCCGCGCAGACGGGACCGCAACACGCTGACCTCCACCGCGAAGCGTGCGCGGAGTTCGGCCAGTCTCTCCGGCACGTCGCCGGCCAGCGCTTGCAGGATGACGGCGCGCGTGGTGTCCCCGACACCCGGAATCCGACCGGTCGTCAGCCGTTGGCGCAGCTCCCCCGCGGGAACGTTCGCGATGGCCGCCGCGGCGGAGCGGAACGCCTTCGAACGGTAACGGGACGCCCGTTCCCGTTCGAGCAGGGTGGCGATCTCCTGCAGTGCGGCGACGGGGTCCACGCGCGACCTCAGGACTCCGCGAGCTCCGACGTGACGTCGATCCACTCCGTGAGCTTGCGCTCCGCGGCCCCCTCGTCGATCGCCGTCCTCGCCCGCACGACGGCCTCCGCCATGCGCTCCACCATGGAGCGTTGCGCCTGCGCTGCGTCATGCGACAGCGTGTACGCGACGATGCCCGCTGCCGCGTTCAGCAGCACGATGTCACGCACCGGACCGGTCTGACCGGTGAGGACCGAGCGCACCACGTCGGCGTTGTGCTCGGGGTCCCCGCCGCGCAGGTCCTCCAACGATGCGAACGGGATGCCCAGATCGCGCGGGTCCAGATCGTGCTCGTGGATGTCACCGCGGGTGACCTCCCAGATCCGCGAGTGACCGGTCGTGGTCAGCTCGTCGAGACCGTCGTCGCCGCGGAAGACGAGTGCGGTCGCCCCGCGGGTGCGGAAGACGCCGGTGATCAGCGGAACGCGATCAAGCTGCGCGACACCCACGGCGTTGGCCTCGGCGCGCGCCGGATTGCACAGCGGACCGAGGATGTTGAACACGGTCGGGATCGCCAGCTCGCCCCGGGTTGCTCCCGCGTGCCGGAAGCCGGGGTGGAACGCGGCCGCCCACGCGAACGAGATCCCCGTGCGCCGGAGGACCTCGGCGACTTTCTCCGGATCCAGAGTGAGGTTCACGCCGAGAGCCGTCACCACATCGGAGGCACCGGACGAGGAGCTCGCCGCCTTGTTGCCGTGCTTGACCACCGGGATGCCCGCCGCCGCGCAGACGATCGAGGACATCGTGGAGATGTTGACGGTGCGGTGGCGGTCTCCGCCGGTGCCGACGATGTCCAGCACATCGGCCGGAACGGGCAGCGGCACCGCCGATTCCAAGATGGCGTCGCGGAAGCCCACGATCTCGTCGACGGTCTCCCCCTTCGCTCGGAGAGCGACGAGGAATCCGGCCAGTTGGGCATCACTCACGTCACCGTTCATGACCTGTCGCATGGCCCAGGTCGACTCCCACACGCTGAGGTCTCGTCGGTCCAGCAGAGCGGTGAGGAGGTCAGGCCAGGTGAGGGATTCGGTCATGTTCGAATCCTATCCGGGCACGACACGCCGACGCGGCGTCGGTATCTTCGCCCTCGCGAATACTCCGCGATCGGTCCTCCATCCCAGATGCACGGCAGGTTCCCAGGCTCGCGGCACCGAGCCCGCGCCCGTCGCCGGGAGACCCGTGTGGTGCAGTTGCGAAAATCCTGAGAAGAAATCGGCAATAATGGATCTTGTGACGAGCACAGTGACGCATGCCCCCGTGGCCCGAAGCATCAAGCGACCTGATCCCGTAGCCGTCGGCACCATCGTGTGGCTCGGCAGCGAGGTCATGTTCTTCGCCGGCCTCTTCGCGATCTATTTCACCCTCCGGAGCACCTCCCCGGAGCTGTGGGCGAGCCGCACCGAGATGCTCAACGTGCCCTACGCGCTGGTGAACACGATCGTCCTGGTGCTGTCCTCCGTGACCTGCCAGATGGGTGTCTTCGCCGCCGAGCGCATGCAGCCGTACTCGACGAAGTCGCGCGGTCCGCTGGGCTGGGGCATGGTCGAGTGGTTCTGGCTGACCTTCGCGCTGGGCGCGATCTTCGTGTCCGGACAGGTCTGGGAGTACACGACCCTGGTGACGGAGGGCATGCCGATCTCGGCTGACTCCTACGCCTCGGCGTTCTACATCACGACCGGCTTCCACGCCCTGCACGTCACCGGCGGCCTCATCGCGTTCCTCCTCGTCATCGGACGCGCCTACGCCGTCAAGAACTTCCGGCACAAGGAAGCCACCACCGCGATCGTCGTGTCCTATTACTGGCACTTCGTCGACGTGGTGTGGATCGCCCTGTTCGCCGTCATCTACTTCCTCAAGTAAGAAGCGGAGCTGTCACAGACATGGCACGAGAGAAGAAGACCCGCAACAACGGCCGGCGCAGCCCGCTGGCCGCGGTCGCGCTGATCGGTCTCGGACTCCTCCTCACCGGTGGGGCCTACGCCGGCGCGAGCGCTGCGGTCGCCGCCACCACCGACTCCTCCACGAGCGTTTCGGCCGCGGCCGACACCGACACGGGCAAGAAGCTGTTCCAGGCGAACTGCGCCACCTGCCACGGTATGGACCTCGAGGGAACCGCCAACGGACCGTCGCTGGTCGGCGTGGGCGAACTGGCCGTCGAATTCCAGGTGTCCACCGGTCGCATGCCGCTGCAGATGCAGGGCCCCCAGGCTCCGCAGAAGCCGGTGCAGTTCACCGAGGAGCAGACCCGCGACATGGCCGCCTGGGTGCAGTCGGTCGCCCCGGGTGCCACCTATCCCGCGGAGAACATCATCTCCGGCGAGGGTGACGTCGCCCGCGGTGCGGAGCTCTTCCGCATCAACTGCGCGATGTGCCACAACGTGGCCGCCGCCGGTGGTGCACTCACGGAGGGAAAGTACGCTCCACCGCTGACCTCGACCAGCCCGCTGCACATCTACGCCGCGATGGTCACCGGTCCGCAGAACATGCCGGTGTTCAACAACATGACGCTGACCGAACAGGACAAGCAGGACATCATCGCCTCGCTCGTGTTCACGCAGCAGGAGGTGAACCCCGGCGGGTTCACGCTCGGCTCGCTCGGTCCCGTCTCAGAGGGCCTGTTCATCTGGATCTTCGGTATCGGCGCTCTGGTCGCCATCACCGTCTGGATCACGGCGAAGTCGAACTGACGCCCGGTCACTCTTAAGAATTCACGTACGAGGAGCACAATGGCACACGAGGACGACTCGCAGGCGCTGGAACGGAGCTATCAGCCTCCGGCCGGCACCGCTGTCGCGACCGATGACCCGGCCCAGAACCCCGGCCTCCCGCCGCACCGCGAGCGGATGACCGACAAGGACCCTCGGGCCGAGAAGGCCGCTGAGCGCACGGTCTACACCCTCTTCTACCTGTCCGTGGCGGGGAGCATCTGGGCGGTCGCCGCCTACATGCTGTTCCCGATCGAGAGCGGCAAGCTCATCGATGTCCGGTACAACAACCTCTTCATCGGTCTCGGCATCGCCCTGGCACTGCTCGCGATCGGTATCGGCGCGATCCACTGGTCCAAGGCGCTGATGTCGGACAAGGAGCACGTCGAGGCGCGTCACCAGACCCGCGGCAAGGACGCCACTCGCGAGGCTGCCGTCGAGGCCTTCGCCGAGGCCAACGAAGAGAGCGGCTTCGGCCGCCGGACGATGATCCGCAACTCGCTGATCGCCGCCGTCGTCGCCTCGATCATCCCGGGCGTCACGCTGTTCCGCGGACTCGCACCGCACTCCACGCCGGACAACCCCATCGCGGGCGACCCGGTCGCACTCCTGAACCAGACGATGTGGAAGACCGGGGAGCGCCTCGCGCACGACCCGGACGGCACTCCGATCCGTGCCGCTGACCTGACGCTCGGTTCCGCCGTGCACGTGATCCCGGAATCCCTCGCGAAGCTGTCGCACCACGACGGCTACCTGGAGGAGAAGGCCAAGGCCATCGTGCTGCTGGTCCGCCTCCCGGAGGAGGACCTCATCGAGGAACCGTCCCGCAAGGACTGGTCCTACAAGGGCATCGTGGCCTACTCCAAGGTCTGCACGCACGTCGGTTGCCCGGTGGCCCTGTACGAGCAGCAGACGCACCACCTGCTGTGCCCGTGCCACCAGTCGCAGTTCGACATCACCCGTCACGCGGCCGTCATCTTCGGCCCGGCTGCACGTCCGCTGCCGCAGCTTCCGATCGAGGTTGACTCCGAGGGGTACCTGATCGCGAAGAGCGACTTCACCGAGGCCGTCGGCCCGAGCTTCTGGGAGCGTCATTGAGTACCGCAACCGCGCCTTCTGAGCAGAAGGCGGAAAACAAGCCCCTCGGCGGGAAGTTCATCGGCGGCGTCGCGAACTATCTCGACGAGCGCACCAGCCTGTCCGGCTTCGTCAAGGAGCTCGGCCGGAAGATCTTCCCCGACCACTGGTCGTTCATGCTGGGTGAGATCGCCCTGTGGAGCTTCGTCGTCGTGTTCCTCTCGGGCACGTTCCTGACGTTCTTCTTCCAGGCCTCGATGGTCGAGACCCACTACACGGGTGCGTACGCCCCGATGCGTGGTGTCGAGATGTCCGCGGCCATGGACTCCGCCCTCCGGCTGTCCTTCGACATCCGTGGTGGACTGCTGGTCCGCCAGATCCACCACTGGGCGGCGCTCGTGTTCGTCGCCGGCATCGGCGTGCACATGCTCCGCGTGTTCTTCACCGGCGCGTTCCGCAAGCCGCGCGAGCTGAACTGGGTCATCGGTTTCGTCCTGTTCATCCTCGCAATGGCCGAGGGCTTCACCGGCTACTCGCTGCCGGACGACCTGCTCTCCGGTAACGGCCTGCGCATCATCGACGGCATGGTCAAGGGCATTCCGCTGATCGGCACCTGGACCTCGTTCCTGCTCTTCGGCGGCGAGTTCCCGGGCACGCAGATCGTCGGCCGCCTGTACACGCTGCACATCCTGCTGCTCCCGTTGCTGGTGATCGCCATGGTGGTCCTCCACCTGATGCTCATGATCATCAACAAGCACACGCAGTTCGCCGGCCCCGGCCGCACGAACCAGAACGTCGTGGGCTACCCGATGATGCCGGTCTACATGTCCAAGATGGGCGGCTTCCTGTTCCTCGTCTTCGGTGTGATCGTCCTGATCGCGTCGCTCTTCCAGATCAACCCGATCTGGAACTACGGACCATACGACCCCTCCCCTGTGTCCGCCGGTACCCAGCCGGACTGGTACATCGGCTTCGCGGACGGCATGCTGCGACTGATTCCGCCGCACCTGGAGACGATCCTGTGGGGCCACTCCTTCACGTGGTACATCATCATCCCGCTGGTCGTGCTCGGTGGCTTCATCGTGCTGGTCCTGCTGTACCCGTTCATCGAAGCCTGGGTCACGGGTGACAAGCGCGAGCACCACATCGCTCAGCGTCCTCGCAACGCGGCGACCCGCACCGCCATCGGCGCCGCAGGTGTCACGTTCTACGCCGTGATGTGGGCCGCCGCTTCGTCCGACCTGATCGCGACGCACTTCCACCTGACGATGGAGGGGGTCATCCACTCCCTCCAGGCGCTGCTCATCCTCGGCCCGATCCTGGCCTACTTCGTCACGAAGCGGATCTGCATCGCGCTGCAGAAGAAGGACCGCGAGATCGCGCTGCACGGTTACGAGTCCGGACGCATCGTCCGACTCCCGGGTGGCGAGTACATCGAGGTCCACAAGCCGGTCGACGCGTACGACCGCTGGAAGCTCGTCGACTACGACACGTACGAGCCGCTGGTCGTGCGTCCGAACGCGAAGGGCCGCATCGGCTTCTGGCAGAACACGCGCGCGGCGATCTCCCGCTGGTTCTTCGAGGACCGCCTGGCTCCGGTCACGCAGACCGAGCTCGACGCGGCTGACGCGCACCACGCGCACGGTGTCGCCGGCGGCCACGACGCTCCCGAGATCGAGGGCGACGCGAAGCACTGATCGCACGCTGAAAGGGGCTCCGGACATTCGTCCGGAGCCCCTTTCGCGTCACCTCTTCAAGGAGACGGACGGGTGTGGGCCGGTCAGCTCTGGTGGTCCCACATGATCGCGATATCCGGATTGACGTCCCGGAAGGCCGACTCGATGTCCTGGACTCGCTCACCGACGCCCGGAGGTTCCTCGCTGGTGCGAATCCTGACCACGCCGCGGATCGCATCCACACCGATGCTCGCGACACCAGGGACGTCCATCGCCCGGGCGGAGAGCTCGTTCGTGGCGGCCAGGAGATCGGCGAGCGATGCGGGTTGGTACTCGACCCGAACGGACTCGCCGTGGGAGAACTTCTGCGCCGCCTTCGCGACGATGTCTTCGACACCGGCGGCCGCTGGAGTCACGAGCAGGACGGCACCGCTGTAGTCGCTGCAGGCGAACACGGATACCGCGGTGTCATTGTTCTCGTCCACCCACGCCTGCAGAACATCCATTCCGGCGGTGAGTCCGACATCGGGCTCCCCCACCCAGCGTGCATCGCCGGCACGATTCGCGAGCATGCACGGGACGCCCTCCATCGCGCCCAGCGCGGTGTTCGGATCCTCCTCGGCGGTCGCGTCACGCGCCGCCGTCTCGGTTGGAGCTGACGATGCGGCAGCCGGCACGCCGGCCGCCGGCACCGCTCGGTGGGCCGGCGCACCCGGTGAGCACGAGCGCGGCACCGGCGGCGACCCACAGGCCGAGACATCCTCGTGCAACCATGTCGGTCCCTCCCGCCCAGAGCAAGGTCGTCAGTTTGCGGCGATCCTACCGGGCTGTGCCCCGCCGTTCGACCGTGAGAGTGAGGAGGCAGCCGGGGCATCGACCACCCACCTCTCCCGCGCCCCGAACGAGGACGGGCCCGGCAGCGTGTGCTGCCGAGCCCGTGATCGGATGAGAACGGCTCACTCGAGGTCGAATGCGACGAGTCCCGGGGTCGCGGCGGTCGCTTGCTGAAGCGACCCGACGAGATTGACCCAGTCCCCCAGGACGGCCTTGTCCGGGTTGGTGGTCGCCACTCCCAGCGAGTACGTCTTCGCGACGCCGGTCGGGCCGACGAGCTTCAGACGACGACGCTGGTAGGTGTCCGGCGTCACCCAGATGCGACTCAGGCCGGCGTACGGGTACGTCGTCCCGTCGATGTTGACGCCGGCGGCGCCCACCTCGATGCGCTTCGGACGTGCCGCGTCCTGCACGAAGCCCACGGTCCCGATGACCACCAGGACCAGGGCGACCATGAGGACGACCGTGCCGTAAACGACGAACTCGCTGAAGGCCATCGACTCGTCAGTGATGCCGAGGTAGATCAGAGCGACCGCGACCACGAGAGCGATCACTCCCAGGACGATCAGCACGCTCGCCCGTCGGCGCAACACCGGCGGCTTGGTCTCGAAGACACGAGGGAAGCCGACAAGTGCCTGCGGACGCGCCGCAGGAGCCGCGCCTGCTGCCCCGGGCGCGACGCCGACCGGGGTTGACACGGCGGCGAACATCTCGTTGAAGGTGTTCCGCGACATGGTGGAGAAGGCCACCTTCGTCGTCCCGGCAGGCGTGTGCGCGACGAGCGACCGCGTCGTGCCGGACGGAATCCCGTTCGTGGTCTGCTTCAGTACGTGCGTGTTGAACGCCGTGGTTTCGCGCGGCCACGAATGGATCGTCTTCCCCGGGCGGCGCACCTCGACGTGCGTGGGAGTGACCACGACCCGGGTGTTGCCGAGCCACAGCGTCGTGACGATCATCAGCGCCGCGACGACCGCGGTGGCGAGCCCCGCGATCGTGTAGCGCGTGGCGTGGTTCATGGTGTTCGGGAGGAATCGCGGCAAGAACATGAACGCGAGTAGGCCGAGAACCGCGATGATGATCAGCGTGCTGAGCACCTTCTTGGTCTGACTCTGCCGGAACGCGAGCTCCGTCGCCGCTGCCCCCGGGGGCGGCTGGGTCTGCATGGAATTCAGATTAGCGGGCGGCGAGAGAGAATGAAGACATGATTTCCCCCGTGATCACGCGTGTTTCGATGCCGCGCGAAGCCTGGACGACGATGGGCGCGGCCCACGTCGCACGGGCCGATGCGCTGACGCTCGAGCATCGGGAGCGAGCGGCACGCGGCGAGACTCATCCGGTCTGGGACTTCCTGTTCACCTACTACTCCTACAAGCCGAGCGTTCTGCGTCGCTGGCACCCCGGCGCCGGCACGGTGCTGGCTGATGCCGCCCACGCCCCGCAGGCCGCCTGGCGCTGGTACCGGCTCACGGCGGAGGGCGTCTGCGTCGATCTGGATGCGCTGCGTGCGGACCGCGGCGCCGGAATCGAGCGGATCGTGGCGCTGCTGCGAGCAACGACGTCGCGTCCGGCGCGATTCGGGTGCTTCGGAATGCACGAGTGGGCGATGGTCTATCAGCAGGGCGAGCACCGGCACGCGGTTCCCCTCCGCCTGGGCCAGCGGGGGACGGACAGCGTCGTGGAGGGCGCCGACCTGCGGTGCACGCATTTCGACGCCTTTCGGTTCTTCACGCCGGCCGCGACGGGACGGAATGAGCTGCCCCTGACGCGGGACACTCAGGCGCAGCGCGAGCAGCCCGGTTGCCTCCACGCCGGCATGGACCTCTACAAGTGGGCGATCAAGCTCGGCCCGCTGGTTCCCGGAGAGACGCTGCTCGACGCTTTCGAGTTGGCCCGAGACATCCGGCGCCTCGACATGGAGGCATCTCCTTACGACCTCACGGAGTGGGGTTTCTCCCCCGTCACCGTCGAGACGCCCGCGGGTAAGGCTGAGTACGTCCGGCGACAGCGTGCCTTCAGTGAGCGCGGAGAGACGCTGCGCCGGCGATTGCTCGACGCGGCGTCGGCGGCCGGTTTCTGACCTGCCCGGACCGGTCAGTACCAGTCGCCGTCGATGGTGAGTCCACCGTCGACGACCAGAACGTGCCCGTTGACGAAGGACGAAGCCAAACCGGCCAGAAACTGCACGGCCCCGGCGATCTCGTCCGGTTCCGCGAAGCGACCCAGCGGCGTCCGCGAACGCACCGGTTCGTCGTTGAGATCCCCGTCCCGGATGAGCTTGTCGGTCAAGGCGGTGCGGACGTAGCCGGGCGCGACCGCGTTCACGCGTACGCCGGTCCTCCCCCACTCCACCGCCAGCGTGCGGGTGAGACCACCGATGGCGGACTTCGCCGAGGTGTAGCTCGCGCGCTCCGGCAGACCGGCGATCGCCGCGACACTGGCCACGTTCACGATCGCACCACCGGACGCGCGCAGCAGCGGGTATGCGGCGCGACAGACCCGCATCGACCCGGTGACGTGGATCTCGAGCATCAGCTGGAAGGCCGCGTCGGTGATCGCACTGCTCGGCTCCGGGCGCGCGATACCCGCGGAGTTCACGACGGCGTCCAGGCGTGCCTCCGTGCCGGCGACACTGGCGCGAGCCGCATCCACACTCGCCCGATCCGTCACATCGCAGACGACGCCCCGGGCCGTGCCGACCGGAAGCGCCCCCACCGCCTCGTCCAGGGACTCGACTCGAACGTCCGCGATGACGGCGTGCCCGCCCTCCGCGATCCACCGGTTGACGACGGCGAGGCCGATTCCGGAGGCGCCCCCGGTGACGAAGGCGACCGGTGCTGTGCTGGACATTCTGAATTCCTCCCGCGGTGACGGTGCCCACGGACTGTGCGAGCGCCCACCTCGAGGTAATCACGGATCCGCCGGGTGCAGGGCGCTACCCTCACCCCATGCGCATCGTCGTGTCGGGCACTCACGCCAGCGGGAAGAGCACTCTGATCTCGGACTTCGCGTTGCGCCATCCGGAGTACGCCGTGCTCGCGGACCCGTTCGAGGACATCGACGAGTCGTGGGACTCTCCCGGCGTGACGTCCTTCGTCGCACAGTTGAACGGCGCAGCCCATCGGCTGATCAGCGACCCACCCTCCGGCCCCTTCATCGCCGAACGCTGTCCTCTGGATTTCCTCGCTTACCTCCTCGCCTGGGGAGAGCTCCGCGGCCGGGCACCGGCCCGTGAAACGCTCCTGCGGGCGATGGACCTGACCGGCCGCGCGCTGCAGACCGTTGATGTGCTCGTCGTTCTCCCGCTCGTTCCCGCCGATGCGATCAGCGCCCCCGCAGACGAGGAACCCGCGCTCCGGGTCAGCATGAACGACGTGCTGCTGGACCTCCTGGACGATCCTGACCTGGTCGGCGACGACCTCCGCGTGCTGGAACTGTCCGGCTCGCCCGCCACGCGGCTCGCGTCGCTGGAGAGGTCACTGTCAGCGTGGGCGGGGTGAGTCACCCACGGGTCAAACGAAAGAAGACCCGACGAATCGGGGCTTCTGATGAATATTGGTGGACCTGAGGGGACTCGAACCCCTGACCCCCTGCATGCCATGCAGGTGCGCTACCAGCTGCGCCACAGGCCCGGATGGGCATCGGCTCTCGAACCGACGGGAACAGCCTACAACACGCTGAGCGTCGGGCCCGACTCGGAGGGTATCCCGGGCGCGTCCGCTGCGGGGCGCGCTCACACCCCCAGCGCCTCGGGGATCGGCGTCGCGCCGGTGTTGAAGCGGATCGTACGTCGGAACGTGGCCGGCGCCCGGAGCGAAGTGGCGATCACGGCGGCGACGTCGCCACGGGCGACGGTCGTCGATGCCGCACTTGCGACGTCGATGCGGCCGATCGGAGCATCGTCCGTGAGGCGGCTCGGACCGAGGACGGTCCAGTCCAGTGCGGTGGCGCGCAACGCGTCATCCGCGGCGGCCTTCGCGTCGGCATACGGCCGGAACGGATCGCCGGCCGGCACTGCGTCATCCGCACCGGATCGGAAGTACGACACCATGACGTACCGCGAAACCTCCGCGGCGGTGGCCGCCGCCATGCTTCGCAGGGCCGCAGCGTGGTCCACGGCCGCGGTTCGCCGCGCATCCCCACCGCCGGCACCCGCCGACCAGATCACGGCGTCGTGCCCGCGGATCGCGGCCGCCAGGTCGGCCACCTCCGCCGCTTCGAGGTCGAGGACCAGCGGCTCCGCTCCCGCGTCGGACACGTCTCGGCGATGATCGGGGTTCCTGATCACCGCCGTGACGCTGTCCCCGCCCTGCGTCAGCACCGCGGCCGTGAGAAGTGCCACTCGACCGTGCCCGCCGAAGATCAGGATGCGCGCCATGCGCTCCACGATAGTCGGGCTCGATTCCGAGACACAGTGTGAGAACTTGCTCACTGTCACATCATTGACGCCTCGGAATGTGAATCGTTAGCATTTTCTCGACGCGTCCTGTGTCGTCCCGCGGAGGAGATGGGGATCTCCCCGTCCGCGGGTTCTTCCGCTACGGAGTCTCGTAGGGGTCGGTTGGCGCGCCGGGAAACCACGAAGGGGAAATATTTCATGAAGCTCTCACCTTGGGCGCGCGTGGGGGCGGTGATCGCCGCGCTGGCGATCCCTGCCGCGATCGCGACGCCTGCCCTGGCCGAGGAGGCCGCACCTGAGCAGGAGTGGATGAACGCGGTGTTCGCGTACGACCGGCCCGGCTCGCAGTGGGGCGGGCCGCAGCAACTCATCTACTTCGAGATGTCGGACACCGAACCGGCCGCCGTGCTGAACCCGACGGACAACCCGGAGGCGTTCCCGGTGGCGCTGTGCGGCCGGATCACCGTCCAGGTGGACGTGATCCACATCCTGGAAGGCGGCGACAAGCCGGTGCTGGGCGACTGGTACAACGCGGACTTCACGGAACCGCACGGCTGGGATGAGACGCAATGGAACGGGTACACGGTCGAGTCCGACCTTCAGGACCTGTGCACCGTCACGCCGACCGCACCGACCTCGAGCGACGTGTGCGAGCCCGCCGGCGGCGCACCGACCGACGACTACGTGCGAATCCCGGAGACGGAGGGCGTCGACTACGCGATCGACGGAACCGTCGTCAGTGCCGGTGACCACCCCGCGAATGCGGAATCCGTCACGGTGACCGCGATCCCGCAGAAGGGCGTGACACTCGAGGGACCCACGGAGTGGACTTTCACCTTCACCAAGGAGCAGTGCCCGGTCGAGCCGACGCCTACGCCGACGCCGACGCCCACACCGACGCCTACCCCGACGCCGACCGAGACGGCCACGCCGACACCGACCGCGACGGCCACGCCGACACCGACGCCCACGCCGACCCCGACGGCCACCCCGACGCCCACGCCCACGCCGACCCCCACGCCCACGCCCACCGCCCCCCCCACCCCGCCCCCCCCCGCCGCCCACGCGGCCCCCCCCACCCCCGCCGCCCCCGCCGCCCGAGCCGCCCACGCCGACCCCGACGCCCACGCCGACCGAGACGGCCACGCCGACACCTACGGTGACGCCGACGCCGACCTCCACCGCATCGGTCCCGCCGGTTCCAGCGCCGACGTCGACGCCACCGTCCAAGCCCTCGCTGCCGACGACGGGTACCAGCGACCTCACCCCGTTCGGGCTCAGTGCCCTGGCTCTCGTGGCCGTGGGTGGCCTGGTGCTCGGGATGCGGCGCCGCGCGACACGGTGACGGTTCGGTGGCAGGGATCCGACCAGCACTGAGTCGGTCCGGCCTCCTGACGTGAGCCACGGCCGGTGATCGGCCGGCCAAGAAGGGGCCCTGCACACGCAGGGCCCCTTCACCGTCCCGATGTCCTGCGCCGGGCGCCCGTGGGAATCCGCGCGAACGATGTCGGCTCGCTCCGCGTCGTAACCCTGCCCGGCGCCCGGTGCGCTCTCGGCGTGGTCGGGCGGGGGCGAAGCCGGCAAAGCGTCCGGCACGCAGCGCTGCCGGCGAGCGGCAAGAGCACCCCAGCAGTCACGCGCCGACGAACGCTCCCCGGCCGGAACGAGAAGAGCCCCGGAAACCGGGGCTCTTCTCGTGATTCGGTGGACCTGAGGGGACTCGAACCCCTGACCCCCTGCATGCCATGCAGGTGCGCTACCAGCTGCGCCACAGGCCCGTATTCTGTTTTCGCCGGCCTTCCGGCCAACTCCCCCAAGCCTACTACAGCTGAGGGAGTGGTCCGGACAGCGGGGGCCTCAGGCGGGCAGCTCGACCGGCTCAGGAAGCGTGAAGGCGATGGTCGGGCAGTCCTTCCAGAGGCGCTCGAGGTCGTAGTACGTGCGCTCCTGCTCGTGGAACACGTGCGCCACGATGTCACCGAAGTCCAGCAGGACCCAGCGCGCGTCCACCCGGCCCTCACGGCGCAGGCGCTTGTGCCCTGCTTCGAGCAGCTTGTCCTCGATCTCGTCGGCGATGGCGGCGACGTTGCGCTCGTTGCGGCCGGTGATGATGACGAACGCGTCCGTGAACGGCAGGGGCTCGGACACGTCGAGCGCGACGATGTCCACGCCACCCTTCGCGTCTGCGGCCTCGGCCGCGATCTGGACCATGTTCTTCGCCAGGTCGGTGGCTGTCACTGGAATGCTCCGTTCAGCAGGGCCACGACGATGACGCCGCCGAGGGCGAGCGCCAGGGCTCCTGCGGTGATGGCCAGCACGAGCATGAGCTTGTTGCTCTTCTCGGGTGCCGGCGCCTTGATGATCTCGCCCGGTGCCTTCGCCTGGCTGACCGCAGCGGTCGCCGCGATCGGCGTCGGGGAGGACGCCGGCGGCAGCTCGCCATCGATCAGGACCGCATCGACGTCTTTGCCGTCGGTGGTCCCGGGGCTGTGCCCCTGCGAACCGAAGGAATCCGGGAGATTGAAGGTGCCCGTGACCAGCCGCTCACCGCTCGAGGTGACCGGGGCGGTCAGGAGCGGCATCGCGCTGTCGTTGAGGATCAGCGTGCTTCCGCTCGCGGTGCTTCCCGACGAAGCGGAATCGCGGGTGAGCAGGTCATCGAACGACGTCGTTCCGGCCGGCGGCACCGTGGCGGTCGCCTCAGCGAGCACTTCGGCACCGAAATCGGCGTTCACGGTCGGCTTGCCCTCGGACACGCCGTCGTCGTCCGTCGTCGGCGCCGCGACCACGTGCGCGGTCTCGCGCACCGGTGCGGGCTCGGGAGCACGCACTTCCTCAGCCGCGGCACGGTGGATCTGGATCGCACCGGTCGCCGGGGCCGTGCGCCACCACTCGTCGCCGGATGCGGCGTCTGCGTTCGGCGCCGTCGGTTCCTCGGCCGTGGCCGCACGGTGGATCTGGATGGCCCCGGTCGCCGGAGCGGTGCGCCACCACTCGTCGCCCGTGCTCGGTGCGGAAGCGACGGGCTCGGACGGTGCCTCCTCGACAACCGCGGCAGCCTCAGCCTCAGCCTCAGCGTCCTCTACGGGCGCGGCGGGCGGTGCCCAGGCCGATGCCGGCTCGGCGGAATCGCGCGCCGGAGGCGGTGTCGGTTCGCGGTCCTCCGCCGGGGTGGAGACCTCTTCGCTGACCGCGAGCGACGCCGTTCGAGCTCGCTCGAGCTCGCGCGCCTCGCGACGCGTCAGCGGGTGATCCTCGGGCGCGCTCTCGTCCGCCTGCGGAACCTCCGGTGCTGACGGCACCTCAGTCTCCACGGCGCGAGGCAGCGGAGCCGCGGGCTCGGCCGTTTCCTGGGCCGTTTCCGTCGCGGTGGCAGCCGGTTCCGGTGCATCGCGGCGCGGCGGCGTGGGTTCGGCGTTCTCCGCGGGAACGGGGGTGTCCGCGGTCTGGACGACGGGCGTCTGACCCGTCAGCCGAAGCTCACGCAACTGGCGGCGCGTCAGCTGCGGTTCGTTGTGCTCGGTGGTGGTCATGCGTTGCTCCGATACAGATGATGCTTCGCAATGTATTGGACGACCCCGTCGGGAACGAGGTACCACACCGGGTGGCCGTTCTCCACCCGCTCGCGGCAGTCCGTGGATGAGATCGCCAGGGCGGGGATCTCCAGTTGGCTCACGTTCTCCGTCGGCAGACCCTCAGTCGTCAGCACGTGGCCGGGCCGGGAAACCGCGACGAAGTGCGCCAGATCCCACAACTCATCATGGTCCCGCCAGCTGAGAATCTGGGCGATGGCGTCGGCGCCGGTGATGAAGAACAGCTCGGCGTCGGGGCGCTGGGCGTGCAGATCCCGGAGGGTGTCGATCGTGTAGGTCGGGCCCGTCCGATCGATGTCCACGCGACTCACGGTGAAGCGGGGGTTGGACGCCGTGGCGACGACCGTCATCAGGTACCGGTCTTCGCTGTCGCTGACCCCGGTCTTCTGCCAGGGATGACCGGTCGGAACGAACACGACCTCGTCGAGATCGAACCCCTGCGCGACCTCGCTCGCAGCCACGAGGTGGCCGTGGTGGATCGGGTCGAAGGTTCCACCCATCACCCCGATGCGAGGTCGCCGCGAATCAGTCATGGAGAGGTTCAGTGGCCGTTCCCGTGCGGGTGCTGACCGTTCTCAGCCGCGAACTTCTCGGCCTTGGCCGCGTGACGGTTGGCGACGTTGCGGTACGACAGCGTCACCATGGCCAGCGCGAAGAACACCACCGCCGCGATCAGAGCGGCCGGGAAGGTGTGCAGCATCACGTTGCCGCCGTGCTCGGCGCCCTCGGCCGCGTGCACGATGAGCGAGGAGATGTTCATGGGGGACTCCATTCGGGTCACTTCATAGGAGGAGATCAGGTCAAGTCTATTCGTCAGGCCCGCACCTGTCCGGAACCACGCGCGAGCCACTTCGTGCTGGTCAGCTCGGACAGCCCCATCGGGCCCCGGGCATGCAGCTTCTGCGTCGAGATGCCCACCTCGGCGCCGAAGCCGAACTCACCGCCGTCGGTGAAGCGTGTGGACGCGTTCACCATCACCACCGCGGAGTCGACCTCCGCGAGGAAGCGGTCCGCGTTGCGGCTGTCCGTGGTGATGATCGACTCGGTGTGACCGGTCGAATAGGTGCGGATGTGCTCGAGCGCGGCATCCAGGTCCTCGACCACCCGCATCGCGATGTCGAGGCCGAGGTACTCGGTCTGCCAGTCCGCCTCGGTCGCCGCGACGACCTCGTCCGCACGGGCGACCGTCGCCTCATCGCCGTGCACCGTCACGCCCTCGGCCTGCAGCGCCCGCACGATGTCGCCGACCAGTCGGTCCGCCGCCGCCCGGTGCACGAGCACCGTCTCCGCGGCGTTGCAGACGCTCGGCCGCTGGACCTTGGCATTGACGACGATGTCTCGCGCCCAGTCCTGTGGGGCGCTCTCGTCGAGGAAGACGTGGACGTTGCCGGCACCGGTCTCGATCACCGGCACGGTGGACTCGGTCACGACCGCGGCGATCAGTTGCGCGCTGCCGCGCGGAACGAGCACGTCGATGAAGCCACGACCGGTCATCAGAGCGCGGGCTCCGGTGCGCCCGAAGTCGTCGACGGACTGCACGGCGTCCGCCGGCACGCCGGCTGCGACCAGGGCATCGCGCATCACCTGGACCAGAACGATGTTGGAATCGCGTGCGGCCGAGCCGCCACGCAGCAGCACCGCATTGCCGGACCGCAGCGCCAGCGCGGCGATGTCGACGGTCACGTTCGGGCGAGCCTCGTAGATCGCGGCGACGACACCGAACGGCACGCGGACCTGCTCCAACGCGACACCGTTGGGCAACCGGTGTCCGCCGACCACCTGACCGACCGGATCCGGCAGCGCGGCGACGTCGCGAACGGCTGCGGCGAGGGCGCCCACGCGCTCCGGCGTCAGACGCAACCGGTCCAGCAGCGAGTCGCCGATGCCTTCTGCAGCGCCGCGCGCCAGGTCGGCGGCATTCGCCTCGACGATGCGCCCGGCGGCGGCTTCGAGAGCATCCGCGATCGCGTGCAGCGCATCGGCCTTCGCCGCGCTGGTGAGGCGCGCGACGTCACGCGATGCGTTCTTGGCCGCGTGCAACCGCGCCATCAGCTCCGTGGGAAACTCTTCACTCACGGCTCCACCTTAGCCAGCGCTCCGGTGAGCGTTCCGGGCGTGACGTCAGCGGGAACGAACCAGGTTCCGATCTGCTCACCGGCCAGGGCGTCGCCGGCCCGGTCGGCGCTCGTGACGAGCACACCGATTCCGGCGGCGGCCGCGAGCCGGGCGGCGGAGGCCTTGGTGGCCGCTCCCCCGGTCCCCACCGTATTGACGACCTTCTCGCCGAACTGCAGGCCGGTGAGGTCCTGCCCCGGCGTGATCTGATCGATCGGCTCAGCACCGGGCTCACCGGGCGGACGGGTGTACAAGCACTCGATGTCGCTGAGCAGCACGAGTGCGTCCGCACCGATCAGTTGCGCCACGAGCGCTGCGAGACGGTCGTTGTCGCCAAACCGGATCTCGTGCGTGGCCACCGTGTCGTTCTCGTTCACGATCGGGATGATGCGCAGACCGAGCAGGCGTTCCATGGCGCGCCGCGCGTTGGAACGGTGCATCGGGTTCTCCAGGTCCCCGGCCGTGAGCAGCACCTGTCCGGCGTGGATCTGGAACGGACGCAGCGCTTCCTGGTAGCGGTAGATCAGGACGTTCTGCCCGACGGCGGCTGCGGCCTGCTGCGTGGCCAGATCCGTCGGCCGGGAGTCGAGATTGAGGATCGGCATGCCGGTCGCGATCGCGCCGGAGCTGACCAGCACGACCTCCGTGCCGCGCCGATGGGCGTCCGCGAGGGCGTGCACCAGCAGCGGAATCCGCCAGGACGCCTCCCCCGAGATCGACGACGAGCCGACCTTCACCACCAGGCGACGAACGCCCGACAGATCGGCGCGGCTGCGCGCCGTCATTCCGCGTCGTCCCGCTGCTCGTTCGCGGCGATGCGCTCAGCCTCGAGCTCAGCTCGGGCCTCGGCCTTCGCGTCCATCCAGGCGTGGTATTCGTCGCGGCGCTCGGCGTTGGTGCGGCGGTTGTTCGGGTTCACGCGCGGGTCGGAGCCGCGCGGGGACACCATCAGCTCGGCAGCCGAGGACATGGTCGGCTCCCAGTCGAACACGACACCGTCCGTGCCTCCGATGACGACGGTCGAACCGGCCGTGGCGCCGGCGCGGAACAGTTCGTCCTCCACGCCGAGCTTATTCAGACGTTCGGCGAGGAAGCCCACGGCCTCCTCGTTCGTGAAGTCCGTCTGCATGACCCAGCGCTCCGGCTTCGCGCCGCGGATGCGGTACATGTTCCCGTACGTGCCGCCCTCGAACCGGACCGTGTACTCCTTCTCCGACGCCTGCGGACGAAGCACGATGCGCTCGGGCACGGGCGCATCGGCCACGGCCAGGCGGTGCTCTTCGACCAGGTCGGCCAGGGCGAACGTCAGTTCGCGCAGGCCCCTGTGCGCCACCGTGGAGATCTCGAACACGCGGAACCCGCGTGCCTCGAGATCCGGGCGGACGAGATCGGCGAGGTCCTTCGCCTCCGGGACATCCACCTTGTTCAGTGCGACCAGCTGCGGACGCTCCAGCAGCGGCACCTGTCCCTCCGGGACGGGGTAGGCCGCGAGCTCGGCGAGGATGACGTCGAGGTCGCTGATCGGGTCCCGGCCGGGCTCCAGCGTCGCGCAGTCCAGCACGTGCACCAGCGCCGAGCAGCGCTCGACGTGGCGCAGGAACTGCAGGCCGAGGCCCTTGCCCTCGCTGGCGCCCTCGATGAGACCGGGGACATCGGCCACGGTGTAGCGGATATCGCCCGCCTGCACGACGCCGAGATTCGGGTGCAGCGTGGTGAACGGGTAGTCCGCGATCTTCGGACGGGCCGCCGAGATGGCGGCGACCAGGCTCGACTTGCCCGCCGACGGGTAGCCCACCAGAGCGACATCGGCGACGGTCTTCAGCTCGAGGACGACATCGCCCTCCCAGCCCGGCGTGCCGAGAAGCGCGAAGCCGGGGGCCTTGCGCTTCTGCGTGGCGAGTGAGGAGTTGCCGAGGCCGCCCTGCCCGCCCGGTGCCGCGACGAAGCGCATGCCGGCGTCGATCATGTCGACGAGCACCTCACCGTCCTCATCGCGCACGACCGTGCCGACCGGAACGGGGAGCTCGAGCGGCTCGCCGAGCGCGCCGGAGCGGTTATCGCCCATCCCGAAGCCACCGTTGCCGGCGGTGCGATGCGGACTGTGGTGATAGCTCAGCAGTGTGGTGACCTGCGGGTCAGCGACGAGCACGACGTCACCGCCGTGGCCACCGTTGCCACCGTCTGGGCCGGCAAGCGGCTTGAACTTCTCTCGGCGCACCGAGACGCAGCCGTTGCCTCCGCGACCTGCGCGCAGGTGCAGCGTGACCTGGTCGACGAACGTGACCATGGAACCCTCCGGATAAAAAGGTCGGGGCGAGCCGAAGCCCGCCCCGATCCAGGTGCTGATTCTTACTCAGCGGTGACGATGTTGACGACCTTGCGGCCGCCCTTCGCGCCGAACTCGACCGCACCGGCGGCGAGTGCGAACAGCGTGTCATCGCCGCCACGGCCGACGTTGGCGCCGGGGTGGAAGTGCGTGCCACGCTGGCGGACGATGATCTCGCCGGCGTTGACCTGCTGGCCGCCGAAACGCTTCACGCCGAGGCGCTGTGCGTTGGAGTCACGACCGTTACGGGTGGAGCTTGCGCCCTTTTTGTGTGCCATGTCTGTGTACTCCCGTGCTTACTTGATGCCGGTGACCTTGACGCGCGTGAGCTCCTGACGGTGGCCCTGGCGCTTCTTGTAACCGGTCTTGTTCTTGTACTTCTGGATGACGATCTTCGGACCGCGGAGGTTGCCGACAACCTCAGCGGTGACCTTGATCTTCGCGAGCTTGTCCGCGTCGGTCGTCACGGTGTCACCGTCGACGAACAGGACCGCGGGGAGCTCGATCTTCTCGCCCTGGGCGGCCTGGACACGGTCGAGCTGGACGATCGTGCCGACCTCAACCTTCTCCTGCCGTCCACCGGCGCGCACAACTGCGTAAACCACTTGCCACCTTGTTTCTTCGGGGAACCTTGCGCGGTTCCGGAACGTCTGCAAAGACTGTGCTTGCACTCCCCGGCTGGGTCGCTCACAGGGAGCGGATGCGACTGCAAGTCTCTCGACGCCGCCCGGGGGCGGGCGACGCGTATGCGCACCAAGGGACTACTTTACCGGATACTCCCACCACTCGGCAAAAGGAGAGCCCTGCGTGTCGCCTTGGAGTTCGGCGACGACCGTACGATCGAGACATGACCGTGCTCGTCGACGACCCCCGCTGGCCCGCACACGGACGGCTGTGGGCGCATCTGGTCAGCGACAGCGACCTCGCCGAACTTCACGCTTTCGCGTCCGCACAGGGGGTGCCGGCACGCGCGTTCGATCGGGACCACTACGACGTACCGGAGGAGATGGTGCCGCGACTGATCGCGGCCGGCGCCGAGCACGTCGACGGACACCAGTTGGTCCGACGACTGATCGCCTCCGGACTGCGCGTCACCGCCCGCGAACGCCGCGGACGGTGACGCGGGAGATCATTCCGCCGCCGAGGCGGACTCGCCCGATGCCACCGGCGTGGTGGGGACCGGCGTGCCCGTGAGCGCCGCGGTGGTCACCCGGCGCCGCGCGCGACCCTGACCGGGCGCCTTGGGCTCCGGCAGGGCGTCCAGCACGGATTCGAGCAGCTGCTCCTTCTCCGTCTTCGGCGCGGATGAGCCGGACCCGGACGAGCGCTTCTTGCGCGCGCGCTTCGGCCGCTCGGAGCGCTCGGGCTCGGCCGCCGGTGCCGGCGTTTCGGCGATCGGCTCCGTGTGCGGGGCGGGGGGCATCGTGGAGGCGGCGATCTGCGCGAGCGCCGACTTCGCGCCCTCTGTGATCACGTGGGCCGCCGCGTTGGCCGAGCCGGTGGAGGACTGGCCACCACCGTTGCCGCCGCCGTTGCCGCCACGCGAACGCCGTCCGCCGCCGGAGGAGTTGGCGTTGCCGTTTCCGCCGGCGGACCGGTGCTTGATGACGGGGTCGTGGTGGACGATCACGCCACGACCGGCGCAGACCTCGCACGGCTCGCTGAAGGTCTCCAGCAGACCGAGGCCCAGCTTCTTGCGGGTCATCTGCACGAGGCCCAACGAGGTGACCTCGGCGACCTGGTGCTTCGTGCGGTCCCGACTCAGGCACTCGACGAGCCGGCGCAGCACGAGGTCGCGGTTGGACTCGAGCACCATGTCGATGAAGTCGATGACGATGATGCCGCCGATGTCGCGCAACCGCAGCTGACGGACGATCTCCTCCGCCGCCTCCAGGTTGTTCTTGGTGACGGTCTCCTCGAGGTTGCCGCCGGAGCCGACGAACTTGCCCGTGTTGACGTCGACGACCGTCATCGCCTCCGTGCGGTCGATGACCAGCGAACCGCCGGAGGGCAGCCACACCTTGCGGTCCAGAGCCTTCTCGATCTGCTCCGTGATGCGGAACTGATCGAACGGGTCCTTCTCCCCCTCGTAGCGCTCAACGCGCTCCAGGAGGTCGGGGGCGACACCACGGAGGTAGTTCTCGATCGTGGTCTGCGCCTCATCGCCCTGGATGATCAGCTTCTGGAAGTCCTCGTTGAAGACGTCGCGGACGATCTTGACCAGCAGGTCCGGCTCGGAGTGCAGCAGCTGCGGTGCGTGCCCGTTCTCGGCCTGCGCGGCGATGTGCTCCCACTGCGCGGTGAGGCGGTTCACGTCGACGGTGAGCTGCTCCTCCGTGGCACCCTCGGCCGCCGTGCGCACGATGACGCCGCTGGACTCGGGCAGGACCTCCTTGAGGATGCGCTTCAGGCGCGCCCGCTCGGTGTCCGGAAGCTTGCGGGAGATGCCGTTCATGGCGCCGCCCGGCACGTAGACCAGGTAGCGGCCGGGCAGCGAGATCTGGCTCGTGAGGCGGGCGCCCTTGTGTCCCACCGGGTCCTTCGTGACCTGGACGAGAACCTTGTCGCCGGTCTTCAGCGCGAGCTCGATGCGACGCGGCTGATTACCGGTCTCGACGGAGTCCCAGTCCACCTCACCGGAGTACAGCACGGCGTTGCGACCGCGCCCGATGTCGACGAATGCGGCTTCCATCGAGGGCAGCACGTTCTGCACCCGGCCGAGGTACACGTTGCCGATCAGCGACGCGTCCTGGTTGCGGGCGACGTAGTGCTCCACGAGCACCTTGTCCTCGAGCACGGCGATCTGAATGCGCCCGTTCTTGGACCGCACGATCATCTGTCGATCGACGGACTCCCGGCGGGCGAGGAACTCCGCCTCGGTGACCACCGCGCGCCGGCGACCGGCGTCACGACCGTCACGCCGGCGCTGCTTCTTCGCCTCCAGGCGCGTGGAGCCCTTGATGCGCTGCGGCTCGGTGATGTACTCGACCGCACGCTGGCGGCGACGCGGCTCGGGCGCGCCGGTCTCCTCGGCGTCCGCGGAGGCCCCGCCGCGGCGACGGCGACGACGGGAGGACCCGCCGTCCTCCGCGTCCGCGTCCCGCTCGTCGGTACGACGTGCCGGCAGCGGCGTCAGCTCGGGGGCGTAGAAGTGCAGGGTGGTGGAGACCTGGGAGATGAACTCCTCGGCGATGAGCCCCAGCGACACCGCGGTCGGTGACTCCGGCTCGGCGCTTTCATTCGGCACCTCCGCGTCGGCCGGCTCGTCCGCTTCAGCGGGCTTCTCCGCCGCGGCCGGCTCGGTGTCCGCAGCGGGCGCAGCGTCCTCGACCGTGGTCCCTTCGGGGGCAGCGTCCTCAGCTGAGGTCTCTTCGGGCGCCGGTTCGACGGCCGCGGCGACCTCCGCTGCCGTGCCGACCGCATCGGTCGCCGTCTCGTCGCCGTTCACCGTGCCACGAGCGTCATCGACCGGGGCGTCGGTGGGCACGTCGCTCGGCTGCGCGTCCGCGGTGAGCGGCTCGCGCGCGTGCTCCTCAGCGGGCGGTTCCTCGGCGGCCACGGCCGCGGGTTCCGGTTCGGACGCGGTCGGCGTCTCGTCTTCCGGCTCGGCGACCGGCGCCTCGTCGGCGACGGTTCCGGTGTCCCCCAGCGCGCCGGTGTCCGGCATCAGCGCATCGGACTCCACATTCGACGGGGCTTCATTCTCGTTGTTCGTCTCAGCCATCGCTGGCGTACTCCCTGCGGGGCGACACCGCGCGTCACCCGGCGAAATCTCGTGCGGTCCGGTAGGCCGGTGCCGCGAATCTCACATGGTCTGCGACCGGCTCTGCGGCTCTGATCGCTGAGGTTTTCAGCCTCGAAGTCTTCTGCGATGACCGATCCGGGCGCGGCCCGTCGGGGTCATCCCTGTCATTATCGCACCTCCGGCACCGAATCGCCCAGACCGACCCGTCACGCATGTCGTCGCACGGCCCGAACGCGCCCGATCTTTCACGGCCCCAGCCCAGGAGCGCCGCCGAGCTCGCTGACATACTCGACTCATGACGACGGCTCACACCACGGACCCCATCACGGACACGGAGGAGGTCGATGTGGCCGTCGGCCGGTCGATCCACCCACCGGTGGTCTTCGCGATCTGGCTCATCATCGCGGGCGTCATCGGGTGGTTCGCGGCCTTCGCACTCACGCTGGAGAAGTTCGAGAAGCTGGTCGACCCGGGCGTCGCCGCGGGCTGCGATTTCTCCGTGATCGTGCAGTGCTCGGCGAACCTCGAGTCGTGGCAGGGCAGTGTGTTCGGCTTCCCGAACCCGATCCTGGGCCTCGCGTGCTGGATCGCCCCGATCGTGGTCGGCGCCGCACTGCTGGCGCGTGCGCGCTTCGCGAAGTGGTTCTGGGCGCTGTTCTGGGTCGGCTTCGTGTTCGCCATCGGTTTCGTGGTCTGGCTCATCAGCCAGAGCATCTTCGTGCTCGGCACCCTCTGCCCGTGGTGCATGGTCACGTGGTCGGTGACCATCCCGTCGTTCTTCGCCGTGACCTTCCATGTCATGCGCGAGGGCGTGTTCGGTGACCGGCTGCGTGCCGCCGGCGACCGACTCATTTCGTGGACCCCCGTGTTCGCCATCGTGTGCTTCGCGATCATCGCGGTGATGGCGCAACTGCGGCTGAACTTCCTCGCCACTCTCTGACGCGAATGACGAAGGCCCCCGGTTTTCACCGGGGGCCTTCGTCATGTCTGCTTCAGGCGAACCAGATGCCGAGCTCGCGCTGGGCCGACTCGGTGCTGTCCGAACCGTGCACGAGGTTCTGCTGAACCGCCAGGCCCCAGTCGCGACCGAAGTCGCCGCGGATTGTGCCGGGTGCGGCCGTCGTCGGGTCGGTGGTGCCGGCCAGGGACCGGAATCCCTCGATGACGCGGTTGCCGGCGAGTCGGATCGCCACCGACGGACCGGACATCATGAAATCCAGCAGCGGCTCGTAGAACGGCTTGCCGGCGTGCTCGGCGTAATGCTGCTCGAGCAGGTCCCGGTCCGGCTCGACGAGCTTGAGGTCGACCAGGGAGTAGCCCTTCGACTCGATGCGCGCGAGGATCGCGCCGGTCAGACCGCGAGCGACACCGTCGGGCTTGACGAGGACGAGGGTTTCTTCGGTTGCCATCTCATTCACTTTCTGTCGTGTCGGGCACGTCCTGCCGCTGACGCGACAGCCGTGCCGACGTGATCATCGCATACGCCCACATCCCGCCGAAGACGAGAGCGACGAACACGAAGGCCAGGTTGAACACCGCACAGGCGAGCACCACGACCTGCAGCACCCACCCCGCGATGATGCCGGATCGGAAGCGGCACATGCCCGCCACCACGATCATGATGACCGCGAGCACGAGGCCGGCGATGATCGCCCACCAGGCGGGGACGCCCGGAGGCGTGCCGTTCAGGCCGTAGACCATCATGCCGCCGAGGAAGACGACGATCGCCTCGAAGCCGAGGATGATCGCACCGAGCCGCGCGGCCAGCGGATAGCTAGGACGCATCGTCGGCACCCGCCTTCCAGTTCTCCTCTTCGGACAGGCGCAACGCTTCGCCGGCGAGCACCAC
The DNA here is from genome assembly GCF_000826185.2 of Microbacterium gorillae. Classification (GTDB taxonomy): domain Bacteria; phylum Actinomycetota; class Actinomycetes; order Actinomycetales; family Microbacteriaceae; genus Microbacterium; species Microbacterium gorillae. The sequence continues at coordinate 473,415 of NZ_LN648874.1, read as the reverse complement.
GGAACCGACGATGATGACCGCCCGGCGGGGGTTCTCACTCGCCCAGGCGCGGGCGGCTTCGGACGCGTCATCGAGGTTGGGGTGCACGCTGGCGCGCAGTCCCGCTTCCTCGACGAGGTCAGCGAGAGCGTCCGGGTCCTCGGCACGGTCGGAGTCCGGTGCCGTGACGAACACGTGGGCGGGGATCTCACGCAGCGCGTCCACGATGCCGGCGGCGTCCTTGTCCGCGAGCACACCGAGCACGAGGCCCCACTCGTCGAAGTCGAAGTACTCTCGCAGCGCGGTCGCCAGCGCACGGGCACCGTGCGGGTTGTGGCCGGCGTCGACGAGGACCGTCGGCTCCGTGCCGATCAGCTGCAGACGCCCCGGCGAGGTCGTCTCGCCGAAGCCCTCGGCCACGATGTCATCCGCGATCGCCTGCTGCGCCGCACCGATCAGCGACTCCACCGCGGCGAGAGCCAGGGCGGCGTTGTGCGCCTGGTGCGTGCCGTACAGCGGGAGGAACTCCTCGGCGTACTCCCCCGCGAGCCCGCGGACGGTGACCAGCTGGCCACCGACGGCGACCTGCGAGCGGACGAGGTCGAAGTCCTCCCCCTCGAAGGCGATCGTGGCGTTCTGCTCCGCCGCGACACGACGCAGCACGGCGGCCGCCTCGGGCGTCTGGCGGGCGGACACCGCGGCGGCGCCGGGCTTGATGATCCCGGCCTTGACCGTCGCGATCTTCTCGATCGTGTCGCCGAGGCGGTCCGCGTGGTCCATGTCGATGGGCGCGAACACCGCCACGTCGCCGTCGGCGGTGTTGGTCGAATCCCACGCGCCACCCATGCCGACCTCGAGCACGAGGACGTCGATGGGCGCGTCGGCGAACGCCACGAAGGCCAGGACTGTGAGCAGTTCGAAGAACGTCAGCGGTGCGTCGCCCACGGTCGCGAGCTCGGCGTCGACCATCGCGACGAACGGCGCGATCTCGTCCCACGCATCGGCGACGGCGGCATCCGCGATGGGTTCGCCGTCGACGCGGATCCGCTCCGTGAAGCGGACCAGGTGCGGGCTCGTGAACAGGCCCGTCCGCAGCCCGTGGGCCCGCAGCAGGGACTCGGCGATCCGAGCCGTGGAGGTCTTGCCGTTCGTCCCGGTGATGTGGATCACGCGGTACGTGCGCTGCGGGTCATCCAGCAGCTCCAGGACGCGCGCGGTGCGCTCCTTGCGCGGCTGCACCCACTGCTCCCCCATGCGCGAGAGCAGTGCGCTGTAGACGGCGTCGGCACGTTCGATGTCGTTCACGCGCTCGCTCCGATCCGGGCCACGGACACGGTGAACGCGGCCGCGTTGGCGAATTTGCCCTTCGCGAAGTCCGCATCGTGCTCGAACGCGTGCCCGACCTCGCCGGAGCTCAGGCGCTCCACGCCCTCGCCGGTCACCTGGTAGGCCGTGGCCAACGTCTCGCCGGCGATGTCGGCCGTCGCGAACGCGGACGCCACCGCGTCGGCGTCCGCGTCGGAGGCGAACGCCAGGCGCAGCCGGATGCGATCGCTGACGTCGAAGTCGGCGGCCTTGCGGGTGTCCTGCACCGCACGGATGACGTCGCGCGCGAGTCCTTCGGCGGCGAGCTCCGCGGTCACGACGGTGTCCAGCAGCACGAAGCCGCCACGCGGAAGCAGCGCCAGGGCGGTGCCCTCGGCCCCGCCGGCGACCTCGAGCGCGAGCTCGTACTCGCCGGCCTGCAGCGCGATGCCGCCGGCCGTCACGACGCCGTCGACCTCGGTCCAGTCTCCGGAGCGCGCGGCGCCGATGGCCTGCTGGACCGTCTTGCCCAGGCGCGGCCCGGCCGCACGCGCGTTGACCACGAGACGCTTGCTGATGCCGTAGGCCTCGGCGCTGCCGGCCGCGAGCTCGACGAGCTCGACGCGCTTGACGTTCAGCTCCTCGGCGAGGATGCCGTCGAACTGTGCGAGGCCCGCGGAGTCCGTCGCCACGACGGTCATGGTGGACAGCGGCAGGCGCACGCGCAGACCGTGCTGCTTGCGCAGCGCGTTGGCGGTGGAGGAGATCTCGCGGACGGCGTCCATCGCTGCGCGGATGTCGGTCGCCGGGGCGAAGGCCTCCGCGTCGGGCCAGTCGGTCAGGTGCACGCTGCGCTCGCCCGTGAGTCCCTGGTAGACGCGCTCCGCGATCAGCGGGATCAGCGGCGCCGCGACGCGGGTCAGCGTCTCGAGCACGGTGTACAGAGTGTCGAACGCCTCGGTGGACCGCGGGTCGTCCGTGACGCCGACCCAGAACCTGTCGCGCGAGCGGCGGATGTACCAGTTCGTCAGCGCCTCGACGAACTCGCGGAGCTTCTCGGTCGCGCTGGTCGAATCCAGCCCCTCGAGGTCGGCGGCGACGTCGCGCACCAGATCGCCCAGAAGCGCGAGGATGTAGCGGTCCAGGACGTCGGTGGAGTCCGTCCGCCACGTGGCCTCATAGCCACCGGGCCGCGCTGCATTGGCGTAGGTCGCGAAGAAGTACCACGAGTTCCACAGCGGCAGCAGGAACTCCCGCACGCCGCTGCGGATGCCCTCCTCGGTGACGATGAGGTTCCCGCCGCGCAGCACGGAGCTGGACATCAGGAACCAGCGCATCGCGTCGGAACCGTCGCGGTCGAACACCTCGGACACGTCCGGGTAGTTGCGCAGCGACTTGGACATCTTCTGACCGTCACTGCCGAGCACGATGCCGTGGCAGGAGACGCCCACGAACGCGGGGCGGTCGAACAGTGCCGTGGAGAGCACGTGCTGCAGGTAGAACCAGCCGCGCGTCTGTCCGATGTACTCCACGATGAAATCCGCCGGCGAGTGCTCCTCGAACCACTGCTGGTTCTCGAACGGATAGTGGACCTGCGCGAACGGCATGGATCCGGAGTCGAACCAGACGTCCAGGACGTCCTCGATGCGGCGCATCGTGGACTTTCCGGTGGGGTCGTCCGGGTTCGGGCGTGTGAGGTCGTCGATGAACGGACGGTGCAGGTTGGGCTGTCCGTCGTGGTCGAGCGGGAGACGTCCGAAGTCGCGCTCGATCTCGGCGAACGAGCCGTACACGTCCACGCGCGGGTACTCGGGGTCATCGCTGCGCCACACCGGGATCGGCGAGCCCCAGTAGCGATTGCGGCTGATCGACCAGTCGCGCGCGCCCTCGAGCCACTTGCCGAACTGGCCCTCCTTGACGTTCTCCGGGACCCAGGTGATCTCCTCGTTCAGCTCGAGCATCCGGTCCTTGAAGTCCGTGACACGGATGAACCAGCTGGAGACGGCCTTGTAGATCAGGGGGTTCCGGCACCGCCAGCAGTGCGGGTAGGAGTGCTCGTACGAGGCCTGCCGAAGCAGTCGACCGTTCGCGCGGAGCAGACGGATGAGCGGCGTGTTCGCGTCCATCCAGAGCTCGCCGGCCACGTCCGTCACGACGGACAGGAACTTGCCGCCGTCATCCAGAGACAGGATGGTGGGGATGCCGGCGGCGTCCGCGAGGCGCTTGTCGTCCTCACCGTAGGCGGGCGCCTGGTGCACGACGCCGGTGCCATCGGCGGTGGACACGTAGTCGTCCACCAGGATCCGCCACGCGTTCTCGGTGCCCCACGTCTCGGCGTCGGCGAAGTAGTCGAACAGGCGGTCGTAGTGCACGTCGGCGAGCTCGGCACCCAGGACCGTGCGCTCGATCGCGGCGGTGGCCTCCTCGGCGGAGTCGTAACCGAGCTCCTTCGCGTGCGCACCGAGCAGCGCTTCGGCCAGAAGGTACCGGTGCGAGGACGCGGACTGCGCGTCGTCGCCGGCGGCGACGTCCGCTGCACCGTTGGGTCCGGCGGGCACCACGGCATACGCGATCTCCGGGCCGACCGCGAGAGCGAGGTTGGTGGGCAGCGTCCAGGGTGTCGTGGTCCACGCCAGGGCGCGGACGGCGGTGAGGCCCAGGGCCTCCGCCTTCACGCCGGTGAGCGGGAAGCTCACGGTGACGGACGGGTCCTGTCGCATCTTGTAGACGTCATCGTCCATGCGCAGCTCGTGCGCGGACAGCGGCGTCTCATCGCGCCAGCAGTACGGCAGGACGCGGTACCCCTCGTACGCGAGGCCCTTGTCGTAGAGCGTCTTGAAGGCCCAGAGCACACTCTCCATGTAGGACGTGTCCAGGGTCTTGTAGCCGTTCTCGAAGTCCACCCAGCGCGCCTGTCGGGTGACGTAGTCCTGCCACTCGCGCGTGTACGTCAGCACCGACTCTCGCGCCTTCGCGTTGAACGTGTCGATGCCCATGGCCTCGATCTCGCTCTTCTCGGTGATGCCGAGCTGCTTCATCGCCTCGAGCTCGGCCGGCAGACCGTGCGTGTCCCAGCCGAAGACGCGGTCGACCTTCTTGCCTCGCATCGTCTGGAAGCGCGGGAACAGGTCCTTGGCGTAACCGGTGAGCAGGTGGCCGTAGTGCGGCAGGCCGTTGGCGAACGGCGGGCCGTCGTAGAACACCCACTCCTCGGCGCCGTCGCGGTTCGCGATCGACGCGGCGAAAGTGTCGTCGTGGGCCCAGAAGTCGAGGATCTCGCGCTCGATCTGGGGGAACCGGGGGCTCGGGGTGACAGCGTCGACGGTGGCGGCGTCGGCGGCGGGGCCGAAGGCTGATCGGGGGTAGGTCATGTCATCTCGCAGGTGCTCGTTGCTGGCTCCTGCGGGGACGATCGGTGCGACCGCGGTACCACCCCGCATTGCCGTCCGGAATCGGACGGCCACTTCGTACTTCGGCTGTGACGGGCCTGCCCCGCTCGGTTCTACTGCGGCCGCGGCCGGTTCTTCCGAGTGCTCCCCGGTGATGCCGGATCAATGCGCGTGGGTTCATCGTACCGCGTCGGACCGCCCCTTTCGCCCGACACAGGCATCAGGTTCGGGAGGCGGCGGCAGCCAGGAGTTCGCGGGTGAACGCGTGCTGCGGTGCGGCGAACACCTCCGCGGTGGGGCCCCTCTCGATCACCGCGCCGCCGCGCATCACCACCACCTCGTCCGCGAGTTGGCCGACCACGCGGAGATCGTGGGAGATGAGGACCATCGCCAGGCCCTCGTCCCGCAGCCGCTCCAACAGGGTGAGGATGCGCGCACCGACGGACACGTCCAGAGCCGACAGCGGCTCATCCAGCACGAGCACACGCGGTCCGGTGGCGAGAGCGCGGGCGATCGCCGCGCGCTGCAGCTGCCCGCCGGACACGGCACGGGGGCGTCGGTCCAGGACCGCCGCGTCCAGTTCCACGCGAGCGGCGAGCTCTGCGATCCGGCCCGCGCGTTCGCCGCGCGGCACACCGACGGACGCCAGGGCCTCGGCGAGCGAACGCCGCAGGGTCCACGTCGGATTGAACGCCGCGCGCGGATTCTGCGACACCAGCTGCACGCCGCGCCGGCGTGCACGCCGCCGTCGTTCGGGCAGCGGGTTCCAGAGCTCACCGTCCAGCCGCACCTCGCCGGCGTCCACGGTGTCCGCGCCGAGCAGGAGGCGCGCCAGAGTGGTCTTGCCGGAGCCGGACTCCCCCACCACGCCGAGCATCGACCCCGGACGGACGTCGACCGACACCGCGTCGACCGCGATGCGATCGCCGAATCGGCGGGTGACCGCCGCGGCGGAGAGGACGGGAACCGCTGCGGTGACGGCGCGCGACGTCGGCGCCGTGCGGCGGGCGGCGTCCAACAGTTCGCGTGTGTACGGATGCTCGGGCTCGGTCAGCATCCGCGCCACCGGACCCGATTCGAGGATGCGGCCGTCCCGCATCACCGCGATGCGATCGGCGATGAGGGACACGGCGGCGAGGTCATGGCTGACCACGAGCACCGCCCGCCCGCCGTCAGCGAGGGAACGCACCAGGGCGAGCACGCGGCGCTGCACCGTCGCGTCCAGCGCTGTGGTGGGCTCGTCCATCAGCAGCACCGGTGGGTCCGCGGCCAGCGCGGTGGCGATCACCGCACGCTGGCGGAGTCCACCGGAGAGTTCGTGCGGACGTTGGCGCGCGCGGACCGCGGGTTCCGGCATTCCGACGTCGGTCAGCAGGGCTTGGACGCGCCCCGCGCGGTCCGCCCGCGTCAGGGTCGTGTGCACCACCAGGGGCTCGGCGACTTCGGCACCGACCCGACGCACCGGATCGAGCGCACCGAGCGCATCCTGCATGACCAGTCCCGCCCGCGCACCGCGGACGGTGCGCCAGCGCCGTTCGTTCGCCGCACGCAGGTCGACGCCGTCGACGGCCAGCTCCTGCGCGGACACCGCCGCGTCGGTCGGGGCCATCCCGAGCAGGGACCGCAGCAGGAGGCTCTTGCCGGCACCGGACTCGCCGACCAGGGCCAGCACCTCCCCCGGCGCGACGGCGAGCGACACGCTGTCGATCAGCGTCCGCTCACCGAGGCGCAGCGTCAGGTTCCGAACCGCGATCCCGCTCATGCGGTCGCCTCCATCCGAGCACGCAACGCCCGCCCGAGCAGGCTCGTCGCCAGCACGGTGAGCGTGATCGCGAGGCCGGGAAACAGCGTGATCCACCACGCACGACCCAGGACGTTGCGTCCACCGGACAGGATGAGCCCCCACTCCGGCGTCGGCTCACCCACGCCGAGACCGAGGAAGCTCAGTCCGGCGACCGCGAGAATGCTCGTTCCGATGCCGAGGGTCGCGAGTACGCTGAGCCGGCGCAGCACGCCGGGCAGCACATGGCGGGCGACGACGGTCACCGACCTCAGCCCGAGCAGCCGCGCCGCCTCGACGTGGTCCTGAGCCCGCAACGTGTGGGTGTGGGCCCGCGCGTACCGGATGTACACCGGCGTCACGGCGATCGTGACGGCCAGCGCGACGTTGGTGGCGCCGGGTCCGATCAGGGCGACGACGACCAGGGCGATGAGGAATTCGGGAACCGCCAGGAGGACATCGACCAGGCGCATGGCCACGGCGTCCACGATCCGCGGCGCGACGCCGACCAGCGTTCCGAGCAGGGTCCCGGCGACGAGCGCGATCGCGGTCGCGAGCACACCCACCCCCAGGGACTGACGCGTGCCGTGGACGACGCGCGCGAACACGTCCCGCCCACTCTGGTCGGTGCCGAAGGGATGGTCGGCCGTCGGCGGGAGAAGCGCGGCGCTCACGTCCGTCTGCAAGGGGTCGGCGGGCGTGAGGAGGCCCGGCCACAGCGCGGCCACCACGAAGACGCCGAGCAGAAGCGCCGCGAGGACCAGAAGAGCGCGTCGGAGGATCGTCATCGTGACCTCCCGACGGACCGCCGTGGATCCAGCATCGGGACCACGAGGTCGGACAGGAGCGAGACCACCACGAACACGAGGGTGGACAGGAGCAGGACACCGGAGATGACCGGCAGGTCGCGGTCCAGGATGGCGGTCAGGGTCACGCGACCGAGGCCGGGACGAGCGAAGACCGTCTCCACGACGACCGCTCCGCCCAGGAGCGAGCCCACGAGATAGGCCGCCATCGGCACGGTGCCGAGCAGGGCGTGCCGGGCGGTGTGGTGCGTCAGCAGACGCGTCGGTCCCACTCCTCGTCCGCGCACCGACTCCACGAACGGTTCCCGTTCCGCTGATTCCACGCCGTCGCGGAACACCTGACCGAGGAGCGCCGCGGTGGGCAGAGCCAGGGTCACGGCAGGCAGCACGAGAGCGGCGCCACCGCGCCCGGAGACCGGAAACCAGCCGAGCCCGAACGCGAACACCGCCAGCAGGATCAGTCCGATCCAGAACACGGGCATCGCGACGACGACCTGCTCCAGCCCGGCCAGGATCACGCGCGGCGTCCGCCACCGTCCCAGTGCTGCACCGATCGTCGCCAGGACCAGGGCGAGCAGCAGCGCGAGGGCGGCCAGCTGCACCGTCGGACCGAGTTGGGCGGCGAGGATCTCGGCGACCGGTTTGCGCAGCTGATACGACTCGCCGAGATCTCCGCGCAGGAGACCGCCCAGGTAGTCCAGGTACTGCGTCAGCACCGGACGGTCCAGTCCGAGCTGACGGCGGATCACCTCGCGCGTGTTCTCACTGACCTGAGCGGTCGGCCCGAGCATCACGCCCACCGGATCACCGGGCAGCACTCGCATCACGGCGAACACCAGCGTCGCCGCCGCCCACAGCACCGCGACACCGGTGGCGAGCAGTGACGCCGCCCGCAGCAGGACGCGCCTCGTCGTCACCGCGCGCACGGCGCCTCCTTCAGACTCAGAGCGAGACGTCGTAGAACAGCGGACGTCCGTACAGATCGTACGAGAGGCCGTGCACGGCGCTGTCCCGAGCGGTGATCAGTCCGGGCACGTACAGCGGCACGATCGCGACGTGCTTCGCGTTCCACTGCTGCAGAGCGGTGTACGCCTCGGTCCGCTTGGCGGGGTCGGTCGACTCCTTGCCCTGTGACACCCAGGCGTCCACCTGCGGGTCAGATACCTGCGAGGCGTTCTGGAAGCCGTCCGTGGCGAGGTGACTGCGCAGCAGGTCCGGGTCCACGCCGGAGAAGCCCCAGTCGGTGAGGTCGAAGTTCTTCGGACCGTACTTCTCGTTGTAGGCGGCCGGCTCGAGCACCTCGCGCTTGACCTCGAAGCCGATCTTCTTCAGATCCGACTGGATCGCATTGGCCAACGCGGTGCGGTCATCCGGAACCGGCGTCCAGGCGATCCAGGTCGCGGACAGCCGCTCGCCGCCCTTCGTCCGGTAGCCGTCAGTATCGCGTCCGGTCCATCCGGCCTCGTCCAGGAGCGCGTTCGCCGCGTCCGGGTCGAACGCCCCGGTGCCCTTCAAGCTCTTGTCATAGTCCGGCGTCGTCGGCCCGAGGATGGACCAGGCACGCGCGAACTGCCCGTAGAAGATCGAGTCGACGGCAGGATCCAGGTCGATGCCGAGCTGGAACGCCTGCCGGACCTTCTCGTCCGCGAAGACACCGTGCTTCTCGTTGAGGTAGAGCGAGTACGGCAGGCCGGGGTAGTCCTTCACGTCGACGGTGAGGTCCTTGTTCAGCTCGGACACGCTGCTCGGCGGCAGCTGGCTGGCGAGTTGCGCTTCCCCGCTGTTGACCATGCCCGCACGAACGGACGGCTCCGGCACGATCTCCACTCGCAGGGTCTTCAGCTTGGGCGCCTTCTGGCCCTGCGGGCCCCACGCGTAGTCGTCATTGCGGGTGTAGACGATCTCGTGGCCGGGCGTGTAGTCGGTCAGCACGAACGGTCCTGTTCCGACGTTGAGGTCCGGGCCGCCGGCTTTCAGCTCGTCACTGTGCGCGGCGAGGACCTTCGGCGCGTAGAACCCGAGGTTCGCGGTGCTCGCCGCCTGCAGGAACGGCGCGTACGGCTGGGCGAAGTCGACGCGCACGGTGTACTCGTCCACCACGGTCGTGCCGGCATAGTCCTCGCCACCGAGCATGCTCGCCGCCTGCGCCGACCCCGTCTTGGGGTCGATGATGCGGTCGAAGTTCGCCTTGACGGCGGCGGCGTTGAACGGCTCGCCGTCGGTGAACGTGACGTCGTCCCGCAGAGTGAACGTGTAGCTCTTCGCGTCGTCGGAGGCGGTCCACTTCTTCGCGAGCCACGGCGAGAACGTGCCGTCCGCGTTCTGGAACACCAACGAGTCCAGCACGACGCGCTGCACCATGCCGGACACGTCCAGCTGGCTCGTCTGCGGGTCCATGTGCCCGGCCTCGAGGTTGGCGCCCTCGATCGCCCACACCAGTTTCGCGTCGGCGGATCCGTTCTCGGACTCGGCGGAGGAAGCGCCGGCGCAGGCGGACAGGGTGAGGGCACTGGCCGCGGCGATCGCCGCGGCGGTGAGCAGGCGCGCGAAGCGAGCGCGTGAGGACATGGCGGGAAACCTCTCGGGGAACGGGAAGATTCCCAGGATATCTCCCATCCGCCGTTGTTGGACGCCATGCAACAACGAATGACGCCGGTGCGCGCGACTCGTCCTCGGCGGCGTCCCGTAGCGTTGCGGGATGGCCTCCCGAACTCGCCCGCTGCGCGCTCCTCTTCGCTCCCTGCCGGACCTTCCGGATGTGTTCATCGACGCGACGGTCATCACGCCCGGGGACGACCTGGGCGGCCGCCGGTGGGGAGGTCTCCCGGACGTGGTCGACGCCCCGCGCGCGACCCTGGAGGAGTGCGTGCTGGACGGCGTGCGCTGCGATGACCTCGTCCTGGCGCACGGGGCGCTGCGCGATGTCGAACTGCGCGACGTCCGCGTCACCCGCCTCGGCCTGCGCGGAGCACGGCTCCGTTCCGTGCGCATCGTCGGAGGCCGGATCGGCACCCTCGATCTCGGCGACGCGACGCTCGATGCGGTCCTGTGCGAAGGCGTGCGCGTGGATTACGTCAGCCTCGGTCGTGCGACGGTGACGGACGTCGAGTTCGACCGCTGCACCGTGACGACGCTGGACGCGCCGGCCGCTCGCCTCACGCGCGTCGCGCTGCCCGGCACGCGGGTCGGCGAACTCGATCTGCGCGACGCCACGCTCACCGACGTCGACCTTCGCGGAGCGGACATCGAGCATCACGTCGACCCGCGGGCGCTGTCCGGTGCCACGATCACCGAGCAGCAGGCCCAGTTCCTCGCTCGAGACCTCGCGGTCGCGATCGGCATCGACGTCCGCGGCTGACACCTCGTGCCGGCCCCGTAGAATGGAAGCCCACACACATTCAGGCACGCTCACACGGTGCCGCACATATCGTCTTGGAGACCCCATGGCCGACGCGCAGATTCCCGACAAGCCCGCCCTCGAAGGTCTCGAGACGAAGTGGTCCGAGCGCTGGGAGGACTCCGGTATCTTCCGCTTCAACCGTGCTGCGGCCGCGGAGTCCGGGCGCTCCGGCGTCTACTCGATCGACACTCCCCCGCCGACGGCGTCCGGCAGCCTGCACATCGGTCACGCGTTCTCGTTCACGCACACCGACGTCAAGGCGCGCTTCGAGCGCATGCGCGGCAAGAACGTGTTCTACCCGATGGGCTGGGACGACAACGGTCTGCCGACCGAGCGCCGCGTGCAGAACTACTACGGCGTGCGCTGCGACCCGTCGCTGCCTTACGTGGCCGACTACACCCCGCCGTTCTCCGGCGGTGAGGGCAAGTCCGTCAAGGCGGCCGACCAGCAGCCGATCAGCCGCCGCAACTTCATCGAGCTGTGCGAGCAGCTGACCGTCGAGGACGAGAAGCAGTTCGAGGCGCTGTTCCGCCAGCTGGGTCTGTCCGTGGACTGGACGCAGACGTACCGCACGATCTCGGACGAGACGATCCGCACGTCCCAGCTCGCGTTCCTGCACAACCTGCACCGCGGTGAGGCCTACCAGGACCTCGCACCCACGCTGTGGGACGTGGACTTCCGCTCCGCGATCGCGCAGGCGGAGCTTGAGGACCGCGACCAGCAGGCCAGCTACCACACCATCGAGTTCCCGCTCGCGGACGGTTCCGGCACGATCGCGATCGACACGACGCGTCCGGAGCTCCTGCCGTCGTGTGTGGCCCTGGTGACGCACCCGGAGGGTCCGCACAAGGACAAGATCGGTCAGAAGGTGCGCACGCCGTTCTTCGACGCGGAGATCGAGATCCACGGTCACCACCTGGCGCAGCCGGACAAGGGCACCGGCGTCGCGATGGTCTGCACGTTCGGTGACGTGACCGACATCGTGTGGTGGCGCGAGCTGCGCACCACCGCCGGCGAGTCCCTGCCGAACCTCACCGCGCTCGGCCTCGACGGGCGCTTCCTGCCGGACGCTCCGGCGTCGGTGAGCGCGGACGCCGCTGCCTGGTACGCGGAGAACATGGCCGGCAAGACCGTGTTCTCCGGCCGGAAGGCGGTCGTGGAGAAGCTGCAGGAGACCGGCGACATGACCGCCGTGTCCAAGCCGTTCACGCACGCCGTGAAGTTCTTCGAGAAGGGCGACCGCCCGCTCGAGATCGTGTCCACCCGCCAGTGGTATCTCCGCAACGGCGCCCGTGATGCGGAGCTGCGCGAGCAGTTGGTCGCTGCCGGCCGCGAAGTCTCCTGGCACCCGGACTTCATGCGCGTCCGGTACGAGAACTGGGTCGGTGGCCTCACCGGCGACTGGCTGGTGTCGCGCCAGCGCTTCTTCGGTGTGCCGATCCCGATCTGGTACGGCCTGGACGAGAACGGCGAGCGCGACTACGACCGCGTGCTGACGCCGGAGGTGTCCGCGCTGCCGATCGATCCCACCACCGACGTTCCGGCCGGTTACACGGCCGAGCAGCGCGGAGTGGCGGGTGGCTTCGACGCCGAGGTGGACATCTTCGACACCTGGGCCACGAGCTCGCTGACCCCGCAGCTGGCCGGCGGGTGGGAGCGGGATGAGGAGCTGTGGAAGCTCGTCGCCCCGTTCGATGTGCGACCGCAGGGACAGGACATCATCCGCACCTGGCTGTTCTCGACGATGCTCCGTTCGCTGCTCGAGGACGACCGTGCACCGTGGACCGACGCCGCCATCTCCGGCTTCATCGTGGACCCGGACCGGAAGAAGATGTCCAAGTCCAAGGGCAATGTGGTCACCCCCGCGGACATCCTGAACCAGCACGGGACCGATGCGGTGCGCTACTGGGCGGCCTCCAGCCGTCTGGGCGCGGACGCGGCGTTCGACCCGCAGAACCCGACGCAGGTGAAGATCGGTCGTCGGCTCGCGATCAAGGTCCTGAACGCGGCGAAGTTCGTGCTGTCCTTCGGCGAGCCGGCCTCCGCCGACGTCACTGAGGCGCTGGACCTGTCGATGCTCGCGACGCTGGACCGCGTGATCGCCGACGCGACCGCGGCGCTGGACGCGTACGACCACGCCCGCGCACTGGAAGTGACCGAATCGTTCTTCTGGACGTTCTGCGATGACTACCTGGAGCTGGTGAAGGAGCGCGCGTACGCCGGAGGAGCCGCGGGCGATTCCGCCGTCACCGCCCTGCGCACCGCGCTGTCCACGCTGCTGCGTCTGCTCGCCCCGGTCGTGACGTTCGCCACCGAGGAGGCGTGGAGCTGGTTCAACGACGGTTCCGTGCACACCGCGGCGTGGCCGACGCCGTCCGACGCGGCCGGCGACCCCGCCGTGTTGACCACGGCTTCGGCGGCGCTGATCGGCGTGCGTCGCGCGAAGACCGAGGCGAAGGCATCGCAGAAGACGCCCGTGTCGCGTGCCGTGATCGCCGCGCCTGCCGAGACGCGGGCAGCGCTCGAGGGCGCGCAGGCGGACCTCGCCGCCGTGGGCCGGATCGCCGAGCTCACCCTCGTGGACGGGCCGGAGCTGGCCGTCGTCGAGATCGAGCTCGCGCCGGTCGCGGAGGCCTGACATGCAGCTCGGAACGCGGTGGGCGGCGGCTGTTCAGCCGCCGGCCACCGTGCCCGCGCAGCTTCATGAGGCGATCGCCGCCGCATCGGCCGACGCGCCCGACGCGCACTGGACGCTCACCTGGTTGGAAGGTCGCCCCATCGCCGAGCTCGACACCGGCATCGAGGTGACCGAGCTGGTGGACGGCACCGTGGTCACTCGGCCCTGGTCGGACTGAGACTCGTCCCGAGGCCGCGTGGGGCGGCCGACCGGTCCGATGACGACGCTGAGCATCCTCTGCCTCTCAGCGTCGAACGCCGTTGAGGACCCACCAGGCGTCCGCGGTCGCCCGGTGAGCGTCGAGGGCGGCAGCGCGACGATCGCGGTGAGTCGCGCGTTCCACCACGCGACGCTCCAGCCACGCAGTGAACGCGAGGACGCCGCGCTCAGCGTGAGTGGCGCCGGGAACCCGCAGCGGGCGGGTGGAGACGATCGCTGTCATGATTCCTCACTCGTGCTCTCCGCGGCGTCCAGGGGGAACAGATCGGCGCGCAGCGAATAGAGGACACCACCGTCTTCGCCGTTCGCCTCCGCGATCTCCTTCGCGCGATCCATCACTGCGGTCAGCTCGCGCGCGATCTGAGCGAACTGCTCCAGGGTCAGTCGGACCGAGGAGGTCATCAGCGTCGCATCCCGGTCCTCGACGGTTCCCCCATGACGGGTCGCGTCCCGGAGGAAGGCGAGGAGGTGATCGTTGCGGGTGCGGAACATCTCCATCATGAGCAGCTCCGCCGTCGCCCGTTCGGACGCGGAGTCGCGGGTGACGGCGAGTTCCATGCGCAGGCCGTCGGGGTTCATCCGCCACCACCGCTCCCGCGCGGTTCCTCGCTCCGCGTCTTCGACGACGAGTTGGTGTTTGGCGAGAGCTCTGAGGTGATAGCTCGTGGCTCCCGACGACTCCCCCACCATCCGCGCCAGCGAGCTGGCCGTCTGCGGCCCGCGCTGGTCGAGCGCGTCGAGGATCTGGAGCCGCAGCGGGTGGGACATCGCGCGCATCGCGGCCGCGGACAGCGTCGCATCCGGTGTCTCGTTCGTGCTCATGGTTGCAAAGTTACCTTTGCAACGTCTCCTTTGCAAATGTTTCTTTGCAACTTGCGATACGCGCGCCCTGTTCCGGCCCCGCGCGCGGACGACGGCAATAGGCTGGCACGATGTCTGACGGCGTCGCTCTGCTCCTGTCCGAATCCACGCTCCCCTTCCAGGTGCCGCCGTACGACCGCATCGCGGTGGACGACTATCTGCCGGCATTCGAGGCCGCGTTCGCCGAGCACCGAGCCGAGGTGAACGCGATCACGCGGGTGCGGTCCATGCCCACGTTCGAGAACACGCTCATCGCCCTGGAGCGCAGCGGATCCGCCCTCCGACGCGTCGCGAACACGTTCTACACCGTGAGTTCCGCGGATTCCACGCCGGAGATCCAGGCGGTCGAGGAGAAGCTGGCGCCGCTGATGGCGGCGCACCTGGACGCGATCACGCTTGACACGTTCCTCTACCAGCGGGTCCGATCGCTCTGGGAGCGGCGGGCGGAGCTCGGTCTGACCGGTGAGGACGCGTACCTCCTGCGGCGTACGTACCAGCGCATGACGCACGCAGGAGCGGGTCTGGACGATGAGGCGAAGGCGCGGCTCACCGCTCTGAACCAGCGACTGTCCACGCTGACCACGACGTTCGAGAAGAATCTGCTCGCCGACACGAACGATCTGGCCGTGCACTTCACGGACCGATCCGAGGTGGACGGCCTGTCCGAGACGGAGCTCGCGGCCGCGCGCCACGCTGCGGCGGAACGCGGTGAGGAAGGGTGGCTGCTCCCGCTGCTCAACTTCACGAATCAGCCCGTGCTCGCCCGGCTCACGAACGCCGACTCGCGGCGGCGCGTGCTCGCCGCCGTCCGCAGCCGTGGCCGGCGGGAGAACGCGAACGACAATCGTCCGGTCGTGCTCGAGATCGTGCGGCTGCGGGCGGAACGGGCACGGCTTCTCGGCTACGACTCGCATGCCGCGTACGTCACGGCGGACGAGACGGCCGGGTCGCCGGACGCCGTGATCGATCTGCTCACCCGCCTCGCCGCTCCCGCGGTGGCCAACGCCCGTGCGGAGGCGGAGAGCCTGCAGGCGATGCTGGACGGGCTGGAGGCTCGCCCCCTCGAGGCGTCCGACTGGGCGTTCCTGACCGAGCGGGTGCGCGCCGAGCGCTACGCGGTCGACACCGATGCGTTGAAGCCCTGGTTCGAGGCCGAGCGCGTGCTGCAGGACGGCGTCTTCCGCGCCGCGTCCGCGCTGTACGGTGTGACGTTCGCCGAGCGCGACGACCTCCCGACGTACCACGAGGGGGTCCGGGTCTTCGAGGTGACGGACGCCGACGGCAGCGCCGTCGGCCTGTACGTCCTGGACCTCTACACGCGGGACACGAAGCGCGGCGGAGCGTGGATGAACCCGATCGTGGAACAGTCCGCGCTGGAGGGCACGCTCCCGGTCGTCGTGAACAACCTCAACGTCACCCGGCCGATCGAGGGCCCGACGCTGCTCAGCCTGGACGAGGTGAACACCCTCTTCCACGAGTTCGGTCACGCCCTGCACGGCCTGTTCGCGCGCACCACCTATCCCTCGTTCTCCGGCACGAACGTCTACCGCGATTTCGTGGAGTTCCCGAGTCAGGTCAACGAGATGTGGGTGATGTGGCCGGAGGTCCTGGCGGAATACGCGGTTCACCACGCGACCGGTGAGCCGCTGGATCCGGCGATCGTGGCCCGCCTGCGCGAGGCCGAGGCCTTCAACCAGGGCTTCCTCACGACGGAGTACCTCGCCGCCGCCTGGCTCGACTTCGCCTGGCACAGCCTCACGGTGGAGGAGGCCGCAGCGGTCACCGACGTCGACGCGTTCCAGACGGAGGCTCTGGCACGCCTGGGCCTCGACATCGACGTCGTCCCACCGCGCTACTCCACCACGTTCTTCGCTCACGTCTTCGCCGGCGGGTACTCCGCGGGCTATTACTCCTACATCTGGAGCGAGGTCCTGGACGCCGACACGGTCGAGTGGTTCACCGACAACGGCGGTCTCACGCGCGAGAACGGCGACCGCTTCCGGCAGCGACTCCTCGGCGTCGGCGGTTCGAAGGACCCCCTGGAGGCCTACCGTGACTTCCGCGGCCGCGACGCCGACATCGCCCCGCTCCTCGCCCGCCGCGGGCTGACGGGCTGACGCGCCGCGGGCAGAGCTCTCCCCCGCACTCATCATCCGGGTGAGATTGCGGGGGCCGGCGGCCGCGTCGATCGCCAGCGACCGGTCGGGTCGATCCAGTGCGGGGCTCGGACTTCGGGAACGCCGCCGGCCATGCGGATCGCCCAGCCGTTGGAGTCAATGAAGCGATGATGGTTCCAGCAGAGCAGAACGCCGTTGTCGATGCTCGTGGTTCCGCCGTCGTGCCACTCGGTGACGTGGTGGACCTCGCACCAGCGAGCCGGCGTGTGGCATCCGGGGATGACGCAGGTGCTGTCGCGCAGGGTGATCGCGCGGCGCTGGTGAGCGTTGAAGGCGCGGTCGATGATCGTCATGGCCAGCACCCGCCCGTCGCTTCCGGTCACCACGCGCTGGATCTGGCCGATGCACGCGGTGTGGGTCGCGACCGACACGGGGACGTGCAGGTCGCCACCGGTCGCGTCGGCGCCCGTGACCCGCGCCCACCCGGTGCCGGTGCTGAGTGCGTCCTCGGTCACGTGGACGACCACGGTGGGCGCGGAGCCACCGAGGACGGGCAGGTCTGAGGCGGCGGCCACACCGAGCGCGGTGGCGAGGGCGTCGTGCGCGCGCTGCGCTGTCGTCCGCTCGTCCCGCATCGGCTCGTCATCCGAGTCGCGGAACCGGACTCCGGCTTCCTTTCCGTGCGGGTTGTTGATGGCGTCGATGATCGTCTGGAGTTGCAGGGCCACCTCCGCCGAGAGACGGCCCTGCAGAGGCACCAGGCCGTCACGCATGGTGCCGAGATACAGGGAACGCATCCGCTGGGCCCGTTCGTCCTGAGGCATCGCACCGTCCTGGTCCAACGCGGCCGCCCACGCCGACGCGTGCACACGGAGAGTGTCGGTCATCGCGGGCGTCGACCGTCGTGTGTGGCTCTCGGTGGCGTCCGGTGCCGGGGCGCCCCAGTCCCCCGCCGTGGCCGCGGCATGCTCGGTGAGGACAAGGTCATCGTCATCCGTTGCGGCGACGTCGGCCAGCGCCTGATCGGCGGCGGCGAGGTGGTCGGCCGGGATCCGATCGCGGATCGCCTCCAGCGGCACCGCCGCGGCGGCAAGCCCATCGGCACCGATCCGGCCCGCAAACAGGGCCTGGCGGAGAGCGGGAAACCGCGCCGCGCGACGTTCGCCCGTCATCGCGAGGTCCTCCCGCACCAGCGAGCCGAGACGGCTCCACTGCTTGATCGTCGTCGGGGCCGCACCGGTGGCCCGTTGCATCAGTTCGTTCACGTTCCGGCACCCGCACGCGATGTCGAACCGCCGGTCACCGGTCGAGCTGGAACGCTGATCCGCCTCCGCGGTCGTCATGATCAGCGCCGCTTGCGTGGTGCGGAGGAGCGCGCCGACCTCGAGCGCGAAGCCGAGGAGGTCCGCTCCGCCGGCGCTCGAGACCGCGTCCTCGTGAAGGGCTTCGGTCAGCGCGGCGATGGCTTCCGCCATCGCGCTCCGTGCCCGCTCCATCGAGGTCCTCATACCCCCGATTTTACCGAGGGCGTGGGACATTCACGAGGGTGGAAAGGCCAGTTCAGTAGATATTTCTCGTGATCGCTTCGGGAATGCAGTGCAGTTTGCGTAGCGCCTCCTGCGGGCCCGGGAACGACCCCAGAATGCGCCCGCCGACACCCCCATCCAGGCCATCCCGACGTCGCGTTGCCCGACGGCTCCACGGGTTTCGAGAGCGGCTCATGACCTCATCTCGCTGACGCTCGCTCCACGACCGGGTCGCGGCAGGCAGCGGACGCGCACGTGCGGAAGGCGGGAGGGTCGAGACCGGAGGCGGGAGATGAGCGCAAGAATCACCACACGCGACCCTGCCGCCTCGGGAACGGGAGAAGCCCGCCCGACCCGAACACGCACTCCACCGTCTTAAGCCGCAGGAAACCCACCATCTCGCGAACGCGACGGTGCTCGCCCAACGTCGTCTTGTCCTCGCCCCTCCACCCGCGCCCCCCGCCGTCGCCGTCTATCGCGGCGACGTCCAGGCGACGTTCGATCTCGAGCTCGGCTACCCGGCTGCGTCGGCTCCCACGAACGCCGTCCCCAGCCCCGCCGGGGTGATCACGACCTCCGCCTTCCCCGCCGGTCCCGCCGCCGTCACCAGCCACGTCGGCTCCTACGAAGGACTCGGCGCCGCCTGGGCCACGCTCGTCGCGGCCGCGGAAGGCACGCCGACGGGCATCTCGATCGAGGCCTACGTGTCGGACCCGCGCACGACGCCCGAGGAGCAGCTGCGCACGGATCTGGTCCTGCCCGTGCGGTGAGGCGTCAGGCGCTCTTGCGCTTCTCGTTCATCACCAGCGTGGGGGCGTCGCCGTCGACGACGGCGCCCTTCGTGATGATGACCTTGCGCACGTCATCCGCGGACGGGATCTCGAACATCACCGGGCCGAGCACGTCCTCGAGGATCGCACGCAGGCCGCGGGCGCCGGTCTTGCGCTCGACGGCGAGGTCGGCGATGGCGCGCAGTGCGTCCTCGTCGAACTCGAGCTCGACGTCGTCCAGCTCGAACATCCGCTGGTACTGCTTGACCAGGGCGTTGCGGGGCTCCGTGAGGATCTCCATGAGCGCGTCCTGATCCAACGGCGATACCGATGCCACGACGGGCAGTCGGCCGATGAACTCGGGAATCAGGCCGAACTTGTGCAGGTCCTCGGGCAGCACCTCGCTGAAGAGGTCCTGAGCCTTGGACTTGTCGTGCAGCGGTGCGCCGAAACCGACCCCGTGCTTGCCGACGCGCGAGGACACGATCTCCTCGAGCCCGGCGAACGCGCCGGCCACGATGAACAGCACGTTCGTCGTGTCGATCTGGATGAACTCCTGGTGCGGGTGCTTGCGGCCACCCTGCGGGGGAACCGATGCGGTCGTCCCCTCCAGGATCTTCAGCAGCGCCTGCTGCACGCCCTCGCCGGACACATCGCGCGTGATCGACGGGTTCTCGGCCTTACGGGCGATCTTGTCGACCTCGTCGATGTAGATGATGCCGGTCTCGGCGCGCTTGACGTCGTAGTCCGCGGCTTGGATGAGCTTGAGCAGGATGTTCTCGACATCCTCCCCGACGTAGCCGGCCTCGGTGAGGGCGGTGGCGTCGGCGACGGCGAACGGCACGTTCAGCCGCTTCGCCAGGGTCTGCGCGAGATAAGTCTTTCCGCACCCGGTCGGACCGATCATCAGAATGTTGCTCTTGGCGATCTCGATCTCATCGGCCTTGGCCTCGGCCGTCTGGATCGTGCCGTGCGCACGGACGCGCTTGTAGTGGTTGTAGACCGCAACGGACAGCGCGCGCTTGGCCTGCAGCTGCCCGACCACGTACTCGTCCAGGAAGGAGAAGATCTCCCGAGGCTTCGGCAGATCGAACTCGGTGATCACGCCGCCGGCGGATTCGGCCAGGCGCTCCTCCATGATCTCGTTGCACAGCTCGACGCACTCGTCGCAGATGTACACGCCGGGACCGGCGATCAACTGCTGGACCTGCTTCTGGCTCTTTCCGCAGAACGAGCACTTGAAGAGGTCGGCACTCTCACCGATACGCGCCATGTCGCCTCCTAGCCTTCGTGTTTCGAGCCTAATCGCACACCCGGACATCCCCGGGTCATCCGCGCCGAAATGACGAATGCCCGACCGAGTCGGCCGGGCATTCGTCAGTGCGTCACTGCGCGATCGCGGGTGCCTGTCGCTTGCGCGAGGTCAGCACCTGGTCGACCAGACCGTACTCCAGCGCCTCCTGGGCGGAGAGGATCTTGTCGCGGTCGATGTCCTTGTTGATCTGCTCGACCGTACGGCCGGTGTGCTTGGCCATCGTCTCCTCGAGCCAGGTGCGCATGCGGAGGATCTCCGCAGCCTGGATCTCGATGTCCGACGCCTGGCCGTGTCCGGCCTCGCCGACGGCCGGCTGGTGCATCAGCACGCGCGCGTTCGGCAGCGCCAGGCGCTTGCCCGGGGTGCCCCCGGCGAGGATCACCGAGGCGGCCGAGGCGGCCTGCCCGAGCACGACGGTCTGGATGTCCGGCGCGACGTACTGCATCGTGTCGTAGATCGCGGTCATCGCGGTGAACGAGCCACCGGGCGAGTTGATGTACATGATGATGTCGCGGTCCGCGTCCTGGCTCTCCAGAACCAGCAGCTGAGCCATCACGTCATCGGCGGACGCGTCGTCCACCTGCACGCCGAGGAAGATCACGCGGTCCTCGAACAGCTTGTTGTACGGGTCCTGCCGCTTGTAGCCGTAGGCCGTGCGCTCCTCGTACTGGGGCAGGATGTACCGGCTCTGCGGCATCATCAGACCGGACTGGGGCGCCGAGAAGTTCGGAGTGTTCATGCGGGTTGTCCTTTTCTCTCGCCTCAGGCCGCGGTTCCGCCGCCGCCGTGGACGTCCGTCGCGTGCTCGCGGATGTGGTCGACGAAGCCGTACTCGAGCGCCTCGTCAGCGGTGAACCAGCGGTCGCGGTCCCCGTCCTCGTTGATCTGCTCGACGGTCTTCCCGGTCTGCCCGGCCGTGATCTCCGCGAGGCGCTTCTTCATCGAGAGGATGAGCTGCGCCTGGGTCTGGATGTCGCTCGCGGTGCCACCGAAGCCACCGTGCGGCTGGTGCAGCAGCACGCGGGCGTTCGGGGTGATGTAGCGCTTGCCCTTGGTGCCGCTGGTCAGCAGCAGCTGCCCCATCGAGGCGGCCATGCCGATGCCCACCGTGACGATGTCGTTCGGAACGAACTGCATCGTGTCGTAGATGGCCATACCGGCCGTGATCGACCCGCCGGGCGAGTTGATGTAGAGGTAGATGTCCTTGTTCGGGTCCTCAGCCGCGAGCAGCAGGATCTTGGCGCAGATCTCGTTGGCGTTCTCGTCGCGGACTTCGGAACCGAGCCAGATGATGCGGTCCTTCAGCAGCCGGTCGAAGACGCTGGTCGCCATGAGGGGTTCAGCCATGAGTGCTCCCGTTTCGTATTGGTGATTCGAATCTACCGGCGCGCAGAATCGCCTCGGCCCCTGTTCGCCGTCGGCATACGCCGTGTCGGCGCGCTCAGTCCCCGACCGGTCGCGCCGGACCGAGAAGCTCCGCCGCATACCCGGTGACGGACCGGGTGTACCGGCTGAGATGCGGGGCGAGCGCGGTCAGCGCCACCGACGCCGCGCGACGCTCGTCGCCGACGGAGGTGAGGGCCAGCGCGTAGAAGGCGGCCGCCTCATCGGCCAGCGGACCGCCACGGCTGGCGTCGTACTCCGCGGCCAGCATCGCCAGGGACTCGTCCACCTTGCCGAGGTTGCGGATCGTGCTGGCGAGCTGGATCACCGCGCGCGTGCGCCGCATCGGATCCAATCCCGCAGCGAGGGCGGCGCGGTACAGCGGCTCGGCCTCCCCCTCGATCCCGGCCGAGTCGCGAGCACCGGCGCGCTCGAACAGCGCGACGGGGTGCTCGTCGCCGAGCTCCGTGGACAGCGCGTCGATCGCCGCGATGCGCGCGGTGTCATCCATTTCCTCGTCCTGCCACACCGCGTCGACGCGGCTCTGCCAGTCCTCGGGCACATTCTCCGTCATGTCATCCCTCCCGGGTACGGCGAAGGGCGGACGACATCCGTCGCCCGCCCTTCGCGGTGAGTGGTTACTCGGCGTCCTTCTTGGCGGCCGGCTTCTTGGCCGGCGCCTTCTTGGCCGGAGCCTTCTCCGCGTCGTCCTTCTTCGCGGCCGGCTTCTTGGCCGGCGCCTTCTTGGCGGCGGGCTTCTCAGCGTCGTCGGCGTCCGCCTTTGCGGCGGCCTTCTTCGCCGGCGCCTTCTTGGCGGGCTTCTCGTCGGCCTCGTCGGCGGCGTCCTCGTCGGCAGTCTCGTCCTCAACGGCGGCGAAGCCGCTGACGTCCACCGGCTTGCCGTCGGTGTCGACGACGGTGACCTTGCCGAGCGCGACGGCGAGAGCCTTGTTGCGGCCGACCTCACCGATCAGCTGCGGCAGCTGGTTGCCCTGCTGGAGGATCTCGACGAACTCCTGCGGAGCCATGCCGTACTGCGCGGCGGACTGGATCAGGTACTGGCTCAGCTCGTCCTGGCTGACCTGCACGTTCACCGATTCGGCGATCTTGTCCAGGATCATCTGCGTGCGGAACTGCTTCTCGCTGGCCTCGGTGACCTCGGCGCGGTGCTCGTCGTCCTCGAGTCGACCCTCCTGCTCCAGGTGCTCGTGCACCTGGTCCTCGACCAGCTGAGCCGGAACGGGGATGTCCGTGGCCTCGATGAGCGCCTCGACGAGCTTGTCGCGCGCGGCCGAGCCCTGCGCGAACGCGCCCTGCTGCTGGACCCGCTCGGCCAGGCTGTCGCGCAGCTCGGCGATGGTGTCGAACTCGCTGGAGATCTGCGCGAACTCGTCGTCAGCCTCGGGCAGCTCGCGCTCCTTGACGGCCTTGACCGTGACGGAGACCTCCGCCTCCTTGCCGGCGTGCTCGCCACCGATGAGCGTGGAGCGGAACGTGGTGTCCTCACCGGCGGTGAGGGACTCGATGGCCTCGTCCGTGCCCTCGAGCAGCTCGCCCGAGCCGACCTCGTAGGACACGCCCTGAGCGCGGTCGATCTCGGCGCCGTCGATCGTGGCGACGAGGTCGAGCTCCACGAAGTCACCCTTCGCAGCCGGACGCTCGACCGTGACGAGCGTGCCGAAGCGGGCGCGCATGTCGTCGAGCTCCTTCTGGATGGCGTCCTCGTCCACGGCGATCGGGTCGACCGTGACGGTGACGTCCTTCAGCTCGGGCAGGTCGAACTCCGGACGGACGTCGACCTCGACGTCGACGACCAGGTCGCCGGAGAAGTCCTTCTCGCTCGGCCACTCGATGATGTCCGCGGACGGACGGCCGACGACGCGCACGTCGTGAGCGGACGCGGCCTCACGGTAGAAGGTGTCCAGGCCCTCGTTGACGGCGTGCTCGATGACCGCGCCGCGCCCGATGCGCTGGTTGATGATCGCGGCGGGGACCTTGCCCTTGCGGAAGCCGGGGATCTGCACGTCCTGAGCGATGTGCTCGTAGGCGTGGTCGATGCTGGGCTTGAGCTCGTCCGGCGTGACCGTGATGTGCAGCTTGACCCGGGTCGGGCTGAGCTTCTCGACGGTGCTGTTCACCATGCTTGTTCGTCTCTTCCTGTTGCGATCCCGCACGTTCGCGGTGCGGATGTCTGGGTGGCCGTGGTCGGGGCGACAGGATTTGAACCTGCGACCTCCCGCTCCCAAAGCGGGCGCTCTACCAAGCTGAGCTACGCCCCGGGATTCCGCGCGCGAACGCGGGCACGAAACGGCCCCCAAGAGTCTAGCCGACGCGTCACCCACCACGGTTCCATCGCCCGACGCGGCGCAGAGCACTCGTTTCGATCCGCTAGAGTTGATCCGTTGCCATGCGCAACAGCGGGGATGTAGCTCAATGGTAGAGCCCCAGTCTTCCAAACTGGCCACGCGGGTTCGATTCCCGTCATCCCCTCCACCTCACGAAGGCCCCGCACTGCGGGGCCTTCGTCGTTTGCGAACCGTGCTCGGTCAGGTTGCGGTCTGTGACGGATGCGGCGTGCACCGTCCGTGCCGGCGGTTAGCGTCGAGGCATGACCGCCACGAGCATCACCCCGGACGTCGCCGAGACCATCGCGTCCGCCGATCAACCTGTCGTCGTCGTGACCGGCGCCTCCAGTGGGATCGGTGCGGAGATCGCGGTGGACCTGTCCGCGGATCGGGTCGTCATCGCGGTGGGACGCGACGAGCGCCGTCTGGACGAGGTCGTCGCGCGCGGTCGTGAGGGCGCGATCATTCCGGTACAGCTCGACCTCGCCGATCTCGAGAGCATCGAGTCGGCGCTCACCGAACTCCCCCGCGTGGACGCGGTGGTGCACGCGGCCGCCCTCCTGCACCACACCACGGCCGAGACGACACCGGACGTCTGGCGCCGCATGCTCGAGGTCAACGTGATCGCGCCGGCCGAACTGACCCGCGTCCTTCTCCCCGCGCTGCGCGACGCGCGCGGAACCATCGTGCTGATCGGCTCCGGTGCGTCCCGCAGGGCCGCCGCGAATCACATCGTGTACGCCGCCACAAAGCACGCGCTCCAGGCGTACGCGGACGGCATCCGGGCGGAGCTGGAGCCGGACGGCGTACGCGTCAGCACCGTCTCCCCCGGCCCAACGGCCACTCGCGGTGCGCTCGGTGCCGAGGATCAGCCGCTGGACGAGGCCGCCGCCCGCATCCGCATCGCACCGGAGACGGTCGCCCGCTCGGTGCGGCACGTCCTGGACGCGCCCGCCGACGCGCAGCTGACCGAGGTCTGGGTCCGTCCGCGCACCGAACTGCGCTGACCCGGCCGCGGCTACTGCATCCCAGGTCTCATTCCCACAACAGGGTGGGGCAGTGACCGCGCCGAAACGCTGTTCCCGGATAGGCTGACCCATCATCCTGACCCGAACAGATGGGGATCCCATGAAGGCTCGTTCCACCCTGCTCGCCACGGCCGTCCTGGCCGCTGTGTCCGCGCTCGCCCTGACCGGTTGCGCCACCGGAACCGACTCCGGCAAGGGCGGTTCGACCGCCTCCGCCGACGCGTCCGGTCTCACGCTGGTCACCGCCGGCACGCTCACCGTCTGCTCGGACATCCCGTACGAGCCGTTCGAGTTCATGAAGGACGACAAGCCCGTCGGCTTCGACATCGACATCGCGCAGGCCGTCGCGGACGACAACAAGCTCGAGCTGAAGGTCGTGGACTCCTCCTTCGAGGCGATCACCTCCGGCGCGTTCAAGGTGGACTGCGACATCGCGGCGTCCTCGATCACCATCACCGACGACCGCAAGAAGAACGTCGACTTCTCCGAGCCCTACTACGACGACGACCTCGCCGTGATCGCGAAGAAGGACTCCGGCATCACGTCGCTGGACACGGCCAAGGGAAAGAACATCGGCGTGCAGACCGGCACCACCGGTGAGGAGTACGCGAAGAAGAACGGCATCGACACCATCGGTTACGAGGACTCGGGCCTGCAGGTGCAGTCACTGATCGCGGGCACCACGGACGCGTCCCTCGGAAACCTCTCCGTGCTCGGCTACGCCATCCGGGACAAGAGCGACTTCGCCGTCGTGGAGAAGATCAGCACGGGTGAGCAGCTCGGAATCGCGGTGCCCAAGGGCAACTCGGAGATGCTCGACGCGGTCAACGCCACGCTGAAGAGCCTCACGGACAGCGGCAAGCTGGACGAGCTCAAGACCAAGTGGTTCGGCAACTGACCCGATGACCCGAGGCCGGTCCGCAATGAGGCGGGCCGGCCTTCGGACGGAAAGGCAACATTTCATGGCTCTGACCACACGCCAACGCCGCGTCACCAGTCAGTCGATCCAGATCACGGTCTTCGTCGCGATCGTGGTCGTGATCCTGCTTCTGGTCAACTGGCCCGTCGTCATCGAGAACTTCTTCAGCTTCGGCAAGGTCAAAGACCTCTTCCGGACCATCTTCTTCCCGGGCCTGGTGAACACCGTTCTGTACACGCTCACCTCGTTCGTGTTCGGTCTCTCCCTCGGTCTCGTCCTGGCGCTCATGAAGACGGCCAGCTTCCCGCCTTACCGCTGGTTCGCGACCGCGTACATCGAGTTCTTCCGGGGATTGCCTGCACTGGTGGTCCTCCTCGCCTTCGGATACGGCGTCCCGATGGCCTTCGGTGCCAAATGGGACTTCTGGGTCACCGTGATGGTCTCCCTCGGGCTCGTCTCCGCCGCCTACATGGCCGAGACGCTGCGGGCCGGCCTCCAGGCCGTTCCGAAGGGCCAGACCGAGGCCGCCCGTTCGCTCGGTATGTCACACGGGCGCGCCCTCAGCTCGATCGTGATTCCGCAAGCCTTCCGGATCGTGCTCCCGCCGCTCACCAACGAACTCATCATGCTGACGAAGGACACCTCGCTGGTGTCGGTGCTCGGGATGGCGACGGTCAACTACGAGCTGACCAAGCTCGGCCGCGATGGTCTGCTCTCCCTCGGCGGCGGCATGACGCCCCTGGTCGTGGTGGGTGTGTTCTACCTCGCGATCACCCTGCCGCTCAGCCTGCTGGCACGCTGGTTCGAGAAGCGGACCGAGCAGGTTTCCCGACCGAAGAAGACGAAGCAGACGGAGGTGGACGCATGAGTGCTCCCGAGACGGCCCCGATCGCCACCGCCGCCGGTGTCCGCATCACCGGGCTCCGCAAGTCCTACGGTGACAACGAGGTGCTCAAGGGCATCGACCTCGAGGTCAACCCCGGTCAGGTGGTGTGCCTGATCGGACCCTCCGGTTCCGGCAAGTCGACGCTGCTGCGCTGCATCAATCTCCTCGAGCAGCCGAACGGGGGCACGATCGAGGTCGCCGGCTTCACCGCCACCGACCCGGACGTCGAGGTCGACGACATGCGCCGGCACGTCGGAATGGTGTTCCAGCAGTTCAATCTGTTCCCGCACCTGACCGTCCTCGGCAACTGCACGGTGTCCCAGCAGAAGGTCCTCAAGCGCTCGAAGGCCGAGGCTCAGGAGGTGGCGCTGCGACAGCTGGCCTCCGTTGGCCTGGCAGAGCTCGCCGGCCGCTTCCCGGGCGAGCTGTCCGGCGGTCAGCAGCAGCGGGTGGCGATCGCTCGCGCGCTGAGCATGGACCCGCAGCTGATGCTGTTCGACGAGCCGACATCGGCGCTGGACCCGGAGACCGTCGGCGATGTGCTGGCGATCATGCGCAAGCTCGCCCAGAAGGGCATGACCATGATCGTGGTCACTCACGAGATGGGCTTCGCTCGGGACGTCGCCGATCACGTCGTCTTCATGGACGGAGGCGTCGTGGTGGAGCAGGGAGTCTCGGCTCAGGTCATCGGGAATCCGCAGAACGTGCGCACGCAGGACTTCCTCCGACGCGTGCTGGACCCGACGCACGTCGAGGTCTACGACGACTGAAACCGCAGAGAAGTCGATGCGCCGTCGCCCCCGCGGGCGGCGGCGCATCCTCGTTCAGACGCCGCGGTGCATCTGTGTGATCTCGAGGTAGCGGGCGGCGTTCTCCACGAGTCCGGCACGTTCCTCGTCGGTGATCGGCCGGCGGACCTTCGCCGGCACGCCCGCCACGAGGGATCCAGATGGGACGACGGTGCCACCGAGGACCACAGCTCCCCCGGCCACCAGGCTGCCCGCGCCGATCACCGCTCCGGAGAGAACCACGGCACCCATGCCGATCAGGCACCCGTCGCCGACCTCGCACCCGTGCACGACCGCGTTGTGCCCGATCGACACGTCCGTGCCGATCACGGCCGGATGCTCGGCGTCCACGTGGATCGAAACGTTGTCCTGCACGTTGCTGCGGTCACCGATCGTGATCGTGTTCACGTCGCCGCGGACCACGGCGCTGTACCAGACGCTGGTGCGCTCGCCGAGTGTGACCGCTCCGATGACGTGCGCACCGGGAGCGATGTAGGTCGACTCCGCCACCTCCGGGGTGCCGGATGCGATGGCGTGGATTCCGTCTCGATCGGCCATGACCGTCCTTCCTGTTCGTCCTTCGAACCTATCGGCACCGCATTCTGTAAGCCCAGCCTCAGCTTGCTTGCGCGGTTTTTCGTGCTGAGTAGGTTGGGAACACAGGCCACCGAGTCGAACTCGAGGAGAACATCATGAGCAAGACCATCACCGTCGCAACCACCGCCAGCGACCCCACGGTCGCCGCTGCCACCGCACAGTTCCTGTCCCCCGTCGTCCTGGGCCTGCAGGCCCTGGTTCTGAACGGCAAGCAGGCGCACTGGCACGTTCGCGGAGCCAACTTCGTCGGCGTCCACGAGCTGTTCGACAGCGTCGTCGCCCACGCCGGTGACTTCGCCGACACCGCCGCGGAGCGCGTCGTCGCCCTCGGTCTGCCGATCGACGCCCGCGCCACCACCGTCGCCGCCAAGGTCACCGCGACCGCCGTTCCGGACGGCTTCACACAGTCCGACGTGCTGATCGCGGACGTGATCGCGGACATCGACGTCATCCTCGCCGACGTGCAGGCGGCGATCGACGGTCTGGACGACATCGACCTCACCAGCCAGGACGTCGCGATCGAGATCCGTCGTGGTCTGGAGAAGGACCGCTGGTTCCTCGCCTCGCACATCGCGCACTGACGCACGCACGGACACACGTCCCGATGGCCCCGCACTCCGGTGCGGGGCCATCGCCGTTCCCGTCAGCCGAGGTGGGTGACGCGGCCGGCGAGCAGCGTCAGGCCTACCGACATCGCGCGGAGGCCATCCGCGTCCGCGGCGTACGGGTCCGCGGTGCAGAACGCGACATCCGCCACGCTGCCGGGGGCCAGCTCCGTCCGATGCGCGGTGCCGAGCGCGGTGGATGCGGCCAGCGCGGTGGCGACATCGAGTCGCTCCTCCCCGCGCCAGACGTCCTCGTCTCCGCGGCGCCGGCCGACGGCGTCCGCCATCGCGCCCCACGGGTCCAGCGCCGCGACGGGCGCGTCCGAACCGAACACGATGTTCGCACCCGCGGCGTGCAGCGTGCGCAGAGGGTAAGCCAGGCCGGTCTGCGCGCCCCACTCGGCACCGACGAGCTCACGGTCATCCAGCGCGTGCGCGGGCTGGACGCTCGCGGTCACACCGAGGTGGGCGAAGCGAGCGAGATCCACCCGGTCCACGAGCTGCGCGTGCTCGACCGAACCGGATGCGCCGGTGCGCGCGAACGCATCGAGGGCCAGCGTGACGGCACGATCTCCGATGCCGTGAACCGCGATGTCGAAGCCGGCCGCGACGCCCTCGGCGACCAGCATGGTCAGCGACTGGGCGTCGTACGCGAGCACGCCGCGGCCGGTGTCGGGGTACGGGTGCGAGCACGCCGCTGTCCGGGTCCCCAGGGAGCCGTCCGCGATGATCTTGAGCGGACCGACCCGCACCAGTCCTTCGCCCCCGAGGGACTCGCCGGTGCGCAGCCCGGCCGACCGGGCCCGCCCCAGATCATCCGGGTAGACGCCGAACGCGATCCGCAGCGCGTCGAAGCCGTCCGCGACGCGCCGACGCCAGCTGTCGGCGTTCCACGCGAAGTCCAGGTCCACGACCCCCACCACACCACGTGCGGCGGCGGCGTCCGCCGCCTCGGCGACGAGCGCGTCCGCGCGGTCCGCGACGAGGGCGTCCAGTCGGGCTGACAGCTCGAACGCGTCCGCCTCGCGCAGCATGCCGGACCCGTCCCCGCCGGCACGGCCCTCCCGGCGCAGCGCCGCGGAGTTGAGCCACACGCTGTGCAGGTCGGCGTTGACGAGATACGTCGGAACGTCCCCGGTGGCCGCGTCCAGGATCGCCAGGGTCGGCTCGTCCGGCCACAGCGCGTCGCGGAATCCCATACCGACACGGATCCCGTCCGCATCGGGGGCGACGCGGGCGATGACCGCCGCCGCCTCACGCGCATTCTGCGCGCCCCCGAGGAAGGTGCGGGTCGCACGCAGTGCCCACGGGGTGAGGTGGACATGGTGATCCCAGAGGCCGGGGATCGCCCACAGGCCGTCGCCGTCGATCGATTCGCCCCCCGCGCGCAGGGCACCGTGCGGCGCGATGTCCACGATCCGACCACCGGACAGACACAGGTCCACCGGCTCGTCCGTGGCGAGGAGCTCCGCGGTCGGACCGGAGATGCGGACGTTGCGCACCATCGTCGGCCGAGCGCCGAGTGCCATCATCCGCGGGCCGCCCGGCGCGTGGCCTCGCTGCGGCGCATCTCGGCCGCGAGCTCGACGTTCGCGTAGGGGCCCTCCCCCTCGAGTCCGGCCAGGATCGTGTCGACGACCTCGTCCGGCTTGTTCTGGCTGAGCTTGCGCTTCGCCGTGACGCGGGTCGGGGTGAGCCGGAAGCCGACGGTGCCGCGGGCGAGCCGGTCGATGAAGTCGGGGTCGTTCGGCGGCTGCCACATTCCGCGCGGGTCGGGAGCCGCGGATTCGAAGTGATCGACCAGGCGTTCGAGCACGACCAGGTTCTCCTGCGGGCTCAGGATCTCCGGCACCCCGGACAGGTGCACCGCGACGAAGTTCCAGGTCGGCACGTTCGGAGTGTCGCCGTACCAGCGCGGGGTGATGTACCCGTGCGGGCCCTGGAAGATCACGGTCAGTTCGCCCTCGCCGAGGCCGAGGATCGCCTCATCCGGTCGTCCGACGTGGCCGACGATCGTCAGGTCGTCGCGATCCTCGTCCAGCAGGATCGCGTAGTGAGAAGCCGTGACGCCGTCCGGTCCGTGACCGATCAGGGTCGCCCACGGGTGACGGGCGATGATGCGACGGAGTTCGGCCACATCGGTCATCGCGAAGCTGGGGTTCTGGCGCATCCGTTCTCCTCGACTCAGCGCTGACAGCTCGGGCACCAGTAGAGCTTGCGCGCCACCATCTCCTCGAGCACGATGTTCGTTCCGCACACACGGCAGGGTTCGCCGGCGCGGTGGTAGACCCAGTGCCGGTCGTCCCGGCTGGCCATGGCACGACGGTACGCCTCCGGGTCGAGGTCGTCCATGGTCATCATCTGGCCGGTCTCCACACCGATGGCGAGCAGCTCCACCCAATCGCGCCAGAGCGCCCGGGCGGTCTCCTCGCTGACGTCCTTGCCGAGTCGGTGCGGGTTCAGATTCGCCCGGAAGAGCATCTCGGCGCGGTACACGTTGCCGATGCCGCTGACGACGGCCTGGTCCATCAGAAGCTGTCCGATCGGGACACCGCGACGACGCACCGCTCGCACGAAGCGCTCTTCTCCCTCGGCCGTGTCGCCGACGAGCGGGTCCGGACCGAGCTTCGCGACCGTCGCGAGCATCTCGTCCGGGCTCTGCACCTCGCACGCCGTCGGTCCGCGCAGGTCCGCGCACGTCAGCTCGGTCAGCAGACGCACCCGCACCTGGCCCACCACCGGGGGCGGCCACTCATCGACCGCTGCCGGCAGGCCTTTGGTCTGCTCCGACATCCGGACGTTCACGCGAGTCCGGCGGGGGGCGCCGATCGAGCTCAGCGAGTTCTCGCCGGCGTCGTCGTACACCGCGTCCAGGTCGGTGCCGCGCTGGTTCGTCTGGCCCATCCGGCCGTTCGCGGACGCGATCGTCGGGTCCACGAGGATCTCACCGGCGAAATCCCATGCGCCGTAGAGACCGAGATGCACGCGCAGCCAGAGCTCGCCGTCGAACCGGGTGAACATCTGCTTGCCGACGGCACGGACCTCCAGGATCTCCCGGCCGTCCAGCAGTGCGGCGCCCTCGGCGAACCGTCCCTGCGGCGAGGTGACGGACACCGGACGCCCGACGAAGTTCCGCTCGATCTGTCGCGCGATGCGATGGACGGAGTGGCCCTCGGGCATCAGGCGCCCTCGGTGGCCCGCGGATCAGGAAGCAGAGCGCCGTCCTTCTCGAACTCCGCGATCTGTCCGATTCGACGGACGTGACGCTCCTCGTTCGAGAACGGCGTCGCGATGAAGGTGTCGATGAGGAACGCGGCTTCATCGAAATCGTGCTGACGAGCGCCGATGGCGACCACGTTCGCGTCATTGTGCTCACGCGCGAGCTTCGCCGTCGCCTCGTTCCAGGCCAGGGCGGCGCGGATGCCCGCGACCTTGTTGGCGGCGATCTGCTCGCCGTTGCCGGACCCCCCGAACACGACGCCGAGCGCCTCCACCCCGGAGACCTGGTCGGCGATGACGCCCTGGGCGGCACGGATGCAGAAGGCGGGGTAGTCATCCACCGGGTCGTACGCGACCGGACCATGGTCGATGACCTCGTGCCCCTGCTTGCGCAGGTGCTCCTGGATGCGGTGGGAGAACTCGAGTCCGGCGTGATCGGTGCCGATGTGGATGCGCATGCTCCCATCCTACGGAGGCCTCGGGGCGTAGGCTGTTGCCCGTGTGCCACCACAGCGGCGCATCCGCTCGAGCGGCCATCGCCGCAGAACCCCTGAGAACCCCACGGGAGAAGCCCAGTGCCTGGAGAGAACCTCACCCGCAGCGAGGCGCAGGAGCGCCGCGCGATCGTCGACACGAAGGCGTACGACGTCACCCTCGATCTGACCCGCGGGGCGGAGGTGTTCCGATCCCGCTCGGTGGTCCACTTCACCGCCACCGAGGGCGCGTCGACGTTCATCGACCTCATCGCCCGCGAGGTGCACGAGATCACGCTGAACGGCCGGACCATCGACGCGTCCGCGTACGCTGACTCCCGCATCGCGCTGGACGAGCTCGCTGCCGACAATGAGCTCGTCATCGAGGCGGACTGCCTCTACACCAACACCGGCGAGGGCCTGCACCGCTTCGTTGACCCGGTGGATGACGAGGTGTACCTCTACTCACAGTTCGAGGTCCCGGACTCGCGCCGCATGTTCGCCGTGTTCGAGCAGCCCGACCTCAAGGCCGAGTTCACCTTCACCGTGACCGCTCCCGCGCACTGGAAGGTCGTCTCCAACTCCCCCACACCCGACCCGATCCCGGCCGGTGAGGGTGTCGCGACCTGGGCGTTCGAGGCCACGCCGAAGATGTCCTCCTACATCACGGCCCTCATCGCCGGACCGTACGAGTCCACCCACTCGGAGCTGACCAACGCCGACGGCCGCGTCATTCCGCTCGGCATCTTCGCCCGCAAGAGCCTGTGGCAGTACATGGACGCGGACTACATCTTCGACAAGACGCGCGAGGGCTTCGCCTACTACGCCGAGAAGTTCGACTACCCGTACCCCTTCGCCAAGTACGACCAGCTGTTCGTCCCGGAGTTCAACGCCGGCGCCATGGAGAACATCGGCGCGGTCACCTTCACCGAGACCTACGTCTTCCGCAGCAAGGTCACCGACGCGATCAAGGAGCGTCGCGTCGTCACGATCCTGCACGAGCTCGCGCACATGTGGTTCGGTGACCTCGTCACCATGAAGTGGTGGAACGACCTCTGGCTGAACGAGTCGTTCGCCGAGTGGGCATCCACGATCGCCACCGCCGAAGCCACCGAGTGGAAGGCGGCCTGGACCACCTTCAACGCGATGGAGAAGACCTGGGCCTACCGTCAGGACCAGCTCCCGTCCACCCACCCGATCGTCGCCGAGATCAATGACCTCGAGGACGTGCAGGTCAACTTCGACGGCATCACCTACGCCAAGGGTGGCTCGGTCCTCAAGCAGCTGACCGCGTGGGTCGGCATCGAGGAGTTCTTCGCCGGCGTCGCCGCGTACTTCAAGAAGCACGCCTACTCGAACACCGAGCTCAGCGACCTGCTCGTCGAACTGGAGGCCGCAAGCGGCCGCGACCTGTCCACCTGGTCGAAGAAGTGGCTGGAGACCGCGGGCGTGAACACCCTGTCACCGGTCGTGGACACCGATGTGGACGGCAAGATCACCCGCTTCGCGATCACCCAGACGGCCCCGGCGGACTATCCCACGATCCGTCCGCACCGCCTCGGTGTCGGCTTCTACGATCTCGTCGACGGTGCGCTCACGCGCAGCCACTACCTGGAGCTGGACGTCGACGGCGACCGCACCGACGTGCCGGAGCTGAAGGGTCGCAAGCGCCCCGACCTGGTGCTGCTGAACGACAACGACCTCGCCTACGCGAAGATCCGCCTGGACGAGGTGTCGTTGCGCACCGCGATCGAGCACCTGTCCGACATCTCCGACCCCCTCGCGCGCTCGCTGGTCTGGGGCGCGGCCTGGGATCAGACCCGCGACGCCGAGACCGCCGCCACCGACTACATCGAGCTCGTGCTGGGAAACATCGGCAACGAGACCGAGTCGACGACGGTGCGCACGACGCTCGCTCAGGTGCAGCAGGCGGCGAACACGTACGTCGCTCCGGAGGCCCGGGACGCAGCGCGTGCCCGCGTGGCCGACGGCGTCTGGGAGCTGGCTCAGGCCGCGGCGGCCGGCAGCGACAACCAGCTGCAGTTCGCACAGGCGCTGGCCTCGTCGGCGTCCACGCCGGAGCAGGTCGAGCGTGCGCGTCAGCTCCGCGACGGTGAGATCGTCCTGGACGGACTCGAGATCGACACCGACCTGTCCTGGCAGCTGCTCGTGGCCCTCGCAGCCGGCGGCGTCGTGGACGAGGCTGCCATCGACGCCGCCCTCGCCGAGGACAACACCGCCAAGGGCGGCGAGTTCGCCGCGCAGGCGCGTGCCGCGCTGCCCGGCCGGGAGGCCAAGCAGAAGGCCTGGGACTCCCTCGTGGAGCGCAGCGACCTGCCGAACACGATCGTCCGGTCCGCGGCTGCAGGCCTGACGCATCCGGCGACGATCTCCGACCTGACCGCCTTCGTCCCGCAGTACTTCGACCGGATCTCCTCGATCTGGGAGTCCCGCACCTTCCAGATCGCGGACTACCTCGCCACCGGCCTGTACCCGTCCGGGCTGGCGAACCACGACCTGCGGGACGCCACGCGCGCCTGGCTGTCCGCGAACCCGGACGCGGCTCCCGCGCTGCGCCGCACCGTCGCCGAAAGCCTCGCCGTCGTCGAGCGCGCCCTGGCCGCGCAGGAGCGTGACGCCGAGTAACCTCCCGCCCGTCCACGAAACACCCATACGCGTCCCGAACACCCCGCATCGCGGGGTTCCTCGGACTCGTATGGGTGTTTCGCGTTGCGGCTTCGGATGCGCCCGGGACGCGCCTGGGGGCACGGTCGGGGATGACCCGGACCGTACCCCGAAAGCCCCCTGAGGCGCCCGAAGAACATCCCTTCCTCTGCATAGCGTGGTCTCATGATCACCGTTCAGAACCTCACCAAGAGGTATGGAGACCGCCTCGCTGTCTCCGACGTCAGCTTCTCCGTGCGCCCCGGCATCGTCACCGGATTCCTCGGCCCGAATGGTGCCGGAAAGTCCACGACCATGCGGATGATCGTGGGATTGGATCGTCCGACCAGCGGTTCCGCGACGGTCGGCGGCCACCGGTACGCATCGCTGGCGTCACCGTTGACGCACGTCGGCATCATGCTCGACGCGAAGGCCGTCCACACCGGCCGCACGGCGCGCAACCACCTGCGCGCCATGGCGGCCACTCACGGCATCCCCATCTCACGTGTGGACGAGGTCCTCGACCTCACCGGGCTGACCTCGGTCGCCCGCAAGCGCGCCGGCCGCTTCTCGCTCGGCATGGGTCAGCGACTCGGCATCGCCTCGGCGCTGCTGGGCGACCCGGACGTCCTGATCCTCGACGAACCGGTCAACGGCCTGGACCCGGAGGGCGTCCGCTGGGTGCGCGACCTCGTCCGCTCGTACGCCGCCCTCGGACGGACCGTTCTGCTCTCCAGCCACCTGATGAGCGAGATGGCCCTCACCGCCGATCACCTTCTCGTCCTCGGTCGCGGCCGACTCATCGCCGACGCGCCGCTGTCGGACATCGTCCGCGACTGGACGCGCGAAGAGGTGCTCGTGCGTTCGCCGCGCGCCGCGGAGCTGGCCGGCGTGCTGCGTTCGGACGTGGTCTCCGTCGAGGCCGGCGGACCCGACGAGCTCGTCATCGTGGGCGCACCGGCGTCGTGGATCAGTGACCGAGCCGCCGCCGCGGGCATTCCGCTCCACCAGCTGGCCACGCGCACGGGCTCGCTGGAAGAGGCGTACATGGCCCTCACCGGAGACACGGTCGAATACAAGACGAAGCAGGTGGCATGATGGCGAGCTCACTCACACGCACGGCCCCCATGGCCCCCCGCACGCGGGCATCGAACGGCGGAAGTCGCCGACGCGTCACTCTGCCCCATCTGATCCGCAGCGAGGCCATCAAGCTCACCACGCTGCGCTCGCCCTGGTGGTCCGCCGCCATCGTGATCGTCTCGACCGTGGCGATCGCGGCGCTGTACACCTCGGACATGGCAGGCCTCGGAGCAGAGCTGGAGACACCCGACAACCTCGTGTTCGCACGCGGAGCGGTCATGCCGGCGATGTTCACGGTCCTGCTCGCCTCGATGATCGGCACCATGCTCGTCACCGGCGAGTACTCCACCGGCATGATCCGCTCGACGCTCACCGCGGCCCCCGATCGCATTCGCAGCCTCATCGCCAAGGTGGTCGTGGCCGCACTGTTCGTCCTCACCGTGTCCCTGACCACGTCGCTGATCTCGGTGATCGTCGCGTCGTTCATCGGGAAGGACGCCGGAATCGTCATCGACTTCTCCCAGCCGGAGACCGCGATCCTGCCGTACGTCAACGGCGCCGTCTACCTGGCCCTCGTCAGTGCGCTCGGCGTCGGCGTCGGCTACTGCATGCGGAACGCGACCGGAGCCATCGCGGTCGTCGTGACGATCATCTTCGTCATTCCGATGATCCCGGGCGTCATCCCGTCGCTTCAGGACGTGGACTGGGTGTCCGAATTCATGCGGATGCTGCCCATGACCGCGGGCAACGACTTCATGCTCGGCGATGCGACTGCGCGCCTTCACGGCGGGCTCGTCCTCGTCGGGTGGGCTGTGGTCAGCTGCGTTCTCGGAGCGATCTCGCTCGCCAAGCGCGACGCCTGACCAGACGGGTTCCACCGCCACCGTCCGCAGAGATCATCCTCTCGGATGACCCACACGGGGCCACGTCGTCCGCCCGGACGATGTGGCCCCGTGTGGGTCATCCGTAGCGTGAAGCACATGATCGTCGCAGAGAACCTCACCAAGCGGTACGGTGCCCGCGCAGCCGTCACCGATGTCTCCTTCCAGGTGCGTCCGGGCGCGGTCACCGGCTTCCTCGGCCCGAACGGCGCCGGCAAGTCCACCACCATGCGCATGATCGTGGGGCTGGATGATCCGACCTCGGGCACCGTGACCGTCGGCGGACACTCCTACGCCCGCTCGGGCTCTCCACTGACTGAAGTCGGCGTGCTGCTGGATGCCAAGGCCGTCCACTCGGGGCGCACCGCCCGCAACCACCTCCGAGCCATGGCCGCCAGCCATGGCATCCCGGCCCGTCGCGTCGACGAGGTGCTGGAGATCACCGGTCTCACCGCGGTCGCCCGTAAGCGCGCCGGCGGATTCTCCCTCGGCATGGGACAGCGGCTCGGCATCGCGGCCGCACTGCTCGGCGACCCGCAGACCCTGATCCTCGACGAGCCCGTGAACGGCCTGGACCCGGAGGGCGTGCGCTGGGTGCGCGAGTTCGTCCGCTCCTACGCCGCCTCGGGCCGCACGGTGCTGCTCTCCAGCCACCTGATGAGCGAGATGGCGCAGACCGCCGACCACCTGATCGTGCTCGGCAAGGGTCGCGTCCTCGCCGATGCGCCCCTGCCGCAGCTGGTCTCGCAGTGGACCCGCGAAGACGTGCTCGTCCGCTCGCCCCGGGCGGCCGAGCTCGCATCCGCCCTCCGTTCGGACACCGTCACCGTCGCCACCACCGCCCCGGACGAGCTCATCGTCTCCGGCGCCCCCGCGGCACACGTCGGCGACATCGCCGCGGCGTCCGGGATCACCGTGCACCAGCTCACCACGCGCACGGGGTCGCTGGAAGAGGCGTACATGGCCCTCACCGGCGACGCCGTCGAGTACAAGACGAAGGACATGAAGTGACCACCGCAACCGCTCCCGCCCCGGCCGCCACCACGACTCCGGCCACCCCGGCCACGCGCACCGCGTCACCCTATCGACTGACCCTCGGTCACGAGGTCCGCTCCGAGTGGATCAAGCTGGTCACGCTGCGCTCCACCTGGTGGTCCGCCGCCATCGTTTTCGCGCTCAGTGTGGGAATCAGCGTGCTGGTGGCCCTGCAACTGACCTCGAACGACCTGGTCTCGCCGGAGAGCGCGAACGGAAGCATCGCGTCGGCCGTCACACTCCCGTCCATGTTCACGGTGCTGCTGGCCTGCATCCTCGGCACCATCTTCGTCACCGGTGAGTACTCCACCGGCATGATCCGTTCGACCCTCACGGCCGCCCCGGATCGCACCCGCGCGTTCCTCGCGAAGGCGCTGTCCGTCTTCGGTTTCGTCGTGGCACTGAGCCTGATCACCAACCTCGTCGCCCTCGCGGTGACGCTGCCGATCTTCGGCGGTGTCGATGCCGGTCTGGACCTCAGCGACCCGGCCACCGCCGTGCTCCCCTACATCTGGAACGCGCTCTACCTCGCGGGTCTCGCCCTGCTCGGCCTCGGGGTCGGATTCGCGGTTCGCAGCGGCGCGGGTTCGCTCGCGATCGTCGCGGGCATCGTGTTCGTGCTCCCGATCGTGGCGAGCATGCTCGGTATGGTCCCGAACCTCGACTGGATCCAGACCGTCGCCAACTACCTGCCGATGAATGCCGGATCCGACTTCGTGCAGAACACGGG
Organism: Microbacterium gorillae; assembly: GCF_000826185.2. Taxonomy (GTDB): domain Bacteria; phylum Actinomycetota; class Actinomycetes; order Actinomycetales; family Microbacteriaceae; genus Microbacterium; species Microbacterium gorillae. The sequence continues at coordinate 434,638 of NZ_LN648874.1, read as the reverse complement.
GGACGCGCAGTTGCGTGGCGGTCTCGCGATCGCCGGATGGGCGGTCGCCGGACTCGCCGCCGGATACGTGGTCCTGAAGACGCGCGACGCCTGAGCGTCACGAATCCACGGAGGCGGGGCGCAGTGGCGTCCCGCCTTCGCCGTGCGGTGGAGGGTCCACCGGACGCGAAGGTCGCCCCTCGTAGGATGGGACGGTGCTCCTCACCGCGACTTCCCCCCTCCCCGACTGGACACCGCCGTCATGGGACAGCGTGCTGAGGTTCCTGCTGCAGACCGGCCTGAACCTGCTGTCGGTCGCGAGCATCATCGTGATCTGCTTCCTCATCGCCGGGGGTCTCCGGTTCGTCATCCGCCGCATCGTCAACCGCATCGTGCTGGGGGCGAAGCACAAGGCGAACGTCGAGGACACGCAGGCCCTCGACCGCTCCCCGCTCGCAGCCGCGCGCCTCGTCCAGCGCACGCGGACCCTGGGGTCCATCCTGCAGAACGTGGTGAACATCACCCTTGTGATCGTTGCCGGCGTGCTGTCCGTCCAGGTGCTCAACCAGGACATCCTCGGTTCCCTGACGCTCATCACCGCCGCCGTCGGCGCCGGCCTCGGTTTCGGCGCGCAGAACATCGTCAAGGACGTCCTGAACGGCATCTTCATCGTGGTCGAGGACCAGGTCGGCATCGGCGACGTCGTCGACCTCGGTCTCGCCACCGGCATCGTGGAGTACGTCAGCGTGCGAGTCACGCACGTGCGCGATGTGAACGGCACGCTCTGGTATGTCCGCAACGGCGAGATCCTCCGCATCGGCAACATGTCGCAGGGCTGGTCCCGGGTCATCGTGGACGTGTCCGTTCCGGCCGCCGCCGACGTGGACGCCGCCGACGCGGTGCTCCAGGGGGCACTCACCTCCTTCGCCCAGGACCCGAAGTGGCGCTCGCGCATCGTCGGCAAACCGGAGACGTGGGGCCTGGAGGCCGTGACCGACGACACGATGGTGCTGCGCGCGGTCATGCGGACGCGCTCCACCTCACGCGACGACGTCGCTCAGGAACTCCGAACGCGTCTGAAGCGCGCGTTCCAGGCCACGGACATGCCGGTGGCGAACCTCATCTCCGTGGAGCTGACCGGCAGCGAGGGGGCCTTCCGCGTGCGCGGGGCCAACCCGCCGCGCACGGCGACGCAACCGGTGGTCTCGACGCCGAAGCGGCCCACCTGGCGGGCGCGGACCGTCGCCGGACCGACCGCGATCCCGGTGACGCCGGAGGATGACGCTCGCCCCGTCACGAAACCGTCGCCCACCGGGCAGAAGACACCGAAGAAGAAGAACAAACCCGAGTCCGGCGAGAAGGACCAGTCATGACCGACGCCCCCAGCTTCTACGAGCAGATCGGCGGACACGACACGTTCGTCCGTCTGGTCGACGTGTTCTACGCCGGCGTCGCCGCGGACCCGGTGCTCAAGCCGATGTACCCGGATGAGGACATGGCCGGAGCGCACGAGCGCCTGACCATGTTCCTCGAGCAGTACTGGGGCGGCCCGTCGACGTACTCCGAGCAGCGCGGCCATCCGCGTCTGCGGATGCGGCACATGCCCTTCCATGTCGACCCGGACGCTCGCGACCGGTGGCTCGCGCACATGCGCGCCGCCGTGGACGCTCTGCAGCTCTCCCCGATTCACGAGGCGACCCTGTGGGATTACCTCGACCGCGCCGCCCACGCCATGGTGAACACCTTCGAGCCGAGCGGAATCGGCCCGGCCGCCGGCGGCCGACCCGCGCTCTGACCCGCCCGCGTCGCCACCGGTCCGGTGGATGAGCGGCGACGCGGCCGACAGCGCCGACGGGTCAGGCGGTGACGGTGTCCCGGGCTGCGACGAACGCCGCGACGCAGCGCTCGATCTCGTCCGACTTGTGCGCGGCGGACAGCTGCACGCGGATGCGCGCCTGCTCGCGCGGCACCACCGGGAAGCTGAACGCGGTGACGTAGACCCCGCGGGTCTGCAGCTCCGCGGCGATGTTCGCCGTCAGCCGGGCATCGCCGAACATCACCGGGATGATGGGGTGTTCGCCCGGCAGCAGCTCGAATCCGGCGTCCGTCATCAGCCGCCGGAACAGTGCCGCGTTCTCCCGCAGACGTTCGCGCAGCTCGCCGGAGGCCGCCAGCAGCTCCAGCGCTTCGATGGTGCCCGCGACGATGGCCGGCGCGAGGGTGTTGGAGAACAGGTACGGACGGGCGCGCTGGCGCAGCAGATCAACGATCTCGCCGTGCGCGGCGACGTAGCCGCCGGATGCCCCACCGAGGGCCTTGCCGAACGTGCCCGTGGTGATGTCCACCCGGCCCTCGACGCCACACAGCTCGGGCGTGCCGCGGCCGTTCTCGCCGACGAAGCCGACCGCGTGCGAGTCATCGACGAACACCAGCGCGTCGTACTTCTCAGCCAGGTCGCAGATCTCCGCGAGCGGGGCGATGTAGCCGTCCATCGAGAACACGCCGTCGGTGACGATCACGCGGCGCCGCGCGCCGGCGGTCTCCACCAGCTTCGCCTCGAGGTCCGCCATGTCGCGGTTGTGATAACGGTGGCGCGCGGCCTTGGACAGGCGGATGCCGTCGATGATCGAGGCGTGGTTCAGCTCGTCGGAGATGATCGCGTCGTCCGCGCCGAACAGGGTCTCGAAGACCCCGCCGTTGGCGTCGAAGCACGACGAGAACAGGATCGCGTCCTCGTAGCCGAGGAAAGCGGACAGCCGCTGCTCGAGAGCCAGGTGCTGCTCCTGCGTGCCACAGATGAAGCGCACGCTGGCCAGGCCGTAGCCCCACTCGTCGAGCCCGCGGTGGGCCGCGGCCACGATGCGCGGGTCATCGGCGAGGCCGAGGTAGTTGTTCGCGCAGAAGTTCAGCACGTCGGCATCGCCGACGCGGACCTCCGACCCCTGCGGACCGGCGATGCCGCGCTCATGCTTGGTCAGTCCGGCCGCCTCGATCTCGTCGAGCTCCGCCTGGAACTGCTCCTTCACACCCGTGTACATCTCAGATCTCCGTCCAGTCGATGATGACCTTGCCCACGCCACCGGAGGCGGCCGCATCGAACGCCGCGCGCCACTCGCGCGCCGGGTAGCGGTCGGAGATGATCTCCCCGAGCCGGTCTCGCAGCGTGTCCGAGGACTGCAGCATCGCGCTCATGGAGTTCCACGTCTCGAACATCTCGCGGCCGTAGATCCCGCTCAGGGTGAGCATGTGCGTGACCACCTTGCCCCAGTCCACCGGGAACGGCGCCGCGGGCAGCCCCAGCATCGCGATGCGCCCGCCGTGGTTCATGTTCTCGATCATCTCCGGCAGCGCCGCCGGGGAGCCGGACATCTCAAAGCCGACGTCGAATCCCTCCCGCATGCCGAGCTCGCGCTGCACGTCCGCGACGCGGCCGGCCGAGACGTCCACGACGGCGTCCGCGCCCATCCGCCGCGCCATCTCGAGGCGTGGGGCGGAAACGTCCGTCGCCACGATGAAGCGCGCGCCGACGTGACGCGCCACCGCGATCGCCATCAGACCGATGGGTCCGCACCCGGTGACCAGCACGTCCTCGCCGACGACGCCGAACTTCAGCGCGGTGTGGACGGCGTTGCCGAACGGGTCGAAGATCGCCGCGACGTCCGGATCGATCGGGGTCTGATGCACCCACACGTTCCGGCCCGGGATGACGATGTACTCCGCGAACGCGCCGTCGCGCTGCACACCCACACCCTTCGTCCGGATGCACATCTGCGCCCGGCCGGCACGGCAGTTGCGGCACATGCCGCAGACGATGTGACCCTCGCCGGAGACCAGATCGCCGACGCTGACATCGTGCACGAGCGGGCCGACCTCGACGACCTCGCCGCTGAACTCGTGGCCCGGGATGATCGGGGTGGGCACATTGCCCGCCGCCCAGTCATCCCAGCGTTCGATGTGCAGGTCGGTGCCGCAGATTCCGGTGCGCAGCACGCGGATCTTGACATCCGCCGGCCCCACCTCCGGCTCCGGTCGATCGACGTACTCGAAGCCCGGTCCGGCCTCGCTCTTGAACAGCGCCTTCATCGCCGCGCATTCTCCCTGCCTCGTGAGCGGTCACCGCCCGCGGGGTCTGCGAAACGGCCGTCTCCCACCCTACGGCCGGTGCACCCTCTCGCGGCGATCGGGTGCGTCGTCGTGTCGCGTCGGCGCAGACCGGATAGCGTCATCGGAAAGCCCCACGACGAAGGAGTCGAGATGCCCCCCACCACCTCCCGGTCCACCGATGTCCTCGTGATCGGCTGGGGCCTGTCCGGACTCGTCGCCGCGCGCGAGGCGGTCCTGGCGGGCAAACAGGTGGTCATCGTCGACCAGGAGCCGCGGACCAACCTCGGCGGGCAGGCCTGGTGGTCCTTCGGCGGGCTCTTCCTCATCGACTCTCCGGAGCAGCGCCGCATGGGCATCACGGATGACCTCGACCTCGCTCGCCAGGACTGGTTCGGCAATGCGGGGTTCGATCGAGAGGAGGATCGCTGGCCGCGGGCGTGGGCGGAGGCCTACCTGCAGTGGGCGGCGGAGGGCAAGCGCGCCTGGTTGCGCGAACTGGGTGTCGGCTTCTTCCCGGTCGTCGGATGGGCCGAGCGCGGCGGGTACGGCGCGATCGGGCCGGGCAACTCCGTTCCGCGATTCCACATCACGTGGGGCACCGGACCGGGCATCGTCGCTCCCTTCCAAGCCGCCGTGGAAGCCGCGGAGGAGGCCGGGACGCTCACCGTTCTGCCGCGGCACCGCGTCACGGAGCTCATCGTCACGGATGGGGCCGTGACCGGAGCGCGCGGGGATGTGCTGATCGAGTCCGGCGCGGAACGCGGCGAGGCCTCGAATCGCGATGTCGCCGGCCAGTGGCAGGTAGAGGCGGGTGCCGTCATCGTCGCGTCCGGTGGGATCGGGGGCAACCACGACCTCGTGCGGGCGAACTGGCCGTCTCGCCTTGGCACCGCCCCGACGAGCATGCTCACCGGCGTGCCGGCGTACGTCGACGGTTCGATGCTCGGTGTGAGCGCGTCCGCCGGCGCACGGCTGATCAACGAGGACCGCATGTGGCACTACGTCGAGGGCATCCGCAACTGGGATCCGGTCTGGCCCGGGCACGGCATCCGCATCCTGCCCGGTCCGTCCTCGCTGTGGCTCGATGCCACCGGGCATCGTCTGCCGGTCCCCCTCTTCCCCGGTTTCGACACCCTCGGTACCCTCGCCCATCTGCGGGCGACCGGGCACGATCACTCGTGGTTCATCCTGACGCGGAAGATCATCGAGAAGGAGTTCGCCCTGTCCGGGAGCGAGCAGAATCCGGATCTGACCGGCAAGGACGTGTCGCTGCTCCTGAAGTCCCGCCTCGCGAAGGGCCCGACGGAGCCGGTGCAGGCGTTCCTGGATCAGGGCGAGGACTTCGTCCACGCCGACACGCTCAACGTTCTGCTGGACGAGATGCAGGCGCTTCCCGGTGGGGAGCTCCTGGATCGCGAGAACGTCATCCGCGAGGTCGAAGCCCGGGACCGAGAGATCACCAATGACTTCACCAAGGACGCGCAGATCGCGATGCTCCGATCCGCGCGCGCCTATCGTGGCGACAAGCTCATCCGCACGGCCGCACCCCACCGCCTGCAGGATCCGGCGGCCGGCCCCCTGATCGCCGTCAAACTGCACGTGCTGACCCGGAAGTCCCTCGGCGGCATCGAGACGGACCTGGACGGTCGGGCGCTGTCCGCGTCCGGCGAGCCGATTCCCGGGCTGTTCGCGTGCGGTGAGGCGAGCGGGTTCGGCGGAGGCGGCGTGCACGGCTACCGGGCGCTGGAGGGCACGTTCCTCGGCGGGTGCCTGTTCAGCGGACGGCAGGCCGGACGCGGCGCGAGCCGCTGAGCCGCGTCAGACGGCGCCGGTGGCACGCACCGGTGTGAGTCCGACGCGCGCCGGGCCGCGGCTGAGGACATGGCCGCGCCGCAGTGAGAAACGCATCCACCGCTCGGCCCGGAACACCGCGACCGTTTCGTCCCCGCGGAGGAATCCGAACGCGTCGGCGGTGAAGGCGACGCCACGCGGTGCGTCCAGGACCCGCTCGTCCAGCGGACCCCAGACGCGCGCGCGCACCGCACGAACGATGTCCTCCCCCGCGTCCGTGGGTACGGTGTCGGCGACGGCTGCGATGCCGTCCGCGGCGATCAGCTGCAGGACGGATGCGGGGATCTCGCCGAGGGCCTCCCATCCGCTCTGCGGCGGTGCGACGCCGGTCCAGGCCGGGGACACCGCGGTGTCGGGCAGGGTGACCGCTCCGGGGGTCAGCGCGTCCGCAGTGAGTCCGTCCGGCACGACCGCGAAGTCGCAGACGAGTTCCGGGTCCGCACCCACCACGCGCATCGCCAGGACCGTCGGGGTCGCATCGAGCAGCCCGTTCGGCGAGAGGGTGGCCGCCGTCACCCGCAGTACCCCGTGTTCGGCCTGCAGACGGACCGCGTCGGCACCCGCCCGAGCGGCACGTCCGGCGAAGGTCAGCACGTCGCGCGCGGTGTCGGTGTCGGTGAGCAGAAGCGAGGCGGGCATCCTCCTAGACTAGCCAGCGGGCCGACCGCCGGTCCGCTGGAGGTGCCATGAGTCAGTCGTCCGACATGGACAAGGTGGACGCGATGGTCGACGTCCTCGATCTGGATGCCACCGAGGCGCGCACGACCGAGGACATCTTCACCGGACGGTCACTTCCGATGCCCACCGGGCGAATCTTCGGCGGACAGGTGCTCGCGCAGTCCGTGGTGGCCGCGTCCCGCACGGTCGAGGAGGGACGCGTGGTGCACTCGATGCACGGCTACTTCCTGCGTCCCGGCGATGCGAACCGCGGACTCACGTTGTCCGTGGATCGCATCCACGACGGGCGATCCTTCTCCACCCGCCGCGCCCAGGCCTATCAGGGCGGCCAGCCGATCTTCTCGATGATCGCGTCGTTCCAGGACGCCGGACCAGGTCTGGACCATCAGGAGACCATGCCGGCGGGCATCCCCGCGCCGGAGACGCTCCCGGACGCGTTCGAGGCCGTCCGGAATCTGCCCGATGCGGCGGCACGCGCCGAGTTCTTCACGCAGCACCCGATCGAGACGCGGTACCCGTACGGCTCCGTGCACCTCCACCCCGCCGAGAGCACCGACGCCCACAATGTCGTGTGGATGCGGATTCGGCGTCCGTTGCCGGATGACCCGTGGTTGCACCGAGCGACCCTGGCGTTCATGAGCGACATGACCATTCAGGACGCCGTCCTGCGGGCGCACGGCGTTTCCTGGCTCTCGCCGGGGTTGCGGGTGGCCAGCCTCGATCACGCCATGTGGTGGCACCGGGACGCCCGCGTCGATGACTGGCTGCTCTACGTCCAGGACTCCCCCAGCGCCCGCGGTGGGCGGGGTCTGTCGACCGCGCGCATGTTCACCCGCGACGGCGTGCTGGTGGCGACCGTGGCCCAGGAGATCATGATCCGCGTCCCCGACCCCACCGACTTCGCCTGACTCACTTCCTCCGCGAGACACCCAGGCACGTCCGAGAAACCCCGCAATGCGCGGAGTCTCGGCCGTGCCCGGGTGTCTCGCGGGCACGCGAAGCCCTCCGGAACGCGGTTCCGGAGGGCTTCGCGTCGTCTCAGCGGCGGTGCGTGTAGGCGACCGGCTCGCCGAGGTACGGCGACCAGGCGGCGCGCTGCTCGTCGGTCAGTCGCACCGGGCGGCCGGTGACGGCGTCGGCCATCACGATGACCGAGGTCGCGCGAGCGTACAGCACGGGCTCGCCCGGCTCCTCGACGGGGCTCCACACCTCGTAGCAGATGTCCATGCTCGAGCCGCCGAGCTTGGCGAACCACAACTGCACATCGAGCGGATTGCGCCGGTACGGCACCGGCGCGAGGTACTCGATCTCCTGCCGAGCGACCAGCGTCAGCACGCCGACGTCGAGGCTGGCGGCGAGGACCGCCGTGTCCGGCGCCTCCTCCCCGGGGCCCGGAAGCCAGAACGCGCGAACACGAACCTCTTCCAGGAGCTTCAGCATCGAGGTGTTGTTGACGTGGTTGAACGCGTCGAGGTCCCCCCACCGCAGGTGGATGGGAACGTGCAGGCGACGGGTGTCAGTCACGGGTCAGCTTGCGGTGCGTGGTGCGGTGCGGGCGGGCCGCCTCGGGGCCCATGCGCACGATCTTGTTCTCCTCATAGGCTTCGAAGTTGCCCTCGAACCAGTGCCACTGGTCCGGGTTCTCCTCGGTGCCTTCGTAGGCCAGGATGTGCGTTGCGATGCGGTCCAGGAACCACCGGTCGTGGGTGATGACCACAGCGCAACCGGGGAACTCCAGAAGAGCGTTCTCCAGGCTGGACAGGGTCTCGACGTCCAGGTCGTTGGTCGGCTCGTCGAGCAGCAGAAGGTTGCCGCCCTCCTTGAGCGTCAGCGCCAGGTTCAGCCGGTTGCGCTCACCACCGGAGAGCACACCGGCCTTCTTCTGCTGGTCCGGACCCTTGAAGCCGAACTTCGACACGTACGCACGCGACGGGATCTCGGTCTTGCCGACCGTGATGATGTCCAGGCCGTCGGAGACGACCTCCCACAGTGTCTTGTTCGGGTCGATGTTCGCGCGGCTCTGGTCGACGTAGCTGATCTTGACCGTCTCACCGATCTTCAGATCGCCACCGTCGAGCGGCTCGAGGCCGACGATCGTCTTGAACAGCGTGGTCTTACCGACACCGTTCGGACCGATGACACCGACGATGCCGTTCGGCGGCAGGCTGAAGCTCAGGCCGTCGATGAGCGAGCGGCCGTCGAAGCCCTTCTGCAGCTTCTTCGCCTCGATGACGATCGAGCCCAGGCGCGGACCGGCGGGGATCTGGATCTCCTCGAAGTCCAGCTTCCGCGTGCGCTCGGCCTCGGCGGCCATCTCCTCGTAGCGGGCCAGGCGCGCCTTCGACTTGGTCTGGCGGCCCTTCGCGCTGGAGCGGACCCAGTCGAGTTCGTCCTTCAGGCGCTTGGCGAGCTTGGCGTCCTTCTTGCCCTGGATGTCCAGGCGCTCCTGCTTCTTCTCGAGGTAGGTCGAGTAGTTGCCCTCATACGGATACAGCCGGCCGCGGTCGACCTCGGCGATCCACTCGGCGACGTGGTCCAGGAAGTACCGGTCGTGGGTGATCGCGATGACGGCACCCTTGTAGGACTGCAGGTGCTGCTCCAGCCACTGCACGCTCTCCGCGTCCAGGTGGTTGGTGGGCTCGTCGAGCAGAAGGAGGTCGGGCTTCTGCAGCAGCAGCTTGGCCAGCGCCACGCGGCGCTTCTCACCACCGGACAGCGGGGCGATCGCGGCGTCCGCCGGCGGGGTGCGCAGGGCGTCCATCGCCTGCTCGAGCTGGGAGTCCAGGTCCCAGCCGTCGGCCGCGTCGATGTCCTCCTGCAGCGTGCCCATCTCGGCCAGCAGAGCATCGAAATCGGCATCCGGCTCGGCCATCAGCGCGGAGATCTCGTTGAAGCGGTCCAGCTTGGCCTTGACCGGCAGACCGTCCTGGATGTTCTCCAGCACCGTCTTGGACTCGTCGAGCTCGGGCTCCTGCATCAGGATGCCGACAGAGAAGCCGGGCGTGAGTGTGGCGTCTCCGTTGGACGGTGCGTCCAGTCCCGCCATGATCTTCAGGATCGTCGACTTACCGGCGCCGTTCGGGCCGACCATGCCGATCTTCGCGCCCGGCAGGAAGGCCATCGTCACGTCGTCGAGGATGAGCTTGTCGCCCACCTTCTTGCGTGCTCGCACCATCTGGTAGATGTATTCAGCCATGCGGCTCCCACGTCCTTGAATGTGTCGTCTTCGCGCCCACGGGTCAGCGCGGATGATGTCGGGCTCCGGCCGCGCGCGGCGAGCACCTCCCGTGATGTCCCCACCAGCCTACCGGGCCTGCGGGCGCCGAAGCGGGGTGGCGGGCGTGCACGGGCAGCGTCCGTGGCGCCCGCACGCATCGGGTCGACGGCGTCGCGGTCGATCGGCCGCGCCGGGACGAGAGGGCGAAACGCTCGCGGGGCCCGGAGACCGTCAGCAGGTCACTGGACGGGGACGGTCTTGCCCAGGAGGCAGACCCCGTCGCCGAGGGGCGCCGCCACCTCCGTGACCGGGTTTCCGGTCGCCTGGCCGACCTGGCCGACCAGGCACTTGCCCTTCACGAGCACGGAGAACAGCATCGTCTCGGCTTCGTTCCCGACCGTGGTGGTGTCGCTGGTGAGCTGCATCGCGGACGTGTCCGTGAACCCCGCGGCGATCAGGGCATCGATGTACGCCCGTCCACGCATCTTGTCGGCGCTCCCCCACACGGCGTTGACCGTCTGAGTGAAGATCGGCAGGTTGTCCTCGGCGGAGCCATCGGGGACGAAGGCGACCGGTTCCTTCTTCGCGGTCGGCGTCTCCGGAACGGTGGCGTCCGGCGTGGACTCCGAGTGGACCGGAGAGGCCGTGAGGGAAGTGGCGGGGTCCGGCGGCGGCGGGCAACCCGCCCGCAGCGCCCGAGCGGAAAACGGGGGGGGCAGGGCGGCGGGGGGGCGTGGGTGCGGGGCGCGGGGGCACCCCCCCCCCCCGGGGGGAGGGGGGGGGCGGTGGGGGAGGGGGGGGGTCCGGGCGTCGCCGTGCACCCGGCCAGCGGCGCGGACGCGAAAGGGGGGGGGGTCGGTGCGGCGGGGTGGGGGGGCGGCGGGCGGCGGGCCCCCCCGCCACTCTAGACGGGACGATCCCCCGTTCCCTGGACGGCCGGTGCCCGTTCGGCCTCATGAGCTCAGAACGGCGCAGCGACATCCTCCACATCGAGGAGGTCTTCCATGGCCGCGAAGGCCACCGGCGTGTCATTCGGCACGCTGCCCTCAGACTCCGGATCCGCCGCGCTGAAGCCGGAGTCCGGGTCGACCGGGCCGCCGCGCCGAACGCGCCGGAAGGTGGTCGTACCCCACTTGAGATCCGGGCCCAGTGCGTCCGCGGCGATGCTGACCGATGTCCCCTGCTTGTCGCCGTTCGCCCACGGTTGCAGCCGCAACCGTCCGCTCACGACGACCCGATCGCCGACGCGCACGGACGCGTACGTGTTCTCGCCGAGCGCTCGGTAGGCGAAGACGGTGAACCAATTCGGATCACCGTCCTCCCACTCTCCGGTGAGCGTGTTGCGGCGACGCGATTCGGCGGCCAGTCGGAAGGACGTGTAGGCGTCCCCCTTCGAGCTGACGCCCTGCTTCGGTTCCGACGCGACGTTGCCGACCGCTGTGATGTTCTCCGTCATCTCCATCCCTCCTCCGCAGACCCTCTGCGGCCCGATCCGGCGTCGCCGTGCCCGTGCGACGCCGGATCCAGATGATCGTGACGCGATCACGGTCCGAGCGGGACAGCGTGGACGCCGCCGGCAACAGGAGGGGCGATGCCCGCACTGGGGAGGAACGGGAGCCTCAGCGCAGGTACTTCGAGAACGCGGCGCGAACCTTGTTGACCTTCGGCACGGCGACGGCCAGGCAATAGCCCTGCGTCGGGTTCTTGGCGAAGAAGTCCTGGTGGTAATCCTCGGCGGGGTAGAGCTTGCCGAGAGGCTCGATCGTGGTGACGACTCCTCCACCCCACGTGTCGTTCGCGCGATCTCGGGCCGCCTCGAACAGCTCCCGCTGGCCGTCGTCGGCGGGGAACATCGCCGACCGGTACTGCGTGCCGATGTCGTTCCCCTGTCGATTGAGCTGACGGGGGTCGTGCATGGTGAAGAACGCGTCCAGGATGACCTCACGCGGGATGACGTCGGGATCGAAGGTGACCGCCACCGCCTCCGCGTGTCCCGTGCGACCCGTGCAGACCGCTTCGTAGCTGGGGTTCTCGACCACTCCACCGGTGTAGGCGGACACCACTTCGGACACACCGTTCAACGCGCGGTACGCCGCGTCCAGGCACCAGAAGCACCCTCCGGCCAGCACGTACGTCTCCATGAGTCCTCCTTCGCCGCGGTCGGTCCGCATGCACAGCAACGCTACGCTCGTCGCCTCTGTTCCCGCGATGTCCGTCCCCCCGCGTAGCGTCACCGACGAAGACACGCCCGAAGGAGGCGCAGATGATCACCACGGCACCGGCCACGCAGACCCGCCCGGAACGGCTGATCCCCGTGAACGCGACGACGTTCCGCGTCCTGGCGACGACCGGCCGCGTCCTCGGGCACATCGCCGTGCACGCCGGCGAGGAGGGCTCCCGCTACCATGCTCGCCGCTACCACGTCCCGACAGGGACCTTCGTGGAACAGGGCGCATTCTGGAGCATGGCCGAGGCCGTCCAGTGCCTCCGATGGCTCTGACCGGCCGCCGAGGTCGAGCCGTTACGCTTGGGGTGACCCCCATTAGCTCAGTGGATAGAGCAGCGGCCTTCTAATCCGCCGGTCAGGTGTTCGAATCACCTATGGGGGACGAGGACGGAGCACCGTCAAGGGTCGGCACCCGTCGGTAGACTGGGGCCATGGTTTCCTCTGTGGACAGCGACCGCCTGGTCTGGATCGACTGCGAGATGACCGGCCTCGACCTCGGCGTCGATGAGCTCGTCGAGATCGCGATCGTCATCACCGATTTCGAGTTGAACATCCTCGACCCCGGCTTCCAGGTCGTCATCAAGCCGGACGATTCGGCTCTGACGAACATGAATGCGTTCGTCACGAACATGCACCGTACCTCGGGTCTCCTCGCGGAGATCCCGAACGGCGTTCCCCTCGGCGAGGCGGAAGCGATGTCGCTCGAGTACATCCAGCGCTTCGTGCCGCTCGAGGGCAAGGCTCCGCTGGCCGGCAGCACGATCGGCACGGACCGGATGTTCCTGGCGAAGTACATGCCGCGCGTCGACCACTTCCTGCACTACCGCAACGTGGATGTGTCCTCCATCAAGGAACTCTCGCGCCGCTGGTACCCGCGTGCGTACTTCCAGGCACCCGAGAAGGACGGTGGACACCGCGCACTCGCGGACATCCTGGAGTCGATCCGCGAGCTCGACTACTACCGCCGCGCGGTGTTCGTTCCGGACCCGGGTCCGACCAGCGAGGAGGCGCGCGAGGCGTCCCAGGCGGCCGTGTCATCGTTCGCTCAGAACATGTGACACAATAGACAGGTTGCCCCGCTGAGCGGGAAACATGGTGGCTATAGCTCAGTTGGTAGAGCACCGCGTTGTGGTCGCGGGGGTCGCGGGTTCAAGTCCCGTTAGCCACCCCAAGGAAGGCCCGAGCATCCGCTCGGGCCTTCGTCTTCCGCCCGGAAGGCCGGTCACGCGAGCTGGTCCTCGGTCCACTCCCACGCGCGGTCAACGGCTGCCTGATCCCGCGCGTTCGCCGCCTTCTTCGCAGGCCCCTTCGCGGCCCGATACGAGCCGTCCCGGAAGTCGGCGGCGTCAAGTCGATCCGCGATCAATCGTGCCGGAACCGCAGGGCTGACCTGCAGCGGGCGAGTGAGTGTGAGCAGGAGCCGAAACGCGCCGCGGGCATTGCGGCCCAAGCCGGTTCGCACGAACCCGGGGTCGATCACCTCCATCGGTGCCCGGTGCGGGTGCTCGATCCGACCCGCAGCGAACAGCAGATTCAGCAGTTTGGTCGCCTCATATCGGCGCATCCCAGACGCCGGCGAACCGGACTCGAAGACCGCCGGATCGAACGGTCCGGCCGCGGAGTGCTGAGAAGAGGACAACAGCACGATTCGTCCGACGTTCACGGTCTGATCCAAGAGCCTGGCCAGCAGCACGGGCGCGAGATGGTTGACCGCCAGCGTGGTGTCCACGCCATCGGTGACCGCGCGGATCGGGTTGACGACGGCCGCGCACATCACGAGCCCGTCGAGTCGCTGGTGGTCGGCGGCGACGGCTTGAGACAGAGCGACGACCTGATCGCGGTGGGCGAGGTCAGCGACGTACGAGGACAGCCGGCCAGTGACGCCGTTCGCTTTGGCCGTCTCGACGGCACGCGCAACGGTTTCCTCCGAACGCCCGATCGCGACCACGTCTCGACCACGGTGGCCGAGGGCGATCACGCTCGCCAGTCCGATACCGCTCGTCGCGCCGGTCACCATAATAGTCATGAACGATGAGTATCATGATCCATGACTGTCTTCAAGTATCATGTGGGACATGCCGACCGACGTCCCTTTCCAGACCTCAACAGGATTCCTGATCTCACAGCTCGGTGTCCTCGCGACGCGGTCCTGGATGGACGTTCTCGCACAGCGTGATCTGACCCCCCATCACCACGCGATCCTGCTGACCCTGCTCGCGGCGGGCCCGATGGGTGCCACAGCCCTTGCCGACGCGACCCTGGTCGACCCGCGCAACATGGGCCCGGTCCTCACTCCGCTCGAGCGCCGCGGCCTCATTTCGCGCTCCGACGACCCGACGGACAGACGCCGCCGGACCGTCGAACTCACCGACAGCGGGGTTGCGGCGGCGAAGGAACTCGCGGTTGCCGCCGGTTCCATCGAAGAGGACCTTCTGGCCCCTCTCGACACAACCCAGCGCGATGCGCTCCGCCGTCACCTTCTCCTGCTCTGGCAGCACGCGCGATCAACTCCGGACGAGGTGGAGCCGCGCGCATGATCGCCTGAACACCGGACGCCGTCGTCACGGCATCGGGCGGTCGGAACGTTTCAGGAGGAGCGCGACGAGGAGGCCGGCCACGAGGGTGAGAGCGGTGTTGACACCGATCGCGAGCCGGATTCCGGGCAGCAGAGTCGTCGCCGTCACACTGACGGCGATCGCCGACATCAGCGGGGTGCCCAGCGCGATGCCGACCTGCTGGCTCATGGTCACCAGACCGGTCGCGAGCCCCTGCTGGCGCTGCGGGACACCGGAGGTGGAAGCGACGGCGTAGCCGACGATCGCGACCAGGTTCGCGACACCACCGATGAAGGTCAGGATCAGCAGCGGCGCCAGCCAGAGGCGACTGTCCGAGACGAACGCGAGCGGCACCGTCGCGGCAGCCTGGACGACGAAGCCGATCACGATCGCCGTGCGCGCGTTCGTCCTGCCGATGATCTTCGGCGCGAGAAGTCCTCCGAGAACCGTGCCTACGCCGAGAACGCCGAGAACCAACCCCGCGGTCAGCGCCGTGTAGCCGAGGACCTCCTGCAGGTAAAGCGTCAGCAGGAACACCAGGGACGTCTCCGTCGCGAAGGCCAGGAGCCCGGCGAGGTTGCCCCACGCGATGTTCCGACGTCTCAGCAGGGCCGGCGCGATCAGCGGTTCGGTGGTGCGGGACTCGATCGCCAGGAAGATCGCGAACAGGATGACGGCGGCCGCGAGCGGGCCCCACGTGCGCGGATGCGCCCACCCGCTGTGCCCGGCGGTGTCGATTCCGAACACGAGCGCCACCAGGGCGAGCGTCACGAGGACCGCACCGGGCAGGTCGAGGCGCGGACGGGATCCCCTGGCCGGCTCACGAAGCACCAACGGAGCGATCGTCAGCACGAGGAGTGCGACGACGACGTTGATGAAGAACGCCCAGCGCCAGGAGACGGTGCCGGTCAGCACACCGCCGAGGACGGCACCGGCAGTGAAGCCCGCGGCCATCAGTGCGCCGTTGAGTCCGAGTGCCCGCGAGCGGGCGGGCCCCTCCGGGAACATCGTGGTCATGAGCGAGAGCGCGGCCGGCGTGACCATCGCGGTGGCGATGCCCTGGCCGACGCGGGCCGTCAGCAGCACGGCCGGGTCGCCGGCCAGTCCGCCGACCAACGACGACACACCCAGCAGCACGATGCCGATCAGGAACAGACGCTTGCGTCCGAACAGGTCGGCGACCCGCCCGAAGAACAGGGTGAACCCGGCCGCACACAGGGCGAAGGCGGTGACGATCCACTGCAGCGAGCCGGTGGCGAACCCGAGCTCATGGCCGATGTGCGGGAGCGCGACGTTCAGAATCGAGAAGTCCACCGCCAGGGTGAAGTTCGCCGTCAGCAGCACGGCCATCGCGATCCATTCCGTCCGCGTGAACCGCTCGCCGCTGGACGGCGGCGGGTTCATCCCCGTCGCGGATGATGGATTCGGGCTGCTGATTCTGCTCATGCTCCCCAGATTCGATCCGCTCCGGACCGGGAGCCAGATCCCCCGTGAAGGTGGGCTGGCGGAGCCTGGCACTCACAGGGTCAGGCACCGTCCCGCCGGGTCGACGACAATGGTGGTGTGCCAGTACCGAACCTCGTGGACGCCGATCGGCCCGTGACCGAGTTGGGTGAGTTCCTGCGTTCCCGACGGGATCGGATCACTCCGGACCAGGCCGGCGTCACCTCCTACGGACGCCGCCGCGTGAGCGGGCTGCGGCGCGAGGAGCTCGCGCAGCTGGCGGGTGTCTCCGTGACCTACCTCACCCGACTGGAACAGGGGCAATCCCAGAACGCGTCCGACGCGATCATCGATGCCCTCGCCGGTGCCCTGCAACTGGACGCGGATGAGCGCGCGCACCTGTACGCGCTCGCGCACCCAGCACCCCCGGTCCGCACGCGCGCGTCCCAACCCGAGATCGCCAAACCGGGTGCGGAGCAGCTGTTGCACGCGATGGGCGAGGTCCCGGCCGTGCTGCTCGGTCGCTTCAACGACATCCTCGCCTGGAACCGCTCCGGACATCTGCTGCTGGCTGGACACCTGGATTTTGACGCACCGTCCCGTCCGCAGGAGCGTCCGAACCAGTTGAAGCTGCTGTTCCGGGACGAGCACACCCGCGACCTCTACGCGGATTGGGATGAGGAGGCCGCCCGAGCCGTCGCCTCACTCCGGTACGTCGCGGCGCAGTTCGCCGATGACCTGCGCCTGGCCGAGCTCGTCGGCGAGCTGTCGATGAACAGCCCGGAGTTCGCGCGACTGTGGGCCGGACACGATGTGCGCCTCTGCACCAGTGGCGTGAAGCGGTTCCGCCACCCCCAGGTGGGCGAGCTGTCACTCGGGTTCGAGGTCCTCCATCTGCCGGAAGGCAACGGACAGCGGATCCTCACGCACACCGCGGAGCCGGGCAGCTCCTCAGCGGCCGCGCTGCGTCTGCTGGCCTCGTCCTGACGCGATGCCACGGCCTCAGAGCTGACGCAGCGCCCCACCGTCAACGGCCCACTCTGCCCCGGTCACTTGACTCGAGCGGGGTGAGACCAGGTACGCGATCACCCCGGCGACATCCTCGGGCCGTCCGATCCGGCCACTGGGCAGGCGGCGCTCCTCGCGGATGAACCGGTCGACGGCGGCGTCCGCGTCGCTGCCGAACCGCGCCGACAACTGGTCCGCGAAGCCCCCGGGCGCGTCGAAGAGGGCCGTCCGGGTCGGACCGGGTGAGACGACGTTTGAGCGGATGCCCACCGGTCCGTATGCGCTCGCGAGCGACTTCGACAGCGACAGCAGCGCCGCCTTGGACGCCGCGTACGCGGCCATCGATGGATCCGGCATCCGTCCGGCTTCGCTCCCCAGATGCACAATGCTGCCGCCGGCCTCATTCGCCCGCATCGCGGGGATCACCGCCCGGACCAAGCGCGCCGGCGCGTACACGTTGAGCTCGAACGTCGCTCGCCACAGGTCGTCCTCGATCGAGGTGAACTCGTCCCTCGTGTCGAACAGCGCGGCGTTGTTCACCAGGGCGTCGATGCGTCCGTACCACTCCAGCGTCTGTGCGATCATGGGGGCTGCGACGGCGGGGTTGGCGAGGTCCGCTCTGAGGAAATCGACGCCGTCGGGTAGGGCGCCCGCCTCTGGACGACGACGAGCGACCGCCACCACCCGAGCCCCTTCGGCGGCCAGCTCGCGGACGGTGGCCAGGCCGATGCCGCTGGTGCCTCCCGTCACGATGACGACACGGTCGGTCAGCTCGAGCTGCATGGGATGTCTCGCTTCATTCGGTCCGGCCGCGGCGGCGGTTGCGGCGCGGCGATGGTTCCACGGTGCGCGGCGAAGCCCCGAACAGCCAGGCCCCTGCGGTGCCCAGCATCGACAGGGACAGGCTTCGAGCGCCGCCACGCGCCTCACTCACGGAACGTGATCATCGCACCGCCGCTGCCGTCAGGAGCAGAAGCGCGAGGACACTCGCGATCGTCCGCACGACGTTCGCGCGGTTCCACGGGCGTTCATACCTGGCGCGGACCAGCCCCGCCGGCTGGGCTCCCGCACGATCCAGATCCCGATTGCGGGGAACGTTGCCCAGCGCGGTGACGGCGAAGGAGACGAGAGCCGCGATCGCCCCGGCGAGCGTCAGGGGTTCTCCGCCCGCCAGGACCGTGGCCACCACCGCCGACACCGGGGCCGCCGCGAACACCATGAGGAACGCCGGTCGCAGAATCACGCGATTGACGGACCGGACTGTCCCGACGAACACCTCGTCGTCGACGCGTCGCAAACCCGGGCTGATCGCCACCGCGAACGTGAAGAACATGCCCGCAAGGAGGCCGTTGGCGACGATCGCGACGAACAGGGTGGCCACTCCTCCGCCGGCGACCGCGCTCATGAGGTCAGATCCGCGACCAGCCGCCGAATCGTGTGCAGCGCTGGCGTCTGCGCCTGAATGACCCGGTCGCCCCGCGGCGCGAGCAATCCGGCGTCATCCGCGCGGTACAGCTCCGCAACACTCTCTGCGGCGTGGGCGGAGAGCCCCGTCGCGGTGAGCACCTCCGCCCAGGCCGGTTCCGGAATCACCTCGGGCATCAGCTCGCAGCCGAGCGCGGTGCCGAGGTCCGCCGCCAGGTCGAGCTCGGACACCTCCGGGCCGTGCACATCCACGGCCTCCGACCGCGACGCGGGCGTCAACAGCGCCTGCGCCGCGGCGTCACCGATGTCGGCGGTCGCGACCATCGGCCGCGGCCGATCCGGGAACCGGCTGAAGATCGGGTACCGGCCGCTCGCCCGCGCGTAGGTGATCACGTCGGTGACCTTCTCCTGGAAGTGTCCAGGCCGGAGCGCGGTCAGCCGTGTCCCGGTCGCACGCAGCGCCGTCTCCACCTCGTGCAGTCCCCGGATCGGGCCGGTGCCGCTGGCTCGATCCGCCCCTCCGGAGGAAAGCATGGCCACCGCGGGAATCGCCTCGTCCGAGACCGCGCCGGCGACCGCGGCGGTCACCGACCGGGCATGCGCATCGAGGTCGGACGATCGCAGATCGAACGGCAGCAGGACGAAGAATCCCGCGCTCCCCCGCACAGCGGCCCGCAGCTGATCGTGATCGGAGAGGTTCGCTTGCCGGACCTCCGCGCCCCGTTCCTGCCACGGCGCGGCGTCCTCGGGTCGACGGACCAGGACGCGGACCTCCGCCCCCTCCTGGAGAAGGCGCCTGGCCACCGCCGACCCGACGCGTCCGGTTGCTCCTGCGATGACGAACATGAGGTTTCCTCCTGGGGATGATCGGCGCCGGTGTTGATCACCGTCTGTCACGCCGACGCTACGGACGCGAGACCGGATGTTCCATGCCCATTCATCTCGAGTTCTTGCTCGTTCGTCCGCGCTGATCGGACGTCGGAGCGAACGGTCTGCCAGAATCACCCCATGACCTCCACCCCGGACCGGCTCGAGCACGCCCTGCACACCGTGCGGATGCGGAGCGTGTTCTGCTCCCGCGCCGAGCTCGGTGCGCCGTGGGCACTAGAGATGCCCGTGCTGCCGGACGCGATCAGTTTCCACACCGTGGTCACCGGACACTGCTGGGTCCGGCTCTCCGATGGCGAATTGATCGAGGTCCGTGCCGGTGATCTCGTCCTGGTGCCGCACGGCCGCGGTCATGAGCTGCGCAGCCATCCCGAGATCGAGGAAGGTCCACGCGTCGACCTGCTCCCGCAGGAGTACCTCACCCCGCAGTACTCGCTCGTGCGGCACGGCGGAACGGGTGCGCGGACCCAGCTCCTCTGCGGCATCGTCTCATTCGATGAGCCGGCCGCCCGGGAGCTGCTGCGGGCCCTCCCGACAACCCTGCTCGTCCGGGGCGAAGACCAGTCGCTGGCTTCCGGAGTGCGCGACATCCTGAGACTCCTCGCCGGCGAACTGACGCGCCCCCAGGTCGGCGGCGATGCGGTCGCGACGCGGCTGGCCGACCTTCTGGTGATCGAGGCGATCCGGCAGTGGCTCTCCGAGGACGACGCTGCCGGCACGGGGTGGCTCGGCGCGATGCGCGACCCCCGGATCGGCGCCGCGCTCGACGCCGTCCACGACGACCCCGGACGCGAGTGGACGCTGGAGCTGCTCGCTCGCTCCGCGAGCCTGTCGCGCTCCGCCTTCAGCGCCCGTTTCACCGAGGTGGTCGGGGTCGCACCGATGGCCTACGTCACTCGCTGGCGGATGACGCTGGCCCACAGTCGACTGACGACCGAACGGACCACCGTGTCCGCGCTCGCCGGCGAACTGGGCTACCGCTCGGAGGCCGCTTTCACCCGGGCGTTCACCCGCGTGATCGGGCGGACGCCCGGCGCCACCCGGCGCAGCGCCTCGGAGTGAACCACCGTCAGCGTCCGGCGGCCGGCGTCGTCGCGGGCAGGAACGCAGACCGGTGCTCGGCCGCCCACTCGGCGAGCGTGCGTCCGGGCTTGCCGGTCAGATCCCGCACACCTGAGCGCACACGGTCAGGTTCGGTCACCGTGTCGCGCCAGTAGTCCAGCAGCATCGCGATCACCGGCTCGGGGACATACGCCGCGGCCTCCGTGCGGAACTCCTCCGGAGTGATCTCCTCCGCCGTGATCTCCGCGCCGATCGCGGCGCCGATCGCGGCGATCTGCTCCCGTCGGGTGAGCGATTCCGGCCCGCTCAACGCGATCGCCTGGCGGGTCCAGTCGTCGCTCAGGAGAGCTGCCGCGGCCGCATCCGCGACGTCGGCGGCGTGGATGGGAGCCTGCGCCGACGCGAGGTACGGTGCCCGCACCGGGGCGCCATGCGCGATCGACGGCGCCCAGGACAGCAGGTTGTCGGCGAAGGTGCCCGGTCGCAGCACGGTCCAGTTGTCACTGCGAGCGGTGACGGCCTTCTCGACAGCGGCGTGATGGACCTGACTCGCCGAACCGCGATCCCGCGGGAACTCCTCCGCCGCCGCGAGCGAGGACATCACGACGAATCGATCGACCCCGACAGCGACGGCGCCCGCGACCAGGTGGTCGACGGTGGCGGCGGGGAAGACGAACACGCGATCGACGCCATCGAAGATCGACGGCGCGAGTCCGGCGGGGGCGGCGAGATCTCCCGCGACGACCTCGACGGCTTCCGGGAGCGCGGCTGACGCGGGGTCACGACTGAGCGCTCGCACGCTCTCCCCCGCATCGACGAGCGCTGAGACGAGATGGCGCCCGACGGTGCCCGTCGCGCCGGTGATGAGAATGGACATGATCGGCTCCTGTTCCGGGCTGGTTCCTCCGGCCCGGAATCAGGGTGTCCCGCCCCACCGACACCACGGCCCCGAAAAGGCCTGCGGACCGAGGCGCCGACCCGAGATCTGTGTGAATCGCCTGCGATCGCAGTCCGCGGTCCGCCCGGCGTCGGTAGCCGGGCCGCCGGCTGTCCGCGTCAATCGGCGACGTCGACGCCGCTCACCGTCGCGCGACCGGCCCCGCCCCCGGTCGGATCGTTAGACTGGCGGTGCACAGACGCCGAGTGGATGGATGAGCAGCAGGTGAGTGAGATCAGCGAGGTGCCGGCGGAGGACACCGCGGCGGCACCGCTGGAGGTCGACCCGGAGGCGTTCGAGGCGCTGGTGATCGACGAACTGGACCAGCTTCCGGACGACATGGTCGACGGCCTCGACAACGTGATCTTCGTCGTCGAGGACCGACCCGAGGACGGCTCCCTCGATCTTCTCGGTCTCTACGACGGGCTCGCCCTGACCGAACGTGGTCACTACGGCATGGGCGACCTGCCCGACCGCATCATCGTCTACCGCGAGCCGCACCTGCATGCCTGCGAGAGCATGGACGAACTGCGCGACGAAGTCCACACCACCCTCGTGCACGAGATCGCGCACTTCTACGGCATCGACGACGACCGCCTTCACGAACTGGGGTGGGCATGATGGCGATGGCCACTCCCGATCTCGACGTCGACCTGAACGCGGCCGTCTCACCCGACGTGCCGTGGCAGACGGTGGTCTGGGACGACCCGGTGAACCTCATGTCGTACGTCGTCCGCGTCTTCCGCACCTACTTCGGGTACTCCCGGGAGCGGGCGACCGAGCTCATGCTGCAGGTCCACCAGGGCGGACGAGCCGTCGTCGCTGAGGGGCCGCGGGAGCAGATGGAGCTGCACGCCGGCGCCATGCACGACTACGGCCTGCAGGCGACCGTGCGGAAGGCCGGCTGATGCCCGACGAATTCCGCCTCACGCTGAGCCGGATGGAGGTCGGCGGTCTCGCCGACCTCGTCGAGCAGTTCACCGATCTGCTCCGTTCCGGCGCGGACGATGACCCCGCCGTCCAGCGCCTCACTCCGAACGCCTATCCGGACGACGACCAGGCCGGCCGGGAGTTCCATCGCCTGACCGCCGCCGATCTGATCGCGCGCCGCGTCGCCGATGCCGGCGTCGTGGCGGACGGACTGGCGACCGCCGGCATCGCGGGCGAACCCGAGGACTTGGTCCACATCGCGCTGGACGCGGCGGCGATCGACAGCTGGATGCGGACGCTGTCGGCACTGCGGTTGATCATCTCGTCCCGCCTCGGCGTCGAGGACGACGGCGAGCACGATCCGGACGACGCCCGCTTCGGCGTGTACGACTGGCTCGGCTACCGGCTGGATGGCCTGGTCGAGGCGACCGACGATCTGCTCCCCTGAGTCATCGCTCTCACGTTCCCGCACTCTCACACGCCCCGATCTGCCACTTTCGAGAGCGTCTCCCGCTTGCTCCCACGCGCGGCAGATCACCGACGCCGGAGCTGTCGCGATCGGGAGCGTCAGGGCAGAGAGATCACGATGTCCGCGAGGTCGCGCGGATGGTCGGAGGCGAGGTGAGCGTCCTCCTGCGCCGCCCACTGCTGCCAGTGCGGACGATAGGTGTCCCCGTCGCGCTCGAGGGCACGTTCGCGCCTCTCGTCGTCCGGCGCGTCGACCCACACGGTGACATCGGCCAGCTCCGCGCTCGCGCGGGTGAGAACGCCGCTGCCCTCGACGATGAGCGGCCGAGCGGGGTCGATCACGTGCTCCTCCGCCGGCTCGTCACGCGCCCAGTCCCACCGGTTCCAGCGTCCGGCGACACCGTCGCGATGCGGCACCAGCACTCCGCCGCGCACGATCTCCGCGCCCCGGGCGAGACCGTCCCAACCGGGATAGACGGAATCAAGAGCCAGCACCTGCACGTCACCCGATGTCCAGGCACGCGCCAACCGCGCAGCGAGCGAGGTCTTGCCCGCGCCGGAACGTCCGTCCAGCAGCACCACCGGCGCCGGCACACCGACGCGAGCGACGGCGGACAGGATCTGCGCGGTCGCGGCGGTCAGCGCCTCATCGAGCGGGTCAGCGCTTGAGGGCACGGATGATCCGCGCGAGAGCTCGTCCGGCGACCCAGACGAAGGGGATCCCGACCGCGAGCACCGACACGATGTTCGGTTCGAAGCGGATGTCGTCGCCCCGGCGGATGTACGCGCCGACGGGAGCGCTGAAGCCGCCACCTCCGCCACCCTGACCGGACTCGCCGTCCTGTCCCGCGCCGAAGCCGCTCCAGGAGACCGCCACGGGGATCATGCGGACGCCGTCGACGTCCTCCTGCTCGCCGTAGGTGCTCTTCACGCCGAGCGCGCCGGTCAGTTTTCCGAGTTCGATGGGGAGATTCGGCATGACTCCACGCTAGCGTGCCGCGCCGTCCGCGTCACCGCCCGAGTCCGATCAGGACCGTTCGTCCAGGTCATTGGCCTTCGGCTCGGCGTACCGGTTCGAGCGGCCGAGAAACGTCGCCCGCGTCACCACGCCACTGCCGAATCGCGCTGTCGCGCCGTCCATCGCGTCATCGACCGCCCGCCAGTCCGCATCATCGTCCCAGAGACCCAGCCCGCCACCGCCGGACGGCTGCAGCTTCTCCGTCTTCACCCCGACCAGACGGACCGGGGCACGCAGATCGAGCGCATCGAAAAGCTCCTGGGCGGCCTGCGCGATGCGGCGCCCCACGTCGGTCGGCTCGCTCAACGTCATCGAACGGTTGACCGTGGTGAAGTCGTCGAAGCGGACCTTGATCGCCACACCCCGCGCTTCCATCGCGCCCTTGCGCAAGCGCACCGCGACACGGTCCGACAACCGCAACAGCTCTGATCGCAGGAATCCGGCGTCGGTGACGTCCGTCTCGAACGTCTCCTCATGGCTGATGCTCTTCTCCACACGCGTGGTCTGGACATCCCGCGCATCCACACCGTGTGCGAGGTCCCAGACCCGACGCCCCATCGCCGGTCCGAGCGCACGCTCGAGGGTGGCCGGTGGCGTCACGCGGACATCCGAGATCATCCGGATGCCCCGACTCTCCAGAGCCTCGGCGGCCTTCGGTCCGACACCCCACATGGCTCGGACCGGACGCGTCGCGAGGAAATCCAGCGTCTTCGCTGCGGGGATGATCAGCAGCCCGTCCGGCTTGCACAGGGTGGACGCCATCTTCGCGACGTGCTTGGTGGAGGCCGCGCCGATGCTGCAGGTGATACCCACCTCGGATTCCACCCGAGCCCGCAGGCGCTGCGCGATCTCGCGCGGACTCCCCCACAGCCGCCGCGCGCCGGTGATGTCGAGGAAGGCCTCGTCGATCGACAGCGGCTCGACCAGTGGCGTGACGTCTCGGAACATGTCCATCACCCGGCGTGAGATCTCCACGTAGCGATCGAACCGGGGCGCGACGATGATCGCCTGCGGGCACAGCCGGATGGCCTGCCCCACCGGCATGGCCGCCCGTACGCCGTAGCGCCGGGCATCGTAGGAGGCGCTGGAGACCACCGAACGACCCTCCGGGGCACCGATGATGATGGGCTTGCCGGCCAGGGTGGGGTCATCGAGCACCGCGACGGAGGCGTAGAAGGCGTCCATGTCGACGTGCAGGATGCCGGCACCGGTGTCGTCCGCGTTCGGCGGCGACACGATCCGCCCGCTGCCGTCACCTCGACCCATGCATCCATTCTCCCCCGGCCCTCAGACACGGTTCGCACCACCGCGAACACACGGGCGGGCGAGAGCGTCGACACGCCGCGACGACAGCACCCGGGGCCGGCGTGTCGGCGCGAGCACCCGCCGCTGCGCCCCGGCGAAGACGGGCCGAGACGAGCGTGGGGCCCGCACCGAGAGCGGTGCGGGCCCCACGGAGTCGCGATCAGTTCGCGGCGGCGCGCTCCAGGATGAGCTCGCGCACACGGGCGGCGTCAGCCTGACCCTTCATCGCCTTCATCACGGCGCCGATGATGGCACCGGCGGCCTGCACCTTGCCGTCCTTGATCTTCGCCAGGACGTCCGGCTGCGAGGTGAGTGCCTCATCGATCGCGGCGATCAGGGCACCGTCGTCGGAGACCACGGCGAGCCCGCGGGCGTCGACGACCTCCTGCGGCGAACCCTCACCGGCGATGACACCCTCGAGCACCTGACGTGCGAGCTTGTCGGTCAGCGTTCCGGCGTCGACGAGGCCCTGCAGGGCCGCGACGTGCTCCGGGCTGACGAGCTCGGCGGCATCGGCGTCCTGCGCGTTGGCGAGACGGGTGATCTCACCGGTCCACCACTTGCGGGCGGACGCCGGCGTGGCACCGGCGGCGATCGTCGCCTCCACCTGGTCGACCAGTCCGCCGTTGTTCACGTCCTGGAACTCCAGGTCGGTGAAGCCCCACTCCGCCTTCAGTCGACGACGACGCGTGACGGGCGCCTCCGGCAGCTCGCCGCGCAAGCGCTCAATGAGCTCGTCGCTCGGCTCGACCGGCACCAGGTCCGGCTCCGGGAAGTAGCGGTAGTCGTCCGCGTCGGACTTCGGACGTCCCGCGGACGTACGTCCGGTGTCCTCGTGCCAGTGGCGCGTCTCCTGCGTGATCGTGCCGCCGGCCTCGAGGATCGCCGCCTGCCGCTGGATCTCGTACCGGACCGCGCGCTCGACCGACCGCATCGAGTTGACGTTCTTCGTCTCCGTGCGCGTGCCGAGCTGGTCTGAGCCACGGCGGCGCAGCGACACGTTCGCGTCGCAGCGCAGGTTGCCGCGCTCCATGCGCGCCTCGGAGATGCCGAGGGCCTTGGCGATGTCGCGGATCGTCCCGACATACGCCTTCGCGATCTCGGGCGCGTCGTGCTCGGCGCCCTCGATCATGTGCGTGACGATCTCGACGAGCGGCACACCCGCACGGTTGTAGTCGACCAACGAGTACTCAGCACCCTGGATGCGCCCGGTGGCACCGCCGACGTGCGTGAGCTTGCCGGCGTCCTCCTCCATGTGCGCGCGCTCGATCGGAATCGCGATCAGGCGTCCGTCGGCGAGTTCGACCTCGACGGAACCCTCGTACGCGATCGGGTCATCCTTCTGCGAGATCTGGTAGTTCTTGCCGAGGTCCGGATAGAAGTAGTTCTTCCGCGCGAAGGTGCTGTGCTTCTCGATGGAGCAGCCGAGGGCCAGACCCAGCTTGATGGCGGACTCCACCGCCTTCTGGTTGACCACCGGCATGGCACCCGGAAGACCCATGTCCACGGGCGCGACGAGTGTGTTCGGCGCGGCCCCGTGGTTGGACTCGTGAGCCGGGTTCGGCGCCGAGGAGAACATCTTGGTCTCGGTGTTCAGCTCGACGTGCACCTCGAAGCCGAGCACCGGCTCGAACAGCTCGAGAGCCTTGTCGAAGTCCATCAGCGTGTCGGCCATCAGCGTGCCGCTCCGTTCAGCTCGGGTGCACGATCCAGCAGCGGACCGCCCCAATGGTCGACCAGCACCGCCTCCAGCGCGGCACCGGCACGGTACAGGCGGGCGTCCTCGCGAGCGGGCGCGAGGAACTGGATGCCGACCGGCAGACCGTCCTCAGCCGCCAGCCCCGACGGCAGCGAGATGCCGGGCACACCGGCCAGGTTCGCCGGAATCGTCGTGAAGTCGTTCAGGTACATCTGCAGCGGGTCATCGATCTGCTCGCCGAGACGGAACGCCGTGGTCGGGGCGGTCGGGGTCGCGATCACGTCCACCTGCTCGAACGCGGAATGGAAGTCCTGCTGGATGAGCGTGCGGACCTTCTGGGCCGAGCCGTAGTAGGCGTCGAAATACCCGGACGACAGCGCGTAGGTCCCGAGGATGATGCGGCGCTTGACCTCGTCACCGAACCCGGCGTCGCGCGTGGCGGCCATGACGTCCTCAACCGTGGCGTTGCCGTCCGGCGTGACGCGCAGGCCGTAACGGACCGAGTCGAAGCGGGCCAGGTTGCTGGAGGCCTCAGCCGGGAGGATCAGGTAGTACGCGGCGACCCCGTATCCGAAGTGCGGCGTGCTGACCTCGACGATCTCAGCGCCCTGTGCCTCCATGAGCGCGAGGGCCGCGCGGAAGGATTCCGCGACGCCGGCCTGGAAGCCACTGTCCGGGAGCTCCTTGAGGACACCGACCTTGAGCCCCTTCAGCACCTCTCCCCGGGCCCCCTCGCGGGCGGCGGCGGCGAACGAGGGCCACTGGTCCGTGAGCGAGGTCGAGTCGTTGGGGTCGTGGCCGGCGATCACGTCGTGCAGCAGCGCCGAATCGAGCACCGTGCGGGTGACCGGACCGACCTGGTCCAGGCTCGAGGCGAGCGCGATCGCACCGTACCGGCTGACGCCGCCGTACGTCGGCTTGAGACCCACCGTTCCGGTGACGTGAGCGGGCTGACGGATGGAACCACCCGTGTCCGAGCCGAGCGCGAGCGGCGCTTCGAACGCGGCGACGGCGGCGGCGGAGCCACCACCGGAGCCGCCCGGGATCCGGTCCAGGTCCCACGGGTTGTGGGTCGGGCCGTACGCGGAGTGCTCCGTGGAAGAGCCCATCGCGAACTCATCCATGTTGGTCTTGCCGATCGGCACCAGACCGGCCGCACGCGAGCGGGCCACGACGGTGGCGTCGTACGGCGACATGTAGCCCTCGAGGATCTTCGATCCCGAGGTGGAGGGCATGTCGGTCGTGACCAGCACGTCCTTGATCGCGAGCGGGACGCCGGCGAGCTCGCCGAGGTCCTCGCCCGCCGCGCGGCGTGCATCGATGTCGGCCGCGACCTGCTCGGCGGCCGCGTTGACGTGCAGGAAGGCGTGGACGTCGCCGTCCACCGCCGCGATGCGGTCCAGGTGGGCGCGCGTGGCCTCAACGGAGGAGATCTCGCCGGCGCGGAGCTTCGCGGCGAGATCGGCGGCACTCAGGCGAATGATGTCGCTCACTGTTCCTCCCCCAGAATCGCCGTCACGCGGAAGCGGTCGTCATCGGAGTCCGGTGCGTTCTGCAGGACCTCCGCGGTGGTCAGCGGCGGCTGCGGCACATCGGGTCGGAAGACGTTGGACAGCGGCAGCGGGTGGCTCGTCGCGGGGACGTCCGGGAGTGCGACCTCGGACACCTTCGCGATGTTGTCGACGATGACGCCGAGCTGGCCCGTCAGGCGCTCGACCTCCTCGTCGGTGAGCCGGATCCGCGCGAGCACGCCGAGATGGCGGACGAGTTCGGGGGTGATTTCAGACACGCCCTCCAGTCTAGTTCGTCCGTGTCCGCTCTCCGGGGGACGTAGGCTGTCGCGGTGACTGAGTTCCATCCACCGCGGCCGTGGACCGCGAGCTACGCCCCCGGAGTTCCTGAGGATCTGGGCGAGGTGACCGGCTCGCTCGTGGACATCATCGATGAGTCCGCCGCCCGCTATCCCAACGCTCCTGCGCTGCAGTTCTTCGGACGGGAGACCACGTACCGCCAGCTGCGCGACCAGATCGAACGGGCTGCCGAGGGGTTGCGCCAGCACGGGGTGAAGCCGGGCGATCCGGTCGCGATCAGCCTGCCGAACTGCCCGCAGCACATCGTCGCCTTCTACGCCGTGCTGCGACTCGGTGCCGTGGTCGTCGAGCACAACCCGCTCTACACGCGGCGCGAGTTCGCCAAGCAGTTCGCCGACCACCACGCCAAGCACGCGATCGTCTGGAACAAGGTCGTGGAGCACATTCAGGCCCTGCCGCCGGAACTGGCCGTGGACACCCTCATCTCCGTTGACGTCATCCCGGCGATGCCGCTGGGCACGCGCCTCGCGCTGAAGCTGCCCGTCGCGAAGGCTCGCGAGTCCCGCGACGCGCTGTGGTCGCCGGTGTCCGGCACGATCCCGTGGCCGAAGATCACCTCCGCCGGTCCGCTGCCCGGCTCCTGGGCGCGCCCGGAGACGGACGATCTCGCGGTCATCCAGTACACCTCCGGCACGACCGGCTCTCCCAAGGGCGCCGAGCTCACCCACCGCAACCTGCTCTCGAACGCCCGGCAGGCGCAGTCCTGGATCCCCCAGATCACCCCCGGCGAGGGGTGCGTGGTGTACGCCGTGCTGCCGATGTTCCACGCGTACGGTCTGACGCTGTGCCTCACGTTCGCGATGTCCCTCGGGGCTCGACTGGTGCTGTTTCCGAAGTTCGATCCGGACATGGTGCTCGAGGTGACGAAGAAACACCCCGCGACGCTGCTGCCGTTGGTGCCGCCGATCGCTGAGCGGCTCGTGTCGCGCGCGGCGGAGACCGGCGCTTCGCTGGCTGGGACACAGGTCGCGATCTCCGGCGCGATGGCCCTGCCGCACTCGCTCGTGGTCCCGTTCGAGAAGGCGTCCGGCGGATACCTCGTCGAGGGCTATGGATTGTCCGAGTGCTCGCCGGTCATCTCCGTGAACCCCGTCGCGGAGAACCGGAAGGCCGGCACGATCGGCCTGCCGCTGCCGGGCACCGAGGTGCGCGTGGTGGATCAGGAAGACCCGACGAAGGATGTCGAGCCGGGCGCCCCGGGTGAACTCGTCGTCCGCGGCCCGCAGGTGTTCCGCGGCTACCACGGCCGTCCGGAGGAGACCGCCGCGTCCTTCGTGGACGGCTGGTATCGCACCGGCGACGTCGTCCAGATCGATGAGGACGGCTTCGTGAAGATCGTCGACCGGATCAAGGAGCTCATCATCACCGGCGGCTTCAACGTCGCACCGACCGAGGTCGAGCACCAACTACGCGACTACCCCGGCGTCGCGGACGTCGCCGTGGTCGGGCTCCCGGACGGTCACTCCGGCGAGCAGGTCGTCGCCGCGATCATCGTCGAGGACGGCGCCACCGTCGACACCGACGCGATGCGTGCCTGGGCACGCGACAACCTGACGCCGTACAAGGTGCCGCGGCGCATCGTCGTGGTGGACGAACTTCCGAAGTCCATGCTCGGCAAGGTCCTCCGCCGCCAGGTCAAGGAGAAGGTGCTCGAGGTCCTCGAGCCGAACTCGTGAGCGAGCCCGCGCCCGCGCAGGTGCGGGCGGTTCTCGAGCTCCTGCAACGAGTGCTGCCGAGCCGTCTGCTCGGCGTGTACCTCGTCGGGTCGGCGGTGTCCTCCCGGCTGCGGCCGGACAGTGACCTCGACATCCTGGCGGTGACCGACCGATCCCTCATGCCGGACGAGCGCACGGCGCTCGTCCGGCAACTGTTCGTCATCTCGGGCTGGTCGGGTCACCCCGAGCGCCGCGCCGGGCATCCGCTCCGTCCGATCGAGCTCACGGTGCTGACCCGCGAGGATCTCCACGATCACTCCGATTGGCGCGACTTCCAGTACGGCGAGTGGTTGCGGGCCGAGCTGGAGGCCGATCCCGCGCCGGCGCGCGCCCACGATCCGGACATCGTGATCGTGATCGCGGCCGCTCTTGATGCGAATCGGGCGCTCTGGGGTGCGGCGTTGGAGTCGCTGACCCCACCGGTTAGTCCTGTGCGACTGCGTGACGCCGTGGCCGGCGCCCTGCCCGACGTGGTGGCCAACCTCAGCGGAGACGAGCGCAACGTCCTGCTCACGCTCGCCCGCATGCTCGTGACCGTCCGTACGGGACGGGTGGTCTCGAAGGACGACGCCGCCGGTATCGTCGCGACGGAACTCACCCCCGCGCACGCGAGCGTGCTGCGGACCGCAGCCGACGCCTACCGCGGGACGCGCACCGACGACTGGCCAGACCCCGAACCGGCGCGCAGCCTCGCGAACACCCTGCAGACGATGGTCCTCGACGCGCTCGAAACGTCCTCCGGCACGGCCGCAACGGAGGATCCTCGGTGAACGGACGCCCCGTTCCTTCGCACCGACTCGCGTCCTGACGGTTTCGCGAGGGGCGTCCCGACCGAGCGCCCTCGCCTGACCCGGGTCGCTCCCACGATCCTCGCTTCTGCAGCCTGATTCCTGTCGAGATCGAGAGCGAGCCGGCGCTCGCTCTCAGGCTCTGCAGGTCCGATGCCGTGGAACGGTCGCGGTTGGGAGCATCCGGTCCGGAACCGTGACTGCCGCGAAAGGTCAGGCCAGGGCTGCTCCGGACACTGCCGCCTTCGCGGCGCTCGCGCGCTTCGCCCGCCGCGTGCGCGACCGCTGCCGCGCAGCGATGCGGGCGGCGTGCGTCATTCGTCCACCGGTCTCCGCGCCCAGCGCGCTGATGCTCGCACTCGTTCGCCCGGGTCGATTCGGGCGCGCGATCCTCCAGACCCATCGCATCAGCAGGGTGAACAGCTCGGCGATCCCCCGGTACAGCAGGGCGATGGTGAGCAACACCGCCGGAAGCATGACGATCCCGAAGACCACCAGCGCATAGATCGGCACCGCGAAGAGGAAGGCCCCGGTGTCCATGGTGGGAGCGTAGGGCCTGAGGCTGGATGCCGGCCCACTCCCTCCGGTGGCCCGTCCGGTCACGGTTCTCGAGCCGCCGACAACGGGCACGCGGGTCCGTCCGCGCGGGGCCTGGAGGGAGCGCGGCTCCCGACGAACCTGAGAGCGACGCCGGGCTTGCTCTCCCCTTCGTCAGGTCCGGTCTCGCGAACGTGCCGAACGTGGGAGCGACGCGGGCTACTCGACGGGCGGGAGGGCGTCCGGGCCCTCGGTCACCAGGATGTGGAACTGCGCGGCGTCGAGGATGCGGACCCCGAGCTCCTCAGCCTTGGCGAGCTTGGAGCCGGCACCGGGACCCGCCGCGACGAAGTGAGTCTTCTTCGACACGGAGTTCCCGGCCTTGCCGCCGGCGTTGAGAATCGCCTCCTGCGCACCTTCGCGGGTGTAGCCGTCCAGGGTCCCGGTCGCGACGACGGTGAGCCCGTCCAGGACTCCCCCGGCGGCGACAGCGGCCCCCGGGCCCGGGTGGCCCGGGATGAAGAGCTGCGCTCCGGCGGCGGCCCAGCGCTCCACGATCTCGCGGTGCCAGTCCACGTCGAACCAGTCCAGCAGCGCATCGGCGATGATGCCGCCCACGCCCTCGACGGCGGCCAGCTCCTCACGCGACGCGGCCCGGATCGCGTCCAGGGACCCGAAGTACTGCGCCAGGGCGCGCGCAGCGACCGGACCGACGTGGCGGATGTTCAGCGAGACCAGGAAACGCCAGAAGTCCTTCGTCTTGGCCTTCTCCAGCTCCGCGAGAAGCTTCGTCGCCTGCGCCGACGGCTCGATCACGGTGATCTGCGTGATGCCTGCGGCACGGCGCTCGGCGGCGGTCATCCCGGCGGCGCTGTCCGGGTAGGCCTTGCGCGACTTCTGGAACGGACGACGGCTGACCGGCTCACCGGTGTTCTCGTCGAGCTTGACCTCGCCGGTCTCGGAGTCACGCACGAGAACCTGAATCGGCACGATCTCCTCGAGCGTGAGATCGAACAGTCCGGCCTCGGTGTCCAACACCGGGCTCTGGCCCGCGACCGGCTGAGTCAGCGCGGCCGCGGTGACCTCGCCGAGCACCTCGATGTCGAGTCCGCCGCGGGACCCGATGTGCTCGACCCGGCCGCGCACCTGCGCCGGGCAGGACCGCGCGTTCGGGCAGCGGAGGTCGATGTCGCCCTCCTTCTGCGGCGCGAGCTCCGATCCGCACTCGGGGCAGCGCGACGGCATCACGAACTCCCGCTCGGTGCCGTCCCGCAGCTCGACCACCGGGCCGAGGATCTCGGGGATCACGTCTCCCGCCTTGCGCAGGACGACCATGTCGCCGATCAGCACGCCCTTGGCCTTCACGACCTGCTGGTTGTGCAGCGTCGCCTGGCGCACGACGGACCCGGCGACCTTGGCCGGCGCCATCTGCGCGAACGGCGTGGCGCGACCGGTCCGCCCGACGGACACGACGATGTCCAGCAGGCGCGTCTGCACCTCCTCCGGCGGGTACTTGTAGGCGATGGCCCACCTCGGCGCGCGTGACGTGGCGCCGAGTTCGGCGTGCAGGGCGAGGTCGTCGACCTTGACGACGATGCCGTCGATCTCATGCTCGATCGCGTGCCGGTTCTCGCCGTGGTGGGCCACGAACTCGAGCACGCCCGCGGTGTCGTCGAAGACCCGGAAGTGCGGGCTCGTCGGCAGTCCCCACTCGGCGAGCAGTCCGTACACCTCGCTCTGCGCGGACACCGGCGGGTTCTCCCACGCGCCGATACCGTGGACGTACAGCCGCAGTGACGACAACCGGGCGAGGCCGGCCTCCAGCTCCATGCCGTCCTTCTTGTCCAGCTGCTGCCGCAGGCCACCACTGGCGGCGTTGCGCGGGTTCGCGAAGGCCGGGAACCGTCGCTGTGCGCTCTTCTCCGCCTCCTCCACACCCCGGCGTCCGGACGTCTCCGCGACCACCCGGTCGCGCAGCTCGGCCTGCAGCGCGTTCAACGCCTCGAACGCGGCGACGGGAATGAAGACCTCGCCGCGCACCTCGACGATCGCGGGATGTCCGGTGCCGCTCAGGCGCTCGGGAACCCCGGCGACGCGGAGGGCGTTCACCGTGACATCCTCACCGACGCGTCCATCGCCGCGCGTGGCGGCCGACGTCAGCACGCCGTTCTCATACCGCAGCGACAGCGCAAGCCCGTCGATCTTCAGTTCGGTCAGCCACCGGACGGACGTGCCGGCGGCGGTCTGCGTCTTCACGCACCAGTCGTGCAGCTCCTCCGGGGAGAAGACGTTGTCCAGCGAGAGCATGCGCTCGGCGTGCTCGACGGGCGAGAGCATGCTCTGCCCGGACGCCCCCACGATCTGCGTCGGCGAGTCCTGGCCGCGCAGCTCCGGATACGCCTCTTCGAGTGCCTCGAGGCGGTGCATCCACTCGTCGTACGTCTGGTCGTCGACGACCGACACATCCTCGCCGTAGTAGGCGTCGCGCGCGTCCAGGATGCGCGTCGTCAGCTCCTCCGACTCCGCGCGAGCATCGTCCAGGGTCGTGGGCACCGGTGCGGCTTCAGTCACCCGTTCAGCCTACGCGGCGGGACCGACATCGACCGTAGGATGCCGGACATGAGTGACGAGCCGACCACGGACCCACGGACGATGCTGAGGCTGCCCGGCGTGGCCGTGTGGGGCTATGTGATTCCCCCATTCCTGATCCTGTTCGGCGGACTGCTGTACCTGAACGCGTCCCGCTTCACGCCCAACGCGGATCCGTTCGACTGGGTGCGGGTTCAGACCGCCCTCGGGCTGATCGGGGTGGCGATCGGTTTCGGCTGGTTGCTCGTCGCCGTCGTTCTCACCGGCGTCCGCTCCATCGCTCAGCAGCACCTCGACGCGGTGCGCGGCACTCCGCCCACCCGCTGACGGCCCGGCCCGCGCACTGTCCGTGAGAGGGTCGCTGCATGACCGACCCTCGACATGCGGACGCCGTCCTCGTCGACTTCTTCGGGACGCTCGCGGTCGCCGGCCCGATCGAGCGGTGGGCGGACGCCGCCGGGTCGTCCGCGATGCCGAGCACGATCGCGCGCACCGTCACCGCCCGCCTGCCCACCGTGTGGGTCGACGCGGCGACGCGTCATCCGGCCGGCGACTGGGATCTGGACCCGGCACTCCATCGAACCGCTTTCACGGACACGCTGACGCGGGGCGATCGACGACTCGCGCCCGCCGCCGTCGCGCTGTACGACACGATGCTCGATCAGTGCGTGCCGAACCGCGGCGCCATCGCGTTCCTGCACGATCTGCACGCCCGGGGTGTCCCGCTCGCGCTGGTGTCGAACACGGCACTCGATGTGCGCCCCGTGCTGCACCGGTGGGGCGTGGCGGAAGCGTTCACCGCCGTCGTCCTCTCCTTCGAAGTCGGCCGCGTCAAACCGGACCCGGTGATCTTCCGACTCGCTGCTGACGCTGTCGGCACATCACCGGACCGGTGCCTCATGATCGGCGACTCACGCCGTGACGACGGCGACGCCGCGGACGTGGGCGTGCGTACACACATCGCCCCGCCCGACGAGATGTGGCGGATGTTCGACGAGGTCCGACACGGCGCCTGAGGATCACCGCGCGAGGTCGACCACCGCGCGGACGTGCGTCGGGTCCGTCAGCCCCGCCAGCATCGTCGCGGCGAGCTCGGTGCGCGACAGTCGTCGTGCACCCGGCACCGGGGCGTTGATCGCCGTGCGGACCGGGTGCCTCCGAGCGGAATCGGACAGATACGGCGGTCGGTAACTCGTCCACTCCGCGTCGCTCGCGCGCAGGATCGCTTCCATCCGGCGCATGTCGTCGTAGCTCACCCCGAACCGTCGGTCGAGGATCGGGAAGAGGACGCGAGAACGCAGCGCTCCGTAACGCCCCCAATCGCTCCGGTGCTCCGCCGGCGGCGCGGACACGACCGCGATTCGTCGCACACCGGCGTCGTCCATGGCGTCGAGCATGGCGCGGGCACCCTCGGAGAACACGGTCGTCGACCGGATGCCCGGACCGATCCCGAGGGTCGAGACGACGGCATCGGCACCGACGACATCAGCGGCCCACTGCTGCGGGCGAAGAACGTCGCTGACGACGACTCGCAGCCCGTCCCGGTCCGCGTCCACGGCCTCGGGCCGCCGCACGACCGCCACGACGTGGTGCCCGGCCTGCAGCGCCAGGTCGAGGACGTGCCGTCCGGTCCGGCCGGCACCGCCGAAGAGCACGAGGTTCATCGCGCCAGCCCCTGTTCTGCTCGGCGCCGAATCGCGTCGAGCGCGCGCCGCGTGGCTTCCTGATCCGCCTCCGTGACGTCGCCCACGAGACCCTGCGTCACCGCCCGGACGTCGGCACGGGCACTCTCGAGCACGGCGGCCCCGGTGCTGGTGATCCCCTCACCGTCAGCGCCGAGCATCCCGCGCTCACGCAAGTCCGCGATCGCATGGTCGATCACCGCCGGCTCAGCGTGGAGCTGAGACTCGACCGCCCCACGCAGCTCGGATTCGTGACCCACCTTTTCCGCGGTGTTCAGGACCACCCACGCGGTGTACCCGGCTATCGGCGTCATCGACAGCGTGCGTGTGAGAAGCGCACGCAGGGCGTTCTCGGTCGGACCGATCACCGTGGGCAGCGGGCGGGAATCAGACATGGCTCCTCCGATAATGTTGGTGTGACCATCACTGTATTGGTGTCACCAAGATAGGACAAGAGGCGTCGATGGAGTTCACGGATCTTCCCACCTGGGTGCTCAGCTCAGCCGCCGTCCGCTCCCGCCAGATGCTGCAGGCGCACCTGGGCGCGAGTGGTGCGAACGGGTATCAGTTCCGTTGCCTGTCCGTGCTCGCGGACAGGGACGGACTCAGCCAGACGGAGCTGGGTGCCGCTGCGGCCCTCGACCCGAGAGATGTCACCCACACCGTGCGCGCGCTTGAGGAACGCGGAGCGGTGTCGCGGGTGAAGGATCCCAGCCACGGGCGCCGCCAGCTCGTGACCCTCACCGCTGCCGGGCGCGAGGAGGTGTCGCGCCTCGGCGACGTGATGGCCGAGGTCCAGGACCGCGTGTTCGCGGGATTCACCGTCGCGGAGCGTGCCACCCTCCTCGAGCTCCTCGACCGCGTGGGCCGGGCGCCCGGTCATTGAGCTGGCCGGGGCGGGGCGTCGCGACCTCCGGTCCGAGCTGAGACCGGTCAGGCGTCGACGGGGACGGCGGAGACGGTCGTATCGATCGTGAACTGGCCGATGACGCGGGTGCCGTCGTAGAGCACGGCGGTCTGGCCCGGTGCAACGCCGTCCAGCGGCGTGGCGGGCGTGACACGCAGGCCCGCGTCCGAGTGCACCGCATGCGCGGGAACCGGGTCGGCGTGGGCGCGGATCTGCACGTCGCAGGCGAAGGACTCGGAGCGCGGCGCGGCGCCGGCCCAGGACAAGCGGGAACCCGAGATCTCCGCGATCGCGAGGGCGTCCTTCGGCCCCACCACGACGGTGTTCGTCACCGGACGGACCTCGAGTACGAAGCGCGGCTTGCCGTCCGGAGCCGGGACCCCGAGATGCAGACCGCGGCGCTGGCCCACGGTGTACGCGTGCGCGCCCTCGTGCGAGCCGACCACGGCGCCCGAGCGGTCCACGATGTCCCCGGTCGCGGTGCCGACCTTCTCGGCGAGCCAGCCCTTCGTGTCGCCGTCCGGGATGAAGCAGATGTCATGACTGTCCGGCTTGGACGCCACGAGCAGACCGCGCTCAGCGGCCTCAGCCCGGACCACCGCCTTGGACGGCGTCGTGCCGAGCGGGAAGTACGTGTGCGCCAGCTGCTCGGCGGTCAGCACGCCGAGGACGTAGGACTGGTCCTTCGCGTCGTCCGCGGCGCGATGCAATTCGAGCCCGTCGGGGCCGTCGACGAGCGCGGCGTAATGACCGGTGCAGACCGCGTCGAAGCCGAGCTCCATCGCGCGCTCCAGGAGCGCCGCGAACTTGATCTTCTCGTTGCAGCGCATGCACGGGTTCGGCGTGCGCCCCGCGCGGTATTCGCTGATGAAGTCGTCGATCACGTCGTCCCGGAACCGCTCCGAGAAGTCCCAGACATAGAACGGGATGCCGAGCTTGTCGGAGACGCGGCGGGCGTCCATCGCGTCCTCGATCGTGCAGCACCCGCGGCTGCCGGTCCGCAGCGTGCCGCCGGCACGGGAGAGCGCCAGGTGCACGCCGACGACCTCGTGTCCGGCGTCGACGGCGCGCGCCGCGGCGACCGCCGAGTCGACGCCGCCGCTCATCGCTGCCAGAATTCGCATCGTTCCAGTCTACGAGCGCCGTGCTGAGGCGCGGCCGTACGCGTCGCCGACGGCGGCGAGCAGCGCGTCCACGTCCGCCGCGGTGGACGTGCGACCCAGCGAGAACCGCAGCACGCTGCGCGCCTCGGACTCGCTGAATCCCATCGCGCGGACGACGTGCGACGCCTCCGCGATGCCCGCCGTGCACGCGGAGCCGGTGGACACCGCGATCCCGGCGTGATCGAGGAGGTACAGCAGCGACTCCCCCGGCGCGTTCGGGAACAGCGCGTGCACGTTTCCGGACAGTCGGCGATCGGGGTCGCCGAGCAGCCGGGACTCCGGAACCGCCGACCGGAGGCCGGCCACCAGCCGGTCGCGGAGCCCGCGGACCCGGACTTCCTCCGCAGCACGATCGCGCGCGGTCGCCTCGGCGGCGGCCGCGAACGCCGATGCGGCCGGTACGTCCTGGGTCCCGGCGCGCAGATCGCGCTGCGCGGCGCCGCCGTGCAGGAGCGCCGACATCCGCGCGGTCCGGGACACGATGAGCGCACCGGCGGACACGGGACCGCCGATCTTGTGCGCGGACAGGCTCATCGCCACGAGCCCGGTTCCGCCGACGCCCCGCAGCGAGGCGAACGACACCGGCTCATGCCCGAACGCGGCGACCGCGTCAACGTGCAGCGGGACGTCGGCGGAGACGGCGGCGGCCGCCAGCGCGGCGACGTCGTTGACGGTGCCGACCTCATTGTTCGCGGCCAGGGCGGTCGCGAGCACCACGTCCGGACCGAGCGCCGCGGCGAACGCGTTCGGTGTGATCTCTCCGGTCGGCGTCAGGGGAACCGCGCGAACGGCGGCCCCCTCCGCGGACCGGAGCCACTCCACCGCGTCCATGGTCGCGTGGTGCTCCCCGTCCGGCAGTACGATCACATTCCGTCCGGAGGGCCGTGCCCACCAGGACCCCTTGAGCGCGAGGTTGATCGCCTCCGTCCCCCCGGAGGTCAGCACCACCTCGATCGGATCGCAGTCGATCACGGCCGCGAGGCGTTCGCGCGCGTCCTCCAGCAGCCGTCGCGCAGCCTGTCCGGCACCGTGGATCGAGGAGGGATTGCCGAGCGTCTCCGTGGCCACCAGCCAGGCGTCCCGCGCCTCGGGACGCAGCGGTGTCGCGGCGGCATGGTCGAGGTACACGGTCACCCCTCCACTCTCCCACGCCACGCCACGACGCGCGTCGGAGTCAACGCCGCGCTGCGAGTCGTAATCTGGTGTCATGGACAGCCCTGCCCCGATGACCGCGTCGCTGCCCGGATTCCTCTCTCCCGCCCTGGACGATCTCGGCGTGCGACTGGGGCCGGACGGCGCGACGATCCGTGTCTACTCACGGACCGCTCAGTCCATCGATCTCCTCGTCTTCAGCGACGACGACGTCGACTGGGTCATCGAGACCATCCCGCTCACCCGCGACGGCGACGTGTGGAGTGCCACCACACCCGCACTGCACATCGGCAGTGCGTACGTCCTGCACGCGAGCGGACCCGAGGGCAGCCGGTTCGACCCGAAGCGCCACCTCCTGGACCCGTACGCGCGCGGCGTGCTGCAGGGCCACGGGTATGAGGACTTCCGTTCGGTCGTGGTGGACGACGCGTTCGACTGGGGCGAGATCCGCAAGCCCAACATCCCTCTGGATCAGACCGTCATCTACGAGGGCCACCTCAAGGGCATGACCAAGCGGCACCCGGACGTGCCACCCGCGCTGCACGGCACGTTCGCCGGCCTCGCGCACCCCGCGATGATCGAGTACCTGCAGGACCTCGGCGTCACCGCGGTCGAACTCCTGCCGGTGCACGCGTTCGTGTCCGAACCCCGACTGCTGAACCTCGGGCTGTCGAACTACTGGGGCTACAACACCCTCAACTTCTTCAGCCCGCACTCCCCCTACGCCTCCGCCGATGCCCGCCGCGGCGGCGCGAGTGCCGTGCTCCGCGAGTTCAAGGGCATGGTCAAGCTCCTGCACCAGGCCGGCATCGAGGTCATCCTCGATGTCGTCTACAACCACACCTCCGAGGAGGGACCGGGCGGCCCCCTGTCCAGCCTCCGAGGCCTGGACGACCCCACGTACTACCGCCAGCAGCCGGACGGCACCTACATCGACACGACCGGGTGCGGCAACACGCTGGACACATCGCAGGACGCCACCGCACGCCTCGTGCTCGACTCCCTGCGGTACTGGGCCCAGGAGGTCCAGATCGACGGATTCCGCTTCGATCTGGCCGTCGCCCTCGGCCGCGACGGCACGCACACCTTCACCCCCGAGCACCCGCTGCTGCAGGCGATTCGCACGGATCCGCTGCTGTCGGACGTCAAGATCATCGCCGAACCGTGGGATGTCGGCATGGGCGGCTGGCAGACCGGCAACTTCGGTGAGGGATGGCAGGAGTGGAACGATCGCTACCGCGACCGCGTCCGGAACTTCTGGCTCAGCGACATCGACTACGCGCGCCGCGCCGGTATCGCGCCCACCGGCATCGGGGGGTTCGCCACCCGGCTGGCGGGATCGTCGAACACCTTCAGCAATGAGCGCGGTCCGCTGGCGAGCGTCAACTTCGTCACCGCGCATGACGGCTTCACCCTGCGGGACCTGGTCTCCTACGGCACCAAGCACAACCTCGCCAACGGTGAGCACAACCGCGACGGCGCCGACACGAACCGCTCGTTCAACCACGGCGCGGAGGGACTCACCGACGACCCGGTGATCCGCGCCACTCGCCGCAAGGCGATGCGCAACCTGTTCGGCACGCTGCTGCTTTCCGCCGGCACACCGATGATCACCGCGGGTGACGAGTCCGGTCGCACCCAGCACGGCAACAACAACGCCTACTGCCAGGACTCCCCGATGACCTGGTTGTCCTGGCAGCACGAGCAGTGGCAGGAGGACCTGCACGCGCACGTCCGGGAGCTGTTGCGCATCCGACGCGAGAACCCCGCCCTGCGTCCGGCACGGTTCGCGGTGCTCGGAGAGCACGTCCCGGGCTCGAGCGAGATGGAGTGGTTCGACGAGAACGGCGAGACCATGTCCGGTGAACGGTGGCAGGACGCCTCGCACCGCACGCTGCAGTACTTCGCCGCGGCGACTCCGACCGATGACTCGCGCAACCGCATCCTGCTGATGATCCACGGCAACGAGCGTCCGGCCGAGGTGCGCCTGCCCACGGTTCCCGGCATCGTCGCGTACCGGTCGCTGTGGTGCAGCGAGGAGGAGGCACCGGCGACGGAGCGTGCCACGTTCGCACCCGGTGACGCGGTCATGCTGGACGGCACTGCGATGCACCTGTTCGGGGTCGATTCGAACGACGAAGCCGCCACCGACACCGCCGTCGACGACGCGACGGTCGACGCGGAGTGATCGGGGCTCGGCGGACGTAGGCGGAGCGCCCGGGGGGCGATAGGTTCAAAGGGTGGCAGCCTCCAAGACCCGCACCCGACCCGACACCTGGCGCAGCGTCCGCCCGATTCCGCTTCGGCCGGTCACGGCCTGGCAGGCGAACGCCGATACGCTCACGCCCCGGATTCCCCTCACCGAGACCGGACCGAGCGCTCCCGGCGGCTTCGCGCCGAAGGCGTTCGCGGGCGAGGCGGTCCCCTTCCGCGCCACCGTGTTCCGCGAGGGGCACGATCTCATCGGGGTCCAGGTCCGGTTGACCGATCCGGCCGGCGGTGAGTCGCTGCACCGGCTGGAGTCCACCGGTGACGGTCTGGATCACTGGGACGTTCTGGTCGCCCCGCTCGCGCGCGGCACCTGGCGGTTCCGGTTCGAGGCGTTCGGCGACGATTACGCGACGTGGCGCCATGCCGCATCGTTGAAGATCCCGGCCGGCGTCGATGTCGCGGTGATGCGGGAGCAGGGCGCCCTGCTGTTCGAGCGGGCGAAGGTTGAGCCGAAGCTGCCGAGCACCGACCGCACGCGTCTGACCGCCGCCGCGCGCGCATTGCGCGCGAAGACGACCACCCCGGAGCAGGCGCTCGCTGTGGTTCTCGATCCGGACCTCGCCGCGTTCTTCCGTGCGCGACCGCTGATGTCCCTCGTCTCGATCGGCGAGAGCCGTGAGCTCCTCGTCGAGCGCGAACGCGCCGGTGTGGGTGCCTGGTACGAGTTCTTCCCCCGCTCCGAGGGCGCCGTCCGCCTGCCCGACGGCAGCATCCGGTCCGGCACCTTCCGCACCGCCGCCGAGCGGCTGCCGGGCGTCGCCGCCATGGGGTTCGACGTGCTGTACCTGCCGCCCATCCACCCGATCGGCGAGGTCAACCGCAAGGGTCCGAACAACACCCTCACCCCGGGTCCGGGCGACCCCGGATCGCCGTGGGCCATCGGCGGCGCGGCCGGCGGCCATGACACCGTCCACCCGGATCTCGGTACGCTCGCGGACTTCCGCACGTTCGTGGACCGCGCACACGACGAGGGACTCGAGATCGCCCTCGATCTGGCCCTGCAGGCCGCACCGGACCACCCGTGGGTGGCCGCGCATCCGGAGTGGTTCACCACGCTCCCGGATGGCACGATCGCGTACGCCGAGAACCCGCCGAAGAAGTACCAGGACATCTATCCGGTGAACTTCGACCTCGACCCCTCGGGCATCCGCGCCGAGGTGCTGCGCATCGTCCGGCACTGGATCGCGCAGGGAGTCCGGATCTTCCGCGTCGACAACCCGCACACCAAGCCGCTGCAGTTCTGGGAGTGGCTGATCCGCACCGTCAACGCCGAGCACCCCGACGTGTTGTTCCTGGCCGAGGCGTTCACGCGTCCGGCGATGATGCAGGCTCTCGCCGCCGCCGGATTCCAGCAGAGCTACTCGTACTTCACCTGGCGCAACACGAAAGCCGAGCTCGAGGAGTTCCTGGACTCGATCAGTCACGACACGGCGGACTTCCTCCGCCCGAACCTGTTCGTGAACACGCCGGACATCCTCACGGAGTACCTGCAGTTCGGCGGGCGAGCGGCGTTCGCGACGCGCGCGGTCATCGCCGCCTCCGCGGCCCCGCTCTACGGCGTGTACGCCGGTTTCGAGCTGTTCGAATCGGTCGCCCGTCCGGGGGCCGAGGAGAACATCGACAACGAGAAGTACGAGTACAAGCTGCGCGACTTCGCCGCCGCCGAACGCAGCGGCGACAGCCTCGCGCCCCTGCTGACGCGGCTGAACGAGATCCGCGCCGCCCACCCGTCGCTGCGTCAGCTGCGCGACCTGGAGCTGCACACCAGCGATGATGACGCCATCCTCGTGTTCAGCAAGCACCTGGACGGCGCGCTGACCGCGACCGGCGCCGCCGACACGATCATCGTCGTGGTGAACGTCGATCCGCACTCCGTTCGCGAGACGACCGTGCACCTGGACACGACGGTCTTCGGCATCCCCCGCGGCGATGCCTTCACGGTCACGGATCTGCTCACCGGAGCGGAGTGGACGTGGACCGATCACGTCTACGTGCGACTGGACGCCTTCACCCAGCCCGCCCACATCCTGCACGTGCGTCGGGAGGCCTGACATGGACATCGCACCCGAACTGATCACCGCCATCGCCGAGGGCGGCCACCATTCCCCCCACGACGTGCTCGGCGTCCATCCGGACGGGGACGGCAGCGTCATCCGCGTGCGGCGACCGCTGGCCGTTTCGGTCACCGCGATCACCGACACCGGTCCCGTGCCGCTGACGCACGTCGCCGACGGCGTCTGGGCGGCGCGCGTTCCGGGCACCGTGTCCGACTACACGATCGAAGCGGAGTACGCCGGTGGCGTGCACGACATCGCCGATGACCCGTACCGGTTCACCCCGACGCTCGGCGAGCTGGACCTGCACCTGATCGCGGAGGGCCGGCACGAGCAGCTGTGGCACGCGCTCGGCGCACGCCCGATCCGTCACCAGGGCATCGAGGGCGTCGCGTTCGCGGTCTGGGCTCCGGACGCGACCGGTGTCCGTGTCGTGGGCGGCTTCAACGACTGGGACGGGCGCGGCCACGCCATGCGCTCGCTCGGCGCCAGTGGCGTCTGGGAACTGTTCGTCCCGGCCATGGCCGTCGGCACCGTCTACAAGTATGAGATCCGTACGCGTCGCGGCGAGTGGATCCTCAAGGCGGACCCGATGGCCCAGCGCGCCGAAGTGCCTCCGGCGACCGCCTCGGTGGTCACCCGCTCCGAGTACACCTGGAACGACGGCGACTGGATCGCGCACCGCGCCCGCACTGAGCCGTCCGCGCATCCGATGTCCATCTACGAACTGCACCTGGGTTCCTGGCGTCCGGGTCTGACCTACCGTGATGCCGCAGACCAGCTCATCGAGCACGTCACCACCCTCGGGTTCACGCACGTGGAGTTCATGCCACTCGCCGAGCACCCGTTCGGCGGTTCCTGGGGCTACCAGGTGTCGGGCTACTACGCGCCCACCAGCCGCTTCGGCAGCCCGGACGACCTGCGGTACCTCATCGATC
Organism: Microbacterium gorillae; assembly: GCF_000826185.2. GTDB lineage: Bacteria > Actinomycetota > Actinomycetes > Actinomycetales > Microbacteriaceae > Microbacterium > Microbacterium gorillae. The sequence continues at coordinate 390,177 of NZ_LN648874.1, read as the reverse complement.
GCCTGCACGGGTCCGGCATCGGCGTGATCATGGACTGGGTGCCGGGACACTTCCCCAAGGACGCCTTCGCTCTGGCGCGATTCGACGGCCAGCCGCTGTACGAGCATCCGGATCCGCGGCGCGGCGAGCACAAGGACTGGGGCACGTACATCTTCGACTACGGCCGCAACGAGGTCCGCAACTTCCTCGTCGCGAACGCGCTCTACTGGTTCGAGGAGTTCCACGTGGACGGACTGCGCGTGGACGCGGTCGCCTCGATGCTGTACCTGGACTACTCGCGCCAGGACGGCGAGTGGGAACCGAACATCCACGGTGGTCGGGAGAATCTCGAGGCCATCCGATTCCTGCAGGAGACCAACGCCACGGCGTACCGCCGTCACCCCGGCGTCGCGATGATCGCCGAGGAGTCCACCAGCTACCCCGGCGTGACCGCACCGACCGATGCGGGGGGCCTGGGTTTCGGCTTCAAGTGGAACATGGGCTGGATGAACGACTCGCTGCAGTACGTCCAGCGCGATCCGCTCTACCGCTCCCACCACAACGGTGAGATCACCTTCTCCTTCGCGTATGCGTTCAGCGAGCAGTACGTCCTGCCGATCAGTCACGATGAGGTCGTGCACGGCAAGGGCACTCTGCTGTCCCGGATGCCCGGCGATCACGCCACGAAGATCGCCGGTGCCCGCGGCTACCTCGGCTACATGTGGGCGCACCCCGGCAAGCAGCTGCTGTTCATGGGCCAGGAGTTCGGTCAGCTCTCCGAGTGGAGTGAGGGCCGCGGCCTGGACTGGTGGATCCTGGACCAGCCCAGCCACCGCGCCCTGCAGGACTTCGTCGGCGCGCTCAACGCGGTCTACACGCGCACGCCGGCGCTGTGGCAGCGAGACCACGACGGTGCCGCGTTCCTGCGCCTGGGCGAGCCGTCGCACAACCCGAACGTCGTCGCATTCGCCCGCACCGCGGACGATGACAGCTGCCTGGTGTCGTTGACGAACTTCTCCGGTGCGGAGATCGCGAACCTGCCGATCCGACTCCCCGCCGGTGGCGTGTGGCACGAGGTGCTCAACTCGGACGCCACGGAGTTCGGCGGCCACGGCGTCGGCAACCTGGGCGAGGTCGTCGCCGCCGATGACGGCTTGGCCACGATCACTCTCCCGGCCCTCGGCACCATCTGGCTCCTCGCCGCCGGCTGACCCCGTCTCCCGGCCCCCTGACCCCGTCCGCCCGGTTCTGCAGGGGATCGCGCGGTGTCAGAACAGGAGGGAGGCCAGGCGTCCGCGCGCACGGATGACGCGGGAATCGTCGTCCCCGACCAGACCGAACAGCTCCACCAGACGCTCGCGCACGGGGGTCCGCTCGTCGGACGGCAGCGCCGCGAACAGATCCAGCAGGCGTTCGAACGCGTCGTCGACGTGCCCACCGGCGATGTCCATGTCCGCCACGGCGAACTGCTTGTCCACGTCCTGCGGGTGCTGCGCGGCCGCGTCGCGAACCGCCTGCAGGTCCACGCCCTGCGTGCGCTGCAGCAGCTTCACCTGGCCGAGACCGGCGCGCGCGTCGGCGTCCTTCGGGTTCTCCGCCAGAGCCTTCTCGTAGGCGTTCACCGCACGGTCGTAGTCGCCCGCCTCGATGGCGTCGTACGCCTCGGCGTGCAGCGGCGGAATCGGTGCCTCGGCCGGCTCTTCACCGTCGGCGCTCTCCGCCGCTGCCGGAGTGATGGCGCCGCTGACGCCCTGCTGCTGGGCGACCTGCAGCAACTGGCCGAGCACCTGAACGACCTGTGCCTCCTGGGCGGCGTCGTTGAACAGCGGAACCGGCTGTCCGGCCACCAGTGCCACGACCAGCGGGGCCGCATCCGCGGTCACGCCGAACGCGGATGTGATCTGCGGGTTTGCGGCGATGTCGACCTCCGCCAGCAACAGGCGTCCGCCCGCTGAGGCGACGACCTGCTCCAGCACCGGCGCGAGCTGCACGCGCTGTTCAGCCGCCTCGGTCCACAGGTACACGACCACCGGCACGCGACGGGACAGGTCGAGGATGCGTTGGAAATCGGCGTCCTCGACGTGCTGGACGACCGGCATCGTGGAGGCCTGAGCAGCCGGCGAACCGGGCTCCGGACGATTGCGCAACGAGGACAGGTCCACCGCCCCACGCATCATGGCCGGGTTGACGTCGCTCACTTGATGACCTCCGCGGAGATGGTGCTGGAACTGAAGCCGATGAGTCGGATCTTCTCGCCGGAGTCACGGCCGGGGACGGAGAAGAAGAGCTGGTCGCCGAAGGTGATGCTGAAGCCCTTCGCCGACTCGGCGGTTCCGGCCAGCGCCTCGACGCGCTTGTTGTCACCGAGCTTGATCACCGCGTCCGGGTCCGTCGCCTTGACCAGGTCGACCTCGTCGACGCTCACCGCGATCAGCGCGCCGCTCTGCACGGTCTGCAGAGCGATCGGAGCGAACGAGGACGCCTGCGCGCTGAAGGTCAGGCTGCCGGTGTCCTCCTTGTCCTGCTCCTTCGCGCTCTCGTTGAACGCGTTCAGGCGTGCCGTGCGGCCTTCGGCGATCTTCTTCGCGAACGCGTCGTTCTCGAGGTCGAACAGGTCCGCGTATGCGCTGTCCTTGCCCTTGTCCAGCACGTCGGCGTACGCCGCGGCAAGCTTCTCCGGAGCGATCGTCAGCAGGTTGGAGTTCGGCGGAACCAGGTTGGCACCGATGGCCGGGGGCGCGAGCGCGGGAATCTCCGCGGACGCCTCCATCTGGCCGATGTAGGTCAGCTTGTAGCCGGACCACGGGTCGGTCTGCTCCAGCGTCATGATGCGCGGCGGGGTCGTGGTGTCGGCCGCGTCACGCCAGACCGCCATCATCGTCCGCGGCCACGCGTCGGTGGCCTGCGGCAGCACGATCTCGTACGGCTTGCCGGGCACGGGGGCCGTGGCCGGCTCATCCGCGAGTGCCGCGCGCAGGGTGTAGTTCGCCGTGCGCTCGGCCAGCGCGGCACCGGTCGCCCGGGTCGCCGCGATGTCCGCCGACTTCGCCTCGTCGGCGGCCGCCAGCGTCTGCGAGACCTGGTCGATGATGCGCTGCGCCTGCAGTTCGGTGACGGCGGGCGCCTGCTGACCCTCGGGGGCCACGACGGTCTCGCTGGGCGTCGGGGTCGGCGTGGATGCGGAGATCTGCGGCCACCAGTCCGACGAGCAGCCCGACAGCGCGACGGCCGTCACCGCGACCAGCGGTAGGGCGATGAAGGCGCGGCGGCCGGAGCGCGACCGGCGCGAGGACGTGCTGACGACGCCCTTGTCCTGGGCCGCTGCATCGGCGGTCGCGATCGGCTGCGTCTCCGGCAGCGGCGGCAGCGCCCGACGACGGGGACCGCGACCGCGGCGCATGTGCCGGATGGCCAGGACGTACAGCACGATGCCGACCAGGAGGGCGATCCCACCGAGCACGATCAGCGGACCGGCCCACGGCGTCGCGTTGTCCTTCGACCAGGACACGGTGACATCGGCGGGGGCCGGATTGGTGCCGTCCGTCGCCAGCAGCACGCTCTGGCCCGCCGTCAGACGCAACTCCTTGATCAGAGAATCCGTGTCGGTGTATTCGTCGAGCCACAGATCAGACCCGGCCGGCTTCCCGGCCTGGGGGACGATCTGCTTCGCGGCCGCTGCGGCGTCCAGCTGCTTCTGCTGAGCCTCGGTCACCTCCGGAGCACTCTCCGAGGCGGGGACCGCAGTGGAGGACACCTTTCCCGACTTGGACAACGTGACGTGGTTGTAGTCGACGTCAGCGAGCCATGCCGTCATGTCATCGGTGCGGCCGTACGACGCGAACAGCTGCCCGGTGCCCTTGACGATGAGCGTCTGGGCGCCGGGTGATTGCTCCAGCACCGCCGCGTCGATGAGGGTGTACGGGGCTGATCCCGTCACCTCGACCTTCTGCTGCGCGCTGGTCTCTCCCAGGAACACGGTGCGCTGTGCGACACCCGCGCCGATGAGAACAGCGGCGAGCAGGAATGAGACGACAGCCCACACGAAACGCACGTACACAACTCCTCACAGCTCCGGTCCGGACCCGGAGCGTCAAGACACTCGACGTATCAGCCTACCGAACACATCTGAAAGTTGTCCCGACGCGGCCGTCGCTGCCGCGTCCGCGTCGGCCGCACGGGTAGCGTTGCTGAGGTCAGGCAGCGAAAGGCACCATGAAGATCCACAACCCGTTCCGCACCGCGTTCGTCGCAACGCTGGGGGTCGGCGCCGGGATCGCCATCCTCATGGCGGTGCAGAACCTCGGGCTCGTCCTGCTCTACGTCGGCACGGCGCTGTTCCTCAGCCTCGGCATCGATCCCGTGGTGTCGTTCCTGGAGCGACGCGGACTCGCGCGGTGGCTCGCGGTCACGATCACGGTCGTCCTCATCCTCGGGATCTTCGGTGGCCTGGTCTCGATCATCCTGTCCGTCGTCGTCCCGCAGATCACCCAGCTGGTGCAGCAGATCACCCGGCTCATCAGCGCGCAGAACCTCATGGACGACGTCGCCACCTGGCTGCATGACGTCTTCCCCAACCTGGACGTCGACCTGGTCCTCGAGTCGGCGCAGAAATGGCTGCTGGGCAGTTGGACGGACGTCGGCGGCCAGCTCATCAACGCGACCCTGCTCTTTGCTCAGGGCCTGATGGGTGCCTTCATCGTCCTGATCCTCACGATCTACCTGACCGCCAGCACGCCGTCGCTGAAGTCCGCGGTCTACCAGCTCGTCCCGGCCTCCAAGCGCGGACGCTTCGTCGACATCGCCGAGCAGATCACCGACTCGGTGGGCTTCTACGTCATGGGCCAGGTTTCCCTCGGCGCGATCAACGGCGTGCTGAGCTTCTTCTACCTCTCCATCATCAACGCGCCCTTCCCCGCCGTCCTGGCCGTCGTCGCCTTCTGCGGATCTCTGATCCCCCTCGTCGGCACGATCACTGGTTCCACGTTCATCGTGCTCGCCTGCCTGCTGCCTGAAGTCGGCTCCCCCGGGGCGGCGATCGCGGCCGGCGTCTACTACCTCATCTACATGCAGATCGAGGCATACGTGATCTCGCCGCGCATCATGGGGCGAGCGGTGGCGGTTCCGGGAGCCGTCGTGGTGATCGCCGCCCTGGCCGGTGGTGCGCTCGGGGGCCTGCTCGGCGCGCTCGTCGCCATTCCCATCGCGGCCAGCCTGCTGATCGTCTACCGCCAGGTCGTCATTCCGCAGATGAACGAGCGCTGAGTTCCGACCACTCCAGCGGCAGCGGTCCGACCTCAGGACGCACCGCGTCGACGATCTCCTGCAGCACCCGGCGGGTCTGCGTCTCCCCCACCCACAGGTGGCGCGCCCCCGCGACTGCCACGAGGCGTGCATGCGGGACCACCGCGAATCGTTCGCGAGCCGCCTCCGGCGCGAGCAGGTGATCGAGTTCGGGAACGATCGCGACCATCGGCCGCGGATCGCCCGACCAGGCTGAAAGCTCGGTGACGCTCGTCCGCCGCAACGGGGGTGAGAGCAGCACGGTTCCCGCGATCTCGTGTTCGCGACCGTGCTTGAGGGCGATCTCGGTTCCGAAGGACCAGCCCACCACCCACGGTGTCGGCAGTTCGCGCTCGCGCACGAAGGCCAGCGCGGCCGAGAGATCTCGGCCCTCGGTCTCGCCTTCACCGAAGCGGCCGCTGCTCGCGCCGCGCGGAGAGGAGGTCCCCCGCGTGTTGAACCGGAGAATACCGAATCCGGCCAGCGCGGGCAGACGGGCCGCGGCTTTCCGCAGGACGTGGGATTCCATGTCGCCACCCGCGGTCGGTAACGGATGAAGCAGCACGAGCATCGCCGCCGGTCGGGCGTGCTCGGGCAGGGCCAACTCGCCGACCAGTGTCTCGCCGTCCGCCGTGCGCAACCGCACGTCCTCGCGCCGCGCGGGGAGCTCGATGACTCCCCGGATCGCGCTCACGCGATCTTCCAGCAGTGCCTGTGCCAGTGCCGACGCGCGTTCAGGTCCGCGGAGTCACCGAGTACGCCGTCGGCCCGCCAGGCCACGATGTGTGCGGTGCCGGCGGCCACCGTCCGTCCGCACCCTGGGCAGATGTAGTCCTTCACCGCCTGCTGAGCGCTGACCGGCTGCACATTCCACTCCGCGCCGCGGCGTGACTCCGATCGCTTCCAGCCGGAGAGCAGGCGATCGAAGGAGTCATCGGCTCGCTGCGAGGACTCCGTCCGCTTCCGACGACGGGAGGAGGGCATCTGCCGACGTCACCACCAGTTGTTGGCGGTCCAGAACGCGTAGGCGTTGCCCCAGCTGCCGTAGCGACCCACCGCGTAGCCATTGCCCCAGCGGAGGTTGTCCACCGGGTCATAGCCGTTGCCCTCGACCTTGGAGCACGGCAGGGCCTGGACCAGACCGCACGCGCCGGAGCCGCTGTTGGTGGCGTTCGGGTTCCAGCCGCTCTCGTGGCTGACGATGTAGTCGACGTATCCCCAGTCGGACTGCGCGATGCCGGCGGCCGCCATCCATTCCGCGGGTGCCCCTCCGCCGGTGTACTGCTGCGGGAACCCGCCGTTGGAGGAGTTGTCGTGGCTTCCGCCGTCCGACTCCCCCGCCGGCTCCGGCTCGGGCTCCGGGGTCGGCGTGGGCGTCGGTGTGGGCGTCACGTAAGTCTGGTAAGACCCGCGCTCGTCGATGGCGTTGGTCACGACCGACGCGTCTGCGGTGAGATCCTGCGCGCCGGCGACGGCGTGTCCGTAGGCGGTCGCCGCCTCAACGGAGGTGACCGGAACACCGGGGTCGGAGAACGCCGCCACCGCGGGAACCACGGATGCGGCGGCGAGACCGGTGGCGGCGAGGACGGAGAAGACCGCCATCCCACCGCGTCGACGAGCCCACCGTGGGGTGTGAGGAGGTTTGGTCTCCTTCTGCGCAAGCCGCCATTCGCGGCGCATACTCACTGTTTTCGTCGACTTATCGGGGGTCACAATGAGCAGAGTCTATCGGGATCTCGGTGGTTCGTCACGCTCGACCGGAGGTGACCGCGAGCATGACCTCGACCACGCCGTCCAGCAGCGCGTCCACCTGTTCCTCGGCATAACCGTTGCGCTGCATCCGGAAGGCGGCGGCGCGCACCTGCTCAGCCGTCACCGGCTCCCCGTCACGCAGATAGCGCACGAGCTTGTCGGCGACGAGGTCGACCTCATCGCACCGGTACCCGTAGGTGAGCACACCGGCGCGGCGGAAGCGCTCCCCGTGGGGCCGCGTCAGCCGCTCCAGGATCACCTGCGCATCCGTCCGCGCTTCCCGGACCCAGGTCGCGACGCCGTGCTGCGCGATGCGCGCTTCGCGTTCGCGCGCGGCGAAGGCATCCTCCAGGCGACCCAGCGCGGCGTCGACCGTCGCGATGTCGTACCCGGAAGCGACGAGGGGGAACGCCACGCGTCGGACGTCCTCCGCCGTCATGGCGATGCCCCCCGCCGTCTCGAACGCGCCACGAGCACGGCCGAGAAACGCATCCACAGCCCGACGCTCGTAGCCCTTCGTGCGTCCGTCCGCGAGCGGGAACGGCGCGCCGCCGCTCACGAAGCCACCGCCAGCGGTGAGAAGAGCTGGTAGAGAGCGAAGATGACGACCACCGACGGCAGGATGCTGTCGAGGCGGTCGAGGAGCCCGCCGTGTCCGGGGAACCAGGAGCTCATGTCCTTGATCCGCAGATCGCGCTTGAGCATGGACTCCCCCAGATCTCCGAGCGTCGCGCTGGCCAGGATGGCGGCGCCGACGATGAGCCCGACCCACCAGGGCGTGCCGATGAGCAGCCAGCACATCAGGACGCCGGCGACGAGCGCGAAGAGGGCGCCTCCGGCGAAGCCCTCCCAGGTCTTGTTGGGGCTCACGCGCGGCGCCATCGGGTGCTTCCCGAGAGTCAGGCCGGTCACGTAAGCGCCCGTGTCGGCCGCCACGGCGACCGCGATCATGGTCAGCGCCCAGAGTTCGCCGTGCGGTTCGCGCAGCAGGAGCACCAGCATCGAGGCGAACAGCGACACGTAGATCGCGATGAAGCCCCCGGCCATGACGTCGGCCAGCACATCGCCGTAGATCCGGCCGTCGCTGCTGGACATCTGTGCCAGCAGCCGCCAGATCACGATGACCGCGATGCCGACGAACAGCAGCATCCAGACGGTCCACGCGTTCACGAAGAAGGCGGAGCAGATCAGACCGGCGGTGACGATCAGTTGCGGGGCGAGGTCGATCCGACGTCCGCCGGACTGGAACGCTCGGGTCAGCTCCCAGGTCGCCAGCAATCCGCCAGCGAGGACGATGACGACGAACGACTCCTTCAGGAACAGCAGCGAACCGAGAACCACGGCACCGATGACGACGCCGGTGGCGATGGCCAGCAGCAGGTCCCGGCCGGTGCGCTCCTTGATCCGCTCATTCGCGAGGTCGAAGCTCTCCCGCGCCTGCGCGACCTGGGACTCGATGTTCTCCCGCGCGTGCGCGACCTGGGATTCGAGGTTCTCCCGCGCGTGCGCGACCTGCGACTCGAACTCCGATCGGGTCGGGCCGGACGGCGCGGATGAGTTCTCCGCGCCGTCCGGCTTCGCCCGGTCAGTCGGCTGCTCCCTCGAAGGGTCCGATGTCATCGGCGATCAGACCTCGAGCAGTTCAGCTTCTTTGCGCTTCAGGGCGTCGTCGATGAGGTCGACGTGAGAGCGCGTCAGAGCGTCCAGCTCCTTCTCCCCGCGCGCCACCTCGTCCTCGCCGACCTCGCTCTTGAGCGCGTCCAACTCGTCCTTGGCCTTGCGGCGGATACCGCGCAGGTGCACCTTCGCGTCCTCCGCCTTGCTCTTGACGAGCTTGACGTACTCCTTGCGACGATCCTCCGTCAGCTCGGGCATCGTGACGCGCACGATGTTTCCGTCGTTCGTCGGGTTCGCACCGAGGTTCGGGACGTTCCGGATGGCCTCTTCGATCGCCTTCAGCGCCGACTTGTCGTAGGGCGTGACGATGATCGTGCGAGCTTCGGGGACGTTGGTCGACGCGAGCTGAGCCAGCGGCGTCGGGGACCCGTAGTAGTCCACCATCACCTTCTGGAACAGCTGAGGGTTGGCCCGACCGGTGCGCACGGTGGCGAAGTCATCCTTCGCGGCCTCGACGGCACGCTCCATCTTGGCTTTGGTGTCGGCGATCACGCTGGCGGTCATACGTGCTCCATTCAGGTCGAAATGCCGGACCCAGTCTATCGGTCCGGATGGTGCCGGCTGGTATGTCAGACGGTGACGAGCGTGCCCATCTGCTCTCCCAGGAGGGCGCGAGTGACATTGCCGGCCGGCTCCATGCCGAACACGCGCATGTTCATCCCGTTGTCCATGCACAGGCTGAACGCCGTGGAGTCGACGACCTTGAGGCCCTGCACCAGCGCGTCGGAGTACGTGACGTGATCGAGCTTGCGGGCGTTCGGGTTGGTGCGCGGGTCATCGTCGTAGACGCCGTCCACGCCGTTCTTGGCGACCAGGACCTCGTCCGCTCCGATCTCCAGCGCGCGCTGGGCGGCGACGGTGTCGGTGGAGAAGTACGGCAGTCCGGCACCGGCGCCGAAGATGACGACGCGACCCTTCTGCATGTGTCGCTCGGCGCGCAACGGGATGTAGGGCTCGGCGACCTGCGTCATCTGAATCGCGGACTGCACGCGGGTCGCGGCGCCCGCCTGCTCCAGGAAGTCCTGCAGCGCCAGGGCGTTCATCACGGTGCCGAGCATGCCCATGTAGTCGGCACGACCGCGGTCCATACCGCGCTGGCTCAGTTCGGCGCCGCGGAAGAAGTTTCCGCCGCCGACGACGATGGCGATCTCGACACGGTCCACCGCGGCAGCGATGTCGCGGGCGATCTGGCTGACCACGTCGGGGTTCACGCCCAACTGGCCACCCCCGAACGCTTCGCCGGAGAGCTTGAGCAGGACGCGGCGGCGTCCGGTTTCTTCAGTGGTCACGGGTGGTGTTCCTCTCGTCGCGGTTCAACGGTATCGGACAGGCGGGCGTGAAGAAGGGCCCGGACCGACGAATCGATCCGGGCCCTCCGACGGGTGTTACGCGCCGACCTTGAAGCGGGCGAACGCGGTGACCGTGATCCCGGCGTCCTTGGCGACCTGCGCCACGGACTGCTTGTTGTCACGGGCGTAGTCCTGCTCGAGCAGGGCGACCTGCTTGATGAAGGCGTTCACGCGGCCCTCGACGATCTTCGGCAGGGCGGCCTCCGGCTTGCCCTCCTCGAGCGAGATCTTCGTGACGATCTCGCGCTCCTTGTCGATGTCGGCCTCGGGGACGTCATCGCGGGAGAGGTAGGAGGGGTTCGCGAAGGAGATGTGCTGCGCGATCGCGCGAGCGGCCTCGGCGTTGTCGCCCGTGTAGGCCACGGCCACACCGACCTGCGGCGGCAGGTCCTTGTTGGTGCGGTGCAGGTAGACCTCGAAGTTGTCACCGGTGATGGTGGCGACGCGACGCAGCTCGACCTTCTCGCCGATGATCGCGGCCTCGTCGTTGATCAGATCAGCGACGGTCTGCGAACCGGCGGGGGCGGCCAGGGCGGCCTCAACGGAGTCGGCCTTCGCGGCGGCCGCGGCGGCGAGCACCTTGTCGGCCAGCGCGATGAAGCGCTCGTTCTTCGCGACGAAGTCGGTCTCGCAGGCGAGCTCGATCATCGTGACGGAACCGTCCTGCTCAGACGCGGCGATGAGGCCCTCGCTGGTGGAGCGGTCGGCACGCTTCGCGTTGCCCTTCGCACCCTTCAGACGCAGGATCTCGGTGGCCTTCTCGACGTCGCCGTCGGCCTCCTCCAGCGCCTTCTTGGTGTCGACCATTCCGGTGCCCAGGTTCTCGCGCAGCGCCTTGATGTCGGCGATGGTGAAGTTTGCCATGTGTGTGGCTCCTCGCTGTGGTGGATGTCAGAGGACGGGGCCGCCGATCGGGCGGCCCCGTCATCGGGGCTTACTTGGTCTCGGTGTCCTCGGCCGGCTTCTCAGCCTCTGCCTCTGCGGCCTCGACGCCCTCTTCGCGGGCCTCAGCGCCGGCCTCGTCGGCGGCGGAGTCCGCAGCCACGAGCTCGGCCTCGGCGCCCTCGGCGACCGGAGCCTCGAGGAGCTCGCGCTCCCACTCGGCCAGCGGCTCGACGTTCTCGTCGGCCGGGTTGTGCTTGGCCTGCAGGCCCTCGGCCGCGGCGTCCGCGATGATGCGGGTCAGCAGCGAGACGGAGCGGATCGCGTCGTCGTTACCCGGGATCGCGTACTGCAGGTCGTCCGGGTCGGCGTTGGTGTCGAGGATGCCGACCACCGGGATGCCGAGCTTCTTGGCCTCGTCGATGGCGAGGTGCTCGCGCTTGGCGTCGACGACCCAGAGCGCCGACGGCGTCTTGGTCAGGTTGCGGATACCACCGAGCGACTTGTGCAGCTTGTCGAGCTCGCGCTTCTTCAGCAGCAGCTCCTTCTTCGTGAAGCCCGAAGCGGACGGGTTCTCGAAGTCCAGCTCCTCGAGCTCCTTCATGCGCTGCAGACGCTTGGAGACGGTGGCGAAGTTGGTCAGCAGACCACCGAGCCAGCGCTGGTTCACGAACGGCTGGCCCACGCGGGTCGCCTGCTCGGCGATGACTTCCTGCGCCTGCTTCTTGGTGCCGACGAAGAGGACGGTGCCGCCGTGCGCGACGGTCTCCTTGACGAAGTCGTAGGCGCGGTCGATGAAAGCCAGCGACTGCTGCAGGTCGATGATGTGAATGCCCGAGCGCTCGGTGAGGATGAAGCGCTTCACCTTCGGGTTCCACCGGCGGGTCTGGTGTCCGAAGTGAACGCCGGCGTCAAGCAGCTGGCGGATGGTGACGACAGCCATGGTCGTTCTCCTGTTCTGGGCGCACGAGGCGCCGTTCTTGCGGTTGAGTTGTGCGGGGATTCCCGCAGTCCTGGTGCCGGACGCGCTCCCGCCCTCGAAAGGGACCGGTGGGATTTCGTGACCACGACGTTTCCGTCGTGCAGGGCACGCGAAGTCATCTCGACAGACGAGATGCGTCATCCAGTGTACCAGTCGGGACCGCCTCGGACGCGCACCGTCTCCTCCCCCGCGCCAGCCCCGCGTGGGCTGTGCCGTCTGTGTCGATGTCGGCTGCCGCGAGGCGCTGTCGCGACGAACATCGGGGCATGTCCTCTCTCCCCCGCCGCAACCTCTCCGGCGCCTCCCGTGGGCACTCCGGTCGGCGCGGGCGAACATTGCCCACGGCCGTCCTGGTGACGGTCCTGATCCTCGGCGCCGGAACGTCCGCCGCCGCTGACGCGCCCACCGGTCACTGGGTGTGGCCGGTCGAGAATCCACGGGAGGTCGCCGAGCCCTACCGCGCGCCATCAACGCGCTACGGTGCGGGGCACCGCGGCATCGACATCGCGGCCACTGGCCTCGTCCGGGCGCCGGCGGATGGGGTCGTGGCGTTCTCCGGAACCGTCGTCGATCGCCCGCTCCTCACGATCGCCCACGCCGACGGACTGGTCACGACCCTCGAACCGGTGAACGCGCTCGTGCCGGCGGGCACGGCGGTCACCGCAGGGCAGCCGGTCGGCACCGTTGCGACCGGTGGGCACGTGGCAGAGGGACGGCTGCACGTCGGCGTCCGGTGGAACGGCGAGTACATCAATCCGCTCGGGTTGTTCGGCGGCGCGCGTCGCGCGGTTCTTCTCCCCTGCTGCGAATGAAGCGCCGGCCTCCGTCGCTCCCACTCGCGACAGTTCCGCCCGGGCCGTCTCAGGTGGTCAGCGCAACACCTCGTTTGAGGAGGTTGCTGTGGAGTGGGGTGTGTGGTCGGTGGCTTTGTCTCGATTGGCGCGTGGCGCATCGACGATCGAGGCGGCGGAGGGTCTCGGGGTATCGCGCTACGGGGTGGCGTTGTGGGCCAGACTCGCGGGCATGGAGTTGGTCAGGGGACGCGGTGGTGGTGTTCGAGGACCTCGTGTGGACGCGGAGCGCGTCGCGCCGCCGGTGGGGCGTTCGTATCGGCGATTGACGCTCGCTGATCGTGCCTTCGTGCAGGCCGCGCGGGGGCTGAGACCACCGGTGTCGATTCGGAAGATCGCGGGCGAGCTGGGGGTGGCGCCCTCGACGATCTCGCGAGAGTTGCGCGCTCACCGTGTGAAATTCCATGCCGGTCAGTGGCGGTATCACGCGGAAGCCGCTCATCAGGTCGCGCTGCGAGACCGGGAACGAGTCCGACCCCGACGGCTGGACGATCCCGTGCTCCGAGACGCGGTCGTGGCACGCTTGAACGACAAGCTCTCTCCGCAGCAGGTCGCGGCCGAGCTGAAGACGCAGTTCCCCGACAGGCCGGAGATGCACGTGTCTCACGAAACGATCTACCAAGCCCTCTACGTTCAGGGCTACGGGACGTTGCGGCATGAGCTCACCGTTGCCAAGGCCCTTCGTTCCGGACGCGCCGGCAGGAAACCGCAATCCAAGCTTCCCCGTCGCGACAGCCGGCCGTGGCTCGACGGAGCACGGATCAGTGAACGGCCCGCGGAGGCCGCTGATCGGGCCGTTCCGGGGCACTGGGAAGGGGATCTCGTCGTCGGGCCGAACAACTCTGGCATCATCACCCTGATCGAGCGACGCTCCCGCTACGTCATGCTCGGCCGGCTCCCCGGCAGCCGCGATTCCACGACCGTGATCGATGTTCTGCAACAGATGATCGAACGCCTTCCGGAGACGTTGTTCGCCTCGATCACGTGGGACCAAGGCACCGAAATGGCCCGCCACGCAGACTTCACCATCGCGACGGGATGCCCCGTATTCTTCGCCGACCCGCACTCGCCCTGGCAACGCCCCACCAACGAGAACGTCAACGGCTTGATCCGCGACTTCTACCCCAAAGGCACCGACTTCAACCACGTCACCGACGCCGATCTCGCCGAAGCCGAACGCCTCCTCAACCGCCGCCCCCGACACATCCTGGACTGGCGCAAACCCCGCGAAGTACTCTTCGAGAACATCACCGGTGTTGCACTAGCCGCTTGAGACCGCCCGCGCCGAACTGCAGCAATTGAGAGCGACCGCAGGGACGCTCCCGCTTTCGGCAGCCTCACGCCTCCGGAACTGGCGGACGTGGGAGCGATAAAGTTCGGGGTGCAGTCATCCGATGCTCAGGCGCGGGGGTGCGCGACGCGGTAGACGGCCGTGAGTCGTTCGGACGAGACGTGCGTGTAGATCTGTGTCGTGCCGAGGCTCGCGTGGCCGAGCAGTTCCTGCACGGCGCGCAGGTCCGCACCGCCGTCGATGAGGTGCGTCGCGGCGGAGTGACGGAGTGCATGCGGCCCGACCTTCTCGGCGCCGACGACGGGGCCGAGTTCACGCGACACCACGTCGTACACCGTGCGCGGACCGATCCGTCCGCCGCGCGCACCGAGGAAGAGAGCGGACGGAGCGGTGGTCGCTCGCGCGCGCAGAATCGGCCGGGCACGCACCACGTATGCGTTCAGCGCCCGCAGCGCCGGGGCGCCGAACGGGACGACCCGTTCCTTGTCACCCTTTCCGGTCACCCGCATGGTCGCCCGATCCCGGTCCACGTCGCCGAGGCGGAGTCCGCACAACTCGGACACGCGGATACCGGCGCCGTACAGGAGCTCGAGAATCGCCGAGTCGCGCAACAGGACCGGGTCGCCCTCCGCCGCCCGCGCCGCGAGGTTCTCCAGCAGTTCTCGGACGCCGTCCGCCGTCGCCACCGTGGGCAGCCGCTGCGGACGTTTGGGGGTGACGAGGCGAACCGCGGGGTCGTGCGGGACGAGTGCCTCTTCCGCGGCCCAGCCGAAGAAGGACCGGGCGGTGGCGGTCCGGCGCGCGATCGTGGTGCGCGCGTCTCCGCGCTGCGACGCCTTCCACAGCCAGTCCCGCAGCGTCTCCAGGTCGACGTCACCGAGTTCGAGGTCACCGGAGGCGGCGATGAGGTCACGCAGATCCGCGCCGTACGCGCGCACTGTGGCCGGCGAGAGCCGTCTCACCCGCGTCAGGTGCTCGGCGAACGTGTCGGCCGCCATCGAAAGGCGCATACGGCGATCATCTCGCGCCGACGTCGGATCGGGTGGGACGCGCGCCGCGACCCCTCAGCGCCAGGAAGGCACCGCGACCCCTCAGCGCCAGGAATACGTGAACGCCCACCGCAGCGCGGCGATGGCCTCGGCATCCAGCTCCGGGTGGCGTGCGGTCATCACCCGGGCGAGGTGGTCGCCGGCGCTGCGGAGGTCGTGCTGCGACCAGTCGACCTGTACGGCGTCGCACTCCGCGACCAAGTCCTGTACCGCCGCGATCAGCCGTGTGGCGTCCGCGCCGACCTCGGTGGCGAGGACGCGCACGGCGTCCACATCCGCACGGGGAAATGCGGAGCGTTCCCGCCCGGTGTAGGCCAGAACGGCTCGACTCACGGTCACGTCGATCACTCGCTGCTGCCGGCCATGTGACGGGCTGCGAGGAGGCCGAAGACGCAAGCCGGACCGATCGTGGATCCGGGGCCGGGGTAGGTGTGCCCCATCACCGCTGCGGAGTTGTTGCCGGCGGAGTACAGGCCCTCGATCACCGAACCGTCCGCTCGCAGCGCCCGGCCGTGGACGTCCGAGACCACGCCGCCCTTGGTGCCGAGGTCGCCGATCACGATCTCATACGCGGTGAAGGTCCCCTTCTCGATGGGGGCCAGGTTGTTGTTGGGTTGGTTCGTCGGGTCCCCGTAGTAGCGGTCGTAGGCCGAGTCGCCGCGATGGAAGTCCTGGTCTCTGCCGCTGCGGGCGAACCCGTTGAACTTCTCGATCTCGGCGGCGAACACTCCGGCGTCCACGCCGATCTTCGCGCCGAGTTCGGCGAGCGTGGGCGCGGTGACCTTGATGCCCTCCGCCACCATCTTCCGGTTGGCCTTCGGGTCCACCGCGAACGTGAGGAAGTAGCGCTTCGTGTATCGGCCGTCCAGGATCATCCAGTACGGACCGGTCGCGCCATCGTGCTCCAGCATGTGGTGGCCGAGATCGACGTAGGACTCGGACTCGTTGGCGAACCGGCGTCCGTCCTTGTCCACGATCAGGGAGTACGGCATCGACCGCTCCCCCACGATGAAGGAGCTGAGCCCGCCCTCGACCGGGCGGACGGTCGCACCCCACCACGCATCCTCCATGTACTCCAGGGCCGCGCCGACCTCGGCCGCCATGTCGATTCCGCCGCCGAGCGCTCCGGGCGATCCGGCCGGGAATCCCTCCACTCCCTGCAGTTCTTTGCGCCGGGCCTTGTCCTGGTCGAACCCGCCGGCCGCGAGCATCACGCCACGCCGAGCCCGAACCTCCTGCGGCGCGCCGTCGACCTCGATCTCCACGCCCACGACGCGTTCGTCCTCGACCAGGAGCCGCCGAGCCGGCGTGTTCAGCAGCAGCGGGACCCCGCCATCGACCACGACGGCCTTCGTGAAGGAGGTGATCAGCCCTGCGCCCATGCCGACGAGGATCTTGCCGCGCACGAGGCCACCGAGAGTGCGGAACACGAGGCGCACTCCCTGGAAGAACCCAGACCAGGTGGACCAGGCCCGACCGAGGCGGTACATGTCCGAGTTCATCATCGGGAAGGGCAGCAGCGCACGGGACTTCTTGCGCCACTCCCCGATCAGCTTGCTGTCGATGGGCTCGACCTCAATCGACCGGCCGATCTTGCCGCCGGGAAGCTCGGGGTAGTAATCGGGATAGTTCGCCGCGCGCGCCCACCGGAAACCGTAGCGCTCGGATGTGGCGACGAAGTCGGCGATGCCGTCCACGAACGCCTCCTTGCGCGCCGGGCTGGAGGCCAGCCCCGGCTCCCCCACGGTCTCCTCGAGGTATGCCAATGCCTCGTCGCGGGAATCGCGTGCACCATCGCGACGCATGAGCGGATTGTTCGGCAGCCAGAGACCGCCGCCGGACATCGCGGAGTTGCCCCCGAATCGGTCGGTGCTCTCGACCATGAGCACGCTCAGTCCTTCGTCGATCGCGCCGAGGGCGGTGGCGAAAGCGGCGGCTCCCGAGCCGACCACGACGACGTCATACGCGGACGCCGGACGGGAAGACGATGCAGAGGCACTGGTGGGGGGCATGTTTCCTCCTTGATCTGGTGCGGCACATGTTACGCAACGCCGCGTCTCGATAACAGTGCTAGGTTCGGATCCACCTCGCCGCCCCCACCGACAGGACCCCCATCCCACCGACAGGACCCCCATGACCACTCAATCCCCCCGCCTGGCAGCCGTGATCACCGGAGGCACCGGAGGCATGGGTCTCGCCACCGCCAAGATCCTCGGCGCCGACCATCGCATCGTGCTCGCGGACCTGGCTCCCGACCGGCTGGACGCCGCTGTCGCCGAACTCGCCGCTCTCGGCATCGAGGCGACCGGAGTGCGCACCGACATCACCGACCGCGCGTCCGTGGACGCCCTCCTCGACGGCGCTGCAGCGGTCGGACACGTCCGCGCCGTCGTACACGCGGCGGGCGTCTCACCGCAGATGGGCGACGCGAGCTTCATCGCCCGGGTCAACGCCGTGGGCACGGTGAACATCACCCGTTCGTACCTCCGTCTCGCGCAGGACGGCGCTGCCCTGGTGAACGTCGCGTCGATCGCCGGGCACATGAGTCCCGCATTCCTGCAGCCCACCCGTGTGTTCCAGCTCGCTTTGACGGACGAGTCGGCCTTCGCGCGGCGGTTGGACGCGTCCGTCAATCGAGCACCGAAGCGCATGCGCGCCGGCGGCGCGTACTCCACCAGCAAGGCGTTCGTCATCTGGTACACCCGCAAGATGGCGGCGGCATTCGGCGAGCGGGGCGCTCGCATCGTCTCCGTCTCCCCCGGCAGTTTCGACACCGCGATGGGTCGCCTGGAGATCGCTTCCGGATCGGACAAGCTCCTGGGCCACGCCGCCCTGAAGCGCTTCGGCCGGCCGGAGGAGGTGGCGGCGGTCCTCGCGTTCGCCGCGAGCCGCGCCCCGGGCTACCTCACCGGAACGGACATCCTCGTGGATGGCGGGACCAAGGCCGGCCTCACCCTCCGCGGCATGATCGACATGGCCCGCGGCGCCTGAGTCTTCGGTTCATCGCGTCCACCCGCCGTCGGCCCGCCGTGCGCGGCCCTGCAGCAGGAGCAACCCAAGCGCCGCCTCAGTGCTCGCGACGGCGACTCCCGCGCGCACCGCGATGTCCTCGACCGGCCGCGGCGTCCGCAGGGCCAGCGCGTCTGCGACCCTGTTCTCCAATCGCTCCGCGCCGTCGTCCTCGGGCGGTGAAGCTGCCGTCGTCGATCGTGGCGAGGATGGGCCCGCCGGCTCTGCTGGACGTCGCTCGGGTGAGATCTCTGCGCCGAGAAGTTCTTGGACCTCCGCGGCGGTGGTGACGCACGTGGCGTCGTACTCGCGCAGCAGGCGGTGACAGCCGGCGGAAGCCGGCGAGGTGATCGGCCCCGGGACCGCGCCGATGGACCGCCCCAGCGTGGCCGCATGCCCCGCGGTATTCAGGGACCCGCTGCGCCACCCGGCCTCGACCACGACGGTCGCGTCGCCGAGCGCTGCGATGATCCTGTTCCGGGTGAGGAAGCGCCAGCGCGATGGCTCCGAGCCGAGCGGCAGTTCGCTGACGACCGCACCGCTGCCGACGATTCGCCCCAGGAGCTCGGCATGCCCGGCGGGGTAGACCCGATCGGCGCCTCCGGCCAGCACCGCCACCGTCGCGCCCCCGGCGGCCAGGGCGGCCCGATGCGCGGCACCGTCGATGCCGTACGCCGCACCGGAGACGACCACGACGCCGGCTGCGGCCAGCTCCGCCGCGAACTCCGCCGTCACGAGGTCACCGTATCCGGACGACGCGCGCGCTCCCACGATGGCGACGGTGGTCGCGGCCACGAGCGCCTCCGGGTCGCCCCGGACCCACAGGCACAGCGGGGCGTGGACGTCGAGGTCATCGACCCGTGCGGGCCACCCGTCATCTTCCGGAATGAGCAGGCGGGCCCCGCAGCGACGCGCACGATCGGCCTGGTCCGGAAGGTCGACACGCTCCAGACGCGGCCGCCAGCGGGCGAACGCTTCATGCCAACGGGTGCCGGCCGCCGGCGGTCGGTTCGCCCGGACCGCGGCCAGCGCCTCCTGCGGGCCGAGCGCCGCCACCAGCGCACCCGCGTCGCCATCGCCCGGTTCGACGAGGAAGGACCAGGCCAGTCGGGCCCGGGCGAGCTCGCTCCGCTCCGCGGCCGCTTCACCCCTGTTCACAGCGCCGTCCCCGTCTTGAGGGCCAACGCGCGGCCGATCTCCTCCGGCCCCGGCCGATCGCGTTCGCCGAGATCGGCGAGCGTCCAGGCGACCCGGAGCACGCGATCGTAGCCGCGGAGGGTCAACGCGCCCCGGGCGAGCGCCTGATCGAGCGGCCGGGTGACGTCCGACCCCAGGCGGAGCGGACCGGTGCGCAGCCAGGGACCGGACGCCTGCGCATTCAATCGCCACGGCAGACCGGACCAGCGAGCGCCGGCCCGAGCGCGCGCGGCCAGCACTCGGGCGCGAGCGTCCGCCGTCGTGCAGGTGCCCGAGGTGTCGCGGGCGGTGGTCACCCGGGTCACGGGCAACTCGACGTCGATGCGGTCCAGCAACGGACCGGACAGCCGGCCCAGATATCTCCTGACCGCCATCGGCGGGCACGAGCAGTCCGCGCCGCGCACTCCACGGTTGCCGCACGGACAGGGGTTGGTCGCGAGGACGAGATGGAATCGAGCGGGGTACGAGGCGGAGACCCCGCTGCGATGGATCGTGATCGACCCGGACTCGATGGGCTGCCGCAACGCATCGAGCACCGCCGGTGGAAACTCGGCGGCTTCGTCGAGAAAGAGGATGCCGTGGCTGGCCCGGGCGATGGCGCCGGGGCGGATCGTGCCCGATCCCCCGCCGACGAGCGCTGCCACGGTCGCGGAGTGGTGCGGCGCTTCGAAGGGAGCGTCCCGCGGCAGCACGGTCACCGTCTCCCCGCACAGTGACCGGATCGACGCCACTTCGAGCGCATCGTCGTGCTCCAGCGGTGGAAGAATCCCCGGCAACCGGGACGCCAGCATGGTCTTCCCGGCCCCGGGCGGACCGCTGAGCAGCAGCGGGTGTCCTCCCGCGGCCACCGCGATGAGCGCGTCGACGGCAGCGCGTTGTCCGACGACGTCCGCCAGTTCCAGGACGGGAGGTTCCGCCTCGGCGTCCGCCGGAGGAACGTGCGGCTCCCACTCCTGCTCATCGACTTCTGCGCCATGCAGGCGAGCGACATCCGCCAGCGACACCGCGGCGAAGACTTCGGCACCCTCCACGAGTTCCGCCTCGACACGGCAGGCCCAGGGCACGACGACGCGTGGGATGCCGGCACGGACCGCGGCGAGGACGGCCGGGAGAATCCCCGGGACCGGTCGCAATCGCCCGTCCAGCCCGAGTTCGCCGAGATGCACGGTGCGTCGGAGCGACTCGGCGCGCATCGGATGTTCCGTCGCGACGGCCGCGATCGCCACGGCCACATCGAAGCTCGCGCCCCGTTTGGGCAGGCTCGCCGGCGAGAGGTTCACCGTGATCCGCCGCCGAGGCAGCGGCAGGTGCTGGTTCGCGCACCCGTTGATGACGCGCCGCACCGATTCCCCCAGCGCCTTGTCCGGCAGGCCGATGAGGTCGAACTTCGGCTCCTGATTGGACAGGTCCGCCTCCACTTCGACGAGCGACCCCACGATGCCGCTCACGGCCACGGCCCACGTCCGCGCGAGAGTCATCGCACGTCCCGCAGGTGGGAGATGTCCGCTTCGTCCATCGTGATCCCGATGACGTCGACACGAAGATCGCGCCCTCGGGACACGGACGGATGCGCCCGAGCCCACGCGAGGGCCGACCGCCACACGCGTTCGAGCTTGCGATCGTCGACCGCCGCGAGAGGATCACCGAAAGCCCTCGTCCGGCGGGTCTTAACCTCGACGACGACGAGCGCGCTCCCGCGGCAGACGACGAGATCGACTTCCCCGGTCGGGCCGCGCCAGTTGCGGTCCAGGACGCGATACCCGGCGCGTTGCAGGTAGCGCGCCGCCTCCGCTTCGCCGCGGGCCCCGAGCTCATTGTGCTTCGCCATCCCCCGATGCTGGTCGTCGACCGGACGTCACGGGGTCCACCGCCCGCGATCGGGAGAGGATCAGTCCTGGGGAGGACGCGAGGTCACTTCTCGCCGTCGAGGGAGAGGTCGTCCGGGAGCTGGAAGTCGCGGCGGGTGAGCTCTTCGACGTTGACGTCCTTGAACGTCAGCACCCGCACCGACTTCACGAAACGGTCCGCACGGTAGATGTCCCACACCCACACGTCCGTCATCGACAGTTCGAAATAGAAGTCGTGCTCGGTGTCGCGACGGACGAGATTGACGTCGTTCGCGAGATAGAAGCGCCGCTCGGTCTCGACGACGTAGGAGAACTGGCCGACGACGTCGCGATACTCGCGGAACAGGGCCAGTTCGAGTTCCCGATCGTAGTCGTCGAAGGTCTCGTCATCCATGGTGACTCCATCTTATGCCGCGGTGCGCACCGCGCCGGACCGGATCAGAACAGGGTGTTGCCCTGGAACGCCCAGCTCGCCCGGTGGTGTCGGGAGATGCCGTGCGCGGTGATCGCGTCGCGGTGCGTCTGCGACGCGTAGCCCTTGTTGTGGTCCCAGCCGTAGACCGGTTCCTCCTCGTGCAGGGCCGTCATGTACGCATCACGTTCGACCTTCGCGAGGACGGACGCCGCGGAGGCGCTGGCGCAGTCGCGGTCCCCCTTGATGACGGGGCGCACCCGATACGCCCAACCGCCCGCCGGCGAAATGTAGTCGTGGTTGCCGTCCAGGAGCACGATCCCCTCGGACGGGGTCAGCTCGAGCGCGGCGAGACCGTCGATGGCACGCAGGGCGGCCAGCCCCAGCGCCCGGATGATGCCCACCTGGTCGACCTCTTGCGCGGAGGCCCAGCCGAGCGCACTGGCCTGCACCCAGGCGGCGGCGCGCGCGGCGACGTCGGCGCGCTTCGGCTCGGCGATCAGCTTCGAGTCCCGGAGGCCCTCCGGCACGCGCTTGCGCGCCCCGGACGCGTCCAGAAACGCCGCACCGACGACGACCGGACCGGCGATCGCTCCCCGACCGACCTCATCGCACGCGATCACCCAGGCGTGCTCGCGCAGAAGCTCGCGTTCCAGTCGCAGGGTGGGGGTCGCGACAGTCATGAGCGGTCGCGCCCCGGAACGCCGAGGAAGGCGTTGCCGTCGGACCCGAGCCCGCCGAAGCGGTCCAGGGGCCAGGTGCGCAGGAACACGCGTCCGACGACGCCGTCCAGCGGCACGAACCCCTTCGAAGGCTGGTCCATGTTCAACCGCGAGTCGCGGGAGTGGTCGCGGTTGTCGCCCATGACCCACAGCGAACCCTCGGGAACCGTGACGTCGAACTCGATCTCCTTCGGGGTGCTCCGACCGGGCGAGAGCTTGACGTACGCCGACTCGTCCAGCGGCGTGCCGTTGACCTCGATCCGTCCCGCCGCATCGCAGCAGACGACGTGATCTCCGGGAAGGCCGATGACGCGCTTGACGAGATGTTCGGAGGAGTCCGGAGCGGCCAACCCGACCAGCGACAGCACCCATTCACCGGCCGCAGCGATCGGGCCTCGATCGACGGCCGCCTCGGGCGGCAGCCACCCACCCGGATCGCGGAAGACCACGATGTCGCCGCGGTGATAACCGGTGAATCGGGGGGACAGCTCGTCCACGAGGATCCGGTCGTTCTCCTTCAGCGTGTTCTCCATCGACCCGGAGGGGATGTAGAACGACCGGACGACGAAGGACTTCACCACGAACGACACGATGAGGGCGATGATGACGATCACCACGATGTCGCGGAAGAAGGCCAGCCACCCGCGCTTGCGCCGTGTCCGCCCCGTCCGCGCCTGACGCGCATCGCGACGCGAGAGCGGAAGGCTCTCCTCGACTGCAGACATGTCTTCCTTCACGAAGGTGCGCCGACCGGCACAACCGCCTCAGCTTTTCATATTCCGCGTGAGCCATCCTGAGGAATCGCCCGCGCCCACGGGAAACGCCCCGCGGAATCCACGGGGCGTTTCGACGAGAGAGACTCAGCTCTCGCGCTTCTCCTTGATCTTGGCCTTCTTGCCACGGAGCTCGCGCAGGTAGTACAGCTTGGCGCGACGCACGTCACCGCGGGTGACGACCTCGATGTGGTCGATGACCGGCGAGTGCACCGGGAACGTGCGCTCCACGCCCACCTGGAAGCTGATCTTGCGAACCGTGAAGGTCTCGCGCACACCGTCGCCGGAGCGGCCCAGGACGACGCCCTGGAAGACCTGCACACGGGAGCGGCTGCCCTCGATGATGTTGACGTGCACCTTGACGGTGTCGCCGGGGTGGAACGTGGGAATGTCGGAGCGCAGCGAAGCCGCGTCCAGAGCGTCGAGGATCTGCATGATCGATCGCTTCCTGCGCCCGCCACGGGACAGCCGCATAAAGGTGGATAAGAATGGGGGTGTTCGTGCGCCTCGCGGCCGGGGCTCCCCTGTGGCAGAGCTTTCGCGTGGGTGCGGACCTCAGGCCCGCACGTGATCACGGCACAAGCAGAGAGTTTACCACGGGCCCATGCCACCGCTGGCACGGGTGGTGTTCATCGTGTTGTAACGAGCGGCCTCCGACTGGGTCTCCGCGACGATGATCGTCCGCTCCCGCTGCAGATCGGCCTGCTCGCGCAAACGCTCCCGCTGCTCCGCCGACATCGGAGCGCCCACGGACCAGGCTGCGCGGGAGTCGGTCCACAGCTCCCAGAGGGTGAGCCAGAAGGTTCCGAGCGCCGCCACGATCGCCAGCGCCAGCACGAGGCCGAACAGCGGGGGCCAGACACCGACCGCGATGGTCAGCACGTGCCACGCGGTGAAGGCGCCGACGTCGGCCCAGGACACCGCCTTCTCCGCCCGCACGGACGGACGCGTCCGCACGATCAGCGTCAGTGCGAGCTGCGCGACGAACACGGCCGGCATGAACACGACCAGGGTCGGGATGAGCGCGAGGCCGCTCCGAGAGAAGATGAGCCAGCCGAGGAACAACCACAGCGGCAGAACGAAGGCAGCCGGCAACAGCCACCGATAGAACACACGACGCACGCCCATGTCCAGATCGTACGCCCGACGATCGGGAAAGCGCGCCTCCCGCGGCCGCTCTCGGCGGGCGCCCGGCGAACATGCGGAAGAATGGAAGGAAGCGAAAGAGGGAGTTCCATGATCGAGTTGCGCACGCCTGCCGAGATCGAGCAGATGCGTCCGGCCGGACGCTTCGTGGCGGAGACGCTGGCCACCTTGCGCGCGGAGACGAAGGTCGGCACCAATCTGCTCGCCATCGATCGGCACGCGCACGATCTGATCCGCAAGGCCGGGGCCGAGTCCTGCTACATCGACTATGCTCCCTCGTTCGGCTCCGGTCCGTTCGGCAAGGTCATCTGCACATCGATCAACGATGCGGTGCTCCACGGAGTTCCGTTCGACTACACGCTCCGCGACGGCGACCTGGTGTCACTGGATTTCGCCGTGTCGATCGACGGCTGGGTGGCGGATTCCGCAGTCTCGTTCGTCGTCGGTACGCCGCGGGATGAGGACCTCCGTCTGATCGAGACGACCGAGACCGCCCTGGCCGCGGCGATCGATGCCGCCACGGCCGGCAACCGGATCGGTGACCTCTCCGCGGCGATCGCCGCCGTGGCCCACGGCGAGGGGTACAGCATCAACACCGACTTCGGCGGCCACGGCGTCGGGCACACGATGCACGGCGACCCGCATGTGCCGAACAACGGCAAGGCCGGTCGCGGCTATCCGCTCCGCGAGGGACTGGTGATCGCGATCGAACCCTGGTTCCTGGCGACCACCGATGAGCTCATCACGGACGCCGACGGCTGGACCCTGAAATCCGCCGACGGGTCCCGCGGTGCGCACTCCGAACACACCATCGCGATCACGGCCGACGGACCGATCGTCCTGACCGACCGTTCGTTTCTCGGCGTCGACTGACCACGGCTGCGTCGCGCCCCGCAGCGAGACGCCACGGCCGCACGCGCACGTCGCCCCGGCGTCCGCCTCCGGGAACCCGCGTCGCCTGACGAGGAGGTTTCAGTCCGCCAGGAGGTCGGGGCGACGCTCGCGGGTGCGGATGACCTGCTGGTCGCGGCGCCAGGTGTCCACGGCACCGTGGTTGCCGCTGAGCAGCACCGGCGGCACCTCACGTCCGCGCCACAGCGACGGTTTCGTGTACGAGGGATACTCCAGCAGCCCGTCCTCGTGCGACTCCTCGACGAGGCTCTCCGGATTGCCGACGACGCCCGGGATGAGCCGGCCGATCGCTTCGATCATCGCCATCACGGCGACTTCTCCGCCGTTCAGGACGTAGTCACCGATGCTCATCAGGCGGACCTCGCCAAGCTCGGCGGCGTAGTCGAACACGCGCTCATCGATGCCCTCGTAGCGGCCGCAGCCGAACACGAGGTGCTCGGCGGTGGCGAGCTCACGGGCCTTGGCCTGCGTGAAGACCTCACCCGCAGGAGACGGGAAGATGAAGACCGGTCGGCTCTCGCTGTCCGTGGCGATGGCGTCCAGCGCCTCGCCCCACGGCTCGGGCTTCATGACCATGCCCGCTCCCCCGCCGTACGGGGTGTCATCGACGGTGCGGTGCCGGTCGTGCGTCCAGTCGCGCAGATCGTGGACGCGAACGTCGATCAGGCCGGCCAGACGAGCCTTGCCGAGCAACGAGACCTCGAGGACATCGAAGTAGCTCGGAAAGATCGAGATCGCGTCGATGCGCATCGGGATCACTCCGGGGTGTCGGTCGACTCGTCCGCAGGCTCGTCGTCGGAAGCGACGTCCTCGAACAATCCGGCGGGCGGCGTGATGATGACCCGGCCGGCGGAGATGTCGACCTCGGGCACGATGGCCGACACGAAGGGGACCATGACCTCGTCCTCGGCGGTCTTGACGATGAGGAGATCCTGCGCCGGCATGTGCTCCACGCGGGCGATGCGGCCGACCACGGCACCGTCGCGGACGACGTCCAAACCGGTCAGCTGGTGGTCGTACCAGGCGTCGTCCTCGGTCGAGACCGCATCCTCGTCCTGGTCGATCCACAGGATGGCGCGGACGAGCTCGTCGGCCGCGTTGCGGTCATCGACGCCCTCGAAGAAGACGACAGGGTGGGAGTTCATCCATCGGAACTCCCGAACGGTGATGGTCTTGCCGTGCCACGGCGACGATTCCGGCACCTGCAGCGTGAACTGCGCGCCGGGGGTGAACCGGCCGTCCGGATCGTCCGTGTACAGCTCAAGCTTGAACGCGCCCTTGAGCCCGTGCGCCTTGACCAGGCGCCCCACTCGGAGCTGCGTCTTTCCGGGACGTTCGGCCATCAGTCGTCCGCGACGTCGACGCGGACGCGCGCACCGTCGGCCAGAGCCGACACCAGCGTGCGCAGTGCTTTCGCTGTCCGTCCGCCGCGCCCGATCACTCGCCCACGGTCATCGGGGTGCACGTGCACCGCGAGGACCTCCCCACGGGAGGAGGTGGACGAGTCGATCCGCACCTGGTCCGGGTGATCGACGATCCCCGTGACGATGTGCTCGAGCGCGGCGGACAGCACGACGATTACTCGGCGTCGGTCGAGGCGGCAGCCTCGTCCGCGACCTCGGCCTCGGCCTCGGCGGGAGCCTCAGCCGGCTCCTCCGCCTTCTTCTCCGCCTTGGGCTTGATGACGGACTTCTTGGACGCGTCCGCGGAGAACGCCTCCTTGCCCTCGGCGACCTTGACGGTCGAGACGGCGTTCGCGTCGCCCTTGAACTTGCCCCAGTCGCCGGTCAGCTTCAGCAGCGCGGCGACCTGCTCGGTCGGCTGCGCGCCGACGGACAGCCAGTACTGCGCACGCTCGGAGTCGACCTCGATGAACGAGGGCTCTTCGGTCGGGTGGTACTTGCCGATCTCCTCGATGACACGACCATCGCGCTTGGTGCGCGAGTCGGCGACGACGATGCGGTAGTACGGTGCCCGGATCTTGCCCAGGCGCTTGAGGCGAATCTTGACAGCCACAAAAACTCCAGTGATGGTGAGTGAGATAAGAGTGTCGCCTGGAGCGTGGGGTGCACACCCGGCGGAAGCTCAGGGTCGGACGCGAACTGGATAGAGGGTCGAGCACGCGGTCCAAGGTCCCATTCTGCCAGACTCCGGACCGGGGTGCGAACCGGACGGCGGCCGTGTCGCACTGCGGACCATCCCCTACGTCGGGATCACCTGGGAATCTCTGACGAACTCGGCGGTCCGGCCCCGTCTCGCCGTGGGAGATCTACGCTCGCCCCATGGCATTACGCGGAGTTCGACCCGCTGCGGCCGTCAGCGTACTCGCGCTGGCGATGCTCACGGCGTGCGCCCCGACAGCAGTGCCCGATGCCGCGCCGACCGCCGGGACGGTCACGGTCGTCACGATCGGGGATTCGATCATGGCGGGGTACGGACTCGATCCCTCCACCGCCTGGCCGGCGTTGCTCGCGTCCGAGACCGGGGCGGACGTCGCCAATCTGGCGTGCAGCGGTGCCGGTTTCGCCACCCCCGGCTCGTGCGGCACGGACTTCGGTGGTCTGCTCGAGCAGGCCACCGCCCTGCGTCCGCGGTACGTGATCCTGCAGTCCTCCAGCAACGACGAGGGGGTGTCGACCCAGACGCTGGAAGACGCCACGACGGCCACGGTGGAAGCGGTGCATCAGGACCTGCCGGGGGCGACCATCGTCGGTCTGTCCACGATCTGGAAGGACGCCGACAGCGCACCGGAGGTGGTCCAGGTTTCCTCGGATGCTCTGCGGACGGCCGTGGACGCGGTCGGTGGCGTGTACATCGACCTCGGCCAGCCGCTCTCCAGTACCGGGGACCTCATGCAGGCGGATCAGATCCACCCCACCGCCGAAGGTCAGCAGGACCTGTCCACGGCGATCGGTGCCGCGCTGACCGCGCACGGGATCGACCTGACCGGATGAGACGACCTCCCGGCCGCGAACGGACCGGGTTCAGCCGCGGCCGAGCATCTTCTGCAGTTCGGCCAGATCTTCGGCGGTCGGCGCCTTCTTGCCGCCGCCGAGCCCGAACCCGGATCCGGTCGGCGTCTCCGCCGGCGCGGTGGCCCGAGCGGCTTCCTCGGCCGCACGCTTGGCCGGATTACCGGAACGCGGTGCACCGCCGCCCTTCTTGACGCCCTTCTTGCCGCGCTTGGTCGAGGCGCCGGGCCGTCCGCCCGGAATCGGCCCCATGCCCGGGATGTTCGGCATGCCGCCACGCGCGACCGTCTTCATCATCTTGGCGGCCTGCTCGAAGCGCTGCACGAGCTGGTTCACCTCGGTGACGGTCACGCCGGAACCGCGCGCGATGCGCAGACGTCGGGAGCCGTTCAGGAGCTTCGTGCTGCGCCGTTCGGCGGGCGTCATCGAGCGGATGATCGCCTCGGTCCGGTCGATCTCGCTCTCGTCGAAGTCCTCGAGCTGCTGCTTCATGTTTCCCATGCCCGGGAGCATCCCGAGCATCTTCTTCATGGAGCCCATCTTCTTGACCTGCTGCATCTGCTCGAGGAAGTCCTCGAGCGTGAACTGCTCCTTGGCCAGCTTCTCGGCGACCTTCTGGGCCTCTTCCTCGTCGAAGGCCTGCTGGGCCTGCTCGATGAGGGTGAGGATGTCGCCGAGGTCCAGGATGCGGCTGGCCATGCGGTCCGGGTGGAAGGGCTCAACGTCATCGAGACCCTCACCCGTGGAGGCGAAGATGATGGGACGGCCGGTGACGGACGCCACCGACAGCGCGGCACCACCGCGCGAGTCGCCGTCCAGCTTGCTGAGCACGACGCCGGTGAAGTCGACGCCTTCCTGGAAGGCCTTGGCGGTGTTGACAGCGTCCTGACCGGTGAGCGCGTCGATGACGAACAGCACCTCGTCCGGCTGCACCGCCGCACGGATGTCCGAGGCCTGCTTCATCAGTTCGGCGTCGATGCCGAGGCGACCGGCGGTGTCGACGATGACGACGTCATGCTGCTGGCGACGAGCGTGCTCGACACCATCACGCGCGACCCGGACCGGGTCACCGACGCCGTTGCCGGGCTCCGGGGCGTAGATGGCGGCCCCCGCGCGCTCGGCGACCACCTGGAGCTGGTTCACGGCGTTCGGCCGCTGGAGGTCGGCCGCGATCAGCAGCGGCGTGTGACCGTCCTTCTCGAGCATCTTGGCGAGCTTGCCCGCGAACGTCGTCTTACCCGAACCCTGGAGACCGGCGAGCATGATGACGGTCGGCGGCGTCTTGGCGAACTGCAGTCGACGCTGCTGGCCACCGAGGATGGCGATGAGCTCGTCGTTGACGATCTGCACGACCTGCTGGGCCGGATTCAGCGCCTTGCTGACCTCGTCGCCGAGGGCGCGCTCGCGCACCTTCGCGGTGAAGTCCTTCACGACCTCCAGGGCGACGTCTGCGTCCAGCAGCGCGCGCCGGATCTCGCGGACGGTGCCGTCAACGTCGGCAGGCGTCAGCTTGCCCTTGGTGCGGAGGTTGCGGAAGGTCTCGGTGAGACGATCGGAGAGCGTGCCGAAGGTAGCCATGATGGAACGAGTTTACCCGGCCGCGGGCTCGTGCCGACTCAGCGCGGAGCCCCCGGCATCGCCGCCACGTAGGACAGTGCTTCGGCGAGCCGATCGGCCAGTGCCGTGGTGCCCGGGCCGTCCTGCGCCCAACGCCAGATCGATGCGATCAGTCCGCCGCCGAAAGCGCTGCCCAGCACATCGGCGCGCAGCGAGGCCACCCCCTCGGAGCGCAGGCGCGCGGCGACCGCCGTCGCGATGCGTCGGGCGCGACGTGAGGACTCCCGGTCCAGGTCCACGGCGGCACCCATCGGTTCCGCATTGGCCAGCGCGAGAGCGAGCGAGTCCGGCGCGAGCCCGTCGGCGAACCGCGCGAGCACGTCCGCCACGTCGGAGCCGTCCGCACCGGCGAGCTCGTCCACGAGCGCGTCGATGCGCTCGTCCACACCGAACCACAGCACGTCGTGCTTGGAGGCGAAGTAGTTGAAGAAGCTCGACCGGCTGACACCGGCGCGCGCCGTGATGTCGGACACGCTGGTGGCCTCGTACCCCTGCTCGAAGAACAGTTCGCAGGCGGCCTCGGCGAGCGTCTCGCGTGACGACGCCCGAGGGCGTCCCTGACGATTCTCGCGGGCCATGAGGGAATCCTAGCCGCGTCCGGACGCCCGGCCCGCGGATGGCCGACCGTCCGGACGTGGCGACACGGACTGGAGCCGGGCCGGCGGCGCTGTGTATAGTTGTTGGATCGCGTCTAATAACTGCCCGAAGGACCTCATGGACGTCATCTTCGCCGGGTTCAGCCCGACCCCTGTCCCCTATCTCGACGGCTGGCGGTTGCAGCGCGATGTGCATGCCGACGTCGTCGCCGGACGCCGCACGGACACCCTCATCCTGCTCGAGCACGAGGCCACCTACACCGCCGGCAAGCGCACCGAGCCGCACGAGCGTCCGCAGGACGGCACCCCGGTGATCGACGTCGACCGCGGCGGCAAGATCACCTGGCACGGGCCCGGGCAGCTGGTCGGCTACCCGATCAAGCGCCTGCACGACCCCGTCGACGTGATCGAGCACGTCCGGGATATGGAGCGTCGACTCATCGCCGCTCTCCGCGTGCACGGGGTGCCGGGAATCCAGGTCGCGGGGCGCAGCGGGGTATGGGTGGACACTCCCACGGGCCAGGACAAGGTGGCCGCCATCGGCGTCCGCGTTGAGCGCGGCGTCACGATGCACGGCTTCGCGGTGAACGCGGACTGCGATCTGTCCGGCTTCGGCGGCATCGTCCCGTGCGGCATCACCGACGCGGGTGTGACGACCGTCAGCCGGATCGCCGGGCGCCCGGTGCACGTGCGCGACCTGATCGGTCCGATCCTCGCCGCGTTCGACTGCGAGGCAGCCATCGACGCCGTGGAGGTTCCGGCATGACCACGACCGCCCCGAACGGACGCAAGCTCCTGCGTCTCGAGGTTCGCAACTCCGAGACGCCCATCGAGCGCAAGCCGGAATGGATCCGAACGAAGGCCAAGACTGGACCCGAGTACCTGTCTCTGCGGGCGCTCGTGAAGGACGAGGACCTGCACACGGTCTGCCAGGAGGCGGGCTGCCCCAACATCTACGAGTGCTGGGAGGATCGCGAGGCCACGTTCCTCATCGGCGGCTCGCAGTGCACGCGACGGTGCGACTTCTGCCAGATCGACACCGGCAAGCCGGCCGATTACGACACCGACGAGCCGCGCCGGGTCGCGGAGAGCGTGCAGCGGATGGAGCTGCGCTACGCCACGGTGACCTCGGTCGCCCGCGATGACCTCCCGGACACCGGGGCGTGGCTCAACGCCGAAACGGTGCGCAAGATCCATGAGCTGAACCCCAACACCGGCGTCGAGCTGCTCGCGAACGAGCACAACGCTGACCCGGCCTTCCTCGGGCAGATCTTCGACGCGCGCCCCGAGGTGTTCGCGCACAACGTCGAGACGGTGCCCAGGATCTTCAAGCGCATCCGTCCTGCGTTCACGTACGACCGCTCGCTGTCGGTGATCAGCCAGGGACACGAGGCGGGACTGATCACCAAGTCGAATCTCATCCTCGGTATGGGTGAGACGACCGAGGAGATCATCCAGGCGATGCACGACCTGCACGACGCCGGGTGCGACATCCTGACGATCACGCAGTACCTGCGTCCGTCGCCGCGGCATCACCCGATCGACCGCTGGGTCAAGCCGGAGGAGTTCGTCGCGCTGCGCGAGGAGGCGGAGGAAATCGGCTTCCTCGGCGTGCTCGCGGGGCCGCTGGTGCGCTCGTCCTACCGCGCCGGACGCCTGTGGGCGCGGTCCATGATCGCCAAGGGCCGCGAGATCCCCGAGCACCTGCGCCACCTGGCGGACAAGGACGAGTTCGCGCAGGCCGTGTGATCACTCGGCCGAGGTGACCGACAGGACCGTCCCGTCCGAGGACAGGTTCACCAGCAGCACGTCGTCGGCGGCGTCCGGGTCCAGGGCGTACTCCAGGACCAGGAACGGCTCGGCACCACCGTGCTCATCGGCGAGGATCGTGACGCTCATCAGGCGCATGGCCCGGATGATGTCGATCGCCATGTCGCCGGAGACGATCGTCAGGAACTCCTCGATGTCGTCGCCGAGCTGCTCCTGCTGCTGCAGGACGTACTCGGTGACCTCGCTGGTGCGATCGCTGAGCTGGGCGACCATCGCCTCGCGGCAGTTGAGATCAACCGCCTCCAGCTGCGTGATCATCGCCGCAGCGATGTTCAGGGCGTCCGGCGAGACATCCGTCTCATCCGGCGCGGTGAGGTCGACGGAAACCGCCTGATCCCCGAATTCGACGGTCTCCGACCAGAAGATCGAGCCATCCGGTCCGGATGCCAGGATCCCGAAGAAGTCGTGTTCGATCGCCATAGCGCCATCCAACCCGGCCGAGCGGTCCGAGGCAAGCGCCTCAGGACACCAGTTGCTTGGCGAACACTGAGGGCGTGAACCCCGTGAGGTCGCCGATCCCCTCACCCTGCCCGAGCAGCTTCACCGGAATGCCCGTGCGCTCCTGGACGGCGAGCACGAATCCGCCCTTGGCGGAGCCGTCCAGCTTGGTCAGCACCAGCCCGGTCACCCCGGCGTGCTCGAGGAACGCCTCGGCCTGAATGACGCCGTTCTGTCCGGTCGTGGCGTCCAGGACCAGCAGCACCTCGCTGATCGGCGCGAGCTTCTCGACGACGCGCTTGATCTTGCCCAACTCGTCCATCAGACCGCCCTTGGTCTGCAGACGTCCGGCGGTGTCGATCAGGACGATCTCGGTGCCGGTCTGCTGCGCGTACTGGATCGTCTGGAAGGCCACCGACGCCGGGTCCTGGCCCTCCTGCTGGGGCCGGACGATCGCCGCTCCGCCACGCTGCGCCCAGGTCGCGAGCTGCTCGACGGCGGCGGCGCGGAACGTGTCCGCCGCACCGACGACGATGGAGCGGCCGTAACGGCGCAGGAAGTTGGCGAACTTGCCGATCGTGGTCGTCTTGCCGACGCCGTTCACACCGACCACCAGCACGACCGCGGGACGCTCGGTGAGCTTGAGCGTCGTGTCGAACTTGGCGAAGTGCTCCTCGATCGTCTCCTCGAGCATGCGCTGCAGGTCGCGCGGGTCGGTCGTGCGGTAACGGTCCACCTTCTCGTGCAGTTCGTCGACGATGCGCTCGGTGATGTCCGGACCGAAATCCGCGGTCAGCAGCGCGGTCTCCAGGTCGTCCCACGTCGTCTCATCGATCGTGGGCTTGACGAAGACATTGCGCAGCGCGCGCCCGAGGGACCACTTCTCAGCCATGAGACCAGCCTACTGACGCGCGGCGGCCCGGTCGCCCACGCGCTGTCCGACGACCGCGGACACCCCGTCCTGTCGCATCGACACACCGTAGAGCGCGTCAGCGATCTCCATCGTGCGCTTCTGGTGCGTGATGACGATCAGCTGGCTGGCCTCGCGCAGCGTCTCGAACACGCCCAGGAGCCGACCGAGGTTGGCGTCATCGAGGGCCGCCTCCACCTCGTCCAGGATGTAGAACGGGCTCGGGCGCGCCTTGAAGATAGCCGTCAGCAGGGCGACGGCGGCCAGCGACCGCTCACCACCGGAGAGCAGCGAGAGACGCTCGATCTTCTTGCCCACCGGGCGGACGGACACCTCGATGCCGGTGGTGAGCATGTCATCCGGGTTCGTCAGCGTGATCGCGCCGGTCCCGCCCGGGAACAGAATCGGGAACACCTCGTTGAAGGCGACCCGGGTGTCCTCGAACGCGGCGGCGAAGATCACCTGCATCCGCTCGTCCAGGTCCGCGATGATCGTCATCAGATCCCGGCGCGTCTCGGTGAGATCGTTCAGCTGCTCGGTGAGGAACTTGTGCCGCTGCTCGAGTGCGGCGAACTCCTCCAGAGCGAGCGGGTTCACCCGCCCCAACTGGCCGAGTTTCCGCTCGGCGTCAGCGAGACGCTTCTGCTGCGCACGGCGATCGAACTGCTCCTCCGCCGGCTCCTCCCCGTCCCCGACCGGCACCGGAATCGGCTGGTCAGGCCCGTACTCGGCGACCAGGACGTCCTCGTCCAGACCGAGTTCGGACAGCACGCGCTCAAGCAGGCTGGACACGTGCAGGCGCTTCTCGTGCATCTGCAGTTCGAGGCCGTGGACGCTCTCCGTCAGCGTCGCGAGGCGGTCGCGGACGACCTTCTCCTGGGCGCGAAGTTCGATCAGCTCCTGGGACTGCGCCGCGCGCGCGGTCTCCGCCTCACCGAGGGCCATGCGCGCTTCGGACACCGAGCGATCCACCGAGTCCAGGACATCGGGGATCTCCGCGACGACGCCCTCCGCCGCCTCACGCTGCGCTCGGCGGATCACCGCGCGTCGGGCGGCGGCGGCCGCGGCTTCGCGCTCCTTCTCCCGTTGACGTTCCAGTCCGGCCACCCGCGTCTCGGCGGAGCGGACGCGCTCGCGCAGCGTCTCGACCTCGAGCCGCGTGCGCACCTCTTCCTCGCGCGTCTCGTCGAGGGCGCCGAGCAGTCCCTCACGGGCGGAGGCGTCCAGGATCGGCCGAGGTGCCTCCAGCGCCGTGTTCAGCTCGTTCGTCGCGGCGGTCGCCGCGGCCTCGGCATCGGCGACCGACGCGTGCGTCTGGGCGAGCCCGGCCTCCAGACGCTCGCATTCGGCGACGGCCGACTCCAGCCGCACGGCGATGCGGTTCACGTGCTCCGCACGGGCGGCGACGGCGGCGTCGAATTCCCGGAGCGTCTGCAGCGCCTCCTTGGCCGTGCGCCGCGCCACTTCGAGCGCGTCACGCGCGTCCTCCCGAGCCTCGGTGAGGCTGTCCACGATGACGCGAACCTCGCCCAGCCGGTCGACCGCCGCGTCGCGCTCCGCCGTCAGCTCCAGGCGAGAGGTCTCCCCCGAGCCCGCGCGCAACGTGTGTTCGGTCCAGACCTCGCCGGCTTTCGTGACGACCGCGACGGGTACCGCGCCCGCGGCCGCTCGCAGGGCCGGCGCCGCCGATTCGGCAGCGTCCAGGTCATCGGCGATGACGACGTGCGAGAGGACGCCGAGGACGCCGTCCGCGCCGCGAACCACCGCGGGCGCGCGCACGATTCCGGCCGGGACGTCCAGGTCCGCGGACGCCGCCGAGCTCTCCGCGACCACGAGGTCCACCACCCCGAGATCGCCCTCACGCACTCGGTCGGCGAGGCGTCGGGCATCCCCGCGCGTCCGCACGAGCAGGCCTTCGGCGAGCGGGCCCAGGACCGCGGCGATCGCGGCCTCGTACCCGGGGGTGACGGTGATCGCGTCACCGACGAGGCCCTGGACGCCGTCCGCCCCGGACAGTGCGCCGGCCGCGTTGCGAACGGCCAGAGCCGAGCCGAGCGCGGATGCCTTGGCGGTCAGCGCCTCGGCCTCGCGTTCGGCGGCGTGCAGTCGTTCGCGGATGCCCTCGACTTCGCCCTCGGCGGTGGTCACCGCGCGCTGAGCCGCCTCGTACGCGGCCGTGTGCGAGGCGGTCGTCCCGTCCGGCGCTTCCTCGTCCTCGATTGCGTCGGAGGCCTCGGCGGCCTCCACCCGGCGCGCGTTCGCCGCATCCAGCGCGTTCTGCTGGCGCAGCACCCCGCCCCGGACGGCGGCGAGAGTGGACGCGGCGGCGTCCGCCTGACCGCGGAGCTTGGTGAGGCGCATGTCGTGTTCACTGACCAGGGCGCTCTGCTCGGCGATCTCCGTGTCCAACGCGTCCAGCTCGGCGCGGGCGCGCTGGACGTTCTTGGCAGCCTCAGCGGAGGCGACGCGCGCATCGCCGATGCCGGAGGAGATGGTGTCGATCTCGGCGCGGGCCTCGTCGATGTCCGCCTGCGAGACCGTGATCGCGGCGGACTGGTCGTCCGTGTCCCCGAGCAGCGCGAGCCGCTGGTTCGCCAACGTGTACAGCCCGCGCAGCCGCTCCTGGACCTGCTCCAGACCGAACAGCACGCTGCGCGCTGCATCGACCTCGGCGGTGCTCTGCTGCCGCTCGAGGTGCTCGATGCGTCCGCGCAGGGTCTGCGCCTGATCCTGCAGCACGATCCGTTCGGCGTGCCGCTCCTGCTCGTTGCGGGCGTGGTCGGCCAGCGCCGTCCGGAGCCCGACCAGATCGTCGGCGAACAAGCGGGCCTTGGCGTCGCGCACCACGGCGGCGATCGTCGCGGCCTCGCGGGCGATCTCGGCCTGCTTGCCGAGCGGCTTCAGCTGACGCCGGATCTCCCCCGCCAGGTCCGACAGCCGCGTGAGGTTCGTCTCCATGGCCTCGAGCTTGCGGAGCGTCTTCTCCTTGCGGCGGCGATGCTTGAGGATGCCCGCGGCCTCCTCGATGAACCCGCGGCGGTCCTCCGGCGTGGCCTGCAGCACCGTGTCCAGGCGTCCCTGCCCGACGATGACGTGCATCTCGCGGCCGAGGCCGGAATCGCTCAGCAGCTCCTGCACGTCCAGCAGCCGGACGGACTCGCCGTTGATCGCGTACTCGCTGGAGCCGTTGCGGAACAGGGTTCGGCTGATCGTGACCTCGGCGTAGTCGATCGGCAGGGCACCGTCCGCGTTGTCGATGGTCAGCTGCACCTCGGCGCGACCCAATGGTCCACGAGTCGCGGTGCCGGCGAAGATGACGTCCTCCATCTTGCCGCCGCGGAGGGTCTTCGCCCCCTGTTCGCCCATCACCCAGGCGAGCGCGTCGACGACGTTGGACTTCCCGGAACCGTTGGGTCCGACGATCGCGGTGACCCCCGGTTCCAGGACGAACCAGGTGGGTTGCGCGAACGACTTGAACCCCTTGAGCGTGAGGCTCTTCAGGTGCATCCATGCCCTCCCGACCGCTGTCGTACGCGCTCACGTTACCGGAACGGCGCGGTTCCACCCGGGCGGCGCGGCGGGGTCCGCGACACGCCGCGCGGTTGACGGGACACGCCCGGGCGTACTAGCGTCGGCGTCCGTACCCACGGAAGGAGGACACCATGATGATCACCATCACGACGAGCGGCATGCCAGCCGCGATCTGCGTCGCGTCCTCCGTCACCGGCTTCACCGCCGGCTCCCGGGTCATCGCGGCGCACTAGCATCGCCGCCCGCGGAGTCGAGTTCTCCTCCGTCCGCCCGCTCTTCGGGCCCGCGCTCTCGCGCATCCACGGGGTTTGCACCCCTTTCCGGTCCGCCGACCTGATCGGCGTCGATCATCACTTCGCGTCCTCCGGACGCACACACGAAAGCATCTCGTGAACACCACCACCCTGCTTACGCGGCCCGTCGACTCCGGCGTGGCTCGCCCGCCCATCCTCGACACCGAGCGCGATGACCGCCTCGGGGCCCTGGACCGACTCTCGCTCCAACTCGGGCTCTGGCTGATCAGCCGGGCTCGTCGTCCCCATCCCCAGCGGCGGCTCGACGAGAACGCGCTGCGCCGAGCCCAGCTCGACACCATCCGCGCTGAGGGCTTCGGCCGTCAGATCCTCTGATCGGAGAAATTCATGACCGACCTCACCATCCGCGCGGTGCCGATCACCGCGGCCACCGCCGTTCCGGACGCCGACCTCATCGCCGCGACCGTCGTGCGCAACGACGTGTACGCGGCGATGGGCGGTACCCGGGACGAGGACATTCCGCCGGAGACGTTCCTGCAGGAGTTCACCGGCACATCGCAGCGGCATCACCTGTGGGTGATCGAGCGCGGGGGCGCGGTCGTGGCTCTGGCCCGACTCGATGTTCCGCTCGACGCCGGAGCCACCCACGCCTACGCCGAAGTCCTCGTCCTGCCGCCCCACTGGGGTGTCGGCATCGGCTCGGCAGGCGTCGAGCTCGTCGAGCGGACCGCCGCGGAGGCCGGCCGTGACTCCCTGACCGCATGGGCGGAGCATCCCGCCGACGCCCGTGTGCCGCAGCTCGCGGCGCCCACCGGGTTCGGCACCGTCCCGGAGGACCACATCGCGCGGTTCCTGCAGCAGCACGCGTACGTCCTGGAGCAGGTCGAGCGCAAGAGCGTCTTCGACCTCTCCGGCGACCTCACGCGCGTCCGGGAGCTGCTGCGCGATGCCGAGGAGCACGCCGCCGGCTACGAAGTGCTGACCTGGGTCGGCGCCACTCCGGCCGAGCTGCAGGCACCGATGGCGGAGCTTCGGCGCCGGATGTCGATCGATGTGCCGAGCGCAGATCTGAACACGGCCGAGGAGAACTGGGACGCCGCTCGCGTCCGAGAGAACGATGCTCGCGTGCTCGCCTCCGGCGTACTTCGCCAATGGACCGTCGCGCGCCACATCGACTCGGGCGCGCTCGTGGCCTACAACGTGCTCGGTCGGCTCACCGACCCGGAGTCGATCACCGAACAGGGCGACACCCTCGTGCACGGCGATCACCGTGGTCATCGGCTCGGAATGCTCGTGAAGTGTCGCGGCATCCTGTCCTGGCACGAGCAGAGCCCGCGCTCCCCCCGAATCCTGACCTGGAACGCGGAGGAGAACCGTCCCATGCTGGCCATCAACGAAGCGCTGGGTTTCGTCCCCGCCGGCTATGTCGGCGCTTGGCAGAAACGGATCAGGTGATGGGAGCGACGAACCGAGACCTCCGGGACGTCGCCGACGGCGCGGTGACCCTTCGCGCCGTCCGCATCCCCACCTCGGTCGAGAGTTCGGACGCCTCCGACTTCCTCTCCTCTGTCCAGGTGCGCAACCGCGCCTACCGGGAGACGCTCGGTGATGACGATGAGGTGCTGGACGCGGAAGCGCTTCTTTCCGCGTACCAGCCGGACGCGTACGTCTGGCGTCGCCTGTGGCTCGTGGTCGTCGGCGGTGAGGCGCTCGGCCGCGTCGGACTCGACGTGCCGAACGAGGAGGGGTCACGCTCGGCGCGCGCGTTCGTCCAACTGGTTCCGGGCGCCTGGAGCCGCGGCACGGGCTCGGCGGCACTGCGGATGCTGGAATCGCTGACCAGGGATGCTGGACGCACGCTCCTGCAGGGGTGGACGGAGCACCCGAACGCCATCGGCGACCGCGTCCGGGCGCCCACCGGTTACGGCACGCTGCCGGACGACCACACGACACGGTTCCTCCGGCGCCGCGGATATGCGCTGCAGCAGATCGAGCGGCGCAGTCAGCTGGTCCTGGGGGAAGACGCGCTGGCACGAGTCACCGCGTTCGAGGCCGCGGCACGCGCACACGCGGGGCCCGACTACGACATCGTGCAGTGGACGCTCCCGACGCCGCCGCAGCTCGTCGACGACTACGCCTGGCTGAAATCACGGATGGCGACGGACGTGCCGAGCGCGGGGATGGACGTGGACGAAGATCGGTGGGACACGGCGCGCGTCGCCCGCATGGAGGCGGCTGTGGTGGGCCGCACCCAACAGGTGACCGCGGCACGGCACCGACCCTCCGGCCGCCTGTGCGCGTTCAATGAACTGCTGCACGGGCCGGCCGATGGCGATCGCACGTTCCAGGAGGACACTCTCGTGCTGACGGAGCACCGCGGACACCGGCTCGGGATGCTGGTGAAGGCGGTGGGGCTTCGTGCGTGGCACGAGCGCGCGCCGGAAGCACCCCGGGTGATCACCTGGAACGCGGAGGAGAACCGTCCGATGCTGGACATCAACGAGGCTCTGGGATTCGTCGGCGGCCTGGCGATCGGAGCCTGGCAGAAGGATCTGTCGCGATGACGCCGTCCCTCACGCTCCTCTGGATCGGAGAACCCATGACCGCCCTCACGGCGACCCTGATGCCGGTGCCCGCGAGTGTCCGGGCGCCGGACGCTTCCGACTTCCTGGCGTTCTGCGACGTGCGGGCCCAGCTCAGCATCGCGATGAACGGTGACGACCGGAACGTCCTCACGCCCGAGCAGGCACTCGCGCGACTGCAACCCTCCGGCGTAGACGGACAGGTGACCGAAACCTGGGTCATCCGGGCCGGACGCGAGGCCATCGGGTATGCCGGCCTCGCGGGGGTGCTGACATCGAACGTCCCGACCGCGACCGTGACGGTCGCGATCCTCGCGCCGCACGAGGGCATCGGAGCGGGCAGCCTCGGCTTGGAGCGTGCGGAAACGGCGGCCCGCAGGGTCGGGTTCCGCGAGTTGCACGCCGACACGCGACACAAGACGAACGAGGCAGTCGAGGCGATTCCGGCACGAACCGGAGTCGGCGCGGTCCCCCGCGACGGTGCTGCGCGGTTCGCGCTGCGGCACAGGTACCGACTGGAGCAGGTCGGCCGTAACGCCTCCTACGATCTGACGGCCGTCGTCCCGGAAACGGACACGCCGGATTCCGCGTATCGCATCGTGCAGTGGATCGGGGAGACGCCGGACGTCCACCGGTCGGACCGCATTCTGCTGCGTGCCCGGATGGTCACCGACGCGTCGCACGGCGAGATGTCCTCGGACGAGGTCAGCGACGAGCCATCGCTCGCGGCACACGAGCGGGCGTGCCTCGCCGACGACGGGCTCCTGCTGGTCACGGCCGCCGAGCACGTCGCGACGGGTCGGTTGGTTGCAGTGAATGAGCTGCTGCTCGGGCGGGTGCGGACTCGGTCGGCGCAGCAGCTGGACACGCTCGTCCTGGCCGAGCACCGCGGGCGCGGCCTCGGGCTGCAGGTGAAGCGGGCCGGGATCCGTCGCCTGCGCGAGCTCGCACCGGAATGTCCCCGAGTCGCCACGTGGAACGCGGCCGAGAACACCCACATGCTCGCGATCAACGACCGGCTCGGCTTCACGACCTCGTCATCCGACGGTGTCTGGATCAAGCGTCTGATCTGAGCGATCCCCGCCCGAGCGCGGTGATGAGGCGGCGCAGGTTCGCACCGCCATCGACCGATCCACCGTCCGGGGCGAGCCCGAGCACCGGCACCTCGGTGGCGCCGGCCGCGGCGCGGGCCGCAACGGCATCGGCGATCTCGGCGGCGGAGGCGTCCACG
This sequence comes from Microbacterium gorillae, assembly GCF_000826185.2. Classification (GTDB taxonomy): domain Bacteria; phylum Actinomycetota; class Actinomycetes; order Actinomycetales; family Microbacteriaceae; genus Microbacterium; species Microbacterium gorillae. Next base: position 349,106 of record NZ_LN648874.1, on the reverse strand, counting down.
GAGACCGCGCTGAACGCGACGACCTCCAGCGGCGCGGCGCGTTCCGCGGTCGCGGTCCGCACCGCGGTCGCGAGCGCCCCGTCGTCGGTGAGTCCGGACACGACGATGCCGTCCGAGATCTCGCCCGCGAGCGCCAGCGTCTTCGGCCCCTCCGCGCCGAGCAGCAGCGGTGGTACCTCGTTCGGTGGCCAGCGCAGTCGCACGTCCTCGAGGGACACGTAGCGTCCGGCCACCGTGACGGACTCCCCCGCCAGCAGCCGGCGCAATGCCGTGCCGTACTCGCGCAGCAGAGTGAGAGGCGAGGCGACGCGGGAACCGGTCTGCGCCATCCAGGACAGGACGCCGTGGCCGATGGCCGGCCGGAAGCGCCCGGGATACATGCGCGCGAGGCTCGCGATCTCCATGGCGGTGAGGGCGACATTGCGCAAGGGCACCGGGAGCAGCCCGATCCCCACCCGGAGCCGGGTGGTGGCCGCCAGGATCGCGGCGGCCAGCCCCACGCCGCTCGTCGCGAAGCAGTCCTCCCACAGCCACACGGTGTCGATCTCCGCTTCTTCGGCCGCCCGCGCGAATTCAATCAGCCGCTCGGGCGGAATATCGGGCGGCAGGATCAGGGACGTCGATGTCATGGCGCCGACCGTACTCCCCCGCGCCGACACCCACACCGTCCGAGCCCCCGGATCGTCCCGGCGCGTCCCGGAGCGCCCCCCGGTTCTGCAGGAAACCCCGCGTTGCGCAGGAAGTCACACAGTCGTGCCGGATGGGCCCCCGCGGAATTCCGGGATCCGGGTGTCCACCGCTCCTGCGAAACCGCGACGATCCTGCAGAACCCGGGGGCTCGTCAGCGGAAGGCGTTGCGGAGCCAAGTCAAGTAGACCAGAGCGAACACCAGGACGATGGCGACGTTCGTCCCGAGTCGGAGCCAGAAGTGCTCGCGCAGGAACAGGAAGTCGGTGGACACGATGATCCCCGCCATCACGACGAAGTAGATCACCACGAAGATGTCGTGCTTCATGACAAACCTCCCCACTTCACGCACTTCGTGGCGCGTCACCAGGGAGTGTGATCGCACCGTACTCCCGCGGGACGGCATCGGGGCGGTTCTCATCGAGTTTTCAAAGCGAAGCACGCCGCGAGGCGCGAGCCAGACCGTACCGTGTGGTGATGGGGAATCACACCGCCGAAGACCACACGCCGCCCTGGAGCGGTGCACTGCCCGCTCTCAGCCTGTCGGCCGGTGTGCTGGCGCTGTTCGTCGTGCTGCGCGTGCTCGCCGTGAGCTGGTGGAACTGGGACACCGCGTGGGCACTCACCGACGCTGTGGATTTCGAGAGCTTCACCGATGTGATCTTCGGCACCATCTTCTCCGAGCCCCATCTCACCGCCGGGGCGCTCGCCATCATCGCCCCGGTCGTGACGCAGCGGCTGATCTACGGCGAACGATCCGCGCGCAACACCGCGATGCTGATGCTGGCCGTGTGCGCCGCCTTCATGGTGGCTCTGACGTTCAGTCGAGGTATCTGGTGGCAGTGGCCCGTCGCGGTCGTCGTCGTCGCCGTCCTCGCCATCGCACACCGCGCCCCCCGCGGCAGTCTGCCCGGCCGATTCGCCCGTGCCGTCCTGCGCCGGACCGCGCCCATCGCCGCCGTGGTCGTCCTTCTGCTGGCCTTCATCGTCCAGACGCCGTGGCTCGATCACGAACGGATCGCGCTCACCGACGGCAGCACCATCAAGGGCTACGTGATCTCCGTGCCGAGCGGCTATCTCAAGGTGATGACCGACGATCGCGAAGTGCGCTTCCTGATCAACGGGGACGTAGCTTCACGCACGGTGCTCGACTGACCTGGTCCTACAGCCGTGCGATGTGCATGCCGTCGATCATCGCAGGGGCGACGGACTCACTCCGCGAGTTCCACGCCTGTCGCGGCGTCGAAGACGCGCTTCGTGTCCTCATACTTGCCGGCGATGTCCACTTCCAACCGCAATCCCCGTCCGCTCAGGTTCCGGATCATCACGTTCTGGATCTCCGCACCGGGCGTGTCGGCGTAGACCCGACGGGTGACCTCCCGGACGACGGCGGGGTCGATATCGGCCGCAGCGAACGGCGCGTGGAACGAGGAGGTGGTCCCCGTCCACGAGTCCGATATCACGCCGCTGCGCAAGGTGTAGGTGTCCTCGCCGTCGGCCTGCGTCTCGCTGAACGCCGCGATGGACCAGTAATCGTCGAAGATCACGACGTACTCCAGCCGACGATCCCCCATCTGGGTGCGGAGCGTGTCGACATCGTGGTCGAGGTTCTCGGAGTCCCACAACGCGTGCACTCCACCGCTCAGCCGCGCAGGGAGTTCGGCGACCCAGCTCGACACACGATCCACACCGCCCATCGTCAGCACCAGGCCGCCGGCGAGCCCCGCCAGGAGGCAGCAGATGGCGACCACGAAGCTCAGAACTCCCCATGCCGGAGAACGTCGTCGCGGAGCAGGGGTCTCCACAACAGCGACCGGTGCGGCGGAGGCACGCGCCGCCGGGAACGCATCGTGGTGCTCCGGAGCGTCGCGCAACTGCGTCACCCATGCCGCGGACGGCGTGAGGTCCAGGAGCATCCGCGGCGGCGGGCCGGCATCGGTGGCGACGACCACATAAGTGCCGACACCGAAGTTCGGCAACTGGCCCAGGGTGATGAACTGCTCGAAGACCTCCCGGCGGGGTCGACCGGCGCGCGGGAACACGGTCACCGTGAATTCGAACAGGTGGTGGAAGTTCTCCCGCGTGATGCCGACCTCGCGCAGGTTCTCGATCCGAGCCAGCTCCCGCGCGTCGCCGGGCGCCGGCTCCGCCGTGGGCTTCGGATGCGGCTTCGCCCCGATGACCTCGGCGTCCACCGTGGCGAAGGCCCCGCCGAAGAAGCCGGCGATCATGGCGATGATGCTCACGGTCAGCCCGATGCCGCCGCCGGCCTCGTTGCCCACGGTCAGCGCGATGATCGATGCGACCAGTCCCCCGAGCCCCACAGCCGCCACCATCAGCAGGAGGCGCCCCAACAACCTCTTCATGGCCACACTGTAGCGGCGCGGGGGAAAGGATCACACGCCGGCGCAGCGGGATGCTGTCCGGCCAGGGTCGCGGAAGTCTGGGGTGATCGACGCCCACCGAAACCCCGACGCGTCCGGCGTACGATGTGCGGCATGCCCATCACGCTGGAGAACGTCGGAATCGCCGTCCGTGACATCGAGGAGGCGATCGCCTTCTTCACCGACCTCGGGCTGACCGTCGCGGGTCGGGACACGATCAGCGGTCCGTGGGCCGACACCGCTGTCGGGCTGGACGGCAACCACGCGAAGATCGCCGTGCTGCAGACCCCGGACGGACACGGGCAACTGGAACTGTTCGAGTACATCCACCCGGACGCCCTCGAGACGGAGCCCGCGCTGCCGAACGAGATCGGCATGCATCGCGTCGCGTTCCAGGTGGACGACATCGACGCGTCGCTCGCCATCGCCGCTCGCCACGGCTGCCTTCCGCTGCGCGGCGTCGCGACATACGAGGACGTCTACAAGCTCACGTACCTTCGCGGGCCCAGCGGCATCCTCGTCATGCTCGCCCAGGATCTGCGGCGCGGATGATGCCGGACGCACCACCGACCCGGCCCCGCCCGGATCTCGGAGCCACCGTCACGGCCTGCATCGTCGCGATCCTCTTCGGAGCGTTCGGCGCCTTCGGGCTCGCGCTCAGTGGCATCGTCTGGCGTCCGTGGGAGTTCGGGACGACCTACCACTGGAACAACGGGAACGCCGTCGTCACGGTGCCGTTCGCGATCGGCTCCTCGGTCATCGCCGCGATTCTGCTCGTGCTCGCCTGGGTCCTCGGCTCACGCCGCTGGGCCGAGCGCAGTTCCGGCGCAAAGGACGCCGTCGTCGTGGCTCCCCTGGTGAGCGTGATCCTGATCGTCGTTGCCTGGTCGCTGATCCTCTCCCCCGGTGGAAGCGATCCGACGTGGGGCGGGTTCTGAGGCCCAGCGGTCCCGCACGGGCCGGCCGTCTGCGGTCGGCGCCGCTTCACAGACGCCCAGGTCAGCGAGGCGATCAGCCGCTTCCTCACCGCGATCGGCATCGATGAGTCCGCGACGAAGGTGACGCTGTACGCCGACGACTTCAGTCGGTCCGTCTCGGTGACCGCCGCCCTCATCGTCGCCGACAACGTCACGGAGGTCACAGCCCACATGGACATCACCGCCGGCGGCATCGAGCACGCCAGCGGGAATACCGGCTCGATCGTCTCGCTCGGGGACTACGCGATCATCAGCCCCGCGGCGGCCGCAGTACGCCTGGCCGACCCCGCGTTCCCGCTGCGGCAGACCGCCTGGCCGGAGTCGGATGAGTCCATGGGCGTGCCGGATGTCGCGCCGACCGCCCCGGCACCGGTGCCGGCTGCCGGCTCCGCCGTCCCCTGGTCGATCCTCGAGCGCGAGATCGTGGCAGTGCGACTCGAGCTCACCCTGGTGGTGAGCTCCGACGGCGTCACCTACCTCGCGCCCGCCTACGAGTTCACGACCTCCGATGGCACCTCGTGGGGCGTGATCGCGCTCGAGGAGACCGACCTGGACACATCCATCCATCGATAGCCGTCGACGCGGGCTCTCCGGCCCCACTGATACGGTCGCATCGTGGAACCGACCGAACTGACGGAGCGCGTCGCCTCCGCGCTCAGCGGACGTGACCCCGGCCATCCCCTTCGCGTCGGGATCGACGGGGTCTGCGGGGCCGGTAAATCGACTTTCGCCCGCGTGCTCGCCGACGTGCTGACGCGCGGTCCGCGGCCGGTGATCCGCATCGACTCCGACGGCTTCCACAACGTGCGCGCGGTCCGGTATCGCCAGGGTCGGGAGTCGGCCGGGGGCTACTACGAGGACGCTTATGATTTCGACTCGCTCCGACGGCTCACGCTCGAACCGCTCGGGCCGGGTGGGTCGGGACGCTATGCCCACCATGTGCACGATCTCCACACGGACGAGGTCGACCCGCGGTGGGCCGATGCCGCCCCCGATGCGATCGTGATCTTCGACGCCACGTTCCTCCAGCGCGACGACCTGCGGGAGCTCTGGGACGAGGTGATCTACCTCGACGTCGCGCGTGAACAGGCGGTGAAGCGCGGTGTGAAGCGCGACTCCGTGCTGCTCGGCGGAGCCGAAGCGGCCCGCGCGGCGTATGAGGTCCGCTACATGGCCGCCTGCGACATCTACCGTGCCGAGCAGGCTCCCCGGGAGCGCGCGACGATCGTCGTCGACAACACCGACGTGGCGCGGCCCGTGTTGCGAACCTCGCTGTGAGCACATACCCGGCGCCTGACCGTCTGATGAACTGGAAAATGATGTCGATCGACCGGGGACGTTTGGAGATGCGCGGTTGACGCCCGAGGTCAATGCGACGCGCTCGCAGTGGTGGCGCTCCCGCGCGTTCCTGCTGACCGTCTCGGTCGTCCTCGCCCTCGGACTGATCGTGACTTGGCCGCAGGCTCTCCGGGTACAGCGGGTCTGGGGCTTCGCGCATCTCGTCTCGCTGCGCGCCGTGCTCGTCCTCGGATTCGCCGGGGTCGGTGTCCTGGCGGGCGCCGTCGTCATCGCGCGTCGACGGTGGTCGGTGGTGGCGGGCGTCGCGGTCGCGGCCCTCGTCCTGGCGGCGGCGAACAGCGGCATCCTCGCGATACGCGGTACGTCGGCCACGTCGGACACGTCGACGTCGGGTGAGCTCACCGTTCTGACGTGGAACACCCAAGGGGGCGCCACCGGTCCGGAGGACGTCGCCGCGCTCGTCCTCTCCAGCGGTGCGTCGATCGTGAGCCTGCCGGAGATGGACGAGAGCGCGGTGACGCGCGTGGCTGAGCTGGTCCACGAGCGGGGCGGCCCGACCATGTTCCACGACACGGTGTACGGCGACTCGACGATCCCGACTTCGGTGCTGATCGCCGAATCGCTGGGTGTTTACACGCACGATGACACCGTCGAATCGACACCCGGCCTGCCGAGCGGGGTATGGACGCCCGTCGGCCACGACGGACCGGTCATCGTGGCCGCACATCTCGCTCCCCCACTCCCGTCCAGCATGGACGACTGGCGCGCCGGACTGGACTGGGTCGCCGCGCGGTGTTCCGAGCCGCACACGATTCTCGCGGGCGATCTCAATGCGACCGTCGATCACCTCGGCCCGGGGCTTTCCTGCACTGATGTCGCAAGCCGGACCGGGTCCGGAGCCACCGGCACCTGGCCGTCGACCTCCCCCGCCTGGCTGGCGTCCCCGATCGACCACGTCCTGGTCGGCGGCGACTGGTCGGCTCAGGCCGCGCACGTCGTGATCGAGACAAGGGGCGGAACCGATCACCGTGCCCTGGTCGCGGTGATCTCCACCCGGTGACGGAGGGCGCGCCTCACGCGCCGATGAGGTCGCCGGCCTCCGTCACGGTTCGTCCCGCGGCCAGGCGGTAGATCGCGACGGCTGCGTCGTCCTCGAGGTTCCCGTCCGGCGGGCCACCTCGCAGGAAGAATCGCCCGGCGACGGCAACCGGCTCCCGCGCTGCGCGCAGCGGGGCCTCGGGGCACGGCCGCAGACCTCGCCGCTCCCGGACATCCACCACCACCGCCACGACCAACCACACCTCCCCGAAGGCGTGCGGGCGCAGTGACGCGCGCGGACGTCCGTCCCGACGGATCGTCATCATGGTGTCGGACCGCTCCGCTTCCCAGCGGACGCCACCCACCTCGAACGCGATCTTCCGGTCGTGGTGCAGGTCGATGACCGCAGCGAGGCGGGACAGCTGTGCGAGTGTCTCCTCGCCGACGAACCCGCCCGGGCGCTCGCGCTCACGCCGGCGGTCCTCCTCGGCCCGAGCTCGGCGTGCGAGCGGCTCGTACTCCCGCTCGAGCTGACACCGGTTCGCCGGAGCCCCCTCCGACAAGCGCCGGTGCAGCCAGCCGGGGTCGATCTGTCCGAAGTAGCGGTTCACGATCGTTCCGAGCGGAGAATCGGCAGCGAGCTCACGGTCCGCCACGAGGAGGCGTACGCCGTGATCCGCCGACCAGACGGCCACCGCCTCACCGCCGATGTCGACCACCCACGACCAACCCCGTTGCCGGATCTCCGGCGCGACGCGGGCGAGCAGCACGCTGAGCCGCACCGGCGTCGGGACCGTCATCGTGCGCCGATGCGACTCCATATCGTCACCCATCGCCACGCTGTCGCGGTCGATGGTGACGGTGAGTTCGGCGACCACGCCCTCAGCCTACCGAGCCGGCCCGGAAGACGTCCGCCGCGAGGACCGCCTCGCAGCGGCGGTGACGAACGTGCTCGAGGCTCTCACCGCGTGGGCCATCCTGCGCGGAATGCGGCCACGCACGTGGGGCGATCACCTCGCGTCGGGGTCGGGCTGGTGCAGTCCGAAGACGTTGCCGGCCGGGTCGAGGAAGTAGCCCTGCCACGCCATCCCCGGCAGTGCGGCCTTGGGAAGGGCGATCTGGCCCCCGGCGGCGAGGATCTTCGCGGCATCGCCGTCGAAGTCACCGCTGCCCAACGTGATCACGGCCCCGGACACGGCACCACCGGGTGCCGGGTCATCACCCTGGCGCTGCATGATCGCGCCATTGATGCCCATCTCGCCCGCGGCCGCCGTGGTCACGCCCCAGTACGGCATCCCAGCGAAGCCCGACCAGTCTTCGGCCGTCCAGCCGAAGACCGACGTGTAGAACTCCACGGTGCGCGCGACGTCCGCGGCGTGAATCTCGAAGTGAATGACGCTGTTGGGCATGATGCCCCCTCCCTGTGTGAGGGAGACCGTACTCTCCGTGTCCGACGCCGGACAGACCATGATGAACCGCCCAGCGCCGGAATGTCCGTCAACGCCGCCGCTGGCAGTGTGGGCAGAAGTGCGAGGAGCGGTTCATGAAGCTCGCGCGGACGAGGGGTCGGCCGCAGCGCGGGCAGGGCTGGCCGTCGCGGCCGTAGGCGTTCAGGGAGTGGGCGAAATATCCGGCTTGGCCGTTCACGTTGACGTACTGGGCGTCAAAGGACGTGCCGCCCTCGGCGAGGGCCTTCTCCAGGACGGCGCGGACCTCGACGAAGAGTCGATTCACGGCCCGTGTGGACAGCGCGCTGCCCGGCGTCTCGGGGTGCATGCGTGCGGCCCACAGGGACTCGTCGGCGTAGATGTTGCCGATGCCGCTGATCACGGTCTGATCCAGCAGCACTCGCTTGATCGCGGAATCGGTCCGGCCGATCCGCTCCCGGACCCGCTTGAGGTCGACGGCGTCGTCCATCGCGTCCCGCGCGATGTGCAGCACCTGCGTGGGGATCACCGCGGCGGAGGTTCCCCACCCGGCGGCGCGGCCGTCCGGAGTCGGCACCATGTCGTCGATCGCGAGCGAGCCGAAGGTCCGCTGGTCGGCGAAAACCACGGCGATTTCTCCGTGCGTCGGGTGCTCGAGGAAGAGTCGGATGCGCTCGTGACGCTCGGGGCCGGCCGACGGCTCACGAAGCAGCATCTGGCCGCTCATACCGAGATGGCCGACCACGGCGCGTCCCGATGCGAGCGGCAGCCAGAGGAACTTGCCGCGCCGAGCGGCGGCGGTGATCGTCGCGCCGGTCAGCTCGGCTTCGAAGGAGGCGGCATCCCCGGCATGACGCGTCAGGGCCCGATCATCGAGCACCCGGACGGCGCTGACGACGGAACCGACCACGGCGGGAGCGAGCCCTGCGCGGACGACTTCGACCTCGGGAAGTTCAGGCATCGGGCGTGCGGAGTGATCAGTCGCGCTTGCTGAGCACGCGCCAGGCGGCCAGGGCGGCGGCCATCTCGCTGGTCTTCTTGCTGGTGCCCTCACCGGTGGTCGTGACGTGCCCGACGGTGACGGTGGCGGTGAAGCGGCGGTCGTGATCCGGACCCGATGCGGTGATCTCGTACGACGGCGCCGGCTCACCGAGAGCGGCGGCGATCTCCTGCAGGCTGGTCTTCGGGTCCATTGCGGCGCCGTAGCGCTCGGGGTCGGCGAGCAGCGGCTCGACGATGCTGTGCACGAGGGTGGTGGCGACGTCCTGTCCGCGGGACAGGTACGTGGCTCCGATGATCGCCTCGGTCGTGTCGGCGAGGATCGAATCCTTGTCGCGCCCGCCGGTGTTCTCCTCGCCCCGGCCGAGCTTGATGAACTCGCCCAGCCCGATGCGGCGGGCGGACTCCGCCAGAGCGACGGTGGAGACGACACTTGCGCGCCGCTTGGCGAGCTCGCCCTCATCCAGGGTCGGGTTGCGGGTGTAGAGCAGCACGGTGGTGGCCTGCCCCAGCACGGAGTCGCCCAGGAACTCCAGGCGTTCGTTGTGGGGGATGCCCCCGTTCTCGTACGCGTACGAGCGATGCGTCAGCGCAAGTGACAGAAGCTCGGCGTCGATATCGACGCCGAGCTTCTGCATCAATGCGGCCAGATCAGACACAGGTCCTCAATCCGCAGTGATCGACTCAGATGTCAGCGACCTTGCGGCCCTTGTACTCAAGGAACAGCTCGGTGCCCTGCGAGTCGGTGACGACCTTCGCCTGGTGCGGGCGGCTGTAGACGACCTTGCCGTTCTCGACGGTCTTGACGAGGGCCGGAGCCTCCGCCTTCCACTGCGCGCGGCGCGACCGGGTGTTCGAGCGGGAGACCTTCCGCTTCGGGGGGTTACCTGCCATGACTAGCTCTCTTCCGTGTTGCGCGACTCGGAACCGGTGGTTCCGGTCGCCTGGTCTGTGAGTCCCTGGAGCGCTGCCCATCGGGGATCGATGGGGGCCGAAGCACGCTCGTCCGGCTGTGCGGCCAGTCGCTCACCCGTGATCGGATCAAGACCCGGGCAATCCGGCTGGCACACCGGCTGAAACGGAAGCGACAGGACAATCGCATCCCTGACCGGAATTTCAAGATCCACGTGGTCGTCTTGAACTTCGAAGTCAGCTGCTTCATCACCAGAATACGCGAAAAGCTCCTGGAACTCGACTTCGACACCCTCGGTCATCTCGCGCAGGCACCGGGAGCACTCGCCCTCGGCGGTCGTAGCGAGGTCCGCGGTGACGAGAATGCCCTCGTGCACGGACTCAAGGCGGACGTCCATCTCGATCTCCGCGCCGGCGGGAACTGCGATCATTCCCTCGCCCCACTTCTCACGAAGCGGGACGGACAGGGTGAACTCACGCATCTCCCCCGGCTGGTGCATGATGTCACGCACGGGCAGGGAGAAAGGACCGGGTCGGGAAGTCTTCACAACCGACGATTCTAACCCGGATCGGTGGGCGTCGGGTTCAGAGCCCGCGAGCTCCGGTGTCCAGGAACCGTGCCACCGGGCCCGGCACGTACGGCGAAACGTCTCCGCCGAGTCCCGCGACCTGGCGCACCAGCGAACTGGAGACCATCGCGTGCTCGGGGTCGGGCAGCATGAAGATCGTCTCAACGCCCGCGAGGTTGCGGTTCACGATCGCCATCGGCGTCTCGTAGGCCACATCGACCTGGGAGCGGATGCCCTTCACCAGCGCGCTCGCCCCAACCTCCGTGGCGTAGTCCACGAGCAGACCCATGCTCCAGGATCCCACCGTGACGTTGCCGTCGATGTTCGCCTCCGCGATGGACTGCTCCAGCAGCGACAGCCGCTGCGCGATCGGCAGCATCGCTTCCTTGTCCGGGTTGTGCACGATCAGAACGTGCACCTCGTCGAACAGGTTCGCGGCTCGGGCGATCACGTCCAGGTGTCCGAGGGTCGGTGGGTCGAAGGAACCGGGGACGACGGCGATCCTGCTTGTCATGTGCTCCAGCCTACCGAGTCAGCTCTTGCCGAGTGCCGCACGTTCATCCTGCGTCACACGGCGCGCCACCGCGGCGGCGAGGGCCGGGTGCGCGTCCAGGGTCGGATCGTGGTTCAGGATGTCCTCGGCCTCGGCCCGCGCTCGCTGAATGAGCTCCGCGTCGGCGACCACACGCAGCAGTCGCAGGGACGAGCGGACGCCGGACTGCGCGTCGCCGAGAACGTCGCCCTCGCCACGCAGCTCCAGATCCACCTCGGCGAGGCGGAACCCGTCCAGGGTCTCCGCCACGGCTTCCACACGCTCGCGCGCCGGGGTACCGGGCTCCGACTCCGTCACCAGCAAGCAGAGGCCGGGGACACCGCCACGGCCGACGCGGCCGCGGAGCTGGTGCAGCTGCGAGACACCGAAGCGGTCGGCTTCGAGAATGATCATGGTCGATGCGTTCGGGACGTCCACGCCGACCTCGATCACGGTCGTCGCGATGAGCACGTCGATCTCGCCGTCGGCGAAGGACCGCATCGTGGCGTCCTTCTCATCGGCGTGCATCTTGCCGTGCAGGGTCGACACACGCAGGTCAGCGAACAGCGGGTGCCGATCCAACAGCGCCGCGACCTGAACGACACCCCACCGGGGACCCGTGGCCTCACCCTCGACCGGCGGCGCGGCATCACCTTCCTCGCCACCGGAGCCCTTGTCGGCATCGATCGCGGCGCACACGACGAACACCTGGCGTCCCTGGGCGACCTCTTCGGCAGCGCGATCCCAGACCCGGGCGAACCAGCCGGGCTTCTCCGCGATCGGCGCGACGAACGTCGAGATTCCGGCGCGGCCGGCCGGCATCGTTCGGATCGTTGAGATATCGAGGTCGCCGAACACGGTCATCGCGACGGTGCGTGGAATCGGGGTCGCGGTGAGGACGAGGGCGTGCGGGCTGGATCCCTTCGCACGCAGCGTTTCGCGTTGCTCCACGCCGAACCGGTGCTGCTCGTCCACCACGACGAGGCCGAGGTCGGCGAACTGCGTGGTCTCGCTGAGCAGCGCGTGCGTGCCGACGACGATGAGGGCTTGTCCGGAGGCGACGCGCAGGGCGGCCTTGCGGCGGTCCTTGGCCGGCATCTGACCGGTGAGGAGCGTGGGCATCAGTTCCGGTGCGAGCTGAGGACCGAGCGCTTTCGCGATGGAACGCAGGTGCTGGGCCGCGAGGACCTCGGTGGGCGCGATGAGGGCGGACTGCCCGCCGGACTGTGCGACCTGGAGCATCGCGCGCAGAGCCACGAGCGTCTTGCCGGACCCGACCTCGCCCTGGACGAGCCGGTTCATCGGCCAGTCGCCGACGAGATCCTCGGCCACACGGTCGCCGACCTCACGCTGATCCGGCGTCAACTCGAACGGGAGCGCCGCATCGAAGCGTTCCAGCAACGAGCCGCCCGGGCGTTTGGTCGCCGACATCATCCGGACGAACTCGCGCTGCTGCAGCAGGGCCGTCTGCATCAGCAGCGCCTCGTGCAGGCGCAGGGTGCGCTGAGCCACCTTGGCTTCGGTGAGGTCCGACGGACGGTGGATCCCGATCACCGCAGAGCGGGCGTCCAGGCATCCCTCAGCGACCGCGAAGTCCGGCGGCAACGGGTCCTCGATCTCCCCGAGATCATCCAGCACCGTGTTGACGACCTTGCGGATCTGCCAGCTCGTGACGGCGGCCGTGGCGGGGTAGATCGGGATCGGCTTGTTGACCCAGGTCTTCGCGTCGACGGAGTCGTCGTCGCCGAACAGTTGGTAGTCGGGGTGCGAGAACTGCAGGGTCTCCCGGAACCTGGTCACCTTGCCCGCGAAGATCCCCCGACGTCCCGGCAGCAGCTCCCGCAACCGCCAGGGCTGTTTGAAGAAGGTCAGCGTCATCCGGCCGGCGCCGTCGCTGATCACGACCTCCTGCAGTGTGCCGGGACGATTCTTCATCCGTCGGTCGGTCGCGGAGATCACCTCAGCGACGATCGTGACCTGCTCGCCGATCGGCAATCCCCGGATCGGCGTGAGCTCACCGTGCGAGGCGTATCGGCGCGGATAGTGGTTGAGCAGGTCGCCGACGGTCTCCATCGCGAACGCCTTGTGCAGGGTCGCCGCGATCTTCTCGCCCGCGGCGAGGCTCAGGGGGGTGTCCAGGCCGAATCGCACGGAGCCAGCCTATGCCCGGCCTCCCCCACGCTCGGCGCGCGCTCACCGGTGCGAACGACTGCGCGCGAACAGGACCGCCGCGAGGGTGACGATGAGCACGACGATGAGCGCCGTGAGCGGTTCAGCCAGGACGGAGAAGAAGCCGGTCCGGGACACGGCGGTCGTGGGGTCGATCTCCTCGGTCGGGCTCTCCGCCGAGGGTCTGTGAGCCGAGGGGGTCCTCGTCGCAGAGGGTGTGGTCGCCGACGGGCTCGCGCGCCGGATCGGTGCTGCGGCGAGGTGGTGGGTGAGAGTGTCCCACGCGTCGATGAGTCCCTCCGCGTTCTGGGATCGCTGTTTCCGCGCGAGGTACGCCGCCAGGGGGTCCCGATTCTTGTCCGGCTCGCCGAAGCCCGGGATCCTGATCGTCTGGAAGGGGACGCGTTCCCGAACGGCGTAGGCGTTGTACACGACCTCCGCCTGGAAGTCCGCCCGCGAGATTCCGGTCGTGACGAGACCGGACACGTTCTTGCAGAAGTTCTTCGGCCACTGTTTGTGCAGCCGCCAGTTCTCCTCGACCTGCACGAGGTACGACACGCTCGTCATGATCCGTTCCCGCTGTTCCCCGTACAGATCGTCACCCTGCAGATGGGCGGTCTCGGCGGCGCTGACGATCCCCGCGATTCCGAGCGAGACGTGTCCGAAGTCACGGCAGCTCTCCTGGGACTGCCCGTTCTGCAGCACGAGCGGACCCGGGTCAGTCTTCGGGGCGGTCAGGCAGGCGTCCGCCTTGTTGTTCAGCCACCAGCACTTGAGGTCGACCGTCTTCGCCGCGGTGTCGGTGCCGTAGTTCGTCGAGCCGGGCGGCGCGTGCGGGAGGTCCCCATCCGAACTGAGGTAGAGGTAGGTCGGAACGCGCTCGCGCCACATGGCGATGCCGACGTTGTAGATCGCTCGGTCGTCGAGGAAGACCCCCGCATTCATGAGGCCGTCGGCGGCGGAGCCGGACCAGTTCCCATTGACGTTGGACCAGTCGAAGGTCTGCAATCGGGTGACGAAGACCTTCCGCAGCATCGCGCTGAACCCGGCGACATCGAACGCCGTCTCTCCATCACCGGGCGTGTACGTGTAGCGGAGGATCTCCGCGCCACGCAGCATCATCTCGGCCACCCACGCGGTCATCAGAGGACCGTTCGAGCCTCGGTTGCCCGTGAAGTGCTTCGCGTACGCATTGAGGATCGCGATCGCGCGCTGCGCGTAGGCGGACTTTCCCGTGTACCAGTACATCAGCGCCTGGCCGTAGACCGCACGGGCGTCCGCGAGCTCCTCCGTGCAGCCGATGTCCGGCTGGTTGTACGACCCGCAGTACGTCACGCATCCCGCCGGATCGTTGACGTTGCAGCGCTTGTGCGCATAGGCCTCTTCTTCGGCGGCCGGGTCGAGGGACGCGGACGCGAACGTCGTGAAGTTCGGTGCCGCGCGCGAGGCGGAGGGCGATGCGGCCAGCTGCCGGAAGATCGTGATCCAGGGCTCGTCGCGCGCCTTGACGTGCTCCTTCGACGTCTTCAGCTCCGCCAGGCCGACGAAGACACCGGGATGGGCGAACTCCGTTGCGGCGCGTGCCGACGGGGAGCTCTCCGGCGAGGCTTTGGACGTGGCCTTCGCCGTGTTGTCGGTCCTGGCCGGTGTCGCGGCCGTGGTCTTGGGCGCGGGGGTCCGCTCCGCAGCCTGCGCAGCGGGTGCGGCCAGACCGACCAGCAGGAGCGCGACGAGAACCGCTCCCGCAAAGGTCCAGAGGCGCGCCACGCGTGCGGTGAAGATGATCAGATCCTTCCTTCGCGCCTCTTCCGGAGTCCGCGCTGTGCACGGACTGCCCATGGTTGCACGCACCAGCGGCGTCTTCGTGAGTGTTGCCTGACATCTCGGCGCGCCGCCGTGCATCGCAGGCGGGGCGCGTTCGCCCCGGGTGGTGCATGGCGCAGCGTGCGCTCTCCCGGGCTGCTGTGCAGCACCCATCGTCCTCGGCGGGGGCGGTCGGCTTGATAAGCGGCCGACTCCGGCCGCATCACTCCGACACCAGCCGGGGAACGCGCGGCGTACACTGCGGGCGTGGACGGGCGGTCGGACGCGCGGCGGGATGCGGCGGGAATCGTGCTCTCTCTGGCGATCGTCCTCGCCGTCGCCACCCTCACCGAGGCCGTCATCTTCCCGCTGACCCCTGCCGAGTGGGCGCCTGTCGTGCAGACCGTCGTGTACCTCGCCCTCGTCGGTCCGGCGCTGGCGATCCGACCCAGACTCCTTCGACTCTTCCGGGCACCGACGTGGCAGTATGCGGTTGCATGCGTGCTCGTCGCGATCGCGTTCATCTTCGCGGCGGCCGGCGGCGAAGCGCCCACGCACGTCGCGGTCCGGTCGCTCTTCCTGCTGGTCGTCGCCGCAGCGGAGGAGCTGATCTTCCGAGGCTTCCTCTGGTGGCTCTGCACCCGCGTGACGGACCGGGGATGGCTGATCGTCGTGCTGACGACCGTCTGCTTCGCACTGTTCCACCTGCCTGGCTGGGTCGTTCACGGCACCGACGTGGTCAGCGTCCTCGCGATCCTGATCGGCGGGGCGATCTACGGCGTGCTCCGTTTGGCGACGGGCAACCTCGTCCTCGCGACGTTCCTCCACTGGGCCGTCGACATCTCCGCCTGAGGCAGGGGTTCCTTCCGCCTAACAGGGATTCGTGGAGGGTGGCGTCCCAGAGGCCGGGTCGCGTTTTCGGTGGGGCGGCGTTCCTTCGCTTAAGACGGCCCCGTGGATTGATCGGTTTCGCAGGCCGGCTCGCGTTCCGCGCCGGGTCAGGTTCTTCCGCTTAAGACGGCCCCGTGGATGGGGACGTTCCGCTCGCCGGCTCGCGTTCCATATCGGGGCCGCGCCGCGGGTCGTTCGGCGAGCGTCAGCGAGACGAAACGGCGGTCAGCGCGGTTCAGGTCTGGAGGTGAGAGAAACCTCATCTCCACAGGCTGAAATCCATCCACAGCCTGGGATATTCAACGTCCAATGTCGGAGCCCCGGCGTAAAATATGGGTTATGAACAACACGATGGAACGGACCCGGGAGACGATGGCTCACGCCGTCGCCGACCTCCGCTCCATCCTGGTCTCCGGCACCCTCGACACCGCCGACCGGGACGACGTTCTCGGGTTCATGATCGGGGTCGGAGACCTGTATCGGCAGGTTGAAGCAACCCTGGTCATCGGCACCGGTGTGATCGAGAAGCGCTCCGCCACGGCGGAGCGCTTCGACGTTTCCTCCGACTGCCGCTCCGCGAACGAAGTCCTGCAACGCACCACCGGTGTCGCCCCCACCACCGTCAAGCGATGGAGTCGCCTGGCCGCGACGATCAAGCCGGAGCGCACGCTTTCGTCTGGTGAGGTGCGGCCAGCAGAGTTCCCGGCCCTCCGCGACGCGCTCACCACCGGCGCCCTCGGGGCGGATGGTCTGGAAGCCGCCACCCGGCCCTTGCGGGAGATCAAGGATCGCGTCGATCCCGCCGATCTCGCGGAGGTCGATGAGATTCTCGCCGCGATGACCACCACGACCGGTGCGCCGGTCATGTGTGACACGCTCCGGGACTCTTCCCTCCGGCTCGCCACCGACCTTGACATCACCGGCGCGGAGGCGGAAGAGGAGAAGGCGTTCCGAGGGCGGGCCCTGCGGCTGGGGGTCAAGCGCAACGGTCTCGTCCCCATCACCGGTCAACTGATCCCTGACGTCGCCGGTGCGCTCTGCGTCCTGCTGGATTTGATCAACAACCCGCACGGTCAGCCCGCCGGGGTGAAGTTCCAGCCCAGCGAGGACACCGACGAGAACCCGGACGTCCGGACGATGGTGCAACGCAACCACGACGCCCTCGGCACCATCCTCGCCGCCGTCCCCAACGCGCCGGACATGCCGACCAACGGTGGCGGAGCACCGGTCCTGGTGATCCACGCGACCGAAGACACCGTTCGTGCCGGTGAAGGGTGGGCCACCATCCCCGGCGCCGATGCGACGGGCACGGATGTGCCGGTGCCGTTCGCCGCGGCGAAGCATGTCGGATGCTGTGGCACCGTCCAGCACCTCACCACCGCCGCCACCGGCCGGATCGTGAAGCTCACGATCGACAAGCGCTTCTTCTCCCCGGACCAGCGCCGAGCGATCACCGTCCGGGACCGATCGTGCGTGATCCCGGGGTGCCACACCCCAGCCCGGTGGTGTGAAATCCACCACGTGAAGGAATGGTCAAACGGCGGTCAGACCGATGTCGATAACGGGGTGCTGATCTGCTGGCACCACCATCGGTTCATCGATCGGATGGGGTGGGATATCCGGATGGCGGACGGCGTCCCCGAGGTCCGTCCACCGGACTGGATCGACCCCACCCAATCCTGGAAACCCACAGGCTCGCGGGCAGTACCTCGCCCGAAGCGGGGTGCGTGATGTCCGGGGAGAACTCCGCCCACACCACACCCACCCCGCGCCCCGCGACGTCTCGTCTCGCCGGCGCCCACTCAACAACCGAGACAGGGAACCACGTCGAGAACGCGACCGGCGCAATGGCGACCCCCTCACGAACGCGAGCCGGCAACAAAAGCCGAGCAGACGTCCACCGTCCCCAGCCGAAAGACCCGACCACGCCGGAACGCGACCCGCACCGCACGGCGGCACCCGCCACACACCCCGCGCCGCTTCAACCCGCCGGCGCTCACGCGACGACCAACGAAAACGAGACCGACGCGATGGCACCCACCCCGCGAACGCAACCCGCCGACGCGACCCGATCCGCGCCGGACAGTCTGAAGCCGACAACCCAACCCCGCCGAAACCCGCAGCGCCGAACGGAATGCACCGACAGCTCCCCGAGCGCCCGCAAAAATAACCACCCCGACATCCGCGCGCCGGCGCGTGAACCGAACCACCCCGAAATCCCATGCCGTCTTAAGCCGAAACAACGCAACCACGCAGGAACGCGACACGAGAACCCCCGCCTCGCACGGACCAACCTGTCGTCAAGAGGGCGCTCACCCAACGACGGGGATGACGCCCGCGCCGGCACGCAATACCCCGCGCCGCTCCCGGATACGCTGGAACAGTGACGAGAATCATCGCCGGAGCGGCGCGCGGACTGCCCCTCACAGTCCCCGGAACCGGAACGCGCCCCACGAGCGATCGCGTGCGCGAGTCCCTCTTCGGCTCGCTGGAGGCGCAGGACCTGGTCGCCGGCGCCCGTGTCCTCGACCTCTATGCCGGATCGGGCGCGCTCGGCCTGGAGTGTGCCAGCCGTGGAGCGGCGAGCGTCGACCTGGTCGAGAAGTCCCGTCCCGCAGCCGGGATCGCAGCGAAGAACGCCGCGAAGGTCGCGACCGCCGCCGGCGTTGCCGCCCGCGTGCACGCGACCGGGGTCGAACCTTTCCTCCGCACGAGCTCGGCGACCTGGGACCTCGTGCTCATGGACCCGCCCTACGACGTCAGCGACGCGGAGGTGACCGCCGTCCTCACGGGGCTCTCGCCGCGGCTCTCGCCCGACGCCGTCGTCATCGTCGAACGTGCGAAGCGGTCCGCCGCGCCGGCCTGGGGCGAAGCGGGACTCGAACCTCTGCGCGACCGCACGTTCGGCGACACGAGGCTGTGGTGGGGTCAGCCCCGCGTGTCGTCCCAATCCTGATAGGGGTCCCAGCCACCACGCCCGTCGTGGGGCGCGCCGTCCACCGTGACCGCCTCGGACCCCGCGCCGAGCACCCGGCCGATGACTCGGAACCCCTCGGGCAGCCGAGCGTCCGCCGCGAAACACGCCAGCAGCGGATGATCCTCTCCCCCGGTCAGCGCGCCCTCCGGATCCGGACCGAGCAACGCTCGCTCGAGATCGATCGTGACCCCCGAAGCCTTCGCCATCCGCCGCGCGTCCAGCAGCAGACCGTCCGACACGTCCATCATCGCGTGCGCCCCGGCCTCCGCTGCGGGCACGCCCGCGGCCACGGGCGGGGACGGGCGCAGTTGCGCGACGACGTCCGCCCGCTCGGCGTCGGTCAGGACCGCATCGTCGACGGGAACCGGACGTCCGTCCGCACGAAACCTGTCGAAGAGCACCGCGAGCCCCCGCGCCGCCGCACCCTGGTCGCCGACCAACGCGACGACATCGCCCGGGCGCGCGCCGGAGCGGAGGACGGCCGGACGACCCTCGAGATCGCCCAGCGCGGTCACCGCCACGGTGAGCACATCGGACACGGTGAGGTCACCGCCGACGACGGCGCATCCCGGCGCCAGCGCCGCGCACGCCTCCGCAAGCCCCCGCGCCATGTCCTCGACGTAGGACACCGGCAGATCGTTCGGCACGGCGAGCGCGACCAGGAGCGCCGTCGGACGAGCCCCCATCGCCGCCACGTCCGCGAGGTTCACCGCGGCGGCCTTCCAGCCCAGGTCGCGGCCGCCCGTCCAAGCGAGTCGGAAATCCGGACCGTGCACGAGCGTGTCCGTCGTCGCCACCACATCGCCCCCGAACCGGAGCACGGCCGCGTCATCGCCCGGGCCGATCACCGTGCCCTCCGCGGCCGGAGTCAGGGCCAGGATGCGTCGCAGGATGTCACTCTCGCCGAGTTCGCCGATGAGCGCGTCCGATTCCGTCATCCCTCCACGCTAGTGCCGTCCGGAACCCTCGCCGCCGCGGGTTAGCCTGGACCAGTGAGGTCGTTCCGTGCTGCCGCCGCCGCCGCGGCCGACACCGTCGTCGGCGCGGGACTGGCCGCCTGCACCCCGACGGTGTCCCTGACACCCGCCCCGGATGCGAACAATCCGAAATGCGCGGACCTGATGGTCGCCCTGCCGGACCCGCTCGGAGACAAGGAACGGATCCACACCGACGCGCAGTCCACGGCCGCCTGGGGCTCCGATTCCGAGATCATCCTGTCCTGCGGCGTCACCGAGCCCGCGGTGTCCGACCTCACCTGTGTGACCTTCGCCGGCATCGACTGGCTCGTCGACAACAGCGAACCGCCCTACTACCGCGTCACGTCATTCGGGCGCAGTCCCGCGGTCCAGGTGTTCATCAACACCGCGCAGCACGTCGACTCCGCCGAAGTGCTGACCCGCCTGGCCAAGACCATGACCACCTTCACGAGCACCGGACGAAAGTGCACCGTCGCCGGAGAGACGCCCACACCGACACCCACCCTCTGACACGCAGCGGCGGAACGCGTGACTCAGGCGCGGGCGAGCCCGTTGTCGATCAGGTACGTGATGAGTTCCGTGTAGCTCAGCCCGGACGCGATCCAGCACTGCGGGAACATCGAGATCGGCGTGAAGCCGGGCAGCGTGTTCAACTCGTTCACGACCGCGCGACCGTCGGCGGTCACGAAGAAGTCCACGCGGGCCAGCCCCTGGCAGTCCAACGCGTCGAACGCGCGGATCGCCGTGGACCGGAGCAGCTCGGTCGTGGCGTCATCGACGTTCGCCGGGCAGATGAGGTTCACACCCTCGCCGCCGAGGTACTTGCCCTCGAAGTCGTAGAAGTCGCGCGTGGTCAGCTCGATCTCACCGGGCAGCGACGCCTTCGTCGGCTCGCCCGGGAAACCGGCGAGCACAGCCACCTCGACCTCGCGACCGGACACGCCCTGCTCGATCAGTGCCTTGTCGTCCTCGGCGAGCGCGACGCGCAGCGCCTCGTCCAACTCGTCCGCCGTGTGCACCTTGGACACGCCGACGCTGGATCCCGCCCGCGCGGGCTTGACGAACCACGGCAACGGGAACTCCGCCGCACGGGACCGCACACCGTCGGCGTCCGCGGACCACTCCCGCGCGGTCACCGTGAAGCCCGGCGAGACCTCGATGCCGGCGGCGGCGAGCACCAGCTTGGTGAAGTGCTTGTCCATGCACAGCGCGGAATCCAGCACGCCGCACCCGGCGTACGGCAGACCGACGATGTCCAGGAAGCCCTGCATCGTGCCGTCCTCGCCGTGCAGGCCGTGCAGGATCGGCAGGACCACGTCCACGACGCCGAGGTCGTCCACCGTGCCGTCCGCGCGGCGTACGCGCAGGGACCGATCACCGGCAGCCTCCGGCCAGAGCACGCGGGTACCGTTGTCCGCGACCTGCGGCATCGCGTCCGCGATCATCGCGAACTTCTCCGGACGGTCCTCCTCCAGGACGAACGCGCCGTCCCGCGTGATGCCGACCGGCAGGACCGCGAATCGGTCGCGGTCAATCGCGGCGAGAACCCCGCCCGCGGTCGCCGCTGAGACCGAATGCTCGCTGGAACGCCCGCCGAAGAGCACCGCCACGACCTGCTTGTTCATTCTGAGTCCTCTCCCCCTGCGGGGTGTCATCGTCGGTGGTCAGGTGGGGTGCGATGTCCTTCGGGCTCATCGTCCCGTCCAGCACCATCTTCACCTGCTCCACGATCGGCATCTCCACGCCCACGGCGTGCGCCAGCTGGAGCACGGGACCCACGGATCCCAGTCCCTCAGCGGTCTGCTGCATCTGCGCGACGACCTCGTCGAACGCGTAGCCCTGGCCGAGCAGACGGCCGGCGGTGTTGTTGCGGCTGAGCGGGGACTGGCACGTCGCGATCAGGTCCCCGAGCCCGGCGAGCCCCTGCAGGGTTCCCGGCTGCGCACCGTACGCCACGGCGAAATCGGTCATCTCGACCAGGCCCCGGGTGATGATCGACGCCTTCGTGTTCTCGCCGTACCCCACACCGTCGACGATGCCGATCGCGACAGCGATGAGGTTCTTCAGCACACCACCGAACTCGGTTCCGATCACGTCATCGTTGACGAACGTGCGGAAGTAGCGGTTGGTCGCCAGACGGGCGACCCGCTCGGCGGTGGTCGCCGAGGTGGACGAGATGACCGCGGCGGTCGGCTGCTCCCGGGCGATCTCCAGGGCCAGATTGGGCCCCGAAGCGACGGCGATGCGATCCGGGTCGCACTGCAACTCCGCTTCGATCACCTGACTCATCCGCAGGCCGGAGCGCTTCTCTACGCCCTTCATCAGGCTGACCACCGGGACGTCGTTCTTCGCCAGCAGCGGCCGCAGCGCCTTGAGGTTCTGCCGGGCGGACTGGCTGGGGACCGAGAGGAACACCGCGTCCGCGCGATCGACGACCTCGGAAAGGTGCACCGAGGCGGTCATCGAGCGCGGCAGATTGATGCCGGGCAGGTACTGCGAGTTCCGCTTGCCCTGGGAGATCTCCTGGGCCAGCTCCGGACGCCGCGCCCACATCACGACATCGGCGCCGCCGTCCGCGAGGATCTTGCCGAAGGTCGTGCCCCAGCTGCCGGCACCGATCACCGCGACGCGGGGACGGACGCTCCTAGGCGTCATAGCGACCGGTCTCCTTCTGCTGGTGCGCAGCCGGGTTCCAGCGCTCCACCGGCGGCTTCTCACCACGCAGCTCCCCGAGCATCTCGGCCAGGCGATCCATCACGATGCCGGTCGCCTTGACCAGCTGCGAATTCTCGCGCTCGTGCCCGACGAAGTCGGTCAGGTCGATCGGGTCGCCGAACATGATCGTCACGGGTCGACGCAGCGGGAAGATCCGGAGTTTGCCGTATCGCGGCATGATCTCCTGCACGCCCCACTGCACCGCCGGAATCAGCGGCACGCCGGCCTCCAGCGCAAGCCGGACAGCCCCGGTCTTGCCGCGCATCGGCCACAGGTCCGGGTCCCGCGTGAGCGTGCCCTCCGGATAGACGATGACGCCGCGCCCGTCCTCGGCGATCTCGCTCGCCGCGCTCAGGGTCTGCTTCGCCGACGCGGACGAGGATGATCGCGCCACCGGCACCATCCCGGTCGCCCGCAGTGCAGCGCCGAGCACCGGGATGCGGAACAGACTCTCCTTCGCCATGAACCGCGGAGCGCGACCGAGCCGCCACACGCCCATGGCGGTGGTCAGCGGATCGAACTCGCTGTAGTGGTTCACGACGAGCACGAACGCACCCGCACGAGGAAGCTTCTCCGGGTGCACGAAGCGCAGCTTCGCCAGCAGACTCACGGGCGGGACGACCAGTGCTCCCAGCGGCCAGAACCAGCTCGGCCGCGTCTTCTCGGCAGTGGCGCGCACGAGGGTCTCAGCCGACGACGTCGAAGTCGGCGCCGAGGTCCGTCAGCTTCTCCAGCAGACGCTCGTACCCGCGACGGATGATGCCGATGTTGCGCACCGTCGACTCGCCCTCGGCCGTCAGCGCCGCGATGACGTGGCTGTAGCCGCCCCGAAGGTCCGGAACCACGATGTCGGCGCCGTGCAGGGCGGTCTTGCCGTTGATGACGGCGGCCTGCTCGAGCTGGCGACGGGGGACGCGACGCGGCCCGTCCTGGAGTCCGTGCGGGTGCACGACGATGTTCGCGCCCATCTTGTTCAGGGCGTCGGTGAATCCGAACCGGTTCTCGTACACGGTCTCGTGCACGATCGACTCGCCCTCGGCCTGCGTCATCGCGACGATGAGCGGCTGCTGCCAGTCGGTCATGAAGCCGGGGTGGACATCGGTCTCCACGGTCACCGGACGCAGCTCGCCACCGCGGCGGAAGAGGATGCCGTCCTCGCGGATGTCAAAGTCACCGTTCATCCGGCGCACGGCGTTCAGGAACGTCAGCATGTCCTGCTGACGCGCGCCCTCGACGAAGATCTCGCCGTCGGTCGCCAGTGCGGCAGCGGCCCAGCTGGCGGCCTCGTTGCGATCGAAGATGGCCCGGTGATCGTAGCCACGCAGCTCGTCCACGCCCTCGATGACGATCACGCGGTTCGGCTCGTAGGAGATGATCGCGCCCATCTTCTGGAGCACGCCGATGAGATCCATGATCTCCGGCTCGATCGCCGCGTTCTTCAGCTCCGTGGTGCCGGACGCGCGCACCGCGGTGAGCAGCACCTGCTCCGTGGCCCCGACGCTCGGGTACGGCAGGTGGATGTTCGCGCCCTTCAGCCCCTGCGGGGCGGACAGACGAATGCCACTGGGCAGCTTCTCCACGACAGCACCGAACTTGCGCAGCGCATCGAGGTGGAAATCGATCGGACGGTCGCCGATGCGGCAGCCGCCGAGGTCGGGGATGAACGCCTGACCGAGCCGGTGCAGCAGCGGACCGCAGAACAGGATCGGAATACGGCTGGAGCCGGCGTACGCGTCGATCTCCTCCATGTGAGCCGACTCGACCTCGCTCGGGTCCATGACCAGCGAGCCGGGCTCGTCACCCTCGGAGACGTGCACGCCGTGCACCTCGAGCAGAGAGCGCACCACGGCGACGTCGCTGATGTTCGGCACATCGCGCAGAACGCTGGTGGTCTCACCCAGGAGAGCGGCGACCATCGCCTTGGTGACGAGGTTCTTCGCCCCCTTGACCGACACGCGACCGGACAGCGGTCGTCCTCCGCGGATCGCGAGGATCTCTTCGCCTCCCGGCTGGGCCGATCCCCCGCGGGTGTCGTTCAGGGTGATGCTCATACGGTGGCCTTCTCCTCGGTTCCGGAGTCCGGCACGGGTAGCGTGCGCGGCTTCCAGGATTCTCGTCGCGCCTCGTAGGCGGCGATCTTGTCTTCGTTCCGGAGGGTCAGACCGATGTCGTCGAGCCCCTCCAGGAGCCGCCATCTAGTGTAATCGTCGATGTCGAAACCGACCGTGAGATCGCCGACAGTGGCGGTTCGCGCCTCGAGGTCGACGGTCATGGCGATGCCGGGCTCAGCGTCGATGACCGCCCAGATGCGTTCCAGGTCCTCTTCCGTGATGACACCGGTGAGCAAGCCCTGCTTGCCGGAGTTGCCGCGGAAGATGTCCGCGAACCGGGGCGAGAGGACCACGTGGAAGCCGTAGTCCCGCAGCGCCCAGACCGCGTGTTCGCGGCTGGAGCCGGTCCCGAAGTCGGGCCCGGCGACGAGCACGGACGCGCCGGCGAAGGCGGGCTGGTTCAGGATGAACTCGGGGTCCTGCCGCCACGCCGAGAACAGTGCGTCGTCGAAGCCGGTCTTGGTGACGCGCTTGAGGTAGACGGCGGGGATGATCTGGTCGGTGTCGACGTTCGAGCGCTTCAGAGGCGCGGCGACACCGGTGTGCGTGGTGAACTTCTCCATGTCAGGCCACCTCTCCCGCGGGCTGCAGATCGGACGGGCTGGACAGCGTGCCGCGCACGGCGGTGGCGGCCGCGACCAGCGGTGACACCAGGTGCGTGCGCCCGCCCTTGCCCTGGCGCCCCTCGAAGTTGCGGTTCGACGTCGATGCGCACCGCTCCCCCGGGGCGAGCTGGTCCGGGTTCATGCCCAGGCACATGGAGCAACCGGCGAAGCGCCACTCGGCGCCGAAGTCGGTGACGATCTTGTCGATGCCCTCGGCCTCCGCCTCCAGGCGGACGCGCGCGGACCCGGGAACGACCATGACGCGCACGCCCTCGGCCTTCGTGCGCCCCTTGATGACGGACGCGAAGGCTCGCAGGTCCTCGATGCGGCTGTTCGTGCACGAGCCCATGAACACGGCGTCGACGTGGACGTCCTTCAGCTTCGTGCCCGGCGTCAACGCCATGTACTCCAGCGCCCGCTCGGCGGCGGCCCGGTCGTTGGCATCCCCGTACTGTTCCGGAGAGGGCACCACATCGGACAGGGACACGCCCTGCCCCGGGTTCGTGCCCCACGTGACGAACGGCTCCAGCGCGTCCGCGTCGATGGTGACCTCAGCGTCGTAGACCGCACCCTCGTCCGTCGGCAGGGTGCGCCAGTAGGCGACGGCCTCGTCCCAGTCCTGCCCCTTCGGTGCGTGCGGACGACCCTCCAGGTAGGCGAAGGTGGTCTCGTCCGGGGCGACCATGCCGGCGCGCGCGCCGGCCTCGATCGACATGTTGCAGATCGTCATGCGTCCCTCCATGGAGAGCGCACGGATCGCCGAACCGCGGAACTCCAGGACGTAGCCCTGTCCCCCGCCGGTACCGATCTTCGCGATGACGGCGAGGATGATGTCCTTCGCCGTGACGCCGGGCTTGAGCGTGCCGTCCACCGTGATGGCCATGGTCTTGAACGGCTTCAGCGGCAGGGTCTGCGTGGCCATCACGTGCTCGACCTCGCTGGTGCCGATACCGAAGGCCATCGCACCGAATGCGCCGTGGGTGGACGTGTGCGAGTCGCCGCACACGACGGTGATGCCCGGCATGGTCAGACCGAGCTGAGGCCCGACGACGTGCACGATGCCCTGCTCCGCATCCCCCAGCGAGTGGATCCGGACGCCGAACTCGGCCGCGTTGCGACGCAGCGTTTCAATCTGCGTGCGGCTGGTCAGATCGGCGATCGGCTTGTCGATCTCCAGCGTCGGGGTGTTGTGGTCCTCGGTCGCGATCGTGAGGTCCAGGCGACGCAGCGGGCGGTTCTCCGCGCGGAGGCCGTCGAACGCCTGCGGGCTGGTGACCTCGTGCACGAGGTGCAGGTCGATGTAGATGAGGTCCGGCTCACCGTTCTCGCCGGCGACGACGAGGTGGTTGTCCCAGACCTTCTCCGCGAGGGTCCGGGGACGGGCGGGGGCTTGATCGGTCATGGCGTGTTCTCCAGGTAGGACGATGGTGGCCCGCGATGAGGCTCCGCGACGAGGAAGGCCTTAGAACGAGGACTCGTCGCGGCAGCTAAGGAGAAGGAAAGCGCCGCGCATGTGGCCAGGCTACCACCGTGACACCCCCCACCCGCGCCAGCACAGGCGTCACGAAGCGTCACACGATACCCCGGCGCTCGCGCGCACGAGGCATGCTGGAACACTATTCAGCTGGAAGGAGCGCGTCGTGTCGGACCCGCAACCCGGATTCTCCACCCGCCAGGTTCACGTCGGCGAGGACGTCGCCTCGGCGACTCCGCGGGCGACGCCGATCCACCTCACGGCCGGGTTCACGTTCGATTCGTTCCAACAGGGTGTGGACCACTTCGGGGCCGGCGTCGGCTTCGGTTACACGCGCATCGGCAACCCGACGACGGATGCCGTGGAGCGCAAGCTCGCATCGCTCGACGGCGGCACCTCCGCACTGCTGGTCGCGAGCGGCCAGGCCGCGGTCACCGGTGCGATCCTGTCCTCCGCGGGTGCCGGCGATCACATCGTCGTCTCCGACCACATCTACGAGGGCAGCCGCGGACTCTTCCTGGACGTGCTGGCCCGTTTCGGGATCGAGACGTCCTTCGTCTCGGACATCCGCAACGCGCAGGCCTGGCGGAACGCGATCCGACCGAACACGAAAGTCCTGTTCGGGGAGACGATCTCCAACGCCGCGAACCGGCTCCTGGACGTGCGCCAGGTCGCGGACATCGCCGAAGAGCACGGCATCCCGTTGATCGTGGACAGCACCTTCTCGACCGCTTACCTGCAGCGCCCACTTGAGGACGGCGCGGCCCTCGTGGTCCACTCCACGAGCAAGTTCATCTCCGGCCAGGGTGCCGTCATCGGCGGGGTCATCATCGACGGTGGGCACTTCGACCCGGCCCGCGATGGCGCGAGGGCGCCGCATCTGGTCGCCCCCGGCGCCCACGGTGACGCGTCCGCGGCCGAGAAGCACGGCGGCTCAGCGCGGCTCGGGTGGGCTCGCGACGTGCTCGTCCCGCGCCTCGGTCCATCGCTGTCCCCGTTGAACGCGTTCTTCATCGGCCAAGGCCTGGAGACGCTGTCCTTGCGCGTGCGTGAGCACAGTCGCAATGCCGCGGTCGTCGCGGCATGGCTCGAGGCTCAGCCGGCCGTCGCGAGCGTCGACTACGTCGGCCTCCCTTCGCACCCGGACCACGACCTCGTCGAGCGCCTGCTCCCCCGCGGTGCCGGCTCCGTCTTCACCTTCACGCTGCACGGGGGACGCGCGGCGGCCGAGCACGTCATCGAGTCCGTCCAGACCTTCACGCACATGACGCACCTCGGTGACGTCCGCTCGCTGATCCTGCATCCGGCGACGACCTCCCACGTGCACGCCACTCCGGATCGTCGCGCCGACGTCGGCGTCCACGAGGGCACCCTGCGCGTGTCGATCGGCATCGAGGACGTCGACGATCTGATCGCCGACCTCGACCGTGCGTTCGCCGGGCTGCCCACCGAGGCCGTGACGGCGTGAGCGCCCGGCCCCAGCACCTCGGCTGGTTCGCGGCACGCGGCTTCGGTCCGCAGGGCTGGGGCACCTCGGCCTGGGACTGGGGATACGACTGGACGCGCCCGGATCTGTACCAGGAGGCCGTCCGGTCCCTGGAGCAGGCCGGATTCGACCTCGTCATCATCGAGGACGCTCCCTCGCTCGGGTCCCCGGCGACGATCGATCTGCGCGTGCGCCACGCGTTCGGCGGTCCGAAGCACGATCCGCTGCTGCTGGCCCCGTACCTCTTCGCCGCCACCTCTCACCTCGGCATCGTGCCCACCGTGAACCCGGCCGCGTACCTGCCGTACACCGCGGCCCGTCAGTTCGCCTCTCTCCAGCATCTGAGTGGACACCGACTCGGGCTGAACGTCGTCACCGACACCGGCAGCGCCCGACACTTCTCGGACGCAGCGCAGCTCGGTCACGACGCCGCGTACAACCGTGCCGAGGAGTGGCTCAGCGGCATCCGCGACCTCTGGCGCAGCTGGGACGAGGGCGCCCTCGTCGCCGACCCGGATGGTCGCTTCGCCGACGGCACGAAGATGCGCGCGATCCAGCATCGCGGCGAGCACTTCGCCTTCGACGGGCCGCTGAACGCGGTGCCGTTCACCGACGGCGAGCCCGTCATCGTCTCCCCCGGCGGCTCCGGGCGCGGCCTCGGCTTCGCTGGCCACAACTCCGACGTGCAGCTCGCGCTCGCCCCGCTGGATGAGGCCTCGGTCCGCGAGTACCGCGGGCGCATCCACGAGGCTGCGCGGGCGGCCGGTCGCGAGCCGAGCGACATCAAGATCCTCTTCGCCATCCAACCGGTCATCGTCGACAGCGCCGAGGAGGCCGACCGCATCGTCGCCGCTTCCCTTCATCCGACCGAGGACGTTCTGCGTCAGATCGCGCAGAAGCAGTCCAGCGATCTGGAGACCGACCTCACGCAACTGGATCTCGACCGTCCACTGGACCTGGCTGCGTTCGGCGAACACGTATCCGAAGGAAGTATTCGGCGGCTGGTAAAGAAGCACGACGTCGCCACGACGCCCCTGCGCACGATCCTGGCGTCCTTCGCTCGGCAGGGCCGCATCACGGACCGCTCCGGTTTCGTCGGCACCGCGGACGAATTCACTGATCTCATCGAGGAACTCGGCACCTGGGGCAACGACGGGGTGCTGCTGTGGGGCGATCTGCACCCGGCGAACGTGCGCGCGATCACCGACCGCCTGGTCCCGATCCTGCGTCGCCGCGGCATCCTGCGCCGCGAGTACGCCGACGGCGGGCTCCGCGCCAATCTGCAGTCGTTCTGACGCCCTGGGTGGGCGAACCGGCGCCCCTCAGCGCGGCTCCCCCGGCCGTTGAGTGAGCGGAACGAATCCCCCGCTCGCCTCAACGGCCGGTGGGTGTCACTTCAGGTCGTTGGCGGCCAGCCACGCCTTGGCGATGTCGGCCGAGGACTTCTTGTCGACGGTGGACTGCACGTTCAGCTCGATCAGGCCCTCCGGCGTCAGTTTCGCGCTGACCGGGTTGAGCACGTCCGCCACCTTGTCGGCGATGGCCGCGTTCACGATCGGCACGACGTGGGACGCCGGGAAGAGGCTCTTGGTGTCTTCCAGCGGCACCAGGTCATCGGTCTTGATCCGCGGGTCGGCCGTGAAGACGTTGCCGACCTGGATGTTGCCGGCGACGAGTTCGTCGACGGTCGTGTCCGCAGTCGGCGAGAACTTCACGTCGATGCCGTACACGCTCTTCAGGCCCTTCGGACCATACGGGCGCTCCTCCAACTCCGGCGGCCCGCCGAGCGTCAGATCCTTCACGTTCGCGAGGTCGGCGATGGTCTTCAGGGAGTGCTCCGTGGCGAACGCCTTCGTCACCGTGTACGAGTCCTGGTCCGTGGCACTGGACTGATCCAGCGCCTTCAGCGTCTCCGGCAGCGCTTTTCCGAGGGCCGCGTACACGTCATCGGTCGAGGTGGCCGTCGCCTTCGGGTCGAGATACTGCAGGAGGTTTCCGGTGTACTCCGGGAACACCGTCACCTCACCGCTCTCGAGCGCCGGCATGTACGCGTCGCGCTGACCGATGTCGAACTTGCGCTGGACGGTGAATCCCGCGCCCTCCAGCGCCTGGGCGTAGATCTCCGCGATGATCTCATTCGAGTAGTACTGCTGCGAACCGACGACGATGGTGTCGGACGATGCCGATCCGGATGCACCGCCGGTCGGTGCGGCGAGCGGGTCTTGGGAGGCGCAGGCGCTCAGGGCGAGGGCCGCGACGACACCGAGACCGGCGATCGCCAGAATCCGTGGGGTCTTCATGATTTTCCTCCTGTCGGCGACGCCCGTCTGGCGCCGCGGGGGTCGGTTGTTCTGGTGCGGGTCATGCGGCCACCGTCCGCTTCGCCGTGGTCTCGGCGCGCTCCGCCTTCGACCGCGTGCGCTCGGCGCGTACGCCCGCCGGGGTGACCAGACGCTGCAGCAGGGCGAACAGCGCATCGAGCGCGAGCGCCAGAGCGACGATGACGAGGGAGGCGCCCAGGATCTGAGTGAACTGACGCAGCTGGATGCCCTGGATGATGAAGAAGCCGACGCCACCCAGCCCGACGTACGCCGCAATGGCCACGGTCGCGACGACCTGCAGGACGGCGGCCCGGACGCCGCTGATCAGCAGCGGCAGTCCGAGCGGGACTTCCACGCGCCAGAGGATCTGCCAGGGCGTCATCCCCACCGCCCGGGCCGCCTGGATGGTGGACCGGTCGATCGCTTCGAAGCCGGCATACGCGCCGGCCAGGATCGACGGGATCGCCAGCACCACGAAGGCGACGATCGCCGCCTCGGTCTTGAGGGTCACCCCCACCAGGAGCAGCAGCAGCGTCACCAACCCCAGCGCCGGGATCGCGCGCGCGGCCCCGGAGATGAAAACCGCGATGTTCCGCCCGCGCCCGGTGTGTCCGATCCACCAACCCAGCGGGATGGCGATGACGGCGGCGATGAGCACCGAGACGGCGGTGAACCAGAGGTGCACTCCGATGGCGGCGAGCAGCGGTGTGGAGCCGGTCGCACGATCCGGAGAGAAGATCCACCCGAAGGCGTCGATGAACAGGTTCATGCGGCCACCGCCCGGCGTCGAACCGGCCGGGATGTCGCCCCGACGCGCAACCAGGGCGTCAGAGCCCGTCCGATCAGCGTGAGCAAGCCGTCGATCACCAGGGCGACCAGCGCGACCGTGACCACTCCGCTCAGAACTTCTTCGGTGATGCGTCGTTCGAATCCATTGGTGAACAGGTAGCCCAGGTTGTTCACTCCGATCAGGGCACCGACCGTGGCCAGCGCCACCGTCGAGACCGCCATCACCCGCAGTCCGGCGAGCATCACCGGGACCCCGAGCGGAAGTTCGACCGTGAAGAAGCGGCGCAACGGCCCGTAGCCGATCGCGGTCGCAGCCTGGCGCACCTCTGCCGGCACGGAGTCGAACGCGTCCGTCACCGGTCGGGTCATGATCGCGACCGCGTAGATGGTCAGCGCGATCACGAGGTTCGCCTCCGACAGCGGACTGATGCCGATCAGGGCAGGCAGGACGCCGAACAACCCGAGGGAGGGAATCGTGTAGAGCAGACCGATCACCGTGAGCACCGGTCCGCGCAACCGCGTGAACCGGTACGCCACCCACCCGATCGGCAGCGCGAACAGCAACCCCAACATGATCGGGATCAGGCTGTGGCGCAGGTGCTCGAGGGTGAGCTGGCCGATCAGCGGCAGATTGTCCAGGACCCAGGTCATGTGCCGTCCTCGACGAGCACGCCCTGAGCGCGGCCCGCGCCGTCGACCAGTACCGTGCCGGTCGCGGTTCGGACCGGACGCAGCGCCCGGCCCCCGCGATCGATTCCGACGAAGCGGCGCACGAAGTCGTTCGCCGGGTTCGCCAGAATCTCCTCCGGCGTCCCGAGCTGTGCGATCCTCGCCCCGCGCTCGAGAATCACGACCTGATCCCCGAGGAGAAAGGCCTCGTCGATGTCGTGCGTGACGAACACGACGGTCTTGTCCAGTTCCCTCTGCAGGCGCTGAGTCTCGGTCTGCAGCTCGGCGCGGACGATCGGGTCGACGGCCGCGAAAGGCTCGTCCATCAGCAGGATGTTGGGGTCGGCGGCCAGGGCACGGGCGACGCCGACGCGCTGCTGCTGCCCACCGGAGAGCTGGCTCGGGTACCGCTGCGCGAGTCCGCGGTCCAGGCCTACCGTGTCCAGCAGCTCCAGCGCGCGAGCGCGCGCCTGGGCGCGCTTGACACCCTGCAGCACCGGTACGGTCGCGACGTTGTCGAGCACGGTGAAGTGCGGCATCAGGCCGCCGCTCTGCAGCACGTAACCGATGCGGCGACGGAGGCCGACCGCGTTCTCCTCGAGGATCGACCGTCCGTCGATCTCGATGGCACCGCCGGACGGCTCGACCATGCGATTGATCATCCGCAGCAGGGTGGTCTTGCCGCAGCCGGATGACCCGACGAACACCGTCGTCTTCCGCGGCGGAATGATCAGGGAGAAGTCCTCGACGGCGAGCGTGCCGTCCGGGAATCGCTTGCTGACCCCGCGGAACTCAATCATGTCGCCCCTTCACCCCTTGGATCGGTCAACTCAACCACAGGCCGCCACGGCGATGTGGCTCATTCGTCACGCGGTGTCACTGAACGCTGTCCACACCGACGGGCCCAGACAAGCACACACCCCGGACATGCGAACCGCGTCCGAATGTCGACGCGAAGCTGAGGCGGCGGCCGGCGGGCGAGCGCTCGCGTGGCTCGCCGGACCGACGGACGGGGTTGATCCCGCGTGCCGGGAATGGCACGCTGGCGCCAGCGCGCACCCGTCCGGGACGCCGAATCTGACGACGGGTGTACCGTGCCCCTCCCCTACCAACCGCCCGCCTTCCCCCTGTTCGAGGGCCGCTTCGCCGATTCCGACGTCGGGCCCGTCAACCGGTGGATCCACGGGTGGAACGGGCAGATCGGATTTCCCCCGACCGACGTGACGCTGGGGGTCGACACCGGCGACGGTCGAGCCCTGGTGACGTCGTGCCTCCCCTGGAATGTGGAGTCCGACCCCCGCATCTTCGCCTTCATGGCGGCGAACGTGCTGGACGGGTCCGCGCGACTGTCGAGCGCTGTCGAGCTCCTGGACACCGCCCTCCGAGATTCGGAGTGGGCGCGAGGGACGCTCCTGCTCGATGGTCAGCCGATCGCGGTGATGCGGGGGGCGTTCCACACGGCGTCCGTCGCATACTCGCTCGCGGATGGCGTGCACGTCACCGTCGCGTGGCGCGGTGACGTCTCCCTCGCACGGATCGGAGCGGAGGAGTTACGCCGCTACCCGGCGGACCCCCTTCTACCGCATTCCTACGACGACCTCATCGCCCAGCAGTTCGAGGCCGGCTGACGGCAGATCCCGCGTACCGACTCGGGGCCGGGCGTCCGGACTGCGTCACGCCTCCGAGCCGGTGACGGCGCGGCGCTTGTCCCGCTGCGCGGCGATGAGGCTCGCGATCGTGGCGATGGCCATCGAGCCGACGATCACGCCGAGGGAGGTCCAGGTGCTGATCTCCGGCGCCCACTCGATATGCTGCCCCCCGTTGATGAACGGCAGCTCGTTCTCGTGCATCGCATGGAGGACGAGCTTCACACCGATGAACAGCAGGATGAACGCGATGCCGTAGTGCAGGTAGCGCAGGCGCTCCAGCAGGTCACCGAGCAGGAAGTACAGCTGACGCAGTCCCATCAGCGCGAACAGGTTCGCCGTGAACACGATGAACGGGCTGGTGGTGATGCCGAAGATCGCCGGGATCGAGTCGACGGCGAACATCAGGTCCGTGACGCCGATCGCGATGAAGACGATGATCATCGGCGTCCACATCTTCTTGCCGCCGATCACGGTGCGCAGCTTCTTGCCGTCGTACTCGTTCGAGATCGGGATGCGCTTGCGGAGCAGCCGGACGATCAGGCCTTCCTTCTCCTCCTCGTCGTCGCCGTCGCCGATCGCCTGCTTGATCGCCGTGTAGATCAGGAAGGCACCGAAGAGGTAGAACACGAACGACCAGCGCTCGATGGCCGCAGCGCCCAGCAGGATGAAGGCCGCCCGCAGGACGAGCGCGATGATGATGCCCACCATCAACACTTCCTGCTGGTACCGCCGAGGCACCTTGAACTGCGCCATGATCAGCACGAACACGAAGAGGTTGTCGATGGACAGGCTGTACTCGGTGAGCCAACCGACGACGAACTGTCCGGCGTGCTCGCCGTCGGCGAAGAACCACATCAGGCCGGCGAAGATCAGCGCCAGCGTGACGTAGAAGACGACCCAGAGCGTCGATTCCTTCGTGGAGGGAATGTGCGGCCGCTTCAGAATCAGCAGGAGGTCGGCGACGAGAATGAGGGTCAGGATCACGAGGGATCCGACTTCGAATGCCAGGGGCAGCTCGAGGTCCATGGGTGCCTTTCGAGGGGACGATGATGACCGAAAGTCTCTCCCTCGCCGCCGGTGGCGACGTCGCGCGTCCGGAGCAGAGCTCGTGGTGACGACCGCGCGATGCCGGGATACTCCCTCTCGCTCCTTCAGGATAACCCGCTCTCGGCGCCGCCCTCGAATCCGGTCATTGTGAAAGTCGCCTCGGATTCGCGCCGGGGTGAGACGATTGCCGCACGACCGACACTGACCGGGTGAGAGACACACACCACAGAGGCGGGGGAACTGTGCCAGCCACGACGACGGACGCGGAGCTGGTCGCGCAAGCGGCCGGCGGAAGCGAGTTCGCCTTCCGGGAGCTGTATCGGCAGTACGTGCGGCCGGTCTACTGGATCGCGTTCGGTCTGCTGAAGGACACCGGGGACGCCGAGGACATCACGCAGGAGACGTTCGTCGTCGCCTGGCGCAAGCTCCCGACCCTGGTGCTGCAGGGCGAGTCCCTGCTGCCCTGGCTGGCGACGATCTGCCGGTTCCAATCCGCCAACCGCATCCGCGCGCGTCGGCGGGACCGCGACCACCGCACGGACCTCGTCGAGGAGACGCTGCCGGACACCGTCAGCGTTGAGGATCAGGTCATCGGCGAGGACCTGGCGGATCGGATCGCCGCCGAGGTCGCCCAGCTGAGCGACCTGGATCGGGAGATCTTCCGGCTCTGCGCCGTGGAAGGTCACGGTTACCAGGCGGCCGCCGAAGCGCTCGAGGTCGGTCACGGCGTCGTTCGCAATCGTCTCTCCCGCATTCGCACCCGACTGCGGTCCAATCTCACAGAATCGGAAGTCTGATGTCCGGAGACAAGAACCCTCCCGCACTCGTGCTGCCGGAGCTGGACGACGCGGTCATCGATCGCATGGAGCGAAACATCTTCGCCGGCATCGGCGCGGAGCGCACGCGACAGACCGCGCGCGCCGGACGTCGACGCCGCGCCTCGGTGGGATGGGGCGTGGCGGCCGCCGCGGTCGTCGTCATCGCCGGTGTCACGGTTCCGGCCGCACTGAACAGCGCGTCCACCGGCGTCTCCACGACGTCCGGGGGAACGTCCATGGGCGACAAGGCGGCGCTGGAGAGCGCGCAAGGTGCCCCGGCCGAACCGATGACCGCCCCCGGGATGGATTCGGCACCGGGCACGGACTCGGCACAAGGTTCCGCCGACGAACCGGTCATCGCACAGCAGGTGATCACGACGGTGGACGCCACGGTGGTCGTCACCGACGTGCAGCACGCCGCGGACACCCTCGCGACGTACGCGTCCGCGCACGGCGGCCTCGTGGACGCGCAGACCCTGGGGGCGGCCGACCCCGCTGATCCGTCTGCCGCGACGACGCGAACCACCTACGGCTCGATGACCCTGCGCATCCCGGCGGACGCGATGACGCAGGCGGTGACCGATCTCGCCGAGGTCGGAACCGTCACGTCCTCCACCACGCAGCGCACGGACGTGACCGCGCAGAGCATCGACATCCAGGCCCGCATCGACGCGCTCAAGACATCGGTGCAGCGGCTTACCGCGCTGATGGCGCAGGCGGGCAACGTCGCGGACCTCACCGCCACCGACGAGGCGCTCTCGCAGCGGCAGGCTGAGCTGGACTCCTACACGCAGCAGCTGAAGGCCCTCAAGGACCAGGTCGCGATGTCGACGCTCACCGTGACGCTGCATCAGGCCGACACCGCGGCAGCGGACCCGGCGGGTTTCGGCGACGGACTCGCCGCAGGGTGGCATGGGCTGGTCGCCGCCGTCAACGGCACGATCATCGCCGTCGGCTTCCTGCTGCCGTGGCTGGCCATCGCCGCCGTCGTGGCGCTCGTCATCTGGTTCATCGTCCGCGCTCGCCGGCGCCGTCGCGACACGCCGCGACCGGCGGCGTCCCGGATCGCCGACGAAGACGAGGAATCCTTGCAGTTGTGACTTGCGTGGCCGTCACCGGCCCACGCGCGGTCCCGGGGACGTCCGACACGGAGGACACGGACGTCCCCACATTCCCTCCGCGGCATGCTTCTCGACCGTCGGAAAGCCGCTCATGCGGTCGCCCCCTTCGCATCGCGTGCCGACGCGCTCTTTCGCTTTCGCACTTCGCGCATCACGACCTGCTCCGGGCACACCGTCGAAAGGAAATCCCCGACAGAGAGTGCCAACCGGTCCCCGACAAGGGAGTACAGGATCCGATTCCCATCCCGACGCTCGCTCACGAGGCCCGCGTTTCGAAGTACCCCGAGATGGCGAGAAATGGTGGGGCCGGATGCACTGAATCTGGCGGCGATCTCCCCCGCAGCCAGCTCTCCGGCCTTGAGATCCTGAAGAATCTGCCGGCGCGTGGGGTGCGCAAGCGCTTCGAAGATGTCGCTGACGTTGTCCTGCATAGTTCGCACTTTAGCATTATTGCTAAATAACTACAAAGCGCCTAGCTTGTCTCGGAAGCTTGTTCGTGAGGAGACATCAGACACATGAAGATCGCGATCACCGGCGGCGCCGGGTTCGTCGGAAGGCACCTGGCCGAGCGGTACGCCCCGTCAGACGTCGTCGCGGTATCCCGGCGGACGGGCGTCGACATCGATGATGTGGACGCTCTGGCCGCCGCCTTCGCGGGCTGCGATGTCGTTGCGCACTGCGCCGGAATCAACCGCCAGATCGGCGAGCAGACCTACGAGAGGGTGCACATCGACGGCACGCGAGCGGTCGTCGAAGCCGCTGGACGAGCGGGCGTCAAGCGCATCCTGATGCTGAGCTTCTTGCGGGCACGGCCGGATTGCGGGTCTCCCTACCACGAGTCGAAGTGGGCGGCGGAAGAGCTCGTCCGACAGTCCGGTCTCGACTACACCATCCTGAAGGCGGGCATGATCTACGGCCACGGCGACCACCTGGTCGATCACGTCAGCCGCTCGGTTCAGACCGTGCCCGTGTTCGCGACGGTCGGGCTCCGGGAGAAGCCGATCCGTCCCATCCCCGTCACGGAAATGGTTGACGTCCTCGTCGCGGCGGCGGCGGGCGAACTCCCCCACTCGACCGTCGCGGTGGTCGGCGGCGAGGAGCTCCTGCTCAGCGAAGTCGTCCGTCGAGTCGCGGGCATCGTTGGCCGGCACGTCCTCGTGGTACCCGCCCCCGTGTGGGCGATTCGCATCCTTGCGCAGATCACGGAGTGGACGATGAAGGTGCCTTTGATCGCCAAGGCTCAGGCTCGAATGCTGGCCGAGGGCGTCTCTGCAGCCGCCCCACCCACGGCTGATCTGCCCGCCTCGCTCCGCCCGCGGCTCCCCTTCTCGACAGCGCAGATCGAGGCAGCACTCCCCGAACGAGGCGGATTCGGGTTCAGCGACCTCCGCCCGGCGCGCTGAGAACCGTCGGAATGAACGGGATCGAACCGGCTCACCGCTCAGACACGAAGCAGGGCCGAGGAACCGACCGCGAGCCGACAAGCAAAAAGCCCGCTTCCCTCGAGATCAAGGGAAGCGGGCAATGGTGACCCCAGCGGGATTCGAACCCGCGTTACCGCCGTGAGAGGGCGACGTACTAGGCCGCTATACGATGGGGCCAAGCCATCCGGGCGGCTTCTCAGCGCGCCTTGCGACTCACCAAGTATGCCCGAGGGCTCTCCCCCGTGCAAATCGGGACCGCCGGCGCGGCTCCCCGGGCGTGTTCGCGCCGAGAAATACGGGTTGCACCGGCACCCCGACCCGCGGTTACATCGACTATGCGCATCACCAAGTACGAGCACGCCACCCTCGTTCTCGAGAAGGACGGCGAACGCCTCGTCATCGATCCCGGCTCCTTCCTGCAGACCCTGACCGCGGTGACCGACGTGGTCGCGATCATCCTCACCCACGAACACGTCGATCACTGGACGCCGGCCGGACTCGACCTCGTACTGCGTGACAACCCCGGCATCCCGATCTACGGTCCGGCCGGTGTCGCCGCGGCCGCCTCCGGCTACGACATCACCGTCGTGTCCCCCGGCGATGAGATCACCGTCGGGACCTTCACGCTCCGGTTCTTCGGCGGCGTCCACGCCGAAATCCACTCCTCCATCCCTCTCATCGACAACGTCGGTGTTCTCGTCGACGGGACGTTCTACTACCCGGGCGACTCCTACGCGGTCCCGACGGACGTCGACGTCGCAGTGCTGGCCGCCCCCGTCGGTGCCCCATGGCTGAAGATCGGCGACGCGATGGACTTCGTCCTTGCCGTCGCTCCTCGCGCCGTCTTCGGCACCCACGACATGACGCTCTCGCGCCCGGGCCTGGAGATGGGACGAGCGCGGCTGGAGTGGGCCGTGCAGCAGGACGGCGGGACA
This sequence comes from Microbacterium gorillae, assembly GCF_000826185.2. Taxonomy (GTDB): domain Bacteria; phylum Actinomycetota; class Actinomycetes; order Actinomycetales; family Microbacteriaceae; genus Microbacterium; species Microbacterium gorillae. The sequence continues at coordinate 310,301 of NZ_LN648874.1, read as the reverse complement.
TTCCACGCCCTCGAACCCGGTGACTCGATCGAGCTCTGACACCCACGAAAAGCCCGGATGCGACGCGCATCCGGGCTTTTTGCCTTCACTCCAGTAGCCGCGCGAGGGATCTCCGTAGCCCGTCGCGCTTGTGGACGATGCGCCCCCTCGCACGCGGTCGGATACTGGCGACACCCGTTCCCCGAGGGTGAGGAGTGCGCCGTGTTCGAGGTCCGTCTCGATGACGTCCACCAGCGTGCGGCCACGGGCGTCCTGCCCCCGGACCTGCTGGTCGACGACCTCATCCGCGACGCGCATCGGCGCTACGCGACCGATGACGAGGGCGTGGTCGCGGACTACATCCCGATCCTCGGTCGAGCCGAGCCCTCCGATTTCGGCCTCGCCCTCGTGGACGTCGCGGGCCACGCGCACGAGGCGGGCGACGTACAGCGCCGGTTCTCGCTGCAGTCGGTGTCCAAGGCCTTCGTGTTCGCACTCGCCTGCGAGCGCATCGGTCACGCCGCCGTGCACGCGAACGTCGGGGTGAACAACACGGGCCTGCCCTTCAACAGCGTCATCGCGCTGGAACTCAATGACGGCAGCCCCATGAACCCGATGGTCAACGCGGGTGCGATCGCCACCACGGCCATGATCCCGGCAGGTTCCGCCGAGGCCCGCTGGGACATCGTTCTGGACGGCCTGTCCGCTTTCGCCGGCCGCGAGCTCGCCCTCGATGAGGAGGTCTACGAGTCCGAATCGGTCACGAACCATCGCAATCGCGCGATCGCCGCGCTGCTGCAGAGCTACGGCCGCCTGGACGAAGATCCGCTGGAGAGCGTCGACGTGTACACCCGGCAGTGCTCGTTGGCCGTGACGGCGCACGACCTCGCCGTGATGGGCGCCACACTCGCCGACGGCGGGGTCAACCCGGTCACCGGTCACCGGGTCGTCGCCGCCGACGTCGCGCGCGACACGCTCGCCGTGTTGGCGACGACGGGGATGTACGAGACCAGCGGGGAATGGCTGTACGAGATCGGGCTGCCCGCCAAGTCCGGCGTATCCGGCGGCATCGTCGCGATCGCACCGGGCAAGGGCGCCGTGGGCGCCTACTCACCCCGCCTGGATGCCGCGGGCAACAGCGTTCGCGGTCAGCGGGCGTGCGCCCACCTGTCCCGCTCCCTGGGACTCAACCTGTTCGCGTCGGTCGCGCGCGACGAGCGTGAGGAGATCGGCTGATGGCTTCGCAGACGGAAACCACGTCCTCCGGAACGGGCACGCAGCCCGAGCGGCGTTCCTGGGTCCCGATGATCGGCCTGTTCCTCGGCCAGATCCTGATGTCCTTCAACGTCGCCGCCCTCCCCATCTCCCTCGGCGGAATGGTGCAGGACTTCGGCGTTCCCCCGACGACGGCGAGCAGCACGATCGTCGTGTACGGCCTCGCGGTCGCCGCACTCGTCATGACCGGCGCGAAGCTCGGTCAGCGCATCGGGTGGGTGCTGATCTTCCGCTCGGTTCTGATCGTCTTCGCTGCGTCCTCCGTGATGATGATCCTCTCGCCGTCGGTGGGGTGGGTCATCGGCGGCCAGCTCCTGGCCGGCGCCGCGGCCGCGATCATCGTGCCGGCCCTGGTCGCCCTGATCGCGGAGAACTACTCCGGAAACCAGCAGGCGACAGCGGTCGGTTCCCTCGGATCCGCCCGCGCGTTCTCCGGCGTGAGCGCATTCCTCATCGGCGGCACGCTCGGCACGTTCGTCGGGTGGCGCCCGATCTTCGTGATCACCCTGTGCGTCGCCGTCGCGGTCTTCCTGCTGAGCTTCACCCTGCGCAAGGACTACGGCGATCGTTCGGTCCGGATCGACCTCATCGCCTCCCTGTTGATCGGTGTCGCGATCGTTCTCCTCACGCTCGGCTTCAACAACCTCAACGGCTGGGGGCTGCTGCTGGCCGAGCCGGGTGCGCCGTTCGCGATCGCGGGGATCTCGCCGGCGCCCGTGCTCATCGTGCTGGGACTCGTGTTCGGCCAGCTGTTCTTCCTCCGCACCCGGAGTCGGATGCGCGGCGGAGGGGTGCCGCTGGTGGACCTCAGCGTGCTCGATCGTGCGTCCGAACGCGCGGCGGTCTACGCGATGTTCGTGATCGTGGCGATGGAAGCCGCCGTGAACTTCGCCGTGCCGACCTACATCCAGGTCGTGCAGGGCCGCACGCCGTTCGACACCTCGCTGGCGATGATGCCGTTCAACCTCACCGTGTTCATCACCGCAACCCTGGTGGTGCGCTTCTACCGCCGCTTCACGCCGCGCGCGATCGCGGTGTTCTCCTTCTCCCTGACGACCGTCGCACTCGCCTGGCTCGCGCTGGTCGTCTCCAACAACTGGGAGACGTTCCCGACGATCATCGGGCTGATCGCGTTCGGGATCGGACAGGGCGCACTCGTGACCCTGGTCTTCAACGTTCTGGTCACGGCGGCTCCGGTGGAACTCGCCGGGGACGTCGGGTCCATCCGGGGCACGGCGCAGAACCTCGCGTCTGCGGTCGGAACGGCCGTGATGGGCGCGATCCTGGTCGGAGTACTGGGGATGGGGATCGCGCAAGCGGTCGCCGGTCACCCGGATCTGCCCGACTCACTGGTGCAGCAGGTGGACCTCGACGATGTGAACTTCATCTCCAACGACGACCTGCGCAGCACCCTCGCGAACACCTCCGCCACCGACGAGCAGATCGAGGCCGCCGTCACCCTCAACGCTGAGCAGCGGCTCCGCACGCTGCGCATCGGCTTCCTCATCCTCGGCGGGATCAGTCTCGTCGCTCTGATTCCCGCATCTCGCCTCCCCCGCTACAAGCCGGAGGAGATCCCCGCTCCGCAGGTGGACGAGGCCTGAACCGGGCTCCGGTGCGCGGCCTGTCCGACGGGCACGCCACACTGAGGCGAGTGCACGAGTCGGTCTCCGCGGCGCTCGACCTCGCCACCACCGTCCGCCTGCTGCAGGCCGTCGCCGTCCTGCACGACGTCGCTCGGTACGCGCGCATGTTCGGTCAGCTCCGGGACGGCGCCGGGCCTCCGAGCGCTGACGGCACACCGCTCACGGCAGAGCGGGGCGCCTCCGTCGAGGCGCCCCGCTCCGTTGTGAAGCACTACTGGACGGTGACGACCGTGTCCTCCATCGGGGTGGTGCGCAGGGCCCTCGAGGTGAGGGTCGCGTACACGTGGCCGTCCCCCTTCTGCTTGCCGCGCACCGTGTAGCTCAGCGCGACGGTTCCGCCGGCCGTCGGCGGCGTGACGTCGACCTTCAGCTGGTCGCCCGCCTTCGGCAGCTCCGGGAGCACGATGCCGCTCGTGCCGTCCCGGTTCTCCGCCGCGGTGGCCGCGTTGGCGGCGGCATCGGCAACACCGTCCGAGCCGTAGGCCATCGTGACGTCCTCGGTGGCCCCGGTCTGAATCCAGACCTGCATCGAGTTCGTGGCGTTGCCGCTGTAGGTGGGCACCTTGTCCCACTCCACGACGAGCCAGCGGTTGACACCGTCACTCAGCGTCCCGACGCGCACGGTGCCGCCCGCAGCCGGGTTGAGGTCCGTCCACAGCGGGGCCACGATGTTGTTCGGCGCCGCCGGGTCGGGGATGGCGTTGGGCTGGTAGAGCACGTCGGTGGCCGCTCCCCCGCCGATCGCCACGTAGCCGTTCGAGACCACGCCGAGCCGGGTGTAGGTCTCGCCACCGAACTGGAACGCCGGGACGGTGAAGTTGGCGATCTGCTCGTCACCGAGGGCGATCGGGGCGATCCCGAAGTCGGCCAAGGGCACGTAGCCTCCGCCGGGGGTCTCCCCTGCGTCGATGCCGGCGATCTGCGGCGGGAGCGCCGCCGACAGCGTGCCCGACCACGATCCCCCGTTGCCGCTCTTACGCAGCGGGTCGGCGAAGGACCGGATCTGCAGCTTCTTGTCGGCCGAGACCGTCACCTTCGCGTCCACGGCGACCGGCAGGAAGTTGGACGCCGTGACGGTGCACGTCGTCTCATCACCCTTGCCGATCGTCTCCGGCTCGCAGCTCTGGGCGAACGCGATGCTCGCCTCGCCCGCCTTCGCCGCGACGGGGATCACCAGGGCGTTGCCCTTCTTCGGCGTGAGCGTGATCTGACCCTCGTACTGTCCGTCCGCGGCGCCGAGCGAACTCAGCGTCACGGTGATGTCCCGCGACTGCCCCTTCGGGATCGCGAGGTTCTTCGGGGAGACCGAGATGGTGAGGCCGTCATCCGCGGTGGCGGAGGTCCGGAACACCTGCGTCGAGCCGCTGACGTTCGTGATCGTGCGGGTCGTGGTGACCGCGCCCGGGAGCGGGTCGACGTTGATGCTCGGGATGTTCAGGTCGATCCGACCGTTCACGTCCGCGGAGCTCGCGGCGAAATCGGCGGCGGACTCACTGATCGTCGCGACCGTCGCGACCGCGCGGTCGGCCCGGATCGAACCGGCACCCCGGTCGAACACGCCGGCGGGCGAGCCGTCGACGTTCACGACGTCCTGCACCGACGACGTCATCAACGCGGACTTGATCTGACCGGGGGTCCAGTCGGGGTGGGCCGCCTTCACCAGCGCCGAGACGCCGGCGGCGTGCGGGGCGGACATGGAGGTGCCCGCGATGGCCTGGTAGTACTGCCCGGTCGGGCCGCTGTCGGTTCCGATCGGCGTCGGTGTGAGACCGGCGATGACCTGCACGCCGGGCGCCGTGATGTCCGGCTTCAGGAACGGTCCGATCGGACCACGCGAGCTGAATCCGGCCATCACATCGCCCTGCGACACCGTGGCTTCACCGCGCGCCCACGTCGCCGTGACGTCCGGGTGATCCGCGATGAAGGCGACGATCTCGTCGTTCGGACCCTCGAGCTGGATCGCGGGCAGGAAGTGGTTGTCCGTCTGCAGGTCCATCGGCTCCGGGTTGGCGAGGATCATCCCCGCGGCACCGCCCTGACGGGCGTTCCATCCCTTCGCGATCCGACCGTTGCCGCCGCGGAAGCAGAGCACGACCTGTCCGGTGACGGAGTTCGCCGGCAGCGGCGTCTGGCAGAGCTGGTCCTCGTACCCCGGCACCGCCGAGGCGAGCACGACCGGCAGGTCGGTGATTCCGTCCATGATCGTGGTGCCCTGCTTGACGAGGGTCTGCCCGTCCGAGGAGGCCAGCACGAGCGCAGAGGTGTACGCCCGATCGGAGGTGGAGGCCGCGACCGTCGTGGTCCACGGGCTGGCGTGATCCGCCGTCGACGCCGCCGGACCGGAGTTGCCGGCCGAGGAGTTCACGGTGATACCGGCCGCGAAGGCGTCCAGAAACGCGAGCTCGACGGAGTCGTACGGGTCGGCGCTGCCGCTGATCGAGTAGTTGATCACGTCGACACCGTCCAGGACCGCCTGGTTGATGGAGGCGACGAGGTCGCCGTTGTAGCCGCCGTCCGGGCCGAGAGCGCGGTACATGATGACCGACGCTCCGGGGGCGATGCCGCTGAACGGGCCGCGCTCGATGTCGAAGATCTCGGCGTTGTCGACGTGGTCACCCACCGCCGTCGTGGCCGTGTGCGTGCCGTGACCCTCCGCGTCGCGCGCCGAGCACAGGGTTCCGGAGCAGTAGGCGTCAGAACCGGCCGGGTTCGAGCTGGACTGGTACGTGTGCAGCTCCGCGTACGCGCCCACGAGCTTGTTGTTGCAGGAGAACGCATCGCCGACGGAACCGTCGCCGAACTCACACGCCCAGGGACCACCCTCCGGGGCGGCCAGGCCATTCTCGGCGAGCATGGGGTGCTCGGGCCAGATGCCGGTGTCGATCACGCCGACGATCACGCCCGCACCTGCGGTGTCCCGTCCGCCGAGGGAGTCCCACACCGCGTCCGCGCCGATGAAGTGCGTGGCGTCCTGGTAGGGAGCCGGCGTCGTGGAGGGAAGCTCCGCGGTGGCCGCCATCGCCTTCGTGGAGCGGGTCTCGGTCTTCTCCGCCGCGGGGGCTTCCGGCGTCTCCGCGGTCGGCGACGGGGACGCCTCGGGCTCGGGTGACGGCGATGGATCGGGGGTCGGCGTCGCCTCGGCGGCCGGGGACTCCTCGGTGTCCGGCGTGGTCTGGACCGCTTGGTGGAGTTCGTTTGCCTGCACGGCGGCGACGCTGCCGAGCTTCGCGAGGTCCTTGGCACGGTTGGCCGGGATGGACATCGCGTACCCGCCGTACACGGTGCTGTAGGAATCGATCACGGTGGCGTCGCCGATCAGTGCGAGCGCCTCCTGCTGTGAGGCCTCGATCCGGCTCGTCACGTAGGCGGAGTATGCGGTGATGGCGGGGCTGCCCTGGCTGATCGGGATGCCGGTGATCTCGGGGCTCGTGGCGGCATAGCCGTCCACGGTGCCGGTGTAGGACGCGACCGGGTCGACATCCACCTTGACCATCACCAGCACGCTCGCCGCGTCCGACCGCTTGAGCAGCGCGGAGTCATCCGTCGCCAAGCGGCCGGAGTACGACTTGTCGCCGTCCCCCGCGCTGCCGTCCGGCGTCAGTCCCGCGCCCTCGAATCCGCTCGCGGCGACTGCCGGGGAGACCCCGCCCGCGATCAGGAGGGCACTCGTCGCGATGGCGACCAGCCACAACCGTTTTCTTCCCGCACTCTGCATGACCGCTCCTTGGGGGTCCTCATGAGTGGGAGGCGCTCGGGCACCGGGGTCGGTGGCGCCTGCCAGTTTCCTGAGCGGCAGATTAGCGCCAGCTGGGAGCGAGCGCCAGAAGTTCTTCACGGGTGAAGCGATTCTCATCCGCTCGCCACGACGACGTCGCCGAACCGACGGGCGCGTGCGTGCGACGTCCGGGATCGGCATGCTGGAGGGACACCCCCGAGGAGATGACGAGATGAGCACACCCCCACGGCCCGTGACGGCCGAGGACTGCCGCGCCGCCGACCGCGCAGACCCGCTGCGCCCGCTGCGGTCGCGCTTCGCGCTTCCGGAGGGCGTCATCTACCTGGACGGCAACTCGCTCGGGGCACTGCCCCGGGACGCGGTGGCGCGATCCGCCGAGGTCGTCACGCAGGAGTGGGGCCACGACCTCATCGGCAGCTGGAACAAGAACGCGTGGTTCGACCTCCCGGTGCGCATCGGCGCGAAGATCGGCCGGCTGATCGGTGGGGACGGAGGCGAGTGCGTCGCCACCGACACCACGTCGGTCAACATCTTCAAGGCGCTCGCCGCGGCCCTGCGCATCCAGGACGAGGACGCGCCCACGCGCCGGGTGATCGTGTCCGAGCGCGACAACTTCCCGACCGATCTCTACATCGCCGAGGGCCTGATCGAGCTGCTCGATCAGGGCTATCGCCTGCGGTTGATCGACTCGCCGGACGAGCTCGACGATGCGCTCGGCGAGGACGTCGCGGTCGTGCTGCTGACGCACGTCAACTACCGCACCGGCCGCCTCTGGGACATGGCGGACGCCTCGGCCCGCATTCACCGGTCCGGAGCCCTGGCGATCTGGGACCTGTGCCACTCCGTCGGCGCCATTCCCCTCCACGTCGCCGCCGACGGTGCGGACTTCGTGGTCGGGTGCACCTACAAGTACCTCAACGGTGGCCCCGGCTCCCCCGCCTTCGTCTGGATCGCCGAGCGCCACCTCGCACGCGCCGTCTCCCCGCTGACGGGGTGGTGGGCGCACCGCGAGCCGTTCCGCATGTCCGATTCGTTCGCGGCCGCGGACGGCGGACGCCGCTTTCTCGTCGGCACGCAGCCGGTCCTGTCCCTCGCCACGATGGAGGTCGGGGTCGATCTGCACCTCGAGGTCGATCCGGACGCGCTACGGCGGAAGTCGCTCGCCCTCACCGATCTCTTCATCGCTCTGGTGGAGAGCCGGCTCGCCCACCATCCGCTGGAACTCGTCACGCCGCGCGACCCGGAAAACCGCGGCAGCCACGTGTCCTACCGTCATCCGGAAGGCTACGCGGTGATGCGGGCGCTCATCGCGAACGGCGTGATCGGGGACTACCGGGAGCCCGAGGTCCTCCGGTTCGGCCTCGCTCCGCTCTACAACGGGTTCACGGACGTCTGGGACGCGGTGGAGACGCTGCGCCGCGTCCTCGACGACGAGCTCTGGCGGGCCCCGGAGTTCCAACTCCGCGACACCGTCACCTGAGCCACCGGAATCGGTCCGTTACCGTTCTCTCGGAAAGCGGAAGCGCCGGAGCGCGCTCGGAAGACTGGGCTCGACTCCCGCGGGATCGGCCGGCGGGAGTCGACGCCGGAAGGAATCCCATGCCCGTCATCCGTCACCTCCACCCACCGCGCTCCCGACGCGCAGCCATCGCCTGCGCGGTCGCAACCGCCGCGTTGCTCACCGCGGGAGCCGCCGCACCGGCTTCCGCGACCGCTCCCACGAACGCGGAACAGCATCTCGCGACGTTCCTCGACCACTCCGCGTCCGCCGAGACGATGGCCGCCGCCCATCTGGGCGCGTGGCGCACGTCCGCGGAGAACTCCGTCGGTTCCGTGCAGCATGCGATCGATCTGAACGTCGCGATCGCGGAGATCGACCTGCAGATGACCTCCGACGATCACCTCGTCGTGATGCACGACGCGAACGTGAGCCGCACCACCACCGGGAGCGGGAACGTCCGCTCGCACACGCTCGCCGAGGTCACCGCGCTGCCGCTGAAGGACCTGCGCGGCACGACGGGGGCGGTGACGCAGCAGACCGTGCCGTCCTTCGACGAGATCCTTGAGGTCGCCCGTGACGAGATCCTGCTGAACGTCGACAAGGCGTGGCAGTGGCGGGACGAGGTCTACGCGGCCGCCGAGGCTCAGGGCATGCAACGGCAGATCATCTTCAAGAGCACCGCACCCATCGCCGAGGTCAACACGTTCCTGGCGGCGAACGAGGACGCCCTGTACTGCCACGTGGTGAACGCGCAGAACCAGGCGGCCGTGCTGGACGCCGTCGCGGCGGGCACGTTCGTGCGCACGCCCGACTGCTTCGAGGTCATCTACGCGAACGACGCGGAGACGCAGGCGCAGTCCGCCTACCTCGACACGGTCGGGACGAACAGCCGCATCTGGCTGAACACGCTGTGGCGCGGGCTGGCGGGCCAGCTCACCGATGAGGCCACCTTCTGGGACGAGTCCCAGGGCTGGGGTGGCGCCGCGGCGAAGGGCGCGAGCATCATCCAGACCGATCACGCGGAGGCTCTTCAGCACTGGATCGACACCGGATCGGCCGCGTCCTACGACCGGCCGGCCGGGTCCGTCCGCGTCCTGGCGCGCGAGTACGACGAGGGCGGCGAGGGTGTCGCGTTCCACGACACGGATTCGCAGGACAAGGGACCGGGTGTGGACGTGTGCGACCAGCAGCGCGCGCTCGCGGTCTGCTACATCCGTGCCGGCGAATGGATCCGGTACACGATCGACCTGCCCACCGCCGGGACCTATGACATTCGTGCGCGCGTGGCGTCCAAGGCCGCGGGGACCGGTTCGTTCACGCTGACGATCGACACGGCGACCACGCCCACCGTCAGCGTCCGGAACACAACCGGCCATGACCACTTCCTGATGCAGGACGTCGCTGCCGGAGTGCACCTCAGCGCGGGCGAACACGTCGTCACATTCCGCGTCGGATCGGGCAATCAGAACTTCAACCTCGACTACCTGCAGTTCAACCCCGCCTGATCCGCGGGCACACGGCGGCGGGTCCGAGCCATCGGGGCCGCCGCCGTCAGTGTTCCCGCCGCGCCGAGGCGGAGCACCCGGACGCCATCCATCGTTCACCCGTCATTTATCCGTTCCGCCCTTGCGCGGCCGTTTTCGCGTGGTACCTTCACCGTACCGGGAACGTTCCCGCCTCAATGAAGATCGGATAGGTTCGGATGACGATGCGCTCAGTATCCGCGACAAGCATCGACCTCGTGGTATTCGACATCGGCGAGGTGCTCTCCCCCGCTGCGGGCCTGTTCGAAGGCATCTCCCGGATCACCCAGCGCGACGTCTCGGCGGTCACGCCGGCCTACTGGGCACCCCGGGCGGCATTCGACGCCGGGGGTGCGACCGAGGAGTACTGGGGCGATGTCCTGAACCGCCTGGAGCACCCCGTGACGGCAGAGATCGTCGCGGAGCTGTCCGACCTCGACAGCCGCACATGGGCGACCGCACGCCCGGAGGCCGCCGCGCTCGTCGCGGACGTCGCCGCGCACCGTCCCGTGGCCGTCCTCTCCAACGCGCCGCACCCGATGGCCGCCGCGGCTCGCGAGTCCGCCTGGGCACCGCACGTCTCGCACTGGTTCTTCTCCGCCGAACTCGCCGCCAACAAGCCGGATCCGTCGGTCTATCGCGCGGTCTCCACCGCGACGGGCATCGCGCCGGAGTCCATCGCGTTCATCGACGACCGCGAGCAGAATGTCGCCGCCGCGCGGGCATGCGGCTGGAACGCGCACCTGTGGGCTTCGGACGCCGAGTCACGGGCGTTCCTGAACGGACTGATCCTCGATCTGGCCCCCGCGGGGTTCCCGAGCTGATGCGCGCCCTCCGCAGCCGCGCACTCGCGGCCGCCGACGCGGTGGCCCTGTCGCCTGCCGAACGTCGACTGCTGCTGACGCTGGTGCGGGCCGACGGCGCACTCGTCCCGCATGAGCGTCTGTGCGCGACGATGTGGGGGCCGATCCCCGGACGCGGCGACCGCGCGCGGCTGCGGACCGCGGTGCACCGCCTGCGGCGCAAGCTTCGCTTCCACCGCGCGCTCGAGATCCGCGGCACCCGCGGACGCGGATACGCCATCGTCAACGCTCAGCCGAACTCCGAACCATCCACCCACCACCCGACCCCGCCGAGCTCCGCTCGGATCACCCCGCTCGATGCGAAGGACACGAACATGAAGAAGAAATCCCTGCTGATGCTCGCCCCGCTGGCGGTCGCCGGAATCGCCCTGTCCGCCTGCACCCCCGTCACCGACGACGGCGAGAGCGGCGGAGCGACCGCCGGGAGCGACGGCGGTGGCTCGATCACCGTCGCCTGCAGCCAGGTCGAGGACTACTGCGAAGCCATGGCCAAGGGCTTCGAGAAGGCCAGCGGCATCGAGACGAACTACGTCTCGATGGGTGCCGGCGCCGCGATCGCCCGCCTCACCGCAGCCAAGGACGCACCCGAATTCGACGTCTGGGCCGGAGGTCAGGCCGAGAACCACCTCGTCGCCGCCGATGCCGGCCTGATCGAGAACTACGTTTCGCCGAATGCGTCGAACCTCGACGAGCTGTACACCGACGCGGACGGGGTCTGGGCCGGGTTCTACACCGGCGCCCTCGGCTTCTGCTCCAGCGAGGAGGCCATGAAGGGACTCGGCCTGAAGCTCCCGACGTCCTGGGACGACCTGCTGGATGCGAAGCTGAAGGGCCAGGTCGGCATGCCGCACCCCGCGTCGGTCGGCGCCGGGTACATGGCGATGTACGCGGAGCACGTGCTGAAGAACGCCGACGACGCCGCGACGATCGACTACTTCACCAAGCTCAACTCCAACGTGCTGCAGTACGGCAACGCGTCCTCGACGGCCGGTGAGATGGTCGGCCGCGGTGAACTGGCCACGAGCGTCTCGCTCGTCGCCGACTGCGAACGCCTCGCCGCGCAGGGCTACGACCTGACCGTGAGCCTCCCCGCGGAGGGCACCGGCTATGAGGTCGGCGCCGTCAGCATGGTCAAGGGCGCGAACAACGCGGCCGGCGGTCAGAAGTTCTTCGACTGGATCCTCACCACCGACTGGCAGGACACGTACGCGGACATCCCGACGTACGCCCTGCCGGTGAACCCGGACGCCAAGGTGCGTGACGGCGCGATCGACATGAGCGAGCTGAAGCTGGTGGAGTGGGACAAGCGGAAGGCCGCCGACACCCGGCAGGGCCTGATCGAGCACTTCACGAACGAGATCGCCCCGGCCCCGAAGTCCTGAGGGACCCGGAGAGGACATCGTGTCGGAAACACTGACTCGCGACAGCGCGACGATCACCGCAGCGGTGGGCGCAGGCCCGGACCCGGTCCGGGCCGCGCGCCCCCGCCGCCGCGTCATCGATCGGTCCACGGTGATCGTCTTCGGCGCCGTGGCCCTCGTGCTCGCGATCATCGTCGTCTGGCCCATCGCGGAGTTGCTGCTGACCGGCGCATCCGCGGACGGCCTCGCCACGATCGTCGGCACGTTCACCCATGCGGTGGACCGTCGGGCCTTGCTGAACACGCTCGTGCTGGGGCTGCTCACGGGAGTGTTCGGCACCCTCATCGGGCTGTGCTTCGCGTTCGCGCAGGTCCGCCTGGCCTTCCGGGGCCGGCGGCTGGTGCACCTGATCGCCCTGCTGCCGGTGGTGGCCCCGCCGTTCGCGATCGCCACCGCGGTGATCGTCCAGTTCGGTCGAAAGGGACTGATCTCGAACGGGCTGTTCCACACGCCGCTGGACGTGTACGGGCTGCCCGGCCTCGTCCTGGTGATGTCGCTGTCCTTCTCCCCCATCGCGTACCTCACGATCCGCGGCATGCTGATGAACGTCGACGCATCGATGGAGGAGGCCGCCGCCAACCTCGGCGCGAACCGCTTCCGCGTGTTCCGCACCGTGACCCTGCCGATGATCTTCCCCGGCATCGCGGGGTCGTTCCTGTTCCTGTTCGTCGAGGCGATCAGCGACCTGGCCAACCCCCTCATCATCGGTGGGGACTACTCCGTTCTCGCGAGCCGGGTCTACTTCGCCATCAACGGCGACTTCAGCATGACGAAGGCGGCGGCGTACTCGATCGTGCTGCTGATCCCGGCGCTGCTGGTGTTCGTCCTGCAGCACTACTGGGTCGGCAAGCGCAACGTCGTCAGCGTCACCGGCAAACCGTCCGCCAAGCCGACGTTGATCACCGCGCCCGCTCTGCGCATTCCGGTGCTGACGATCGTCGCTCTGGTGAGCGCGCTGATCGTCCTGGTGTTCCTCACCGTCATCGTGGGCGGGTTCATCGACATCATCGGGGTGAAGAACACCTTCACGCTGGATCACTACCGCCAGATCCTCACCGGACGGGCTCCGGGCGCATTCCTGGACACCGCTGTCCTCGCCGTCATCGCCGCACCGATCAGCGGACTGCTGGGTACGCTCATCGCCTGGCTCGTGGTGCGCAAACTCGGTCGTCGACTCGGCGGCGTCGTCGATTTCATCGGCATGCTCGGCGTCGCCGTTCCCGGCATCGTGCTCGGCCTCGGCTACGCGATCGCGTTCAGCGTTCCCTACCTGGTGCTGGGCGTGAAGGTCCCGGCCCTGGCGGGCGGCAACGGCATCGCGGGCGGAGCGATCGCGATCCTCCTGGTCTACATCGTGTTCTCGCTGCCGGCGGGTCAGCGGTCCTCGATCGCCGCGATCTCGCAGATCCATCCGGCCATCGAAGAGGCGTCGACCTCTCTCGGCGCCGGGAGCCTGCGCACGTTCGTGACCACCACGCTCCCGCTGCTGCGCCCGGCGCTGATCGCCGGTGTGAGTTACGCGATCGCGCGCTCGATGACCGCCCTCACGCCGATCATCTTCGTCACGACACCGCGCACGCACATCGTCTCAGCGCAGCTGCTGGACGAGGTGGACACCGGACGCTTCGGCAACGCCTTCGCCTACTGCACCCTGCTCATCGCTGTGGTGCTCGGCTTCATGGGTCTGCTGAATCTCGCGCTCCGCCGCTGGGGAACGGTGCGCACCGATGGCTGAGCGCACGGCTCCCGACACCCCGATCGACACGAAGCCCGGCCCCATCCGGGCGGACAGGAAGGACCGCGCCATGACGACCATCACACTGGACGCACCCGCCGCGGCGGCCCCGACGAGCGCGCCCGTCGGGCGCATGCGACTGGAGGGGGTGTCCAAACGCTATCCCGGCAAGGCGGCGACCGCCCCGGCCGTCGACGACGTCACGCTCGACATCGCGCCCGGCGAGTTCATCTCGCTGCTCGGTCCGTCCGGCTGCGGCAAGACCACGACGCTGCGCATGATCGCGGGATTCGAGACGCCCACGGCCGGCCGAATCACTCTCGATGGCGAAGACCTGCTCGCGCTGCCGCCCCACCGACGTCCGATGTCGATGGTGTTCCAGTCCTACGCCCTCTTCCCGCACCTCAGCGTCCGCGACAACATCGCGTACGGGTTGAAGCTGCGCAAGCTCCCGCGGGCGCAGATCGACGCCGAGGTGGATGCCGTGGTGGACGTGATGGGGCTGGACGGGCTGGACCGCCGAGCGCCGCATCAGCTCTCCGGCGGTCAGCAGCAGCGCGTCGCCCTCGCCCGCGCCCTGGTGATCAAGCCCAAGGTCCTCCTCTTCGACGAGCCGCTGTCCAACCTGGACGCGAAGCTCCGCGGCACCATGCGGCTGCAGATCCGTCGCCTGCAGCAGCAGCTCGGGATCACCAGCATCTTCGTCACGCACGACCAGGAGGAGGCGATGACGATGTCCGACCGCATCGTGGTGATGCGCGGCGGTCGCGTGCAGCAGATCGGTTCACCGCAGGAGATCTACCGTCGGCCCACGACACCGTTCGTCGCCGACTTCATCGGCACCGCGAACATCCTGGCGGCGCGCGTGACGCGTGTCGGTGACGGGCGCGCGGACGTCGTCGTGGCCGGCCGCGCTCTCTCTGTCCCCGCGCATCCCGACATCGCCGTCGGCTCCCCCGCAGGGCTCCTGGTCCGCCCGGAAGCGGCGCGCATCACCCCGGTCGATGCGTGCACTCCGGGTGGCGAGGACATCGGCGAGGTCATCGTGGCGAGCTTCGCCGGGGAGCGCATCGACTACGAACTGCACACGGAGTCCGGCACCCTCCAGGTCGCCGATGTCACACCGGGACCGGACGCACTGGCCCCCGGAGATCGCGCCCGGATCGAGATCGACGCGTCGCGGACGTGGCTGCTGCCCGGGGAGGCCCGATGACGGTGGTGGACCCCCGCCTCGCGGAGGCGACCGCCGAGGCGAACACCGCGGACCCTCGCTACGGCGTGTTCCTGCGTCCGTCCCCGGTCTTCGCGCGCCTCATCGCCGAGGCGTTCCACGTCATGGAGCGACAGTACGGTCTGCGCGAAGCCGCGAGCTATCCGCCGCACGTCACCCTGGTCGGCTCGGTCGCACTCGATGCCCCAGAATCAGACCTGATCGACACGCTTGACGCCGTGCTGTCCGCGCGCTCTGCGATGACCGTCCGCAACCTCGGGCTGCGGCAGCGCCCGGGCGACGGCATCGGCTACGCCCTGGCCGGCATGGGGGACGGCTCCGATCCGTTGCGCGCACTCGGTGGCGAGCTGATCACCGCGCTCGCACCGCTGCGCGTCTTCCCGCCGAGTGATTGGGACGTGGTGCAGCGTCGTCGCGACGCACCCGAGCGCTTCCACCCGCACCTGACGCTCGCCGGTCGTGAGCTCGAGGGCGCGGATGCGTTGCGCCAGGAGGTGCACGAGTTCCTCGTCGGCGCCGGCTTCGACGGTCCGGCCTCATTCCACGGGGACACCGTGACCCTGTACCGCCTGACCGCCGACGCGTGGACGCCCGACTACTGGCAGTCCCTGACCTGGGACGTCGTCCGCAGCTGGCGCCTGTCCTGAACGTTCGCCGCCGCAGCGCTCAGCGTTGCGGCGGCGGTCCGGCTGTGCGACCTGTCACGAGGGAGCCGTGCAGTTCGAGAGCCTGATCACCGGCGGCGTCACCGGTGATCCGCGCGGTCAGCAGGGCCATCGCCGTATGCCCGATCTCGGAGACCGGCTGCCGGAAGGTCGTGAGTCCGAGGAATGGCGAGCTGTAGACCCCGATGCCGTCGAAGCCGGTGATGCTGCAGTCCGCGGGCGCGGTCCGCCCCGCCTCGCGGAGGTGATCCAGTGCGTCGACCGCGGCGTCGTCCGTCGGACACATGATCGCGGTGACCTCAGCGGCATCGTCCTGGTGCGCGAGGACGTCCCGGACGTGCCGGTCATCGTCGACCGGCCAGACCCGAACATCGAGGCCGCGTTCGCGCGCCTGCGCGATCATCGCCACGCCGCGCGTGTGCTGGCTCAGGGAGTACGTCTGGTCAACCAGCAGCACCGCAATGGTGCGATGACCGAGATCCGCAAGTCGATCTGCGAGAACGCGGCCGCCCGCGGCATCGTCGCCGTAGACGCTCGTCACCCCCGGTTCGACCTCGCGGCGTCCCGCGACGACGATCGGGACGCGGCCGACATAGGGCCGAAGCTCCGAGGAGGGCAGCCGCGCCGAGGCCAGCACGATCCCGTCCACCCGCATGGACACGAGAGTCTCCAGGGCGTGGACGGCGTCCTCCACTTCCAGCTCACCGGCGCTGGTCATGGTCACCATGCGGAAGCCCTGCCGCTCGGCCTCCTGCTGCATGCCATTGATGAGCCAGGCGTAGTACGGACGGGTCACATCGCGGAGGATGACGCCGATCGTCGAGGTGCGCGCGGTGACGAGGCCCCGTGCCATCGCGTTGGCGACGTAGCCGAGCTCCTTGGCCGCCGTCTCCACTCGCTCGCGGGTGGCGACGCTGACCTCGCCCTGGCCGAGGAGCGCTCGTGACACCGCGGACTTGGACACGCCGGCCGCGGCGGCGACGTCCACGATCGTGGGTGCCTTGGGTCTGCGTTCGGCCATGTCTCCCGCTCTCGCGTCCCAGCCGTCCGGGAACGTTCCAGGCGAGTTTATCGTCCGGTCACGACCCTGTCGCTCTCTCCCGCCGCCGTTTCATGGCGCGGTTGCTGCGGAAAGCGGGATCAGCCCGATTCTGTAACACCCTCCAAGCGTCACGTCGGCGCCCACCGCTAGGGTCCAACACGAGGAAACATGCGCATCTGTGCAGGAGGCGACCCGATAGGATTCGGTCACCATGGCAGACGGCGCATCCAAGCAGAAGGAGCGGTTCAGTCGTGCCTGGATCATCGCAGCGGCCGCTTCCGCCGACTTCACTTACGAGATCGTTGCGGACGACGAGCGCGGTGTAGACATGACCGTCCACAGCAGCCAGCACACGCTCGATTTCCAGCTCAAGGCGACGAGCAACCCCGAACTCCGGAACGGACATCTGATCCACGATCTGGACGTGCGGACCTACAACCTTCTCCGCTCAACAACACGCTCCGCGCACGGCGTGCTGGCCCTCATAGTGCTCGGACCAGACACGACCACGTGGCATGTCCCCGATCATGACGCCACCACGCTCGCCAAGTGCGCGTATTATCTCTCGCTGACGGGAATGCCCGCCACCGCGAACGCTGCAACGGTCCGGCTGGAAGTTCCCGTGGCGAACCTCCTGACGGCGGATGCGATGCGTTCGCTCATGAGCACTGAAGCTGCGAGGTGGCAGCGCAATGGATGAACTTGATCTGCCGCAGGAGTCTGTGGCTCCCGTCGACGTCTCCGCCTGGCTCGCTCTTCGAGGCTGGCAGCTCACCGCCAGCCTCGGCGACATCGCCCAACGGTGGCAGGGCCAGAACGCCGACGCCGTCGTACCTCTACTCAGGAGCGCCCCCGACTTTTCGCTTCGCTGGGACGAGATGCTCAATCGGCTCGGAGCCGCGTTCCAGACCGATGCCGCTGGCGTGCTCCTGGCCGTCACGAAGTCGGGCTCTGACGTGGCGGAGTTCCGAGCGACTGGGCAGATCGATGATTCGCTCCCTCTCGGCGATGCCGCCACCTTCATTGACTCCGTCCGTCGCGGGATGCAAGCCTCAGCAAGTTCAGCGCTTCAGCCGCGAAGCTACTTCGGCCACCGGGTCCCAGACGCCGCTCGCGACCATGCCCGCAAGGTTCGGATGGGTCAGACTCGGCGGGGCAGCTACATAGTCCCGGTCATCAGCCGTCTCCCGATGCTTCGTCCGGAGTACGCCGACGACGAGGTGCTGTTCGATGACGCCACGTACCAACCGTTCGCTCGCACCGCGATGCTGCGTCTCGCTGAGGGCCTTAACGCCGTTCGCGACCTGACGCATGGATCAGCCGCGCCGAGTCCGCGAAGTATCACGGAAGCGGTTGGTGCCGGAGTCTCCGCGGAGCTCTGTGAGGCTGTCGCCAACACACTCGAAACCGAAAGCATCGACGGACTCGAGGTAAATTTCAGCTGGGCGAGCAGGCTGCCAGCCCTCAAAGCCCCGCAGGCCATCGCGCTTGAAGATGGTGCAGTGACGGTCATCCGCGAGGTGGAACGCGTCCTCAAGGGCGCACCACAAGTCGGTCGCCAGACCCTCATCGGCTACGTAAAGCGCCTCGACCGCGGCGAGGACGATGAGGTTGGGCGCGTAACGCTCCGCGTGCTCGACAATGACAAGGCGCGCAACGTCACGGTCGAGCTGGACGACGCCGAGTACCACATTGCTGGGGAAGCGAACACCGAACGCAAGATGGTGTCGGCAACGGGCATTCTCCACCGCACACCAGGGCATGCCCTTCGACTCACCGATGTAGACCGGTTCGCATTCCAGGACGCGCTCTCTGGCCTATTCACCGAGTGAGCAGTTAGCCGCCCGATGGGCCGTGCCTTCGCGAGGCGAGCTCAAGCCCGCGCGCGAGGCGTACCAGTGCACGCTCACCGGCAGTCATCTACCGATGCATCCCGACCATGCCTCCGTGGGACAGGCTGGGGTTTCCGAGGGGATCGTCTGATCCGACCGAGGGAAAGCAAGAAGCCCGGACCCGCGATTTCTCGCGGAATTCCGGGCTTCTTCGTCTTGCTGGGGTACCTGGACTCGAACCAAGAACAACTGAACCAGAATCAGCCGTGTTGCCAATTACACCATACCCCACCGGTTATCAACCGTTGTCGCAACAGTCATCCACTCTACCCGACGAACGGACACCGGCCAAACCGGTGCCCGTCGCCGGGCGCGTCGGCCTCAGCGCGTGGCGGCGACGGCCTCATCGATCGCGTCCGCCACGCGCAGCGCGGACTCTGCGGTGGCGTTCGGACCCATCAGGCCGATGCGCCAGACGGTGCTCGCGAACTCCCCCACACCGGCACCGATCTCCATCGAGCGCTCCGTCAGGAGCCAGCGGCGGACGGCCGCCGAGTCGACGCCGTCCGGAACCCGCACGCTGGTCAGCTGCGCCAGGCGACTGCCCTCGGCGGCGAACAGCTCATACCCACGCTCCTCCAGCGTGTTCTGCAGGAGGCGGCCGGCTTCCTCGTGGCGCGCCCAGACGGCGGGCAGACCCTCGTCCAGCACGCGGCGGAGGCCCGCCTCCAGGCTCGCCACCATCGCAACCGGAGCGGTGTGGTGGTACGTCCGCGCCCCGGGGCCGGCAGTGACGTAACCGCCGAGCATGCCGAGGTCGAAGTACCAGGAGCGGGGTTCCGTCACGCGACGCTCGAACGCACGATCGCTGATCGTGAACGGGGCGAGGCCCGGCGCGACGCCGATGCACTTCTGCGTCCCGGCGTACCCGACATCGATTCCCCAGTCGTCCGCGCGGAGCTCCGAACCGGCGATCGAGGTCACCGCGTCGACCACCAGCAGAGCGTCGCCCTTGGCGGCGCCGAGCGTGGCGACATCGGACACCACGCCCGTCGAGGTTTCGGCGTGGACCATGCCGTACAGCTGCGGGGCCGGGTGAGCGTCAAGCAGACGCTGCGCGTCCACCGGCGTGCCCCACTCGTGCTCGACGGTGATGACCTCGGCGCCGCAACGCCGTGCCATGTCCGCCATGCGCAGGCCGAACAGGCCGTTCACCGCGATCACGGCGACATCGCCGGGGTGCACGGTGTTGACCAGGGCCGCCTCCATACCGCCGGAACCGGTGGCGCTGAGCGGCAGGGTGCGCGTGTTCTCCGTCCCCCACACCTCGCGGAGCATGTCACAGGTGCGGTCGAGCCGCTCGATGAACAGGGGGTCGAGGTGACCCAGCAGCGGTTCGCCGAGCGCGGCGGTCGCCTCGTCGTAGGGGTTGGTCGGGCCGGGGCCGTACAGGTGACGGAACGGGGTCATGGGTGCTCCTCCTCGAGCTTCGGGCGGGCGCGGACAGCGCGCGCCGGCGGGATCGCGAGCCGCGACGCCGGTCTGCTGGACACGCTCGGGGCGAGGAGAGTGCGTCCCGCCACCGCCCGGACTCCGCGTGGATCGACACGACCGATCCGGGTTCGGACCAGGCTAGCCGATTCGCGACCGCAGGCCGAAACGCCGTGGGGCGCCCGGCGAACCGCCGGACGCCCCACGAAGACTCACTTCAGGAACGAGCGGCGGACAGAGCGTCCAAACGCCGCAGCGTCTCCTTCTTGCCCAGCAGCTCCATGGACTCGAACAACGGCGGCGACACGCGGCGGCCGGTGATCGCCACCCGCGGCGGGCCGTAGGCGACGCGCGGCTTCAGTCCGAGCTCCTCGACCAGCACGCGGGAAAGGGCAGCCTGCACGTGCTCCGCATCGAAGTCGACCTCGGGGATGTCCGCCAGTGCAGCCACGCAACCGGCCAGCACCTCACCGGTGTTCGCGGGCAGTCCCTTCAGCGCGTCCTCGTCATAGGTGACGGTGTCGGTGAAGAGGAATCCGAGCATGCCGGGCACCTCGCCGAGCAACTGCACACGCTCCTGCACGAGCGGCGTCGCGCGACGGAAGAGCGCCGCTTGGTCGGCCGAGGGCTCGCCACCGAAGATGTCCGTCATGTAGGCCAGCGCACGATCGGCGAAGTCCTCCGCAGTGAGCATGCGGATGTGGTCGCCGTTGATCGACTCGGCCTTCTTCTGGTCGAATCGGGCCGGGTTCGGGTTCACGTCGGCGATGTCAAACGCCGCGATGAACTCGTCCAGCGAGAACACGTCACGATCGGCGGCGATGGACCAGCCGAGCAGCGCCAAGTAGTTCAGCAGGCCCTCGTGGATGAAGCCCTTCTCGCGCTGCAGGAAGAGATCCGCCTTCGGGTCGCGCTTGGACAGCTTCTTGTTGCCGGTCTCACCGAGCACGAGCGGCATGTGCCCGAAACGCGGAACGAAGTCTGTCACTCCGGCGTCGTTGAGGGCGGCGTACAGCGCGAGCTGACGCGCGGTCGAGGGCATCAGGTCCTCGCCGCGGATGACGTGCGTGATGCCCATCAGCGCATCGTCCACCGGGTTGGTGAAGGTGTAGAGGGCGTGGCCACCGGCGCGGACCAGCACGAAGTCCGGGAAGGACCCAGCCGGGAAGGTCACCTCGCCGCGGATGAGGTCGACGTAGGTGAAGTCCTGGTCCGGAACGCGCAGGCGGTAGGCGGGCTCGCGACCCTCCGCGCGGAACGCGGCCTTCTGCTCGTCGGTGAGGTCGCGGTCGTAGTTGTCATACCCGAGCTGCTTGGCCCGGCCGTTGGCCTCGTTGCGCGCGTCGATCTCCTCCGCGTTCGAGTAGCTCTCGTAGACCGCGTCGGCGTCGATGAGCTTCTGCAGCACGTCGGCGTAGATCGGCTTGCGCTCGGACTGCCGGTAGGGCGCGTGCGGACCGCCGACCTCGACGCCCTCGTCCCAGTCGATCTTCAGCCACGTCAGCGCGTCGACGAGCTGACGGTAGCTCTCCTCGCTGTCACGGGCGGCGTCGGTGTCCTCGACGCGGAAGATGAGCTTGCCGCCGGTGTGGCGCGCGTAGGCCCAGTTGTACAGCGCGGTCCGGATCATGCCGACGTGCGGCAGGCCCGTCGGCGAGGGGCAGAAGCGGACGCGGACGTCACTGCCGGAGGCGGTCGTGGTGCGGGAATCAGGCGTGTTCGACATCACCGTCCATTCTACGTCGGGAGGCCTTCCGCCCACGCCTGTCGGGAAGGAGGTCACAGCTTGACATCGCCGCTTCCGTCCTACGCCTCGCGGTGTCACCCTTTCACCAGAACATGGCACTTGGATCTAGGGGGACCGAACCATGAGCAACACACGAACCACGACGCTGCGCGCCACAGGCGCCTTCGCTCTCCTCGCCGTCGCGGGAATCGCACTCACGGCATGCGCGACCGGAACAGGCAGCGGTACGGCAACGACATCCGCGGCACCGATCACGAGCGAAGAGCCCACGACCGAACCGACGACCGAACCGACGACCGAAGCGCCGACGACGGTGACGATTCCGGCGTCCTGCGACGACCTCGGGGAGGCGGCGACGCGCGAGGCGATTCTCGAACATGTCCAGCCGCAGCCGGACCCGTCCCCGGAGGCCGGCCCGAACACGCCGGCCGGCGCCACGATCGACCTGTCCTGCAGCTGGTTCGCCGGCGATGTCACCGGCATCTCCGTGCGCATCGGCCACGCGGAGGCAGCGGCGGTCACGGCGGCGTTCGCGCAGCTGGCCACCACGGAGGGAACCACCTGCGACGAATCCGCCGGCTACCCGATGTGCCGCACCGACCGGCAGGGCGACTACCAGGGCAACGCTTACCCCGTCGGCGGCAAGGCCGTGTACCGGGATGGCGTCTGGCTGGATGTGAGCTGGTCCAATCTCGACGCTGCGACGTGGGCGGACCAGATCGAGACACAACTGTTCGGCTGAGGTGGCGTGAGCCCGGGGTGCCGCGCAGCGGCGGTGTCACCCCGACATCGGCTGCAGCAGGGCCACGATCGCTGCGGCCCCGGCCCCGGATCCGCCCAGCTCGCGGAGGCGTCGGCCGACCTCCTCGGCACGAGCCCGGAACTCGGGCTCCGCGAGGATGCGGCCAGTGGCGTCCCGGATCGCCTGCTCGGTGGGCGAGCCCGTCCGCAGGTTGATTCCGACGCCGGCCAACTCGACGTGCATCGCGATCGTCGGCTTGTCGAGGTCGCCTCCGGCGACGATGAGGGGCACACCGTGCTCGAGCGCCTCGAGCGTGCCGCCCCATCCGCCGTTGGTGATGTAGACCGCCACCCGGTCCAGGACCTCCGCGAATGCGACCGTCGGCACGGCCACCGTGTTCGCCGGACTGTCGAAGCCGAGGTCCGTCGGCGAAATCGTGGCGATCACCGCCATGGGCTCGCCCGCCAGAGCACGAACGGTCGGTCGAAGGAGGTCATCGGGGTCGGTGTCGAACGTTCCCTGCGTCACGAGCACGAGTGGAGCATCGGCGGCGAGCAGACGCCGGACGCGCTCGTCCGGTGGCGGGAAGGTCGCCGGGGCGGAATCGAAGCGTCCGATGTAGCGCACCCACGTCGGCAGGTCCGGGCGCGCGCCGTCGAGGAGCTCGCAACCCGCATTGAGCGTGAGCAGCCGGGAGTGCAACCCGTCCTCGAACCGGCGGACCGGGGGCAACCCGTAGTCCGCGCGGAGCCTGTTCAGCAATCGTCGCAGGGGTGCACCGGCGAGGTCTCCGCCCGCGCGCAGAATCGCGTCGCGCCAGCGGCCGAGCACGCCTTGCCCCGGGGGAATCGCGAGTGCGGGCGGCGGCAGGTGCCGACTGCTCAGCATCAGCGGGAGCACACCGAGCGTCACCCAGGGCACGTCCAACAGCGCGGCCGCGATCGGCGGCCCGACCGCCATCACGTCGGCCACGATGAGGTCGAACGGGTCGGCCGCGTGGATCGCTCGGATGTCCTCGACCTGTCCCGGAGCGGTGCCGATGAAGACGTCTCGCACGTTTGCGACCAGGCCCCGGACTCCGGGCCGTCCCGTCGCCGGGAACGTCTCGGTCAGACGGCTCTCATCGAAGTCCTGAGCACGCCGCCAGGACACCACGCGACATCCGGCGGCTTCGAACAGCGCACGATGGCGTTCACCGGTGTAGGCGGTCACCCGAAGCCCGCGTTTCACGAGTTCGGCCGCGACGCCCGCGGCCGGTCGAGCGTGACCGGCGAACGGGACGGCCGCCACCAGGACGTGCGCCATGCTCTCCCCCGCCCGGCACCCGTCCGGCCCGACCAGCAGCGGCGCCCGCGCCCAGCGTACTCCCGCCCCTCCGTTCGGCCCCGGGTGTGGGCGGTCCCCGGACGCCCGGTTTCCCCGGGTCGGGCCGCGACCCCCGCGGCCGGTGGGGCGTGACCGGCGAACGGGACGGCCGCCACCAGGACGTGCGCCATGCTCCCCCCCGCCCGGCACCCGTCCGGCCCGACCAGCAGCGGCGCCCGCGCCCAGCGTACTCCCGCCCCTCCGTTCATCACCCGTCCCGATATGCCCCACGGAAAGTGGGACACCGGGTCTCAGGACTGGGGGTCGCGGACCTTCAGGGCCAGGGGTGAGAGGGCCGTCACGGCGACCACCAGAACGAGGGCGGTGAGCGCCAGGCCCCGGTACTCCACGGCGGCGAGCACCAGGCCGGCGAGCACCGCACCGACGGCCGCGCACAGGCTCATCAGCGAGTCGGACAGCCCCTGGCGCTTCGGACGGCGATCCGGGGCCGAGGCCTCCGTCAGCAGCGCGCTTCCCGCGACGGTCGCGGCGCTCCAGCCGAGGCCGAGCAGCACCAGTGCGACGAGGACGCCCGCGTGCGAGTCCCCACCGATGAACGCCGATACGAGGGCGCCGGCGAGCAGCAGCTGCCCGAGCAGGATCACTCGCACCCGCCCGAAGCGGTCGGAGATGAAGCCGAACACCGGTGAGAGGCCGTACATCCCGGCGACATGAGCGGCGATCGTGATGCCGACGATGACGGTGGCATCGCCGTGCGTCATGTGCTGGAGGTGGATCGGCGTCATCGCCATCACAGATGCCATCACCGCGTGCGAGGCGGCCACCGCGAAGATCGCGTAACGGGCCACGCGCGGGCGGTCGGCGCGGTCCGCGACCGCCGCCGGACCACTGGTCGCGTCACGCTGCTGCGCGGTCCGCAGCGGGTCCGGACGCAGCGCGATCACGTACAGGAGGAATGCCGCGACCTGCGCGACCAGGGAGAAGATGTATGAGCCGGTGTGCACCGGCATGCCCAGAGCACGTCCGACGGCCTCGCCCGGCCCGAGCAGCAGCGGACCGGCGACCGCGCCGACCGTCGTGGCCCACACCACGACCGACAGATCACGTCCGCGCCGGGCGGGCTCGGCGAGGTCCGTCGCGGCGAAGCGGGACTGCAGGTTCCCGGCGTTGCCCATGCCGATCAGCACGATGCCGACGATGAAGAGCGCGAACACGGACTGCGCGGCCGCGGTGATCACGATGCTGATGCCGATCAGCGCGAGCAGATTGCCGAGGGTCAGGGCGAACCGACGACCGGCTTTCGCGGCCAGACGAGCGAGTGGGATGGCGGCCAGCGCCGCCCCCAGGGTCACGGATGCGGTGGCGAAACCGCTGAGCGCGTCCTCGCCGGTGATGTCCCTCGCCAGCAGGGCGCCGAGGCTGACGGTGGCACCGAAAGCCACCCCGCCGAGGATCTGGCCGGCGGCGAGCACGCCGACCGTACGACGCTGGATGCGCGCGTAATCGAGCGCGACCGGGGCGGTCACGACGCGTCGCGCGCGGTGTTGCGCAAGATTCCCAGCCCGGTGATCTCCACCTCGACGACGTCCCCCGCAACGAACGGGCCGACACCAGCCGGCGTGCCGGTGAGGATGACGTCCCCCGGCAGCAGCGTGAAAGCCGCCGACGCGTACGCGATGATCTCGGGCACCCGGTGGACCATGTCCGACAGCGGAGCCGACTGCTTCACGTCGCCGTTCAGGCGCGTCGTCAGGGTGCCGACCGTCGGATCGAATTCCGTCTCGATCGCGGGGCCGAGCGGGCAGAACGTGTCGAATCCCTTCGCGCGGGACCACTGACCGTCGCTGCGCTGCAGGTCTCGCGCCGTCACGTCGTTGGCGATCGTGTAGCCGAAGACGTACTCCAGGGCGCGCCCGGCCGGGACGTTCTTCGCGATGCGGCCGACGATGACGGCGAGCTCGCCCTCGAACTCGGTGCGCTCGGACAGCGCGACCGGACGCACGATCGCGTCGCCCGGGCCGATCACCGAAGTGTTCGGCTTGAGGAACAGCAGCGGTTCGGCCGGCACGTCGTTGCCGAACTCGGCGGCGTGATCGACGTAGTTCCGCCCGACCGCGACGACCTTCGACCGCGGGATCACCGGCGCCAGCAGGGCCGCATCGGCCAGGGGCACGCGCTCGCCCGTCGTGTCATAACCGGCGAACATGGGATCACCGGCGAGCACCACGAGATCGGTGTCGTCGACGATGCCGTACTTGATGGCGTCCTGGTGGCTGAAGCGTGCGATCCTCACCCGCTCAGCCTATCGCCGGCCTCCGGACCTGATCAGCCCTGCCGCGAAACCGACGTGGGGTCACAGGCGGGACCGCACGAAGTCGGCGCGCGGGGTGGCGGGGGCGGTGACCAGCCCGGTCGCCGCGTCGATCAGGAAGTAGCCCATCGCGAGCCAGTCCCCCTCGGCCGTGCCGTCCTCGCGACGCTGCTCGTACTCGGCGCACGCGCGCAGCACCATCGCCCCGACGATGCCGGCGCGCGCACGTCGGACGCTCGGGGCCAGGTCCACGTCCGTGAACGCGTCCCGATCAAGCAGATCGTCGAGCCCCGCCGCCGCGATCGCGTTCTCGCGCAGCAGAGCGGCTCCCTCCGGCAGGGCGCTGACCTGCTCCAGGAAACGCGCCCGCCAGCTCGGGGTCGGCTGTTCGGCGAGCAGTTCGATCCAGGGCAGGATCCGGGCCGTGATGACGTCATGCATGCTCGCCCCCCGGCCGAGCTCCCGATCCAGTTCGTCCCGCCGGAGAGCCATTCGGTCGCGGTCCCTTTCCAGCAGAGCCCGCAGCAGGTCATCGCGGGAGCCGAAGTGGTAGGCGACCGCGGAGTGGTTCGCGGCCCCGGCGTGCTCCGCGATGCGGCGATTCGAGACCGCCTCAACCCCTTCGCGGGCGAAGAGTTCCTCCGCGGAGCGCAGGAGGGCGTCGCGTGTCCGCTCGGTGTGCTGCGTCATCTCGCTCCCGTCATCGTCGATCAACGGTAGCGAAACCGAACGCGCCGGGAAATCGTCCGTTCAGACGATTTTAAGTCACATGGCGTAATTTGGTTGCTGAAGATCAACCATCATGCCGTCGCTGCGCTCTCCGCGGCGTCGGCGGACGCAGGAGCTCGCGTGACGACACCCACTTCCCCGACCGATGCCCAGCCGGTCGAGGCGCCCATCCCGGACCGTCGGCAGGCGCGAGCGGACGCCGACGCCGTGCGCAAAAGGGCGCGCGCCGAGACGATCGGTCGGTACGTTGCCATGTTCGCGATGCCGCTCATCATGGTCGGGATGATGATCACCGGCTATCTCGGCACGATGCACAACCCCACCCCCCACCACATGCCGATCGTCGTCGCCGGATCGGACGCGCAGGCCTTCGCCGACGCACTGACCGACGCCGATCCGGACGCGGTGGCGATGTCCGTCGCCGATTCCGCGGCGCTCGCCCGGCAGCAGGTCGTGGATCGGGAGGTGTCCGGAGCCGTCGTCGTGGACGGCACGACCGCAACGCTGTACACCGCCTCCGCCGCCGGGGCGTCTCAGGTCAGCGTCGTGACGTCCCTCGTCGCGCCGGAGGCCGTGGCGTCCGGCCTCACGCTCACCAGCGAAGACCTCGTTCCGCTGCCGGACGGCGACGCCTCCGGGATGGGCGCGATGTTCCTCGCCACCGCGTTGGCGATGGCGGGGTATCTGCCCTTCAGCGTGCTCGTCTCGTACGCACCTCGCCTGCTGCGCTTCCGTCGCGCGGTGCCGCTGGTGGCGGCCTGGGCCGCCGTCGTCGCGGCGACCGTCTGGACCGTGACCGGGCCGATCCTCGGCATCGTCGACGGCGCGGATGCCGGCGCGGTGATGGGGATCGCCTGGCTCGGGGTGTTCGCGATCGGCAGCGTGCAGCTGTTCTTCACACGACTGTTCGGGCCGATGGCGGTGATCGTCGGCATGCTGTTCCTGATGGTGCTGGGAATGCCCGCTTCGAACATGGCGATGTCCGTGCACACGATGCCCGGCTTCTACCAGTTCCTGCACGGATTCCTGCCGACCCCCGCGATCGGTGAGTCCATGCGGTCGGTGCTCTACTTCGATGGGGCGGGGGTCTGGCCGCATCTCCTGGTGCTCGGCATCGGCTCGCTGGTCGGCCTCGGCGCAACACTCGCCTTCGACGCCCTGAAGCGCCGCAAGAACCCCACGCCTCCGCCCATGCTGGTGAACATGCCGTCCCTGCACGGCGGTCGACGTCCCACGTCCAAGTTCTGGCACGCGGTGCCGCTGTTCCTGTTCCCGTTCCTGATGGTCGCCATGATGATCTCGGTCATGCTCGGGGCGATGCACTCCCCCGTACCGCGCGACATGCCCGTCGCCGTCGTCGGCGCGACCGAAGAGCAAGCGCAGCAGACTGCGGACGCCCTGGACGAGCAGATGCCGGACATGTTCGTCTACACGGTGCTCGATGACGCGGACGAAGCTCGCGATCTCGTGAGCGACCGCACGGTCGTCGGCGCATTCGTCCTGCCGTCACAGGAGAACCCGTCCGCGACGGTCATCACGAATCAGGCCGGCGGCAACCCCGCAGCGATGGTGGTGACGCGGGTGTTCACGCAGGTCGCCGCCGCGCAGAACCTGCCGGTGGCCGCCGAGGACGTCGCACCGCTTCCGAAGGACGACAGCAACGGCACGGTGAGCATGTACGTCGGCATGGGGTGGATCCTCGCCGGATTCATGATCATCGTGGTCTCGGCGAACGCGGCACCCTCGTCGCGCCCGCTCCGGCGCCTCGTCCCGATCCTGGCCGTGTACGCGCCGTTCATGTCCACGGTCATCTGGCTGATCGCCGACCCGATCACGGGCGCGGTGGACGGACATTTCTGGCAGCTGTTCGGCACCGGGACACTGGCGATCTTCGCCGTCGCCATGTTCACGACGATCCTGGAGCGACTGCTCGGTCTGCTCGCGGTGATCCCCGTCGTCGGGGTCATGATGTTCCTCGGTGTGCCCTCCTCCAACGGCGCGCTGTCCATCTACATGGAACCGGAAGCCTTCCGGTGGTTGCACGACGTGCTACCGATGCCGGCGGCGGTGGAGTCCATCCGCGCGATCCTCTACTTCGACGGCGCCGGAATCGCGATCCACCTGCTCGTCCTGGCACTGTGGGCGATCGCCTCGTTCATCGTGGTGAGCGTCATCGACCTGATCAAGCCGGTCCGGACCGAGACCGAGACGATCAAGGAGCCGCACTTCCTGCTCTCCCGCGCCGAGCACGAGGCCGCCGTCGCCGCCGCCGCTCCCGAGCCCGCCGCCCTCTGACGCGAAACACCCAAGCACGTCCGAAACACCCCGCACCGCGCGGGGTCTCGGACGTGCTTGGGTGTTTCGGCGGGGGTGGGTCAGTCGGAGAGGCGGACGAGCCAGTTGTGCTTGTCCTCGGCGCGGCCGTACTGGATGTCGGTCAGCTCCTGGCGCAGGGACGCGGCCAGCTCGCCGAGCGGCTGCACGTCCTCGAAGCCTTCGCCCTTGAGCACGCCGATCGGGCTCAGCACGGCGGCGGTGCCGCATGCGAACACCTCGACGATGTCGCCGTTGGCGACCCCATCGCGCCACTCCTGCAGTGAGATGGCGCGGCGCTCCACCGTGTGACCGCGATCCGCGGCGAGCTGCAGGATCGAGTCGCGCGTGATGCCCTGCAGGATCGAGTCCGACTCGGGCGTGACGATCGTGCCGTCCTTCATGACGAAGACGACGTTCATGCCGCCGAGCTCCTCGACGTTGCCGTCGCGGAGGAAGACGACCTGGTCGCAACCGTGCTCGGCGGCCTCGGCCTGAGCGATCAGGCTGGAGGCGTAGTTGCCACCGGTCTTCGCGGCCCCGGTGCCGCCCTTGCCTGCGCGGGCGTAGTCCTCGCTCAGCCAGATGCTGACCGGCTTCACGCCACCGGCGAAGTACGCCCCGGCGGGAGAGGCGATGAGGTAGTACGCCACCTTCTTCGCCGGACGGACACCGAGGAAGGCCTCCTTGGCGAACATGAACGGACGGAAGTACAGCGACTGGTCGGCACCGGACGGCACCCACGCGACGTCCTGCGCGATGAGCTCCCGCAGCGACTGGACGAAGATCTCCTCCGGCAACTCCGGCAGCGCCATCCGGCGAGCCGAGCGCTGCAGCCGGTGAGCGTTCTCCAGCGGGCGGAACGTGTGCACCGAACCGTCGGCGTGCCGGTAGGCCTTGATGCCCTCGAAGATCTCCTGACCGTAGTGCAGGACGGAGGCCGCCGGGTCGAGCGAGATCGGGCCATAGGGCTGCACGCGCGGGCGGTGCCAGCCACCGTTCTCGGACCAGCAGACATCGACCATGTGGTCGGTGAAGTACTGCCCGAAGCCGGGGTTGGCGAGGATCTCGTCTCGCTGAGCATCGGTCTTCGCCGCGAGATTGCGGGTCACCTGGAACTCGAGCGTGGAGGTATCGGTCATGTCACATCCTGGGTGAGTTTGTGTCGGAACGGCGTTGTCGCGCGGGACCAGATTACGCCTGAACCCGCGCCGCGATCGCGTCGCCGATCTGCGTGGTGGTGCGGACCGTGTCGCCTCGTTCGGCGACGTCGGCCTCGATGGCGTCGTGGACGCGACGCGCCTCGTCCTCCAGCCCCAGGTGATCGAGCAGGAGGGCGACGGAACCGATCGCAGCCGTGGGGTCTGCCTTCTGCTGGCCGGCGATGTCCGGCGCCGAACCGTGCACGGGCTCGAACATCGACGGGAACGCGCCGTCCGGGTTGATGTTTCCGGAGGCGGCGAGGCCGATGCCGCCGGTGACGGCCCCAGCCAGATCGGTGAGGATGTCACCGAACAGGTTGTCGGTGACGATGACGTCGAAGCGCGAAGGGTTCGTGACCAGGAAGATCGTCGCGGCATCGACGTGCAGGTAGTCTACTGCGACCTCCGGGAACTCCTCGGCCACGGCGTTCACGATGCGCTGCCACATGCCACCGGCGTGCACCAGGACGTTCGTCTTGTGCACCAGCGTCAGCTTGTGGCGGCGCTTCTGCGCGAGCTCGAAGGCGTAGCGGACGACGCGCTCGACACCGTAGGCGGTGTTGACGCTGACCTCGTTGGCGATCTCGTGCGCCGTGCCGCGGCGGATCGCGCCGCCGTTGCCCACGTACGGCCCCTCGGTGCCTTCACGCACGACGACGAAGTCGATCTCGCCGGGCTCGGCCAGCGGCGAGGACGAGTTCGGGTACAGCCGCGACGGACGGAGGTTCACGTAGTGGTCGAGCTCGAAGCGGAGCTTCAGCAGCAGACCACGCTCGATGTTGGCGTCCTTCAGCGCCGGGTCGCCCGGTACGCCGCCGACGGCGCCGAGCAGAATCGCGTCGTGCTCGGCGATCGCGGCGAGGTCAGCGTCCGTGAGTGTGTCGCCGGTCTCGAGGTAACGTGCCGCGCCGAGCGAGAACGGGGTGCGCTCGAATGTCACGTCGCTGTTCGCGGTGACCGCGGCGAGCACCTTCTCCGCCTCGGCGACGACCTCCGGGCCGATGCCGTCACCGGGGATGACGGCCAGCTTCACGACACGCGACATGGCACTCCTTCGTTGTCAGTCCGCGGCGGACGAGGCGGACCGTCCTCCCAGCGTAGTGGCCGCGATGACGCCCGCGATCACGATGAGTCCGGCCCCGATGAGGCCCGTGACGAGCACTCCGGAGTCGAACGCGTGGGCCGCCGCGTCCCGCAGCTGCTCCCCGAGCGTCCCGCCGATCTCGTCCGCGGTCACCATCGCGCCGGCGAGGGTTTCGTGGGCCGCGGCGGCCTGGTCGGCTCCGATCCCGGACGGCACCACGAGGTGCACCCGGTACAGCGCGGTCAGGACGCTGCCCAGCACGGCGGTGCCGAGGACCGCGCCGAGTTCGTAGGCCGTCTCGGAGACGGCGGATGCGGCCCCGGCCTTCGCGGGCGGAGCGAACGCGAGGATCAGGTCGTTGGAGATCGTCTCCGCTGCGCCGATCCCGAGGCCGAGCGCGACGAACGCCGCGATCAGCGTGCCGAGAGCGCCGTCCTGCGCGGACACCGCGGAGAGGACGAAGCCGATCACGGAGAACGCCAGCGCGATCGGGACGATCACCCGCGGCGCGACGTGGCGGGCGATCGGGACGACCGCGAGGCCCGCGATGATCATCACGACGAGGCCGGGCAGCAGGGCGAGGCCGGACTGCATCGGGCTCAGGCCGAGGATCAGCTGCAGGTGCTGCGAGGCGAAGAAGAGGAACCCGATCAGGCCGAAGACGCTGAGCAGGTTCACGAGCACCGACCCGCTGAATCGCGGGTTGGCGAACAGTTTCACGTCCAGCATCGGTTCGCGGGCCCGGAGCTGGCGGCGCACGAACAGGACGCCGAACACGATGCCGACGACGAACCACACCGGTGCGAGACTCAGCGGCCCCTCAACGGCGAGCTCCTTGATGCCGTACACGAACGGTGTCATCGCAGCGATGGACAGGACGATGCTGACGGGATCGATCCGGCCCGGGTTAGGGTCCCGCGTCTCCGGCACGAGCATCGGCGCGAACACGAGCAGCGGGATCATCACCGGGACGGCCATCAGGAAGACGGAGCCCCACGCGAAGTGCTCGAGCAGGAAGCCGCCGACGATCGGCCCGAGCGCTCCCCCCGCGGAGAATCCGGACGCCCAGATCGCGATGGCCAGGCGACGCTGGGTGTCGTCCATGAAGATCGTCCGGATCAGGGACAGCGTGGACGGCATCAGCATCGCACCGAAGACGCCGAGCGCCGCGCGGGCGGCGATCAGCAGAGCGGCCGTCGGGGCGAACGCGGCGAGCACGGAGACGGCGGTGAAGCCCGTCGCGCCGATCAGCAGCAGACGACGACGTCCGAACCGGTCGCCGAGCGTTCCCATCGTGACCAGAAGAGCGGCCAGGACGAGCGAATAGGCGTCCACGATCCAGAGCTGTTCGATGCTCGTGGGACGGAGGGCCTGAGCGATGTCCGGGAGCGCGAACGTCAGGACCGTGTTGTCAACGGACACCAGCAGCACCGGGAGCATGAGCACCACGAGTGCCATCCAGCCCCGCCAGGTGACGCGCCCGTCACCGCCGGGGGCTCGGAGTGCGCGCGTGTTGATCGACATTTCTTCCTCGTTCGTCCGGGTCGGCCTCAGGAAACTATACCGACCAGCCGGTATAGTAATACAAGAACCCGAACGGAGACTGATCATGGCCCGTCCCCCACACGCCCGCGAGAAGGTGCTCGACGCCTTCGAGGCCCTCATCATCGACGAGGGCGAGCGCGCCGCGACGATGGACGCCACCGCTTCCCGAGCCGGCGTCTCCAAGGGCGGGCTGATCTACCACTTCCCGTCCAAGCTCGCCCTCGAGGAGGGCCTGGCTGAGCGTCTCCTCGCGCTCGTCGACGCCGACACGGCGGCGATGCGCGCCGCACCGGGTGGCGTCGTGGACGCGTTCATCCGCACGTCGGTGGAGGTGGGCACTCCGCTGGATCGCGCCCTCATCGCGGTCGGACGTCTCGCCACGGTCGGCTCCCCCGCCGCCATCGCGGCCCTCACCGCGCTGCGGACGTCCTGGCGCGAGCTCCTGCGCGAAGCGATCAGCGATGAGACGGCCGTGGACCTGGTGATGCTCGTCGCCGACGGCGTCTACTTCAACGCCGCCCTCGGCGTGGGGTCTGTCGCGGGCGTTCCGGACATCGACGCCCTCCTGGCCCTGCTGTCGCGAGCCATCGTCTGACCCCCTGCCCCGGCGCCGCATCTTTGCCGGAACGAGCCCGCTCGCGACGCCGATGAATCGCTTTGTTACGTCACGAATGCACGGATCACGCTCGTCCCGGCAAGACTTCGCGTGATGAGTCAGCACTTCACAACGCCTGTACCCGCGCCGATCGGACGCGCGCGGCGCGCCGATGCCACCGCGCTTCGCATCGTGCTCGAAGCGATGGCTGCGATCCGGTGACCGACGTGCTCGACACCGATGCGGAAGTGCGCCTGACCGAATCGCGCACCTTCCTCCCGTCCGCTGCGTTCGCCGCGCAGGCCAATGTCGACGCGTCCGTCTACGACACCGCGGCCGCCGACCCGACCGCGTTCTGGGAGCGCGCCGCCGAGCGCCTGGAGTGGACCGAACGCTGGCACACCGCCCACACGTGGGCGCCTCCCGTGCCGACCGCCGACGGTTCGCTGAGTATTCCGGAAGCGGCATGGTTCCTGGGCGGGCGACTGAACGTCGCGACGAACTGCGTCGACCGACACGTCACCGCCGGACGCGGCGAGAAGGTCGCCCTGTTCTTCGAGGGCGAACCCGGCGACCGGACCACCGTGACGTACGCCGACCTCCAGCGCCGCGTCGCGCAGGCGGCGCACGGACTCACCTCCCTCGGCATCGAGGCCGGCGACCGCGTCGTGGTGTACCTCCCCGTCCTGGTCGAGACGGTCGTCATCGCGCTCGCGTGCGCACGCATCGGCGCCGTCCACTCCCTCGTGTTCGGCGGTTTCTCCGCGGAAGCCGTCCGCTTCCGCCTGGAGGACACGGGCGCGAAGCTGCTCGTCACGAGCGACGGTCAGTTCCGCCGCGGCAAGGCCGTCGAGGTCAAGTCGATCGCCGACGACGCGGCCGCCGACCTCCCCGACCTGGAACACGTGCTGGTCGTCCCGCGCACCGGTCTCGACGTGCCGTGGACCGACGGCCGGGACGTGCGGTGGCACGACGTCGTCGAGACCCAGGCGGAGACGCACGACGCCGAGTCCTTCGACGCCGAGCAGCCGCTGTTCATCATCTACACCTCCGGCACCACCGGCAAGCCCAAGGGCCTCGTGCACACGATGGGCGGCTATCTCACCCAGGCGAGCTGGGCGCACTGGGCGCACTTCGACGCCAAGCCGGACGACGTGCACTGGTGCACCGCGGACCTCGCGTGGGTGACCGCGCACACGTACGAGATCTACGGGCCGCTCTCGAACGGCCTGACGCAGGTGATCTACGAGGGCACCCCGGACGCCGGACACCGTGAGCGTCACCTCGAGATCATCGACCGCTACGGGGTCACGGTGTACTACACCGCCCCGACGCTGATCCGCACGCTGATGACCTGGTTCGGTGACACGCTCCCGAACACCCGCGGCTACGACCTGTCCACGATTCGTCTGCTCGGCACGGTCGGCGAGGCCATCAACCCGGAAGCCTGGGTGTGGTTCCGCCGAAACTTCGGGCGCGACGAGACTCCGGTGATCGACACGTGGTGGCAGTCCGAGACCGGCGCCGCCATGATCGTCCCGCTGCCCGGCGTGACCGCCCTGAAACCGGGGTCCGCGACAGTGGCGCTGCCCGGCATCGACATCGCCGTGGTGGACGAGGCGGGCGACCCCGTCGCCCCCGGACGGTCTGGCACCCTGGTCGTCCGCCGTCCGTGGCCGGGCATGGCGCGCACCGTCTGGGGCAACCCGGAACGCTACCGCGACTCGTACTGGGCCCCGTTCGCCGGCACGGGCGAGCACGGCGCCTACTACGTCGCCGGTGATGGTGCGACGATGGACGCGGACGGCTACGTCTGGATCCTCGGACGCCTCGACGACGTGATCAACGTCTCCGGCCACCGCCTGTCCACGATCGAGATCGAGTCCTCCCTCGTCGCGCACCCGACCGTCGGAGAGGCGGGCGTCACCGGCATCGCCGACCCCCTGACTGGCCAGGCCGTTGCCGCGTTCGTCGTCGACGGCGCAGCGGGCGAACCGACTCCCGACGATCTGCGCGCCCAGGTGGCGCACGACATCGGCCCGATCGCGAAGCCGAAGATCGTCGTCCGCGTCCCGGAACTGCCCAAGACCCGGTCGGGGAAGATCCTGCGGCGACTCCTCGCGCAGATCTGGCAGGGTGATCCGCTCGGTGACACCACCAGCCTCCAGAACCCCTGGGCCGTCGAGGGCGTCCGTGAAGCCGTCCGTCTCGCCCAGGCACCGACCACTGCAGCGAAGGAAACCACATGAGCGAGCATCAGTTCGGGTTCCGCACCCGAGCCCTCCACGCGGGCGGCGCCCCCGACGCGACCACGGGCGCGCGCGCCGTGCCGATCTACCAGACCACGTCGTTCGTGTTCGACAGCCCGCAGGACGCCGCGAACCTGTTCGCGCTGCAGAAGTACGGCAACATCTACACGCGCATCGGCAACCCGACCGTGGCTTCGCTGGAGGAGCGCATCGCGTCGCTCGAGGGCGGCATCGGCGCCGTCGCCACGGCGAGCGGCATGTCGGCGGAGTTCATCACGTTCGCCGCGCTGGTCGGCCAGGGCGATCACGTGGTCGCGTCCGCGCAGCTCTACGGCGGCACCGTGACGCAGCTCGATGTGACGCTGCGCCGTTTCGGTGTGGACACGACGTTCGTGGCGTCGTCCGACCCGGAGGAGTTCCGCAAGGCCATCCGCGCGAACACGAAGGTGCTCTACGTCGAGGCCATCGGTAACCCCGGCGGCGAGATCTCCGACCTCGAGGGCCTGGCCGCCGTCGCGCACGAGGCGGGCATCCCCCTCGTCGTCGACGCGACGCTCGCCACCCCGTACCTGCTGCGTCCGATCGAGCACGGCGCCGACATCGTCATCCACTCGGTGACGAAGTTCCTCGGCGGCCACGGCACGACCCTCGGCGGCATCGTCGTCGAGGCCGGCACCTTCAACTGGGGCAACGGCAAGTTCCCGCAGATGACGGAGCCGGTGGATTCCTACGGCGGCATCTCGTGGTGGGACAACTTCGGCGAGTACGGCTTCCTCACCAAGCTCCGCAGCGAGCAGCTGCGCGACATCGGACCCTCGCTCAGCCCGCAGTCGGCGTTCAACCTGCTCCAGGGCGTGGAGACGCTCCCCCAGCGCATGGACGCCCACATCGCCAACGCGCGCGTGGTCGCGGAGTGGCTCGCCGGCGATCGCCGCGTGTCGTTCATCACGTGGGCCGGGTTGGAAGGCCACCCGCACCACGAGCGCGCGCAGAAGTACTTCCCCCTCGGTCCGGGATCGGTGTTCGCGTTCGGTGTCCGTCCCTCCGGCGGCTTCGCCTCGGACGCGGAGCGCCTGGACGCCGCCCGCTCGACGGGCGAGACGTTCATCGAGTCGCTGCAGCTCGCCAGCCACCTGGCGAACATCGGTGACGCGCGGACGCTCGTGATCCACCCCGCGTCCACCACGCACCAGCAGCTCACGCCCGAGCAGCTGGTCACCGCGGGCGTCCCGGCCGATCTCATCCGCATCTCGGTGGGCATCGAAGACCCCGAAGACATCCTGTGGGACCTGGACCAGGCACTCACCCTCGCGACAGGAGAGCAGCGATGACCGACGCCTCGACCCCGGACCCGACCGCGGGCGTGGCCTGCGCGCTACCGGTTCCCGCAGCGAACACGACCGCGGTACGCACGTGGCAGGGACCCACCGCGGCGGCGCGCCTCGGCATGCTCCGCACGGCCAAGTCCATCGCGATCGTCGGGGCGTCCGCGAACGCCGCCCGCGCGAGCTATTTCGTCGCGACCTACCTGCTCTCCAGCTCGCCGTACGAGGTCTACTTCGTCAACCCGCGCGTCGACGAGATCCTGGGGCACAAGGTCTACGCATCGCTCGCCGATCTTCCCGTGGTCCCGGACATCGTCGACGTCTTCCGCAAGAATGCGGACCTTCCCGGCGTCGCACGCGAGGCCGTCGCCGTGGGCGCGAAGGTGCTCTGGCTGCAGCTCGGCTCCTGGAACGAGGAGGCCGCCGCGATCGCCGAGGCCGGAGGCCTGCAGGTCGTGATGGACCGCTGCGTCAAGATCGAGCACGCCCGCTTCCACGGCGGCCTGCACCTCGCCGGCTTCGACACCGGCGTCATCTCGTCCAAGCGGCAGGTCACGGCACGCTGAGAGCGTTCGCGGGTCCGGCCCGCACCGCAGAACGCCCCGTCCGGCACGATGCCGGACGGGGCGTTTCGTTCGTCTGGCGTGCGATCAGTCGCGGATGGGCGCGGCGACCGTCTCCGCGTCGACCTCGGCCGCGGCGCGGACCTCATCGCGGCGTCCGGCGGCGGTCAGTTCCATACCCGCGGCACTGGCGGAGAGCAGGTGTTTGAGCGCGCGAGTGAGCCCGTGGAATCCCTCGGTCGCGACGGCGACATCGGGCGCGGAGTGGTCGAGGCCGAGCTTCGTCAGGGCAGCGCCGATCGCGCCGGCGGCCAGATAGTCCTCAACCGCGAAGGCGCCGTCGTCGCCGACGAGCACGAGGTTCACGGCGGTCCGGCCGCCACGGGCGAGTTGCTCGCGGTAGATCGCCTCGGCCGTCGCGGTCGCGTTGCGCAGCGTCCCCGCGAACACCACGGGCGCCCCCGCCCGTTCCCGAGCCTGCGCGGCGAGGGCGCGCACCGCGTCCGCGGATTCCGGGATGGCGTCAACGAGCACCACGACTCCGGCGTCGGCGAGTCGGGTCAGACCGGCAGCGCCCCACGCAAGGCGCACCTGATAGGTCGATTGGGCGCGGGACGCGGTCATGTCCTCAGCGTATGGTCGGGGATTTCCGGACGACGATCCGGGTGCCACAGTGCGTCATGAAGCGTCTTGCAGGGGCCCGCGAGCGTCTTCCCACCCGCGGGCTCGATAGGGTCTGGATATGGCATATGACGTCGAGAAGACGGAAGCGCAGTGGCGTGCAGAGCTCGACGATGAGCAGTACGCGGTGCTGCGAGAGGCGGGGACCGAGCGCGCGTGGACGGGCGAGCTTCTCGATGAGGATCGGACGGGCTTCTACACCTGTGCCGGCTGCGGCAATGAGCTGTTCCAGAGCGGCACGAAGTTCGACTCGCACTGCGGCTGGCCGAGCTTCTACGATTCCGTCCGCCCGGAAGCCGTCGAGCTTCTGCCGGACACCTCGCTCGGCATCGAGCGCACCGAGGTCCGCTGCGCCCGCTGTGGAGGCCATCTCGGCCACGTCTTCCCCGACGGCTTCGGCACCCCGACCGGCCAGCGGTACTGCATGAACTCCCTGTCGCTGAACTTCACGCCGGAAGATTCCTGACCGCGGGTCCGCGGGATGACACACGCGGTCCTCCGGCGACATCCCGCGTCATCTGATGCGCTTTCCGCGAGCGATTCCCGTAACTTCTGAGGGGCTCGCGGCCCGCCGGCCGCGACGTGACCCGAACCGAAGGGACGCTCGTCATGGCGGCACAACTGCGCAAGCACATCCGACTCAACGCGTTCGAGATGAACTGCGTCGCGCACCAGAGCTCGGGCCTGTGGCGCCACCCCGAAGACCAGGCGTGGCGCTACAAGGACATCTCCTACTGGACGAACCTCGCCCGGATCGCCGAGCGCGGCCTGTTCGACTCGGTCTTCATCGCTGATGTGCTCGGGACGTACGACGTCTACGGCGGCAGCGACGAGGCCGCCATCCGCACCGGTTCCCAGGTGCCGGTGAACGATCCCGTGCAGCTCGCCGCGGTGATGGCCGCGGTCACCGAGAACGTCGGCTTCGGCATCACGGCGGGCACCGCGTACGAGCACCCGGTGCCGTTCGCCCGCCGCCTTTCGACCCTGGACCACCTGACGAAGGGGCGCGTCGCGTGGAACGTTGTGACCGGCTACCTCCCCTCCGCCGCCCGGAACCTCGGACACGACGACCAGCGCGAGCACGACGACCGCTACAACCACGCCGACGAATACCTCGAGGTCATCTACAAGCTGCTCGAAGGCTCGTGGGAGGACGACGCCGTCGTGCGCGACCGCGAGAGCGGCGTCTTCGCCGATCCGGCGAAGGTGCACCACATCGGTCACGAGGGCACGCACTTCCGCGTCCCGGGCATCCATCTCTCCGAGCCGTCGCCGCAGCGCACACCCTTGGTGTTCCAGGCCGGCGCCTCCCCGCGCGGTATCGCGTTCGCGTCCCGCCACGCGGAGGCGATCTTCATCGCGTGTCCGACGACCGCCGCGGCGAAGAAGAGCGTCGACTCGATCCGCGCCGCCCTGGTCGACGCCGGTCGTGAGGCCGATTCGGCGAAGATCTACCTCCTCCTCACCGTGATCACGGACGCGACCGACGAGCTCGCGCACGCGAAGCA
This sequence comes from Microbacterium gorillae, assembly GCF_000826185.2. GTDB lineage: Bacteria > Actinomycetota > Actinomycetes > Actinomycetales > Microbacteriaceae > Microbacterium > Microbacterium gorillae. The sequence goes on along the minus strand of NZ_LN648874.1, from coordinate 270,441 downwards.
CGCGGACTACCTGTCGTTCGTGAATCCGGAGGGCGCGCTGACGCTGATGTCCGGCTGGATGGGCGTGGACCTGTCCCGCTACGACCTGGACGAGCCGATCGGCAACATCGAGAGCAACGCGATCCAGTCGATCGTCGCAGGCTTCGACTCCGGCAGCGGCGACGGCATCACGTGGACGGTGCGCGACCTCGTCGATCACATCGGCGTCGCCGGACTCGGCACCACCGTCGTCGGCTCCGGCGCCACGGTCGCGGACACGATGGAACGCATCGTCGCGGAGACCGGGATCGACGGGTTCAACCTCGCCTACGCAGTGACGCCCGGCACGTTCGAGGACGTCGTCGAGTTCGTCGTCCCGGAGCTCCAGCGCCGTGGCCTGTACCCGACCGAGTACGCCGACGGCACCCTGCGCAACAAGCTCTTCGGCGCCGGTGACCGCCTTCCCGAGAACCACCACGGCTCGCGCTTCCGCGTCGGCGGTTCGCTGTCCACGATCGATGACAGCGTCCGGGACCGGTCTGCGGTCGCGGCGAGCTGAAACGCACGCCGAAACGAGGTCGGCCCCGCCCGGAACGGGCGGGGCCGACCTCGTTCGCGAGGGGTCAGGCCTCGGTGATCTCGATCTGGCGGAAGACGTCGGCGTCGATCGCGGCGCTGACCTCCTCAAGCAGCTCCTCGGACACCGGGGAGTCGACCGTCAGCACGCTGAGGGCGGCGCCACCGGCGGCGTCACGCGCGATCTGCATGCCGGCGATGTTGATGCCGGCGTCGCCGAACTTCTGGCCGTACACGGCCACGATGCCCGGGCGGTCGGTGTAGAGCATCACGATGTGGTGCTCCTCGATCGGCAGCTCCAGGTGGTGTCCGTTGATGCCGACGAGCTTCTCGATCTGCTTCGGACCGGTCAGCGTGCCGGAGACGGACAGCTGCGAACCGTCCGAGAGCGCACCGTTCAGGGTGATGACGTTGCGGTACTCCTCGGACTCGGCGTCCACGAGCAGGCGGACGTCGATGCCGCGCTGCTCGGCCAGCAGCGGAGCGTTCACGTACGACACGGTCTCGCTGACGATGTTCGTGAACACGCCCTTGAGCGCGGCGAGCTTCAGCACGTCGACGTTGTAGTCGGCGAGCTCACCGTGTACCTCGACGTCGAGGCTGGTCAGCGGTGAGCGAGCCAGGGCCGAGAAGAACTGACCGAGCTTCTCCACCAGGGCGATACCGGGGCGGACGTAGGGGTCGATGGCGCCACCGGCGACGTTGACGGCGTCCGGGACGAGGTCGCCGCCGAGCGCGAGACGCACCGAGCGGGCGACGGACACGCCGGCCTTCTCCTGCGCCTCGTCCGTGGACGCACCGAGGTGCGGCGTGACCGTGACGTTCGGCAGGCCGAGCAGGCGCTGGTCCGTCGGCGGCTCGCTGGTGAAGACGTCCAGGCCGGCACCGGCGATCACGTTGTCACTGAGGGCGTGGAAGAGAGCATCCTCGTCGATCAGGCCACCGCGGGCGACGTTGACGATGTACGCCGAATCCTTCATGGCCGCGAGCTGATCGGTGGAGATCATGCCGGTGGTCTCCGGCGTCTTCGGCATGTGGATCGTGATGAAGTCGCTCTGCGCGAGCAGGTCGTCCAGGCTGAGCAGCTCGACGCCGAGCTGCTGCGCGCGGGCGGAGGTGACGTAGGGGTCGAACGCGACGACCCGCATGCCGAAGGCCTGCATGCGGGCGGTGATCAGCGCGCCGATGCGGCCGAGGCCGATGATGCCGAGCGTCTTCTCGAACAGTTCGGTGCCGGTGAAGGAGCTGCGCTTCCACTCCCCCTGCGACAGCGACGCGTGGGCGGCGGGGATGTGGCGGGCCAGCGAGAGGATGTGACCGATGGTCAACTCGGCGGCGGAGATGATGTTGGACGTCGGTGCGTTGACGACCATGACTCCGGCGGCGGTGGCCGCCTTGATGTCCACGTTGTCCAGGCCCACGCCGGCGCGTGCGACGACCTTGAGCTTGGGGGCTGCGGCGAGCGCCTCGGCATCGATCTGGGTCGCGGAACGGATCAGGACCGCATCCGCGTCGGCGAGCGCGGACAGCAGCGCGGGCCGGTCCGTACCGTCGACCTGACGGACGTCGAAGTCGGGACCGAGAGCGTCGATCGTAGCGGGTGAGAGCTTCTCGGCGAGGAGCACGACGGGCTGAGGCACAGAGGTATCCTTCGTAGCGGTTTTTCGCGGGAGTCAGGCCGATGCGCCGCACGCCGTCGGGGGGCGCGATCGGAGCCAGCCTACCGCGCCGGGTCGGGTGCTCCTGACCATGTTGCGCTGTGCGGCGGTCGTCTCAGGCGGCGACGAGAGAGGACTGCGCGGCGACCTGGAACATCACCACGTCCAGCCAGAACACGGCGACGAGGCCCAGCCCGGCCAGGAAGATCAAGGCCTGCCGCCAGACCCACATCCGCCGGCCGATCACGATGGCCGCGAGGTAGATCAGCACCGGGAAGGCCACGGGGAGGAGCATCACGACCACACCGAGACCGGTCAACCCGCTGCCCTGAGCGGACGAGGCCGCGATGAAGATGAACAGCGCGAGCCAGATCGCATAGGCGTACAGCAAGCCGAACACGGCGGCGACGGTCCACCGCAACCACGATCCGGCACCGGACGTGCGCGGCTTGTCATGCTCGGACGGGACGCCCGCGACGGTCTCGCTCACTGCGTTCCTCCCAACAGGGCGCTCTGCCAGTTCACGAGCATCGGCCACGGAATCAGCAGCACCGCGCCGGCGATCAGCCAGGCGAACCGGACCCAGGTGCGCGAGTGCAGGGTCAGCGTGAACACCACGGCGTACCAGATGATCGGGGCGACGATCGCCGCCCACTTCACGATGGTGAAGGTGACCTGGCCGTACAGCAGCGCGTCGCCCACGATCGCCAGGCGGTTGCCCGCCACGAACCAGCCGACCGCGTAGAGCAGGTAAACGCCGGCGAGCACGCCGATGCCCAGCAGTGCACCGTTCCCCGCGGGGGTCGGTACCGCGCTGAGCCCGTCACCGGGACGTGTCTCGGCGCGTGGAACCTCATCGCCCACGGTCTCCACGGACTCCGCGCCCTTCCCCACGGCACGCCAGCCGCGCGGCAGTTCGGGTTCCTTCTCATCGCCCGCCCAGCTCAGGGCGTCGTCCTCAGCCGAGGAATCGGAGCCGCGTGTCATGGGGCTCAGTCTAGCCGCGCGGCCGCGACCGCCGCGGCGACCACGGCGGGGTCCACGACGTCATGACCGGCGACACCGCCGCCGGGCCCAGCCGGGGCATCCGCACCGGCCGTGGTGCGCGCGGAAAGATGCACGGCCTGGACTCCGGTCCCCACGAGCGCCGGAATCGCGGCGATGGTGACGCCACCGCCGGCCATGATCTCCAGACGGCCGGCGGCTTCCGCGACCATGCGCGCGAGAGTCGCGACGCCTTCGCCGCTCGCTGCCGCTCCCCCGCTGCTCAGCACCCGGTCAACACCGAGATCGACGAGGTCGGAGACGGACCGGGCCGGGTCGGGCAGCACGTCGATCGCGCGGTGGAACACCAGCGTGGCGTCGCCGCACGCGTCGCGCCACCGCTGCACGGCGCGAGCGTCCGGCCGGCCGTCCGCGGTGAGCGCGCCGACCACGAATGCCCCGACGCCGATCGCCGCGGCGGCGCGGATGTCGGCTGCCACGACGGCCACCTCGTCATCGTCATAGATGAATCCGCCTCCGCGCGGGCGGACCAGCATCGCGATCCGCTCCGGACCGATCGCGTCCGCCGTCGCGGTGATCAGACCGATCGAGGGCGTGAGGCCGCCCACCGCGAGGGCCTGGCAGAGCTCGACGCGATCGGCACCCCCGGCGATGGCACGGCGGGCGTCCGCCGCGCTCTGCGCGACGATCTCGATCTGCGGAGGGAGGCTCATCCGTTCAGTCAAGCACGCTGATCCGCCCCACCCCTGGAACCGGCCGTGTGGACCTGGGACACTGGGGCCATGTCTCTCGAACTGGTCATCCGGTGGGAGGACGGTCAGACCGGCTCCCTGGAACACGGCGAAATGCTGATCGCGCACCTCGAGGAGATCGACGTCGCCGCCGAGTCCGCGGGTCTTCGAACGCTGGCGTCCTACGCTGACGATCGGGACATCCCGGACGACTTCGACGGTGACCCGGAGGAGCTGGCGGAGCTGCTCGGGCCGAACCCGATCTGGCACACTCCGGCGGAAGCGTCGGACCAGCTCAAGCAGCTCTCCGAACACGCATCGGGTTCCGCCGCGGACGGACTCCGCGAGCTCGCCACCGTGCTGCGTCGCGACTCACGCGCCTTCCAGCTCGACGTCCTGATGTGAGCCGAGGACGGCGTCCAGGAGCCCGGGATACGAGGCATCCAGGTCAGCGCGGCGAAGCTCATTGAGCACCCGTCCAGCGACGCGCTGCGACCCGATCACGCCGGCATCGCGCAGCACCCGGAAATGGTGGCTCCGCGTGCTCTTGACGACGGTGAGACCGAAGTCCCCGCACGCGATGGGCGCCGTCGCGGAAGCGAGCTGCCGCACGATCTCCAACCGCACCGGATCGGCGAGCGCGTGCAGGACGGCCGTGACCTCGTGTGCGTCCGTGCTCGCCATGAGCCCACCTTAGGCGATGCCGCAGCCGCGGTAGTTCGACGTTCATCGAACTCGTGATAGCGTGCCGCCATGACGAGGATCGGAATCATCGGCGCCGGGAACATCGGCGAGACCGTGGCACGCCTGGCCTTGGCCGCCGGGTACGAGGTCGTGCTGAGCAACAGCCGCGGCCCAGGGTCTCTCGCCTCTCTCATCGCGAACCTGGGTCCGCGTGCGGCGGCCGGAACGCCGGCGGACGCCGCGACCGCGGACGTCGTCGTGCTCGCGATCCCGCTGGGCGCGATCCCCTCACTTCCGGCCGATCTCCTGGCGGGGCGGATCGTCGTGGACGCCGGCAACCACTATCCGGACCGCGACGGCGCCATCGTGGCGTTGAGTGCGCCGGGGGCGACGACCTCCGGGCTCGTCTCCGACCACTTCCTCGGCGCGCGGGTCGTGAAGGGGCTGAACAGCATCGTCTGGGCGCACCTGCGCGACCTCGCCCGTGCGCCGGGCTCACCGGAGCGATCCGCTCTCCCGCTGGCCACGGACGACGCTGCGGCCGGTGCCGAGGTCGTCCGTTTCCTGGACGACCTCGGTTACGATGCGTTCGTCTACGGCACGCTCGCGGACAGCTGGCGCACCGAGCGGGATCGTCCCGCCTACTGCCTGCCCTACGCCGCAGACCCGGAGGTCATGCGAAGTCGCCAGGCGGGAGAGGCCGTGCCGCCCGGGGCTCCGGCCTCGACGGAGCGCGTACGTGCCGCGGTCGCCGCGGCGGTTCGGGACGACGCGGTGACGCCGGCCGACCGATCCTGAGCGCCGCGCGGACCGTCAGGGACGGGAGGAGTCCCAGTCCGCACGCAGCAGGCCCATCACGATGATGTCCTCGTAGCTCCCCCGCACCCAGGCGTGCTCGCGACGGCGACCCTCCGTGACGAACCCGCACTTCTCGTACGAGCGGATCGCGGCGGCGTTGGATGCGAGGACCTGCAGGTGCACGCGCCGCAGATTGTCCCGGACGAAGGCGAACTCGATCAGCTGGCGCAGCGCCGCGGTGCCGATGCCGCGTCCCCGTGCCGCGGGAGACAGCGCGATCCCCACCTCCGCATGGCGGGCCAGCAGGTCGATGTCGAACAGCGACACGCTGCCGACGGCGTCCCCATCCAGGTCGACCACGAACTGGACCGGGGCATCGGGTCCCTCCGCTCCCGCCGCGAGCCGCGCCAGGTAGGCCTCGCGCGTCAGCGGTGCCGGCGGACGCGGACTGCGCTGCTCCCAGTCATCCAGATCACTCGCGATGCGGTACAGCACGTCCGCGTCGGCGTCCGTCCGTGTCCGCAGAGTCACTCGCTCGGTGTCGGCCATGTCGCGAGCCTACGCCGCACGCACAGACGACGACGGCGGGACCGGAGTACCGGTCCCGCCGTCGTGTGCGTCAGGTCAGCGTGCGGCCGAACCCTCGACGTAGTCGGAGTCCGCCTGCTTCCAAGCGAAGAGGGCGCGCAGCTCCTTGCCCGTCTTCTCGATCGGGTGCTCCTGCTCCTTGGCGCGCAGCTCGAGGAACTCGGGGGCGCCGGCGTCCTGGTCGTCGATGAAGCGCTTCGCGAAGGCACCCGACTGGATGTCCGCGAGGACGGCCTTCATGTTCTCCTTCACGCGCTCGTCCACGATGCGCGGGCCGGAGACGTAGTCACCGAACTCGGCCGTGTCGGAGATGGACCAGCGCTGCTTGGCGATGCCACCCTCCCACATCAGGTCGACGATGAGCTTCAGCTCGTGCAGCACCTCGAAGTAGGCGATCTGCGGCTGGTAGCCGGCCTCGGTCAGCGTCTCGAAACCTGCCTGCACCAGGTGGCTCATGCCGCCGCACAGGACGGCCTGCTCACCGAACAGGTCGGTCTCGGTCTCCTCGGTGAAGGTCGTCTTGATGACACCGGCACGGGTGCCACCGATTGCGCGAGCGTAGGACAGCGCGGTCGCCCAGGCGGTGCCGGTGGCGTCGTTCTCGACGGCGATGATGTCCGGGATACCGCGGCCCGCGACGAACTCGCGACGCACGGTGTGCCCCGGAGCCTTTGGCGCGACGAGGATCACGTCGACGTCCTTCGGAGCGTCGATGTAGCCGAAGCGCACGTTGAAGCCGTGCGCGAAGGCGAGGGTCTTGCCCGCGGTCAGGTTCGGCGCGATCGACTCGGCGTAGATGCCGCGCTGGTGCTGGTCCGGCGCGAGGATCATGATCAGGTCGGCCCACGCGGTCGCGTCGGCAACGTTCTTGACCTCGAAGCCCTCGTCGGTGGCCTTCTGGGTCGACTTGGAGCCGTCCTTGAGCGCGATGATGACCTCGACGCCCGAGTCACGCAGGTTCTGCGCGTGGGCGTGGCCCTGCGAGCCGTAGCCCACGATCGCGACCTTCTTGCTCTGGATGATCGAGAGGTCGGCGTCTGCGTCGTAGAAGATCTCAGTCACTTCGTGTTTCTCCTTGTTCGTGGTTCCGGTCACCCGCGGAGGACCCGCTCGGTGATGCTCTTGCCGCCGCGTCCGATGGCCAGCAGGCCGGACTGGGCGAGTTCCTTGACGCCGAAGGGCTCGAGTGCCCGCAGGAAGGCGTCGGTCTTGCCGGTGTCACCGGTGATCTCGACGACCACGGCATCGTGCGCGTAGTCCACCACCTGGGCACGGAAGAGATTGACGACCTCGAGGACATTCGAGCGCGTGCTGTTGTCGGCGCGCACCTTGATCAGCATGTGCTCGCGCTGCACGGAGGCGGAGTACTCCAGCTCGACGATCTTGATGACGTTGACGAGCTTGTTCAGCTGCTTGGTCACCTGCTCCAGCGGCTGGTTGTCGACGTCGACGACGACCGTGATGCGGGACAGCCCCGGCAGCTCGGTCACGCCCACGGCGAGGGATTCGATGTTGAAGCCGCGACGGGCGAACAACCCCGCCACGCGGGTCAGCAGACCGGGCTTGTCCTCGACCAGGAGGCTCAGCACATGAGTCGACATGGTCAGATCTCCTCGTCGAAGGCGGGCGCGTTCTCACGCGCGTACTGGATGAAGCTGTTGCTGACTCCCTGCGGCACCATCGGCCACACCATGGCGTCCTTGGACACGGTGAAATCGATCACGACCGGGCGGTCGTTGGTCTCCAGAGCGAGCTGGATCGCGGCGTCGATCTCCTCCTCCTTCTCCACTCGGATGCCCAAGCACCCGTAGGCCTCGGCGAGCTTCACGAAGTCCGGGATGCGCACGCTGCCGTGGCCCGTGTTCAGCTCGGTGTTCGAGTGACGTCCGTCGTAGAACAGCGTCTGCCACTGCTTGACCATGCCGAGCGAGGAGTTGTTGATGATCGCGACCTTGATCGGAATGTCGTTGATCGCGCAGGTGGCGAGTTCCTGATTGGTCATCTGGAAGCAGCCGTCGCCGTCGATCGCCCACACCACGCGGTCCGGCTCGGCGACCTTGGCGCCCATGGCGGCGGGGACCGAGTAGCCCATCGTGCCCGCACCACCGGAGTTCAGCCAGGAGTTGGGGCGCTCGTACTTGATGAACTGCGCCGCCCACATCTGGTGCTGGCCGACGCCTGCGGCGTACACGGCCTCCGGACCGGTGAGCTCACCGATGCGCTGGATGACGTGCTGCGGCGAGAGAAGCCCGTCGCTGGTCGCCTGGAAGCCGAGCGGGAACTCATCCCGCAGGCCGTCGAGGTAGGACCACCACTCGGTGAGATCGGTCTTGCGTCCGCCGGTCAGGCCCAGGTAGGCCGCGTCCAGGTCGATCAGCACGTCGCGCACATCACCGACGATGGGCACGTCCGCGGCACGGATCTTGCCGATCTCGGCCGGATCGATGTCGACGTGGACGACCTTCGCATCCGGCGCGAACAGCTCGGCCTTGCCGGTGACGCGGTCATCGAAGCGGGCGCCGAGCGCGATGATGAGGTCGGACTCCTGCAGGGCCAGCACGGCCGGAACGGTGCCGTGCATGCCCGGCATGCCCAGGTGCTGCGGGTGCGAGTCCGGGAACGCGCCACGGGCCATCAGGGTCGTGACGACCGGCGCACCGGTCGCTTCGGCGAGCGCCTTCAGCTCCGCCGCCGCGGCGGCGCGGATCACCCCGCCGCCGACGTACAGCACGGGCTTGCGTGCCTCCGCCAGGAGGCTCGCGGCCGCCTGGATCTGCTTGCCGTGCGCCTTGGTCACCGGGCGGTAGCCGGGCAGGTCGATCTTCGGCGGCCAGATGAAGGGCGCGTCGGCCTGCTGGGCGTCCTTGGTGATGTCCACCAGGACAGGGCCCGGACGACCGGTCGAGGCGATCTCGTAGGCCGCGGCCAGGGCACCGGGGATTTCTGCGGCGTCGCGCACGAGGAAGGAGTGCTTGGTGATCGGCATCGTGATGCCGACGATGTCGGCCTCCTGGAACGCGTCCGTCCCCATCAGCGTGGAGAAGACCTGGCCGGTGATCGCGACGATCGGGACGGAGTCCATGTAGGCGTCCGCGATCGCCGTGACGAGGTTGGTCGCGCCGGGGCCGGAGGTCGCGATCGCGACGCCGGTCCGTCCGGACGCGGACGCATAGCCCTCGGCGGCGTGACCGCCGCCCTGTTCGTGGCGAACCAGGATGTGACGGATCTTGGACGCGTCCATCAGCGGGTCGTACACCGGAAGGATCGCACCGCCGGGAAGGCCGAAGACGTCGGTCACCCCGAGGAGCTCAAGGGAACGGACGACCGCTTCCGCGCCCGTGAGCACGGGCGCGGTGGCGGTGCGGGCTGGTGGCCGGGGAACGGCCGATCCGGATGCGTCGGTCATGCTGGCAGTCCTTGCGTTTCGTGTGCGGATGAGGTGCGTGAGGCGTCACGGCGGAACGGCCGCCGTCGGGGCGGGCGCACGCGCTGTGCCTGTGCGCCACGGGTGGAGCGCGGAGAGATCGGCGTGCGCTCAGATGGCACGCCCGGCTCTGATCCGGGGACGAGTGACCCTCGGAATCGAGCCGCGATATCGACCCGTTTCAGATCACCATCGCTGACGGAACCGGAATATGCGTTCTCGCCTGCTCTGCCGCCGATCCGTCGTGCGGTTGTGCCGACGACGATTCGAACGTTCGTCAATCGTAGTACACGCGGCGGGGTGCTCCCGACCACGTCCGGGACGCACCACAGGCGCGTCGCGGACGACGAGGCGGCGGGCATGAATCGAGTCTAAGCCGCCGCGCGGACCCGGATCGACGCGATCACGTTCAGCAGTGAGGCGAGCTCCTCGGGGTCCGCGACGCGCAGGGTGGCCGACGTCGCTCCCTCCCCCACGCGGACTCCGAGATCCCCGTTCGAGAGGGAGGCCAGCGCGTCCTCGTCCGTGGCGTCATCGCCGGCGAAGAGCACGGCCGTCGCGCCGGTGAGCTCCCGCAGGTACGCGACGGCGTCGTCCTTGCCCTCGTCCCGCCACGCGTACTCGCGGACGTCATGACCCGCGCGGCGGCGCCAATCCGGTGCGGCCGCCATGACGTCCGCGACTCGGCTCTGCGCGAGTTCTGTGACATCGGGGGCGGCGAGGCGGGTGTGCAGTGCGAAGCCGTACGTCTTGCTCTCGATGCGCGCACCCGGCAACCCCGCGACGGCGGCCGTCGCGGCCCGTTCCACCTCCGCCGCGTCAGCCGGGCGTATCGCCGCGTCCGCCGGCGTCTGATCGGCGAGGGCCACCGGCAGCATGTACTCCGCCCCGTGCGACCCGGCGAGCAGGATCGGCGAGACGGGAGGCCGTTCACTGATGATGGCGAGGTCGCGCAGGGCACGGCCCGAGACGAACGCCACATAGGTGTCGTCCGTATGCGCGAGCTCGTTCACGACCCGCGCGGCGGCGGGGATGGCGCGGACGGCCATCGGGTCATCGTCGAGATGCGACACCGTGCCGTCGAAGTCGAGTGCGACCAGGAGGGTCGGTGTGGTGGCGAGCGCCCGGACGGCGTCGATGATGTGCGCGGTCATTCAGCCGCACCGCCACGCGCGTCATTCAGAGCCGCCAGGAACGACGCTGACCAGGCCCGCACGTCGTGCGTGAGCACCGTGCGACGCATCGCCGTCATGCGGCGGCGCTGTTCCTCCTCCGGCATCCGGACGGCCGTCATGATCGCGTCCTTCATACCGTCGATGTCGTGCGGGTTGACCCGCACGGACGAGGTCAGTTCGTCCGCCGAACCGGCGAACTCGCTCAGCACGAGCACGCCGCGATCGTCGATGCGCGTGGCGACGTACTCCTTCGCGACGAGGTTCATGCCGTCTCGCAGGGCGGTGACGAGCATCACGTCCGCGGCGAGGTAGAGCGCCACCATCTCCTCGCGCGGGTAGGAGTGGTGCAGGTAGCGGATCGCGGTGTGATCGAGCGTGTCGAACGCACCGTTCACGCGCCCGACGGTCAGCTCGATCTCGTCACGCAGTTGCATGTAGGCGTCCACGCGTTCCCGGCTGGGGCTGGCCACGGTGACGAGGGTCGCGTCACCCACGCTCAATCGCCCCTCCTCGAGAAGTTCACCGAAGGCCTTCAGACGGTGGCGGATGCCCTTGGTGTAGTCCAGGCGGTCCACGCCGAGCAGGATCGTCTGCGGGTCACCGAGGCTGGCGCGGATCTCCGCAGCGCGTGCCTGGACATCGGCCCGCTGGGCCAGTTCGACGTAGACGGACGCGTCGATGGAGATCGGGAAGGACTTCGCGAGCACGCGCCGCGACGGCTCGCTCGGGTGGTCGCGGTCGGGGTGCTTCTCCTCGTGACTGCGGACGAGGATGGTGGACCCCTTCGATTCGAAGTGGAACACCCGACGCACCGCACGGCGGAAGTTTCCTGCGTCCGCCTCGCGCTGGAAGCCGATCACGTCCGCGCCGAGCAGGCCACGCAGGATCTGGCGGCGCCAGGGCAGCTGGGAGTACAGCCCGTAAGCGGGGAACGGAATGTGGTGGAAGTAGCCGATGGTCACGTCCGGGCGCAGCTTGCGCACCATGGCCGGAACGAGTTGCAGTTGGTAGTCGTGCACCCAGACCGTGCCGTCCGGTGCGACTGCGGCGGCGGCGGCCTCCGCGAAGCGGCGGTTGACGCGCTGATACGCCTCCCACCAGACGCGGCGGTACCGCGGCGGTGAGATGACGTCGTGGTAGAGCGGCCAGAGCGTGTCATTGGACATGCCCTCGTAGTAGAGCTCCACCTCCTCCTCCGTGAGGGTGATCGGTACGAGGTGGATGCCGTCGGCGTCGAAGGGCTCGAGTTCCAGGTCGGGTTGTCCGGCCCATCCGACCCACGCACCGTCGACCTGCTGCATGATCGGCTCGAGCGCGGCGACGAGGCCGCCCGGTGAGGTGCGCCACGCGGCTTCACCGGTGGCGTCGATCACGCGGTCCACGGGGAGACGATTCGCGACGACGACGAGTTCTGCTTGCGGCACGGGAGCTCCTGTCACGAACGGCGCATGCGCCGTTCGTTCCAGGCTAGCCTCATCCGCGATAGCGTGGGCGGCATGCGCAGATACCTCTTCGGAACCGGCATCATCGGCGTCGTGACGACCGGGGTCACTCTTCTCAAGAGCATGCGCGAGCAGGAATTCACCTGGCGCACGGCGATCGCCTGGCTGTCCTGGGGGCTCTCCCTCGCCCTCGCGATCGGCACCATCAACGAGGTGCGCCGGGTCCGGCAGGGCGTGGTCGTCGAGCACGACGAGCTGGCGCCGGAGAAGAAGCTGCTCAAGAAGCTCCGCTGACGAGAACGCGAAGGGCGGTCCGGAATCCGGACCGCCCTTCGCGTTGGCTCACCGACGCAGGATGAGGGCTTCGCCCTGTCCACCGCCGCCGCACAGGGCCACGCCCGCGACGCCGTGTCCGCGACGCACCAGTTCGTGCGCGGCGTGGACGACCAGACGCGCACCGCTGGCGCCGATCGGGTGACCGATGGCGATGCCGCCGCCGTGGATGTTCACGACGTCCTCGGACACCCCGAGCTCGCGCTGCGACGCCGCCACGACCGCACCGAAGGCCTCGTTGATCTCGACCAGGTCGAGATCCGATGCGGCGATGCCGTCCTTCTCCAGCGCTCGGTTGAGGGCGTCGGCGGGCTGGAGCTGCAGGGAGTTGTCCGGCCCTGCGGTCTGCCCGTTGGCACCCACGGCGGCCAGCACCGCCCACCCCTTCTCGGCGGCGTGTGCTCGGGTGGTCAGCACGACGGCGGAGGCGCCGTCGGAGATCTGCGACGCGTTGCCGGCCGTGATGGACCCGCCCTCGGCGAACGCGGCGCGCAGGCGCCCGAGCGACTCGAGCGTGGTGTCCGGGCGCACGCCCTCGTCACGGCTGACGATCACGGGCTCGCCCTTGCGCTGAGGCACCTCGATCGTGACGATCTCGTCATCGAAGACGCCGGCCTCGGCGGCGGCCGCGGCGCGCTGGTGGGAGCGCGCGGCAACGCCGTCCTGGTCCTCGCGGGACACCCCGTAGCGCGGGTTGTGGCGCTCCGTCGAGGCCCCCATGCTCTCCGCGTCGTACGCGTCGGTCAGGCCGTCGACGGCCATGTGGTCCAGGACCTCGACGCTGCCGTACTGCCAGCCGTCACGCGAGCCCATCAGCAGGTGCGGCGCGCGCGTCATCGACTCCATGCCGCCGGCGACCACGACGGTCGCATCCCCGGCGGCGATCATGCGCTGCGCGTCGATGATCGCGGTGAGACCGGACAGGCACACCTTGTTCACGGACGACGCCGGCACGTCCCAGCCGATTCCGGCGCCGATGGCCGCCTGGCGGGCCGGGTTCTGCCCGGACCCGGCGGGCAGAACCTGCCCCATGATGACGGCGTCGACGGCGTCCGCCGGGATGCCGCCCTTCTCGAGCGCACCGCGGATCGCGAATGCCCCCAACTGCGGCGCGGTGAAGGCGGCGAGCTGGCCCTTCAGGCGGCCCTGCGGAGTGCGGGCGGCGGCGACGATGACGACATCGGCGTCGGTCATGATTGTTCTTCCTCTTCGTTCGATTCGTTGGCGTCCGGCTGCGCGTCGGCATCCTTCAGCGCGTCGGAGATGATGAGTTCGGGCTCGGTGGCGGCGATGACGTCCGCGACGCTGACATCCGGGGCGGTCTCGACCAGGACGAGTCCGTCGGCGGTCACATCGATCACGGCGAGGTCCGTAATGATCCGGTGCACCACGCCGCGACCGGTCAGTGGCAACGAGCACTCGTTGACGATCTTCGCGGAGCCGTCCTTGGCGACGTGCTCCATCAGAATGATCACCCGGTCGGCGCCGTGGACGAGGTCCATCGCCCCGCCCGGACCCTTGACCATCTTTCCGGGGATCATCCAGTTGGCGAGGTCACCGCCGGCGGAGACCTGCATGGCGCCGAGAATGGCGGCGTCGATCTTGCCGCCGCGGATCATGCCGAAGCTCTGCGCGGAGTCGAAGAAGCTGGCGCCGGGCAGGACCGTGACGGTCTCCTTGCCGGCATTGACGAGGTCCGGATCGACGGCGTCATCGGAGGGGTAGGGACCGACGCCGAGGATGCCGTTCTCGGACTGCAGGACGACGGTGACGCCGTCCGGGACGAAGTTCGGCACCAGGGTCGGCAGGCCGATGCCGAGGTTGACGTACGCGCCGTCCCCGAGCTCCTGCGCGGCGCGCGCGGCCATCTCGTCACGTGTGCGTGCCATCTCAGTTGCCTCCTCGGACGGTGCGCTTCTCGATGCGCTTCTCGATGCCCTCGCCGACCTCGACGATGCGGTGAACGAAGATTCCCGGCAGGTGCACGGCGTCGGGGTCGATCTCGCCGGGTTCGACGAGGTGCTCGACCTGGGCGATGCAGATGCGGCCGGCCATCGCGGCGAGCGGGTTGAAGTTGCGGGCGGCCTTGTTGAACACGAGGTTGCCGTGGCGGTCTCCGACCATGGCGTGCACGAGGGCGAAGTCCGTCGTGATGGCCTCTTCGAGCACGAAGTCGCGGTCCTCGCCGTCGACGGAGAACGTGCGGACGTCCTTCGCGGGTGAGGCGACGGCGATGCCGCCGGAACCGTCGTACTTGCGCGGCAGACCGCCCTCGGCGACCTGCGTGCCGACGCCGGTCTGCGTGTAGAAGGCGGCGATGCCGCTGCCGCCGGCTCGGAGCTTCTCGGCGAGCGTGCCCTGCGGGGTGAGTTCGAGTTCGAGCTCACCGGAGAGGAACTGTCGTTCGAACTCCTTGTTCTCCCCGACGTAGGAGGAGGTCATCTTCCGGATGCGCTTCGCGTTCAGCAGGACGCCGAGACCCCAGTCGTCGACGCCGCAGTTGTTGGACACGACGCTGAGGTCGGTCGTGCCCTGTGCGAGCAGTGCCTCGATCAGCTGGATGGGGTTGCCGCTCAGTCCGAATCCGCCGACGGCCAGGCTGGCTCCGTCCGCGATGTCGGCGATCGCCTCCGCGGCGCTGCTGACCTGTTTGTCGATCACGGATCACTCCTTCGTCGTGTCGTTGCTGGTACCACTCTGCGCCCCGCGATCGCCGCGCGAGGAATCGGCACTGCGATATGGCGATTCTTGGCACTAGTGTCCACATTATGAACAGTACCCGCACCGTCCCGGGCACGCAGGCTGTGGCGCGCGCGGCCGCCCTCCTTCGCCTGGTGACGGCGGCGGGGACGGACGGAGTCGGCGTCGCTGAACTTGCCCACCGCGCGGAGCTGACCCGGTCGACCGCGCATCGGCTGCTGTCCGCGCTTCGGGCCGAAGGACTGGTCGACCGGAACGACGCCGACGGTCGGTGGCTTCCGGGGCCGGAGCTGTATCTCATGGGGACGGTCGCGGCCGCGCGGTACGACGTGACCGAGCTGGCGCGCGGGATCGTTCGGTCGCTGGCGGCGCGGACCGAGGAGAGCGCGTTCCTGTCCGTCCGGCGCGGAGACGAGACGGTGTGCCTGGTCCGCGAGGACGGAAGCTTCCCGATCCGTTCGTTCGTGCTCAGCGAGGGCGTCCGCTTCCCGCTCGGAGTCGCGTCGGCCGGGCTGGCGATGCTGGCGTTCCTTCCCGATGGGGAGATCGACGCGTATCTCGCCCGACACCCCGACTTGGCCGGCGCCCATGGCGAGTCGCACGGGGAGGCCGCGCTGCGGACGCGGGTGCGGGAGACGCGGGATCGCGGGTTCGCAGTGAATCCGGGATTGATCGTGCACGGCAGTTTCGGTCTCGGCGCCGCGGTGTTCAACGCCACGGGACGTCCGGAGTGGGCGCTCAGCCTCACGGGTGTGGAGTTCCGCTTCGGACCGGACCGGCTCCCTATGCTCGGCCGCACGCTCCTCGCCCACGCTCACCAGCTCTCCGGGATGCTCGCGGCGTCCGGCCGGTGACCCGTCCCATCGCCGGCCATCTGGGTCGCTGAGCGAACGCCGGTGAGGCGAAGGGGCGCTCCGCGTGCGGCTGAGGTTCGCGTCGCGTGTCCCCGTGGTGTCGCCGTCGCGGGTGTTGAGCGGGCGCCCTCTCGACGAAACGTGATTCCGTGGGTGACGGAGGCTCTCGTGTCGCGTTCCAGCGTTGTCGCGTTCTTTTCGCTTAATACGACACGGGTTGTCGGGGTAATTCGGTTCGTTTGTCGGCGCGCGGATTTCGGGTTGGTTGGGTCGGGTGCGCTCGGGATGCGGTGGGTGCGTTGCGTTCGGCGCTGTGGGGTCCGGCGGGGTTGGGTTTTCGGCTTAAGACCGTCCGTCACGGATCCGCTCACGTCGCCGGCTCGCGTCCTCGGGTCGGCCATCCGATCATCGGTCGCCGCCAAATCACCGGTTGTCTTCGCGGTCGCGATCCCGTGGCCGGTCGTCCCCGTGGTCGCCAACATCACATCTTGGGTGGCAGACGTGATCCGGGCGGAGTTCTCCCCACGCATCACGCACCCCGCTTCGGCAGTCCCGCGGCCCGTGGGCCGGTCGAATGCCAGGTCTTCGTGGGGTCGATCCAGTCGGGTGGACGGACTTCGGGGACTCCCTCTGTCATCCGGATGTCCCAGCCCATTCGGTCGATGAATCGGTGGTGGTGCCAGCAGATCAGCACCCCGTTATCGACGTCGGTCTCACCTCCTTGCGCCCACCCGGTGACGTGGTGGATTTCACACCATCGGGCCGGGGTGTGGCATCCCGGGATGACACAGGACCGGTCGCGGTGGCTGATCGCACGCCGCTGGTCGGTGTTGAAGACGCGCTTGTCGATGGTGAGCTTGACGATCCGTCCGTTGGCGGCGGTGGTGAGGTGTTGGATGGTGCCACAGCAGCCGACGTGCTTGGCGGCGGCGAACGGGACGGGAACATCCGTGCCGGTGGCGTCGGCCCCGGGGATCGTGGCCCATCCTTCACCGGCCCGCACAGTGTCTTCGGTCGCGTGGATGACGAGCACCGGTGCGCCGCCACCGTTCGTCGGCATGTCCGGTGCGTTGGGGACGGCGGCGAGGATGGCGCCGAGGGCGTCATGGTTGCGTTGCGCCATGCTCCGCACATCCGCGTTCCCCTCGGCTTCGTCGGAGGGGCGGAATCTCACGCCCGCGGGTTGGCCGTGGGGGTTGTTGATCGAATCCAACAGCACTGAGAGTGCCCCAGCGACATCGGGGACGAGTTGACCGGTGATCGGCACGAGCCCGTTCCGCTTGACTCCGAGCCTCAGGGCCCGACCCCGGAACGCCTTCTCTTCTTCGTCGTCGGCGCCGGTGATATCGAGGTCGGTGGCGAGCCGGAGGGAGAGGCCGCGGAGGGTGTCGCACATCACCGGCGCACCGGCCGTCGTGGTCATCGCGGCGAGAACCTCATCAACCTCTGCGAGATCGGCCGCGTCGACGCGGTCCTTGATCTCCCGCAGGGGCCGGGTCGCGGCCTCCAGGCCGTCCGCCCCGATGGCACCGGTGGTGAGTGCCTCACGGAGGGCGGGGAACTCCGCCGGCTTCTCCTCACCAGAGGACAGCACCCGGGCGGGCTTGATCGTCGCGGCCAACCGGCTCCATCGCTTGACGGTGGTGGGGGCGGCACCGGTGGTGCGCTGCATCACTTCGTTCGCGGAGCGGCAGTCGGAGGAAACGTCGAAGCGCTCCGCCGTGGCGGAGCGCTTCTCGATGACACCGGTGCCGATCACGAGGGTGGCTTCGACCTGCCGGTACAGGTCTCCGACCCCGATCATGAACCCGAGAACGTCGTCCCGGTCGGCGGTGTCGAGGGTGCCGGAGGCGAGGATGGAGCGGAGGTCGGCGACGGCGTGAGCCATCGTTTCCCGGGTCCGTTCCATCGTGTTGTTCATAACCCATATTTTACGACGGGCCTCCGACATTGGACGTCGAATATCCCAGGCTGTGGATTGATTTCGGCCTGTGGAGATGAGGTTTCTCTCACCCCCGACCCCTGCACCCATCTCACGACACTTCGTCTCGCTCATGCTCGCCCGAGCGACCGGGTTTGAGGCCCCATCTGAGGACGTGAGCCGATCTTTGAACGTCCCCATCCACCGATCCGTCTTAAGCGAAAGAACGCGACCCGAGGAAAACGCAGGACGCCCCACCAACGCAAGCGCCGCACCTCTCGCGCCGGCCCCTGAGAACCACGCAACGCGACCCGGCGCGCCGAACGCAGCCATTCACTGATCCGTCTTAAGCGAAAGAACGCGACCCGACGAAAACGCAGGACGCCGCCCCAACGCAAGCGCAGCACCTCTCGCGCCGCCCCCTCAGAACCACGGAACGGAACCCGACCTCCGAACCCCGATGAGTCACAATTCCGAGATGCCCGCCGTCCGGCACCCGATACGCCCCACTCCCCTAGGCTGGCCGCAATTCGAAGGAGACCCGGATGACCGAGGACACCCACCCTCCGCTCCTCCCCGAGCGCGATGAATCGCCGGCGCAGCGCGCGGACCGGAACTGGATCGACATCCTGCAGGAGTTGCGTGCGACGCAGGCGGGGACGCAGATCATGACGGGCTTCCTCCTGGCCGTGGCCTTCCAGCCGGCGTTCGACAAGCTGGATGACCTCGAACGGACCGTATACCTGTGTCTGGTGTCGCTGTCCGCGGCGGCAACACTGCTCGGCATAGCGCCCGTGCTCGTCCACCGCCGATTGTTCCGACACGGCGAGAAGGAGCGGATCGTCCGTCTCGGCAACCGCATCCTCATGATCCTGCTCGGCGTCGTCACCGTCATCGCATCCGGCGTCTGCTGCCTGATCTTCGACGTGGTGGTCGGGCGGACGGCCGGAATCATCGCACTGTGCGTGACGGCCGTCGTCGCGATCGCGGGCTGGGTGCTGATCCGCGTCACCGTGAAACGACCACGCTGACGCGGCCGCGATGGGGGTGTCAGACGGGTCGGATCGAGCGTACTGTCGGCCCCGACACCGCACGCCAGCGACAAAAAGGGGAACTCATGTCTGACGCCACCGACACCACCGCCGAGTTGCTCAAGCGCATGAAGAGTCAGCGCTTCGTCATGCTCACCACCATTGACGAGGATGGGGCACTGATCAGCCGACCCATGACCGTGCAGGAATTCGATGACTGGACCTTCGCCTTCATCGCCCAGGACGACGACGCCACCGTGCAGCAGTCCGACGGACGTGAAGTCAACCTGTCCGTCATGGACGGCGGGAATTACATCTCGATCTCCGGTCGCGGAAGCGTGAGTCGCAGCGTCGCAGAGAAGAAGGAGCTCTGGGGCCGCCTGAACGAGGCGTACGCCGGCGACGCGGAAGACCCCGACAACGTCATCCTTCGCGTCGACGCCCACCAGGGTGCGTACTGGAGCGCGGGCAACCCCGTGGCGCAGATGATCGGTCTCGCCAAGGCCGCAATCACGGGTGACGCGCCGGACGGCGAGCACGGCGCCACGGAGATCTGACTCCGACCGGTCGGCGCGTCGCTCTGGGACGGAGCGAGCCACGTCGGCGAGAACCTGATATCACGGCCCGGTCGCTCCACGATGCCTCACGCACGCCCGAATCGGCCCATCGCACATCAATGCATACCAACGGTATATATCCTTGGTATACTCATCGTTGTGAGATCAACCAGTGACATCGTGCGGATCGTGTCAGCAGCGTCCGCGCTCGGCCGCATCGCCGCCGTGGGGACCCGGAATGAGACGCCCGCTGCGCAGTGGCGCACGCTCACGATTCTCGGCGGCGGAGCCCAGCGACTCGGCGAACTCGCGCGCCTCAGTCGGGTGACCCAACCCGGCATGACGCGCCTGATCGGGACCATGGTCGCGGACGGCCTCGTCGCCCGCACACCCGACCCCGCGGATTCCCGCGCCACCGTGATCTCCACCACCGAAGCGGGCGCACAAGCGCTCGAGGCCTGGAAGGCGCAGCTGAACGAGGCCCTCCAGCCCTACTTCGCCGACCTGCCGGAGGAGGATTGGGCCGTGCTCACGCGCGCCGCCGAGATCCTCTCCGCCGCAACCGTTCAAACCGAGGAGCACGATCAATGAGTTCAGAATCCCAGCCGTCCCTGTGGCGGCAGCCGATGCAGGTGTGGGCGGTCGCGTTCGCGTCCGTCGTGGCGTTCATGGGTATCGGACTGGTGGACCCGATCCTGCCCGCCATCGCGAACAGCCTGCAGGCGACACCTGTTCAGACGGAGCTCCTCTTCACCAGCTACCTCGTCGTGACCGGACTGGCGATGTTCTTCACCAGCTGGGTGTCCTCCCGCCTCGGCGCCAAGAAGACTCTGCTGATCGGACTCGCCGTCATCGTGGCGTTCGCCCTGGCCTGCGCGCTCAGCACCTCCGTTGACGCCGTGATCGGCTTCCGCGGCGGCTGGGGTCTCGGCAACGCCCTGTTCATCTCCACCGCCCTCGCCACGATCGTCGGCGCCGCCGCCGGCGGCAGCGAGGCGGCGATCATGCTCTACGAGGCCGCTCTGGGCATCGGCATCGCCGTCGGTCCGCTGCTCGGTGGACTGCTCGGCACGTGGAGCTGGCGCGGCCCGTTCTTCGGCGTCGCGATCCTGATGGCGGTCGCCTTCGTCGCGATCACCGTGCTGCTCAAGGGCGGCGACCGGCATCCGCATCCGGTGAAGCTGTCCGCACCGTTCCGTGCCCTGGCTGACCCGGCCCTGGGACGTCTGGCCGCCGCCGCCGTGTTCTACAACATCGGCTTCTTCACCCTCCTCGCCTTCTCGCCGTTCATCCTCGGGTTCGCCGAGATGGGCATCGGCTTGACCTTCTTCGGCTGGGGTCTGGGTCTTGCGATCACGAGCGTCTGGGTGGCCCCGATGCTGCTGCGCCGATTCAAGCGCAGCACCGTGCTGATCTGGATGTTCGTCCTCCTCGCCCTCGACCTCATCGCGGCCGGTCTGGTCGTGGCCAGCCCCGCCGCGGTCGTGGTCGCGATCATCGTCGGCGGCTTGGTCCTCGGCGTGATCAACACGACGCTCACCGAGGCGGTCATGGAGGCGACGGACCTCCCCCGCTCCGTAGCCTCGTCGTCCTACTCCGCCGTTCGGTTCCTCGGCGGTGCGATCGCACCGCCGCTGGCCGCCGCCCTGTGGCACGCCTTCAACGCATCCATCCCGTTCTGGGTCGGAGCGCTGTCCGTCCTCATCGCCGTCGTGATCATCCTGACGGGACGCCGCCACCTCTTCCGCATCGATCAGCGAGGTGTTGACGAGCTCGAAGAAGTCGAGGCCGTCTTCGTCGGCGACGCGAACTGACGCGGAAATGACGGGACCGGGAGCAATCGCTCCCGGTCCCGTCATTCCTGTACGCGGCGCAGATCAGTTGCACGCGTACCCGTCGCCGTCGCGATCGAGGCCGTAGATGTCCTCCCCCACGACGCGCGCCACGCCGTCGAAGTACGCCGGACCGTTCCCGTTCCCACCCGCGCAGTCCACATCGGACGCGATGGGCACGCAGGCATCCGCGTAGTTGGAGTCGCAGTTCGAGACCAGGGGAACCGGAGCCGCGGCCACTTCTTCGTAAGTCCCGACCGTCGTCTGCTGGGCCACCGGTTGCACCGTCACCACGTCGGAGACGAGTTCCCGGGCAGTCTCGACACCGTCAACCGTCGTCACCCGATACGTGAGGGTGCGCTCGCCGGCGACGCCGGCGACGGACACCCACGACTCGCCTCGCGCGACGGAGGCATCCTCGACGGTGGTCTCGGCGAAGGCCACCGGCTCCGTCACCGTCTCCTCGCGCACGATCGTGACGGGCGTCGACGTGCGTTCCGGGGCCGCGCTCGCCGAGGGCGACGCGGCAGATTGCGTCGCCACCAGCGCACGTACGTCCCCGGATCCGGCCTCCGAATCAGTCGGAGCGCGGTGCACCGCCGACATCGATCCGCTTGCGAGCAGCACGACAGCCGCTGCTCCCGCGACGCGTATCGCCGCGCCGCGTGACCGGAACCGGAGCCAGGTGCGTGTTCCGCTCGCTGCTCCCACGATCGCCGTCACCAGCACCGCGGCCGCACCCACGGCCACGAGCGGAGCGAGCGCGAACAGGAGGGCGATGCCCACGAGGGCGATGACGATCCACAGCCACACCGGCACCCGCCCCCGGCGGACATCCGCATGCGCGCTCGGACCGGGGTCCGCCGTGGCCCGAGCCGACGGAACGAGGCGCGCCCGCCCCGCGTCCATGACCGGAGCCGGCAGCGGCTCATCCCACTGAATGCCGCCGCGCGACACACGGATCGTCCATCCGCGGCCATCCCACCATCGCACTCGCCCCGCATCCACGGGGTCCGCGTACCACCCAGGTTGTGCCGCCGCCATCATGTCTCCCTGTTCTGCGCGCGTCGGATGACCGCCTGCCGCGGTCTCGGCGATGCCCGGTTCGGGTGACGGGCAGCGCTGATGCTCACCGTAGCGGGCGGGACGCGCGGTGAGAAGCGGTGAGATTTCGCGCCGTCCCCGCCCTGGCGAATCGTGCCGGCTCATCGCTGAGCGGTTCGCAGGTGGGCCACAAGTAGCGGCGAGACCCGGCATAAGGGCGGCCGATATCCATGAAGCACTCCCCCCTTCCGCCCGCGCCGTCGGCGGATTCGAAACCTCACGATCGCCGGCTCGTTGGTCGTCGTCCTGTGCCTCGGCGGCGGTGCCGCCTGGGCCGCCGACCGCTACCTCGTCGAACACGTGCAGATTTCGGACGTGGCCGCCTACGAGGCCGCGAAGTCCACGGCCGAGCCGACGCCGCAGAGCACCACGTCCTCCGCCGCCACCGTCACGGCCGACAGCTACTCGCGCGACGGGACGACGGTCACCGTCACGAAGAAGACGACGGGGTCCGGTGACGACACCGTCACGGCCTACGTGGCCGATGTCGTCGTGACGGACGCGACGGAAGTCCGGTCCGCGTTCGCGAAGAACCAGTTCGGGGAGAACATCACCGAACGCACGAGCGCGATCGCTGCGGACAACGACGCCGTTCTGGCCATCAACGGCGACTACTACGGTTTCCGCTCCACCGGGATCGAGATCCGCAACGGTGTGGTCTACCGGGACGACGGCGCCCGACAGGGGCTGGCCTTCTACACGGACGGCCACGTCGCGGTCTACGACGAGACGACCACCTCCGCCGACGACCTCGTCGCGGACGGAGTCTGGAACACGCTGTCGTTCGGTCCCGCTCTCGTCGAGAACAGCACCGTCGTGAACGGGATCGACAGCGTCGAGGTGGACACGAACGTCGGCAACCACTCGATCCAGGGTGACCAGCCCCGTACGGCGGTCGGCGTCATCGACGCGAACCACTACACGTCTTCGTCGTCGTCGACGGGCGCGACCCGGGCTACAGCAAGGGCGCGACCCTGACCGAGCTCGCGCAGATGATGGTCGACCTCGGGGCCACCACCGCCTACAACATCGACGGGGGCGGATCCTCCACGATGTATTTCAACGGCGAGGTCGTCAACCGTCCGTCCAACGGCGGCGAACGCGGCACCAGCGACATCCTGTACGTGGCCGGGTGAGGACGTGATCGTGCTGATCCCGGCGTACGAACCCGGCGAACACCTCGTTCCCCTCGTCCGCGCCATGATCGAGCTGGCGCCGGAGGCGCACATCCTGGTCGTGGACGACGGCAGCGGCCCGGCGTACGGCGAGCGGTTCCGGCTCGCGACCGCGGCGGGCGCGGTGGTCCTCCGTCATGAGGTCAACCGCGGCAAGGGCGCTGCCTTGAAGACCGGGATCCGAGCGATCCTGGAGCGTTGGCCCGGCGAGGACGTCATCACCGCCGATGCCGACGGTCAGCACACTCCGCGCGACATCGCGCAGGTCGGCGCCGAGTTGGTCCACTCGCCCGCACCGCACCTCATTCTCGGCGCGCGCACGTTCGGTGGCGACGTCCCGCGGCGCAGTCGTTTCGGCAACGCCGTCTCCCGCCGGCTGTTCCAGCTGGCCGCCGGATGGCGCGCGACGGACACGCAGACCGGACTGCGGGGCATCCCGAGCGGGATGCTGCCGTGGCTGCTCGAGGTGCCGGGTGAGCGCTTCGAGTACGAGATCGCCGTGCTGCTCCGTCTGCACAGAGCCGGGTACGCAGCCCGGGAGATCCCGATCGAAACGGTGTACCTCAAGCAGAACGAGAGCAGCCACTTCCGGCCGATCATGGACTCCGCGCGCGTGCTGCTGCCGATGCTGCTCTTCGCGGGATCCTCCCTCCTCGCCTTCGCGCTGGACACGGTCGCGCTGCTCATCCTGCACGCGCTGACCAGTTCGCTGGTCGCGTCGATCGTGGGAGCCCGCGTGTTCAGCGCATCAGTGAACTTCGCGATCAACCGGAGGTTCGTCTTCCGCCGGCAGGGGCGCAGACGAGTCACCGGGCAGGCCCTGCGTTACGCCGGTCTCGCCGTTCTCCTGCTCGCGTCGAACACCGTCTGGATGAACGCCCTGACCGACCTCGGTCTCCCGCTCCTGCTTGCGAAAGCGATCACCGAATCCGTCCTCTTCGTCACGAGCTACAGCGCCCAGCAGCGGTTCGTCTTCCGCCGGGCCGGCGCACCGGACAGCGGCGCCTTGACGCCCGCCGTCGGGAGACCGGAGCCCCGCGCGAATCCGCCCGTACGAGCGCTGGACGCGAGCGCGGATCACCGCGGGTGACGTCGGCCGGCGACCCCCCCGTTTGGCCTATAAGCCCGTTTCGCGTCCCTCGAGGAACGAAAAAGGCCCGGTCAGATATGACCGGGCCTTCCTGGTGCACCCCCTGGGACTTGAACCCAGAACCCACTGATTAAGAGTCAGTTGCTCTGCCTATTGAGCTAGAGGTGCGTGGCTTCTCAGCCGCTTTCGTGCCTTGCGGCAACGAAGAATCACATTACCAGGGCTCCGGCCTCAAAGGGAAATCGAGAGCCCGCTCCACCGAAAAATGCCCGATAGTGTTGTGTGTCGTGACCGTCCCTCAGCACTCGCCCTTCGCCGCCGATCTGGAGCTGGCCCTCCGCCTCGCAGATGCCGCGGATGCCGTCGCGATGAGCCGCTTCGACTCGCCCGATCTCGATGTGCGAGCCAAGCCTGACGCCACCTTCGTCACGGACGCCGACCTCGCCACGGAGCGCGCGATCCGCGACCTGCTGGAGGCGGAGCGTCCGGAGGACGGCATCCTCGGAGAGGAGTTCGGCTCCAGCGAGGGTCGACGGCAGTGGATCATCGATCCGATCGACGGCACGCACAACTACCTTCGCGGCATCCCGATGTGGGGCGTGCTGATCGCCCTCGCCATCGACGGCGTCCCGCAGGTCGGCGTCGTGAGCCAGCCCGCTCTCGGCCGCCGCTGGTGGGCCGCCACGGGCGCCGGAGCGTGGACGAATGCGCCGTCCGGCCCGCGTCGCATCCGTGTCTCCGATGAAGCCGCCCTCGACCGGGCGAGCGCGAGCTTCCAGAGCATCCAGCAGTGGGATGAGGCCGGCCACCTCGACGCTCTGGTGCGTCTCAGCCGCACCGTCTGGCGCGACCGGGGCTACGGAGATGTCTGGCCGTACATGCTTCTCTCAGAGGGCCGCTTGGAATTCGTGGCAGAGTTCGATGTGAAGGAGTACGACATCGCCGCCGTGGTTCCCATCGTCACCGAAGCCGGGGGCCGGATGACGGACTACGACGGCATCGCGTCCATCTCCTCACGGTCGTCACTGGCGACCAACGGCGTCCTCCACGAGGACTTCCTGCGCCTGCTGCACGAGACGGAGACCGACCGCTGATGACCCACTTCCGCCGCATCGCGCTCGTCGGCGTGACCGTCGCTCTCACGGTCGCCCTCGCCGGCTGCACGTCCGGGGACGCCGGCCCGGCACCGGTCGCCACCACCTCGGCCGCACCGACGCCGGCGACGAAGACCACCGCCGCGCCGGAAGCCACCCCGACGGGCACCGCAGCGTCGCCGACCTGCGACACGCTCATCTCCGATTCCCTGGACGCCCAATTGCGTGAACAGGGGTGGACCTTCCAAGAGGCGCCGATGTACATCGACACCACTGAGGTCAAGGGCGGGCTGGTCTGCAACTGGGGCAACTACAGCGCACCGACCAACGACAACGTCCAGATGTGGGGATGGGCCACGATCGATTCCGCCACCGCCGCCACGCTCGAGAAGGCGCTCGAGGGGCAGCGGTGGGAGCGCATCGAGGGTGATCACGGCGAACTGTTCTACACGCAGCCCAAGGACACCATCACCATCAAGGACGAGGACGGGTACGGCATGACGTACCAGTTCGGTGACGGCTGGTTGAAGTTCGCCGACACCAAGCAGGGTCTCCTGCTGATCGCCTGGCCGCGCTGAGCACCGCGATCGACGTGAGGCCGAACGCGCGTCACCGTCGGCGCAGGCGCCGCACCACCAGCGCGATCGCGGCGATGACGACGAGCCCGAGGGCGACGAAGATCACGGGGTAATACCGGATGAGGGGTACGCCGGACCGCTCCCCTTTGACCGCTGCCCCGGTCGGGACGGCATGGTGCGTCAGCGTGTCCCAGGCGTCGATGAACCCCTCGACGTTGCGGTCCGTCTGCTTGAGAGCGATGTAGGCGGCCAGCGGATCACCGTTCGGGTAGGTGTCGCTGTACCCGGGGATCACGATGGTCCGGAAAGCGACGCCCGCGCGTACCGCGTACGCGTTGTACGCGACCTCGGCTTGGAAGTCCGGAGTGGTCAGACCGGTCGCGACCAGACCGGAGACGTCCTTGCAGAAGCCCCGCGGCCACGCGTGGTGCTTTCGCCAGTGCTGCTCGACCTGCACGAGGTACGAGATGCCGGTCATGATGCGGTGCTGTTCCTCGCCATAGAGGTCATCACCCTGCAGATAGGCCGTCTCGGCGGCGCTCACCATGCCGGCGATGCCGAGCGAGACGTGCCCGAAATCGCGGCAGCTCTCCTGCGACTGGCCGTTCTGAAGATGGAGCGGGCCGGGATCCTCCCTGGGCGTCAAGCGGCACGAGTCCGCCTTGTCGTTCAGCCACCAGCACGCGAGGTTGATCCGCTTCTGCGCGGTGTCGGTGCCGAACTCGGTCGAACCGGGCGGAGCCACCGGAAGAGCACCGTCGGAGCTGAGATAGAGGTAGGTCGGCACACGCGCTCGCCACAGCGCCACGCCTTCCTCGTAGATCGCGCGGTCATCCAGGAAGACGCCCGCGTTCATCAGCCCATCGGCGGCGGAGCCGGACCAGTTGCCGTTGACGTCCGCCCAGCTGAACACCTGCAGCCGGGCCACGAACACGTCGCGCAGCATCGTGCTGAAGCCCGTGACGTCGAAGGCGACCTCGCCCGCGGCCGGGGTGTAGGTGTAGCGAATGAGCTCCGCACCACGGATCATCATCTCCGCGATCCAGGCCGTCATCAGCGGCCCGTTCGACCCGTGGTTGCCGGCGAAGTGCTCGGCATAGGCATTGAGGATCGCGATCGCTCGCTGGGCGTAGGACCGGTCATCCGTGTACCAGTACATGAGCGCCTGACCGTAGACGGCGCGGGCGTCCGCCAACTCGTCCGAACAACCGACGTCGGGATTGTTGAACGAGCCGCAGTAGGTGATGCACCCGGTGGACTCGTCCGAGCTGCACCGCGAGTTCTCGTAGTGTTCGGCGACGGTGGAGGGATAAACCGAGGCCGCGGCGAACGACGCGAAGTCGGGCGCACCGCGCCGGATCACCGTCGAATCGGTCAATTGCCGGAAGATCGTGATCCACGGCGCATCGCCGGCGCGCACGTGAGCTTTCGAGGCGGTGAGCTCGCTCAAACCGACGAAGACGCCCGGGTGGGTGAACCCGGCTGAGGAGGTGACGGGTTCGACGGCGGGCAGCGCCGAAGATCCGGACGCCTGCGCCGGCACGCCCAAGCCGAGCAGCAGGAGCACGACCAGAAGGACCGCGGACGCACGACCGCATCGAACCCCGGGGACCGACGCCGTCGCCCGACCCATGCACTCACCTGCGCGTTCCTCGATCGCCCGAAACCAGCCACGGGCTGGTGAACACGTTTATACGCAGGATGCTCGCGACGGTCAACACCGGACACGGCTCCGGGCGCGTACGCGACGAAGCCCCCGCGATCCGGGGATCGCGGGGGCTTCGACAGCAGTGACAACGGCTGGTGGAGCTGGGGGGAATCGAACCCCCGTCCAACGCTGAGTTTCCGCGCATTCTCCGGGCGCAGTCTGTGAAGACGTTCTGCTCGGCTCCGACCTTTGTCACAGACACCTAAGTCGACGAGCCCAGCCCGGGAAGAGTCCCACGTGACGTCCGGACGCCGTCACGCAGCAAGATTCCTAGATGACGCCAGGAACCGTACCGGAATCACATACGGTCTGACGGACTATCGGGCTCGCTTAGGCAGCGAGGGCGAAGTCAGTGCGCTTTGCATCGGCACTTATTGTTTTGCAGGGAGCGTTCACGAGATAACCCTGCATCCTCGGCCCGCTTCTCGTGGGTACGCAGGCGCTGTCGAAACCGATCAGCCCCGAGTTCCTCCGTGTCGGAGGGCCGCTGTCACACTGTTGACTTACCACTGCTCCGAAATCGTTCGGAGCATCTCAGCTTACAACATCCCCCGGGCCTCCGGCATTCCTGCCGCGTGTCCGATCGCACCGTTAGTGTGGTGCACACCAGCGCCTGGGAGGCTCCATGACCGACGTCGTCATCACCGTTCGCGGCGAGCACGAGGCTCGCATCCCCGCCGAACTCGGAATCGCCAACGTGTCAGCACGCGTGGACGGACCCGACCGCGCCGAGGTCGTCGCCTCCGCCACTCGCCTGGCCGCGCAGCTGCGGGAGGAGATCGCCGGTGCCGCCGCGACCGGTGCCGTCAGCGAGCACTCCAGCGAGCGGTTGTCGGTGTGGTCGAATCGGCCGTGGAGCGATAAGGGCAAGCAGCAACCGCTCGTCCACAACGCCGTGATCAGCACGCGTTCGGAGTGGACGGACTTCTCCGCGCTCTCGGAATGGATCGGCTCGGTGTCGGAGCGGGAGGGCATCACCGTCGACGGCGTGTCCTGGCGACTCAGCGAGGCGACCGACAAGGAGCAGGAAGCGGCCGTGGCTCAGCACGCGGTGGCGGTCGCCGTCGCCCGCGCGCAGGCGTACGCGGACGCGCTCGGCCTCGGCACCGTGCAGGCCCTCGAGGTCGCGGACGCCGGCCTGCTCGGTGACACGAAGGGCGGGTCGTCGGACGAGATGCCGCGGATGGCGATGATGGCCGGTGGCCACGGCGGGAACGATTCGCTCGCTCTGGAGCCACAACCCATTCGCGTGTCGGCGACGGTCGAAGCCCGATTCCGAGCCTCGTGAGCGCGACTGCACCCGGAATGGTGCGCCCGGGCATCGCGGAGCGCCTCAGCCGGATGATCCAGCTGCCCACGGTGTCCGCCGAGCTGGACCAGCGGGGCGCGGAGCCGTTCGAGGACTTCGTGCGACTCCTCGAGGAGCTCTATCCGCGCGTCCACGAGCGCCTCGAACGGGAACGCATCACGGACTTCGGCCTGCTCTATCGCTGGCGGGGTTCCGGCGACGGCGCACCGGCCGTTCTGATGGCGCACTATGACGTGGTTCCGGTCGATGAGAGCGACGCGTGGACGCATCCGCCGTTCGCCGGGGTGATCGCCGACGGCACCGTCTTCGGTCGCGGCGCACTCGATGACAAGGGCCCCCTGATCGTCATTCTCGAGGCCGTCGAGAACCTGCTCGCAACGGATTTCGTCCCGCCGCGCGACGTGTACCTGTCCTTCGGCGGTAATGAGGAGACGTTCGGTGGCGCCGCCCGAGCGATCGCAGCGACCTTCCGCGATCGCGGCATCACGCCGTGGATCGTGATCGACGAGGGCGGCGCCGTCACGGACAAGCTGCTGCCCTTCGTCGCCGGGACGGCCGCCGTGGTCGGTGTCGGCGAGAAGGGCATCATGACCGTGGACGTGAGCGCCCGCGGCGATGCCGGCCACGCGTCCGCTCCCCCACGCCTGACGGCCGTGTCGCGCGTCGCGGCGGCCGTCACGAAGCTGACGCCCGGCACTTTTCCCGCGCACGCCCCACGCGCCATCGGCCGACTACTCGCCGCCGTGGCGCCCCGCACCTCCGGACCGATCCGTCTCGCTCTGCGGACGCTGGCACGCGCACCGTGGCTCACGGCCCGGGTTTTCGCGCTGCTCGGGGGTGAACCGGCGGCGATGGTGCGCACCACGGTCGCGGCCACCATGCAGTCCGGCGGCACCGCCACGAACGTCCTGCCGTCGCAGGCGCACGCGACCCTCAATCTGCGCATCGCCCTCGGCGAGACCAGCGCACAGGTCGCGCGTCGGCTTCGACGGCGCATCGGAGACGACGCGGTCACCGTCACCGTCGTCGACGCGGATGAGCCCTCTCCCGAATCCGCGACGGACAATGCGCAGTTCGCTCTCATCGCGGACGCGGTCGCCGTATCGCACCCCGATGCCGTGACGGTGCCGTACGTGATGATGGCCGCCACCGACTCCCGCCACTTCCACCGTTTCACTCCGGCCGTGTACCGCTTCGCGCCGCTGTCGATGCCCGGCGATCTGCGCGCCACGATCCACGGCGTCGACGAGCGGGTCGCCGTCGATGCCCTCGTGGCCGGCGAACTGTTCCACCGCGCGCTCCTGGCGCGCTTGCCCTGACTCGGCTCCGCACTACAGTTGAGCCACCCGCCTCCGTCCGTCCTCCAGGAGCAGCCATGACCACGCGCGCCACCATCGTCGGTGTCACCGCGAGCATCGTCGGATTCCTCGCGTTCGTCGAGTTCACCTCCGGCGTCCTCCAGGGCTTCTATACCCCCATGCTCACCGACATCGCGCGTCACCTGAACGTCCCGGATGCCGACGTGAACTGGCTTGAGGGCACGCAGCTGATGCTGTCGGCGCTCGTCGTTCCCGCCTTCGCGAAGCTCGGCGACATGGTCGGCCACAAGCGGATGCTGCTCATCTCCACCGCACTGACCGCGGTCGCATCCCTCGCGCTGCCGTTCTGCGACAGCTTCGTGCCCTTCCTCATCGCCTGGGCTTTGCAGGGCTTTTACGTCGTCTGGCTGCCCATGGAGATCGCCCTGCTCTACTCCCGCGCGCGGTCGCAGCCGGAACCGGGCCGGGTCACCGCGCGTGCGGCCGGGATGCTCGTCGCCGCTCTGGAGGCCGGTGCCATCAGCGGCGCACTCGCGGGCGGCGCACTGAGCGACGCACTGCCGTTGCGCACCGTCCTGTTCATTCCCGGCATCCTCGTCGTGCTGTGCTTCTTCGTGATCCTGTTCGGTGTGCGCGAGTCGCCGAACCCCACGGGCGGGCGCCTCGACACCGGCGGGCTCATCCTCATCTCGCTCGCCCTCATCGCTTTCACCGGCGGACTGAGCCTGCTGCGCATCAACGGCGCCGGAAGTCTCGTCGCGTGGCTGGTCGCTCTGCTCGGCGTCGCCCTGCTGATTCCCTTCGTGCGGTGGGAACTGCGCCAGCGGGACCCCCTGATCGACGTGCGCATGTTCCGTTCACCCGCGCTCGGTCCGGTGTTCGTCACCGCCGGTCTGTTCGGTGTGAGCGTGCTCGGCGCTCAGGCGCCCATGTCCACGTTCGCCCGCACCGACCCGAGCGACTACGGCTACGGGCTCGGCACCACCGGCTTCGCGACCAGCCTGCTCATCGGCGTCTACCTGATCGCGATGATCTGCGGCGCACTGCTGTTCCCCGTGCTCTCGCGCATGTCCAGCCCGCGCTGGATGCTGTTCGCTGCGGCCTGCGCCGTGGGGCTGGGATTCTTCCTGTTCGTGCCCTTCCACACGACCTACCTGCAGGTCGTGGTGAACATGGTCGTCGCCGGAATCGGTTCCGGTGCTCTCGTCGCCGCGCTGCCGGCCGCGGCAGCGGCGGCGGCTCCGGCCGCGCAGACCGGTGTCGCGACCGGGCTGACGAATTCGGTGAAGACCGTGGGCGGCGCCATCGCCTCCTGCGTCTTCGGTGTCGCGCTCCTGCACGGAACCACCGGCGCGGCTGCGACCGGCGGGACGGCGGGGTCGTTCAGCGGCTACCTGACCGTGTGGATCGTGTGCGGCGCCACCGCGGCGGCGGCCGCCGTGTTCCTGTTGACTCTGCCCGAGCACGCGTTCCGGGACCCGGCGACAGCACCCGCGGACGCGGCGTCAGGCCGCGTCTGAGCCGGCTCAGTCGTCCTCACCGGTCCGGTTGCGCATCCGCATCGCGCGCTCGGCCTCGCGATTGTCCTGGCGCTCGCGCAGAGTCTGACGCTTGTCGTACTCGCGCTTGCCCTTGGCGACGCCGATCTCGAGCTTCGCTCGTCCGTCCTTGAAGTAGAGCTTCAGCGGGACGAGCGTGTAGCCCCCGGCGGAGACCGCATGGCTGATCTTCAGGATCTCCTCGCGGTGCAGGAGCAGCTTGCGCACGCGCTTGGCCGCGTGGTTGGTCCAGTGCCCCTGCGAATACTCGGGAATGTGGAGGTTGTCCACGAAGGCCTCATCGCCCTTGACGTAGGCGTAACCATCGGTGAGGTTCGCGCGTCCCTGTCGCAGCGACTTCACCTCGGTCCCGGTGAGCACGAGACCTGCCTCGTACGTCTTCTCGACGGTGTAGTCGTGGCGCGCTCGACGGTTGGTCGCGACGACCTTCTCCCCGCGCTCGCGGACCATGATCTTCTCCTTCTCGTCGTGCGGGCGCACGACAGCCCGTCAGTCTATCAAGACGACGCTGCGGCGGTGGATCGACTCAGGCGCGCAGCCAGCGACGAATGGCGAAGCCCGCCGACAGCGCGGCCAGAACCACACCGATCACGACCAGGATCGGAACGACGACGAACGCGTCGCCCATGCCCACCCAGCTCGAGATGAAGCCGACACGCGAGCGCAGGTAGCCGTCGATTCCGAAGTGCACGGCGGCGATGATCGCGCCGGACGCCAGGATCGTTCCGATGAACGCGGCGACGACACCCTCCAGGACGAACGGGGTCTGGATGAAGCGGTTCGACGCGCCCACGAGGCGCATGATGCCGATCTCCTTGCGTCGCGCGTAGGCGGACAGCCGAATCGTCGTTGCGATCAACAGCACTGCGGCCACCAGCATCAGCACGGCGATGCCGACGGCGATGTAGGTCGCCACCGTCAACGACTGGAAGAGCGGATCGAGGTACTTCAGCTGGTTCTTGACCTCCTGCACCCCCGGCGTGGCGTGGAAGGCCTCCGTGAGCACGTCCGTCTGCCCCTGGTCCTTGAGGTTGATCTTGAACGACGCGTTCATCTGGTCCACGGCCAGCACGCTGGCGTAGTCCTTGTCCACGCTCGCCATGAGGTTGTCGTAGGCCTGCTGCTGCGATTCGAACGTGTAGTTCTGGATCAGCGGGCCGAGCGTCTTGCCGGTCAGTTCCGCTTCCACGGCGTCGGTCTGCTCCTTGGTGGCCGCGCCCCCGGTGCAGTTCTCGCCGATCATCGACGACGAGCAGAGGATGATCTGCACCTGGGCGCGGTCCTCCCAGTACTCGTGCAGTTTCGACACCTGCGCCTGCGTCAGGATCGCCGCGCCCACGAAGGTGAGCGAGACGAAGGTCACCAGGATCACCGAGATGACCATGGACAGGTTGCGGCGGAGGCCCTGCAGGACCTCCGAGATGATCAGTCCCACTCTCATGAGGTCGGTCCCACCTCGTCGTCGTCATCGAAGGCGCCGAGTCCGAGTCGATCGGCCACCCCCAGCTCGTCCACCTGCACGTCCGGCAGCGCGATCGGTCGTGTCATCGGACGCTGCTCCCCCGCCGTTTCCGGCTCCACGCCCGGGCGGGTGAGCTCCGGTGCTTCGTCCTCCTCCGCCGCGGCGACCTCGGCGGTCGCCGTCGTCTCGGACGCCTCCGTCGGGCCCGGACGGTCAGCCGGCGCGGCCGCGGGCTGCGGCCCGGCAGCGGGCGTCGCCGCCGGCTGGACGGTGGGCGTGTCCTCTGCCATCGGCGTGCTGGTGGGCGCGGCCGCGATCGTCTTCTCGGGTGCGGCGCTGGCCGGTGTCACGGGCCGGGCGGCCGGTCGGCTTGAACCGCTCACGGTGACCGCAGCGGCCGGATCGTGCTCATCCACCGCACGCGCGGCCTCACGCTGCACTTCCAGCACCGCAGAGAGGGCGGCCGTGGCGGCTGCCCCCCGTTCGGTGGCCATCTCCAACCGCGGGATGGCGGAAGTGTCGCCGTAACCACCGTGACTCTCGTCGCGGGTGATCACACCACTGTCCAGTTCGATCACGCGGCGGCGCATCTGATCGACGAACCCGGCCTCGTGCGTGGCCATGACCACGGTCGTGCCGTTCGCGTTGATGCGCGCGAGCAGACGCATGATCTCGGTGGAAGTGCCGGGATCGAGGTTTCCGGTCGGCTCATCGGCCAGCAGGATCTGCGGCCGGTTGACGATGGCGCGCGCGATCGCGACGCGCTGCTGCTCACCACCGGAAAGCTCATGCGGCATGCGCTTCTGCTTGCCGGCCAGACCCACCAGTTCGAGGGCTTCCGGCACGGCCTGCTGCACGAACCCTCGCGAGGCACCCGTGACCTGCAGCGCGAAGGCGACGTTCTGGGCCACCGTCTTGGTGGAGAGCAGGCGGAAGTCCTGGAAGACCGAACCGATGTGACGCCGGAAGTACGGCACGCGACGGTTGGACAGCTTGCGCAGGTCGCTGCCGAGGACGAGCATGCGTCCACTCGTGGGAACCTGCTCGCGCAGAATCAACTGCAGGCAGGTGGACTTCCCGGAGCCGGACGCGCCGACGAGGAAGACGAACTCTCCGCTGGCGACTTCGAAGTCGACGTCCGCGAGAGCCGGCTTCGCCGTCCCGCGGTAGCGCTTGGTGACGTTTTCGAACCGAATCATGGCGTCACGAGCCTAAGCGCGCGTTCCGCGCCTGCCCGGCCGACGCGCCGCCGGTGCGGTCGCTCTCACGTTCGGAGCCGGAACGCGACCCGAGTCGGTTTCGGCCGGGACTCAGGTCCATGGTGGCGTCCGGCGCAAGACCGGAGGCTGGAGGAACGATTCACGGAAAGGAATCGATATCTCATGCGTAGCACCCTGCCGCGTACTCGACTCGCGATCGTCTGCACCTCGATCGCCGCCCTCACGCTGTCCGCCGCCCTGAGCGGCTGCTCGCCCGCGGACCGCATCGCGGCCGTGAGCGATCTGGCGGCACCGACCGCCGCACCCACCCCGTCCGCGGGCATCAGCGCGGACGTCGGCCCGCTGACCACGCTCGCCGGGGCCGCCACCCCGACGCCGCGCTCCTCCTCCGGTCAGGTGGCGAGCGGGGTAGCGCTCAGTGCCGCCTCGAGCGGCGACGTGCCCTACGTTCCCGGCGACGCCGGCGAGCACCAGTGGCCCGGCGACACCGCCGAGACCGAACCGATCACCCACTACCGCGGCGATCGCACGATCACGGCGACCTACCGGGTCATCGGCAACGGGGTCAGCCTCCGCGACGGGTGGTTCCGCGGAGCGGGCTCCTGGTCGCAGCGGACCGGCGAGGTCGACACCGTCACCTCGTCGTCGTCCTTCAAGGTCGGCGGACAGGCGCCGGCCTTCATGTACCGGCACCGGATCTACGACAACGGCAAGCCCACGGACTTCTGGGTGGGCACGAAGTTCTCCAGCCCCGCCTACGGTCAGAACAGCGACATGTGCGACGTCTATCGCGGGGACCCGGTGAACGGCGGCACCTGGGCGTGGGTGAGCCCCTACCAGTGCAGCTGGGAGAACATCCGCGGGTACAACCCCGAGCCGGTGTTCACGATCAAGAAGGTCGAGGTGGTCACCAACACCGCCGACGCCGCCGCCCTGATCAACCGGTACTGCAACGACGCGGACGCCCAGCGCCACTGTCGATATTTCGCGGCCGGAACCAGCTTCGCGCGCGGTCCGCAGAAGGTCGTCGGTTCGGTCGTGCTCAACCACAAGACCGAGGGCAAGAAGACCATCAAGTGGGAGACCAAGGAGTCCACCGAGACCTCCGTCGGCGTCGAGATCACGCTGGGTGCGAAGATCGGCGAGATCTTCAAGGCCGAACTCACCACGAAGGTCGATCGCACGTGGGGCCTGGAGCACACGTTCGGTGAGGACACCGAGATCGACCTCCGCGAGGACTCGGCGCAGTGGATCGAGTTCGCTCCGATGAACCTGGTCGCGATCGGCGCGTGGGTGATCGACACCGGCTCCAAGACGGTCATGGTCCCCCAGGTGACCTCCCAGTCCCCCGTCCAGGACGGCGGCCTGCTGGTCATCAAGGCGTGTCCCGCGGACGAGTTCGACAAGGCGACCACCACCTGCCGCGTCGAGCCGTGGGAGAAGGTCGTCCAACAGTGACAGTGATCTGCTCCTGAGCCGGACGAGAATCCGGGACGATCCGAGCATCGTCCCGGATTCTCGTCCGTGTTCAGTGTTCCGGCGGGGTGGCGGCCGCTTCGAGGTATCGGATCACCGCGAGCACCCGCCGGTGGTCGTCGGCGTCCACCGCTAGTCCGAGGGCGTCGTAGATGTTCGAGGTGTGCTGGACGACCGCCTTCTCAGTGAGGAAGAGTGCCCCGGCGATCGCCGCGTTGCTGCGGCCCTCGGCCATCAGGGCCAGGACCTCGCGCTGCCGTGGGGTCAGGCGTCCGACGGCCCCGTCTCCCCGCCGCGCGCGCGTCACCATCACCGCGATCACCTCGGGATCGAGCACCGTGCCACCGGCATCGACCCGGTGCAGGTTCTCAGTGAAGGTGTGCACATCGGCGATCCGCTGCTTGAGCAGGTACCCGAAGCGACCACCACCCTGGCTCAGCAGATCGGCGGCGTACCGGCGCTGGACGTGCTGGGACAGCACCACGACGCCGACGTCCGGACAGTCCCGGCGGATGCGCAGCGCTGCGGCGAGCCCCTCATCGGTGAACGACGGCGGCATCCGGATGTCCGTGATCGCGAGGTCTGGGCGGTGCGCCGTCACATCGCGCTCCAGGTCGTCCGCGGTGCCGACGGCCGAGACGACCGTGATCCCGTCGTCCTCGAGCAGGTGCGCAAGGCCCTCTCGCAGCAGCACCTCGTCCTCAGCGATGACTACCCGCATGGCAGATCCACCTCCACGCGTGTCCCGTGTCCGGGGCGCGAATCGATCCGCATCGTCCCGTCCACGGCCGCGACGCGGTCGAAGAGGCCGCGCAGTCCGGTGCCGTCCTCGACGCGGGCTTCGCCGACGCCATCGTCGTCGACCCGGACGTGCAGTCGGCCCGCGCTCTGGTGCAGACGGACGTCCACGCGGGCGGCGCGGGAGTGCTTCGCGGCATTGGCGAGAGCTTCGGCGAGCACGAAATAGGCCGTGAGCGTGGTCGCGCCGCCCATGCTCGACTCGTCCGCGTCGCAGGTCAGCGTCGCCGGGATCTCGAGTCGATCCACCAGATCCTCGGCGGCCGCGACGAGCCCCCGCTCGAACAGCGAGGCGGGCAGGACGTTGTGCACCAAGTCGCGCAGTTCCGCGGCCGCGGCGTCGATTCCGTGCCGCAGTTGCTCGGCCGCCGCGCCGGTGGCGGGCGATGCGTCCGGCGCATTCGCGATCTTCTGCGCCTCGAGCGCGAGCAGGACCAACTGCACCTGCAGGCCGTCGTGCAGGTCTCGGGCGACGCGAGAGCGTTCGCGATAGGTCGCTTCGACCAGCCGCAGCCGGGAGCGGGTCAGCTCCTCGTTGCTCGCCAGAAGCTGGGTCGTCAACCGCTCGCGATCGATCGCGATGGCGAGCACCTCCCCCGCGCGCCGGACGGCTGCGGCGTCCGCCATGATCAGGGCGTCGTACCCGATGGCGCCGACCAGTCGATCATCGACGCGCACGTCGATCCACCCGCGGTCACGCTTCTCGTCACGCGGAACCTCGTGACCGTTCTCGTCCATGTACGCGTCGCGCTCCGGATCCCAGTAGACGACCTCGAGCGATTCGTCGCCGAGCGTCGCGGCCAGGGCTCGGCCGACCGAGGGACGCGTCGCACCGCCGATCGCGAGCCACGCGCTCAGCGCCTCGATCGCCGTGGTACGCCGGAAGCCACCGAGCAGAACGCCGAGGAGGAAGGCGATCGGGAGCCCGGCGAGCACCGCGAGCTGAGCGATGGCGATCGTTTCGGTGTCCACGCCCCGAGGCCGCAGCACGAGCGGGAGGAGGGGTGCGGCCAGCACCGAGACGATGCCGTACGCGTACAGCGGCAGCAGAATCCGCCGGTGCACGCGATCGGCCAGCACGAGTCGGCGCGCCAGGACCACGGCCGTGACCACCATGACGAGGATGCCGAGGGCGGTCTGAACCGCGCTCACGACGGGGATGCCGCTCGGGTTCACCGCCCGAAGCACGGTGTTCACCAGGTCGAAGCCGATGGAGACGACATAGCCGAGCACCACCGTCGCGATGGAGAGGCGGCCGCGCAGGCGACCGGAGGGGAAGGCGTGCAGGATGTGGACGGTCACCGCGAGGACCATCGTGGCGAACACCGCGTTGATCAGCACGTACGCCGGCGCCGGGACGTTCGCGATGCCTCCGAGGTGGATCGAGATCGCACCCAGCAGGATGAGGGCCCCCACGCCGTTGCCGGGGCGACGCCACCATGCCAGAACGCCGGCCCCGAGCCAGATCGCGTAGACGACCCCGAACAACAGCGCGGCCCACCCCGCATCGGAGAAGGCGTAGGCGGCGCACACCTGCCCGATACCCAGCAGGAGACCGACCACGAGCAGGAACAGCAGTGCCCGCTCCAGCGACCCCTCCCGCACCCCGCGAAGCGCGGGCGGCGTCGGTCGCGCGCGCGACGAACAGGGCGAGAAGGTACCCATGATGCTGAACGTACTCGCCGTGCGCGGGCGTGCAAGGGACCTGCGTCCTGTGTGCGGTCCGCGGCCCAGGTCCATGGTTCGGGGGTGCGGTTCCTCCTAGCGTCGAGGCAGGCCCCACGGGAGGAATGGCGAGATGCGACACGTCCAGAAGAGATCCGCCGCCCGCCGCGCGGCGACGACCGTGACCGCCACCGCGGCTGTGGTCGTGATGGGGATGCTGTCCGGATGCACGACCGGCGGCACTGGCACGACCGCGGCTCCCCTCGCCGTGGAAGCCGGTGCCGCCCCGAACCAGGACGTCCTCCCGCTCTACACCGACCGGGCCGACGCGATCGCCGCTGCGCTGAAGAAGCTGCCCGGTCAGGTGAAGGACGCGATGCAGCGCAGCGGAGTGCCCGGCGCCTCGGTCGCCGTCGTCTCGGACGGCAAGACCGTCTACCAGGGGGCGTTCGGCGTCCGGGACACGCGCACCGGCGAACTCGTCGACAAGGACACCCTGTTCCAGATCGCTTCCCTGTCCAAGCCCATCTCCGCGACCGTCGTCGCGAAGGCCATCACCGAGTCGAAGGGCGCGCTGTCGTGGTCGACGAAGGTGAGTTCGCTGCTGCCGGGATTCCGGCTGTCCGATCCGTACGTCACCGCCAACGCGACGATCGGTGACTTCTTCGCACACCGGACGGGAATCCCCACCGGTGGCGGTGACGATCTGGAGGACCTGGGCTTCGACCGGACGTACATCCTCGGCCACCTCGCGCAGATCCCGCTCCAGCCGTTCCGCACGACGTACCAGTACTCGAACTTCGGCCTCACTACGGGGGCGGTCGCTGCGGCGGAGTCCCGCGGTCAGTCCTGGGAGGAGATGGCGAAGGAGCTGCTGTTCGAACCGCTCGGAATGACGTCCACCACCTCCTCGCATGCCGATTTCGCTGCGACGACGGATCGGGCGATCGAGCATGCGCGCATCGGCGAGAAGTCCTTCCAGCCGCTGTTCGACCGGGATCCGGACGCCGAAGCACCCGCCGGCGGAATGGCATCGACCTCCGGCGATGTGGCGAAGTGGATGGCGCTCGTGCTGGCCGACGGGAAGCTGAACGGCGCGCAGTTCATCGACCCGGAGCCGCTCACCGAGGCCTTCTCGTCGCAGATCGTGACCTCGCACAACACCACGTTCGACCAGCGTCCGACCCACTACGGCTTCGGCATCAACGTCAACGCGGCCGCCGGCGGCCGAGTGACGCTCAGCCACTCCGGCGCCTTCGGCCTCGGCACCGCGACCGCGGCGATCCTCGTCCCCGACCTCGGGATCGGCATCACCGTGCTCACGAACGGGGCCCCGATCGGCATGCCCGAGGCTGTGACGCAGGAGTTCATCGACCAGGTCATGTACGGCGCCCAGACCCGGGACTGGGTGGACGCCTTCCATGGACGGTTCGAGAGCTTCAACGCCCCGTCCGGCGACCTCGCTGGTCAGACCGCGCCCGCGCACGCGGCGGCGTCCGGACCGCTCTCGGACTACGTCGGCACCTACCGCGGCGACTACCTCGGCACCCTCACGGTGACCGAGCGCAACGGCACGCTGGAGGGTGCGATGGGCCCGAACGGCGGCTACACCTTCGCGATCGAACCCTGGAGCGGAGACACGAAGGCGTTCGCACCCGTCGGCGAGAACGCACTGCCGGGATCGCTGTCCTCGGCGGTCTTCAGCCGCACGAACGGGGCCGTGACCGGTGTCACGCTGACCTTCTTCAACAGCTTTCCGCAGGTGCCGGAACCGACCGGTCTGGGTGTGCTGACGCGGACGGGGTGATCGGGCACCCCGTCCGGCTCGCTCTCACCTTCGACAGGTCCGGTCGCTGATTTCTGCAACGCGTGAGAGCAACACACGGTCGCTCTCACCTCCGACAGGTCTGCGGTGGCAGAAGTGTCGGAGCTGGGAGCGTCAGTCGTCGTCGTCCTTGCGCTTGCGCCAGCGGATACCGGCCGAGATGAAGCCGTCCAGGTCACCGTCGAACACGGTCTGCGGGTTGCCGACCTCGTACCCGGTGCGCAGGTCCTTCACGAGCTGCTGGCCGTAGAGGAAGTACGAGCGCATCTGGTCGCCCCAGCTCGCGGTGATGACACCGGCGAGCTCCTTCTTCTTCGCCGCTTCCTGCTCCTTCTGCAGCAGCATCAGGCGGGTCTGCAGGACGCGCATGGCCGCCGCGCGGTTCTGGATCTGCGACTTCTCGTTCTGCATCGACACGACGATGCCGGTCGGAAGGTGCGTGAGGCGGACGGCGGAGTCCGTCGTGTTGACGGACTGTCCACCCGGACCGGACGAGCGGAACACGTCAACGCGGATGTCGCCCTCGGGGATCTCGACCTCCTGGGCCTCCTCCATCACGGGGATGACCTCGACGGCGGCGAAGCTGGTCTGGCGCTTGTCCGCGGAACCGAACGGGCTGATGCGCGCGAGGCGGTGCGTTCCGGCCTCAACGGAGAGCGTGCCGTAGGCGTACGGCGCGTCCACCTCGAACGTCGTGGACTTGATGCCCGCGCCCTCGGCGTAGGACGTGTCCATGACCTTGACGGGGTACTTGTGGTTCTCGGCCCAGCGCAGGTACATGCGCATCAGCATCTCGGCGAAGTCGGTCGCGTCGTCGCCGCCGGCTCCGGATCGGATCGTCACGACGGCCGAGCGCGGGTCGTACTCGCCGTCCAGGAGCGTCTGCACCTCGAGCTGGCTGACGACGTTCTCGAGCGCGGCCAGCTCGTCGCGAGCCTCCTGCTCGGCGTCCTCGTCCTCCATCTCGTTGGCGAGCTCGACGAGCACGTCGAGGTCGTCCAGGCGACGCTCCACACCCTCGACGCGACCGAGGTCGGCCTGCTTGTGGCTCAGCGCGCTGGTCACCTTCTGCGCGGCCTCGGGGTCGTCCCAGAGGTCGGGGGCGCCGGCCTCCTCGCTGAGGCGCGCGATGTCCGCGCGGAGCGCGTCGACATCGACGACGGCCTTGATGTCGGCGAAGGTGGACCGGACGGCAGCGATCTGCGCGGTGAATTCATAGTCGAGCATGGCCCTCCGATCCTACTCGGTACGCCGGGGCGGTTCGGCGGCAGGTCGCGGTCCGCGTCCCGGCACCGCGCGGCATGACGGACCGTGAACGCACGCGTCGCTAGGCTGGTCGAGGTGTGATCGCCGGCGCGGCGTCATGCGCGAGGGAGGATCGCGAATGAGCGACGAGCCGATCGGCGCGAGCAGCATCCTCCGCAAGCTCGCGCCGATGATCTACGGCCCGACGCTGCTGTTCTCCCTGGGCGAAGGCGCGGTCGTCCCCCTTCTGCCGGTCCTCGCCACCAGGTTCGGGGCGGACATCGCGGTGTCCTCCCTGGTCGCCGCCGCCCTCGTGGTCGGCCAGCTCTGTGGCAA
This sequence comes from Microbacterium gorillae, assembly GCF_000826185.2. Lineage (GTDB taxonomy): Bacteria > Actinomycetota > Actinomycetes > Actinomycetales > Microbacteriaceae > Microbacterium > Microbacterium gorillae. The sequence goes on along the minus strand of NZ_LN648874.1, from coordinate 228,190 downwards.
CCTGCCCGCCGGTTGGGCCGTCGCGCGATTCGGTGAACGGCGCACCATGATGGTCTCCGGAACCGTCGCGCTCGTCGGGGTCGGGCTGCTCGGCTTCGCCCGGAACGTCGGAATGCTGATGGCTGCGGCGCTCCTGATCGGCTTCTGCGCCGCGGCCTTCGCCCTCGCCCGGCACTCGTTCATGACCACGCGCGTGCCGCTGAGTTTCCGCGCCCGCGCCCTGTCGTTGCTCGGCGGATCGTTCCGCCTCGGGATGTTCGTCGGGCCCTTCGTGGCCGCCGGCCTGATCTGGGTGTTCGGCGATGAGCGGGCCGCGATCGCGTTCCTCGGCGTGTGCCTGCTCGCCGCGGTGGCGCTGGTGACCTTCGGCCCGGATCCGGAGCGCATCGCCGCTGAGGCGCCTCCGCCGCGCACCGCTCGCCCCGCAGACCCGGCGGACACCGGTGAGCCGATCACCGGCCCGGTGGGGGTCATCCAGCCCAGTCCGGGCGTTTTCCGGACGATGTGGAACCACCGGACGGTCCTGCTGCGGCTCGGTCTCGCGGCCGCTTCCCTGTCCGCCGTGCGATCGGCGCGCCAGGCGATCCTGCCGCTGTGGGGAGTCTCGTTGGGGATGGACGCGTCCACGATCGCCCTCATCGTCGGCATCTCCGGCGCGATCGACTTCGCGCTGTTCTACGCCAGCGGTCAGGTGATGGACCGCTACGGACGCCTGTGGGCGGCACTTCCGGCCATGCTCCTGATGGGCGCGGGCTTCGGCGCGCTGGCGGTGACGCACGATCTCGCGTCCGCCACCATGTGGTTCGCGACGTTCGCGATGGTGCTCGGTGCCGGCAACGGCCTGTCCTCGGGCATCCTCCTGACCCTCGGTGCCGACATCGCTCCGCAACGCGATCCCGCGGCCTTCCTCGGCTCGTGGCGCACGCTCACGGATGCCGGCGGCGCGCTGGCACCACTGTTGGTGTCCGCTGTCACGGCCCTGCTGTCCCTCGCCTGGGCGACCGGGCTCATGAGCGTCGTCGCTTTCCTGGGCGCGCTCGGGTTCATCCGATGGGTGCCCCGATTCGTCCCTCGACCGGGCCCGGGTGGGGCGCCCCCTACCCGTCGCGGATAGTTCCGGCCCGAGCAGCGGCCACCGGATCGCCGCCGGCGTAGCGTCGAAGACATGACACGCACGTATGTGATCACCGGAGCAGGCTCCGGTATCGGCATGGCCACCGCCGACCTCCTCCGCGAGCGGGGAGAGAACGTCGTCGGCGTCGACCTCAAGGGCTCCGACATCACCGCCGACCTGTCCACCCCCGAAGGACGTTCGCAGGCCGTCGCCGCTGTCCTGGACCGGACCGGCGGCACCGTCGACGCGGTGATCGCCGCGGCCGGACTGTCCCTGCCCAAGCCGCTCACCGTCGCAGTGAACTTCTTCGGCGTCACCGAGTTCGTGGACGGCCTCGTCGAGGCCCTGTCGGCCTCCAGCGCACCGCGGGTCGCCGTGGTGTCCTCGATGGCGTCACTGCAGCCGAACTCCCCGGAACTCGTTGAGGCCATGCTCGCCGGCGACGAGGTTCGCGCCCTCGCGATCGGCACGGCGCTCTCGGAGAAGGGCCCGCAGGTCGGCTACCTCAACTACCCGTCCTCCAAGCGTGCGCTGAGCCGCTGGATCCGCAAGGTCGGCATCACGGAGCGGTATGCCGGGAACCACATCCCGATCAACGCGGTCGCACCCGGCACGGTCATCACCAACATGACCAAGGACCTGCTCGCCACCGAGCAAGGACGCGCGATGGTCGACGCCAACGTGCCGATGCCCTTGAACTACCACTCCGACGCGATCGTGATCGCCCGTGCCCTCGCGTGGCTCACGAGCGAGGAGAACACGCACATGACGGGTCAGACGATCTACATCGACGGCGGTGCGGACGCCACGCTCCGCGGCGACGACATCTGGAGCTGACTCTTCCCGGCCACGGCCCGCTGCCCCCTCGGCAGCGGGCCGTCGTCGTCTCGGATCGCTCCCGATTCCGACACGTCTGCCGCGGCCGTCTCAGGTGGTCAGCGCAACACCTCGTTTGAGGAGGTTGCTGTGGAGTGGGGTGTGTGGTCGGTGGCTTTGTCTCGATTGGCGCGTGGCGCATCGACGATCGAGGCGGCGGAGGGTCTCGGGGTATCGCGCTACGGGGTGGCGTTGTGGGCCAGACTCGCGGGCATGGAGTTGGTCAGGGGACGCGGTGGTGGTGTTCGAGGACCTCGTGTGGACGCGGAGCGCGTCGCGCCGCCGGTGGGGCGTTCGTATCGGCGATTGACGCTCGCTGATCGTGCCTTCGTGCAGGCCGCGCGGGGGCTGAGACCACCGGTGTCGATTCGGAAGATCGCGGGCGAGCTGGGGGTGGCGCCCTCGACGATCTCGCGAGAGTTGCGCGCTCACCGTGTGAAATTCCATGCCGGTCAGTGGCGGTATCACGCGGAAGCCGCTCATCAGGTCGCGCTGCGAGACCGGGAACGAGTCCGACCCCGACGGCTGGACGATCCCGTGCTCCGAGACGCGGTCGTGGCACGCTTGAACGACAAGCTCTCTCCGCAGCAGGTCGCGGCCGAGCTGAAGACGCAGTTCCCCGACAGGCCGGAGATGCACGTGTCTCACGAAACGATCTACCAAGCCCTCTACGTTCAGGGCTACGGGACGTTGCGGCATGAGCTCACCGTTGCCAAGGCCCTTCGTTCCGGACGCGCCGGCAGGAAACCGCAATCCAAGCTTCCCCGTCGCGACAGCCGGCCGTGGCTCGACGGAGCACGGATCAGTGAACGGCCCGCGGAGGCCGCTGATCGGGCCGTTCCGGGGCACTGGGAAGGGGATCTCGTCGTCGGGCCGAACAACTCTGGCATCATCACCCTGATCGAGCGACGCTCCCGCTACGTCATGCTCGGCCGGCTCCCCGGCAGCCGCGATTCCACGACCGTGATCGATGTTCTGCAACAGATGATCGAACGCCTTCCGGAGACGTTGTTCGCCTCGATCACGTGGGACCAAGGCACCGAAATGGCCCGCCACGCAGACTTCACCATCGCGACGGGATGCCCCGTATTCTTCGCCGACCCGCACTCGCCCTGGCAACGCCCCACCAACGAGAACGTCAACGGCTTGATCCGCGACTTCTACCCCAAAGGCACCGACTTCAACCACGTCACCGACGCCGATCTCGCCGAAGCAGAACGCCTCCTCAACCGCCGCCCCCGACACATCCTGGACTGGCGCAAACCCCGCGAAGTACTCTTCGAGAACATCACCGGTGTTGCACTAGCCGCTTGAGACCGCCCGCGGTACTCCTGCCGCGAATGGGAGCGACCCGGCGCTCGCTATCGCTTTCGGCACATCCGAAGCTCGAAAAGTGCGGAGGGCGAGAGCATCAGTTCAGCGCGGTGCGGCCCGTGGCCGAAGCGGTGAGCGTCACTCCGCCGGGGACCACGAACGACCCGATCGGCGGGTCCCATCGTGTGGCCACCGTGACGGAGGAGGTGGCCCCGTCCGACGTCGTGGCGGACACGAGCCGCGCATCATGCGGCGACGCGTCCAGGACGCTCATCGCCGAGCGCCGGACGCCGGCGTCGTCGAGCTGCGCGCGAACACCGGTCCCGTCAGCGACGAGGGTGAAGCCGTCCGCTCCGGCCAGGGCCGCCGCGTCGGCGAGAGCGTCGGTCTGCTTCTGCGCGATGTAGAGGTCGGTGAGGTCGACCGTCACGATGACCAGAGTCGCGGCGATGAGCCCGAACCCGATGATCAGCGGGAGCATGCTTCCGGATTCGTCCGCAGCGCCCCGCCGAAGGCGGCACGTCATCAGCCCTGTCCCAACCATGACGACACGCGCTCGGTACCGACCGCACCGACGGTGATGCCCGAGCCGAGGTTCGGCAGCAGAGGAATCGGGACGATCGTCGTGATCCGGACGGTCACGATGGCACCCGCCCGCGGGCAGGCGCCGGCGGGCGCGCATGTGACGGACACCTCCAACGCATCACGATCCATGCCGTACTCCTCAACGGCGCCGGCCACGATCGCCTCGGCGGACCCGTCCGCCGCTCCCCCGGCGATCACCCGAGCGACGTTGCGCGCAGCACTCTCCACGCCGAGGGTCTGTTGCTGCACCTGCGCCAGAGTGATCACCAGGTACACCAGCGGAACCAGCAGCAGGACGCCGACGAGCAGGAACTCGAGCGAGGCCGACCCCGCTTCACCGGCGGCCTCACTCGGCCGTGAGAGACTCACGCGGCGCACGCGCGGTCACCTCCCACGACCCCGGCACCCCGAGCATTCCGATCAGGGGCAGGCTCGCCACCACCGTGACCACCACGGTCGCACGCGAGGAGACACCCGTGGTGGTCACCGACACGTCCTGGACGACACCATCGCCGACCGCGCGCCCGACGATCTGGCGCACCGCGGCCGGTCCGTCGTCAGGGCGTGCATCCGCGAGCGCCGCACGGTAAGCGCCTTCCATCGCGGCGTCGTGCACCACGTTGTGCACGTACAGCACGAGGGCCAGCTGCAGGACGAGCCCGGTCAGGACGACCAGCAGCGCGGCCACGAGCACGAACTCGACGACCGCGGACCCCTCCTCCGACGACGGCCGCGAGGCCCGGATCACTTGAAGGACACGGCGTCGAGCGCATCCTGCACGAGCCCGCCCAGCAGCCCGCTCGCGCTGCCCCAGATGACGACGACGAGCGCCGCCGTCATCATCGTGATCAGTACCCAGCCGGGGACATCGCCCCGGTCATCCGTCGCGAGCTCCCGGGCCCGTCCCATCATCGTCAGCATGGCCCCAGGGTCCGTCATCCGCGATGGTGCACGCGCCGACCGTCCACAGGCGCCCGACTACTGCACGGCAGCGTGCAGCGAAATCTGGCGGATGGAGCCGCGATGCGCCGGAAGAGATCAGCGGGGCGAGTTCCCGCGGCGCGCGTGGATCATGAGGCCGATGTTCACGCCGAGCAGAAGCACGCCGACGATCTCCAGCGCGATCCCGACCGCCCCGAGCCCCAGCGCTGCGGCGAGGATCACACCGAGCACGATCAGCAGAAAGCCGACGGCGAGAAGGACGAGGTTCAGCACCCCCGCATCGTATCTCCCCTTCCCTCTCCCCCGCGCCACCGATCGCCCTCACAGGCGCGCGTGCATCCGTTCGCACGTCCCGGGCACGTCGTGCACACCGTAGGTCGCGCGGTCGGTGCGGACGATTCCGCGGTAGGAGCCGTACATCATGACGTAGTCCATCGCGAACACCCCGAGGCTGAGCACGGTGGGTTTGCGCCGCTTGGGGGTGAACTCCACGGCCAGTCCTCCGTCGTCGGACGTGATCGTCCATGGGGCGAGCGGGTCCTGCCCGGACGGGACGAAGGTGATGTCACCGAGTGGCTCGCACACCCCGTCCGCCCACAGCGCCGACTCTCCCTGCTGTCCGGCCCGGTGCGGACGGGTCACGAAATTCGCTCCGACGATTCCGGAAGCCGTGGGGAAACCGAAAGTCCCCCACGTCCAGTCGGTGCGGTACGGCTGCAACGAGCGATGCTCATCGATGATGGCGACGTCCCGCGCCGGCTCGAAGCGGATCGTCGAGTCCCCCACCCGCAGCTCGCCGCTGACGGGGAAGGTCTCCTTCCACGTGTACAGCGAACCTCGTGTCAACCGTTCGCTGACGGACAGTGGTGCGCTGGAGCCCTCGCCGTGCAGCAGCAGCTCACCCCGCATCGCCGGTCCCTCCGTCGACGCGGCGACGTCGATCGTGATGCGATGCGTCCCCCCGGGCCCGCCGAAGACGAGTCGGATGTCGTAGCCGGGCCCGGACACGCTCGAGGTCGTCTCCAGCGCGTTCGCCGGCAGGCTCACCTCTCCCCGCGTGCTGTGGGTGACAAGCGTGTCCGTGTCCCCGTGGTACGCGTGCACATCGGATGCGCGATGGTACTTCGCGTCCTGCAGGATGAACCCCGCCGACCACTCCGAGTGCGCCACGAACAGGCCGATCCACTCTTTCAGCCGTGTCCGTCTCAACCACCCGATCGGCCCGGCAGCGCCCTCGAGGGGGTTCGCCACGCGGGGACGGGCGCGCATCCAGCCGTAGCGGATCGCGCCGTCCACGACGAGATTCTCCGAGTCAGACATTTTCGCCTCGTCCTTTCGACGGCGTTGACTCCCGTCGACCTCCAGTGTCCCGGAAGGGCGGCCGGCACCGGTCCGGAGCGGAGAATTCAGCCGAGCCCGGCCTCCAGCAGCCGCAGGCCCGGGAAGACCGCCATCAGAACGGACAGCGGCAGGATCAAGAACACCAACGGGACGAGCATCGCGACCTCCTTGCGCCCGGCACTCTCCAGCAGGGCGCGACGGTGCTCGTCGCGGGCGTCCGCCGCCTGATCCCGGAGCACCGCCGCCAGCGGGGCGCCGCGCTCGAGCGCCGCGATGAGGTGGTCCACGGCGCGGGACACCCCGGGCACGTCGGTCCGCCGCACGAGAGAAGCGAGAGCCACAGCGGTGGCGTCCCCCGTGGAGACGTCCAGGATCACCCGCCGCAGTTCCCCGGCGAGGACACCGCAACCGATCTCTCCGGTGCGTCGCAATGCGTCCGTGAGTCCTTCCCCGGCCGCGAGGCAGAGCGCGAGGAAGTCCAGCACGGTCGGCAGCTCGTCCTGGATGCGTGCGCGGCGACGACGTATGGCGCGCGCGAGGAACATGTCGGACCCGACGAAGCCGATGAGTGCGAGCGCCACGGGAACCGCCGAACTCCCCGCCGTCGCCCCGCCGAGCAGGACCTGGCCGACGACCACCACACCGCCGGCCGCGCCGCCGCAGACTGCGGCGGCCACCTGGCGCGCGCGGAACTCGTCCGCGGTCAGGTCCCAGCCAGCTGACAGGAGGCGAGCGGTCAGCGCTGACCCACCGCCCAGCAGCCGCGCCGCGATCGCGCAGATGCGTCGCCACGCGGCACGGCCGACGGCGATGAGGCCCGCCGCCGGGTCGATTCCGAGTCGGGTGGGCAACGACGTACCGGCTCGATCCGTGACGTCACGCACGTACGGTGCCACGCGACGCATGAGGGCCGGCGCGCTCCAGGTCGGCAGGGTCGCGAGGAGGCACCACAGGCCCACGCCCGCCCCTCCGCCGATCAGGATCGCGAGCGCCGCATCCATCATCGCCCCGGTCATCGGAACCACCGTCCGGGCTGCGGGAGGCGGCCGATGCGCATCATCAGGCGGTAGGCCACGACCGACACGGCGGCCGCGGCGACGATCAACCCGACCCCCGCGCCCGTCGCGTATGCTGCAGCGCCCTCCGGGCGTGTGATCAGGAGCGCGAGGATCGCCCACGGCGCGATGACCCCGACGACGGCGGCGCCACGCACCCAGGACTGCCGCGCCGTCACCTCTCCGCGCACCGCGACCTCCGCACGAACCGACGCGGACAGCGATCGCAGCACGGTGGGCAGCTCCGTGCCGCCGACGTGCCGGGCCATCCGCAGCGTCTCCACGATGCGGTCCGCGGTCGCGTCCGCGAGGACGTCCTTCAGTCGCGACACGCTCGCATCGAAGTGGCCGGACGCGGCGAGGTCCCGGCGGTAGTCCGCGAACGCCACGCGCAGCACCGGGGGCGCGGTGTCGGCCAGAGAGGCGACGGCGTCCGGAAGCCCCATGCCCGCGCGCACGGACGCCACGAGCAGATCGCACACGTCCGGCCACAGTCCGCGTCGCGCCTCGCTCCGACGCGCTCGCCGTCCGCGCACCCACGCTGCGGGCCCGCAGCCGGCCGCCACGGAACCGAGGAGCGCCAGGACGCCGATTCCCGTGATCAGCCACGTCATCGCCCCCACCGCGAGCGCAGCGGCGAACGACAGCGCGCCGAACACGGTCGCCGTGAGGCCGGGGAGTCCGGCCTCATCCAGCAGTCGTCGCAGCCCGCCGCGATCCGACCGGACCGGACGAGCGCGACGTGGCCACAGCCACGGCGCGGCGACCAGGAGCATTCCGGCGGCGAGCACACACCCCCAGACGACGGTCATGCCGGCGCCTCATAGACGGAGTCCACGGTGACGTCCGCACCCACGACCCGCGGCACCACGACCTCGCGGACGCGCCGGTGTCCCGAGGCCGTGCGCTCGCAGTGCACGATCGCGGACAACGAGCGCGCGATCGCGGGACGCGCGAAGGTCCGGTCCACGTTGCGTCCGGCCAGCAGGGTCAGCGCCGCGAGTCGTTCGACGGCGTCCGCGGCGGAGTTCGCGTGAATCGTCGCCGCGGCCGGGACCCCGGTGTTCAGCGCGAGCAGGAGGTCCAGCGCCTCCGCGTCGCGGACCTCGCCGACGATGAGCCGGTCCGGACGCATCCGCAACGCCTCCTTGACGAGGCGGCGCAGGTCCACGGCGCCGCTGCCTTCGAGTGAGGGTTGCCGCCCCTGCATCGCGACCACGTCCGGCGCGTCGACCGCGAGCTCGAACGTCTCCTCCACGGTCACGATGCGGTGCTCCGGCGGGGAGGCGGACGCGAGCGCGCCCAGCAGCGTCGTCTTCCCCGCGTGGGTGGCTCCGGAGATGAGCACGCTGGACCCGTCCGCCATGCGCTCGGTGAGCCAGTCCGCGACCGCCAGCGGCAGGGCGTCCGCGGCCACCAGACCGTCCAGGCCCCGGACGCGGGGGACGAACTTGCGCACGTTCACGGCCCAGTGCCGCCGCGTGATGTCCGGAATAGTGACGTGCAGCCGCGAACCGTCGGGCAGCGACGCGTCCACGAACGGCTGAGACAGATCGACCCGTCGCCCGGTGGCGTTCAGCATCCGCTCCACGAGATCTCGGACGTCCTGCTCGCTCAGCGCCAGCGGCAGGCGTCGCGGCACCCCGTCGGTCGCGACGAAGACCCGGTCGGGGGCATTGATCCAGAGCTCCTCGGAAGGAGCGCCCATGTAACGAGCACCGAGAGCGCCCCAGGCGGTCTCTATGGGCGTCAACCAACACAAGGAGCTCACCATGGCCGACTCAGCACAATGCGACATCTACCTCCGCCTCAGCATCGACCGCGAGGGGAAGGACTCTCTAGAGCGTCAGGAATCCGACCTGCGCGACTGGGCGGCCCGGGAGGGAATGACCGTCCGCAAGGTCTGGAAGGACCCGGGAAAATCCGGCTACAAGCCGGGCGTCCAGCGCCCCGACTTTGACGCCGCTGTCGCCGCCGTCACCTCTGGCGAGGTCGCCATCCTCGGCGTGTGGAAGCTCGACCGACTGAGCCGCCGCGGCGCGGGCCAGGTCGGAACCGTGCTCGACGCCCTCGACGAGGCCGGGGGCCGCATCGTATTCCTCAAGGACAACCTCGACTCCGCCGTCGCCAACAGCCGCATGCTCATAGTCATGCTGTCAGAGCTCGCCCGCGCCGAGTCCGCCAGCACCTCGCTTCGAGTAACCGCCAAGAAAGAGCACCAGCGTAAGCAGGGGCTATATCTCGGCGGCACGGCGCCCTTCGGCTACACCGTCGGTGCAGACCGAAAGCTCCGCCAGCATCCGACCGAGGCACCGCTCCTCCGCGAGGCATGCGACCGCCTCGCGTCGGGCGAGACGATGCTCGCCATCTGCCGCGACTGGAACGACCGCGGCGTCCCTACCCGGCGTGGCGGCAAGTTCTGGCGCGCATCCTCCCTCTCAGTCGCCATCCGCACGCCCTCTCTGTCTGGCCTCGTGCCAGCACACAAAGAGGCTCGCGCGGCGGGCTATGAGGGCGGCGACATTCACCCGTGGCGCCACCCCGACACGGGCGAGACCGTCTCCCTCCTTGCCGAGGGAGAGTCTCCCATCATCGCCGAGGGTGAGCGGCAAGCGCTCCTCGCGGAGCTCGACAGCCGCCTACGGCGATACGGACGCGGCATGCGTGCCGTCAAGCAACCTGAGACCCTCCTCGGCGGCGGCATGCTCCGGTGCGCAGAGTGCGACCGCTCGTGCAATTCCTTCGGCAACTCCTACCGATGCCGCCGACGCGACCACACGAGCGCCGGATGTGAGGCACCCGTCAACGTCCGCATCCCCACGCTTGAACGCGAGGTGAAGCGCGTGTGGGCATACGGACTCGCCGCGCTTGAGCCGGATGATCCGATCCTCGCCGCCGTCGCCGACCGCTGGCTCGCCAAGCACGACCCCGCCTCACGCACCGAGCGCGACGCACTCCTCAGCGAGCTCGCTACGCTCCGCGCCCGGCTCGACGCCGCCGACGCTGACCACTACGTTCGCGCCACGCTGAGCGCCGACCGCCATGCCACCATCACGGCTCTCTTGGAGGATCGCATCGCCCACGCAACACGTACCCTCGCGACGATGCCTGTCCCCGAGGCGGACCTCGGCGTCCTCCTCGATCCCGAGCTGTCGCTCCCCGCCATCGAGGCGGCGCCGGTCTTGGAGGCGCGCAAGCTCCTCCGGCTCGCCATCGACCGCGTCATCGTCTCCGCCGCCCCTTACAGCGGCGCCCGCTTCATCGCGCGAGACCGCATGCGGATCGTCTGGGCCGAGGGCGACGCCGCATAGCTCTCCCTCCGCCTCGTCGAGTCAGAATGTCGAGAGGCGGCGGCCAATGCGTCCGCCGCCTCTCGCCCCCGCGCATCAGAAAAGAAAGCCTCACATGCACGCTCAAGAACCGCCCGAGGGCTCCCGCTGGGCCCCCTCGCCCATGACCGGAGAGCACAGCGGCTACTCCGCCGCTCGCGTCGCGCACGAGCTCCGCCTCGCCGATGCCCCCGGCGCCCGCGCCGACGCCATCCTCTTCCATGATCACGCCGGTTTCTGGCTCCCGTTCGCCGATGAGGACCGCGGCATCATCGTCCCGCGGGCCCTGAACGCTCCCGGCGCCGCCATCGTCCCGGCCTCGGCGGTCGCCGAGCGGCTGCCTGGCATGTGGCCCCAGCCCCTCCCGGAGGCGTTCCGCTGAGCTCAGCCCGGGCGCCGCGATGTCGTCGCCGGGGTGGCGGGCGTTGGCCCCCTCCGCGTGCGTCGCCTAGCCGGTAACGTGACGAAATTGGACCGTTTCCTTATTTCTCTCTAGAGAGTCGACGACGACTAGTAGAGGGAATACATGAGGCGCGAGAATCCGTCACGTTACCGGCTACACGACGCAACCAGGGCCGCCCCCGCCCCCGCCGCCGACGTCGACGCCGACGCCCGTGAGCATCCAGGCGGTATACCCAATCGGGAGACGAATACCCATCGCCAACGCCGCCTAGGCCGCGCCCAGCGGCGCGCCGCCCCTCGCCGAGCTCGACCGCCTCGCCGCGAAGGGCGCCAAGCGCGCCCCGCCGCCCGGGGCGCTTCCTTTACCCCGATAGGCGTTACGTAGCGCCGCTAGCGAGGCCCCACTTGACTACTAACTACAGCGTGACGTGCGCATACTGCGGCACCGCGGCGGCCCTGACCCAGCCGGGCCGCTTCTGCTCCCCCAATCACCGCGTCTACTTCCACCGCGACGCGCTCCGCGCCCGCCGCGCCCACCTCGCTGACGAGGCCGACGCCGCCCTCCGCGCCGGAGACCCCGCGCTCCTTGAGCAAGTGGCCCGCCGGACCGTGGCACTCCTCGCCCAGACAATTTCCTGAGCACCGCCGACACCCCAGGCGGTCTCTACCTTCGTAACCAATCAGCGCCGCCCGTCGGCGCGCCCCCTAATGGTCGCTCTCGGAATCTGGCAGACAAAACAGCGTCCGACGTGGGCCCTCCCGGTCTGATCCCCGGTGGGGGCCCTCGTCATTTCTGCACCCTCCGAGATCGCGACCACCACCCCGACGCCTGCCAGCGTTTTCCCATTCCCACCACCGAGAGCCAACTATGACCCCCGAACTCTTTCGCCCCGCCCTCGACGCCTACGCGCGCTCCTCACAGGGTGCGCGCCGCGCCTTTGCCGACGACGCCTACTTCACGGGCCGATTCCTCCATCCTGGCGACGACCACGCGCGCCGCTACGCGGTCCCCTCCCCGGCGCACGTGGCGCGCTACCTCCTCGCCCCCGCCCTCTTCGCGGCGGAAGAGACGGCCCCGAGCGCCGTCGCGCCGGTCGTCCGCGACACCCTCGCGAGCATCCCCCGGCGCTTCGACGGCGGCCTCGCCTACCGCGCGCCCCAGAGCCGACGCGAGCACCTCGACACGGCACCGCCGACGCTCCGGCTGACCGACTACTACCGGGGGCTCCACGCCGCCACGACCCTCGACTACGACCACGCACACCCTGAGAACGCCGCCGACTTCGACCAAGACGCCTATGGCGCCGCCATCGTCGCGGCGACTCTCGCCGAGCTCGACCGCCTCGCCGCGAAGGGCGCCAAGCGCACCGCACCGCCCGGGCCACGAACTCCGCGCACGACGGCCCCGCCGCAGACCTCCGCCAAGCGCGTCGCCACATTCCGGCGAGCACTGGAGGACCGCAAGAAGGACTTCGTGCGCCACATCATCGCGGCGCTCACCCTGGACCTCGCCCCCGGCGAGTTCCTCGCACGCGACGACGTCCGCGATGCCATCGTGAACGCCAGCCGCGAGGCCCGCGAGGCACTCGACGAGCTCCACGCCGAGAACGACAGCGCCGCGACCGCCCACACCGCCACGCTCGCGGCCTACTACATCGAGCGCGCGCACTGGGACGACCGCAAGCGGATGCAACCGAGCCTTCGCACCTCAACTCGTCCGCGGCGCCCCTCCGCTCCGCCGCGCTTGCGCTGGGCCGACGTCGCCGTCGATGACTACGACCTTCCCCCGTTCACGCCCCCCGTGATCGGCCCCCGCGAAGCCTCGCGACTCGCCGTCCAGATGGCCCCCTCCCTGGGTCTCGTCGAGCGCCGCTCCGGCAATGAGCGCCGCTTCTACGTCGCCGCCGAGCGCACCGCCACCGAACCACCCGCCACTCCGAAGGAGCTCCCCGTGACCGTTGAGATGATCCGCGCCGAAACGGAGGCGTACCGGGAACTCCGCGATGCCATCGACGAGACCACCGCCGCCGAGGAGCGACGCCACGCCCGCCAGCGCGACCGCCTCGCCAACGGCGACACCGTCGGGGCGCTCACCACCCAGCGCGCGCACTTCCGAAACTCGTTCCCCGCCAACGTCACGCCACTCCGGCGCACGGCGTAGGCCCCACGAAGGGCCCGTTTCCCTTCCCAGGCCAGGGCAGCACACACCCCCGCGGACTCCGAACGACTGAGCAAGACCTCAGCCGCCAGGTGCCCACACACCGCCCCAGAAATCGTCGAGACCAAGCCACGCCCGCGGGCGCTCCAGAAGGGCGACCACACGCTCCCTGGCACCTCCGAGCGCGCGCAAGGCAACGCCATGAACGCCCACACCGACTCGGCTATCGGCAGGCACGATTTCGAAGGCCTGCGCCATGTTGCCTCCGCGGCTGCTAACGGGCCTTGCTCGGCGACGCCCCAGCCGGCGCCCCATCCTTGCGGCAGAGCCCTGCGCGCACATCGGCCAAGGAGAGCCCCCCCTGGGCCCTCGGCACGGTGACGCTTCTGCCCAGATGACGCCCCCAGCTTGCCGACGCTGAACGAACGCACGGCAGGACCCCACAAAAGCCCGCCACGGGCCCCGCACGACCCCGAGGACCGCGACAAGCCCTCGCCAATCCTCGGCCCTCATGAGCGCACCACGCGCTCACCCAACCGAAAGGCACATCCCTTGTTCAACAACAAGAACACCATCCCACCGACCTTCATCCTCGACGCCATCCCTGGCGCTCCGGAGCTCGCCGACGCCGCCACCGCCGCCCACAATGCATGGCGGGACTCCGGCCAGGCGGGCCGCGATGCGGGCGCTGCCGCGAAGGCCCTCAGCGCCTATCATCTGATGGACCCCGCGAACCGCCCCAAGGAGGGCGTCGCCAAGGCCGACTTCGACGCCGCTGTCGATTCCTACCGCGTCGCCCGGGACACCGTCAAGGCCAAGGAACGCGCCCGCGAACGCGCTTACCGTGCGCTCCACGACCACGTCAGCACTGGAATGCGCTCGGCGGAATTCATCGCCACTCACGAGGCACTCGGAGACGCCGCTCATGAGAAAGCCGTCGCCGCCTTCGAGGGACTCCGTCAGGCGCTCCACGACCGGGACGACTTCGACAGGCTCATCGGACGTCAGCGCGACCTCCGCAATGTCTTCTACGACCGCGCCTACCTCCTCGCTAGCGTCGGCGACTACGTCAACAGCGGCGTCGTCCCGTCGCGAGCCGCGGACGGCACCGCAGAATGAGCATCACTGACAGCGCCGTCGCGAACATCGTCGCCAATGCCGTCGAGGACCACCCCGCGCCCAAGTCCTTCGCCGAAGTCGACGCGCACACGCGCATCTTCTTCGAGGAACGCGCCGAGGCCGCCCGACTGACGCCCGAGGGTCTGTGGCACCTTCACCGATCCCGCCAGGGCCTCACTCCTACCCAGGCCGTCCAGGTCCGCAGCGACGACCGGGCCAACAGCTTGGCTGGGCGCCCGCACGGCACGCCTATCCCTGCCCCGCCTGTGCCGTCCCCCGACGAAATCGTCGCAGCAATCCGCGGCTAGCCGCCTCCAACGCCCGCCCCTTGTCCGTGCTCGAACCACGAGCGGGGGCGGGCCACCCACACCCCCAGGAGCCCCCAATGTCCAGCACGACCACCGCCGCCTCTGATATCCACCGGGTAGCGCTCGCCACTGAGCTCGCCGCGACCCGCGCCGAGCTCCGGCGCGAGCGAGCCCTCCGCGCGCACCCCGTCCTCGCGGATCACGACCTGATCTCCCTTGTCCGCGGCGACACGGACGATGCCTACGCCGAAAACGCCGCCCACGTCGCCCAGGCCATCACTGCCGCCCTCTCGCGCGTGTAGCACCACGTCGTTCGCCGCACCGCGCGACGTCGCCTTTCCGACACGCGGTGAGCGCCCGGCCGACCAGGGCTGTCGGCGCGGGGCGCACCCCCACCAACGAGGAGCTGCAGGCCAGGTATGCCGACGGCGTACGAGCCACCTGGATCGCCGGAACACCCCCGCATCTGTACGGACCGGGAGGTCAAGGGCGGCTTGGCCCGCGCCAACCGCCCATGCGTCCGCGCGCCCATATTCGGCTCAGCCCGAGGGCCCCGCCGTCGCCGATTCGGAAATTGCCGATTCGGCTCCCGAAGCTCCAACTGCGCGCGCGGCCAGCTTCGCCCGCGCGAACGGGCTGGGTTCTTGCGGGCCCCCGCGCGGAAGGTACGCCGTAAGCCACCGCGTCCCCACGAGAGCTTCGAGGCGCGTGGCGTACTCACGCATCCCCGCGGCAACGTCCGTAATGTGGTCCAGGGTCGTCCCGTACCTCAGGTCTGATTCACCGTTCAGCTTGAAGCGGGCGTATACGACCCCCACTCCGGCATAGTCCCACCACACGCCATGAACGATGTCATTCCGGCGCTCGCCGAGCTTGTCGCGCTTGGCCCATTCGACGGCCTCTATGATGCCCACCGCGCGCCCCTGGCTCTCCGGGTCGCGTGACCCAGCCTTGACGACGCGTTTCGCCGACCGCAGTGCGGTGTCTTCGAGCTTGCCGAACATGCCCTCGGCGTCCGCGAGGTAGCCGCTGGGGGCATCAGCCATCAGCATGATGAGACGCTTCAGGAGCGTTTCTACCTGGGCCGCGACGACCGCTACCTCGCCGATTGCGGCGTACAGGTTGCGCCGATATTCGTGATCGGCCTCCACGGGGCCGCCCACTCGGCGCACCAGTAATGCCGAGAAATCTCCAGCGAAGGCTGGAACCGTCAGCGTTGCCTCGATCACGTAGTCGTCACGGCCCGTATCAAGGGTGAAGGTGTAGCCGCGAAGGAATCCCGGTGGGGCCCAGTCCGCCTCGTTGTATGGCCGCATGCCCTGAGCGTAGCGGCACAGCGCATAGTTCCCCCTCGCCATCGGCCCCTACCTCCGTCCGCCCACGCTGGCGCGCACACACGCCTGTGCGTGCACGCCAGCGACGTGGGGCTCCCCTCCCCGCCGCCCTCTTTTCCGGCCGGAGAGGCACAGCGTCTTTCTTCATGCGTCCGCAGAAGTCTGTTTTTCCGGCACAGCGTTGCCGGTCAAGCGTGCCCCCCCTCACGCGTTTCCACCGTTCCCACACCCTGAAAGGGTCTCTTGATGACCTCGCCCGCTTACCCCCTCCACTGGCCCGATGCCGTCACCGACACCTACGACGCCGTCCTCGCCGAGTCCCCAACCCTCTCCGGCGCATCTCACTCTTCGCTAGTGGAGGCATGCGAACTCCTGACCGCGGCATATGCCCTCCAAGCCGTTGCCGCCGGAGCCGGATACGTCGCCACCGGCTCCACTGGTCAGGCCGTGGTGCATCCGGCGACAGTAGAGTCCCGCCTCTCCCGGGAGGCCGCCGCGCGCATCCTCGCCCGCCTGATAGCGCCCACAACCGTTGGTCAGAAGCTCGCTCGCCAGCGTCACGGCGGGGCCACCCGATGAGGCCGCCAACCCTCGCCAACTCCTCCCGAGGCTGGCGCACACCCGCCGACGTCTTCGCGACCCTGCGCTCGCTCGACGATGACCGCACTCCTCTGCGCGCCGACCCGGCATATCTTGATGCCGTCCGGTGGGCGCACTCTCACCAGCACACGCGCGGCGACTGGATGGCTGCCGAGTGCGGCGACACCTCCCTCGCCGCGCGCCGCCTCCTCTGGGAAGTCCATCGGGTCGCCCCGTCCCGACCGCCCGGTATCGCGCAGCGCTTGACCAACGGCGCTAGTACAGCCGCCGCCCCGGCTCCCACGACCAGGCCGAGCATGACATCGCCACCGTACTAACCCCATGCCTGCGCCGCGAGCTGCCCATCGCTTGCGCGTGTCCGCCCCGGACTTCGTCGCCATCGTCGACCGCTCCGCATCACGCAGGTCCACGAGCGACACGCCCGCCTCAGCCTCCGCCAAACCCGCCGACGGTACAGCGCCTCGAATATCTAGCGGTCACGCTCTTCCCCGCGTGGTGCGCACCAAGGGCCCGATCTTGACGCCGTGACGTTCGTCCCGTCGGACCGCAGCGCCACCAGGGCCCGGGCTAGTCCTCGTCAATGTCGACGGGCCCGGGTGCTTCCTTCTGCGCCAATCGACGCCACGAATCGGGATAAGTGTGCGGGCCGTCCGGCACCTTCTCAAACCCTGTGGCGCGCAGCAGCCTCGCCGCTTGCTCGGTGCTCAGGTTGTAGGCCCTCTCGACCTCAGAGAGTCCGTACTCCGGATACCGCCTCACCATCGCCAGCAGCTCAGGAGACGGCTCACTGCCAGACCCGCCGTCCGCCGTGAGCCATGCTCTGGACTCGTCTCGCTTCGGTCGGTTGATCGCCTGATACAGGATCGCTACGCCGCCCCTAAGCAGGGCGTAGAGCCCTGCGATGTTCAGGGCCGCCGTGATCAGATCTGATACCAGCGTGATGTTTCCGCCGCCGCGGCCACCGGCGTCTACCGGCAATTCCTCCCCATCGGCCAGGGCAGCAAGGTCGCCCATAGTCGCCTCGGCATCGATGACCGCTGTGAATGACGGCGCGTCTACGCTCGCGGGCACAGCGAGGTAGAACCAGGTCGACGGCTCCCGACCGACCGCAGCCGCGAGCAGTGGCCCGAACAACGCTTCCGGCTCACCGTGAACCGATACCAACCTGCGCCGCCGCCCGTCGACGGTCACATCATCGAAGAGAACGTCAATCTGAGTCACCGCCAAACACTACCGTTTCGACGCCAGCCCGAGCACTGCACGGCCCCCGCTTCGCCCGCCACCCCGGGCATCGGGGGCCTTCGTCGTTCCCGAAAGGGGGCCCCGTGGCTACCGCCTTCCGCGCCCGGACCTCCTGGAGCGCCGCCGCAAAACGCACCTTCCGCGGGGTCACCGAGGACCACCCCCGACCTCGAAAAGTCGACCCTAAGCGCCCTCTACGCCGCTTGCGACCTCCTCAGCGAGGCCGACACGATGCAGGCCCACATCACCGAGAACGGCCTCACCGTCGAGGGCTCCCAGGGCCAGATCGTCGCTAAACCGCTCATCACCGAGGTTCGGCAGTACAAAGCCGCGATGGACACCATCCGCGCCCGCTCCTCGGCCTCCGCCGCAGGCGCCGCCCTTGTCGCTAAGCGCTGGAGCAGCCGCCCCGCCCCTCCTCGCGGGGGACGGAGCGACCTAGACAGTTCGGCGGGCTAGGCCAAGGTGCCACACTCTGCACACGCCGAACCGAGGACAGCGACGTGCTCATCGTCGTTCGGACAAGGGCCAAGCGAATCAACGTCGCCATGATCGACACGCACGCGCCCTGTGGCGAGTGCTTGCCACCCCACCACCGCCCTCAAAGCGACGGCGCGCAACAACTCGTCTGCAAGCGACAGGCTCAGGCTCGGGGAACCCCCAGTCGCAACACCAGTTCGTTCTTCCACATCAGTCCTTACGGCACGGGGGCCGACGCTCCGAACGAAAACGGCATTCGGTATCCGTTCTCATCCAGAGCAGGTAGGATCGATGCGCCTGCAACCGCAAATTAAAGGCACCCCACCCCGGCCCGCTAGGAGAAACCCCAAGCGATTACCCGGGGTGTCCTTCGTACACGTCTAGTTTACCGGCGAAAAGTGACACTAATCCGGGTCGAGCAGGCGGGCTATCGGAACCCTCGATCCCACTGTCGTAGATGGCTACCAATACGAGCCGCTACGGACCCATACGAGCTCGTACGAACCGCTTCAGACGTAACGCCAATACTTCCTGGGAATATCCTGAGAGCGCCCTAGTCGCCTTCGTAGACCGCGGGGGCGTTTCGTCGTTCCGGCGGCCCCTAGGATGGCGCGCGTGGGACTACTCGACTCCATCCGCAGTGCGCTCGGTCTGTCCCGCCCGGTATCCCCCGCGCCGACAGCCACCGAGGCACGCCCCGTGACGTTCACCATCACCGCCTCCGCGGACGACGGCGCGCGCCGCCCTCATCCACGCGGCTACCTCGACAGCAGCGAACTCGCCGCACTCCTCATCGTCGGCGCTGACGGCATGCCGCCGCTCCGGCTCTCCGAGACTGACGGACAGCTCTGGCTCATCGAGACGACCACTGGCAAGCGCGTCAACGTCGACGCCCGCCAGCTCCGCCACCTCGGCATCTGGGGCGTCAAGGTGCGCGGCACGTCCTACTACGATGGCGTCACCCGCCTCGGCCCGGCGCAACTCGTCCGCGAGCCCGATAACCTGCACGACCCGCACGCCGTCGCCGTGCACGTCGACGGGCAGATTATCGGCCACTGGAACAAGGGCATGGCACCCGGCCTCGCCAAGCTCCTTGACTCCGGAGCGCCGCTCGCCGCCGAGGTGATCGCAATCGAACCCGCCAAGGTCATAGCCGCACACCCCGGACTCCTCGCTTACCTTCACCGCGCGACCTAGCCCCTGTTGACGCGACGGGCGCCGGTACGCCCGCCATTCACTCGCCTCCTCGCCTCCCCCGCGTTTCCGACGACTGCCCAGTCTCCCGCCCTCCCCGCGGCGCATACGGGCGGGCCTGACATAGCGCGCCGCCGCGCTCTCCGCACCGGGCCCAGCCAGTTCGCCCACCACGACGCCGTCGTCGCCGCCATCCGGTCCACCACTAGCGAGCCGATCCCGGATGCCCCGGTCGACGAGGCCCGCGCCGACGACCCGAATGGCCACCGCTTGCGCACCGCCGTACTCGCGCACCTCGACGCCCACCTCATCGTGATCGGAGCGCAGAGATGGAACGCCACCTACGAGACCGCTCCTCGCTGCCCAGGGGGCCACATCGGGCGTCGAGAGGCTCCGCGACCGTGCGATGTCTGGAACCACAACCGCGCCCTCTATCCCGACGTCGCACTCGTCGAGCACCTCCCCCACCGCATCGCACTCGGCGGGACCGAATCCGCCGCCCGCGCCCGCCTCGCGAGCATGTCACCGCGCGCCGCGTTCGCCCACGTGCGCGGCGCACACGCCAACGATGCCTCCGCGCCCTTCTGACAGCGCCCTCACTCCCCAGCGATCCGAGTCGTTCTATGCGATACGCGCGACCTCCTCATCGACCGCGACGGAAAGCACGTACTCCAGGCAGCCGCTCACGTCGAGCCCCAGCGCCGCCGCCCCGACGAGGCCGTCCACACCACCGTGGACGTCGACGAGCGCCTCGATCAGGTCCGCCGCGGCGACCATCAACGCGGCCCGGCGCGGCGCGATGACGACATCGAATGGCGCCGATGACGCCACGAGCTCTGCGGCGTCCTCCCGCACGTCATGGACGAACGCCCGCGCACCCTCCTCAACCACGCTGCTACCGACCACTTTCTCCACCGCGTCTAAACGAATCATGCCGCTTGCCTCTCAGATCAGGACCGGCGAGAAACCACGCCCTAAACGACAAGCTAGCACGCATCAAAACCGCGTCTGACCAGGAAAATCATCGCCCGCAAGTCGAAGCGCGCAAGACGGTTTGCGTGGACGCGGTGCCACCGTCACGCCCACCACAGCGACCCCTCACAACGTGTTAACCTGAGCGTGTTACAGCGTCGTTCCTTCCTCGATCGCGGGGTCATCCAGATACGGCTGCAGCGGACCGTACCCGGCGACGGCGGCGATGACGGTCCGCACACACGCCGACTCGTCCTCCACGAGCGGGAGCCCGCGGGCCGCCGCCACATCGTTGTGGGCGCGGACGGCCGCGAGCGCGAGGTCGTGCGCGCGGGCCGGGTCCCGACGCGGGTCCGACTCCTCGCTGCGCAACTGGGCACGGACACGGTCCGCGACGGCGGTGGCGATGGCATGCATGGCGCCCATGATGCGGTCACCGGCGCTGGGTCGCCTCGCCCGTCCACAGTCCGCGCGCGTGCTCGGTGCGTCGCACGACGTCCGGAGTCCCGATGCGGCTCGACTCGTCCTCGCTGCCGACGAGCACGGACTCGTTCTGCCGCCCGCTCAGACGTCCTCCCCCGGTGACGGCAGCGCGCGCCCACAGCCACGGTGGAGCATTCCGCCCCGTCGGAATCCGACTGATTCCCGGCGGATGTGCGGGTTGGCCGGCACGTAACGCCCCACAGCGAACAACTAGAATCGAGGGACGCGGGAGTGGTGGAATCGGTAGACACGCAGGATTTAGGTTCCTGTGCTTCACGGCGTGTGGGTTCGAGTCCCACCTTCCGCACGACCATCGACCATTCCCGGACGACGGTCGCTCTAAGACAGGACATCACCCGTGGTTCACGCCGGACTCATTCCCTTCCTCGACCCGGAGGCGATCATCGCCGCGGCCGGGCCGTGGGCGTTGCTCGTGGTGTGCCTGATCATCTTCGCCGAGACCGGACTGCTGATCGGTTTCCTCCTGCCCGGCGACACGCTCCTGGTGATGTCCGGGCTTCTCGCGCACGGCAGCGATGTCGCCCCGCACGGTGTCTTCGGCATCTCGGTGTGGTGGGTCGCTCTGCTGATCGGGCTGGCGGCGTTCGTCGGCGGTGAGGTCGGGTACTACATCGGCCACAAGGGCGGGCCGGCGGTGTTCGAGAAACGTGATTCCGGCCTGTTCAGCATGCAGAACGTGACCCGTACGAACGCGTTCTTCGAGCGCTTCGGCGGGCTCACCATCATCATCGCCCGGTGGGTTCCGATCGTCCGGACCTTCGCACCGGTGGCCGCCGGTGTCGGTCACATGCCGTGGAAGCGCTACAGCCTGTACAACTTCATCGGCGCGATCCTCTGGGGCTTCGGCCTCACCATGGCCGGCTACGGCATCGGATTCATCCCGGGTCTCGGCGAATTCGTGGCCCAGTACATCGACGTGATCCTGCTCGCCGCCGTCGTCGGCTCGATCGCCATCACAGCCTGGCACTACTTCTCCGAGCGGCGGAAGGCGCGCAAGAACGCGCGGGAGGATGCCGCCGCCACCGAAGCGACCCCGGAGAGCTGACTCAGCCCGCTTCGGAGCGCTCCTGGGCCGCCTCACGCGCGGCCCGCGAACGCTCCACGCTGGCCTGCAGGGCGGCCATCAGGTCGATGACCTCACCGCCGGTCTCCGCGCGGGCACCGAAGGTCTCCTCGGTGTCGATCGCATCGCCCTGCTCCAGCTTCGCCGCGATGAGCGTGCGCAGCTCCTGCTGGTACTCATCGACGAAGGCGGCCGGCTCGAAATCGGACGCGAACCCGTCCACGAGCGCGGCGGACAGCTCCAGTTCCTTGTCCGAGATCTTCACGTCGTCCGTGAGCGAGGGGAACTGCGCGACGCGCACCTCGTCCGCCCAGAGCAGCGTCTGCAGCATCAGGACGTCGTCACGGACGCGCAGCGCCGCCAGGCGCGTCTTCTGCCGGAGGGTGAACCGGACGATCGCCGTCCGATCCGTGCGCTTGAGCGTCTCCCGCAGCAGCACGTACGCCTTGGCCGACGCGGAGTCCGGTTCCAGGTAGTAGGGCTTGTCCAGCAGTATCGGGTCGACCTGGTCGCTCGGCACGAACTCCACGACGTCGATCTCACGCGTGCGCTCCGCGGGGAGCGCCGCGAGGTCGTCCTTGGTCAGGACCACCGTCTGCACGCCGTCGTCGTAGGCGCGATCGATCTCCGCGTACGGCACCACCTCGCCGTCGAGTTCGCACACGCGCTGGTAGCGGATGCGTCCGCCATCGGCGGCGTGCACCTGGTGCAGGGATACGTCGTGGTCCTCCGTGGCGGAGTACACCTTCACCGGGACGTTGACCAGGCCGAACGTCACGGCGCCCTTCCAGATGGATCGCATGCCCCCAGTACACACCGGCCCGGTGGGGCCGACAAGTCCCGCGAATCCCGGCCTCGTCAGGCAGGCACCGGGATAAGGTCGGGCCATGGCAGCGGGCGAGGTGGTGACGACCGTCGACGGCCGACGCCTCCGCCTGACGAACCTCGACAAGGTGCTCTACCCCGCGACCGGAACCACCAAGGCCGAGGTGATCGACTACGCCCTGCGGATCGCGCCCGTCCTGCTGCCGCACGTGGCCGGTCGTCCGGTCACGCGCAAGCGCTGGCCGCACGGGGTGGGGACGGCGGAAGACCCGCAGCGGCCGTTCTTCGTCAAACAACTCGAACCCGGCGCGCCGGACTGGCTCCTCCGACGAACCATCGCGCACAGCGACGGCGACAAGGACTACCCGCTCGCCGACTCCGCCGCCGCGCTGGTCCACTTCGCGCAGCTCGCCGCACTCGAGCTGCACGTCCCGCAGTGGCGCTTCGACGCCGCCGGGCAACGCGGCAATCCCGACCGGCTGGTGCTGGACCTGGATCCGGGCGAGGGCGCCGGACTGGCGGAGTGCGCCGCCGTCGCCATGATCGCCCGCGACCTGTTGATCGGAATGGGCCTGACACCCTTTCCGGTCACCAGCGGCAGCAAGGGGATCCACCTGTACGCCCACCTGGACGGCACGCAGACCAGCGCCCAGGTCTCGGAGGTCGCGCACGCGCTGGCCCGGGCGATCGAGGCGGACCAGCCGGACCTCGTGGTCAGCACGATGGCCAAGGACCGGCGGGCGGGTCGCGTGTTCATCGACTGGAGCCAGAACAACGGCAAGAAGACCACGATCGCGCCGTACTCCCTGCGCGGCACAGCACGGCCGTTCGTCGCCGCCCCCCGGACGTGGGAGGAGCTGACCGACCCCGACCTCGCACAGCTGGAGTTCACCGAGGTGCTGGGACGGGTCGCCCGGAACGGCGACCTCCTCGCGAGCCTGGACGCGGCCTCACCACGCCTGGCCGCATACCTCGACAAGCGTCGCTCCGCGCAGACCCCCGAACCCATGCCGTCCACACCCCGCGCGACGGACACGGGCGAACGGCGTTTCGTCATCCAGGAGCACCACGCCAGTGCCCTGCACTGGGATCTGCGCCTCGAGCACGACGGAGTGCTGGTCAGCTGGGCGGTGCCCAAGGGCCTCCCGGAGACCTCGACGCGCAACAACCTCGCCGTGCAGACCGAGGACCACCCCCTGGAGTACCTCGACTTCGCCGGCGACATCCCGCGCGGCCAGTACGGCGCCGGACGGATGTGGTTGTGGGACCGCGGCACGTACGACGAGGAGAAATGGCGCGAGGACGAGATCATCGTCACGCTGCACGGGCGCCCGGGAGGTCCCGCCGACGGCGTCCGCATCGTCCTGATCCGCACGGACGGGGAAGGCGAGCGCTCCACCTGGCTGCTGCGCCGCATGAAGCGGACCGCGGACGGACGAGCGCAGCCGGACGGGTCCCCCGTTGTTCCGCACGATGAGGACGACCCGCTGAGCCCTCCCCCGTCGCCACCCGCGAGCTCCGCGGCTGGTGCCGCGGCGCACTACGTCGCACCGATGCTCGCGACGCCGGCGACCCCCGCCCTGGGCACCGCCGCCGCCACCCGGACCGGGCAGACGCCGTGGGTGGAGATGAAGTGGGACGGCATCCGCGCGATCGTCGGGTGGGACGGCGGGCGGGTGCGCATCTGGGGACGCAACGGGACGGAGATCACCGCCCGCTACCCCGAGCTCACCGCGGCGGGTGCGCTGACGGTCGCGGCCACCTCGGCCGTGCTCGATGGCGAGATCGTCGCCCTGGACAGCGCGAACAGGCCGAGCTTCCCGCTGCTGCAGAACCGCATGCATCTCACCGACGCGTCCGCGATCTCCGCCGAAGCTCGTCGCACGCCGGTGTCGTTGTTCCTCTTCGACATCCTTGCCGCCGACACCGACCTCACCGATCTGCCGCTGCGCGATCGACGGGAGCGTCTGGAGAGCCTGGTCGCCGCAAGCGCATCGGTCGCCGTGCCTCCGGTGTTCGATGATGTTTCCGACGCGTGGGATGCCGCCCGCGCGCTGGACTTGGAAGGAGTGATGGTCAAGGACCCGCGTTCGCCCTACCGCGCCGGGTCCCGCTCCGACGCGTGGCTCAAACTCAAGCTCACGCGGACGCAGGACGTCGTGATCGGGGGCATCCGCCCGGGTCGGGGCGGGCGCGCCGGTGCGATCGGCTCTCTGCTGGTCGGTGTCCGCACGCCGGACGGCTCCCTCCATTACGCCGGGCGCGTCGGGACCGGTTTCAGTGATTCCGCCGCCGACGCCCTGCTGCGCCTGCTCGCTCCGCTGGGAACCGACGTGAATCCCTTCGCCGACGTGCCCGCCGCGGACGCTGCGGATGCCGTGTGGGTGGAGCCGGTGCACGTCGGCGAGGTCGAGTTCGCGGAATGGAGTCCGTCGGAGCATCTGCGCCACCCGCGTTGGCGCGGGTTGCGGACGGACATCGCCGCATCCGACGTCCGCCGGACGGACTGACGGCGCTCAGTCGTGCAGCACGTCGTCGTGCTCGCTGTGGCCGGCGGGCTCGATCTGGAACGTCGAGTGCTCCACGTCGAAGTGCGCCGCCAGGCATGCCTGCAGATCGGCGAGCAAGGAGACATGTCCGCCGTCCGCGAGCAGCTGCGGATCGACCACGACGTGCGCCGTGAACACGGGAGCTCCACGCGTCAACTGCCAGACGTGCACGTCGTGCACGTCTCGGACTCCCGGGTACCCGAGGATGTGCGTGCGGATGTCCGGGAGCGCGGTACCGTCCGGGGCTGACTCGAACAGCACCGAGACGACTTCGCGCATCAGCGTGATCACGCGCGGCACGATCATCACCGCGATGAACAGCGAAGCGATGGCGTCAGCCTGAACCCACCCGGTGAGCAGGATGATGATCGCCGCGATGATGACGCCGGCCGAGCCGATGAGATCGCCCATCACTTCGAGGTACGCGCCCCGGACGTTGATGGACGTGCGCTGCGCCGAGCTCAGCAACCACATCGAGACCGCGTTCGCGATCAGGCCGACGATCGCGACGATCAGCATCAGCGAGCCCTGGACCTCGGCCTGCGCGGGGTGGATCAGGCGGAGCACACCCTCCACACCGACCCAGATCGCGAGGGCGCCGAGGATGATCGCGTTGATCAGCGCTCCCAGCACTTCCGCGCGCTGGTAGCCGAAGGTGCGACGGTCATCGGCCGGACGTGCGGCGACGATGCTCGCGACCAGGGCGATCACCAGCGCGGACGCGTCGGTGAACATGTGCGCCGCGTCGGCCAGCAGCGCGAGCGAGCCGGACAGGATCGCGCCGACCACCTGAACGAGCATGATGGTCGCCGTGATGGACAGCGAGATCGCCAGCAACCGACGATTGCCGGCGCCGCGGATCCCTGCTGCAGGCGCGTGATCATGCATGTTCCCAGGCTAGGACGCCGGAGGCGGTGATCCCCACGATCCAGCGCAGTCGGGAATGAGAACCCCTCTCATCTGTCCGCTCGCCGCTGCTGCGCGCGATCGTTCCCCTGCGCAACCGTCGGTGAGAGGATCGGTGCATGAACGACACGGAGATCACCCGACGCATCGCTGCGATCGACGACGAGCAGCGCACGCTGCGCTCGGTCGACACGGAAGGTGCGGAACGCCCGGCCGCCGACCTCGAGCGGCTCCGCGCCCTCGACGTCGAGAAGGATCAGCTGTGGGACCTGCTGCGCCAGCGTCGTGCCAAAGCCGAGTTCGGCGAAGACCCGAACAGCGTCGCCGAGCGCCCGGCGTCAGAGGTCGAGGGCTACCACGACTGAGCGAACGCGCTCCGACGGGGCCCCTCGTGGGCGATCCGCCCTCCGTTGACGACGGCGGATCAACGCGACCACCCCTGCCCGGCGCGGCATCCGCTGACGGATGCAGGTCCGCGAGCACGCCCCGCCGAATGGGGCGTGCTCGGTGAGATTCAGAGCGAGGCCAGCAACGGCAGCAGATGCGCGAACGCGCGCGAGCGGTGCGACTGCGCGTTCTTCTCCTCCGCGCTCAGCTCGGCGGCCGAGCCGGTGCCCGGCGTTCCGTCGGCGTCGTCCGGCACGAACACCGGGTCGTAACCGAACCCGTTCTGTCCGGTCTCCGTGCGCGCGAGCCGCCCGGGCCAGATCCCCTCGACCGTACGCTCCGTGCCATCGGGCAGGGTGAGTGCGATCACGGACGTGAAGTGCGCCCCACGGTGCTCCGGAGCGAGGTCGGAGAGCTGGTCCAGGAGCAGACGGCGGTTCGCCACGTCATCCTTCGCATGACCGGCCCAGTAGGCGGAGAACACACCGGGTGAGCCGCCCAGCACGTCCACGCACAGACCGGAGTCGTCCGCGAGTGCGGGCAGACCGGTGTGGGCGGTGGCGGCCCGGGCTTTGATCAGTGCGTTCTGCGCGAAGGTCACGCCGTCCTCGACCGGTTCCGGGCCGTCGTAGCCGATGACCGTGAGGTCCGGACGCACCGTGGCGACGATGGCTTGGAACTCCGCGACCTTGTGCGGGTTGTGCGTGGCCAGGACGACGCGGTCAACGCTCACGCGAGCACCTGCGTCTGGATGTCGCGCAGGTCAGCGCAACCGTTCACTCCCAGCTCCAGGAGCGCGTCCAGCTCGCGCTTGTCGAACGGCGCCCCCTCAGCCGTGCCCTGCACCTCGACGAACAGGCCGCGACCGGTGACCACCACGTTCATGTCGGTCTCGGCGCGAACGTCCTCGACGTATGCCAGATCGAGCATGGGCTCACCGTCGATGATGCCGACTGACACGGCGGACACCGAGTCGAACAGCACCCGGGACTTCTGCCCGATGAACTTGTGCTCCCGTCCCCACGCGATCGCGTCGGCGAGGGCGACGTAAGCACCGGTGATCGCGGCCGTGCGGGTGCCGCCGTCGGCCTGCAGCACGTCGCAGTCGATCACGATGGTGTTCTCACCCAGCGCCTTCGTGTCGATCACCGCGCGCAGTGCGCGGCCGATCAGGCGGGAGATCTCATGCGTGCGTCCGCCGATCTTGCCCTTGACGCTCTCGCGATCGTTGCGGCTGTTCGTGGCTCGCGGGAGCATCGCGTACTCCGCCGTGACCCAGCCCTTGCCCTTGCCGGTCAGCCAGCGGGGCACGCCGTTCGTGAAGGACGCCGTGCACAGCACCTTCGTGCCACCGAAGCTGACCAGTGCCGAGCCCTCGGCCTGAGCGCTCCACCCCCGCTCGATGGTGACGGGGCGGAGCTGGTCGACGGCGCGGCCATCGGCGCGAACGGTCTCGGACATGGGTGCCTCTTTCGATCAGGGACGAGGAAGGGAGATGGAGCCGGTCTGCACCAGCTGGACGCGGTCGACGTCGCCGCGCATGAGTCGTCGGGCCAGCGCGAGGAACTGCTCCTCGCTGGTCCCGGTCGCCTCGTACACCCGGGTGGGATGCCGGGCACCGGACGCCAGCAGACCGCCCCCGACGAGCTGGCGGTAGACGTCGTTGGCCGTTTCCACGTCGCTGGAGACCAGCGAGACGTCCGGGCCCATCACATAGCTGATGGCGCCCTTGAGGAAGGGGTAGTGCGTGCAGCCGAGGACCAGAGTGTCGACCTGGGCACGACGGAGCGGCTCGAGGTAGTCCGCAGCGATCTCCAGCAGCTCCGGCGAGCTGGTGATCCCCGCCTCGACGAACTCGACGAAGCGCGGGCAGGCCTGCGCGAAGACGGTCAACCGCGCGTCGACGCCGAGCATGTCCTGGTAGACGCCGCTCGTGATGGTCCCTTCCGTCCCGATCACACCGACACGGCCGTTGCGGGTCGTGGAGATCGCCGTCCGCACGGCCGGTCCGATCACTTCGACGACCGGCACGTCGTAGCGCTCGCGCGCATCGCGCAGCACGGCGGCCGAGGCGGTGTTGCAGGCGATCACGAGCATCTTGACCCCGTGCGCGACCAGCGAGTCCAGGACCTCGAGGGAGAACTCCCGCACCTGGGCGATGGGGCGCGGGCCGTAGGGCGTGCGGGCCGTGTCGCCGATGTACACGAATGACTCGTTCGGGAGTTGGTCACCGATCGCACGAGCGACGGTGAGCCCGCCCACTCCGGAGTCGAAGATCCCGATCGGCGCGTCAGACATGATGATCCAGCCTACGCCGTCACCCGGTGGGTTCCGCCCCCGCCGCGACGGTAGAGTTCTGCGCATGACCGGATCCACCGCCCTGCTCACGGACCGCTACGAACTGACCATGTTGGACGCCGCCCTGCAGGACGGCACCGCCGACCGCGAGTGCGTGTTCGAGCTGTTCTCCCGGCGACTCAGCGGTGGGCGCCGGTTCGGTGTCGTCGCGGGCACGGGACGGCTGCTCACGCTGCTGCGGGACTTCCACTTCGGTGAGGACGAGCTGCGGTCCCTCGCGGACAACCACGTCGTCAGCGCTTCGACGATGTCCTTCCTCGAGAACTTCCGCTTCTCCGGGACGATCACCGGCTACCGCGAGGGCGAGCTGTACTTCCCCGGCTCGCCGATCCTCACCGTCGAAGGCACCTTCGCCGAAGCCGTGATCCTCGAGACCATCGCACTGAGCGTCCTGAACCACGACTCCGCAGTCGCCACGGCCGCGGCGCGCATGTCCCTCGCCGCCGGGGATCGACCCCTTGCCGAGATGGGCGCGCGACGGGCGGCCGAGTACTCCGCTGTGGCCGCCGCCCGCGCCGCGTACATCGCCGGCTTCGACGCCACCAGCAACCTGGAGGCCGGCCGCACGTGGGGCATTCCCACGATGGGCACCGCCGCGCACTCGTGGACCCTCCTGCACGACTCCGAGGAGGAGGCCTTCCGGGCCCAGATCGCGGCGTCCGGCGTCGGCACCACGCTCCTGGTGGACACGTACGACATCACGACCGGTGTCGAGACCGCCATCCGCGTCGCCGGCACCGACCTCGGCGGAGTACGCCTGGACTCCGGCGACCTTCCCATCGTCGCCGGCGAAGTCCGCGCGCAGTTGGACGCCCTCGGCGCCGCGAAGACGAAGATCACCGTGACCAGCGACCTGGACGAGTACGCCATCGCATCCCTCGCCGCCTCTCCCGTGGACGCGTACGGCGTCGGCACCTCCGTCGTCACGGGTTCCGGTTACCCCACCGCCAGCATGGTCTACAAGCTCGTGGCCCGTCAGGACACGGACGGCGCCTGGGTGGCGGTCGCGAAGAAGGCTCAGGACAAGGCGTCTCTGGGTGGCCGCAAGGCGGCCTTCCGCACGCTCGAACGCGGCAAGGCGACCAGTGAGCTGGTGGCGGTCTCCGACGGCTTCGAGAAGGTGCAGACCGCCGCGGATCATCCGGACGCACGTGCCCTGCAGGTGGTCTTCGTCGACCACGGCGAGATCGACGCCGCCCACGAGGGTGTCGACGGCACCGCCGCGGCACGCGCTCACCACGCGATGGTCCGCGAGGAGCTGCCGGTGCGCGGACTCGCGCTGAGCAAGTCCGACCCGGTCATCCCCACGGTCTTCGTCAACGCGAAGTGAGTCGATGACGGGCGTCACCGACGCCATCGCGACCGCGGCGGGCACCGCCGGGTTCGCCCTGACCGCGGGTCAACGCACCGCCGCGGCCGCCCTCGGGCGCATCGGGGACGAATTGCGCGCCGGTCGTGTGCCCACGCGGGGCCTGTACCTGCACGGGCCGGTCGGGCGCGGCAAGACCTGGCTGATCGACGCTTTCATCCAGGCGGTGCCGGACGCGTCCGTCCAGCGCGTGCACGTGCACGGACTGCTGGTGGACCTGCAATCCGCGCTGTTCCGCGCGCGAGCGGACGGGCACGGCACCGCGGCGATGATCGCCGCCGTCGCGGCGGTCACCGCCGAGGCCGACGTGGTGGTGTTCGACGAATTCCACGCCCACGACCCCGGCGACGGCATTCTCCTCACTCGCCTGGTCGAGGCGGTGCTGCAACGCGGCGCGACGCTGATCACCACGTCGAACTTCGCGCCCGGCGAGCTGCTCCCCTCCCCGCTCTGGCACGAGCTGATGCTGCCGTGCATCACGCTGCTGGAGGATCATCTCGAGGTCATCCCGATCGATGACGGCGTCGACCACCGCCGACAAGCGCGGCCCGCCGGGCACGGGTTCGCGACAGGCACCTGGACGACGCTGACCGAACCGCTGCCGACCACCTTCACGAGTGTGCGACACGGGGGCCGGGACTTCACCGTCACGGCTGCGAGCCCCGGCGCCCTGCGCGCGACGTTCGAGCAGCTGTGCGGCGCCGCCACGGCGGCGACGGAGTATCGGGCATGGGGGCGCGAGCACGGCGCGCTCGAACTCACGCATGTGCCGTCGTTCACGCGCACCTCACCGGACGCACAGCAACGATTCCTCACGCTGGTGGACGTGCTGAGCGATCTCGACGTTCCCCTGCACGTCCGCTCCGCGCTCTCCCGCGACGACTTCGTCGCGACCGCCACCGCGCGGCCCGATGCCGCCCGCATGATCAGCCGATTGCGACTGCTGCGAGAGGTCGAGGCGGGGCCGAGGTCAGAGGCGCGGAACGCCCCCGGTCACTTGGTCAGTGACTCGTAGATCTCCTTGCACGTCGGGCAGACCGGGAACTTCTCCGGGTCACGCCCCGGCGTCCACTTCTTCCCGCACAGGGCGCGGACGGGCTTTCCGGTCAGCGCCGACTCGAGGATCTTCTCCTTCTTGACGTAGTGGGAGAAGCGCTCGTGGTCACCGGGCTCGATGGTCTCCTCACGGATCAGCTCTTCGAGTTCGCGGTCCAGAGTGGTGACGCCACCCTCGTCGGGGCGGTCCAGTGGCGTGCTCATCGCCCCATGATAACCCCGCCCGAGAGGGCCGGATCGGATCACGCGGCCTCGGCGAACTCCATGATCCGCGAGCCGCGGTGATCGAACAGGAGGGCGCCGATCGCAAGGCCGACCACCAGGACGGCGACGCCCGCCCCGAGTCCCGCCCAGAGCGCGTCGGAGGCCGCGGAGACGTCCGAGGTGACCGCGATCCAGGCGAACCCGATCGAGGGAAGGCTGAACAGGATGGCCCCGAGCAGTACGAGAGCCTGGGACCCGACACCGCTGCCCGCGCGCTGCGGCTGCTGGAACGGCGAATCGCCCGGGCGCGTGACCGGATACGGGGCGACCACCGAGGAGATCGAGGACAGCCCGAGACCGGCCAGGAAGAGATTGGCGACCACGCCGATCACGGCCGGCAGCACGGCCCACCGCCCGTGCAGCATGACCGAGACGGAGACCGCGACGGCGAGCAACGGCACCGAGAACAGCACGATCGGCACGAGCCGACCGAGCCGGTCCGAGATGCCGCGAACGCCGCTGACGATGTGCAGCCACACCGCGGTGGAGTCGTAGGCGACGTCGTTGTGCGGCATCCATCCCAGGAACAGCGCCATCAGCACCACGGGAAGCAAGGAGGCGAGGTCGGCGGGAACGCCGGCGATGAGGAGCGGGACGACCGTGACGACCGCGGCGATCGGTACCACGATGACGTTCACCAGGTAGCGACGGTCCTTCATCCAGTACACCAGACTGCGTGCGGCGACCGCGCCGGCCGGGGTTCCCGGCGTGACCGCGAACCAGCCGAGTCCACCGCGCTCGCGGGTCAGGATCGGGCGCTCGATCGTGGAGAGCATCCGGGCGACCAGAGCGAACCAGGCCCACGTGAGCAGGACGAGGGTCAGCAGTGCGACGGCGACGATCAGCGCCACGACGCCACCCTCCCCCGCGGCGACGGCGCCGGGGATCGCCCAGGCCGCACCGAGCGGCGTGAGCGCGAGGATGTCGGCGGCCTCACCGAGCTGCGGCGGCACGATCCCGCCCCACTCCAGCGAACCGAGGAAGACGGCGACCGGCACCACCACGACGATGACCGCCAGGATGATCACACCCGTCAGTTCGCGCGTGCGTCGGCCGTGCAGCAGCAGCGCCGCACAGGCCATGCTCACCCGCGTCGCGACGAGGCACGTCGCCAGCGCGAGCAGGGCCGACAGCCAGGAGACGAGCCCGCCGGCCCCGTGCTCGGACCACACCACGGCGAAGACCGCACAGACCGCGATCAGGCCGATCGCCGGGACGCCGATGGGCGCCGCCAGCAGCAGCGCCACGGCGAGCGGGCGCGGTGCGAGCCCGAACGGCGCGAACCGCCGCGGGTCCAGCAGATCTTCGAACCCGGCGATCATCGGAGCCAGCACGATCCCGAGAACCAGAGCCGATCCGGCGAACACCGTCACGGCAGCGGTCGCGGCGACCGTGTCTTCGCGCAAGGACAGGAGCCCCACCACGACCGCCACGATGGCGGCGATGAACACCGCACCGCCGAGCACCGTGCGGATGACCCGCGAGCGTTCGCCGCGGAAGGAGCCGAGCAGCAGGTCCAGCCTCAGCCGGAGAACGTGTGCAACCACTCCAGCCCCTCCACCTCGCCGAGTCCGCCGGAGAGCTC
Organism: Microbacterium gorillae; assembly: GCF_000826185.2. Classification (GTDB taxonomy): domain Bacteria; phylum Actinomycetota; class Actinomycetes; order Actinomycetales; family Microbacteriaceae; genus Microbacterium; species Microbacterium gorillae. The sequence continues at coordinate 194,959 of NZ_LN648874.1, read as the reverse complement.
CACGAAGCGCTCTTCGAGAGACACGCCCCCACGGACATCGTCCACGGTTCCTTCGGCGAGCACCTGGCCACCGACGACCACGGCCACGCGCGAGCAGACCTTCTCCACCAGGCCCATGCCATGACTGGAGAGGATCACGGTTCCACCGCCGGACACGTAGGACGTCAGAATCTCGAGGATCACGGCCGAGCTGACCGGATCCACCGACTCGAACGGTTCGTCGAGGACCAGAAGTCGTGGGGTGTGGATCAGTGCACCGGCGAGCATGACCTTCTTGGTCATTCCGGCGGAGTAGTCCGAGACCACGCGTCCCAGGGCGTCGGTCAGATCGAACGCACGCGCGAGGTCCGCCGCACGCTCGTCCACGACTGCGGCGGGCAGCCCGCGCAGGACGCCGTAGTAGTGCAGCAACTGGCGGCCGGTCAGTCGATCGAAGGTCCGGAAGCGGTCCGGCAGCACACCGAGCAGCCGCTTCGCGGCGCGGGAGTCCTTGCGGGCGTCGACACCGCACACCGAGATCGTGCCCGAGTCCGGACGCAGCAGACCCGCGATCATGGACAGGGTCGTCGTCTTACCGGCACCGTTCGGACCCACCAGCCCGTAGAACGTTCCGGCGGGAACCGTGAGATCGATGCCGTCCACGGCGGCCACGCCGCCGAAGTTCTTCTGCAGACCGCGCGCCACCAGTGCTGCGGCGCTCGGGTCGACCTTGGGTGAGGGCTTGGGCACGAACGTCGGGGACGCTGCAGCGCGCCGCTGCGGACGTGGTGCGGTCGCCGCCGGAGCCTCGCTCGTCGAAGGGTCGGTCTCCGTCGGGGCGGTTCGGGAAGCCTCCGGCGCCGACGCGGGCGCAATGGAGACGGCGTCGTCCGCCGACGCGTTCTGCTCCGCGGGAGCTTCGGTCGGGTCGGATGCGTCGTCGTCCGCCGGCTCCGCTCCGTCGGCGTGTGGGGTGATGTCCTCGATGGGCCGGTGCGTCACGGGGACGTCGTCGGACTCCGCCGCGTCCGTGACGGAAGCCGGAGTCTGCGGTTCCGACACCGCAGCATCGGTCTCCACCGACGCGGTCGTCCCCGAAGTGTCGGCTCCCGGCTCATCCGTTGCGGACGGCTGAGTGCTGCGCGCCGGCGCCTTCTTCTTGGCCGTGCTCTTGCGTGCCGGGGTGCGCTTGCGCGGCGGCGGCGGTGGGGTCGCGACGGTCGCGGAGTCGCCTCCGCGCTGCAGGTCGACACTGTGGTCGACCTCGATGCGGGGCACCTCGACCTTCGCGCCGGCATCGGTGAGCGCTGCCGTGGCGCGTGTTGCACCACCGCGCTCGTCCGTCACGTCGCGAGATGTCGTCGTGCCTGTTGCGGTGTCCTTCGCCACCCGTGAGCCCCCTCCGTCCGGCTCTGCCACGGATGCCGCACGAGCCGTCCCTTTCGACTGTACGGGCGAAGTCGTCGTCGAGGAAGACGACGCGCTCGGGCGGGCCGAGGCGGCCGGCGACTTCTTCGCGGTGGTCTTCGTGGTCGTCGTCTTCTTCGCCGTGGAAGTCGACCTCGCGGCGGTTGTCGACTTCTTCGCGGTGGAAGTCGACCTCGCGGCGGTTGTCGACTTCTTCGCGGTGGGCGTCGGCTTCGCGGCGGATCCGGCCTTCTTCGTGGCCGAGGCGGCGGGCTTCCGCACCGGACGCTTGTTCGTGTCGGCGGCCGCCGGCTCCGGACCGGAAGTCTGTGGTCCGGCGGAGGTTTCGGGCGCGTTCATCGGCGCGTCCCGCTCGCCCCCCGAGGCGGCGTCCGCGGGATCATGGAAAGATTCCTGCGCGTCCGTCACCACCCCAACCTATCAACCGCCGTTGAGCACCGCGCACCGCGTGACGCGCCGCGTCACCCGGCGGCGTCGGCAGGCCGGGCCGTCACGATCAAGCAACGGTAATCTGGGATTTCCCGGAGTTCACAGGCCGTATTCGCTAACATGGAGCTCGCACAAGGGTGTGTCTCGTCGGTGAACCGACCATGAACGTACTCCCAAGGAGCGATAAGCAGTGAACATTCAGACCGTCATCCTCGCCGCCGGCATGGGCTCGCGACTCGGCCGCAGCCTGCCGAAGTCTCTCACCGTCCTCAACGACGGCCGCAGCATCATGCAGCAGCAGCACGACAACATCCACGCGGCGTTCGGCCCCAAGACGCGCATCACCACGGTGGTCGGGTACCGCGCCGAGACGATCGCGGACGCGTTCCCGAAGGCGGACTACGTCCACAACGAGCGCTACGACCAGACGAACACGTCCAAGAGCCTGCTGCGCGCGCTGAACGCGACCGGCAAGGACGGCGTGCTGTGGATGAACGGCGATGTAGTGTTCGACCCGCGGGTGCTCGGCCGCGCCATCGAGCTGATCGAGCGCGAGCAGTCCTTCGTCACGGTCAACACCTCGAAGGTCAGCGACGAAGAGGTCAAGTACACCCTCAGCGCCGAGGGCTTCATCGACCAGCTGTCGAAGACCGTCGTCGGCGGAATCGGCGAGGCGGTCGGCATCAACTACATCTCCCGCGCGGACAAGAAGGCGTTCATTCGCCAGCTCGGTCGTGTCGACGATCAGGACTACTTCGAGCGCGGACTGGAGCTCGCGATCATCGAGGACGGCGTGCGCACGGTCCCGATGGACATCTCCGACCTGTACGCGGTCGAGGTGGACTTCGCCGAGGACCTCGAGCGCGCGAACCTCTACGTCTGACTCGATGCCGGAGAAGGTCCATCGGATCCACTCCCTCCCGGCTGATGCGCCGTGGCAGGGAGGGCTTCCGCCCGAAGGGTCCACGGAGCACCCGATCCCGATCCGTGCGCTGGACCGCGTCCTGCGCGTGCAGCGACCGGTCGTGCTCGCGCATCTGCGCAGCATCCGGCTGCGTCACCCGTCCGCGACTCCCGAGCAGCTGCTGCGCATCCTGGAGCGGCGGTATCTCGCCGCGGTGACCGGCACCGGTGCCGCCGTCGGTGCGACGGCCGTCGTGCCCGGAATCGGAACGGTCGCGACCCTGGCTCTCTCCGGAGCGGAGACGCTCGGCTTCCTGGAGGCGACCGCCCTGTTCGCTCAGTCCGTCGCTGAGGTGCACGGGATCCGCGTGTCGGATCCCGATCGCGCCCGAGCCCTCGTCATGACGATGATCCTTGGCACCGAGGGTACACAGCTCATCCAGCAGCTCGGCTCGCAGTTCGGCGGCGGCGCGACACGGTCGACATTCTGGGGCGAGTTGGTCACCAAGACGCTCCCCCGGGCCGCGCTCGGTCCGGTGACGGATCGGCTGAAGCACGTGTTCCTGGCGCAGTTCGCCAAGCGCGGTGGCGCGTCCTTCGTCGGCAAGGCCCTGCCCTTCGGCGTCGGCGCGGTGATCGGCGCCGGCGGCAACAACATCCTCGGCCGGCGCGTGGTGCGCTCCGCAAAGCCCGCGTTCGGTCCGCCGCCGCTGACGTTCCCGGAGGACCTGTCCCCGCGGCTGGGCGCGCAGAAGCTCGAGGCCCAGGTGGCTTCGGCGACCGCCGGCGCGATGCGCTCGGCGGCATCCGCGGTCGGCAACGCGTCGCGCAGCATCGGCGGTTTCGCCCGCGATGCTGCCGGCCGAGTCGTCCGGCGTCGCCCCTCCGATCAGACCGCCATCGACGACTGAGCCCGTCGCGGCGATCGTTCAGGCCAGACGTCGATTCAGTCGAACCCGAGCGCTTTCGCCTCCGCCCACGTCACGCTGGTTTCGTCGACGAGCGCAACAGTGTCGCCGTCGGGCCCGCCCCGTCCTCCGGCATCGAACAGCAGGATCGTGCTGTCTCCGCGCCGAGCCTCGATCACCGCGGGAGCGGGAACGTCGGTGTCCTCCGGGTCGTCGTCGCTCCAGATGTCGAACGCGGTTCCGCCGTCGGATGCGACGACCTGTCCGGCCCAGAACACGCGGTCCTCAACGAGCGCCCGGGTCTCGTTGTCGTGTCAGTCGTCCTCTTCGAGCTCTTCCGGGTCGTGCTCCTCGGTTTCGTCACGGCGCTCCAGCTCCCACTGGTTCCACTCGTCCCACCGCTCCATGAGCGTCGCGATCGCGTCGTGGAACTTCGCCGTCGGAGCTCCCGGCGCCGTGTCGCCGAAGTAGTGCTTGACCCACAGCGACAGCCGCGCGGTGGCAGTCGGGTCGTGCAGGACGCGCTCGACCTCCTCGACCATTTCCGGGGCGCGCTCCGCGGTCAGCCACTCGCAGTCGGACAGGTAGCCGGAGGTGTCGACGCTGGCCCGTTCGTCCACCGGTCGGGTGACGAACAGGGCCTTCCCGGCGGCCAGTCGGTCGTAGACCATCGCCGAGATGTCCACGACCGCCACGTCCGCGGCGGCGAGCTGCCAGCCGAGCTCGGGACCGTCGTCGAAGACGTGGTGGGCGCCCGGATCGGACGCGTTCGCCGCCTTCAGCGCGGCGACGATACGGGCGCTGGCGGCTCCGTACTCCGGGTCGACGACGCCCGAGCGCGGGTGCGGCCGGTAGATGACGCGGTGCCGTCCGGTGCGCAGCAGCGCCTCCACCAGCGCCTCGCCGTGCGTGCGGATCGAACCGTAGTGCGCGGACGGGCGATCGCCCTCCCACGTCGGCGCGTAGAGCACCACGGTGCGATCGTCCGGCGTGTACGGCAATGCGCCCGAATAGTGGTCCGCCTGCGGGCGACCGATCTCGAGCGTGCGAGCGTCGACGTCATAGTCCCAGAGCACGCGCGTCAGGCGCTCGCGCGCGGCCTGACCGGCGATGAAGGCGTAGTCGTACGCCTTGTACTGGTTCGTGGTCATGTACATCTTGTCGGACTCGCCGTGGTTGATGAACACGTGCCAGCGCTTGCCGTAGCGGAACATCTGGAAGTTCCGGGTGTTCTGGTTCACGTACAGCACGACGCGGATGTCCTGGCGGGCGATCGCCGCCTCCAGGTCGGCGACGGTCGGCACGAAGGCGACGGGCAGATCGCTCTCCGTCAGCAGGGCGGCCGCGCCGCGCGCGTTGCGGGCCAGGACCACGACCGGCCACGTCTTCGCGAGCTCGGACAGAGGCTTGTACCACTGCCGCATCTGGTACATGTTCACGTCGCCGTCGGCGAAGTAGACGGCCACCTGGAAACGCTTCTCCGGCAGCGGTCCGCGAGCGGACAGCTCCCGACGCACTCGTTGCACCGAGGAGCGTGTGGCGACGGCTCGGGTCAGCAGCCGATAGGCCTTCCGCGCGTCCGAAACGATGCTCACTGAACCAGCCTACCGGCACCCCGACCTCGCTCTCATGGGATGATCGTGGGATGCATTCCGAGGAACCGGACCCGGCCGACGCCCACGACGCCCCTCCCGTTCCCCCGACCGCAGGGGTGTCGTTCGTCATGCCCGTGCTGAACGAGCGGGACTACCTCGCCCGGGCGGTGCAGACGGTCCTCGCACAGGAGGTCGACGGCCCCCGCGAGCTCGTGCTCGCCCTCGGCCCGTCCACGGACGGAACCTCCGAGCTCGCCCGCGACCTGGCTGCCGCAGATGAGCGCATCGTGCTGGTGGACAACCCGCGCGCCGACATCCCGGTCGGGTTGAACGCGGCGATCTCCGCATCGCGCTACCCGACGGTGATCCGGGTGGACGCCCACTCCGAACTCGACCCCGGCTACGCGCGCGATGCGCTCGCGACCCTGGAGCGCACGGGTGCCGCCAACGTCGGTGGCATCATGCACGCGGAGGGCCGCACGCCGTTCCAGCGCGCCGTGGCGCGCGCGTACAACTCCCCCGTGGGACTCGGGGGCGGCGCGTACCACAGTGGCGGCGCCGAGAGCGAGGCGGAGTCCGCGTACCTCGGCGTCATGCGTCGCTCGGTTCTGGATGAGGTCGGCGGTTTCGACGAGTCCATCCGCCGTGGCGAGGACTGGGAGCTCAACCTGCGCATCCGCCAGGCGGGCTACCGCGTGTGGTTCGACCCGGCGCTGTCGGTCACGTACTGGCCGCGGGAGAGCTGGACCCGCCTGGTCCGGCAGTTCTTCGCCACCGGGACGTGGCGCGCGGAACTGGTGCGGCGCTTCGGCCGACGCAACTCGATTCGCTTCTTCGCTCCGCCGGCGTTGCTGGTGCTGGTCGTCCTGGCACTCGTACTTGCCGTGCTCCAGCTGACCGGTGTGGTGCACGGGCTGCTCTCGATCGCGCTCTCCGTCCTCTATCTGCCGTTGATCGCATACGTTCTGCTGGTCCTGGCCGTCGCGCTCTCACGATCCGGCGGCGGCGACACCCTGCGGGACAAGGTCTGGACGGCGGCCGTGCTCCCCACGATGCACCTGGCCTGGGGCGCCGGATTTCTCGCCGGGATCGTTCGCGGTGCGGGCGAGACGGTGGACACGTCGCGACTCGGTGGCCGCAACACGCCGTTGCCCTGACCGGCGGCGGGATCAGCCGCCGATCCACCCCTGATCGAGCAGGCGTGCCACGACCCGCTCGGCGGCCGAGCCGTCGTCGCGAGGGTTGAACCGCGCGCGCCAGCGCCGGTAGCGCTCAGCGAACGCCGCCTGATCCTCGGCGGCGAGCGCGTCCCGCAGCTCATCGTGAGTGCGCACCAACGGGCCCGGCGCGAGTTCGGCGAGATCGAAGTAGAAGCCGCGCAGTTCGCCGCGGTAGTGCTCCATGTCCGGCACCAGGAAGTACATGGGCTTTCCGGTGACGGAGAAGTCGAACATGATCGATGAGTAGTCGGTCACGAGCGCGTCCGCCGCCAGCATCAGCTGAGAGGTGTCGGGATACCCGGTGACATCGATCACCCGGGGGCCGTGCGCGTCCTCTCCCGGCAGGAGCGTGCGGGAGTGGCCGCGCACGAGGACCACCGCATCGGCGTCCTCGGCCAGGCGGACCGGATCGAGGAAGTCGACGATGTGCTCGCGGTCGTCCCGCCAGGTGGGGGCGAACAGGATCACCCGTTCGTCGGCAGCGATGCCGAGTGCCGCCCGCGTGGCGGCACCGTCGCCCGTGGACAGCACGTCGTCGCGCGGATAACCCTCGACCCACACTGAGCGACGGAACGCGTAGGCCGAACGCAGGATGCGGGCGGCGTAGGGGTTCTGGGCGAGCAGCGCGTCCCAGCGCCGCGACTCCCGCCAGACGGCGACGGTGCGGCGTGGGTCGAAGCCGGGGCGGTGCAGCGCGAGACGCTTGAGCGGAGTGCCGTGCCACGTCTGCAGCACGCGCTGCCCACGGCGTCGCACGTACCGACGGCGGAGCCAGTCATTGACGATGAGCAGACGGGACGTACCGCGGGCACGCCACCACTGCGGTGAGCCCTCCACGACGGGAACGGCTCCCTCCGGCACCTGCACCGACAGGTCCACCACGCTCCAGTAGCGGGTCACCCCCGGGGCGACACGAGCGATCTCAGCGTCCAACGCGAGCGGATTGCAGCTCGCATTGCGTCCGTAGAAGCTCTCGAAGAAGACGGCGTCCTCGAACACGTCTCCGGTCTGGGCGGCGTAGCGTCGCTCCAGGGCGGCCTGGCCCTCGCCACTGTCATACGCCGGATCGATCGGTGCGTCGATGCGAACCCGGTCGCCGGAAGCGCTGATGCGCAGGGTGTCCAGAAGGGTCACCGGAATCGCCGGCGCCACGGTGACGCCCTCGAGGCGATAGTCCCCTGCCGGCACGGGAAGTTCCGGCCCACCCCAGCGGGCCGCGCGCAGGGGGATCGTGACGCTCCAGCCGTCCGCTCCGGTGTGCACCGTCCCGGCCACCCGGGCGCGGGCGCCGACGAGCGCAACGTGATCCGGAGCCGCCCCCGTCCCGAACACCTCCAGGACATCGCCGCGCAGTTCGGCGTGCGTCATCGTCTCCCCTCCCCGTGCGCACGCGGGAAACGCCGCACGATCTCACGGTACACACGAGCGGTGTTACCGCCGTCCCGGAACGCGTGCACGCGAGCCGAGATGCGCTCGGACCGGGCAAGGCGCCGGGCGCGCTCGTCCGGCTCGGCCAGCAGCGCGTCGAGCTGCGCCATCACGGTCGACCAGTCTGCCGCGACGTCGTCGCCGGCGACATCCCGGTACCGGCCGTAGAAGCCGCGCCGGGTGGCGTAGTCCTGCTCGTCGGGCGCGAGGAAGAGCGCGGGCAGCGGTACGAGGCCGACGTCGTAGGCCAGCGACGAGTAATCCGTGATGAGCACCGTCAGCCCCGGCAACGCCGGCGTCACGTCCCGCAGCACGTCGCTGCCGAGCAGCCGGATCCGATCGGTGGCGAACGGCGGTGTGTACGCGCCGGCGCCCAGCGGGTGGGAGCGGATCAGCAGCACCGCGTTCTGTCGGCTCAGCGTCTCGTCGATGGTCTGCCACTCCGCCGCGGACGGCACCGCAGGATCGGCCTCACCGTCCCGCCACGTCGGGGCGTACAGCACGACCTCGTCCGGCAGCGGGCCGACGACGGTATCCAGCAGCGCTCGCGCGGTCGCGTACCGGGTGGCGGCGTCGCCCGCGCTCAGGACGTCCACGCGTGGCTCGCCCGTGACCAGGACTTTCTCATCGGGAAGACCGAAGGCCGATTCCAGCCGTCCGCGCACCAGGTGCGATGCCGCAGGCAGCACGCGAATGGCGCTGACCGTGCGCCGGTACAGCATGCCCAGCAGCCGCCGCATGGCGACGGAGTCCGGCAGCAGAGCACTGCGAACCGTCGCCGGGGAGTCCAGGCCGATGCGCTTGAGCGGGATGCCGTGCCAGAGCTGGACGACGAACGCACCGGACACGGCGTACCGGTTCACATCGCCCAGTCCGTGCGAGACGACGATCACTCCGGCCCGGGCGGTCGCCCAGAATCCCCGGATCGAGTGCTTGTGGATCGTCGGGATGCCGAGCGCACGGGCGTCCGCCTCATCGCGGTCGTTCTCGACCAGCCAGACCGGGACCACACCCTGGCTCCGGGCGTGGCGAAAGAGCGCGAGCGGGCCGTCACCGATCCCCGCACCGCAGCCGAACACCCAGTTCCGCTCACGCGGGATCACCAGGGTCGCGAGCTTTCCCGCCAGATACAGCGGGATGCGGACGAGCTTTTGAGCATTGCCCGCATCGAACGAGAAGGACGCCACCCCGCGAGCCTATCGCGGGGTGGCGTCCAGTTCTCGGTGGAGCGATCAGGTCACATCGTGCCGAGGGTGACCTCGACGTCGTGAGCCTTGCCGTTGCGGACGTACGTGATCTTCACCGTGGATCCGCCGGCGTTGGCGCGGATCTGAGCGGTGAGGTCCGTGGCGCTCTGGATCGGCACGTCGCCGACGCCCGTGACGACGTCGCCCGCCTGCAGTCCGGCCTTCTCGGCCGCACCGTTGGCGCTGGTGGAGCGGATCAGTGCACCTTCCTGGGTGGCGTTCGCCTCCGCGGTCGCGTCCGTCACGCTCGCGCCCAGCAGGCCATGGGTGGCCGAGCCCTTCGACATGAGCTGCTCCGCGACGCGGTGAGCGACGGAGGACGGAATCGCGAAGCCGACGCCGATGTTGCCGGACTCACTCGAGGAGGAGCTCGACGACCCGGTCGAGGCGATCGCCACGTTGATACCGATCACCTGACCGTCACGGTTCACCAGGGCACCACCGGAGTTGCCCGGGTTGATGGCGGCATCCGTCTGCACCACGGCGATCGAGATCGTCTTCGTGGTGGACTGCTGCTGCGACTGGCCCGGCAGATCGAACTGGAACGGACCGTTCTGGTTGTTCTGCTGGTTCGGATCGGTCTGCTGCGTGTCACCGGACGAGTTCTCCGGAACCGCGGAGGACTGGATCGAGATGGAGCGGTTCAGCGCGCTCACGATACCGGTGGTGACCGTGTCGTCCAGGCCCAGGGGCGCACCGATGGCGGTGAGCTGGTCACCCACGTTGAGCTTGTTCGAATCTCCCCACGAGATCGGGGTGAGATCGCTCACACCCTCCAACTTGATCACGGCGAGGTCGTATGTCGGGTCGAGCCCGACCACCTTCGCGTTGTAGATCTTGCCGTCCGTCGTGGTGGCCTTGAGCGTGGCATCCGACGTCTCCCCGCCGAGCGTGACGACGTGGGTGTTCGTCAGGACGTAGCCGTCCTTGCTGAGGACCACACCGGAACCGGTGCCGGCCTCGGTCGAAGCGGTGGCGGAGATGGTGACGACGCTCGGGGTGACCTTGGCGGCCACCGCGGTGACGGCGTTCACGCTGTCCGGGTTGTTGATGGTGACGTTCGAGGGCCCCTGCGTCGTGGCCGCCGCGTTTCCGCCCCAGAGCTGGTTGCCGGCCCACGCTCCGCCGAGGCCGGTTCCGAGGCCGACGACCGCTACGGCGACGAGGGCACCGGCGAACACACCGAGGCCCTTGCGCTTGGCCGGGCGCGGTGCGGTGGCCGCGGCCGGGCGGCCTGCGGCTGCACCGAACGCGGCGCCGTACTGCGGGTGCGTGGTGTGGCCACCGGCGACGTACTGCGGCTGGGCCTGGTAGGTGGGCTGCTGCGGGGCGTTGGCGTAACCGTTGCCGTAGGCGTTTCCGGTGTAGCCGCTGCCGGTGGCTGGATAGCCGTTGCCGTTGTAGCCGTTCGTGGCGTAGCCGGATGAGGTGTGCGCGGTCGGCGCCGGGAAGGACGGCCCCTGCGGGGTCGGAGCCTGCGGGACGGATGACGATCCCGCGCCGCCCGCGGGGAGCGGGATGGTGGGCTGCGTGTGGCCGGAGGTCGCCGGGTTGGCGGCCGAATTGTTGACCGAAGCGTCCTGGGGACGAGGGTCGCTGTTGTCGCTCATGATTGCTCCTTCTCCGAAAGCTCCTTCAGATTGCCCTCGGAGTCTGTGTATTGCTTATGCCGCCGGTGCGACGCGCCTATGCGACTAACCTGGGCCGCATGCGAACCATTCCCGGCGCGTGGCGCCGTGCCGCCGCCGGCGCCGGACTCCTTTCGGCGGACGGCACCGGCTCCCCCACCATCTTCGCCGAGATGTCCGCTCTCGCGGCGCAGACCGGGGCGATCAACCTCGGCCAGGGCTTTCCGGACAGCGATGGCCCGCCAGAGGTCCTCGAGGCGGCGCGGGAAGCGATCGCGTCGGGCGTCAACCAGTACCCACCGGGTCGTGGCGACGTCTCACTGCGCGAGGCCATCACCGAACACCAGCACCGCTGGTACGGCCTGATGACGGATCCGGACACGGACGTGCTCGTCACCGCCGGCGCTACGGAGGCGCTCGCGGCCGTGCTGCTGGGTCTGGTCTCCGGTCCCGAGGATGAGGTCGTCCTGTTCGAGCCGTACTACGACTCATACGCCGCGTGCGTGGCCCTGTCCGGCGCCACCCTGCGCACGGTGCCTCTGCGCTGGCCGGATTTCCAGCCGGACCTCGATGCGCTCGCCGACGCGGTCACGGACGCGACGCGGATCATCCTGGTCAACGACCCGCACAACCCGACGGGCGCCGTCTTCTCGGCCGAGGCGCGGGCGGAGATCGTCCGGCTCGCGCAGAAGCACGACGCCCTCATCGTCACCGACGAGGTCTACGAGCACCTCGTTCTGGACGGCTCGCGTCACGTGCCCATCGCGACGCTCCCCGATGCCGCGGAGCGGACGCTGTCGATCTCGTCCGGAGGCAAGACGTTCCGCACGACGGGGTGGAAAGTCGGCTGGGTCACCGGGCCCGCGGACCTGGTGGATGCGGTTCTCGCGGTCAAGCAGTTCCTGACCTACAGCGGCGGTGCGCCCTTCCAGCCCGCGATGGCCGCCGGACTGCGCCTCGGCGATGACTACTTCACCGGACTGGCCGAGGAGATGCGCACCGCCCGTGACGAACTCGGCGCCGGCCTGCGGGCCGCGGGCATGACGGTGTCGACGCCGGCCGCGACGTACTTCACGGTCGCCGACGCCGGCGACGTCGGCGCCACCGATGCCGGTGAGTTCTGCCGCGCACTCCCGGAGCGCGTCGGCGTCGTGGCGATCCCGATGACCGCATTCGTCCGTCCCGGCGAGCGGGCGGACGTGCGAACCCTCGTCCGGTTCGCCGCCTGCAAGCGCCTTCCCGTCATCCGCGAGGCTGCCGCCCGCCTGTCCCGGTTGTAACGCCCCTGACCGCCCCGGCTCGGGTCAGTCCCGTGGGGTGACGCGGTAACGACGCAGTTCCAGTGCCGGGTTCACGGCGCGGACGCGTCCGATCTCTTCGGTCCCGACGGCGGCCACGGCGACGCCGGCTTCCGTTCCGAGAGAGGCCAGCAGGATGCCGGACGGATCGATCACCGCGGAGCGTCCCACGCCGACGGGCGGAGTGTGATCCGCCGCGAGGACGTACACGGTGTTCTCGATCGCCCGCGCCCGCAGGAGGGTCTCCCAGTGATCCTCCTTGAGCGGGCCGCGAACCCACTCCGCCGGAACCAGCAGGACGTCGGCTCCGGCATCCACCAGCGCCCGGGCGCTCTCCGGGAAGCGGAGGTCGTAGCAGGTCATCAGCCCGAACCGCATGCCATCGACGTCGAAGGTCTCCGGATCCGTCGGCGCGCCGGGCGCGATCAGGTCCGATTCCCGCTGACCGAACGCGTCGTACAGGTGCACCTTGCGGTACCGCGCGCGCAGCCCTCCGGCATCGACCGCGACGACGGTGTTGTGTGCGCGACCATCGCCGGCGGCCTCCAGCATTCCGGCGACGACGGTGACGGCCGACCCCGCGGCGACCTCGGTCAGTGCCGCCACGAAGGGGCCGTCCAGCGACTCGGCGTGTGCGGCCAGGTCCGCGGGAAAGGGATTGGCGAACCAGGACGCGTACTCCGGAAGGACGACGAGTCGCGCTCCCCTGCGCGCTGCTCGGCTCACGAGGTCACGGACCACCGGCAGGTTGTCGTCGGGACCGGGCGCGAACTGCGCCACCGCGACCAGGATCTCGCTCACGGACTTCCTCTCCTCGGCCTCTCACGATAGCCGGGAAACGCCCGGGCTTCCGCACCGATGCGGCCCCCTGTCCCCTGCGGTGATAGGCTGTTCAACGTGCCGCGGGGTGGAGCAGCTCGGTAGCTCGCTGGGCTCATAACCCAGAGGTCGCAGGTTCAAATCCTGTCCCCGCAACAAGAAGAAGGCCCGGTTCGAAGGAACCGGGCCTTCTGCCATTCCCGAATCGAACGGATCGGCCACACCCGCGTGGGGTATCGGCGCGCCGGTGCGGCGCGGATGCCTATGCTGTGGCGTATGACCCGATCGGCACCTGCCGCCACCCGAGCGCGCACCGTCGGTTTCGCCGTGGTGATGGTCCTCGCCACCGTCGCTTACCTCGCCCTGAGCGCCTACCTCGTTCTCGCCGTGGGGCTCGGGGCGATGGGTGCGCCGTGCGCCGATGTTCCGGTGGGCACGACCCCCACGTGCGACTGGGGATGGTATCGCGCCTCTTCGCAGCTGGCACTGTGGGGTTCGCTCCTGTCTCTGGCCGGCGTGCTGACGCTGAGCATTCGGGCGCATCGGCGGCGGCGGCGCATCGCGTGGTGGTGGGTGCTCGGGGTGCTCGCCCTGGTCATCCTGTACTTCGCGGCCTTCGCGGTCGCCGCCGTCGGTCTGGGCTGGCGGTCACCATTCGGGTGAGTCCCGCTGACGCCGCACTCGCACGGGGCAGAGCTGCCACGCGTGCACGGCTCCGGCCTGAAACCGTGTTAGGTTAGAAGACGTGCCGCGGGGTGGAGCAGCTCGGTAGCTCGCTGGGCTCATAACCCAGAGGTCGCAGGTTCAAATCCTGTCCCCGCAACGAGAAGAAGGCCCGGATCGAATGATCCGGGCCTTCTGCCTTTCTCCGATCCGGAGGGCGAGCGCGGCCTGCGTGGAGATCGCCGATCGTCCGCGTCAGTCCCCCGGATCCAGCACGGCGGACACCCGCCGCATCACGGCCGCGGCGGCTGTCAGCTCCGCCGCCGGCACGTCGGCCAATGCTGCCCGAACGCCGTCCATCCGTACGGCGAACAGCGCCCAGAATTCGGCTCTTGCGGCGGCGGTCAGCTCCACGACCCGTGCGCGGCGATCGGACGGATGCGGCACGCGGCGAACGTGCCCCGATTCCACCAGACGATCCAGCAGTTTGGTGGTCGAGGCGGTCGAGACCCGCAGATGATGGGCGATCTCGTGCGGCGTGACCCGCTGCCCCAGCTGTTCCCGGCCGGTCAGGAGTCGCAGCGCCATCAGGTCGTTGGCGTTCATCGTCATCTCGTGCTTCAGCGCGCCGGCGAAGCGCTCGTGGGCCCCGCCGAACTCCCGGACGGCGCGCAGCAGCTCGGACATCACCGCCTCCGGGTCGCCGTCTTCCCGACCGGTCGACTCCGAAAGCCCGAACGGGGCGCCCGCAGCAGCGGGCGCCCCGTTCGACGCTGACTCGACGGTCACTTCCCCTCGAGCGCGATCAGCTTCTCGAGGGCATCAGTGAGCTGCTTGTCCGCAACACCGTAGGCCGTCCAGTCGCCCTTGGCCATGGCGGCTTCGCGCGCCTTCAGGGCGTCCGCGGCCTCCTGCAGCAGGGCGTCGCGCTCGCCGGTGACGCCGGAGTTCGTGCCGCCTTCGTTCGGCGAGGGACTCGTGGTCGGAGCCGGGGTCGGCGTCGTGCCGTTCCCCGTGGGCGATGTGGGCTCATCCGGTGTTGTCGGGTTGACGTTGTTGTCCCCCGTCTGGGCCCCCGAGTCGCCACCGAACAGCGTGTCCAGGGCTTCGCTCAGAGTGTCTTCGAAGGCCACCTGATTACCGAACGCGACCAGGACCTTCTGCAGGTAGGGCAGCTTCGTGGACCCCTTCGACTGGACGTACACCGGTTCCACGTAGAGCAGTCCGCCACCGACGGGAAGAGTCAGCAGGTTGCCGTTGATGACGTCGGACTGACCGGTGGAGACCTTCAGCACGTTCAACTGCGCCGACACGGTGGGATCGGAATCCCACGTGCTGCGCACCTGACCGGGACCGGGCACAGTGGTGTCCGAGTCGATCACGAGCATTCGCAGCTTGCCGTACGCGCTGGATTTCTCACCCTTGGTGCTGCCGGCGTCCGAGTCGACGGCGAGGTAGCCGGTGAGGACGTTCCGCGCGTTGGCGGAGTTGGCCGCGCGCGGGATGAACGACGTGAACATCGAATACGCGGCCTCATCCTGGCCCGGCATCTTCATCGTCAGGTAGTACGGCGGCTGGAGGGTGTCGCTGGAGGCGTTCGGGTCGTTAGGCGTGGTCCAGACGTTGTCCGCCTGGAACAGCGAGCGAGCGCTGTCGACGTGGTAGACGCCCAGCACGTCCCGCTGCACCTTGAACAGGTCGGTCGGGTACCGCACGTGGCTCATCAGCTGCGCGGACATGTCGCTCATGGGCTTGATGGTGTTGGGGTACACCTTCTCCCACGTCTGCAGCACCGGATCCTGGGCGTCCCAGGCGTACAGCGTCACCGAGCCGTCGTAGGCGTCCACCGTGGCCTTCACCGAGTTGCGGATGTAGTTGATGTCGTCGACCTGGAAGCTGTTCGACGCCGTCGAGTCATCGATCGCACCGCTCAGGCTGACACCGGTGGAGTACGGGTAGTTCGAGCTCGTGGTGTAGCCGTCCACGATCCAGACGATGTGTCCATCCACCACCGACGGGTACGGGTCACTGTCCAGCGTCAGGTAGGGCGCCGCCTTCTGCACGCGCGTCTTCGGATCGCGGTCGTACAGGATCTGCGAGTTCGCGTTCACGCGGTCGGAGAACAGGATCTGCTCGGACTGGAACTTCAGCGCGTAGATCACCTTGGTGAAGAGGTTGTCGATCTTCGGGCCACCGTTACCGGTGAACGTCGTCTTCGTCTCGGTGGCACCGTCCGCACCGCGGGGGTAGTCCATCTCGACGTCCGCGGCGCCCTTCTCCGCGCCCACGATGGAGTACTTCGGCGACTGCTCGCCGAAGTAGACCCGCGGCTGGAAGTTCTTGTCCTCGTCCGAGATGAACCCGGACGCCGGAATGCCCTGCTCGAGGAACACCGGGCTGCCGTCGGCGGTGCGCTGGTTGCCCGCCGCCGCGACGATGCCGTAGCCGTGGGTGTACACCGTGGTCTGGTTCTGCCACGAGTCGTTCACGTTGGCCATGTCCAGCTCACGCACCGAGACCACGACGTCCTGGCTCTTGCCGTCGATCTCGTAGCGGTCCACGTCCATGTCCTGCTGGAACTGGTAGTAGGGCTTGACCTGTTCCAACTGGCGAACGGCCGGAGAGATGATCGCCGGGTCCATGATGCGGATCGACGCCGTCGTGCTGGCGTCCGCGCGCAGCTGTCCGGCCTCGGCGGTGGTCTCCGCCTTGAAGTCGGTCTTCTCGATCTGATCGATGCCGAACGCTTTCTGCGTCCCCTCGATGTTGCGTTCGTAGTAGGTCGACTCGAGGTCGATGCCGTTCGGCTTCACCTGGAAGGTCGTGACCACCCACGGGTACCCGATGCCGAGCACGAGCGCACTGACCACGAGCAGCGCCGTGCCGACCAGCGGGAAGCGCCAGCGCCCGATCACCGCGGTGATGAAGAACATCACGGCGACGAGGACCGCCGCGATGGCGAGGATCGTCTGACCGGGGATGACGGCGTTCGCCGTCGCGTAGGTCGGGCCGGTGATCTCCAGCGAGCCGGAGCCGGCGCTGGAGGTGTTGGCCGTGACCAGCGTGCGGTAGCGGTCCAGCCACAGACTGACGCCCTGGACGAGGATGTACAGTCCCGCGATCACGGCCAGCTGGATGCGCGCCGCCTTCGAGATCCGCAACTCGCCCTGTCCGATACGGACCGAGCCGTAGAGGTAGCTGACGAACGCGGTGACCAGCAGGCTGATCAGCAGGACGGCGGAGACGAACGCGACCACGGCCGAGTAGAACGGCAGGGCGAACATGTAGAACCCGGTGTCCAACCCGAACTGCGGGTCGTACTCCTTCGTCGCGACGCCGTTCGCCCACATCCAGGCGGTCTCCCACTGGTTGCCGGAGGACAGGCCCGCGAACACTCCGAAGAAGATCGGAATGCCCCACATGGCCAGGCGCCGCAGCGGCTCGATGACCTCCTGGTAGCGATCGAGCTGGCTCGACAGGCGCGCGTAGACCGGCCGCAGCCGGTACGCGAGCTGGATCACTCCCCACACGGGCAGGGCCATGCCGACGAAGCCGACGAGGAACATCGTGATCCGGCCGGTCCACTGGGTGATCAGCACTGAGGAGATGTGCAGCTGGTCGTACCAGAGGAAATCGGCGAAGACGTTGGCGAACATGAAGAACGCCGCCACCAGCGCCGCCAGAATGACGAGCGAGATGACGAGGATGCGACGGCCGGTGTTGGGCGTGGCCTGGTTCGGCGCTGAGGTCGTGGTCACCGTTCCATCCTACGTGCGCATTGCCTGGGCATCGGCGGTGGGTATGCCCTGTGCACTCACTGACCGGCGTGGCAGGTGGGCAGTGCGTCCAGTCCCTTCCCGGAGGCGATGGTCTCGACGATGTGGACGCTCTCGCTCAGCGTGGATGAGCTGAACACACGAAGTCCGCTCGGCACGTGACCGACGACCTCGTCGCAGTTGCTGGCCGGGGCGATGAAGTAGTCGTTGCCGGCGCGCTCGGCGCCGTACATCTTCTGGCGGATTCCGCCGATCGCGCCGACGTCTCCGGCGCCGTCGATCGTGCCGGTGCCGGCGATGTGCGCTCCGCCGGTCATGTCCCCCGGCGTCAGGGTGTCGATGATGCCGAGCGCGAACATCATGCCGGCGCTCGGTCCGCCGATGTCGTTCAGCTGGATGTGGACCGGGGTGGGCAGCTCATAGGTGACCCCCATGCTCACCCCGACGAGGTACAGCTTCCCGGCCGTGGTGTCCGTCAGCTTCGGCGTGATGGCGACGTCAGCGGTGGACCCGTCCCGATCGATCGTGAACGTGACCGGCTTGCCCTCGGACGAGGTGACCGCCTTCTGCACCTGGTCGGTGCTCGTGATCGCGGCACCGTCGACCTTGGTCAGCACATCTCCCTGTCGGAGAAGTCCGTGGGCCGCGGTGCCTTCGGCCGGGTCAGCGGCGACGGTGATCTTGATCGGCGCCTTCTCGCCGAGCTCGGTGAACGCCGCGGCCGCGGCCGCGGTCTGCGAGTCGGTCATCATCTGCGCGTCTTCCGCCTGGCGCTCATCCGTCGTCTGCCCGAGCGGGAACACGGCGTCCAGGGGCAGGACCGCCAGCGACGGATCGAACCACGCCGAGGCGATCTCGAGCCAGCTCGGTGTGCCTTCACGATTGCCGACGACCTGGACGGTCACCAGCGACAGGGTGCCGCTGGTCGGGTACTCGGTGCGATCGGGGACATCGATCAACGGGACCTGAGCGTCACCCTCGCCGGTGGTCTCACCCAGGGTGTTGACCACCGGTCCGGGCTGCTGGATCACGAAGCCGCTGGGCAGGAGGGAGAGAGTGAACATCGCGATGAGGGCGACCGCCAGCGCGATCAGTCCCAGGCTCACAGGGCGTCGCGTCCGACGCGCACGCGACCGTTGCTGCGACGGGGTCCGTTCGTCGAAGAACGCCACTGCGCCCGCCTTTCCGCCTCGTCCGACGCTCGTTCGCGAGCGGCGTACAGGCATCCGTCCGAACACCGGCTGTGCGGACGTGTGTGCGACTAGCGTAGAAGAAGACCCGAGCACCCTGCTGGAAGGCGGCTGAAGTGTCCGACGATGATCGCTCCCCCGAGGACGAGTTCCAGGAGCTCTTGAAGAAGCTCTTCGGCGCCGGCGGCGCAGGCATCGATCCGGAACAGATCGAGCGGCTGACCGGCATGCAGATCGACCCGGCCATGCTGCAGCAGCTGATGCATCAGATGCAGGGTGCCTTCGCCAGTGGCGATGGCGGAATCCCGTGGGAGAACGCCGAGCGGCAGGCACTGCACATCGCGAACCAGGACGGGCTGTCCGTGACGGCCGGTCAGCGCACCGACCTCGACCAGGCCTTCGTGCTGGCCAACATGTGGCTCAGCGGCGTCACCGCGATCTCGGAACTCGCCCAGCCCGCCCGTGCGCTTACCCGCGGAGACTGGGTCTCACAGACCATGCCGGTGTGGCAGGAGTTGGCCGAGCCGGTGGCCTCCAGCATCACGGACGCCCTGATGTCCGCCCTCGGGGAGCAGACTCCGGAGGAGATGCGCGGCATCGTGGAGGGGGCCGGTCGCGTGATGCGCGGCATCGGTGGTTCGCTGTTCGCCGGCCAGCTCGGCCAGGTCATCGGTCGACTCTCGCGCGAAGTGGTCTCCGGCGGTGACGTCGGCATCCCTCTGCTCCCGGCCGGCGAGGCCGCGATCCTGCCGCAGAACTTCGCGGATTTCGGTCGCGGGCTCGAGGTCCCGGACGATCAGCTGGCCCTGTACCTGGGCACCCGTGAGCTGGCGCACGCGCGCCTGTTCCGGCACGCCAAGTGGTTGCGCCTGCACCTGATCTCCCAGGTGACCGAGTACGCCCGTGGCGTCGAGGTCGACACCGCGGGTCTGGAGGATCTCGCCGGACGCTTCAATCCGGAGAACCCGGACGAGCTGCGGGAACTGCTGGAGTCCGGCGCCCTGCTTCCCCAGCGTTCCGAGGCTCAGACCCAGGCGCTCGCGCGATTGGAGAATCTCCTGGCCACGGTCGAGGGCTGGGTGGACGTCGTGACCGCTGACGCCACCTCCCGTCTTCCGGATGCCGAGCGGATCGGCGAAGCGGTCCGGCGCCGGCGGGCCGTCGGGGGCCCCGCCGAGCAGGCCCTCGGTGCCCTGGTCGGACTGGAGCTGCGGCCGCGGCGCCTGCGTGAGGCGGCGGCCATGTGGCGGGCGGTCACCGACGCCGTGGGCATGGAGGCACGGGACGCGCTCTGGGACTACTCGGATCTGATGCCCACAGCGGCGGACATCGACGATCCCTCCGCCCTGGTCGCCCGGCTGCAGGCACGCGCCCGCGGCGAAGAGGCACCCCGCGATGAGATGGACGACGCTCTCGAGCGGCTGCTCGCCGGTGAAGACTTCGGCTCGGGCGGAGAAGCGGACGCACCCGACACCGGCGGCGAGGGTGGCACCGGGGACGCGGATGGCTCCCCCGAAGGTCCGGAGGGCCCGCGCCCGGTCTGATCCGCTCCTCCCCACCGGACTGCGCTGCGCCGCCCGGTTCCGGGGTGTGGACAGCCGCGCGATGCGCGCCGTCGGCGAGTCAGGATCAGGCATGGCCTCCTACCTGCGACTCGATCCCCGACGCCGACCGCTCTGGCGCGACCAGGACACCCTGCAGCTCGGCCTCGACGATCCGGTCCTGGTCCCCGACCCGGCGCCCTGGCAGCTGCAGTTCCTGCGCGCCCTGGAATTCGGCGTCCCGCCCGACCACATCGACCGAACCGCCGCCGCCTGCGGGGTGACGGCCGTCGAGGCGGAGGACCTGCTGGCACTGATCGCCCCGGCCCTGGACACCTCACCCGAACCGTTCGATCTGACGGTGCGAGCGCTGCCCGCCGCGATGGACCGGGTCCGGGCCGCAGCGCTCGCCGATGCGCTGGAGGCTGCCGGGGCACGCATCACGGCCGATCGCGGACCGGTGGTGATCGTCACACCGCACTCGCTGCTGCCCCGCACGGCGGCCGGTTGGCTCTCCGATGATCGCGTCCACCTGCCCGTCGTCGTCGACACCGACGGCATCACCGTCGGGCCCGTCATCGTCCCGGGGCTCACGGCCTGCGCGTCCTGTCTGACGACGGAACGGACGGCCGCGAATCCCGCCTATCCCGCGCTGATGGCACAGCTGCAGGATCGTCCACCGCGTCTGCCCGGCATCGGTCGCTACGCCCGAGCCGGCGAGCTGGCCGTGCGCCTGTTGCGAACTCGCGCGGAGCAGGCGGAGTGGGATGACATCAGCAGCGCCGTCAGCGTGACGGCGAGCCGGGAATCCTGGCGGACGCACCGGCCGCGCGCAGACTGCGGCTGCCGATCTCCTGAAGGAATCGAGACGGCTTGCGCGCCTGCCGTCCGGCTCCCCGAGCCCAGGACAGCGACACCGATGTCCCGGCCCGCGTGACTCCGACGTAGGCCAGTCGCCGTTCCTCGTCGACGGCGTCGAAGGACGTCGCGTACGAGATCGGCAGCAGGCCCTCCGACCAACCGATGATGTGGACATGCTCCCACTCCAGGCCCTTCGCGGCGTGCAGGGTGGCGAGCGTGACTGTGGCGAGCACCGGTTCGTGCTGGTCCTTCGTCCGCAGGAGGAGATCGTCGGCGAACGCGCGGAGGGTCGTGTCGGCGGGGGCGTCTTCGGCCAGGCGGAACAGGGCCGCCAGCGCCTCCCAGGCGTCACGCAGCGCACCGCCGGTGGGCGGGGGCGCGTCCGTCAGGCCGAGCCCGCGCAGGACGTCGCGCACCGTCGGCAGGAAGCCCGAGGTGTTCGGCGCGATCGCCGCCCCGCGCAGTTCCAGGACCGCCGTGCGCACCTCCGGCAGGTCGAAGAACCGTTTTCCGCCCATGACCTGGCTGGCGATTCCGGATTGCGCCAGGGCGTCGGCGATCGCGGCCGACTGCGCCTGCGATCGGTACAGCACGGCGATCTGCTGAGGCCCCGCACCCCTGGCGATCTGCTTGCCGATGGCGCGGGCGATCCCGTACGCCTCGTCCCGCTCGTCGTCGTAAGCGGTCACGGTGGGCGTCGGCGCGCCCGCCGGACGCACCGCCTCGAGGGTCAGTGCGCCGGGGCGACCGCGCATCAGGTCATTCGCGACCTCGATCACGGTGGGATCCGAGCGGTAGTTGCGCTCCAGCTTCACGACCCGCGCATCCTCGTACGCCCGATCGAACTCCAGGAGGAATTTCGCATCGGCGCCGGCGAAGGAGAAGATCGTCTGGCTCGCGTCCCCCACCACGCAGAGGTCGCGCCGGTCGCCCAACCACAGCTTCAGCAGGTGGTACTGCAGCGGCGAGACGTCCTGGAACTCGTCCACCGTGAAGTGCCGGTACTGCTCCCGGACCGCGGCGGTCACGCGCGGTTCCGCTTCCAGCATTCCGGCACACGCGAGCAGCACGTCCTCGAAGTCCAGCTGCCGCCGTTCGTCCTTCAGGGCCTCGTAGGCGCGCTGCAGGCGGACGGTCTCCTCGACCGTGAGCCGCCCCACCGTGCGTCCGGTGAGCGCGTACTGGTCGATCGAGCGCATCGTGATCTTGCGCCACTCGATTTCGGACGCGACATCGCGCAACGTCGGGGTGTCCAGTCGCAGCCCGACACCGTCCGAAGCGTGCGCGAGCATGCGCACTTTGTTGTCGATGATGCTCGGTGCCGGTCCCCCGGTCAGCGTCGGCCAGAAGTAGTTCAGCTGGCTGAGCGCGGCGGCGTGGAAGGTGCGGGCCGCGACGCCCTGCACCCCGAGCGCGCGAAGGCGACCGCGCATCTCACCCGCCGCCTTCGCGGTGAAGGTGACCGCCATCACCCGGCCCGGCGAGTAGGCGCCGGTGTCCACGCCGTGCGCGATCCGGTGGGTGATCACCCGGGTCTTGCCGGTGCCCGCCCCGGCGAGCACGCAGACGGGGCCGCGCAGCACGGCAGCGGCCTCGCGTTGTCGGTCGTCCAGTCCGTCCAGCGCGCTCATGCGCCGGCCGCGACCCATTCGGTGATCAGGCGGTGAGCGATCGATGCCGAGCCGGGCAGGATGATCTCGCTCTCCCCGGCGAGGGCGGCGCGGATCTCGGCGCGGGTGAACCACCGCACGGCGAGGATCTCCTCTCCGTCGGGTCGGGCCGCCGTTTCACTCTCGGCCTCCGCACGGAAGCCGAGCATCAGCGAGCGCGGATACGGCCATGCCTGCGATCCGACGTAGCTCGCATCGCTCACGCGCACGCCCGCTTCCTCAGCCACCTCGCGCACGACCGCGGACTCCAGCGACTCCCCCGCCTCGACGAAGCCGGCGAAGCAGGAGAACCGGTTCTGCTCCCACATCGCGTTCGACCCGAGCAGCAGACGATCGCCGTGCGTGACCGCGACGATGATCGCCGGGTCGGTGCGGGGGAAGTGCTCTCGCGAGCAGGAGGAGCATCGACGCGCCCACCCCGCCTGCGTCAGCGGTGCCGTCCCTCCGCACACCGGGCAGTGACCGGCGTCGCGGAACCAGCGCCCGAGCGCGACCGCGGTGATCAGGGTCTCCACCAGCGGTGCGTCCGCGATCGTCAGCGTGCGCAGCGCGGGCCACGGCGCGTCCTGCGGCCGACGCACGGCGCGCACGAGCACCGGGGCTCCGTGCAGGCGCCCCACGAAGCCGACCAGGGTGTCGTCATCGATGAGCTCGGCCAGTCCGGGATCGTCCGGCCGGAACAGCAGCGGGGCTCCGTCGGCGCCGCCGGCGACGCGATCCGCGTCCACCGCGACCACCCGGGTGGACGGATCAGCGAGCAATCCGGCGATCAGACCATCCGCGGTGCGCTCAGCACCGGCCCGGTCGAAGCCGACCGGCGTCGATGCGGTTTCCGGGGTGTCAGCGATGCGATTCATCGACTCCCTTCCTCGCGGGCGTGGCGACTCCGGGCCCGGTCTGGACCGACCTAACCTGGACGCATGGCACGCTCTGCACTCACTCTAGCCGCGGCGGCGACCGCTGCCGTCCCCGGTCTCGAGATCGTCGAGGCGAGCCCTCTCACGACCGGCACGAACGGCCGCAATGACGCCGCGATGGCGACCCTGGTGGACGGCCGACGCGTCGCCGTGCGGATCCCGCTGGACGAGTCCGCCGATGCCGATCTGGCCGCTGAGGCTCTCGCGCTGCGCGCCCTCACCGACGGCGTGCGCTCGCTCGTCAGCTTCGCGATCCCGGAGTTCCTCGGCGCCGCACCGGTTCCGGAGGGGCGGGTCTTCGTGACCACCTTCATTCCCGGTTACCAGGTGCCGGCGGCGAGCATTCCGGCCGGGCGCGGCGTGGCCGCCTCCCTGGGTGCCGCCCTCGCTGCCATCCACGCCCTTCCGGAGTCCGTGGTCCGTGGCGCCGGCCTGCCGGTCCGCACCGCCTCCGACGTGCGTGACGAGGTCCGCAGGGTGCTCGAGGAGTCGAGCGCGACCGGCCGGGTGCCGGTGCGCCTGATGGTCCGCTGGCGCGATGTGATCGATGACGACGCGGTGTGGCAGTTCGAGCCGGCCGTGTCTCTGGGCGGTGCTTCGGCGACCTCCTTCGTGTATGACGAGGTGTCGGCCGAACCCGCCGTCGTCGGCGTGATCGATTGGCACGGCCTCCAGGTGGCCGACCCCGCCCTGGATCTGCAGTTCCTCACCTCGGCGCCGGAGGCCGTGGACACGGTGCACAGCGCGTACGCGGCCGCTTCCCATCGCGCTCCGGACGAGTCGCTCCGCGTTCGCGCCCGTCTGCACGCGGAGCTCGAGTTCGCGCGCTGGCTGCTGCACGGCCGGGATCAGCACCGCGAGGACGTCATGGACGATGCCGCCGCGCTCCTGGATTCGCTCGCGGACGGTGTCCGTGACAACACGCTGCGTCCGACCGCGGCCGGCTCGGACATCGACGACGCCGTCGCGGCGCTCGGCAGCGTCCCCGAGGCCGCTCGCGCCGCCGTGGACACCTCGATGCAGACCGATGCGTACGACCCGGAGAAGCTCGGCCGGTT
The DNA here is from genome assembly GCF_000826185.2 of Microbacterium gorillae. GTDB lineage: Bacteria > Actinomycetota > Actinomycetes > Actinomycetales > Microbacteriaceae > Microbacterium > Microbacterium gorillae. The sequence goes on along the minus strand of NZ_LN648874.1, from coordinate 170,401 downwards.
CCTGGACGGCGATGCCACGCAGGAGATCGCTCCCGGCTTCTTCGCCGGGGCCGGCGCGTCCCCGGACGAACCGGCGAATGATCCGAACGCCACGCAGGCCCTGGACCGCGGTTTCTACGAGGACGACGTGAACGCCACGCAGGAGATCGAGAGCGGTTTCTTCGGTCAGCAGACGCTGTTCGACGAGCCGGATGGGGAGTCGGACGGCACGCTGGCGGCCGCGACTCCGGAGGGCGACGCGGACGTCGCCGATGCGGAGCGCGCCGCGGACGCCACCCTCCGCCGCTGGGCCCAGGACTGACTCACGAGGGTGAGGGCGCGGAGTCGCGGTTCTTCGCGGCGGTCCAGGCCTCGGCCAGCTCAGCCTCGGTGCGCACGTGCTCCGGACGCAGGACATGACCGTGCGCCACGTAGAACAGGGCGACGTCGATGTCCTCGAGCGGAATACCGCGGGCATGGCTGTACGCGACGCGGTAGTGGGCGAGCTGCATCAGCCGCTCCTCCCGCTCCGCGGCCGTGGCCGGCGGCCGGCCGGTCTTCCAGTCGACGATCTCGATCCGGTCGCCGCGGTCGACGCGGCGGAACACGGCGTCGAGCTTGCAGATCATGATGTGCGCCGGCGAGCCGTCGGTGGGCCGGAGCACGTAGTCGACCTCGCTCTCCACCTCCAGGGGCTTCAGACCCGCCCATTCGCTGGCCAGGAACGCCGACTGCAGCTCCTGCAGGAGGTCGTCGTGGGCGGCTTCCGCCTCCGTGGTCGCGGGCCGGTCATCATCGAGCTCCCACAGCGTGTCATCCAGGGACGAACCGGCACCGGCGACCTGGTACAGGTTCTCCACCCACGCGTGGAAATCGGTGCCGATCCGCGTCTGCGGATAGGGCCGCTCGGGCATCGGCCGCGAGATGTCCCCCGCGGCACGCGCGAAGTCGGTCACGTAGTCCTTGAAGGAGGACGCCGGAATGCGCGTCGGCGCAACCGGTCGTGTGCGTCGTGTCCGCGCTTCGCGCTCGGCGAGCAGCCGCTCCAATTCGTTCGACGGTGCCGCCGCCGGGGTCACACGCGCGAGCTCAGCAGCGGTCTCGACCACCGCACGACGCGACCCGAGGGCATCCAACGGCCACGCCAGCACCCGTCCTTCGCGCTCGATCGGGTTCTCGCCGTCCACGTCGGAGTCGGGCGTCTCCAGGCTCAGCGCGTGCAGCATCTCCAGCAGGTACGGACTGGGCTTGCGAGCGCGAGTCTGACCGCCCCACGGTGAGCCGGACAGCAGCAGGTCGCTGCGCGCACGTGTCACGGCGACGTACGCCAGTCGCCGCTCCTCCTCCTCCTGATAGGCCTTGTTCGCGTCCTTGAACGCCTTGATCGACTTCAGCACCGCGGTCCGGTTCGCACCGGGACCGGGCAGTTCGAGCTCGGGCAGAGCAGCGCGGTCCCCGCGGAAATCGAAGGGCAGCGCGCCCAGAGAGAGCCAGCCGAGTGACGTCCGTGGGCTCTTGGGCAGTTCCTCCGCGACGAGCCGGACCACCGCCACCGCATCCCACTCAAGGCCCTTGGACCCGTGGATCGTCAGCAGCTGCACCACACCGGGCTGTGGCGGTTCGGGCCGCGGCATGAGTTCGTCGGTGTCCTCGGCGTGGGACAACCATGCCAGCAGGGAACCGATCGTCCCGCGCTCGTCCGCGGCGAGGAAGGCGCGCACCTCATCCAGGAACGCCCGCAACTGCGTGGCCGCGACACGGGCCGGTCCGCGATGCTCGTTCGCGGCGAGCTCGATGTCCAGGCGCAGCTCGGCCTCGATGAGGCGGATGAGCTCCGGAATCGGTTGGCCGGAGGCGCGGCGGAGGCGGTCGAACATCTGCGCGGCGTCGCGGAGTCGTGCCCGTCCGACCTCCGTGAAGCCGGACAGCAGCACGCTCTCCGCACGCAGCGTCCGCATCACATCGAGCGCGTCGATGATGGACAGCTGCTCGTCGATTCCCGCGGAGCCGCGCAACCTCTCCAGCAGTTCGTCGGAGAACTTCGCGCCGTGGGCGTCACGCTGGGAGAGCACGGTGGCGAGGCGGTGCAGGGCAGCCAGGTCCGCGACACCGATCGCGAAGCGCGGACCGGTGAGCAGGCGGATGAGCGCGGACCCTGCCCCGGGGTCGTGGATCACGCGCAGCGCGCTGGTGACGTCGGTGACCTCCGGCGTCGACAGCAGCCCACCGAGACCGAGGATGCGGTGCGGGATGCCTCGGCGGTCCAGCGCATCCGCGAACAGCTGCATATGCCGCTTCGCGCGGAACAGGATGGCACCGGCATGCTCACCGTCGGACGCGGTGTCGTGCGCGGCGCGCACCTCGGCGAACCAGGCGGCGACGGCTTCCGCCTCCTCGTCGATCGTGTTCTCCCAGGCGAGGCGGACGGCACCCTCCCCCGCGCCGGGCCGCGGTCGCAGCTCGCCGACGTCGATGCGTCCGGGCACCCGCAGCGGCTGAAGCAGCGCATTGGCAGCCGTCAGGACGCGGACGTCGTTGCGCCAGCTCACCATCAGCTCGTAGCGCGCGCTCACCCCGTCCGTCGCGAACGCCGGGGCGAACGCCTCGAGGTTGTCCGCACTGGCGCCGCGCCAGCCGTAGATCGACTGGTGCGGATCTCCGACGGCCATCACCGGGTGATCGCGGAACACGGCCGCCAACAGCTGCGTCTGGAGCACCGACGTGTCCTGGTACTCATCGAGCAGGACGACGCGGTACTGCGCCCGCAGGTCGGCGGCGACGGCCGGACTCGCGGTGACGATCTCCAGTGCGCCGGCCACCTGGTCGGCGAAGTCCAGCACGCTCTGCTCCGCCTTCGCTCGCGCGTAGTCGCGGGCGAGGTCAGCGATGACGCCGAGGCCGGTGCCGGCCGCCCACGCCTTCTCCACGTCCGATGCGGTGGCGAGGTCGGGCTTCACGTACGGTTCCAGCGATCGAGCGAAGTCGGCGCCGTACGCGGCGACGTCGGCGAGATCCGCGCGGTTGTCCAGCGACTCGGCGGCCAGGTTCTGCACGGCGTCAATGATCGTGGACAGCGCGGAATCGCTCTCCGCCAGGCGTTCATCGAGGCTCCGCAGCACGACCGCGCGCGCCAGCAACCACGAGCCGGACTGGCTGAGCAGCGTGACGTCGGAGTCGCGGCCGATCCGGGCCGCGTGCTCGCGCACGATCGCGTCGGCGAAGGAGTTGTACGTCGCCACGCGCGGACGCAGCAGTTCATCACCGGTGAGTGCGGACGCCTGAGGGTTCCACCCGGTCTCGTATCGGCGGGCGAGGCGGTCGAGGACCGCGCCACGCTCCGCGTCCGGATTCGCCGTCAGGGCTCCGGACGCGACGATCTCCGTCAGGTGCGGCAGCAGTCCGCGGCGTCCGAACTCGTCGATGCGCCGCAAGCGGGCCATGATCCGCTCGGCGAGCTCCCCCGCCGCCTTGCGTGTGAAGGTCAGACCGAGCACCTCATCGCGCTGGACGTGCCCGTTGGCCACGAGCCACACCACGCGGCCGGACATCGTCTCGGTCTTGCCCGAGCCGGCACCGGCGACGACGAGAGCCGGGGTCGGCGGCGCCTCGATCACCTCGCGCTGCTGCGGCGTCGGGTTCGGCAGCCCGAGGGCGGTCGCGATGGTCTCGGCGGACAGGGACAGCGTGCCGGGCCAGGTCGGGGTGCTCATGAGGCGCTCACCGCCTTGACCGTGTGGATGCCGCAGATCGCGAAGCGATCGATCCGGCAATGGCTGTCGATGTTCGCGTCAAAGCTCGCCGAGGCCATCCCGGTGGCGTCGGCGATGACCCGCTGCACGAACGCGTCCGCACCCTCCGGCCCGAGGGGGGCCTGGTGCGCGACCCGCCAGTGCGTGTTCTTCAGCGCCTTCGACAGCACCAGCAGGCGGGCGCCCGCGGCATCGGCCGGGTCGGCGCCCGGCACCGCCCCGGACGCGACCGCGAGCTGGTATGCCGCGAGCTGGGCGTCACCGTCGACCTTGTCGTCAGCGACGCGCGCTTCGCTGCGTCCGGTCTTGAGGTCGACCACGATGGCACGACGTGCGGCGGGCCGGTCCGGCGTCGCCGGAACCGCGAGCTCGGCCGGCATCTCGCCCGGAGGGTAGACCTCGACGCGATCGATCGCGCCACGCAGCAGCGCGTACGGGACGTCCGGGTCCAGCCCGGAACCGTCCGGCGGGACGACCAGCACGTCTTCGGCACCGGAGTGCTCGTCCAGCGGAATCGCCAGGGTGAATTCCGCCTCAGCCCCGACGCGGAGGGCGCCGGACTGCCGGAACGCGAGGAGGTACCGGTGCAGGCGCTCCACCAGCAGGGCCGCCCACCGCCGTTCCTTCGCGGACTGCCACGGCGCTTCGAAATCCAGCTCGCCCCACCGCGCGTCCACCACGGCCTGGAGTTCGTCGAGGGCGCCCCCGGGAACGTCCTCCATTGCGGCGTGCAGAATCGTGCCGAGCCCGGAGGACCACGTGCGGGTGTCCCCACCGAGGGCGCGGATCGCCCAGTCCACGCCGCAGTCCTCGAACCCGGTCATCCGCGAGGGCGACACCGGAATCGGCGAGCGCTGCGGATCGCGCAGAGGTGCGTCGCTGGAGGGAGCCATCACCCCGTACCACTCCTCGGGGGAGGCTCCCGGGACACCGGCCTCCGCCAGCGCACCGAGCTGTCCCGCGGCCTCGATGCGCCGCTCATCCGGAACATGCGCGCCCGTCAGAGTGCGGCGATGACGCGCGACCAGGCCCCGCAGGGTGAGCGGGTGGTGCGCCGCGAGGTCCTCGTCCGGTCGCGTCGGCTCGGGGAGGAAAGCGAACAGCGCACTGGGTCCGAGGTCGTCATCGTCCACGGCCGTGACCAGCAGACGGGTGCGGGCCCGGCTGACGGCGCGGACGAACAGGCGCAGCTCATCGTGCAGGGCGGCGCGGCGGCGATCCAGGACGGCCGCGGGCTCGGCGACACGGCCGACGCGGTCGGCCTCCACGGTGTCCGCGAGCATCCAGGAGTCCAGGAGTCCGCCGCGCAGCCGGACGTTCGGCCAGACCCCGTCCTGCACCCCGGCGATGACGACGGCATCGAACTCGGCGCCCAGAGCGGTCGCCGGCGTCATCAGGGTGACGGTGTCGACGCGTTCCGGGGCGGCGAGCGTGTCCTCGGGGACGTCGCTGTCGAGGAGGTTGCGGATGAAGGAGTCCGGATCGGCGTCCGTCCCGCGCTCGACCGCACGTTTGGCGGCCTCGAACAGGGCCACCAGGGCATCCAGAGCCCGGGAGGCCTCGGCCGCTGCGGGCCCCGGCGCGGTCGCCGTCTCTCGCCACGCGTCGGCGAGGCTCCGACCGCCACTGCGCGAGCGGTCCCACACCAGCCAGAGCAGTTCGTGGATCGTCTCCCCGCGCCGGTGCGCCTCGGCGACTCGGCCGAACGTGGTCGCCAGACGCTCGGCCGGGCGCGCCTCGGGCACGTCGAGCATGCCGAGCTCGAGCGGGTGAGCGAATCCGCTGCGGAGCAGGTCCGCGGCTGTCGCGGTGCCCGCCGCACCGAGCTCGCGATGACGCAGTGCCGCACGGAGGCGCCGGAGGCCGACCGCGTCCAGACCTCCGAACGGGCTGAGCAGGGCGTTCGCGATCAGTTCCGGATCGCGCTCAGCCGGCTCCTGCACGGCCAGGGCGATGATCTGCAGGAGGTCCCGGACGACGTTCTCGCGACCGAGCGGACGCTGCACGCCGGCGGCGCGGGTGGGCACCTCACGGGCGGCCAGTTCGGTCTCCAGCGCCGCGACCTGACGGGTGTCGTGCGCGATCACGGCCATCGCGGACCACGGCACGCCCGCCAGGACGTGCCACGTGCGCAGTCGTCGGGCGATCGCGTCCACCTCTTCGAAGGGGCTCGCCGCGATGAGCGCCTCGACGCGGGCGTCCGACACCTCCGGACCCGGGTCGCGGCGGTGGTCGACGCGTCCGCCGGCGCCGATCGCCTGAGTCACGGTCCGCGCCAACCGCGCGATGGCCGCAGCGGAGCGGTGCGGGCCGTCCAGGACGTGGACCTCACCCAGCAACCCCGCCAGGCGCGCGAACAGTTCGGGAGTGACACCGCGAAAAGCGCCGGAGCCGATGTCCGGATCCCCGAAGGCGAGAACGGCGACCCCGCGCGAGCGAAGGGCGGAGACGAGTTCGATCGCTCCGCGGGTGAGCTCCTGGGCGTCATCGATCATCACGGCGCGCAGCCGCGCGACCGGCCCGAGGGTCGCGGCGGCGAGCTCCGCCGGCGTCTCACGCAGCACTCGGGCGGCCTCAGCGAGCAGGTCGGCGGCGTCCCGATGCTCCGAGCGCATCCGTCCGAGGACGTGCCGGTAGTCGGCCAGGAAGCTTCCCGCGGCGCTCCACACCGGGTGGTCCGTGCGGTCACCGAGGTCCGCCAACTCCGCCGGGGTCAGGGCGAGCTCCGTGCATTCGTCCATCAGGGATCGCAGCTCGGACCGGAAGGCGGTGGCGTTGCGCGCGGCGGCCGGCAACTCCTCGGGCCACCGGGCCGTCCCGTCCGCGGCGTCGGCCTCGTCGCCGTGCAGCAGCTCCGCGACGATGCGGTCCTGATCCGCTCCGGTGAGCAGCTGCGGGGCGGGCCGACCCGCCCGCACCATGGCGGCCCGCACGATCTGGAACGCCAACGAGCCGAGCGAGCGTGCCAACGCGCCGGGCGTCGCCGACCCGACGCGCAGGCCGATGACGTCCCGCAGCCGGGTCGCGGTCTGCCGGGACGGAGTGAGGATCAGGACCTCGTCCGCGGCGCACTCCCCCGCCTCGATCAGGCGTTCCACCCGTTCCAGGAGCGCGTGCGTCTTGCCCGTGCCTGCCGCCCCGATGACGACGCCCTCGGCTGCGGCGGGAAGCGCCACGACAGCGCGCTGGGCGGCATCCGGAATCGGCTCGGCGGGGGTCACTCGACCACGCTATCCGGTACGGACGACATCGCCGTTCGCCCTCAGCGTGCAGCCCGGCTCGGCATGTGTGCGGTGCCCTAGGCTGTGGGAAGAGCGCCCGAGCGGGCGCGAGGAAGGACACCCCAGTGGAGATCCGCATCGGCATCGCCAACATCGGCCGCGAGCTCAACTTCGAGACCGACGAGTCGGCGGAAGCCATCCGCGCGCGCGTCGACGAGGCCCTCTCGTCGAAGGCCGCAGCCCTCACCTTCACGGACGCGAAGGGCACCAGCTACCTGGTCCCCACCGCGGGCCTGGCCTACGTCGAACTCGGCACCGAGGAAGCACGTCGCGTCGGATTCGTGGCCTGACGTGTTCATCGTGCTCGCCGTCATCGTCGGGACCGTCATCGGTGCCGTGGCGCAGGTGATGATCCCCGGACGCGAGCTGCGTGGTCTCCTCGTCAGCGGCGCGATCGGCGCCGCCGTGTCCGCGCTCGTCTACGCGATCTTCACGTGGACCGGCGTCGGTGAGGCGAGCATCTGGACCTGGGTCGCCAGCATCGGCTTGGCCGCGATCGCCGCGATCGGCGGCACGGTCGCCCTCACGGCGTCCCGTCGCGCGCACGACGCCCGCGAGCGGGCGCGACTCGGCATCGCCTGAGCCACCCGCACGTTCCGATGCCCGCGACCTCGTGTCGCGGGCATCGTCGTTGTGCGGGACATCGCGCCGCGCGTGCCGAACGTTGCCGGGTGGGCAGGGTCCCCGACCGTCAGTGCGATTCGATGAGCGACCCGTCCGAACCGAACCGGCGCCAGTGGCCCGAAGAGACGACGATCGGTTCGGCCGCGGGATCGCGGATGAGCAGAGCCGAATCGTCGTCGACGAACCAGACGGGTTGGTTCGTACGGGCGGCACCGCGCGCGACCGCCGTTTCGGCGTCCGCCGGCATCCAGTCGGCGCCGAGGTGTCCCACGAAGTACCAGTCGAACAGTGGCACCGGTGATTCCACCGACGCGAGCCCGAACATCTCGAGTTCCGCCTGGTCATCGAAGGCGTCCGGCCATCGATTCAGCAGTCGCGGGAAGATCATCGAGCCCGCGCTCCACCCGACGTAGACCTTCTCCTCGAGCAGATCGGCCAGCACGGGCGCCAGGCCCGTGGCCGTCCACGTGTGCGCCGCCCACAGGTTGCTGCCGCCGTAGCCGAGGATCACGTCAGCCGCGCGCAACCGCGATTCCACCAGCGCCGGTGGTCCGGCCAAGAGCGAGGCGACGCTGAACTCCGCCCAGCCGAGCCTGCGCAGTCCGTCGAGATGCTCGACGAGTTTCGAGCTGTCGCCGGGAAATCCGAGGATCGAATCGATCACGACGACGATGCGGGATTCCGCGATCGGCTTGCCGAGCAGGTCGACGAGCGTGTCGCGGATCTCCGTGTTCGCGAGCCCGTTGGAGGTGAGGAGCATCTTCATCGCATGAGGATCGCACACGACCCAGCGGTGCGGGACGACCGCCGGGAGAGACGGTCGCGCGCCCGCCGAAGAACCGCGGTCCGGGGTCAGGACGCGAGGCCCAGGGCGTCCATGCGCTTGGCGTGGCCGCTCATCAGCGCGGTGAAGACGGGCTCGACCTGCTTCTCCTCGTTGGTGTCCAGGCGCTTCGGGCGCAGCGCCGCGCGTGCGACGAGCAGGGTGTCGCCCACGAGGCGGCGGCCCCACAGCGACAGCAGCCAGCGCCACTCGTCGTCGCTGGCGATGGTCTCCCGGATGATGTTCGCGATCGCTTCGCGGTCGTCGTCGGCGGCGAGGACGCGGACCACCTTGCGTCCGGTCTCGCCGTACGTCGCCGCCAGGGTCGTGTAGAAGTCATCGAGCATGCCGGCGGTGATGTGCACGGACAGCATCGTCTCCCGCGGTCGCGCACCGATCGTCTTCCACCGGAAGGCGTCCAGATCCTCCCGGAACGGAAGCATGACCTCGATGGGGTCCTCACCGCGGTCCCGGATGATGGCGATCAGCCGGCGATGCTTCAGCAGCGCGGCGCCGGCGGCCTGCGACAGGGCCTCCTTCTCCGCGAGATCCGGCGTCGCACGGATGAGGCGCGTCAGGGTCTCGAAGTAGCCGAGCTGGAGGTAGGCGGCCTGGCCCAGGAAGGTGTCGATATCCGGCGCGAGTTCGCTGAAGTCGACGCGCAGCGCGCCGCCCATGTCCCCCCGCGATCGGAGCACCAGTTGGCGTCCGGTGGGGCGCCGTTTCCAGAACCAGTTGACCACGCGCTCAGCCTACTCAAGGCCGGTCGGGCGCGCCGAACCGACCGGGTCCCGGCTCCCCTCCGGGGGTCTCCGGTAGGCTGGTGTGGTTCCGGCGATGGACCGGAGCCCCGCGCCTGCCGCTGAGTGAGGGCGTGGATCCCGAATCGGCAGCCCTCCGCTGCCAGACAGGCAACGCATACACGTGACTTCTTTCGCTGATCTCGGCGTCGATCAGGACATCCTCGACGCGCTCGCCGCCAAGGGCATCGTCGACGCCTTCCCCATCCAGGAGCAGACCATTCCGCTCTCCCTGCCCGGGCAGGACGTCATCGGTCAGGCCAAGACCGGAACCGGCAAGACGTTCGGCTTCGGCATCCCCGTCGTCCAGCGCCTCGGTCTGAACCCGGAGCCCGGCGTCAAGGCCCTGATCGTCGTCCCCACCCGCGAGCTCGCGGTGCAGGTGTACGAGGACATGGACCTGCTCACTTCCAACCGCTCCACGAGCGTCGTCGCCATCTACGGCGGCAAGGCGTACGAGGGCCAGATCGACCAGCTCAAGGCCGGCGCGCAGATCGTGGTCGGCACCCCCGGCCGCCTGATCGACCTCGCCGGCCAGCGCCTGCTCGATCTCTCCCACGCGACCGAGGTCGTCCTGGACGAGGCCGACAAGATGCTCGACCTCGGCTTCCTGCCGGACATCGAGAAGATCTTCGCGAAGGTCCCGCCGGTCCGGCACACGCAGCTGTTCTCGGCCACCATGCCGGGCCAGATCGTCGCCCTCGCGCGCCGCTTCATGAACAACCCGATCCACATCCGTGCGACGGACCCGGACGAGGGCCTCACCCAGGCGAACATCAAGCACCTCGTCTACCGCGCCCACTCGCTGGACAAGGACGAGATCATCTCGCGCATCCTGCAGGCGAACGGTCGCGAGAAGGTCGTCATCTTCACCCGCACCAAGCGCGCCGCGCAGAAGCTCGTCGACGAGCTCGGCGACCGCGGCTTCAACGCCGCCGCCGTGCACGGCGACATGAGCCAGGAGGCGCGCGAGCGGTCCATGGCCGCGTTCAAGGCCGGCAAGCGTGATGTCCTGATCGCCACCGACGTCGCCGCCCGCGGCATTGACGTGGACGATGTCAGCCACGTCATCAACCACACCATCCCTGACGACGAGAAGACCTACCTGCACCGCGTCGGCCGCACTGGCCGCGCCGGTCGCAGCGGCATCGCGGTGACGTTCGTGGATTGGGAGGACGTCCACAAGTGGGCGCTCATCAACCGCGCGCTGGAGTTCGGCCAGCCCGAACCCACCGAGACGTACTCGTCCAGCCCGCACCTGTACTCCGACCTGGACATCGCGGAGGGCACCAAGGGCCGCATCGCGAAGATTCCCGCCACGGGCACCGTCCGCACCGCACAGCCCAAGCGCGAGCGATCGGGCGACGCCGAGAGCGGCGATGGGCGTTCGCGCCGTCGCCGTCGGCGCTCCGGCGACTCCGGGACGGGTGATGTGGTTCCGTCCGCGCACGGCGAGCAGACCGACCCGAAGGCGGAGGGAGGCGGCGTCCACGACGGCGGCGGTTCCGAGCGCCACGACGGCAACACCGCTCCCGCGCGTCGTCGCCGTCGGCGCCGTCGTCCGGGCGGTGGCGGCGGTAACGCGCCGGCCGCACCCGCGGAGTGATTCCTGCGAAGGCCCGTCCCGATTCGTCGGGGCGGGCCTTCGGCGTTCCTCATGCGGGGCCTCCGCACGGTGGGTGCCATGGGACCTCCGCCGGCGACTCACGTCGGGTGCGCCACGACAGCTGAGGACGACAGGATCCGGCATGGCGGAGTCCGCCGCCGGCTCCCGTTCCGCGCGCGCGAACGTACCTGTGCGCGATCGCGGGAGAGCTCGATGCGCGCGTCCCATACGTACTCCCCGGAAGGTTCTACGGAAAACCAATTTTTCCCACTGCACCTGGGATAAGTCGCTTCCGTTCGCCGGGCCGGAAGGGAAGAATGGAGGCATGTTCACCACCCCGACCACCCCCGGCGGACGCATCGCGACCGCGTCTCAGGAGTGGGTGGGCGCGATGGCCGATGCGGTGGCGGACGACGGGGTCGCGGCGATGAACGACGCCGAACTGGTCGAGATCCTCGAGGTCGGCGGTGCACTGCTTCGACGCGTGGAGGGACTCCTGGTCGAGGCGACGGCGGAGGTCCGACGTCGGGATGCCGACGCGAACGATCGGATGGCTCGACTGTCCACGCGATACGGCAGTCGAAATGCGGTCGAGCTCCTGCAACGTCTCGCCGGGGTGTCGGCCCGCACCGCGGCATCCTGGCAACGGGCGGCTCGAGCGGCAGAGCGCCCCACGCGGATGCTCGAGGGCGTCGGTCCGGCGAAGCTGCCGGAGGTGCGCCGGGCGATGCTGGACGGGACGCTCGGTGTGGACGGGGTGCTCGCCATCGCCGACCCGCTGCTGGCCACCGTTCGACGTGCCGCCCCCGATGACCTGCGGGCCGCGCAGGAGGCGATCGCGACCTACGCCGGGGAGGACTGCCGCCCCCTCGGTCCGGACGCACGATTCGACACCGGAAGCGCCGGACTTCGCGCACCGGCGGTCACGGCCGACGACCTCGCCGCGATGGCGCGCGTGTGGGCCTGCGCGATCGATCAGGATGGTGCGGAACCCACCGAGGCGGTCCGCGAGCGCGGTCGGCACCTGAATCTCGTCCCGCTCGCCACGGGCCTGTACCGGATCAGCGGTCACCTCATGCCCGAGGTCGCGACCCAGTTGGAGCGTCTCTTCGATGCGCATCTGAACCCGCGCCTCGAACCCGCCGCCGTCGCGTTCCGGGAGGACGACGGCATGATGCCGTGCGAGTGCGGAGCGGCTGACGCGAACGCGACTCTCGAGGCCGAGATCGGGCAGATCCCCGCCGGCGACAGTCACGTCTGCATGTGCGGCATCCTGGAGCGCACCGTCGTCCGCAGCGGCCCCCAGCGTCGACACGACGCCCTCGCCGCCGTCCTCTCCGTCGCGGCTCGCGCGCACGAGAACCCGGTCGTCACCGGCATGGCTCCCACCCTGCTCGTGACGGTCCGCGACGAGGACCTCCGCTCCGGGTCCGGATGGGCGCATCTGGACGGGTGCGACACCCCCGTGAGCATCGACACCGCACGAACCCTCACCTGCGGGGGAACGGTCCAGTACGTCGCGTTGAACTCGGACGGAGCGATCACCGCCCTCAGCAGTGAGAGCCGGACCTTCACCGTCCGCCAGCGCCGCGCGATCATCGCCCGCGACGGCGAGTGCGTCGTGCCCGGCTGTCACGTGCCGTCCACCCGGTGCGAGATCCACCACGTCATCGAGCACGCGCAGGGCGGACCGACGCACACGGACAACGGGGTCACGCTCTGCTGGCACCACCACCGCACCCTGCACCAGGACGGCTGGCGATTCCGCATCACGCGCGGGGTGGTTCAGCTCCGCCCACCCGCGCGATTCGACCATCGCCAACGGTGGCTGACGCCGCCGCCGATGAGTCCGACGAGAGCGCAGAACCTCCTGCGCGCGATCCGGACGTGACCCGGCGCGGCGGGTACACGACGGTCACCAGCACGACCGAGATGATCATCAGCAGGAACCAACTGGACAGCTTCGACAGCGAGACGAGCTGCCAGCCGTCGACCTGGTTCGGATACAACCACGCGCCGGTGATCGTGCCGATGTTCTCCGCGATCCAGATGAACACCGCCACCCCGGCGAACACCGGGATCAGCGGCAGCCGGATCGTGCGTCGCCACACTCGCGCGTGCATCACGGTCAGGCCCCACAGGGCGACCACCAGCGCCGTCAGCACCCATCGCGCGTCCCAGAACCAGTGGTGAGTGAAGAAGTTCGCGTAGATCGCCGCCGCCGCGACGATCGTCGCCCACACCGGTGGATACCGGACGAACGTGAGATCGAACAGACGGTAGACCCGCACCATGTAGGAACCCACCGCCGCGTACATGAAGCCGGAGAACAGCGGGACGCCCGCGATGCGCAGGACGCCGCCGGCGTCGTACTGCCACGACCCGGCGTCGGTCTTGAACAACTCCATCACGGTGCCGGTGACGTGGAACAGCATGATCACCCACAGCTCCCGACCCGCCTCCAACCGCGTCACCAGCATGACCACCTGGATCGCCACCGCGATCAGAGTCAGCAGGTCGTTGCGCGTGAGCAAGAGGTCCGCCGGATACAGCGTGCGCACCACGACGATCGCCACCAGGATCGCAGCGCCGAAGATGCACGCCCAGGCCTGTTTGGCCAGGAAGACACCGACCTCGACGAGGACTCCCCGCCATCCGGTCGACGGCGCACGCGCGAGAAGACGACGCGCATGGGAATCGACCCGCGCTTCCAGCCGAGTCGGTTGCAGCACGCCGCGACCCTAGCCCACGCACCCGCGCGCGAGCCGCACGCGGTCAGCCGTACACCGGCTCCGAGCCGGAGCCGCGGGCGATGATCGCGGCGACGTCCGCGTCATCCGTGGTGTTCTCCCCCGGCCGGTTCCCCTTCCCGGACCCGTGGTAATCACTGGACCCGGTGACGATGAGGTCGTACTCCGCGGCGAGGCGGCGGAGGACGCGCTTGCCTGCGGCACTGTTCTCGCGATGCTCGATCTCGAAGCCGGCCAGGCCCAGAGCGATCAGTTCCCGCAGGGTCCGCTCCGGAAGCATGCCGCTCCGGCCGGAGGAGGCCGGATGCGCCATGATCGGCACCCCACCGGCGTCGAGGATCATCACGATGGCCTCCCGCGGGTCGGTCGCGTGCAACGGCACGGTATAGCCGTGTCCCGGATGCAGGATGCCCGCGAACGCCTCCGTCCGGTCCCGGACGACGCCGTTCGCGATGAGGGCGTCGGCGATGTGCGGACGCCCCACCGTGGCGCCATCCGGGTGCTGCGCGAGCACATCCGCCCAGGTCAATGGGTGGTCCGCGGCGATGTTCCGCACCATTCGCTCGGCACGCGTGACGCGCTCGGTCCGCACGCGCTCGAGCTCCGCCATGAGCCCTGCAGAAGTCGGGTCGAACAGATACGCGAGCATGTGCACGCTCTGGCCGTCGATGCGCGTGGACATCTCCATTCCGGGCAGGAACGTCAGCCCGAGCTCCACAACGGCCGACGCCGCTTCCGCCCATCCGGATGTCGTGTCGTGGTCGGTGAGGGCGACGGTCCGCACTCCGTGCGCGGCCGCCGAGGCGAGGACCTCCGCCGGGGGCTCGGTGCCGTCCGAGCAGGCGGAATGCAGGTGCAGATCACTCGGACCGTGGAACCCCTGTGTGACACCCATTCGTTGAGCGTATCGCGGGACCGCGCGAACCTTTCTCACAGCCGAGCGCCATAGGCTCTCGTGCGTGTTGCGACTGCTCGGCCTCCTGATCACGGTGCTCTCCGCGATCGCTGTCGCGGTCGTGACCTGGCCCCAGTTCTTCAAGCTCGAGCAGACCTTTCCGTTCGCCCAGATCGTCTCCGTTCGCGGCGTCGTGGCCCTCGCGCTGGTGGCCGTCGCGCTGCTCGCGCTGCTGCTGTCGCTGGCCAAGCCGTTGCGCGGATTCGCCGCGTCCATCGCGATCATCGCCGTGCTGGGTGCAGGTGCCAACGCCGCGATTCTGGGCCTGCGCGGTCTCGGTTCGGACGGCCTGCCCGCGGAGACCGACACGAGCCTGCGCGTGATGACGTGGAACACCGCCGGCGAGGCCACCCCCGGGGACACCATCGCGCAGACGGCCGTGTCCATGGACGCCGACATCGTCGCACTTCCCGAGACCAGCGAGGCCGTCGGTGAGCGTGTCGCCGTGGCGATGCGCGACCTCGGCAAGCCGATGTGGGTGCTCCACGTCAACTTCCACGCGGACGTGGTCGACGGGCCCCAGGCGTGGGAGACGACGGTTCTGGTCTCCCCCGACCTCGGCGAGTACTCGGTGATCGAATCCTCCGAGGACGGCTCCAGCAACACCGGCACCCTGCCGAGCGCCGTCGTGATGCCCGTGAACGGCACGGGGCCCATCATCGTGGCCGTCCACGCCGTCGCCCCGCGCCCTGCGGACATGACCTCCTGGGTGAGCGACCTGAAGTGGATCTCGGACCAGTGCAGTTCGGACCAGACCATCCTGCTCGGAGACTTCAACGCGACCACCGACCACATGGCCGAGTACGGCTACAAGGGCGGCACCATGGGCCGGTGCACCGACGCGGCCATCGCGACCGGCAACGGCGCGATCGGCACGTGGCCGACCGATGTCCCCGCTCTCGCCGGCGCACCGATCGATCACGTCATGACGGCGAGCGGGTGGCATGCCACCGGGTCGGTCGTCCTCACCGGACTCGATGGTTCCGGCAGCGACCACCGGCCACTGGTCGTCCAGCTCGAACCGGCGAAGTGACCACACCCCCGTGCGAGAATGGGGGGCATGAACACGACAGGCGAAACGAACGCTGAAACGGCCGAGAACGAGATCGAAGCCGCATCCGTCACCAACCGCCGTCAGCCCTTCCCCCAAGGGTTTCTCGACACGATCTCGACCGGCTGGACCGAGCGTGAGGAGACCCTTCCGGAGCCCCGCGAGCAGGCGCCCTTCGCCGCAACTCGTCGCGCGGCCCTCTCCGCGGCCTTCCCCGGCAAGCGACTGGTGATCGGCAGCGGCGACGTCAAGCAGCGCAGCAACGACACCGACTTCCCGTTCCGCGCGCACTCGGCATTCGTCCACCTCACCGGCTGGGGCGTCGACGCCGTTCCGGACGCTCAGCTCGTCTTCGAGCCGACCGCCGAGGGGCACGACGTCACCCTGCACTTCCGTGAGCGCGCCGACCGCTCCACCCCCGAGTTCTACTCCAACGCCGCGATCGGTGAGTTCTGGGTCGGCCCGCGTCCGTCGCTGCGCGCCGTCGCCGCCGACCTGGGCATCACGACCGCGCACATCGACGATTTCGCCACGACCGACGACGACCTGGTCGTCGGTGAGGACGATGGCCTGACCACGTTCGTCGGCGAACTGCGCCTGGTCAAGGACGCTTATGAACTCACCCAGATGCGCGAGGCGGTGCGCGTCACCGCGGACGGCTTCGCGGACATCATCCGGGACCTCGACCGCGCCGTCGCGCACCCGCGCGGCGAACGGATCGTGGAGGGCGCCTTCCACCAGCGCGCCCGCAGCGACGGCAACTGGGAGGGTTACGACACGATCGCCGCGGCCGGTGCGCACGCCACGTACCTGCACTGGACCCGCAACGACGGTCGAGTGACGCCCGGCGAGCTCATCCTCGTCGACGCCGGTGTCGAGGTCGACAGCCTCTACACCGCGGACATCACCCGCACGCTGCCGATCAGCGGCACGTTCTCCGAGGTCCAGCGCCGCGTCTACGAAGCCGTTCGCGAAGCCGCCGACGCCGCCTTCGCGATCGTCCGTCCGGGCATCCGGTTCCGCGAGGTGCACGAGACCGCGATGGGCGTCATCGCGGCGAAGGTCGCCGAGTGGGGGCTGCTGCCGGTCACCGCTCAGGAGGCGCTGGACGGCGACCGCGGCGGCCAGCACCGCCGGTACATGGTGCACGGCACCAGCCACCACCTCGGCATCGACGTGCACGACTGCGCGGCCGCCCGCCGCGAGATGTACTACGACGGCATCGTCGAAGAGGGCATGGTCTTCACGATCGAGCCCGGTCTGTACTTCCAGGCCGACGACCTGACCGTGCCGGAGGAGTACCGCGGCATCGGCGTTCGCATCGAGGACGACATCGTCGTCACCGCCGACGGCGCCGAGAACCTCTCCGCCGACATCCCGCGCACCGCGGACGACGTCGAGGCCTGGATCGCTCGCCTGCGCGCCTGATCGGCAGCCGTACGTTCACCCTCCGCACCCCTCGGGTCCGGAGGGTGAGCTGTCAGCGGCGGAGGAAGTCGGCCACGACCGGGGCGAGTTCGGCCCCGATGACATCGGCCGGACGCTTGCGGCCGGCGATCTCGAACGAGTGCCCGCCCCCGTCCACCCACCGCAGCGTGGCGTCCTGGCACGCGGCCACGACCTCCTCGAGCTGCGCGTGCGGATCGACGAACGGGTCACGCGTGCCGGACAGGAACAGTTGCGGCACGGTGATCGCCGACAGGTGCTCGGCGCGGGGCTTGTCCGGCTTGCCCGGGGCGTGCAGCGGGTAACCGAGATAAACCAGCCCCGCCGCCGCCAGGCCGTCCGCGACCGCCATCGACGCCATCCGACCGCCGTAGGACTTGCCGCACAGCCAGACGGGCGTCGCCGCGGAGACGGCGGTCACGACGGCGCGCCACGTGGCGATCGCGTGCGTCGCCGGCCCGGGCATCCGCCGACCCGCCTCGAGATACGGGAAGGTGAACCGGACCGTGCGCACGCCCTCCTCCCGCATGCCGGCGGCGAAGCCGACGAGGAACGGATGATCCATCCCCGCCCCGGCACCGTGCGCGATCACGAGCGTCGTCCACGGGCTCGTCGGCGTCTCGTCAGCCACGGACACGGAGGTCGGCCCGGTCGGCAGCTCGACCGCGACGCGAGAGATCACGCGGGAGCCGGACCGCTCGACGGTGGCTGCCCGGGGTCGACCCTGCCCGCATCAGCGGCCGTCTGCGGGTCCTCGGGAGCGCTTGGCGACGCCGGCGGCTGCGGGTCCACCGGTGCCGCACCCGGCCCGGCCACCGGAGGCTCCGGCTGCGCGACGGGTTCCGGCACCCCGACCGGCGGGATGCGCTCGCCGTAGCGCGGCGGCGCGGCCTCCACGGGCGGGGCAGCGGGGCGCACCACCGGTGCGGCCGCGGGCTGCGACGACGGGGGCGCCACCGAACCGACCGGTGCCGTGCCCAGCACCTCCCGAGCCCTGTGGATGCTCGAGGCCTGCACGGTGACGTCGTAGTGATCGGCGATGACCTGCATGACGCTGGCGAAGTCGCGCCGACGGCGGATGATCATGTAGGAGATGATCGACAGCAGCATGCCCAGGGCGATGCCGACGAGCATGATGCCCAAGAACAGCTGGATCGGCGCGTCCGGAACACCGAGGACCCAGAACATCGACAGGAGCAGGCCCAGCAGCACACCGTTGATCGCGCCGGAGCGGGCCGCGGCCGCGTAACCGAGCTTGCCGGTGACCTTCTCGATGGACCGCAACCCGGTCCCGACGATCGCGATGTCCCGTGCCGGCACGTTCGATTCGATCAGCTTCGAGACCGCCTTCTGCGCGCCGGTGTAGTCGGCGAACGAGGCGACCCGTTCACCGACCTCGAGCTTGCCGTTCGGCGGAGTCATCATGCTCATGCGTCCATTGTCCCATGCACGTCCGATACGGGCGGGGAACGGGGGCTCGGCGACTACGCTGGGACGGTGAGCAGCCAGAGGGTATTCGTCGCGCGCCTGCAGGGGTGCACGGTCTTCGACCCCGCCGGCGACCGCCTCGGCAAGGTCCGGGACGTCGTCGTCGTGTTCCGAAAATCCGATCCGCCGCGCGTGGTCGGACTGGTCTGCGAGATTCCCGGCCGCCGCCAGGTGTTCCTTTCGATCGGGCGCGTCACCTCGATCGCGCAGGGCCAGGTCATCACGACCGGGCTGATGAACGTGCGCCGCTTCGAGCAGCGCGGCGGTGAGGTGCGCGTGCTCGCCGAGCTCGTCGGCCGCCGCGTTGACTTCGCCGACGGCACCGGCACCGCGACCATCGAGGACGTCGCGATCGAGCGGAACCGGATCGGTGAGTGGGCGGTCGGTCAACTGTTCCTGCGCAAACCGAAGACGAGCGCGTCACCGTTCGCCAAGGGCCCGACGACGTTCGCCACGTGGCAGCAGGTCACCGAGCAGCACACCCCCGGACAGGCGCAGTCCGCGGAGCACCTGGTCGCCTCCTACTCCGAACTCAAGCCGGCGGACCTCGCCAACACGATGCTCGATCTGCCCGAGCTGCGGATGATGGAGGTCGCCGAGGAGCTGCCGGACGAGCGTCTCGCCGACGTGCTCGAGGAGATGCCCGAGGACGAGCAGATGCACATCCTCGAGCAGCTCGGCGATGAGCGCGCCGCGGACATCCTCGACCAGATGGAGCCGGACGACGCCGCCGACCTCCTCGCCCAGCTGCCCGAGGTGCGGGTGCATCATCTCCTGGAGCTGATGGAGCCGGATGAGGCCGAGGACGTCCGCACGCTGCTGCAGTACGACCCGGACACCGCCGGCGGCCTGATGACGCCGGAACCGATCATCATGTCCGCCGAGGCGACCGTCGCCGAGGCGCTGGCCCTGATCCGCCGACACGAACTGCACCCCGCCCTGGCCGCCGCCGTGTTCGTGACGCTCCCGCCGTACGAGACGCCCACCGGCCGGCTGCTCGGCGTCGTGCACTTCCAGCGGATGCTGCGCTATCCGCCCGGCGAACGGCTCGGCGCGATCCTCGATGACGGCCTCGAGCCGGTCGCGGTGAACGCCTCGGCGGCGGTCGTGGCCCGCATGCTCGCCACCTACGACCTCGTCTCGCTGCCCGTGGTCGACCCGGCCAAGCGTCTGCTCGGCGCGGTCAGCATCGATGATGTGCTGGACTACCTGCTGCCGGATGACTGGCGTTCCCAGGACACTGATGACACCGGAGTGCCGGCGTGATGGCCGCGGACGAGAGCCTGTCCGCCCCGCTCGGCCGCGGCGGACGTCGCGCACCGCAGCAGAGCAGTGACCGCTTCGGCCGGTTCACCGAGTGGATCGCCCGCGCCATGGGCACCCCGACGTTCCTGGCGATCCTGACGCTGTTCTGCGCGGCCTGGCTGGCGTGGAACACGTTCATGCCGGCGGCGGTCCGCTTCGACGAGATCTCCAACGGCTTCACCGCGCTCACGCTCGTGCTCAGCCTGCAGGCCTCATACGCCGCTCCCCTGATCCTGCTCGCGCAGAACCGGCAGGACGACCGCGACCGCGTGCAGATCGAACAGGACCGCCAGCGCGCCGAGCGCAACCTCGCCGACACCGAATACCTCGCACGTGAGGTCGTCGCACTGCGCATGGCCCTGCAGGAGGCCACCGATGAACTCGTCACTCGCGACGTGCTCCGCCACGAGCTGTCCGCGATGCTGGCCGAGCTGAACGCCCGGGACGCCGGGACCGGACCGGAACCGGAACCCGCCGCATGAGCGTCGTCGACGCCGTCCGCGCGGCCGTCGGCGCCGTGGTGGACCCCGAGCTGCGCCGTCCGCTGTCCGAATTGGACATGCTCCGCGACATCGCGGTCACCGATGCGTCGGCGACCGTCGGCATCGCCCTGACGATCGTGGGGTGCCCGGCCGCGACGCGCATCGAGCGTGAAGTGCACGATGCCGCCGCGCGTGTGCCCGGCATCGCCGAGGTCACCGTCGCCGTCGGTGTGATGACGCCCGAGGAGCGGCACGCACTCACGGAGAAGCTTCGCGGCGGCCGCCCCGCGCGCGTCAATCCGTTCGACGCCGACAGCCTCACCCGGGTGATCGCCGTCACGAGCGGCAAGGGCGGGGTCGGCAAATCCACGGTCACCGCGAACCTCGCGGTCGCGCTGGCCGGCCGAGGTCTGCGCGTCGGGCTGCTCGATGCCGACGTCCACGGATTCTCCATCCCAGGACTGCTCGGGCTGCCCGCCGGCACCACGCCGACGCGGCTGGACGACATGATCCTCCCGGCCGTGACGCACGACGTGAAGGTGATCTCGATCGGCATGTTCCTGCGCGAGGGCGACGCGTCCGGCGGCGCGGTGGCCTGGCGCGGACCGATGCTGCACCGCACGATCGCCCAGTTCCTCACCGACGTGCACTGGGGCGACCTCGACATCCTGCTGCTGGACATGCCGCCGGGAACAGGCGATGTCGCGATCTCCGTGGGTCAGCTTCTGCCGACCGCGGACGTGCTCGTGGTCACCACCCCGCAGCCCGCCGCGGCGGAGGTCGCGGTCCGTTCCGGACTGGTGGCCCGCCAGACCGGTCAGCGCGTGATCGGCGTCGTCGAAACGATGTCACCGTTCACGCTGCCGGACGGCACCGTCGTGGACCTGTTCGGCAGCGGTGGCGGCCGACGCGTCGCGGCCGAGCTCAGCACGGACACCGAGCCGGTCCCCGTGCTCGCGTCGGTCCCGCTGAGCACCGCGCTCCGCGCCGGCGGTGACGCCGGCACCCCGGTGGTCAGCTCCGCCCCGGACGATCCCGCCGCGCACGCCATTGAAACCCTCGCCGCCGCGGTCGCCGACCTCGGTCGAGGCCTGGCCGGGCGATCGTTGCCGTTCCGGACGCGGTGAGCGTCCCGATCAGGTGGCCTCGTCGTCGAACGGCGGGCGCTCCCCCGCGCTGAGGCGCTCGATCGGTGGGCGCACCGGGGCGGCCGGCGCCGACAGGGCGACGCTCGGTCCGCTCGCGGACACCGCGACCGGGTCATCGTCAAGCAGCGCTTCGCGGATGATGCGACGCGGGTCGTACTGGCGCGGATCCAGCCGCCGCCAGTCCTCCTCCGTGAAGTCGGACCCCATCTCATCGACGACCCGCTCCTTCGCCCCCTGCATGACCTCGCGTCCGCGCTTGATCAGCCGGGCGAACCCCTCCGCATAGGTCGGCAGCTTCTCCGGGCCCACCAGGACGACGCCGATCACGAGGATCAGCATCAACTTGGGGAAGGTGAGCCCGAACAGGTCCATGGGTTCAGATTACCCGCCGCGCCTCTCGGTCCGCTGATCCTCGCCCGCTAACCTGGGTGAGGAGGATCCCCCTATGAGCGAACTCGATGCCGTCGCCCGATTCGCGCGCGAATCGGTGCTCGAACCCGATCACATCGCGCGTGCGCGCGTGCATGCGCTGGAAGTCGGCGCAGCGCCGGTCAGCCCCGGGGTGGGTTCCCAGATCGCGGTCATCGCGGCGGCGTCCGCTGCCAAGCGGATCATGGAGATCGGCACCGGTGCCGGCGTGTCCGGCCTCTGGCTGCTGCACGGCGCGCCCACGGCGATCCTGACCACGATCGACAAGGAACCGGAGCACCTCGGGGTCGCCCGACAGTCCTTCCACGACGCCCGCGTGCCGTCCGCCCGCTCCCGATTCATCACCGGACGAGCGCTCGAGGTCCTGCCCCGGATGAACGAGGGCTCCTACGACCTCGTGCTCGTCGACGCCGACCCGGAGAACGTGATCGCCTACGTCGAGCACGGACTCCGCCTGGTGCGCGCCGGCGGGACGGTGCTCGTTCCGCGGGTCCTGCACGGGGGCAAGGTCGCCGAGCCGACCCAGCGCGATGAGACCACCCGCGCCTACCGCTCGCTCATCCAGGAGATCCAGTCCTCGCCGGCCGTCGTCGGTGCACTGTCGACGGTGTCCGAGGGACTGCTGCAGCTGACCGTGCTCGCCGAGCACTGACGCCCCACGACGAAACGACGAAGGACGGCCGGGCATGAGCCCGACCGTCCTTCGTCATGTGAGAGGTGTCTCAGGCGGCGTTGACCACGCCTGCCAGCACATCGTGGAGTTCCTTCGCTTCGTCGTCGTTGACGGAGACGACGAGACGGCCTCCCCCTTCGAGCGGAACTCGAACGATGATGAGACGACCTTCCTTGACCGCTTCCATCGGTCCGTCGCCTGTCCTCGGCTTCATGGCTGCCATCGCGGGCTCCCTTTCATCCTGGTCTGGCGTCCAGTTTATCGGTTCCCGGACGTACGCCGTGAACGCGTGTCGTCCGCCGTCACGAATCTTCCGGTGATCGGGCCACCGATCAGGGGATTTGCCAGATCTGAACGCCTTGGGCGTAGCAGAAGTAGATCCAGAACCATTGGTAGATCAGGCTCGCGCAGAGCACGAGCGGGCGCCACCACCACGCCCGCGGCAGCGCCAACGCGCCCACGAGCGGCGTCAGCGGCAGCAGGAGGCGCAGTGTGGAGGACTGCGGGAAGAACACCGCCAGCAGGTACAGCAGGTAGGAGGCGGACCACAGCCGGATCTCCACGCCGAGGGCGACGATGGGGCGCGCCCGCATCAGCGCCCACCCCGTCGCGATGAGGGCGGCGAAGAAGATCGTCCACCCCAGCACGGACGGGACGTGCCACTGCGCGAACCAGAAGTCCAGCCCCGCGATCCACCCGTCGAACGGGTAGAAGTGCGGAACCGCGTCCGGGATCCAGTTCCGGCGCCAGGCGAGCTCGGTGGACAGGTACGCGCCCATGTCCCCGGTGACGAGGCCGGCGATGGTCTGCCAGGCGAAGCCGATGACCGCTCCGAGGATGCCGAGCGCGATGATGTTCGCCATCTCCGCACCGGGCAACGGGTCGATGCGGCGTCGGGTCCAGCGCCAGATCAGGTACAGCCCGAGCATGAGGGAGAACGGCAGGATGCCCGGTCGAGTGAAGCCCATCACCGGGATCAGGACGTAGAGCACGACCCAGTTCCGCTTGAGCACCGCGTCCAGGGCGAACAGCAGCAGCGCCAGGAACATCGCTTCGGCGTACCCGACGTGGAACAGCGCGGCCAGCGGCGAATTGGCCAGGAACACCACGGCCCACATCGCGGGCACGTGCGAGATGCGGTTGCGCAGGAGGCGGTACAGGCCCACGCATGCGAGGAACCCGCACACCAGGGACGTGATGCTCGCGCCCACGGCCCAGCTGCCGAACGGCATGCCGACGACGTTGGAGATCCACGCGTACAGGGGCATGAAGGCCCACGCGTTCTCCGCCGTGTGGCCGGTCTCCGTCACCGGCAGGGTGGACGGGTAGCCGCTGTAGGCGACGATCCAGTACCACTGTGCGTCCCAGCCGACGATGAACCGTTCGATCGAGGACCCGGCGCCGAAGCGCGACCCCTCCTGAGCGAGCCCGGAAGCGATGAAGAGGTAGATCAGCGTCACGATCCGCGAGGCGGCGTAGATGCCCAGGATCGCGAGGATCGGGTGCACGCGCTTGGCGTTCGGACGCGGGATCTCCGCGGACCGGAGTGTGGTCAGGTCAGCCATGCGCGCAATCCGTTCTCCACGGCGACGATCTGCGCGATCGGCACTCGCTCCTCATCGTGGTGCGCCAGCAGCGGGTCGCCGGGACCGTAGTTGACCGCCGGAACGCCGAGGGCGCTGAATCGGGCGACGTCCGTCCACCCGTACTTCGGGTACGGGGTCGCCCCGATGGCGGCCAGGAACTCCTGCGCGAGCGGGGCGTCCAGGCCGGGCCGCGCGCCCGGGGCGAGGTCGGTGATCTCGACCTCGAATCCCTCGAAGGCGGAACGGACCACGTTCTCCGCCTGCGCCATGCTCTTATCCGGCGCGTAGCGAAAGTTCACCTCGACCTCGCAGAGGTCCGGGATGACATTGCCCGCCACCCCACCGGTGATCCGGACCGCGTTCAGCCCCTCGCGATAATCCAATCCGTCCACCCGCACCGTGCGGGGACGGTACTCCGCCAGGCGCGCCAGGATCGGAGCCGCGGCGTGGATGGCGTTCTCCCCCACCCAGGCGCGCGCGCTGTGCGCCCGGACGCCGAAAGTTCGAACGACCGCGCGCAGCGTGCCGTTGCATCCGCCTTCGACCTGACCACGCGTGGGCTCACCGAGAATGGCGAAGTCCGCGGCGAACAGCTCCGGGTGACTCTGGGACAGCCGGTTCAGGCCGTTCAGGTCGCTGGAGACCTCCTCGTGGTCGTACCACATCCAGGTCAGGTCAACGCGCGGCTCGGTCAGTTCCGCGGCGAGCTTCAGCTGCACCGCGAGGCCGGCCTTCATGTCCACGGTGCCGCGACCCCAGAGGATCGGCTCCCCGTCCTCCGTGCGCTTCTGGGTGGGCAGGTTGGCGTTGATCGGCACGGTGTCGATGTGGCCGGCAATCGCCACGCGCTGGGCGCGGCCGAGGTTCGTGCGAGCGACGATCGTGTCCCCGATGCGCAGCACGTCCAGGTGCGCGCATCCCGAGAGCGCCTGCTCGATCAGGTCGGCCAGGTGCGTTTCGTCCCCGGACACGCTCGGCACGTCGCACACCGCCCGGGTGATCTCGGCTGCGGACGCGGTCAGATCGAGCGAAGCCATGAAGGACATGCTACCGGCGTGCGCGGAAACGGCCCTCCGACCTCCGGCGTCACACGTCCGGAGGCCGACCGCCGCGCCGGTACCGTGGAGACATGACTGATGCACGATGGGTGAACGCTGACGGACTGGCCACGGTGCGTGCCGACGGCACGACGCTGGACGCGTGGTTCCCGCAGGTCCACGCCGGACGCCGGCCCGCCACGACGGACCTCACCGCGCTGCAGCCCCACGCGGGCGTCGATGAGCGACGCGAGGTCTCCCTCGAGGTCATCAGCATCGAGACCGATCTGGACGCACCGGTGTCCTCCACCGCGGACGCCTACCTGCGCCTGCACGCCCTCTCGCTCCTGCTCGTGCGTCCCAACGAGGTGAACCTCGAGGGCATCTTCGGGCACCTGCCCAACGTCGCCTGGACCACGGCCGGGCCGATGCATCCGGACGACGTCACCGCTCGCCGCCCCGCGCTCGTCCGCGCCGGAATCCAGGTTCAGGGGCTGGACAAGTTCCCCCGCTTGACCGACTACGTGCTGCCGGACGGCGTCCGCATCGCGGACGCGTCCCGCGTCCGCCTGGGCGCCCACCTCAGCCCGGGCACGACGATCATGCACGAGGGCTTCGTCAACTTCAACGCCGGGACCCTCGGCGCCGTCATGGTCGAGGGTCGCCTGTCGCAGGGTGTCGTCGTGCAGGGCGGCACGGACATCGGCGCCGGCGCGTCCACGATGGGCACCCTCTCCGGCGGAGGCACGCAGCGGGTCTCCGTCGGCGCGCGCTCCCTCATCGGCGCGAACGCCGGCATCGGCATCGCGATCGGCGATGACTGCGTCGTGGAAGCCGGGCTCTACGTCACGGCCGGCACGAAGGTCACCACGACCGACGACGCCGGCGAGGCGGTCGTGGTCAAGGCGGCGGTCCTGTCCGGCGTGAACGGTCTGCTGTTCCTGCGCAACTCCCAGACCGGCGCCGTCGAAGCTCGGCGTCGCTCCGGTGTCGGCGTCACGCTGAACGACGCCCTGCACGCCTGAGCGACTCCGGCTCCCCCGGCTGTCGCGCGGCACGGTCCGCGCGGCATCCGGGACGACGTCGGCAGCGACGACGAAGCCCCCGCGAGATCGCGAGGGCTTCGTCGATTCGGCTCAGACGCCGGGATAGTTCCGCTCGGTCGAGCCGATGTACAGCTGCTGCGGGCGGCCGATCTTCGTCTGCGGGTCGAGGTTCATCTCGCGCCACTGCGCCAGCCAGCCCGGCAGGCGGCCGATCGCGAACAGCACGGTGAACATCCGGGTCGGGAAGCCCATCGCCTTGTAGATCACGCCGGTGTAGAAGTCGACGTTCGGGTAGAGGCGGCGCGACTGGAAGTAGTCGTCGTTGAGCGCGATCTCCTCGAGCTCCTTGGCGAGGTCCAGCAGCGGGTCGCTGACGCCGAGCTCCTTCAGGACCTCGTCCGCGGACTCCTTGACCAGCTTGGCGCGCGGGTCGTAGTTCTTGTAGACGCGGTGCCCGAAGCCCATGAGCTTCACGCCGTCTTCCTTGTTCTTCACGCGCTCGACGAAACGCTTCACGGTCTCGCCCGAGTCGCGGATGTCAGCCAGCATCTGCAGCACGGCCTCGTTCGCGCCACCGTGCAGCGGACCGGACAGCGCGTGGATGCCCGCCGAGATGGAGGCGAACTGATTCGCGCCCGTGGAGCCGACGAGGCGGACCGTGGAGGTGGAGGCGTTCTGCTCGTGGTCCTCGTGCAGGATGAGCAGGCGCTCGAGGGCGCGGCTCATCACCGGGTTGACCTCGTACGGCTCGCTCATCACGCCGAAGTTCAGGCGCAGGAAGTTGTCGACGAAGCTCAGCGAGTTGTCCGGGTACAGGAATGCCTGGCCGATGCTCTTCTTGTGCGAGTACGCGGCGAGCACCGGAAGCTTGGCGAGCATGCGCACGGTGTTCAGCTCGACGTGCTCCGGGTTGGCCGGGTCGTGCTGACCCTCGTAGTACGTCGAGAGTGCGGACACGGCCGACGACAACGAGGACATCGGGTGCGCGGTGTGCGGCAGGGCGTTGAAGAAGTGCTTCAGATCCTCGTGGATGAGCGTGTGACGGCGCACGCGCTCGTCGAACTCCGCCAGTTCGGATGCCGAGGGCAGCTCGCCGTACAGCAGCAGCCAGGCCACCTCGAGGTACGAGCTGTGGCCCGCGAGCTGGTCGATCGGATATCCGCGGTAACGCAGGATCCCCTGGTCACCGTCGATGTAGGTGATCGACGACTTGGTCGCCGCGGTGTTCACGAAGCCGTAGTCCAGGGCGGTGTACCCGGTCTGCTTGGTCAGCGTCGACACGTCGATGCTGGAAGCGCCGTCCGTGCTCGTGACCACCGGCAGTTCGGCGGTGCGGTCCCCGACCGTCAGCGTGGCCTTCTCGGGCTGTGCTCCCACGTCGCTCACGGCGCCTCCTTGCGATTTCTGGTCGTCCGGAAAATGTGCCGGCGATCTTCCTGTCGCCCGGCGGGCGTCGGTCAGCACGAGTGGCTGACCGCTTTTACAGCCTAGTCGCCCGATCCCCCTACTGGTGCAAGCGCCAAAGGATCGAGCGTGGCGATAGAGGTTTGCTACGAACCGGACCGCAGGCGGTCAGCGGCGGCCGCGATGCGCTCGTCGGTCGCCGTGAGGGACAACCGGATGTGCTGCGGAAAGTGCGGGCCGTAGAAGACACCGGGACCAGCCAGGATGCCGAGATCGGCGAGGCGTCCCATGCTCTCCCAGGCATCGCGTCCCTCGGTGGCCCAGAGGTAGAGACCGGCCTCGCTCGCGTCCACGCGGAACCCGGCCGACTCCAGCGCCGGACGCAGGAGGGCACGGCGGGCGCGGTAGCGCTCCTTCTGCTGCGCGACGTGCTCGTCGTCACCGAGCGCGACCGCCATGGCGTGCTGCACGGGTGCCGGCGGCATCAGGCCGAGATGCTTGCGCGCGGTCAGCAGGGCTGCGATCACGTCGGCGTCGCCGGCGACGAAGGCCGCACGATAGCCGGCGAGGTTGGACTGCTTGGAGAGGGAGTAGACCGACAGGACACCGGTCAGGTCCCCATCGGTGACTCGCGGATCCAGGACGCTCGGCACGGGCGCGGTGTCCCAGGGCGCGTCCCAACCGAGCTCCGCGTAGCACTCGTCGCCCGCGATCACGGCGCCGAGTTCGCGGGCGCGCTGCACTGCGGCGCGCAACGAGGCGACATCGAGCACACGTCCGTCCGGGTTGCCGGGCGAGTTCAGCCACACCAGGCGCGTGCCCTCGGGCCACTCCGCCGGGTCATCCGCCGCCACCGGGGTCGCGCCGACGACGACCGCGCCGACCTCGTACGTCGGGTACGCCGCGCGCGGGTGCACGACGACATCGCCGGCGCCGAGTCCGAGCAGCGTCGGCAGCAGAGCCACGAGTTCCTTGGAGCCGATGGTCGGCAGGACGTTGGCCTCGGTCAGTGCGGGGACCCCACGCCGACGCGCGAACCAGTCCGCGATCGCGCGGCGCAGTTGCGTCGTTCCGACCGTCGCCGGGTAGGAGTGCGCCTCCGTTGCGGCGGCCAGAGCCTCGCGGATGATGCGCGGCGTCTCATCGACGGGCGAACCGATGGACAGGTCCACCAGGCCACCGGGGTGAGCGGAGGCTCGGTCGCGGTACGGGACGACCGCGTCCCACGGATAGTCCGCGAGGTCGCGGACGCTCACGCCCCCGCCTGCGGCGGAAGGGCGGAGATCACCGGGTGGTCCTTGGGGATGACCCCGACCTTGGCCGCTCCCCCGGGCGAACCGACGCCGTCGAAGAACTCGACGTTGGCCTTGTAGTAGTCGGCCCATTCCTCGGGGAGGTCGTCCTCGTAGTAGATGGCCTCGACAGGGCAGACCGGCTCGCAGGCACCGCAGTCCACGCACTCATCGGGGTGGATGTACAGCGAACGCTCCCCCTCGTAGATGCAGTCGACGGGGCACTCATCGATGCAGGCGCGGTCTTTGACGTCCACGCACGGCAGGGCAATCACGTACGTCACTCGGACAGTCTACGCGTCGGCCGGAGCTCGTCGTCCCGACGCGCGGCTCAGCGGCCGGCGCGCACGCTCGGCGCCTGCGGACCGGACACCGGCGTGTGCGCGCGGAGGTTCGGCCAGGCCAGCACGACCAGGATGATCGCACCGACACCGATCAACCACCACGTCGAGTACGGGTTGGCGGCCGGGAGCAGGACGGAACCGCCCGGGCCACGCTGCGAGAGCAGGAAGACCATGCCGTACATCCCCACACCGCCCGCGACCGCGGCCCACCGATCCTCGCCGAACGACCGCAGCGCGATCAGGATCGCGAGGCACCCGATCAGCGAGACGATGAACCCGACGGGCGGTGCCGAGGACACCCCGACCGTCCCGGCTGCTCCGAAGACGGCGCCGATGATCAGCGCGAGCAGCCAGGTGATGATCTTGGAGACGACGGACACGCCTCGGATCCTACTCGCACACCCTCCGCGATCTCCGAGTCAGCTCGCCCAAGCGAGGGCGCGCGCACCCGCCGCGACCACGGCGCCGGCGACGACCACGACCAGGAACGGCGCGCGCAGCATCA
The DNA here is from genome assembly GCF_000826185.2 of Microbacterium gorillae. Taxonomy (GTDB): domain Bacteria; phylum Actinomycetota; class Actinomycetes; order Actinomycetales; family Microbacteriaceae; genus Microbacterium; species Microbacterium gorillae. Next base: position 140,598 of record NZ_LN648874.1, on the reverse strand, counting down.
GCAGCCCGCCCGCGACGAGCACCGCCGGCACCCGCGCGTCCACGACGATCGACTGACCGTCGCCGAACGTCTGCACCGCGACCAGCGCGGCCAGAAGCGCCACGGTCAGCAGGTCCGTGATGCGTGACGGCCGCTCCGCTTCCAGCCAGTGCGCGGGCGTGAGATACCCCACCGCCTTCAGAGCGAGACAGATCACGGAGGCCAGCAGCACCGCCGTCCACAGCGTCATGCGGCCACCCGTCGTCCGAACAGGTTGAACCAGCCCACGACGACCGCGACGAGTGCCGCCACCAGCACCGGCAGCCCCGGGATCACGACGGGCGTGAGCAGGACCGCCACGAGCGCGGCCGCGATGCCGACGGCGATGGGCTGGCGGCCGCGCAACCGGGGCCACAGCAGGGCGAGAAAAGCCGCCGCGGCCGCGGCATCCAGTCCGTACGTCTTCGGATCGCCGAGCAGGTCGCCGAGCAGTCCACCCAGCAGCGTGGTGAGGTTCCAGCCGAGGAAGATGCCGACACCGGTGACCCAGAACCCGATCCGTCGCGCGCGCGGAGTCGACTGCGCCAGACCGACGGCCGTCGACTCGTCGATCGTGACCGGAACGGCGGCGATCCGACGCCCGAGCGTGGTCCCGACGATGGGCGCCATGCGCATCCCGTACGCGATGTTGCGGACACCCAGCAGCGCCGCCGAGGCGATCGCAGCGGGCGCCGCCGCCACCCCGCCGCTGGCGATCACGCCGATGAACGCGAACTGCGATCCGCCGGTGAACATCAGCAGGCTCAGGGTGCAGGTCTGCCAGATGTCGAACCCACTCGCGACGGCGAGCGCGCCGAAGGAGACACCGTAGGCGCTGGTGGCCAGGGCGACGGCCACTCCGTCACGCCACGCGCGACGGGACACGGACCCGTCGGTCGGGGGCGCGTCCGCCGCGGCGTCGGGAGTCATGTCGCCATTGTGCGGACGACAAGATCGATCGTCAAGTCGAACGATCGTTTATTTCATCGAACGGTTGTGGCAGGCTGTGCACATGGACGACCTTCGCACCCGCATCGCCGAACGGCTCCGCTCCGAGCGCGAATCGCGCGGACTCGCCGTGTCGGAGCTCGCCCGTCGCGCGGGGATCTCCAAGGCCACCGTCTCCCAACTGGAATCCGGAACCGCGAACCCCACCGTCGAGACGCTGTGGGCCATCGGCGATGCCCTGGGCGTGCCGTTCTCCACCCTCGTCGAGGCACCCGCCACCGGACCGCGACTCGTCCGCGCCGGGGACTACGCCGGTATCCCGGCCGCCGCCGCGCCATACCTGGCCACCCTGCTGTCCGCCAGTCCGCCCGGCGCCCGGCGGGACATCTACGTCATCACCGCCGAGCCCGGCAACGCCCACGTCGCCGAGCCGCACGCGGCCGGTGCCGTCGAGCACGTGATCCTGACGGCCGGCCGCGCGCAGGTGGGTCCGGAGCTCGAGCCGGTCGAGCTCGCCCCGGGCGACTACCTCTCTTATACCGCCGACGTCGCGCACGTGTTCCGCGCGCTTTCGCCGGGTACCGCCGCCGTCCTGATCAACGAGCTGCGCTGATGCCGCCCCCGCGCGCCGCGTCGTCCGGCGCGGGCGCCTCACCCCTCGTTCTGCTCACGCGCTGGACCCCGCGCCGCCGTGGCTGATCTCCGCCGGGAGCACAGCGGCGGGGCTCCCGGACGACACGCCGCACCCACTGGCTCCCGGACGGCGTGTCGGGGGCCAGGCCCGCCGGTGTGCACGAGCACGGACGCCGGAACGACGAACGCCCCGCCGGGAGGCGGGGCGTTCGTGGCGGAACTCAGGCGTTCTGGTCCTGCTTCTTCAGGCGTGCGGTGGCGCGGGCGCGCTCGGTGGCGTCCAGGTTCACCTTGCGGATGCGGACCTTCTCCGGCGTGACCTCGACGCACTCGTCCTCGCGGGCGAACTCGAGGCTCTCCTCGAGGGAGAGCATGCGCGGCGGCGTCATCGACTCGAACGTGTCGGCCGTGGAGGAGCGCATGTTGGTGAGCTTCTTCTCCTTGGTGATGTTCACGTCCATGTCGTCGTTGCGCGAGTTCTCCCCGATGACCATGCCCTCGTAGACCTCGTCCTGAGGCTGCACGAAGAAGCTCATGCGCTCCTGCAGGGCGATGATCGCGAACGGGGTGACGACGCCGGAGCGGTCGGCCACGATGGAGCCGTTCTGACGCGTGACGATCTGACCGGCCCACGGCTCATAGCCGTGCGAGATGGCGTTGGCGATACCGGTGCCGCGCGTGGTCGTCAGGAACTCGGTGCGGAAGCCGATCAGGCCGCGCGACGGGACGACGAACTCCATGCGCACCCAGCCGGTGCCGTGGTTGGACATGCCCTCCATGCGGCCCTTGCGGGACGCCAGGAGCTGCGTGATCGCGCCGAGGTACTCCTCCGGCGCGTCCACGGTCAGGTGCTCGAACGGCTCGTTGACCTTGCCGTCGATCTTCTTCGTGACCACCTGCGGCTTGCCGACGGTCAGCTCGAAGCCCTCGCGACGCATGTTCTCGACGAGGATGGCCAGCGCCAGCTCACCGCGGCCCTGGACCTCCCACGTGTCCGGGCGGCCCACGTCGACGACGTTGAGCGAGACGTTACCGACGAGCTCACGGTCCAGGCGGTCCTTGACCATGCGCGCGGTCAGCTTGTGACCCTTGACCTTGCCGACCAGCGGCGAGGTGTTGGTGCCGATGGTCATCGAGATGGCCGGGTCGTCGACGTGGATCATCGGCAGCGGACGGACGTCCTCCGGGTCGGCGATGGTCTCACCGATCGTGATGTCCTCGAAGCCGGCGATGGCGACGATGTCACCGGGACCGGCCTCCTCGGCCGGGTAGCGCTCCAGGGCGCGGGTCTTCAGCAGCTCCGTGATGCGGGCGTTGCTGGTGGTGCCGTCGGCACGGACCCAGGCGACGGTCTGGCCCTTGCGCAGCGTGCCGTTGAAGACGCGCAGCAGGGCGAGGCGGCCGAGGAACGGGCTGGAGTCGAGGTTCGTCACCCACGCCTGCAGCGGCGCCTCGTCGTCGTAGGACGGGGCCGGGATGTGCTCGAGGATCGCACCGAACAGCGGCTCGAGGTCGTCGTTGTCCGGCAGCGTGCCGTCGACCGGACGGTTGCGCGAGGCGGCACCGGCACGACCGGACGCGTACACGACCGGGACGTCGAGCAGCGCGTCGACGTCGAGGTCCGGGACGTCGTCCACGAGGTCGGACGCGAGACCCAGCAGGAGGTCCTGCGCCTCGGCCTCGACCTCGGCGATGCGGGCGTCGGGGCGGTCGGTCTTGTTCACGGCGAGGATCACCGGGAGCTTGGCCTCCAGCGCCTTGCGCAGCACGAAGCGGGTCTGCGGCAGCGGGCCCTCGGACGAGTCCACCAGCAGCACGACGCCGTCGACCATGGACAGGCCGCGCTCGACCTCACCACCGAAGTCGGCGTGGCCCGGGGTGTCGATGACGTTGATCGTCACCGGAACGTCGGTGTGCTCACCGTTGTAGGTGATCGCCGTGTTCTTGGCGAGGATCGTGATGCCCTTCTCACGCTCCAGGTCGTTGGAGTCCATCGCGCGCTCCTCGACGTGAGCGTGCTCACCGAAGGAACCCGTCTGACGGAGCATCGCGTCAACGAGGGTCGTCTTGCCGTGGTCGACGTGAGCGACGATCGCGACGTTTCGAAGGTCAGTGCGGAGGGCATGCGCCATGGAAGAAGATCCTTGAAGTCGGGAGATTCCGCGAGATGCGGACGGACCATCCTACCAACCGCGCCCGAACGGCCGCTGAACGCCGCCCCTGCGGCGTGGGACGCGGGTCCGGAATCACTGAGACGGGGTACAACAAACCCACAACATCCCGACAGGAGTTTCCCTTACTCGCCGGAAACGAGGTAACGTGCAGAAGTTCAACCCGAGGACACCTTGACGTGACAGGAATGTAAGGACAGTGGGGATGCACGAACGCAAAACTGGAAGAGGACCTCTGTGCTGAGGTATCTCTTCCGCCGCACGCTGGGCTGGCTGGCCATGATTTTCTTGGCGACCAATCTGACGTACTTCCTGGCGACGATCTTCTTGAACCCGCGCTCGAACTACGCGGGTCGGAACCCTCCCGTCGCGGAGAGCGTCGCCGACACCGCGTTGTCGCAGTACAACCTGAACGACAAGACCCCGCTCGTGGAGCGCTGGTGGACCTGGTTCACCGGCGTGATCACGCGCTGGGACTGGGGCAAGAGCCCGGTCGGCGAGAGCGTCAACGATCAGGTGTCCTTCCGCATCTGGAACTCCGCCGAACTGCTGCTCGGCGCCACCATCCTGATGACGCTGATCGGCATCGGTCTGGCTGTCTGGACCGCGTCGCGCCAGTACAGCGCCACCGACCGCACCGTGCAGTTCACCTCGACGATCACCATGAACCTTCCGATCGTGGTGGCCGGCCTCGGCATCGTGCTGCTGGCGATCTGGCTGAACCAGACCGTCGGCACGCGCATCTTCTTCGTCACCGGTTCTCGAAGTGACGGGGTGTCCGGATTCGGTCCGGTCTTCGTCGACGTGCTGCAGCACCTCACGCTCCCGACGATCACCCTGGTCCTGACCGGATACGCCGGCACCTACTTCATGCAGCGTTCGCTGCTGCTGGACAACATCAACGCGGACTACGTGCGCACGGCGCGCGCCAAGGGCCTCACCCGCCAGCAGGCCGTTCGCAAGCACGCGCTGCGCACGTCCCTGATCCCCGTCGTCACCTCCGTGGCGTTCTCGATCCCCGGCATGTTCACCGGTGCGGTGCTGACCGAGACGGTGTTCCAGTGGGAGGGCATGGGCAGGTACTTCATCACCACCATCGCCAAGAACGACATCCACGGCGTGGTCGCCATCGCGGCCTTCGGCGCCCTCATGACGGCGATCGGCGCCATCCTCGCGGACATCGCCGTCGTTGCGATCGACCCGAGAGTGAGGGTGAGCTGATGGCCCTTTCCGACCGCGAGAGCGAACTCGCCGGCGCCCGACCGGATGCCGACATCCCGACCGGGGGTGCGCTGACGGCGACGGACGCCGCCCTGGTTGAGGAGACGACGGATTCCATCGAGGCGGGCAACGCACCGCTGCCGCTGGCCAAGTCCCGCGGCACGCTCCAGCTGTACGTCCGCCGCTTCCGCCGCAACAAGACCGCCGTGGCCGGCCTGATCATCTTCGCCGCGCTCGCGCTGTTCGCGATCTTCGGCGAGATGATCGCGCCGTACGACTTCCTGAACACGGACTTCATGAGTCTGACGTCGCCTCCCGGAACCAACAACCACTGGTGGGGCACGAACAACGCCGGGAACGACCTGTTCGCCCAGTCCGCACACGGCCTGCGTCAGTCGATCCTGATCGCCCTGATCGTGGCCATCGGTTCCACCGTGATCGCGGCGATCGTCGGCGCGTGCGCCGCGTACTTCCGCGGCCGCACCGAGCAGATCATCCTGGCGATCATCCACTTCCTGATGATCATGCCGACCTTCCTGGTCCTCTCTCTCATCTCGAACAAGGCCGGCGGCAACTGGCTCGTGATCGCCATCGTGATGACGGCGATCAGCTGGTTCATGACGGCCCGCACCGTGTGGGCGATCGCCCTGTCGGTGCGCGAGCAGGACTACGTCACCGCAGCGCGCTACATGGGCGTCCCCGGATTCACGATCGTGCTGCGCCACATCATCCCGAACATCGGCTCCCTGCTGGTGATCTCGTTCACGCTGGGCATCGTCGGCGCCGTCATGGCCGAGACCGGACTGTCCTTCATCGGCTTCGGTGTGAAGATTCCGGACGTCTCGCTCGGCTCCCTCATCGGTTCGGGCGCGAACACGGTCACCAGCGCCCCGTGGCTGTTCTACTTCCCGGCCGGTGTGCTGACGCTGCTGACCGTGTCCATGGCCTTCGTCGCCGACGGTCTGCGCGACGCGCTTGACCCCAACTCGAACTCTGGAGGAACCGCGTGAGCGCTCCGCTGCTGTCCGTGCGAGATCTCGCCGTCAGCTTCCCGTCCGAAGCGGGCATCGTGGACGCCGTGCGCGGAGTGAGCTTCGACCTGCACGCCGGCAAGACGCTCGCGATCGTGGGCGAGTCCGGTTCCGGCAAGTCCGTGACCTCGCTGGCCGTGATGGGTCTGCACCCGAAGACCGCGCGCATCACCGGTTCGATCCAGTACGAGGGCCGCGAGCTGCTCGGACTGTCCGACCAGCAGATGTCGCGCCTGCGCGGCCAGGACATCTCGATGATCTTCCAGGACCCGCTGTCTTCGCTGACCCCGGTGTTCACCATCGGTGACCAGATCATCGAGGCGTTGCAGGTGCACGACAAGCACCTCTCGCAGAAGGCTGCCGCCGCCCGCGCCGTCGATCTGCTCCGCATCGTCGGCATCCCGCGTCCGGAGGAGCGCCTGCGCTCCTTCCCGCACGAGTTCTCCGGCGGCATGCGCCAGCGCGTCGTCATCGCGATCGCGATGGCGAACAACCCGCGCGTCATCATCGCCGACGAGCCCACCACCGCGCTCGACGTCACGATCCAGGCGCAGATCCTGGATGTCCTGGACCGCGCGCAGGAGGAGACCGGCGCCGGTGTGCTGCTGATCACGCACGACATGGGCGTGGTCGCGCACAGCGCGGACGACGTCCTCGTGATGTACGCCGGCAAGCCGGTCGAGAAGGGCTCGGTCGACGAGGTCTTCGAGAACACCCGCATGCCGTACTCGATCGGCCTCCTCGCCGCGATCCCGCGCGTCGACCAGACCGCCGACGAGCCGCTGACGCCGATCCCCGGCAACCCGCCGATCCTCATCGGCCTGCCGGACGAGTGCCCGTTCGTCGCCCGTTGCCCGATCGCGACCGAGGCGTGCCGCACGTCCGAGCCGCCGCTGATCCCGGTGGACGGCGATCTGGAGCACATGGCCGCCTGCATCCGCCTGGACCGCACGGCCGAAGGCCACGTCTACCCGACCCCGGAGATCCCGCCCTCGCCCATCGCGGACGTGCCGCGCGAGCAGCGCGAGACCATCCTCAAGGTCACCGACCTGGGGCGGGAGTTCCCGCTCACCCGCGGTGCGCTGGTCAAGCGCCGGATCGGCACGGTGCACGCCGTGGACGGCGTGTCCTTCGACATCCGCGAGGGCGAGACCCTGGCGATCGTCGGCGAGTCCGGGTCGGGCAAGTCCACGACGCTCCTCGAGATCATGGACATGAAGCCGCAGTCCGGCTCGGTCGAGCTGACCGGTGTCGACGTCTCCACGATCAAGGGTGGCCGGGCGGAGCGCAAGCTGCGTCGAAACGCGCAGATCGTGTTCCAGGACCCGATGGGCGCACTGGATCCGCGCATGACGGTCGGCGACATCCTCGCCGAGCCACTGCGTTCCATGGGCTACGACGGTGACATCTCGGCCCGGGTGACCGAGCTGATGGACCTGGTCGGACTGAACCGCGCCCACGTCGAGCGCTTCGCCTCGGCGTTCTCCGGCGGCCAGCGTCAGCGCATCGGCATCGCCCGCGCCCTCGCGACCAACCCGCGGCTGGTGGTCCTCGATGAGCCGGTCTCGGCGCTGGACGTGTCCATCCAGGCGGGTGTCATCAATCTGCTCGAAGAGCTCAAGGCCAAGCTGAAGCTGAGCTACCTCTTCGTCGCGCACGATCTGTCCGTGGTCCGCCACATCGCCGATCGCGTGGGTGTGATGTATCTCGGCAAGTTCGTCGAATTCGGCGATACTGAGGAGATCTTCGACAATCCGACGCACCCGTACACCAAAGCGCTGCTGTCCGCGATCCCGATCCCGGACCCCAAGATCGAGCGCACGCGCGACCGCATCGTCCTCACGGGCGATCTGCCGTCGCCCGCGTCGCGCCCCCAGGGCTGCCCGTTCGTGACGCGCTGCCCGCTGTACCAGACTCTGACGAGCGAGGAGGACCGACGCCGGTGCGAGACCGTACCGCCGGCCCTCATCACGCATGGTCGCGACCACGCGGACGCTTGTCACTTCAGCTCCGGAGTTCTCACGCGGGAGGTGGCATAGCAACCCGCCGAGTCTCAGGAGACCGCGAGTCCTCTCGCACCATCACACAGTCCAGCCGCTTCGGCGGCCGAGGAGGTCAAGAATGTCAATTGCAACCAAGAAGCGGCTGATCGCCGCTGCGGCTGCCGTTGCTGCCGGCGCGCTGCTGCTGTCCGGCTGCAGCACCGGCGGCTCCGGCGGTGGGTCCACGAGCGGCGCCTCCGGGTCCGCCGACGCAGCGAAGGATCAGGCGGACTACAACCCGCAGCCGCGCGAGAACCTCAAGGAGGGCGGCACTTTCACCACCGCCACCACCGAGATCAGCGCGCAGTTCAACCCGTTCCACGCGGACGGCACGCTGTACACGTCCAACGTGTGGCGCTGGTACAACCCGGTCATCGCGCTGTTCGACGCGGACGGCACGTGGCACGCCAACGAGGACTACCTGAGCGACGTCAAGAAGGAAGACGTCGACGGGAAGACCGTCGTGACGTACACGATCAACCCGAAGGCCCAGTACAACGACGGCACGCCGATCGACTGGAAGAGCTTCGAGAACACCTGGAAGTCCAACGACGGCGAGAACAAGGACTACGCTGTGAGCTCGACCGACGGCTACGTGCAGATCGAGTCCGTCAAGGCCGGTAAGGACGACCGCCAGGCCGTCGTGACCTTCAAGGGCGAGTACGCCTGGGTCGACGGACTGTTCAACTTCCTCCTCAACCCTGAGGTCAAGGACGCGAACATGTTCAACACCGCGTACGTCGAGACGCCGCACGCGGAGTGGGGCGCCGGTCCGTACACGGTCGACAACTACGACAAGAACAACGGCACCATCTCGTTCAAGCGCAACGACAAGTGGTGGGGCGACAAGGGTCTGCTCGACTCCCGCACGTTCAAGACCATGGAATCCAGCGCCTCGATCAACGCCTTCAAGAACGGCGAGATCGACGCGACGAGCGCCAGCAGCCAGGACCGCCTCGCGCAGGTCAAGGACATGAAGGACATCAACATCCTTCGCGGCGGCAGCACCGCCAACTACCTGCTGATGCTGAACTCGGCGGCGCCCAGCCTCGATGACCTGCAGGTCCGCACGGCCATCATGAAGGGCATCGACCGCTCGGTCATCGCCAAGATCGAGTTCCAGGGTCTGGACTACACCGAGAAGGAGCCGGGCTCGTTCAACCAGTTCAGCTACCAGCCGGGCTACCAGGACAACTACGCCAAGGCGGGCCTCGGCTTCGACAAGGACGCCGCCGCCAAGCTGCTCGACGAGGCCGGTTGGAAGCAGGCCAAGGACGGCGACATCCGCGAGAAGGACGGCAAGAAGCTGTCCATCCAGTTCACCACGCTCGGTGACGACCCGACCTCGGCCGCCGAGGCCAAGGCCATCAACTCGATGCTGGCTGAGATCGGTGTCGACGCGAAGATCGAGAACCGCCCCTCCAGCGAGTTCTCCGAGGTCTACACCAAGCGCGAGTTCGGCATGTTCATGATGGGCTTCAGCTCCTCTGACCCGTTCGGCTTCGCGTACTTCTGCCAGATCTACTGCTCCGACTCGACTCTGAACCTGTCGGGCACGGCCACGCCGGAGATGGACAAGGAGATCGCCGAGATCGCCAAGATCGGTAACCCGGACGACCAGATCAAGCAGGGCAATGAGCTCGAGGCGAAGCTGCTGAAGGAGACCGCGGGCATCATGCCGATGTACAACGGTCCGACCATCGTCGCCGTGAAGAAGGGCCTGGCCAACTACGGCGCCGGTCTGTTCTTCCAGGGCAAGCCGCAGGACCTCGGCTGGGAGAAGTAATTCCAACAGTCGTCTGACGCCGAAGGGCCGGGAGCGTATGCTCCCGGCCCTTCGTGCATCCCGTCCGCTTGCGGCTCCCCCGCGCGGCGGCTCCCGCACGGCGGGACGCAGCGCGGCACGCCGCCACGCCGGGCTCCCCCGCCGATGTCGACGCGATCGCGTGCTCGTGCTTCCCGGACGGGCGACGTCAGATTCGTCTCCGGGCTGACTCGGAGCGGCCCCGGAGATAGGCCCGGAGGGCGTCAGGCGTTGGCCAGCAGAGTGGCGACCGCGGCCCAGACGAGGATGAGAGCGAGGGAGCCGATCAGCAGCCAGTCCCAGGAGGCCGTCACCGGGCCCTGGGCGCCGTCGCGGTGGCGGCCGGCGCTCCAGCGCTGCAGGAGGCCCTGTACGGTCGCCTCACCGTTCTCCTGCTTCTGCTTGCCCATGCGCGTGACCTGCTGCCCCGGACGTGCCACGGAGGGGCCGCCCATGCAGACGACCGGCTTGCGGGAGTCGAGGTGGAAGGTCAGCTGCATCCGCATCTCGACGTCCGTGACCCGCGCCCACGGCATCCGGTAGCGCCGTAACAGGTTCTGGACCGTCGCGCCGTCGTCATCCACGGCGATCGTGGACGAAGCCATCGCGACGTACGTCACCCACGGCAGCAGCAGAATCCACGGCACCCACAGCATCGTGGTGCCCCAGCCCGCGCGCAGACCGGCGTCGATGATGAAGTACGCCGCGATGAGCACGGCGACTCCGGTGGCGATGAGACCGCCGATGGAGCGAATGACGTAGCGGTTTCCGGGTGCTGGACTCACCACAGCAGACTACCCGCCCCCGCCGGACGAACCCGCCGCCGACGGACGACGAGGGCGGACGGGATGCCCCGTCCGCCCTCGCGTGATGATCGGCCGGATCAGCCGCCGATGCCGAGCTCGATGTCGGCGCCCGGGATGGCCGCCAGCAGGCGCTTGGTGTAGTCCTCACGCGGATTGGCGAAGATCTCGTCCACGGTGCCCTGCTCGACGATCTTGCCCTGCTCCATGACGCACACGAGGTCCGCGGCGACACGGACGACGGCGAGGTCGTGCGTGATGAACAGGTAGGTCAGCTGCAGTTCCTCCTGCAGCTGAGCGAGCAGCTGCAGGATCTGGTCCTGCACGAGCACGTCCAACGCCGAGACCGCCTCATCCAGCACGACGATGTCGGGCTTGAGCGCGAGGGCACGCGCGATGGCGACACGCTGGCGCTGTCCACCGGACAGTTCGTTCGGATAGCGGCTGATCAGGGACTGCGGCAGGGCGACCTGCTCGAGCAGCTCCAGCACACGTGCCCGACGAGACGCCGCGTCGCCCACCTTGTGGATGACCAGCGGCTCCTCGATGAGGCTGCCGATGCTGCGGAGCGGGTCCAGCGAGCTGTACGGGTCCTGGAACACCGGCTGCATGCGCCGGCGCAGGGTGAACGTGTCGGCGTTGTTCAGACGCGACACGTCCTTGCCGTCGACCTCGATCACACCGGCAGTGGGCTCCTCGAGCTTGAGGACCATCTTGGCGACGGTGGACTTGCCGGAACCCGACTCCCCCACCAGTGCCAGCGTCTTGCCCCGCGGGATCTCGAAGGACACGTCGTCCACGGCACGGAACGGCTCCGTGTGGAACGCGCCCTGCCGGATCTTGTAGTCCTTCGTCAGGCCCTTGACGGCGACCGTCGGGACGCCCCCGATCTCGCGCTCGATCCCGCGCTCCTCCGCGGCGATCTGGATGCGCTGCGACGCGAGTGAGGGCGCCGCGGCCACCAGCCGCTTGGTGTACGGGTGTCGCGGGTTCTGCAGGATCTCCCGGCTCGGGCCGGACTCCACGATCTCGCCCTGGTTCATCACGACGATCTTCTCGGCGCGCTCGGCGGCGAGTCCCAGGTCGTGCGTGATCAGCAGCACCGAGGTGCCCTTGTCCCGCGTCAGCGAAGCGAGGTGATCGAGGATCACCCGCTGGACCGTGACATCCAGTGCCGAAGTCGGCTCGTCCGCGATCAGCAGACGCGGGTCGGCCGCGAGGCCGATACCGATCAGCGCGCGCTGGCGCATGCCGCCCGAGAACTGGTGCGGGAACTGCCCGAGACGCCGTTCGGCGTCCGCGAGACCGGCCTGTTTCAGCACCTCGATGGCGCGGGCCTTGATGGCCTGTCGCCCCTGGGCGAGGCCGTTGGCCTTGACGGCTTCCTTCACCTGGAAGCCGATCGACCAGACCGGGTTGAGGTTGGACATCGGGTCCTGCGGCACGAAACCGATCTCGCGGCCGCGCAGCGATTCCATCTGGCCGCGCGAGAGCGTGGTGAGCTCTCGTCCGTCCAGGGTGATGGAACCGCCGGTCACCTTTCCGGTACCGGGCAGCAGGTTGATGATCGCCGACGCGGTCGTGGACTTGCCGGAACCCGACTCCCCCACGATCGCCACGGTCTCACCGGGGAAGATGTCGAAGTTGACACCGTGCACGACCTCGCGCTGCTTGCGGTCCGAGGTGAAGGCGATCTTCAGATCCCGGACCCGCAGCAGCGGTTCGCGTGCGTCGACGTATTCCTGGTTGCTCACATTCGTCTCCGGGAAACTCATCGCTGCGCCCTCGCCCTCGGGTCGAGCGCATCTCGAACGAGCTCACCCAGCATGATGAACGCGAGAACGGTGACCGTCAGCGCGATCGACGGATAGATCAGACCCATCGGGGCAACCTTCAGCGACTGCTGCGCCTGTCCGATGTCATTGCCCCACGACATGGTCGAGGAGGGCAGTCCGACCCCGAGGAAGGACAGCGTGGCCTCGGCGACGATGGCGCCGGCGAGGCTCAAGGTCGCGATGACGAGCAGCGGGGCGATGGCGTTCGGCACGACGTGCGTGACCATCGTGGAGAAGCGCGACCGGCCCAGTGCCCGCGACGCCATCACGAAGTCGTTCTGCTTGACCCGCATCACCTCGGCGCGCACGACGCGTGCCGTGGAGGCCCACGCGAACCCGCCGATCGCGAACGCGAGCGTCAGCTCGTTGCGCGAGCTGGAGAACACGCTCATGACCACGACGGCCGCGAGGATGTAGGGGATCGAGAAGAAGATGTCGCCGATGCGGGAGAGCACCGAGTCGAGCCAGCCGCCGTAGAAGCCGGCCAGGGCGCCCATGATCAGTCCGATTCCGGAGCCGATGATGGTCGACAGCAGACCGACGACCATCGAGGTGCGGGTGCCGTACACGATGCGCGCCCAGATGTCACAGCCCTGGAACGTGAAGCCGAGCGGGTGACCGGCGGCGGGGCCGCCGTTCGAGTTCGACAACTCGCAGTTGAGGGTCGGAGACTGCTGCGTGAAGAGCTGCGGCAGCACGGCCATGGCGATGATCACGATCACGATGACCAGCGAGATCCAGAACAGCGGACGACGGCGGAGGTCCCGCCACGCGTCCAGCCACAGGTTGCTGGTCTTCTCCGACACGCGGACCGCGTCCACCGCCACCGTCTGCGTGGCGACATCGGCGACGTAGTGGTCGGCGCGGGTGGCCGGCATCACCTCGTCGGGGATCTGACTCGGGTCGAAGGACGTCGCGTCACGAAGGTTCATCGTGGCGTCTTGGGGAATCTTCTCATCACTTGGCATAACGGATCCTCGGGTCGAGCAGTCCGTACAGCAGGTCGACCACGAGGTTGACCAGCACGTACAGGATGACGAACACGGTGACGAACGAGACCACGGTCGCGTTCTCGTGTCGGATGACCGCCTGGTACAGCGTGTTACCGACACCGGGCACGTTGAAGATGCCCTCGGTGACGGTCGCACCGACCAGCAGCACGCCGAAGTTCGTCGCGGAGTTGGTGATCACCGGGATCAGGGAGTTGCGCAGCACGTGCACCGGGATCACGCGTCCGCGCGAGAGTCCCTTGCTGTACGCGGTGCGCACCCAGTCCTGGTTCAGCGTCTCGATAACAGAACCGCGCATGAGGCGCATGCTCGTTGCGAACAGGCTCACGCCGAGCACGATCGCGGGCAACCAGAGGCCGCCCCAGTCGTTGTCCGACCCCACTGTCGGTTTGAACCAGCCGAACTGGACGGCCAGGAAGTACTGGGCGAGGAACGCGAGCACGAACACCGGCATGGCGACGAAGATCAGGCTGACGATCAGCATGATGTTATCGAGCGCCTTGCCCTTGCGCAGGGCGGATGCGGTTCCGATGATGATCGACAGGCAGAACTCGATGGCGATCGCCATCACGGCCAGGCGCCCGGTGACCGGCAGGGTCCGCGCGAGCACCGTGGACACGTCCTGACCGGAGAAGGTCTGACCCATGTCGCCGGTGAAGACGCCCTTCATGTACAGCAGGTACTGCACGATGAACGGCTCATTGAGGTGGTACTGGTCTCGCAGCGCCTGCAACTGGGACTCGGTCGGCGTGCGCTGACCGAACATCGCCAGGATCGGGTCGCCGGGCATGGCGAAGACCAGGAAGTAGATGAGCAGCGTCGCCCCGAAGAACACCGGGATGACCTGCAAGAGGCGTTTGACGATGTAGCCGACCAAACCGCGCTCCCTTCCGTGTGGATGCACGGGGACTCCGCGTCAGGAATCCCCACACAGCATCGTGCCCGGTTCTGGATCGGAACGCGAGCACAGTTATGGGACACGCCGCGAGGCGGTGACGACTGTCACCGCCTCGCGGGTGCGATCAACCGGGAATTACTTCTTGGTGATCTCGTAGTAGAGCGGAACCGAGTTCCAACCGAACTCGACGTTGTCGACGTTCTTCGAGAAGCCGCCGGTGACGTTGGAGTACCACAGCGGGATGGCCGGGAGGTCCTGCAGCAGGATCTCCTGAGCCTTCTGGAAGTCGTCGTTGGCCTTCGACGAGTCGGTCTGCGAGATGCCCTGAGCGAGCAGCGCGTCGAAGTCCTTGTTCGAGTAGTCACCGTCGTTCGAACCGGCACCGGTCGCGTAGAGCGGGCCGAGGAAGTTGTACAGACCCGGGTAGTCCGCCTGCCAACCGGTGCGGAACGCGGTCTTGATGGTGCGGTCGGTGATCTGCGTGCGCGCCTCGGCGAAGGTCGGGAACGGGTTGCCCGACGCGTCGATGCCCAGCGTGTTCTTGATCGAGTTGGTCACCGCGTCGACCCAGGCCTGGTGGCCACCGTCAGCGTTGTACGCGATCTGGAACGTGCCGGTCCACGGCTTGATGGCGTCGGCCTTGGCCCACAGTTCCTTCGCCTTGTCCGGGTTGTACTTCAGGACATCGGCGCCGGTGAGCTTGTCCGACCAGCCCTTGATGACCGGCGAGGTGAAGTCGCTGGCCGGGGTGCGGGTGCCCTGGAAGATCGTCTTGGTGATCTCCTCGCGGTTGATGGCCATCGACAGCGCCTGACGACGCAGCTGGCCCTCCTCGCCGCTGAAGTGGTCCAGACGCGACGGAATCGTGAAGGACTGGAAGATGGCGGCCGGCTGGTTGACCGCGCGGTCACCCAGCTCGTCCTGGAACGTCGCCAGCGAGCTCGACGGGATGGCGTCGATGACGTCCACCTGGTCGGCCTGCAGGTCGGAGTACGCGGCCTCCTGGGTGGCGTAGAAGATGATGTCCAGGCCACCGTTCTTGGCCTGACGGCCACCGGTGTAGTCATCGTTCTTCACGAGCGAGATGGACTCGTCGTGCTTCCACGCGTCGTCGCCGGCGAGCTTGTACGGGCCGTTGCCGACCGGCTTCTCACCGAACGCCTTCATGTCCGCGAACGCGGAGTCCGGAAGCGGGTAGAAGGCCGAGTAGCCCAGACGCAGAGCGAAGTCCGACGCCGGCTTGTTCAGCTTGATCGTGAAGTGGTAGTCATCCGTCTTGGTGACACCCGTCAGCTCGGAGTCCTTCGCGGCGTCGTAGCCCTCGATGTCCTCGAAGAAGTAGGCCGAAAGCTGCTTGTTGGAGAACTTCGCGCCGTAGTTCCAGGCCTTGATGAAGTTGTCGGCCTTGACCTCGGTGCCGTCCGTGAACTTCTGGCCCTTCTTCAGGGTGATCTCGATCGTCTGCGGGTCGACCGTCTCGATCTTCTCGGCCATGTCGTTGACCGGGGCGCCCTTGGCGTCGTAGTAGACCAGACCCGCGAAGATGGAGTCGAGGATCTTGCCACCGCCGACCTCATTGGTGTTGGTCGGGATGAGCGGGTTCTGCGGCTCGCTGCCGTTCGTCTTGATGATGGCCGAGGTGTCGCCGCCACCGGTGCTGCCACCGGTCTTGTCGTCGCCAGAGCCGCCGTTGGACGCGCAGCCGGCGAGAGCGAGGGTTGCGACGCTCACCAGCGCGATGCCGCTGAGGGCGATCTTCGTGCGCTTCACTGGTCCTCCTGAGAGTGGGTTGATTGGTCCGCACGTGTCTCCTGTGACAGATACGGGATATCGCAAGGTTAGGGGTGGCGCGGGATGTGAGCAAAGAACCGGGTCGAACCGTTACACATCTTTTACCGCGGCCCCACCCCGCGGTGCGTTCTGATCAGCGCACGGCGGATTCATCGATCGCCGCCGATACGATCGCGGAATGGCCGATCTCCCCACGCCCGCACCGGCGAACCGATTTTCGCGAACACGGCTGCGCTGGGAGATCGTCCTCGTCCTGTGCGTGACGTTCGGGCAGTCGGCGGTCTACTCCTTGATCACGCTGCTGCGCCGGTTCCTGGCAACCGTGCCGCTGTCCCAGCAGTCGACGCAACTCAACCCGCAGCGCGACACCGTCCCGGTGTGGGACGTCATCTACAACGTCCTGGACGTGTTCTTCGATCTGGCCCTGGTGGCCCTCGTGGTCTATCTGCTCTGGGAACCCGGCCGCAACGCGCTGCGCGCCATCGGCCTGGACTTCCGCCGGATCGGTTCGGACACCGTGCGCGGTGTCGTCCTGGTGCTCGCGATCGGCATCCCCGGTATCGGCCTGTACCTGGTCGGTCGCTCGCTCGGGTTCACGGTGGCGGTGCAGACCTCCGCCACCGACCTGACGTGGTGGACCGTGCCGACCCTGCTGCTGTCCGCCCTCCGCTCCGGTCTCATGGAGGAGATCGTGATGATCGGATGGCTGTTCGACCGCTTCCGCCGCATCGGCGTGGGCCCCTGGGCGACGATCGTCACCAGCGCCGTGGTCCGGGGGCTCTATCACTCGTACCAGGGCGTCGGTCCGATCATCGGCAACTTCGTGATGGGCCTGGTGTTCGGGTGGGCCTACCGCCGGTGGGGCCGCGTGATGCCGCTGGTCATCGCACACACCCTCATCGACGCCGTCGCCTTCCGCCCCCGCCTGACCCCCGCCTGACTCCCGCGAGACACCCAAGCACGTCCGAGACACCCGGCGTTGCGCGGTGTTCCGGACGCGCTTGGGTGTTTCGCGGTTCCTCCCCGGGCGGACTCCCGTCCCCCGATCGAGATACGGGCCGAATTCGCGGCCATGGGGAGCTCAGGGTGTCACCATGACGGACCCATTGATCCCCCTCTTCCGCACGCGCGACGAGAGCCATCACACACGCCTGCGTAGCGATCGATCCCTCGCGCGCATTCGACACGGCGTGTATTCGCCGACCGCCGACTGGGATGCGCTCCCACCATGGGAGCGATATCGGCACCGTGTGCTGGCCTTCGCCGCCGTCTCGCCGCAGGCTGTGTTCAGTCACGAGTCGGCCGCCGTCCTTCACGGCTTGCCGATCTTCGGAGAACCACGGGATGTGCACGTCTTCGACTCGGGCCGGTCCAAGACCAAACGTGCCGGCGACGTCCTGATCCACACGAGCGAGGACGAACGCGAGGTGGGACGAGTCGGGAGCTCCCTCGTCACCGGCCTCGCGGACACCGCCGTCGATCTGGGACGCGTCATCGCGCCGGCGGCGGCTTTGGCCGTATGGGACGCGGCGCTGACCGTGCGCTGCGACAGGGCCGATCTCGCCGAGATCTGGCACCACCAGTCGAATTCGCGCGGCACCCGCACGCTGTCCTGGCTCACCGCCACCGCTGATGGCCGCGCGGAGTCACCCCTGGAATCAGTGAGCCGTGCGGTCATCGCGTGGCTTGGCTTTCCGGCACCGGCGATCCAGGTGTCGTTCACGGCCGAGGGTGCATCGGACCGCCTGGACTTCTTCTGGGCGCACGAACGAATCGCCGGCGAGGCGGATGGCAACGGCAAGTACTTCCTCAAGGGCACGGATCGAGCGCGCGAGGTCCTGACCGCGGAGAAGATCCGAGAGGACAGGCTGCGGCGCCACATGTCCGGGTTCGTTCGCTGGGGATTCGCGGACGTCCTGGAACCGGACCGACTCCGAGACAAGCTGCGTGCGGCCGGTCTCCGTGAGGTTCAACCACCGGACGGCACGCTGCTGGCGACATGTCGCTTCCTCGCCCGGGGCCGCCGGTTCGTCTCATGACGCCGAAACACCCAGGCACGTCCGAAACCCGGCGCGTTGCGGGGTTTCTCGGACGTGCCTGGGTGTTTCGCGGATCAGGACAGGTCAGGACAGGTCAGGCGAAGGCCTCGATCGGGGGGCAGGCGCAGACCAGGTTGCGGTCGCCGTAGGCCTGGTCGATGCGACTCACCGGGGGCCAGTACTTCGTACGAATCAGGGCTCGGACCGGGTACACCGCAAGCTCGCGGGAGTACGGGTGGGTCCACTCCGCGGCGACGATCGACTCCGCCGTGTGCGGCGCGTTCACGAGCGGGTTGTCGTCGGCGGGCCAGACACCGGCGGCGACCTGGTCGGCCTCCGCCTTGATCTGGATCATGGCCTCGATGAACCGCTCCACCTCGCCGAGGTCCTCGGACTCGGTCGGCTCCACCATCAGCGTGCCGGCCACCGGGAACGACATCGTCGGAGCGTGGAAGCCGTAGTCGATCAGGCGCTTGGCCACGTCGTCCACCGTCACGCCGGTGGCCTCCTTGAGCGGACGCAGGTCCAGGATGCACTCGTGCGCGACGAAGCCGCCTTCGCCGGTGTAGAGCACCGGGAAGTGATCCGTCAGCCGTGCGGCGATGTAGTTCGCGGACAGGACGGCGGCGGCCGTCGCCTCCGCGAGGCCGTTCGCGCCCATCATCCGGACGTACGCCCACGAGATGGCCAGGACTCCGGCCGAGCCGTACGGCGCCGCCGAGACCGGACCGCCGTCGAAGACGTGACCACCGGCGTGCTCGGCCTGCTGCGCCATCGGGTGGCCGGGCAGGAACGGCGCGAGGTGCGCCTTCGCGCCGACCGGACCGATGCCCGGTCCGCCACCGCCGTGCGGGATGGCGAACGTCTTGTGCAGATTCAGGTGCGAGACGTCGCCGCCGAGGTCCCCGAAGCGGCTGACGCCGACGAGCGCGTTGAAGTTCGCACCGTCGATGTAGACCTGTCCCCCGGCCTCGTGCACGGCCGCGGTGATCTCCTGAACGGTGGCCTCGTAAACGCCGAACGTGGACGGGTACGTGATCATCAGGGCGCCGAGCTGGTCGGCGTGCGTGGCGATCTTGACGCGCAGGTCGTCGAGGTCGACGTTGCCGAGGTCGTCCGTGGCGACGACGACGACCTTCATCCCGGCCAGGACCGCGGACGCGGCGTTCGTGCCGTGCGCGGAGGACGGGATGAGGCAGATCGTGCGCTGGTCGTCGCCGCGGGACAGGTGGTAGCCGCGGATTGCGAGCAGGCCCGCGAGCTCGCCCTGCGAACCGGCGTTCGGTTGCAGCGAGACCGCGTCATAGCCGGTGACCTCGGTGAGCCACGACTCGAGCTGATCGATCAGCGTGAGGTAGCCGGTGACGTCCTCGACGGGGGCGAACGGGTGGATGCCCGCGAACTCCGGCCAGGTGATCGCCGCCATCTCGGTGGCCGCGTTGAGCTTCATCGTGCAGGACCCGAGCGGGATCATGCCGCGATCGAGCGCGTAGTCCCGGTCGGCGAGCTGCTTGAGGTAGCGCATCATGGCGGTCTCGCTGTGGTGGGCGTGGAACACCGGGTGCGTCAGGTAGTCGTCCTGGCGAGCCAGCGGCGCGAGGCGGTCGGGCAACCCTCCCGTGGCGAGGAAGGACAGGCCCTCGGTCGCCCCGAAGATGCCGGCGAGCCGGGCGGCATCGGCCAGCGTGGTGGCCTCGTCGAACGCCACGCCGATCAGGTCGGCGTCGACTTCACGCAGGAGGAAGCCGGCGTCGTGGGCCGCAGCGACGATCTCCGACGCGCGACCGGGGACCCGGACGAGGACGGTGTCGAAGTACGACTCGTGAACGATCTCCGCACCGGCGCCGGACACCCACTTCGCGAAGCTGCCGGCGGTACCGGCGACGTTCGAGGCGATCGCCTTCAGCCCGTCCGGGCCGTGGTACACGGCGTACATCGACGCCATGACGGCCAGCAGCACCTGCGCGGTGCAGATGTTGGAGGTGGCCTTCTCGCGGCGGATGTGCTGCTCACGCGTCTGCAGAGAGAGGCGGTAGGCGGGCTTGCCCTCCGCGTCGACGGAGACGCCGACGAGCCGTCCGGGCAGCTGGCGCTCGAGGCCGGAGTGCACGGCCATGTAGCCCGCGTGCGGACCACCGAATCCGAGCGGAACACCGAAGCGCTGCGTCGTGCCGACGGCGACGTCCGCGCCCATCGAGCCCGGGGAACGGACGAGGGTGAGAGCGAGCAGATCGGCGGCGACGACGGACAGGCCGCCCGCGGTGTGGGTGGCGTCGATGACGGCGGTGGGATCCCACACGCGTCCGGACGCACCGGGGTACTGCACGACGGACCCGAAGAAGGCCTCGGGCAGCTGCTCCCCCGCCGCGAAGTCGACCTCGACGAGCTCGACACCCACGGCGGCGGCACGCGTGGCGAGCACGGCCTTGGTCTGCGGCAGCGCATCCGCATCGACGGCGAAGACGTTCGTCTTGGCCTTGGACGCGCGGCGCGCCAGCAGCATGGCCTCGGCGACGGCGGTGCTCTCGTCGAGCATCGATGCGTTGGCGGTGTCGAGGCCCGTGAGGTCGGTGACCATCGTCTGGAAGTTGATCAGCGCTTCCAGTCGGCCCTGCGAGATCTCCGGCTGGTACGGCGTGTACGCGGTGTACCAGGACGGGTTCTCCAGAACGTTGCGCTGGATCACCGACGGCGTGAGGGTGCCGTAGTACCCGAGTCCGATCAGCGGCGTCGTGACGCGGTTCTGCGCGGCGAGCGCGCGCAGCTCGGCGAGGGCCTCGGCCTCGGACGCGGCCGGCGGCAGCACGGACGGGCCGTCCTGCTCGGCGCGGATCGCGGCGGGCAGCGCGGCCTCGATCAGCGCACCGAGGCGGTCATCGCCCGCGGCGATGCCGAGCGCGTCGAGCATCTGCTGCTGCGCGGCGGCGTCCGTTCCGATGTGGCGCGAGGAGAAGGGGCGGGTCATGCCTCGCCGCCGACGAGGGCCTGGTAGGCGGCGTGGTCCATCACGTCGGCCGGCAGATCGCCGGTGAAGCGGACCTTGATCAGCCAGCCCGCACCGAACGGGTCGGAGTTGACCAGCGCCGGCTCGTTCACGACGGCCTCGTTGGACTCGACGATCTCGCCGTCCAGGGGCGCGTAGAGCTCGCCCACGGACTTCGTGGACTCGATCTCGCCGACGACCGCAGCCGCCGCCACGTCGCTGCCGGCCTCGGGCAGCTCGACGAAGACGACGTCACCGAGCTGCTCGGCGGCGTAGGAGGTGATGCCGATCGTCGCGATGTCGCCGTCCACGGCGATCCACTCGTGCTCGGACGTGTACTTGAGGGCGTTGAGATCGGTCATGAGTTCCTCCGGTAGAAAGGCAGTGCGGTCACGGTCGCAGGGATGCGGGTGCCCCGCACGTCCAGCTCGAGGGCGGTGCCGACGGCGGATGCCGACGGGGAGACGAGGGCCATCGCGATGGGGTGGCCGAGCGTCGGGCTGAGGGCGCCGGAAGTGATGACCCCGACCTTCTCCTCACCGGCGTAGACGTCGTAGTCGGCCCGTCCCGCACGGCGGCCCTCGGCGACGAGGCCGACGAGGACCGGCGCGTCCGTGAGGTCGCGAGCGGACAGTCCGTCCTTGCCGACGAACAGCTCCTTGTCGGCGACGACAACGCGACCGAGCCCCACCTGCGCCGGCGCGGTCTCGAGCGAGAGCTCGTGACCGTACAGCGGCATCCCCGCTTCCAGGCGGAGGGTGTCGCGGGCGGCGAGTCCGGCCGGCGTCAGGTTGAAGGGCTCCCCCGCGGCGAGCGCGGCGTCCCACAGCTGCGCGGCGAGTTCGTTCGCCACGAGCAGCTCGAAACCGTCCTCACCGGTGTACCCGGTACGTGCGATCAGGACCGGCGAGCCGAGGAACTCCGCCGAGCTCCACGCGTAGTAGCCCAGCTCGTCCAGCGCGACGCCGGTGACCTCGAGGCCGGTGATCGTGGTGACGATCTCCTCCGCCCGCGGCCCCTGGACGGCGATGAGCGAGAACTTGTCGGTGATGTCGGTGACCGACGCGATCTGCGGCCCGGGGGCGGTGGACAGCGGGACCGCGACCGGTCCGGTCTCGGCCAGGTGCTCGGCGTACTGCCCGGCGCGCTCGCGCAGGGCGGCGGCGACGACGTCGTGGTTGCCGGCGTTCGCGATGATGAGGAAGCGGTCGTCACCGAGGCGATACACGATGAGGTCGTCGATGATGCCGCCGCGCTCGTCCAGCAGGAGCGAGTACTTCGCTTTGCCGACCTTCATCGTGGACAGGCGTCCGGCGAGCGCGTAGTCCAGGAACGGTGCCGCCGGTCCGCCGGAGACGACGAACTCGGCCATGTGCGAGATGTCGAACAGCCCGGCGCCGGTGCGGACCGCCTGATGCTCGGCGAGGTCGGATGTATAGCGGACGGGCATCATCCAGCCGCCGAAATCGGTGAACGATGCGCCGAGCGCCTCGTGGCGTTCGCGGAGCGGGGTGTAGCGGGGTTCCGTCATGATTCTCCCGGCGGAAGGGCGAGTCAGACGCCGGACGGCGACTGAGACTCCCCCTCTGTCATCGGCCTGAGAGTTTCACGCCCGGAGGCGCTTTCACCGTCGGCGGATCCTCGCGGGATCGCTTTTCAGAGTGACCGGGTCATCGCGGTGTTGGACCTGAGAGATTGGCGGGGAGGCTTGCTCCTTCGGTGTCCGGATGGACTCTCCCGCGGCGACCATGGGTCGTGTTCGATTGTCCCGCCAGCATAGCGGGTGGGAACGACCCGGTCAGGCCGTTGTGGGTTCGTCCTCCCAGACCAGCGGAACCCGGGTACCGGTGGACCACTCGCTGCGCAGGATCGCGTAGGCGATGGACGCGAGCGGTTCGCCGCCCGGCACCGGCCAGCCGCGCCGGTAGTGCGCCTCCTTGGTCCACCCCGCGGCACGGAATGTGCGACGCATGGCGACGTTGTCCTCGCGCGTCTGCCCCTCGAAGCGGTCGACGGCGGAGTAGGACGGCGGAGTAGTCGGTGATGGTGACGCGTTCGCGGGCGGTCGCGAGACCCGGGCGGCGGCCGACGTGGAACGGAGCGGTCATCTCGGTCAGCAGGACGGCGAGGGCCGCGCGCTCGGCGGGGTCGGTGTGGTCGACGTCGCGCAGCTCGATCACCGTCCCAGCCTGTCATGAGCGCGGCCTACGATCGAGATGTGCTCCCCCTCGTGACCGTGATCGTTCCCGGACGCGACGTCGGCGACCTCGTCGGCGCGGCCCTGGCGTCGCTGCAGGCGCAGACCGACCCGCGCTGGCGCGCGATCCTCATCGATGACGGGTCCGTGGACGACACAGGTGCGGTCATGGAGCGCTTCGCCGCGTCGGATGATCGCAGCACGGTGATCCGACACGACGCCTCGGTCGGCCTCGGCATGGCCCGTAACGTCGGGCTCGATCTGGTCACCACGCCGTACGTGGCGTTCCTGGACGCTGATGATGAGATGCGTCCGAACGCCCTCGGGATCGCGTTGCGGACGTTGGAGCGCACCGGCAGTGAGGTCGTCGTCGGCGCGTACACGCGGCTGCGCTACGTGGACGGTGATTGGGTGCGCGGGGCGGTTCAGCCGTGGGTCGCGGCGTCGACCTCGCCCGCGCGCGACGGCGTCACCGTGGCCGAGCACCCGGATGTGGTGGGCAACATCGTGGCGTGGTCGAAGGTGTCACGGATCGGTCTGTGGCAGCGCGAGAACCTGCGTTTCCCCGCAGACGTCCTCTATGAGGATCAGGTCGTGGCGGCGCGGATGTACACGGCGGCGCGGGGCATCGACGTCGTTCCGGACGTGTTCGTGGATTGGCGCATCCGCCGTGAGGCCGCATCGATCACGCAGCGCGAGTCGGACCCGACGGTGCTCGGCGATTGCGTCCGGCAGATGGCGGCGGGGCTGGACGTGCTTCGGTCCCGTGCTCCGGCGGGCGCCGCCCGGCGGACGACGCAGATCCTCCGGATGGACCTGCCCCGGTTGGCTGAGGTGGTCTCGCCCGATGCGCGCACGAGCCTGGCCCGGTTCGCGGCGACGCTCGAACCGACGCCGGCGGACCTCGCCGCCCGCACGCAGTCCGTGGCGGCCGACGCCGGCCCCTCGGCGACCGTCGGCGAGGTCTACGACCGCGTGCTCGGCTGGCTCTGAGGCGCGCCCGGGTCAACGACCGGACGGGTCACATGGCGTCGTCCGGCTCTCCGCCGAAAGCCGGGAGGCGGCGGCGCAGGTGCCCCACCAGTTCGTCCGGGTCCTCCTCGAACGGAGCCCGGTCCGGAGCACGTTCCACGGTGCGGGTGACCTGGACGTCCTCGTGCAGGATGCGGGACGCTTCGAGCTGCTGCGCCGCCAGTTCCGTGTAGAGCCCGCCGAGCGCGATCAGCTCGTCGTGCGTGCCGGACTCGACGATCCGGCCGGCCTTGACGACGTGGATCATGTCCGCGCCGATCACGGTGGACAGGCGGTGGGCGATCGAGAGGGTGGTGCGGCCGCGGGACGCCTCGTCGAGGGCCTCCTGCACGACGCGCTCGGAGACGGTGTCGAGGGCGCTCGTGGCCTCGTCGAGGAGGATCACGGGCGGATCCTTCAGCAGGACGCGCGCGATGGCGATGCGCTGCTTCTCGCCGCCGGAGAGGCGGTAGCCGCGCTCGCCGACGATCGTGTCGTAGCCCTGCTCGAAGCTCTCGATGACGTGGTGGATGTTCGCCGCTTTGCAGGCCGCGACGATCTCGTCTTCGGTGGCGTCCGGCTTGGCGTAGCTGAGGTTCTCGCGGATCGTGGCGTGGAAGAGGTAGGTCTCCTGCGACACGATGCCGATGTTGTCGATGATGGACTCAGCCGTGAGGCGTTTGACGTCCTCCCCCGCGAACATCACAGACCCGGACTCCGCTTCGTAGATCCGGGGCGCAAGGTAGAGCACGGTGGTCTTACCTGCACCGGACGGACCGACGAACGCGACGTTCTGACCGGGCTCGGCGACGAAGGAAACTCCATCCAGGGTGGGTCGGGCATCCGCCGCGGCGTCCGGGTATCGGAAGGTGACGTCGCGGAACTCGATGCGGCCGAGAGGCCCCGGGGCGTCGGCCACCGTGATGGCGTCGGGGGCGTCGGTGATCGCCGGCTTGAGGTCCAGGTACTCGAAGATGCGGGCGAACACGGCGCCGGAGGTCTGCACGTCCAGAGCGACGCGCATGAGGCCCATCAGGGGCTGCAGCAGGCGGGCCTGCACGGTGGTGAACGCGACGATCGTGCCGGCGGTGATCTCCGCGCCGCCGGTGATGAGGTATCCGGAGACGAGGTAGATGACGGCCGGCACCGAGGCCATGATCACCGAGACGATCGCGAAGAAGCCTTGGCCGCTCATCGCCTGCTGCACTTGGAGCCGGATCTGGTTGTCGTTCTCCTTGCGGTAGCGGCCGGACTCAGCGCGCTGACGGTTGAAGGACTTCGACAGCAGGATGCCCGACACGCTCAGGGTCTCCTGCGTGATTGCGGACAGCTCGCTCAGCGACTCCTGCGTCTTGCCGGCGATGCGCGCGCGGACCTGGCCGACGCGGCGCTGGACGAACGCCAGGATCGGCATCAGGACGACCGCGAGCAGTGTCAGGCGCCAGTCGATGAGCACCATGGCGACCACGGACGCGATGACGGTGACGGTGTTGCCGAGGATCGAGGTGACGGTGTTGGTCAACACGCTCGAGACCGCGCCGACGTCGTTCTGCAGGCGGGACTGGATGACGCCGGTCTTCGTCCGGGTGAAGAAGCCGAGTTCCATCGCCTGGAGGTGCTCGAACAGCCGCACACGGAGGTCGCCGGTGACCTTGTTGCCGACCGTTGACGTGTACCAGGTCTGGGCGACGCCGATCACGGCGCTCAGGAGGAACAGCGCGATCATGGTCAGCACGAGGATGAGCAGCAGACGGAGGTTGGGCGAGCCGCCGCTGGGGAAGAGAGCATCGTCGAACACGCGCTGGACGAGCAATGCCGGGATGACGCCGAGGGCCGCGCCGATGAGGACGAGGGCCATCGTGATGACGATCTTGCCGCGGTAGGGACGGAACAGGGTGAGCACTCGCTGACCGAGGTTGGCGATCTTCGGGGCGGTCGCGTTGGCCTTGCGTTGCGCTTCCGCATCCACGCCGCGGAATCCGCCGCCGCGTCCGCCTCCCATACCCATGCCCATGCTCATCTCGCCAGCCTAGGACCGCGGTGGGGCATCAGCGCGTTGCAGCCGGGCACGGCGGGTTCGGTGGCGGGGGTGCGCTTGTCGCGTTCCAGCGTTGTCGCGTTCTTACGGCTTAAGACGGCACGGGTTGTCGGGGTGGTTCGGTTCACGCGTCGGCGCGCTGATGTCGGGGTGGTCGGGTCGGGTGCGCTGGGGGTGCGGTTGGTGCGTTCCGTTCGGCGCTGCGGGTTTCGGCGGGGTTGGGTTTTCGGCTTCAGACCGTCCGGCGCGGATCGGGTCGCGTCGCCGGGTCGCGTTCGCGGGGTGGTTGCCATCGCGTCGGTCTCGTTTTCGTTGCTCGTCACGTGAGCGCCGGCGGGCCGAAGCGTCGCGGGGTGAGTGGCGGGTGCCGCCGTGCGGTGCGGGTCGCGTTCCGGCGTGGTCGGGTCTTTCGGCTGGGGACGGTGGACGTCTGCTCGGCTTTGGTTGCCGGCGCGCGTTCGTGAAGGGGTTGCCATTGCGCCGGTCATGTTCTCGACGTGGTTCCCTGTCCCGATCCTCATGCGAGCGTCAGCGGGTCGAAGTGTGGCGGGCGCGGTGGGCGCCGTGCGGGCGGAGTTCTCCCCGGACATCACGCACCCCGCTTCGGCCGGCCCGCGGCCCGCGGGCCCGTAGGTTGCCAGGATTGTGTGGGGTCGATCCAGTCCGGTGGACGGACTTCGGGGACGCCGTCGTTCATCCGGATGTCCCAGCCCATGCGGTCGATGAATCTGTGGTGGTGCCAGCAGATCAGCACCCCGTTATCGACATCCGTCTCACCGCCCCTGGACCATTCCTTCACGTGGTGGATCTCACACCACCGGGCCGGGGTGTGGCATCCCGGGACCACGCACGACCGGTCGCGGTGGCTGATCGCACGCCGTTGGTCGGTGCTGAACACCCGCTTGTCGATGGTGAGCTTCACGATCCGTCCGTTGGGGGCGGTGGTGAGGTGCTGGATGGTGCCACCGCATCCGACGTGCTTCGCCGCGGCGAACGGGACCGGCACATCGGTGCCGGTCGCATCGGCCCCAGGGATCGTGGCCCAGCCTTCACCGGCACGGACAGTGTCTTCGGTCGCGTGGATCACCAGCACCGGTGCCCCGCCGCCGTTCGTCGGCATGTCCGGTGCGTTCGGAACGGCGGCGAGGATGGTGCCGAGGGCGTCGTGGTTGCGTTGCGCCATGCTCCGCACATCCGCGTTCTCGTCGGACTCGTCCGACGGTCGGAACTTCACGCCCGCGGGTTGGCCGTGGGGGTTGTTGATCGAATCCAACAGGACCGACAGTGCACCGGCCACATCCGGGACGAGTTGACCGGTGATCGGGACGAGCCCGTTGCGCTTGACGCCGAGCCGGAGCGCCCGGCCCCGGAATGCCTTCTCTTCTTCATCCTCGGCACCCGTGATGTTCAGGTCGGTGGCCAAACGGAGGGAAGCATCCCGGAGCGTGTCGCACATCACCGGAGCACCGGTCGTCGTCGTCATCGCGGCGAGAACCTCGTCGACCTCCGCGAGATCAGTCGCGTTGACGCGGTCCTTGATCTCCCGCAAGGGCCGGGTCGCGGCCTCCAGCCCGTCCGCGCCGATCGCCCCTGTGGTGAGCGCCTCACGGAGCGCGGGGAACTCGGCCGGCTTCTCCTCACCCGAGGACAACACCCGGGCGGGCTTGATCGTCGCGGCCAGGCGACTCCATCGCTTGACGGTGGTGGGGGCGGCACCGGTGGTGCGCTGCAGGACTTCGTTCGCACTGCGGCAGTCGGAGGAAACGTCGAAGCGCTCCGCCGTAGCGGAGCGCTTCTCGATGACACCGGTCAGCTCAATCGCGGCGGCTTCGGCTTGCCGGAGCATGTCTCCGACGCTGATCGCGAACCCGAGAACGTCCTCCCGAGACGCCTCACCGAGGGTGCCGGAGGTGAGGATGGAGCGGAGGTCGGCGACGGCGTGAGCCATCGTTTCCCGGGTCCGTTCCATCGTCGTGTTCATAACCCATATTTTACGCCGGGGCACCGACATTCGACGTTGAATATCCCAGGCTGTGGATAGATTTCAGCCTGTGGAGATGAGGTTTCTCTCACCCCCATCCCGCCACGCTCGCCACCGCGTTTCGTCTCGCTGACGGCCGCTCAACGGGGCGCCCCACGCGGGGTCGAGAACGCGAGTCGGCCTGCGAAACGCCACCATCCACGAGCCCGTCCCCAGCGAAAGAACCGGACCACACGAGAACGTAAGCCGCCGTACGAAACGCCACCATCCACGAGCCCGTCTCAGGCGAAAGAACCGGACCGAACAAGAACGCAACCCGGCCTTCGAAACCAAACAATCCACGAGCCCGTCCCCAGCGAACGAACCTGACCCGACGAGAGCGGGAGCCCCTCTTCCCCGCCGCGAAGGCACGTGATGGGATGACTGCATGAGCGACAAGCAGCACAACGAGTTCGAAGCCGAGCGGGCGCTGGAGCACGCGGAGGACAACCTCGAAGCACCGGAGGAGACCCTCCTCGGCGGCATCCTTCCGGAGCCCGTGCCGACGGACCCGATCGGTGGCCCGACCGAGGACTGATCAGCCGAGACTCGTCACCAGGTTGACGACCGTGGCGATGATCACGGTCGCGAACAGGTAGGCCAGCAAGGTCTGTCCGATCACGATCTTGCGCAACTCCTTCGTGCACACGTTGGTGTCCGCGACCTGGTACGTCATTCCCAACCCCACGGAGAAGTAGGCGAAGTCGGTGTACTGCGGCTCCTCCTTCGTGTTGAAGTCGATGCCGCCGATCGGTTTGGCGTAGTAGACCTTCGCGTACCGCATCATGTAGTCGGTGTGGATGAGCAGCCAGGACGCGACCACGCTCAGCACCGCGATCGCAGCGAGAGCATCGGTCGTCGATCCGGCCGAACCTCGGCTCTGTCCCACGACGAGCACGACCCCGACGAGGCTGACCAGACTGCCGATCGTCGCCACCGCACGTGCCAGGCTCCGGCCGGGATCCTCCCGTTGTGCATGGGTGCGCGTCTGCTCGGGATCCATCGGCCAGGCCACGAGCAGCATCCACACCGCGTACACCAGCGCCGCCACGCCCCACCCGGCGACCACCGCCGCGGCGACGCCGAACAAGGGCACGAGCAGGACGGCGCAGATGGCGCCGACGACCGCCCCGACAGCGAGACGAACGAGGGGTTGATGGTGCCACGGAGACATGGCGGAATCGTGCCACGTTCCCGGTCCGGACGCGAGAGGTCCATCTGCCGACACCGGTGGGAATGAGATGTCGGTGGCAGGGGTTAGTCTCTTCCAGCGCACTCGCGCTTCCGACCAGGAGACCTCCCATGACTGACACGGTCCAGACGACCGCTGCCTCGCGCGCCCTCACGCGCCAGGAATCCAGCCTGATCTGGCTGCTGCTCGCAGCCGCATTCGTCGCGATCCTCAACGAGACCACGATGAGCGTCGCCCTCCCCCACCTGATGAAGGACCTGGGCATCACCGCCGTCCAGGCGCAGTGGCTCACGACCGCCTTCATGCTCACGATGGCGGTTGTCATCCCGACCACCGGCTTCCTGCTGCAGCGCTTCACCACCCGCGCGGTGTTCCTCACCGCGATCTCGCTGTTCAGCGTCGGCACCGCGGTCGCCGCGGTCGCGCCCGGTTTCGAGGTCCTCCTCGCGGCCCGCGTGGTGCAGGCCTCCGGCACGGCGATCATGATGCCGCTGCTGATGACCACGGTCATGACGCTCGTCCCGGCGGAATCCCGCGGCCGATTCATGGGCCGCATCAGCATCGTGATGTCCCTCGCCCCGGCGATCGGCCCCTCGATGGCGGGGCTGGTGCTGCAGTCGCTCAGCTGGCACTGGATCTTCGGCATCGTGCTGCCGATCGCGCTCATCGCGCTCGTCGCCGGCTGGCGCTGGATGACCAACACCGGCGAGCCCGGTCACGCCCCGCTGGACATCCTCAGCGTGATCCTGTCCGCCTTCGCGTTCGGTGGCATCGTGTTCGGTCTCAGCCAGCTCGGTTCGGCGGAGTCCACCGGTGGCTCCGCCACCGCGATGATCATCGCTCTCACGGTCGGCGTGATCTCGCTCGCCCTGTTCGTCTGGCGCCAGCTCGTGCTGCAGCAGCGGGACGACGCGCTGCTGGATCTGCGTGTCTTCCTGTCCCGCAACTTCACCATCACCATGATTCAGATGACCGTCCTGTCGGCGGCCTTCTTCGGTGCGCTGACGGTGCTTCCGCTCTACCTGCAGAACGTCCTCGAACTGAAGCCGTTCGAAGCGGCTCTGGTCCTCCTTCCCGGCGCCCTGGCGATGGGTCTGCTCGGCCCGCTGATCGGACGAATCTACGATGCGAAGGGGCCGCGGGTTCTGCTCATCCCGGGCTCGATCATCGCCGCCGCGGTGCTGTGGTTCTACACGACCGTCACCGAGACCACGTCGCCCGTCGTGATCGGCGCCGCGCAGACGCTGATCTGCATCGGACTGGCGATGTCGTTCACTCCGCTGTTCACCGCGTCGCTCGGCTCGCTCACGCCGAAGCTGTATTCGCACGGCAGCGCGGTCGTCGGCACCGTTCAGCAGGTCGCCGGTGCCGCCGGCATCGCTCTGCTGGTGACCGTGATGTCCGCCGTCACCGCTGCTTCCGCCGGTGAGGGTCGGACCGCCGCCGGCGCGGCGGGCACGCGCAGCGCGTTCCTGATCGCGGCGGTTCTGTCGCTGGTCCCGATCGTGCTGTCGTTCTTCGTCCGCAAGCCGGACGACAGCCCCGAGGGCATCCCCGGGCACTGACCCGGAGCAACGTGAGAGGGCCGCGGATCATTCGATCCGCGGCCCTCTCACATTCGCCGTCATTGGCAGGAACCGCCGCAGCACGACGAACCGGCGTCGATGTCGGTGCCGAGCAGGTTCAGCTGGATGGGGGCGGCCGGCGCAGCGGCCACGGGAGTGGTGGTCTCGGGAGTGCTCATGGCGCCATGCTAACCCCTGCTCGATGTGCTGCGGGTCGTGACGGCACCCCGCCACACCACCGTCTGCACCTCGCCTCGTGGACTGTCCCACCGCACCATCACGACGCGGTCGTTCCATCCCACCGCGAACGCGCTCACGCGCTCCGCCGGTCGGTGCGGCCACGTGACCCACGCCCACACCGCCTTGCCCGGGCGCTCCCAGTGGATCGGCGCGTGACCGTACGCCTGCTGCGGCAACGTGCACGGCGCCATGTTCGCCAGGACGAGCTCGAGCTTCTCGTCCGTCACCTTCGTACTGCCCACCGGGCTCCTCTCCCCCGGCCTGATGCCACGGTACGGGCGGCGTCCGACATCGGCGATGCTCCCATTCCGCGACCGGAACACGTCTACGCTGGGCTCCCGAGGGGTAACCGCCGCGAGCGGACGGGGACAGGAGAGATCGTGAAAGTCAGGAACACGGGCGCGCGCGCCACGACACCGACGCCGACCGGCGGCGGAATGCGAATCCAGCCGTTCACCCTCGGCCTGCTCGGCGGTCTCGGCGTCCTGGTCGCCCTCCTCATCGGAGGCATGGTCCAGCAGCTCGTCACGGTCCTCGTCTACGTGGGCATCGCGCTGTTCCTCGCCCTGGGCCTGGATCCGGTGGTCTCGCGCCTGGAGAAGCTCGTTCCCCGCCCGGCCGCCATCGCGATCGTCGTCGCGATCGTGCTCATTCTCTTCGGCGGCATCATCTGGGCCATCGTTCCGGTCGTCATCACTCAGGTCACGAACCTCACGGAGACCCTGCCGAAATTCATCGACGACGTCACCCAATCGGACTGGTACAAGAACCTGCTCGCGGGCTACGGCTCGACCATCCAGGACGCACTCAAGGGCGTGACCGACTTCCTCGGCAAGGCGGACTGGGGCAAGATCGGCGGCGGCGTGCTCCAGGTGGGCTCCGGCATCGCGGGTGGCGTGACCGGTGTGATCATCGTCCTGATCCTGACGCTGTACTTCATGGCCTCCCTGCGCAGCATGAAGCACGTGGCGGCCCGATTCGTCCCCGCCTACCGCCGTGCCGGCTTCGCGGACCTGCTCGAGGACGTCTCCAGCGCCGTCGGCCGCTACGTCATCGGCCAGATCAGCCTCGCCGCCATCAACGGCGTCTGCACCCTGATCCTGATGTTGATCGTCGGCGCCCCCGTCCCCGCACTGATGGCGATGATCGCGTTCATCGGCTCATGCATCCCCCTGGTCGGAACCCTCTCGGCGTCCATCATCAACACCGGCATCGTGTTGGTCGCCGCCCTCGTCAGCAACGGCCCGATGTGGCCCGTGATCGTGGTCGGTGTGTGGTACCTGGTTTACATGCAGGTCGAGGCATACGTCATCAGCCCACGCATCATGAACAAGGCTGTCTCCGTCCCCGGGGCGGTCGTCGTGATCGCCGCCGTGGCCGGCGCCGCGCTCGGCAGCGTCCTGGGTGCTCTGGTGGCCGTCCCGGTGGCCGCGAGCGTCATCATCATCATCCAGAAGGTCGTCTTCCCGGCTCAGGACGCCAAGACCAGCCCGCCTCCGGGAACCGCCATCAGCGTCACTGAGGAGTGATCCCCGCATTGCCCGAACTGGCGGTCCTCGGTCCGACGATCGTCGGCGTGGCGGTGCTGGCCGCAGTGACCACGGGCGTGCTGTGGGCGTTCCGCGTGCCGCGGTGGAACGAAGCCCCGATCGCGATCCTGCGCGGCGCCGTCCAGCTGGCGCTGATCAGCGTCATCCTCACCGGCGTCATCAGTCACCCCGCATGGATCGCCGTCGCGCTCGCCGCGATGTTCCTCATCGCCAGTGCCGTCGCCACGCGGCGATCCGGATGGTCCTGGCCGATGTTCGCGGCGATGTCCACCTCGATCCTGGCTGGAGTCATCGTCGCCGCCGCCGGGATCTTCCTGACCGGAGCTCTCGAACTGACCTCTCGCTACGCGCTCGCACTCGGCGCGATCGTGATCGGCAACGCGATGAGCATCGCGACCCTGACCGGACGGCGATTCACCTCGGGTCTCGTGGATCACTGGGACGAGGTCGAGGGATGGCTCGCCGTCGGAGCGACTCCGCGTCAGGCGACGATCGAGCGCGCCCGATTGGCGGTCCGCGACGCCCTGATCCCCTCGATCGATCAGACCAAGACGACCGGACTGGTGGTTCTCCCGGGCGCCTTCGTCGGGGCCATCTTCGGCGGGCTCTCCCCCTGGGAGGCCGGGCGCTTCCAGATCGTCGTGCTGGCCGGGATCCTCGCCGCCGGGGCGGTGACGGCCACGCTCGTGGTGACCTGGCTCGGCGACGTCCGCACCCGCCCCGTCGTCCCCGCGTGAAGCGACCTCACAGCCGCCGTTCACGCGCCGTTCGCCTCCCCCCGCGATCATCGTCGCGCCGCACCGATCGTGCCGCGGCGAAGGGGAAATCATGACCGATCACCACACCGTCCCGGTGCATGGCACCACCACCGCGGACCGGGCCACCTCCGCCCTGGAACGAGCCGCAGCCGCGATCGAACGCCGCCTGGCACGCCCCGGGCGTCGGCCGGCCCCGGCGCTGCGTCGCCGTCCCGCGCCGGACGTGCCGACCACCCTGCTGTGCCTCGTCGCTGACGAGGACCGCCCCACCCCGCGGTCGACGGCGCTGTCCGGCTGACACGCGCGTCCGCGACCCGGCGTACCGTTGGGGGTGATGTCCTCCGCCTGCCTCCGCACCCCTGCCCTCCTCCTGACGCTGCTCGGGGTGACCGCCGTGCTGTCCGCGTGCTCGACGCCGACCGCGTCGGAGACGGGGCGCAGCGAGAGCCCGACCGCGGCGAACCCGGCGAGTTCCGCGCCCACCGCGGCGGCGACGCCCGCCACCCCGGACGACCGCGCCGCCGCGCTCGTCGCAGATATGTCGTTGCGCGACCGGGTGTCCTCGCTGCTCGTGCTGCACGTGGCCGGAACCGACCCGGCCGTGGTGCATGCGTTCGTCGACGAGACGCATCCGGGCGGACTGATCCTGATGGGCGACAACGTCGCCGGCTCTGTGGCGGAGGTCGCCGAACTGGCGGCCGCTGTTCAGGACCCGGACGGGCCGCCGCTCCTCCTCGGCATCGATCAGGAGGGCGGCGTCGTCCGCCGACTCCCCGGAGATGACGGCCCGGCCGGCGCCGCCCTGCACGGCGCCACCGATGCGGACGTCACCGCCGCCTTCACGACGCGCGCAACGATCGTGCACGACGCCGGGCTAAACCTGAACTTCGGCGTCGTCGCCGACGTCACCGCCGACCCCGGTTCCTTCATCTTCGACCGGACCCTCGGCGCGGACCCGGCGACGGCGGCCGCGCACGTCGCGGCGGCCGTGCGCGGCGAGTCTGCCGCCGGCGTGCTGTCAACGCTCAAGCACTTCCCGGGCCACGGCGCCGCACCGGGAGATTCGCACTCATCGCTGCCGCGGACCGACCGTTCTCGGGCGGAGTGGGAGGCCGTGGACGCCGTCCCCTTCCGCGCCGGGATCGATGCCGGGGCCGAGTTCGTCATGTTCGGCCACCTCGTCTACAGCGCCGTGGACTCGCGGCCCGCCTCCGTGTCCCCGGTGTGGCACGACATCCTGCGCGACGACCTCGGCTTCACGGGCGTCTCCATCACCGACGACATGGGCATGCTGGAGAACTCCGGGGATCCCGCGTACGGCGACCGCGTGACGAACGGCGTCGCGGCGTTGAACGCCGGCATGACGATGCTGCTGTACGTCGCGGACGGCCCGACGCCCGTCACCCCCACGCAGTTGATCGACGGTCTCACCACGGCGGTGGAGGACGGCCGGATCCCCGAGACGACGATCGACGCGGCCGCGACGGTCGCCCTGACCGAGCGCCTCACCCTGGCTCGCTGATCCGTCCCGCCCCCTTCTGCCGCGCATGTCGGAGTGCTAGACCGGAGGCACTGTCCATCAGTCACGGACGACGGCCGCCGGCGGGGACCGGCGATGACGGAGAGGAAGGGCGATGACCACCGATCCAACCAGCGTTCCGATGACGCGAGGCGTCACCGTGGAGAAGATCGTGAACATGGACCTGGGTCCGGAGATCGTCGGAATGGAGGGGCGCCACCTGCGCATGCGGCTGATCACGGTCGAGCCGGGCGGCGTGCTCGGTCCGATGCACGACCACGTGGACCGGCCCGGTGTGGTCTACGTCCTCTCCGGGACACTCACCGAGCACCGCGACGGGACGACCACCGAGTACGGTCCCGGCCCCGGATGGACCGAGGATTCGCACACTCTGCACTGGCTGGAGAACCGGGGCGACGTGCCCGTCGTGGAGATCTCCGTCGACATCCAGCGCGACCGCGAGATCTGAGTCCTCAGGAGATCTCGCTCGCCCAGTCCGGGTCCCCCGGGAGAGCCGCCATGGGGTCGCGTCGGGATGGCCGGCGCTGAGGATCGGACGCCGTGGACGCGCGCTCGAGGGCGTCGGTGAGCGCCAGCGGCGGCGTGCACTCCAGCCGCTCGACCCAGGTGTCATCCTGCGCGACCATGTCCTCGCGCAGGCTCTCCATCAGCGCCTCGACCGTCGGCCCCGGCACGTCCGCGATCCAGGACGCGATCTTCGCCACGAGCGCTTCGGGGAGGAGCGGGATCCCCCACTGCGGGCGTTCCGTGTCCCGGACCGCCGCGACGCGCTCGATCAGATCCGGATACGGCAGGCGCTCCCCACCGCCGACATCCAGGTGCATCGTGTCCGCCGCGACGTCGAGCGCTCCGACGATCGCGCTCACGACATCGATGACGGCGATCGGTTCCACCTCGCGCCGCATCCAGTCCGGCACCACCACGACCGGCAGGCGCTCACTGAGCTGTGTCATCAGCTCGAAGCTCGTCGAGCCGGACCCGATGATCATGGCCGCGCGCAGCGTGATCACGCTCGCACTGCTCGCGGAGAGCTCACGCTCGACCTGCAACCGCGAGCGCAGGTGCTCCGAGAGCTCTTCCTCCGGGATCGGCGGGATGATCCCGGACAGATACACCACACGTCGCACGCCGACGGCGTCCACCGCTGCGTGCAGATGCCGCGCCGCGGCGGCATCCGTCTCGACGAAATCGGCCGCGGCCATGCCGTGCACCAGATAGACGATCGCGTCCACGTCCGCAGTGACGGCCGCGCGGACCGAATCCTCCTCGAGCACGTCCAGCGGCACGCGCTCGACGCGGTCAGACCACCAGAACGCGTCCAGGGAGGCGAGATCACGAGCGCCTGCGATGACGGTGTCGTCGCGTTCCAGCAGCGCTCCGATCAGGCGGCTGCCGATGTAGCCGGTTGCTCCGATGACCAAGACACGCATGAGCGGTGCTCCTAGGGTGGAAGTGTGCCGACCGACGCGTTCCCCAGACGAGCATGGCTCGCCGCGGCCGTCGCGGCGGTCACCATCCTGTGCGCCGCGATCGTGTTGCGCAAGACGTTCGCCGAAGTCGGCGACGCCCTCCCCGTGTGGAGCCTCGTCCTCGCCGCCGTCTGGACGGCAGGAGGGCTCGTGCTCCTCTTCCTCACCCGAACCCCGGGCGTCCCTCCGCCCCGACGGTGGAGCGCTCTCCCGGTCCTCGCCACGGCACTCGTGTCGCTCGGCACTGCGGCGCTCTGCTTCGTGGGCGGGGCGGTTCTGCGCCGGCTGCCCTGGACATCGGAGTGGATCGGCGGAGCGCTCCTCGCGGCCGACAGCGGCCCCCTTCTCACCGTGGTGGTCGTCGCCCTCGTGGCCGGCGCGGCGGAGGAGCTCTTCTTCCGCCTGGGGTTCGCGAACCTGTTCTCCGGCGTCTGGCGGTGGGTCGTACCGAACGTGCTGTACGCCCTCGTGACGATCGCGACCGGAAATCTCGCGCTCGCGCTGGTGGCGCCCGTGCTCGGTCTCGCCGCGACCACGGCCCGCGAGCTGACCGGACGATGGTGGGCGCCCCTCGTGGTGCATGCGGTCTGGACGATCACGATGGTTCTCGTCTTCCCGCTCGTCGTGCGCTGACGTGGCTCAGCTCGGCCCGTCCAGCTCCCGAGCCAGATACCGCGGAGCCTGCGTGCGCCACGCCTCCGTGACCAGCTCGATGAGGTGATCGGACGCGATCCGCTCGAGCCGGAACGCGATCTTCGGTTCGCCCCACCGCGTCGTCTCCCGGAGGAAGACCTCCGGCATCATCTGTCGCAGAGCACGAGCGTCGTCCGAGTCACCGACCTTCACGCCCACTACGGGCTCGCCGGCGATGATCTCGCGCATGTCGTCCGGGATGCTCGGCCACGGGTGGCACTCCCACGCGTACAGCCGGTTGCGCACGAACCACGCCACGCCGCCGGTCATCTGCCGCTCCTCACTTCCGGGCAGCTCGGCTGCGACGCGTCGCAAGTCGTCGATCGTCGCCATGCGCTCAGGCTACGGCCCACGGCGGACGTCGCGTCAGAAGCTCGGGTCGTCCCGCAGCCGCAGCACCTCGGCAGTGAGCGCCGCCCGCAGCACGTCGTGCGACTCGTCCAGTGCCGTCGCCGGGTCGCGCCAGCGGTCAGGGGACTACGCCCACACCGGCTTCGGGATGATCTCGGCCGGTTCCCAGGCATAGCGCGGCCACACGTGAGCGTGCAGAAAGGCGTCGGTGTTGCCGAGGATCTCGACGTTCACGCGGCGGTAGTCGGAATCGATCCTGGTGCAGACGTTCTCCACTGCCGTTGCAACGAGGTCGACGTCAGCCAGGTAACGCACCCGCTCGGCGCGGGGCAGGTCGGAGAGGCGATCGGCTCCGGGCACCTTCGTCAGGGCGAGGCTGTAGCCGGGCAAGAACTGCACATCCCCGATGACGGCGAACGACGCACCGAGTTCGGCGAGCACCGTGGGATTTTCGCCGGCGACGGCCGCTCCCACGCGGTCCGTCGTCCAGTCTGTGGTGGGGGTCTGGCTCATCACCCGTCCTTCCGTTCCGGAATCAAGCTCCCGACGCTAACAGACCGCCGGTCCGGAGTCGGCAGCACCGTCGGAAACCGCGCATTCGACACATGTCGGCGGACGCATGCTCGCTCACCTACGGTTGAGGGATGCTTCCCCGGCTGTTCTCCCGCGTGTTCTGGGTCCTCTCTCGCTGGAAACTCGTCACCACTCCGGCTCCGGACCGCGCGACGGTGCTGATCGGCGCCCCGCACACCTCCAACTGGGACTTCGTGCTCATGCTGGCGATCGCCTGGCACCTCGGCATCGACATCCACTGGCTGGGCAAGAAGAGCCTGTTCGGCGGCTGGCGCGGCCCGATCATGCGTCGCCTCGGCGGCATTCCGGTGGACCGCAGCGATCCCGCGCGCGTGGTCGATGAGGTCGTCGCCCGTCTGCGCTCGGGTGAGGTGTTCAGCCTCGTCGTCACCCCGGACGGCACGCGCAGCGGCCACACGCACTGGAAGTCCGGCTTCTACCGCATCGCACGGGAGACCGGGATGCCCGTCACGCTCGGCTACGTCGATCGCACCACGATGACCACGGGACTCGGCCCGACCGTCGAACTGACCGGCGACGTCGCCGCGGACATGGACCGTATCCGCGCGTTCTACGCCGACAAGGCCGGGCTCCGTCCCGCCCACCGCGTCGAACCGCGCTTGCG
This sequence comes from Microbacterium gorillae, assembly GCF_000826185.2. GTDB lineage: Bacteria > Actinomycetota > Actinomycetes > Actinomycetales > Microbacteriaceae > Microbacterium > Microbacterium gorillae. The sequence continues at coordinate 101,549 of NZ_LN648874.1, read as the reverse complement.
CGAGGAGTCCGCGGAGGCCTGACCGGCCCTCATGCGGCAGACTCGTCGGGTGGACGATCTGCGCGTGCCTCCGGGCCCCGGGATTCCGCGCGGACTGGTGGTGCCGGCGCGGGACCTCGACGAGCAGTTCTCCCACGCCGGCGGACCCGGCGGCCAGGGGGTGAACACGTCGGACTCGCGCGTCCAGCTCACGATCGATCTCGGCACCACGACGGCGCTCACCGACGACCAGCGCACGCGAGTTCTGAGACGCCTCACGACGCGGCTCTCCGGCACCGTGCTCACCATCACCGCCGTCGAGCAGCGCTCCCAGCTGCGCAACCGCGCCGCCGCTCGGGAGCGCCTCGCCGAAGTGCTCCGGGAAGCCCTCGTCCCCGAGACGCCGCGACGGGCCACGCGGCCCACCCGTGGATCGCAGACGCGCCGCTTGGCGGCGAAGCGCTCTCGCGGCGAGACGAAGCAGAACCGGCGGCGTCCCGCCGCCGACTGAGTGACCTTCACGGTCATCCACCTGGTCTCCAGCGGCGGCCAGCAGAACGCCCTCGAACGCGTCATCTACCTGTGCCTGCCGTTCGGGTTCTCGCTCCTCGCCATCGGCGCGATGCTCCTCACCGGCTCGCTCTGGGCGGCGATCGGCGTGCACAGCGGAATTCACCTCGGCACGGCAGCGGCGATGGCCTGGCTCCCGGCCGTGAGCGGTCCGGCATGGTGGGCACTGGCCGGCGGGGTTCAGGCGGCGCTCGGCCTCACGCTCATCGTGACGGCCCGCCGCCGGGACCCCGCCGTTCAGCGGCGAGCGCGGGCCAGCCGGTCAACGAAGACTCCGATCCGACGGTAAGCCGTGCGTGCTTCGTGCGTCCACCAGGCGGCCGGGTAGACGTGGAATCCGTCGGCCGCGGTCAGCAGCTCGACCGGCACGTCCGCGCGCGCGGCTCGGTCGGCGAAGGCGAGGGTGTCGGCGTAGAAGATGTCACGCGCACCCTGGACCAGCAGCAGGGGCGGCAGTCCGGAGACGTCCATCGTCGCCGGGTTGAGAGCCGGGTCGTCGGGGGTTGACGGCTCGGCCCAGGCGATCGCTCCGGCTCGGAGCCCGGGCACCGCCAGCATGGGGTCGCGGTGCTGTCGTTCGGTGGCCGCCGGGTTGGACAGGGTGAGATCGATCCACGGCGACAGGCCGACGACACCGTCGGGGGCGTCCCCGGAGGCCCGATGCCGGCCGGCGAGGGTGATCACCGCATTGCCGCCCGCGGAATCCCCCGCGACGACCGTGACCGCACCGTTTCGCCGGACCCGGGCGTACACCTCGTCGATCGCCGCGATCGTGTCGGCGGCGTGATGCTCGGGTGCGACCGGGTAGGTCGCCACCGTCACGGCCGCGTGCGCGGCGATGCCGATCCGCTGCACGATGTCCCAATGCACCGCGAGCATCGGATTCACGTACCCGCCGCCCGGGATGTAGAGCACCTCGCGATCCAGGTACCGGTGCGGCGGCTCGAAGCGGTAGGCGGGAGATCGGGTGTCCTTGAGCCGAGTGACCGTCCCCGCCCGGCGGATCGCCGCCGACGGCTCGGCACCCGTCCGGGCCGGATCGAGCGATGCCAGGAACCCCGGACCGTCCGTCATCTGTGCGTGCCCCTTGCGGCCGAACAGTTCCAGCGCCGTCACCGTCGCCTTCATCGCAATACTCATCGGACCTCCTGTCGGACGCCGGACAGCATAACGACGACGACGGACCGCCACGCCGATCCGTGCGGATGCCTCGGACATTCACCAGCCGCGGCGCCACCTGCCCCACACGCTGCAGGGCTGCGCCGAACCACGCCGCACACCGGCGCACGGACGCACCGGCACGTCGTCCGCGTCCAGGTCAGCGATTCCGGACGCGTCCACCCGCCCGAACGCGTTCATCAGGATCTCGCAGTCGCAGAAGCCGCCCATGCCCTCCAACCGCCGTTCGAGTGCGGTGCTCCGCGGTGCGACGGTGTCACGGAAGAGCGTCGCGAAACGCAGACTGCCATCGCACGCGAAGGCGGTCAGCTGGCGCTCGACGTAGCAGGCCAGGCATTCGCCTTCGGCGGGAGCCAGGACGTCGTGCGCGTAGCTCGATACGATCGCCTCCGCATCAAGAATCTCCGGTTCCAGGTTCATGCATGCATCATGCACCCGGTGGCGGACATCCGCACCGGTCTTGTGGCGGTGCCTCCGGCCTGATCGTCCGCTCGACCACCGATGCCAGACCGGACCAGAGTCATGAGCGCGGCCCACGCGAGAGCCGATAGGGCCCTGGCCTCGCCTCGGTCAGGACGGGTCCGTATCGAATCCGGCCACCGGGAAACCTTCCCGACGCACGCGGACGTCCAGGCCCGGCGCCTGTCGGAGGATCGTCTGCATGATCTCCTCCGCGTAGCCACGCCCGATGTTCGTCGCGACCCAGATCGACGTCCCGTCGGCGAGCGACACCTCCACGGCGCGCGAGCCGACCTTGAGGTCGTCAAGTCGGCTGATCGCGTCCGGTACGAGGACGACGTCCACGCCGGCACGGTGGGCCACGGCGCGCGCGAGTTCTCGCACCGCGAGCGAGGCCGTGAACGGCCGAGACGTGAGATCGTCGGGAGCGTCCTCACCTTCGAAGGTGTAGGTCTTGTAGCGCGTCTTGCCCCGCAGTCGGTCGAATCGCCATTCGAGCTGTTGCCGACGATTGGCGACGGCCCCGACCGCACCGGTCCGCGAGATGTACTCCTCTTCGAATCGCGCGAGCAGATCGTCATCGAAACGCCGGACGCGAGTGACCGGGACACTGGTGTCCATCAGCCTGACGACCTGCTCATGGTCCACGGTGTCAAGCGCGGTCTCCGCAGCACCGATCGTTGTGAGACCGCAGGCGCGAGCGAGGTCGAGCGCGAATTCCACTCCCTTCTCGCTTCCGGCGCCGTCCTCCGGGTAGCGGTCAGCCAGCAGCCTGGTCAGCGAGTCGATCTCGAGGGCGGGCCCCTCAGTGTTCACTGCTCGATCGTCACTCTCCTCGAGCGTGGCCGCTCGGTTGGTGGCCGCGGACGGGCTCGCGAGGAAACCGTCGATCGCCTTGAAGATCGAGTCAAGCGCGCTGCGAGCGTCCGCCGCGGCGCCGAACAATCCGTCGATCACACTCTGGTCCTGCGCGCTGATCGCCGCGTACTGCGCGCCCTTGTATCGCCGCGCGTGCTCGAACTCCGCCCACGCGTGTCCGGCGACCGTGCGGATCTGGATCTCCAGGCCGCCGCACTCGGCGAAGTACTTCTGGAGTTTCCCGCCGGCCACGACCCAGCCGGAGTCGGCCGGGGGCTTCTCGCCCGTGACGACGAGGTGCCGGCAGTCGTAGCCTCGGCGGGAGTCTGGCCTGCCGCGGTCCTCGCCGGGGTTCCGGTCCTCGCCATCCGGGATGACGAACCTTTCGCGTACGAGGTCCGCGGCACGGTCGCGATCGATCGTCGAGTACGTGATGATGCGGATCGCCACGATGTCCGTGATCTGCGTCAGCGGGTTCTCGTAGCCCTTCAGTTCCTGCTTGCGGCGGAAGGACGCGATCGATTTCGCACGCGCCGAGACGTCGTGGGCACGGATCCCCGATTCGGCCAGAAGCCGGCTGATGTACGCCTGCATCTCCTCGGCGGCTTCCGGCAGCCAGTCCCACGTCGTGTAGTCGATGTTCGAGCCGTCGGCCACGAGAACCATCCCCCTTGATCGAACGGGCGATGCGCCCGATCCCCCCGCCTCGATGATAGGCCGGCACCCCAACCGCGCTGCTCGCCTGCTGACGCGCGACGTCACCTGGTCCGCACCCACTCATCCGTCGAGACCGGGACTCGCTTGTCGGTCCGCGCGGCCGAGGCGGCCGCGAAGCTCCGTCTAGCCAGTCCAGCATCCCGTCATCGTGATTGCCGAGCGGGGCGACCACCCGGCCCGGGTGCCGCTCTGGCAGGTCCCGGATCGTCCGAAGAACCCCGAAGCTGTCCGGGCCCCGATCGATGTGGTCGCCCAACAGAGCTCAGCACCGGGGCACCGTCGAGATCGATGAGCTCCAGAGCGGACCGGAACGGCGCCAGGAACCCGTGAACAGCGGACACGGCGTAGGCGCGCTCGATCGTCAACCCGGCCAGCGTATCCGGGACCACCGACACGAAGCACGGTCAGCCGCCCGCGAGCTTGAGCAGTCGCGCGCGCACCAGTTCGCGCTCCCCCGCGGTCAGGTACGGCGTGTCGTTCGAGGCCGCCCAGCCGTCTGCGGCCAACCGCAGCATGAGGGACGTCGCCTCATCGACGCCGTCCGCGGCGAACTCCTCACGCCAGGCTTCGGCGTCCCGCTCCAGCGCCGGACTGCTCGGCTGGTCCATCCCGAGCATCATCAGCATCGCCGACGGAGAGTACAGCTCGCGGACCACCGAGCTGTCCGACGTGATCGCACGGATGTAGCCCCGGAGGAGCTTGCCGGGGGTGGTCTCCGACGCGTCGACGTGCGCGTAGACCTCGGCCCGCAACCGTTCGGCGGTGTCGGCCAGGAGGGCGTCCTCCAGCTCGCGCTTGCTGCCGAAGTGATGGGTCAGCGCGCCCTTGGACACGCCGGCCTCCTTCGCGATGTCCGCCAGGCTGACGCCCGAGCCGTGCGCGGAGATCATCGCCGCGGCCGCGTCGATGATCGCCCGACGCGTGCGCTCCTTGTCGCGCGTCGCGCGCTCAGTGTGCTCCATGCGCGGTCTCCTTCGTGATCTTCGCCGACGGAATGAGCCGCCACGCGATGAACGCCGACACGACCAGCAGTCCGGCCGCGATGTATGCGGTCGCCTGCATGCCGTGGGTGAACGCGTGCTGCGCGATCGCCAGGAGGTCGGCGTCCTCCGGGCCGAGCGTACTCGCCGCGGTCGCGAGCGAGTCCTCCATCGCCGCGCGTGCCTCCGGGGCCGTCCCGTCCGGGATCTGCAGTCCCCCGCGATACATGGCGACCTGGAGGGACCCCAGCACCCCGATGCCCAGTGCGATGCCGAGTTCGTATGCGGTCTCTGAGATGGACGACGCGGCGCCGGCGCGGGCGGGCGGCGCGGCGGACACGATGGCATCCGTGGACAGGGTCATCGACAGTCCGGTGCCGAGGCCGATCACCGCGAGCGCGAGGCCCATCCACACGAAGTTCGTGACCTCTGCAGTGAGGCCGACGGCCACCAGGCCGACGGCTCCGACGAGGAGGCCCACGGCGATCGCCCGACCCAGCCCGAGCTTCGCCAGCGCGACGCCGACCACGACGACGACCACGAGCGACGCGATCGTCGCCGGAAGCTCCGCCAGCCCGGCCCAGAACGGCGAGAAATCTCGCACCAGCTGCAGATACTGCGAGAAGAAGAACAGCACTCCGAAGAACGCGAAGATCGACAGCGCGTTGGCGGACACGGCGCCGCTGAAGGCGGGGATCCGGAACAGCGACACGTCCACGAGCGGCGTCTCGAGACGGCGCTGGCGGCGGATGAAGATCCACCCCGCGACGAGGCCGAGGATCACGGCGGCGAACACCGTCCAGTCAAGCTTGCTGCCAACGGCCTGCTTCACGGCGTAGACGATGGGCACGATCGCCAGCACCGACAGCGCAGCGGACAGAAGATCGATGCGTCCCGCGTCCGGGTTCTTCGACTCCGGCAGCAGCCACAGCCCGAACCCGATGATCAGCGCGATGATCGGAACGTTGATGAGGAAGACCGACCCCCACCAGAAGTGCTCCAGCAACGCGCCGCCGACGAGTGGACCGACCGCGCCGCCGGCCATCGCACCCGCGGACCAGATCGCGATCGCCTTGGTCCGCTGCACCTGGTCGAGGAAGAGGTTGCGGATGATGGACAGCGTCGAGGGCATGATGGTCGCGCCCGCGAAACCGAGCAGAGCGCGAGCGGCGATGAGCACCTCGGCCGACGGCGCGAACGCCGCCATCAGGGAGGCGATCCCGAAACCCACGCTGCCGATCAGCAGGAGGCGCTTGCGACCGATCCGGTCGGCGAGGTTTCCCATCGTGACGAGCAGACCGGCGAGGACGAACGAGTAGATGTCGCCCACCCACAGGATCTGCGTCGCCGTCGGAGAGAGGTCGGCGACCATCGCGGGAACCGCGAGGTACAGAACGGTTCCGTCGATCGCGAGGAGGGTGACGGCGAGGATGAGGACGACCAGCGCCGCCCATTCACGGCGGCCGGCACGAACAGCGGTGGGGGCGTTTTGCACCACCCCAGGCTAACGAACCATATGGTTCGTTAGCGAATCGGGCGGCTGAGAATCCGCCGAGGGACGCCGATTCCATCGGCATCACACGGACTCGTCCGCTCGCGCCGTAGGCTGACCGCGTGTCTGCACCCCGTGTCCTCCAGATCGGCATCGACCCGTCGGTCGTCGACTTCGCCCCGTGGCCGGGACAGAGCGCGGCCACCCTCCGCGCGCGCCTGGCTCAGGTGGAGGCCGACCTGCGCGGGGCCGGATTCGAGGTCACGGTCTGCGCGGTTCCGGACGATGCCGATCTCGCCGAGGCTCAGGTGCGACGGTTCCTCACCGCGGACGCCTTCGACGTCATCGAGATCGGGTCCGGGCTGCGGACCGCACCCGAGTACACCGAGATCTTCGAGCGGGTGGTGACGGCTTCCCACGCACTGCAACCGGGCGTTCCGCTCTGCTTCAATGACGGGCCGGAATCGACACTGGCCACCGTGCAGCGTGCCCTGAATCGCGGCGGTGCTTGAGGTCCGGACCTGACCGACGCCGAGGTCGCGATCGCCGCCGCCGCGGTCGCCCGCGGTTATCACCGAGACGAGACGCGGTTCCCGAAGGGCGGAACGGACTTCGCCACGCAGGCGGACCGTGATGCCGAGTCGGCGATCCTCGCGATCCTCGCCGAACACCGACCCCACGACGCGGCGACCGGCGAGGAGTTCGGCACCCTCTGCGTGACGCGCTCACCGCGGCTCAGGCGCTCGAGGTACGGCCGGAGCCGCTCCCCCTCGGCGCGAATCAGGTGCGCATCCCCGTTCGCGAGCATGTCCGCGGCGGTGAGCGTCGAGCCCACGGCACTGAACGTGACGCCCTCCGAGACCCACACGCGGGCGCTCCACCCGGAAATCGACCGCGACCTCGTAGGGGTGGATGAACGGGTCACCGACCTTCCAGAACAAGCGGTTCGAGGCCAGGTCGACCATCGCAGGTCGTGATCGACGGATCGTCCCGCCACCCGTTGCCGGCGACGCTGCGCGGTGTCCACGAGTGAGGTCATCGCCGGGCGCCCGCACCGAGGAATCTTTCGTCGAGCATGGGGACGGGGTCGAACGCAGGCGCCGGGTCGGTGCGCAGCCGACCGTAGGTGGCGACGTCGATCCGGTTCCCATCGATGAGGAACTTTCCGCGCTCGGTTCCCTCCCGAATGAACCCCGCCCGCCGCGCGACCGCCCCCGAGGCCGGATTGTTCACCCGGTGCCCGAGTTCCAGACGTTCGAGCCCACGAACCGTCAGCGCCCACTCCGCCACCGTCGCCGCGGCTCGCCCGCCGCCCGGGTCCCCACCGTTGAGGACCTTCCCGCGCTGGGTCCCCCCCCGAAGGAACCCCGCCCGCCGCGCGACCGCCCCCGAGGCCGGATTGTTCACCCGGTGCCCGAGTTCCAGACGTTCGAGCCCACGAACCGTCAGCGCCCACTCCGCCACCGTCGCCGCGGCTCGCCCTGTCCATCCCCGTCCGCGCACGGAATCCGTCATCCAGTACCAGAACCAGCCGCTCCGGTTCTCCTCGTCCACGCTCACCGCCACCAGACCGGCCAGCGCGCCCCGATCCGCGACAACCCAGGCTTCTTGGGAGCCCCCGGACGCGAGGAGCCGCGTCACGTAGCGCTCGGCAGCGTCGAGGGATGTCGCATCACCCTGCCGCGCCATGTCCGGGTTCGATGCGAACGCCGCGAGCACCGCGGGTGCATCCGCGTGACGAAGTCGCCGGAGCCCCACGCTGGCCCCGCGCGCTCCACGGCCGGCGACGAGATCGTCGGGGGAGGTCATGCGCCCACGCTACCCCGCTGACACGACCGCATCGGATGTGGTCATGAATGTTCTCGTGGCCGAACTCGCCGGCAGACGTGACGCCGCCGAGCCACTGCCGAAAAGGCGATGATCCCGGACGCCGCGCGTCCGGGATCATCGGTTGCCGACCTCATCGTCAGGCTCGACTGCTCTCAGCCTTCCTCGTTCCGATCACGTTCGCGATCACCATGGTGAGCACCGTGCCCACTACGAGGAAGATCAACGCCCACAATCCGATCGTCTTCGCCTCGATCCCGGTGATCAGGCAGATCGATGTCCAGATCACAGCCGCCGTCACCCCGGCCAGCAGTCCGCTCGCGAAATACCGCCCCATGGCCCCGTCCCTTCATTGCGATTGAGATACTTTGTGCGGCAGAGTATTCCCATCGGGCCTCCGGCGGAAGGTGCCTCGCAGATTTGGCGGACGGCCCGGGGAAAGGGGCTCGAATCATGTCGGACGGCCCGGAGGCCGCACAGCGGTCCCTGCAGGAGATCGGTGGACTCACCGCGACGACTCGACGGGCCAGCCGGGCGCTGTCGACGGGCCTGCCGCTGGTCGGACGGGGCATCGCCTGGACGATCGGCCTGGCCGCGCTCGATCTGCTGGACGGCCCGTGGCGGATCGCCGTCGTGGCGGTCGCGTGGGTGCTGGGCATGACCCTGTCCTGGGTTCCCGCCCGCCCGATCCGCACGGGCATCGAGACGCGCCTGCGCTGGGGCTGGGGCATCGTGCTGTGCGCTTCGCCGTTCCTCGTCGCCGCGGCCCAGCCCGCGACGCTCACGCACGCCGTCCTCCTGGTCGGCTCGATCTGGGGACTCGCCATGTGCCTGTACGGTGTGGCGACCGGCGATCGGGCCTTCGCCGCAGTCGCCGGCTTCGGCGTCGTGATCGCCGGTACGGTCGCACTTCTCGAACTGCCGCATCCCCTGCTCTGGTATGGATTCGCAGCGGGAGTGACCCTGCTCGGTCTCGGAGTGCGCCGAATCATGCCGGAGGCGTCCCGTGCGTGAATCCGTCGACCTTCATCCCGTGCTGGACGCCCTGCGCGCGCCGTTCGATTCCACGCTGTCCGATCCCACGAGGTTGCGGATCCAAGCCGCGCTGCACGGCATTCCGCGGGACGGAGCGATCCGGTTCACCGCCCTGGCCAAGGCACTGGAACTCAGCGACGGGAACCTCGCCGCGCACCTGTCCGTGCTGACCGAGGTCGGCTATGTCGAGTCGAACCAGACGTTCACCGGCAAGCGGCGCACCCGCTGGTTCTCGTCGTCCGCGACGGGCCGCGAGGCGTTCGAGACCCACGTCCGCGCCCTGCAGTCAGTCGTGGACGCCGCCGGCCTCGACGATCCGACGGGATCCGTCCACGTCCGCTAGAACACGTCCCGCGGCGTTGCCGCTGTCGGGAAGCATCACTCGGTCGCAGACGTCGGAGGAACGATGCCGGCGTCCGCGAGGAGGTCATGGAGATCGCGAGTGAGCGTGACCCGATCCAGCTCGTCAGGTGCGAACCATCGAGCGTCGTCGGCATCGTCACCCGGCACCAGGACGCCCCCGCTGACGGTGCCGGCGAAATCGTGGACTGCATAGACGCGCCCGTCGCCTGCGGGCACGTCGACCGTCCACAACCGGCGGCCGATCTCGACCCGCAGTCCCGTCTCCTCGAACGTCTCTCGCTTCGCCGCCTCGGCCGCGGACTCCCCCGGTTCGACAGACCCGCCGGGAACCGACCACCGGCCCTTCTCCGGCTCCGTCCCGCGCCGGACGAGCAGAATCCGACCGCGGTCGTCAAGGATGACCGCGCCGGCGGCGAGTACCCGCTCCATGGCCCCACGGTATGCCGACGCGTCTGGACCGACCAAGGCTCAAGGCCTACCATCAGCCGATGAACCTCGATGACGTGGCTGCGTTCGCCGGCTCGCTGGACGGGTGCCGCCGACGTCGTGCCGCCGGACGTGTCGGGTGGTACGTCGATGGGCTGCTCGTCGTGCGGCCCGACGAGCCGGGCACCATCCTGATCCGCGTCGACAGAGCGCAGCGTGACGCGCTCCTCACGGCGAACCCGGACACGTTCGGCGTGCCGCCGCACTGGGAAACCCACGAAAAGGTGCAGGCCAGCCTCGACGGCGACGCGGACGCCATCCGATCTGCCATCCGCCTGAGCTGGGACAGGCAGCGTCGAGCCCGCGCACGGCCGTAATCAGTCCGGAGGCTCCGCGGCTCGCTCCGGCGGCATGGTCGACCAGGGCTCTCGCGAGTGCGCGATCGAAGCCATGGGAGCCGCTGCCGACGCGGATGACCTCGACACCGTGCACGCGATCTGGACCGACGGATTCTCCGATCTCCGTCCGGCGCCCGATGGTCTCCTGCCCTACCGCGAGCGCGAACTCACTCGCCTCCGAGGTCGAACCGCATGTGCGGCAGCATCCGTCCCGGGATCGAGCCGCTCGGTGCCGTGCCGATCGTGACGGCGCCGTGCTTCGCGTAGAAACCCTCAGCACCCGGATCGGCGTCGAGTTCGAGGCTGCGGAATCCGTCCGCCCGAACGATGCGCAGCGCCCGGAGCAGAAGCGCGCGACCGACGCCCTTGCCGATCCATTGCGGGTCGACGAACAACGCGTCCAGCACGCCCGTCGGAACCGTGCCCGAAACGGAGAAGAAGCCCGCGATCGTTCCGTCCATGTCCGCGACGGTCACCGAACCCGCGGCGCACTCCTCCGGTGTGACGGTGAGCTCGTCCCGACACGCCTCCAGGAACGCGGCCGAATAGCCCCAGTGACCCTTCGAGCGCAGCGCGAGCGCGGAGATCTCACCCGCCTCGTCGGGCCGCGCGGTCCGCATCAGGGGTGCGTGATTCGATTCCGTCACGATGGTGCACGGATCCCGCCGGGACGTGGCGGGTTCGGCGTCCAGAGGCCGAAGGAAACGCCGGCCGCGTCTCGGTACACACCGAACCACCGATCATCGCCGCCGAGGCTGATGCGCCCTCGCTCGATGGTGCCGCCCAGCGCGACAACACGATCCAACTCCGCCTCGAGGTCATCAACCGCCGTGTAGAGGCGCGGCCCGGGCGACGGGGCGGGCGCGGCCGACGCCGCCCGCTGGAGCCCGCCGATGTCCGCACCGGCGGAGCGCATCTCCCAGTAGTCGGCGCCCAGCCCCGTGTCGGCGAACGCGGGCACGAACGACCACCCGGACAGCTCCGCATGGAACCGCATGAACTCCTCCGGACGAGCCGTCTCCACTTCCCACCAGACGATGCCCTGCATGCGAGGAGCCTACGGCGAACGGGCGCCCGTCAGGCGTCTTGACGAAAGCGACCCGGCGCAGCCGTGGGCGCGTCACTGCCTCGACGCGTCCAGACCATACCCACACCGACGAGGAGGGCGGCGGCGACCACGAGGCCGATCCCGCCCCACCGGAGCCCCGCAGTGAAATCGGCGGCCTGTGCCGCGGTCCACGCGCCCGCGGCCAGTCGTCCCGTGAACATCGTGGCCAGAATGGTCCCGCTGAGCGCGACGCCGGTGGCCGTCGCCACTTCCCCGGCGGTATCCGCGAGCGCGGCCCCGAGTGTGGTCCGATCGGCCGGGACGCCCTTCATGACGTTGTTCCCGGCCACCACCCCGATGAGCCGCATCCCACCGGCGACGAGCGCGAGGGCGATCGCGACCCAGACGTAACCGGCTCCGCCGAGGAACGCATAGACGGCAAGGCCCGCGACGACTGCGAGCGCGCTGAACACGGCGGCACGCCCGATCCCCCAACGGCGCACCACGACCCCGATGACCGCTCCCCCGGCGATCAGGACGACGACCTGGGGCAGCATGCCGATCGCGGCCTGTGCCGGCGTCCACCCCCACGCGAGCTGCAACTGCAGCGTCACCAGATATCCCAGTCCGGCGACGGCGAGATTGGCCGCGGCCTTGAACGCGAGGCCGCTCGCGACGAGGGGCCGGGCGATCAGGGCGAGATCCAGGATCGGATGCAGGAACCGACGCTCACGAGCCACGAAGGCCACGCCCAGCAGGACCGCCGCGGCGACGCCGGCCCACGGGGCCCACGAGCCGGCGCCCACGTCGACGAACAACGTCGGTGCGAGCAGCGCCGCGAGGATCGCTCCCGTGCCGAGCAGTGCACCCCATCCGTCCACGGGACCGCGATGGAGCTCGTCCGGACGATCGGCGGGCACTCCGGCGCGGATCGCCAGCCACGCGATCGCCGCCACCGGCACGTTGACGAGCAGCAACGTCTGCCACGGCATCGAGCCCAGGGCGAGTCCGCCGGCGAGCGGTCCGATCGCGAGGCCGACCAAACCGACCGTGGAGATGATGGTCATCGCCCGGAGGCGCTGGGCCTCCTCGTCGAACAGTCGGAACGCCAGTGCGAGCGTTCCCGGTGCCGTCATCGCGGCGGCGACGCCCATGACCGCCCGCACGGCGATGAGCTCGCCGACCGTCGTCACGAGCGCGGTGGCGAGACTCGCCACGCCCAGCAGGACCAGGCCGAGGAGCATGATCCGACGGCGCCCGATCCGGTCTGCGAGGGTACCGAAAATGAGCATCAGGCCACCGAAGACGACCGCATAGGCAGCCGTCACCCACTGCACCGCGGTGGTCGTCGCGTTCAGATCTCGCCCGATCGTGGGCAGCGCCACATTCAGGATCGAGTTGTCGAGCATCTCGAAGAGGAACACGAGCGACAAGCCGGTCAGCGCGAGCCAGGACTCACGCATGGTGCGGGGACGTGACGGGCGGGAAAGCACGGTGCACTCCTTCTGATGAAGAAGTGACGGCCCGTTCGAGCCGTGTATGCGCGTCCCCCGATGCGGACAGGACGTTTCTACCTCTGCTGCCTCGCAGGTTACCACTTGGACGGCGGGAGGTGCGACCGGCGGCGCGCAGGTGCGTGCAGTCCCGGGGGTGTCAGCTCGTCGCCGCGCGCCCCTGGCGCCAGTACCCCGAGAAGTCCGCGTGTCGCTTGGGCACGCCCCGGTCGTTGACGAGGTGACGACGCGCTCCGGTCGCCAGGGCGGACTCCCCGATGGTGTGCGCGTGGACGTCACCGTCCGGCAGCGTCGCCGCAGTCAGCGCACGCAGGGCGAGCTCACCCGGCCGGCCGGCCGCGTCGGCCGACTCATCCCGCGCGACCCAGGTGATCTCCATCCCGGACGGAGCGGGGAAGTCCTGACGGTCACCGGCAGTCGGGATCTCGATGATCGCGACCCCGCGCGTCTGGGCCGGGAGCGAGCGGCAGATCCCCGCGATAGCCGGCAGCGCCGTCTCGTCGCCGACGAGCAGCGTCCAGTCATGCGGGTGGTCGGGGGTGTAGGCGGCACCCTGATCGAGGAATCCGACCCGGTCGCCCGGCTGCGCCTCGAGCGCGAACCGCGCGGCGGGCCCGGTGTTGCCGTCGCGGTCGGCGTGGATGACGAAGTCGATGTCCACTTCACCGACCTCGGGGCGCGCGTCCCGCACCGTGTACGCGCGCACCCACGGGCGGCGCGTCTTGGGCGTCGCGAGGTACTGCAGGTACCAGCCGATCTCCGTCGTGTGCGTCGGCAGCGCCAGCACGTCCTGCCCCTCCCGCGTGAAGAAGAGCCGGCACCAGTGGTCATCCCCGCGCACCTCGAGGCTCTCCAGCCCACCGAGCGTCACCCGGACGAAGTTGGCGCTCAGCCGCTCGGTGCGAACGACGTGCGCCATCAGGAACTGGCGCTCGGCCGGAGTGTTCTTCTTCCTACCCATGCCGGTAAGGGTAGCCTAACCATGTCTCTGAGCGAAGGGGAACTTCGCAACCCAGCGAATCGAGGTCAGTCCTCGTCCGGCTCGCGCAGATGATCCGTGAGAGTGCGAACCGCAGCCGTGAGCGCGATCATTCCGGCGGGGTCGAGTCCGGAGTTGCGCAGGAGTTCGTCGTTGAGGTGCGTCGTACCCGAGCGAAGCGCGAGCCCCCGGGGCGTCAGATCCACGAGCACGCGACGTTCGTCCTTGACCGAACGCTGGCGCGTGACGAGCCCCGCCGCCTCGAGACGCTTCACAGCCGGGGTGACCGTGCTGGCCTCGAGGACCAGCCGTCGTCCGATGGCGCCGACCGCCAGGGGTCCGTTCTCCCACAGCGTGCAGAGCACGAGGTACTGGGTGTAGGTGATGCCGAGTTCGTCGAGGAACGGCCGGTAGAGACGCTGCACCGCGAGCGATGCGGAGTAGAGGGAGAAGCAGAGCTGCTGATCAAGGGGAATGGGCGTCGATGCGTGGGGCATGGGTCCTCGGATGCGATGGGGTGCGTCCGTCCAGTATCCGCCCGTGACCACCCTGTTCGCCGATTCACTCGTGGTGTATTCTTTATCGCGCGATTTAATATTGCTCGATAGTTGGAGGAAGTCATGGAAGCAGAGTCGGCCGCGGTGAAGAACGTCGTCCTCGTGCACGGCGCATGGGTGGACGGATCCGGGTGGCGCAACGCCTACGAGGAGCTGGTCCGCCGCGGATACTCGGTCTCGGTCACACAGCACCGATGCGCCGTCCTCGATGACGACGTCGCCGATGTCCACCGCGTACTCGACGCTCAGGACGGACCGACCGTGCTCGTCGGACACTCGTACGGCGGCGTCATAATCTCAGCGGCCGGCAGCCACCCCAACGTCGCATCGCTCGTGTACGTCACCGCCTTCGCGCCCGGCGAGGGTGAGTCGGTCAACGACCTCATCGCCGACCTGCCCGAGGGGACCCCGGTCCCGCCGATCCTCCCGCCGGTCGACGGCATGCTGATGATCGATCACGATGCGTTCCCGACGGCGTTCGCCGCGGACCTCCCGGCGGCGGAATCGGCCTTCATGGCCGACGCCATGCCCGGCTGGGGCGTGCAGGCCGCGAACGCGACCGTCGCCGACCCCGCCTACGCGCACAAGGCCAGCTACTACCTGATCGCGCTCGATGACCAGATGCTCGGTCAGCAGCTGCAGCGCCGGATGGCGGAGCGTGCGGGCATGACGATCGCCGAGAGCCCCGGCAGCCACTCCGTCTACAACTCCCAGCCGGTCGCCGTCGCCGACGTCATCGACCGCGCCGCCGGACGCTGACCCACACAGCCGAGCGCCCGGACTCTCTCAGCCATTGGCCGGAGTCCGGGCGCTTCGTCGTGCCGCACTCCCCCCACCGACGCACCCGGACAATCACCACTCCGCTTGCCGTAAGAACCTCTCTGATCTAGAGTATCTCTATCGGCGAGAGAAAGGGACGATATGTCACGCATGAGCTGGTTCGCCCTCGTGGGCGGCACGATCTTCACCCTGGCTTGGGTGATCCTCGGACTGATGAGCCCGGGTTACACACTGTTCGGCCACCGGATCGAACCGTATTCATGGGTGAGCCAACCCATCAGCGGTCTGGGTCTCGGCGTGACGGGTCCGGCGATGAACGCCGCCTTCATCGTGGGTGGGGCGTTGATCCTGACCACGCACGTCAGCGCGCTGCGCGCCTGGTGGCCGCGCGGCAGTCTCGCGCGGTGGGCGGGCATCCTCCTGGCACTCATGGGTCCCGGAATGATCATCTGCGGCCTGTTCACCCTGGAGTCGATGATGATGCACCTCACCGGATTCCTGCTGGCGATCCCCCTGCCCGCTCTCGGCCTGCTCCTCGCGTGGCGTCCGCTGCACCGCGTATCGACCGCCGTCGCACGCACGTCCCTTCTCACAGGCTGCGCATCGCTGGTGCTGTTCGCCGCCTTCATGGCCACGTTCGACGCGACCGGCGCAGGCGGCAATACGGGATACTCCGGCGCGATTCAACGGGTACTGATCGTCATCACGATGGTGGGCGTGCTCCTCGTCACCACAGCCTTCTCGACACGCTCGGTGCGATCAACTCGGATGGACTCGCGCGCCGCAGTGACTCGCTGAAGCGGGCGGGTAGCCTGATTCCCGAAACGAGGGGGCGAGTTGACGGAGCCGAAGAAGCGTGCCGGACGGCACGAACGCGTCAGCGCTGTGATGCGGGAGTTCATGGCGAACGCCGTCATCTTCCAGGACGCGGCCGCGCGCGCGGGTGGAGTCAACAGCACCGATCTCCAAGCGGTCAGCATCCTCATGAACGAGGGCCCCGCGACCCCCGGCGAACTCGCCGAACGGACGGGACTCACCACCGGCGGAGCGATCACGGCTGTCATCGATCGGCTCGCGCGGGCCGGATACGTCACCCGGGAGCGTGACCCGAACGACCGGCGGAAAGTGATCGTGACGGCGGACGCAGCCGTCGTGAAGGACAGAGTCGGGCCCATCTACGACAGGGTTGAGGAACGCTGGAACGCCTACCTCGACACCCTCACCGAGGACCAACTGGCGTTCGCGATCGAGCTGTTCCGCGCGGCTTCCGAGGTCAATCGAGTGGAGATCGACCGCCTGCGCGGGGTGTGATCAGCGACATCAGTCGACGCTCATGCCGCGTGCCCCTCGTGATGGCCGCACCGGAGATCGCCGCCACCGATCGAGCGCGGCCCGCTCCCGCCGATTTGTCGGCGCATCTCGGCCTGGACACGCCAGCGGCGAGCATGCAATACTTCGCTATATGACGAAGTATGCGGACGGGCTCGACACCGTGGCGTCAGCACTGGCGAGCGCCACGCGACGGCAGATCCTCAGCCGACTCGACGTCGGGGGCGCCACCAGTTCCGAGCTTTCCGAGCTGACCGGAGTCGGACTTCCGACAATCGCCAAGCACGCCGAGATCCTGGCCCACGCCGGTCTCCTCACATCGCACAAGTCGGGCCGCGTGGTCACCCACCACGCCCGGATGTCCGGTCTCGATGAGCTGCAGATCTGGATCGCCACCCGCAAGTCGTTCTGGGACAACCAGTTCGACTCCCTCGAGAAACACCTGGAGAAGCCATGACCGTTCCGATGGATCACCTGGAACTCAGCCGCACCTTCACCGGCAGCGTGGGACGACTGTGGTCGGCCTGGACGACCGAAGACGGTCTTCGTGCCTGGTGGTGGAGCACGTGGCCGGATACCCGCTACTTCGTCGACGGCCGCGTCGGAGGCCGCTATCGCATCGAGGCCGCCGACCACGGCATCGCCGTGCACGGCGAATACCTGACATGGGACCCCTGTGCACGGCTCGACTTCAGCTGGATCTGGTCCGACGACGGGCACGACGGGCCGACCGAGCGAGTGCGCGTCACTTTCGCGCCCGACGGCGACGGCACACGGGTGACCGTGGAGCACACCGGCCCGTGGACGACACCCGAACCCGCAGAGAACTATCGTCAGGGCTGGAACCACGTGCTCGACGCTCTCGACCTGATCGATTCACCGCTCGACACCCACCCCTGACGCGCGCCGAGCGCTCGAACGAGCACCACGTGGGAAACTGGGGTGTGGATGTCCGGCACGCATTGCGCAACAGGGTGGGTGCTCGTGCCGCTGCGGCGATGCACGCACTGAACAGCCGCCACCCGTGGAATCACAATGACGCGTTCCACCCGTGGATCCTGTCCCGGCTGCCGGCAGGGCGCGCCGAAGCGCTCGACGTCGGCTGCGGTCGAGGCGCGCTCGCCGCTCTCCTGGCCGATCGATTCGCCCACGTACACGGGACTGATATCGACGCCGAGATGCGACAGGCGACCGCCGCACGGTGCGCCGGTCTGCCCAACGTCACCGTGGATGCCACTCCCCTCAGCGAGATCCCCCCGGGCAAGGACCTGGTGACCATGGTCGCGGTGCTTCACCACCTCGACCTCCAGGACGCGCTTTCGCACGCGCGCCGTGTCCTCGCACCCGGCGGACGCTTCCTTTGCGTTGGCCTCGCCCGACCGGATTCTGCGATCGACCAGCTCTGGGATGTCGCGTCGATGATCACCAATCCGGTCATCGGTTTCGTCCGACACCCCTGGGTGGCGCAGCCGACCGCCGAAGCCGCGCCGCACCCGGTCAAGGATCCGGAGGACACCTTGGCGACGATCCGCGGCGCCGTGCAGAGAGCGATGCCGGGCGCCCAGGTCCGACGCCAGTTGGGGTTCCGACACACCATCGAGTGGACCAAGCCCGCATCGGGGTGAACCGGCGCCGGGCGATCTGCGGCGGCGGCGCGTTGAACCGGAAGTCCACCGCAGTTCGGCACGTCAGACCATCAACACCAGAGTCCCGCGCTGCCCGCGAATGTCCGGCTCAACCACCAGAGCTGACGCCCAGTGGTCGCGACCAGCCGGATCATTGCGGACTGTTGCGCAGCTCCGCACGCCCATCGTCGGGAAACCCCGCGAGCGTTTGACTCAGGCTGAGCGGGCTGACACCGTGATCGTTCTCCACAGCGGGGTTCGCACCGGCGGCCAGGAGCAGACGGATGACCTCCGTACCCTTGCCGTACGACAGCGTGGCCGTCAACAGGGGCGTGCAGCCGTTCGCATCGCGCGCCTCGATGGGCGCACCGCCATCCATCAGCACTCGCGCCATGTCCGAATCGGCGTAGAAGGCAGCGAGATGGAGCGGCGTGTTGCCGTTGCGCTTCGGCGCGACGCTGGGGTCAGCGCCCTCCCCCAACAGACGTTGCGCCAGCGCGGAGTCGTTCTGCATCACCGCGCGGTAGAGGCCATCGTCCTTCACCCCACCAGTGTCGTACATCCACACCGGCTCATCGTCGTCACCGGGCCGGCGCACGTGCGGCGGCTCACTCGAGGCCCCCGAGGCAGTCCGACAGCAGGCGGAGCAGTGTGGCGCGATCGCGCTGGCTCATCCGTGCGACCATCCGCTCCTCGACGGCCAAGACCGCGGCTCGCGCAGAAACGAGGTCCCCCACCCCATGTGGTGTGATCAGGTAGGGCTTGGCTCGGCCACCCACCGGCTCGGACGACACCTCGACCCAGCCGTTCCTGCCCATCGTCTTCAGCATCACGTTCACGGACTGCCGCGAGACGAAGGACGATCGTGCCAGCTCAGCGCTGGACTGCGCCCCGCGCAGCTGCAGCACCTCCAGACACGCGTACTGCGACACGGTCATGCCCAGCGGACGAAGCACGTCGTCCATTTCGCTGCGGAGCCGGGCATCCACCTGCTTGAGGACGTACCCGACTTGCTGCCCCAGCTCATCTCGGCCTCACCCGCGGACGGACGCAGCCTGACGCGATCATCTTCTTCACCGAGCCGATCCCGATGGCGCTGCGCACTCCCCCTGCCGGGAACCGACCTCGACGCCGGACCGGCGGGCCTCGGCGTCGCGCTCTGGCTCCGCGTCGATGATGCGCAGGCACTCCATGATCGCCTCCGTGCGGCCGGCGTGCCCGTCCTCACTTCACCGTCCGAAGGGCCATTCGGTCTTCACTTCGCCTTCTCCGACCCTGATGGGTACACCATCACTGTCCACGAGTGACTCGTGATAGCCTCCTGGCTCAACGTCGTGTCCCTCGACCACGCGGTCGTGGGCCTGCGCGAGGGAATCGTGCAAGCCGCTCACGGCAGCCTGCGTCGGCTCTCCCTTCTGTCCCGCGGCGACCGGATCGCGATCTACTCACCCCGAACCACCATGCGCGGCGGAGACCTCGTCCAGTGCTTCACGGCGATCGGCACCATCGCCGATGACGAGTGCTACCAGGTCCGGCTTCGCCCGGACTTCGCACCCTGGCGGCGAGATGTCACGAGGCTGCCCACCCATCAACCACGGTCACTGCACCCTCACTCGGGTCCGGGGGTTCGAAGTGATCGAAATAGGCGGCGGCAGTCACCGCGTCCAAGGCGAAATCGTCACCCGATGCACGACCGCGAGCCGCCACCCGTTCCAAGCACGTCGCCCGGTCAGTCGCAAGGTAGATCGTCTCCGGAGCCACGCCGAGCGACTCCGCGACGCGTCGCCATTCCGCGCGCATGGCTCGCGACCAGAAGGAGAAGTCCAGGACGACATCACGACCGTCGCTGATGAGGTCCACCAGCCGGCGGCGAAGCTCGACCTCGATGTCCCGGTGCACATCCTCCGCCAGAGGCATGTGCCGGATCCCCCTGGCCCAGGCTTCTTGATCGAACGAGAGGCGAACGAAGCCCCCCTCTTCCATGACGCGAGCAACGGTCGACTTCCCCGAACCCGCCGGCCCGCACATGAAGACGACCCGTGCCATGTCCTGACCCTATTCGAACCGCACGGAGCGAATCAGACGTTGAAGCGGAACTCCACCACGTCGCCGTCCTGCATCACGTAGTCTTTGCCCTCGAGGCGGGCTTTGCCCTTCGAACGGGCTTCGACGACGGAGCCGGTGGCGACGAGGTCCTCGAAGGAGATGACCTCGGCCTTGATGAAGCCCTTCTCGAAGTCGGTGTGAATCACGCCGGCGGCCTGCGGGGCCTTCGCGCCCTGCGGGATCGTCCAGGCGCGCGACTCCTTCGGGCCCGCCGTCAGGTAGGTCTGCAGGCCGAGGGTGTCGAAACCGATGCGGGCGAGCTGGTCCAGGCCCGACTCGGTCTGGCCGGTCGCCTCCAGCAGCTCCTGCGCGTCGGCGGGGTCGAGGTCGATCAGCTCCGACTCGATCTTCGCGTCCAGGAAGACCGCCTTGGACGGCGCGACGAGAGCCTCCAGCTCAGCCTTCTTCGCATCGTCCGTCAGCACGGCCTCGTCCACGTTGAACACGTAGATGTAGGGCTTCGCGGTCATCAGCCCCAGCTCGCGGATCGGCGCGAGGTCGATGCCGGCGGTGGAGAGCAGCTGACCGCGTTCGAGCGCGTCCTTCGCGGCGTTCGCGGCTTCGAGGACGGACCCGTCGATCTTCTTCTGCTTGGTCTCCTTCTCGTAGCGAGGAAGAGCCTTCTCGATCGTCTGCAGGTCGGCGAGCATCAGCTCGGCGTTGATCGTCTCCATGTCGTTGGCCGGGTTCACCGCGCCATCGACGTGCACCACGTCGTCGTCGGTGAAGCCGCGGACGACCTGCGCGATGGCGTCCGCCTCGCGGATGTTCGCGAGGAACTGGTTGCCCATCCCCTCCCCCTCGCTGGCTCCGCGCACGATGCCGGCGATGTCGACGAACGACACCGTCGCGGGCAGGATCCGCTCGGAGCTGAAGATCTCCGCCAGCTTGTCCAGGCGGGAATCTGGCAGGTTCACCACGCCGACGTTCGGCTCGATCGTCGCGAACGGGTAGTTCGCGGCGAGAACGTTGTTGCGCGTCAGCGCGTTGAACAGGGTGGACTTGCCGACGTTGGGCAGTCCGACGATTCCGATAGTGAGGGCCACGGGACACCAGTCTACGTGGGCGGTGGACCCTCTCCACCGCGCGTCAGTCGGCCCGGCGGTAGCGGAACGCGCTGGTGATGTACGGCAGCTCGACGGTCTGCTCGCCGACGGCGCCGATCTCATCGAACAGGACGCCGAGCTCGGCCTCAACGGCGGCACGATCCTCGTCCGAGGCGGTGATCAGGTACGACCGCGAACGAGCCATCGCGAACAGTCCGTCACGAGTGATCGTCCGAGACCAGGACCAGTCGCGCCGCTCGGGCTCGCCGAACGGTGCCGCCACGACGGGACCGCCGTCGGCGATCATGATCTCCGCGTTCGAGTTGTGCATGATCTCGCCCATCCGACCGACCCACGGAACGGACGAGTCGCGGATGTTCCAGATCAGGCCGAGCACGCCACCGGGGGTGAGCACACGCCCGATCTCGGCCGAGCCGGACTCCGGGTCGACCCAGTGCCACGCCTGGCCCAGCACGACCGCGTCGACGGATGCGTCGGGCAGCGGCAGGGCCTCGGCGGTGCCCTCGTGCGTCGGAACGCCCGTCGTCGCCGCGCGCAACGACGCCAGCATGTCCGGATCCGGGTCGATTGCGACCACCTCGGACGCTCCCGCAGCCAGCACCGCGCGCGTCAGCTTTCCGGTGCCGGCGCCGACGTCCGCGACGCGCGGGGACCGATCGGCGACCGGTTCCAGCAACCACGCCACCGCCTCGGCGGGGTACTCCGGGCGTCCGGTCTGGTACGCATCGGCTTCGGCTCCGAAGGAGCGGGACATCTCATCACGGCTGGCCATACGGCGAGCGTATCCGACCGCATCCGGCGCGCCTGCCCGGTGTCCCGCGCCCTCGGCGCGAGGGTGGAGGCGTGCCAGTGGACTTCACAGCGATCGACTTCGAGACGGCGAACGCATCCACAGCCTCCGCGTGCGCGGTCGGTCTCACCCGAGTGCGCGACGGACGGGTGGTCGCGACGGCGGGATGGCTGATCCAGCCCCCTCCGGGACACGACGAGTTCCATCCTCGCAACATTGAGATCCACGGCATCCATCCGGAGGACGTCCGTTCGGCGGCGCCCTGGACTGATCAGCTGGACCGGATCGCCGCGTTCGCCGGTGCCGACGTCCTGGTCGCGCACAACGCCGGGTTCGACATGAGCGTGCTGCGCCGCGCCTGCGCCGCCACCGGGGATCAATGCCCGCCGTACCGCTACCTGTGCAGCGTCCAGGTCGCCCGGCGCGTGTACGAGCTGCCCTCCTACAGCCTGCCGTTCGCCGCCGCCGAAGCCGGCTTCACGGGGTTCGCGCACCACGACGCCGCGGCGGACGCCCTCGCCTGTGCGCACATCATCATCGACGCCGCACGGCGCACCGGCTCCGGCGACCTCGATACCCTGGCCGCCGCGGTCGGCGTCCGCATCGGGGCGATCCCCGCGCCGGAGCTTCTGCACGCCGTCGCGTGAGAATGTCGGTGGCTCGCCGCACACTGTCACCATGGACGCCCTGCTGATCGCCATCGCCTCGATCCTGTGCCTGGCCGCGGGCCTCGCGCTCGGGTGGTTCCTGCGCGCGCGGGTGACGACGGATGACACCGCCCTGCTCGCGCGCCTGGCCGCCAGCGAGGCACGCGCGGCAGAACTGCGCGACCAGGTCGGTCAGCACCGTGCGCTCCTGCAGCAGACGCAGGAGCAGGCTCGCGCCGATCGCGATGTCCAGCGCGAACGCGACCGCCGCGAGGCGTCCGTGCTCACCGCCCTCGGCCCGGTGCAGGAGACGCTGCAGCAGATGCACCGCTCGGTCAGCTCGCTCGAGCGCGACCGCCAGGCGCAGTTCGGCGCCCTCAGCGAGCAGCTGCGGCGCGCGCAGGAGTCCGACGACGAACTGCGCCAGGCGACGCACTCGCTGGCCGGCGCACTGCGCTCGACGACCGCGCGCGGCACCTGGGGCGAAGCGCAGTTGCGCCGTCTCGTCGAGGCCGCCGGCATGACCGCGCACGTCGACTTCGAGCTGCAGGCCACGATCACCGCTCCGGACGGCACCGTCGGTCGCCCCGATCTCCTGGTCCGACTCCCCGGCGGCAAGGCGCTCGCCGTTGACGCGAAGGCCCCGATGGACGCGTTCCTCACGGCGAGCGCGTTGGAGGACGCCGACCAGGCCCCCGCCCTCCGCCAGCATGCCAAGGCCGTCCGCGGCCATGTCGATGCGCTGGCCAAGCGCGCCTACTGGGCCGGGCTCGAGTCCAGCCCCGAGCTGGTGGTGTGCTTCCTTCCGAGCGAGGCCATGCTCTCCGCCGCCCTGGAAGCCGACCCGACCCTCCTCGATCACGCCTTCGCGCAGCGTGTTGCGCTGGCCTCCCCCGTGACTCTGTGGTCGGTGCTGAAGTCGGTCGCTTACACCTGGACCCAGCAGGACGTGACCGCACAGGCGCACGAGTTGTTCCGCCTCGGCAACCAGCTGTACGAACGGCTCGGCACTCTCGCCGGGCATGCCTCGGACCTGCGGTCCTCGCTGGAGAAGACGGTGACGGCGTACAACCGCTTCGCCGGCTCGCTGGAGAGCCGCGTCCTCGTCACGGCGCGTCGGTTCCCCGGCATCGATGCGACCAAGCTCGACGCGGTCGCCGCGCCGGGAGAGGTCGACGTGCCGGCCCGGGGCTTCACCGCTGTCGAGCTGACCACCGAGGCCACCGATGACGAAGCGCCCGCGACCATTCCGGTCACGGGCGCCGACATCGGAGCGCTACGGGCGCGCCTGAACGGTCACTGACCGCCGGGGATGAGGCTCAGGAGCGCCACCACGCTGCCGGAGACGAGGACGAACGCGGAGATCGGCCACCACACGCTCATCTCCCCCGGCTTGTGCCGCACGCGGAAGAGCACGTCCTGACGCCGCGCCGGGTCCGGCTTCGGGGCCGTGACGGCCGGGGTCGTGATGATCGCGTGAGATCCGGTCGCGTTCTTGATGACGGCCTGCGCGCCGGTCATGGGGCGGTCCGCGTTGATGGTCATGCTCGTCCCCTCCTCTCGGCGCTGAGGCCAGTCCCGCCCTCGCACCGTCCTCGATTCTCGCACCCTCTCCTGAACGCACGCGTGGGACACGGTCACGAAACGACGACGTTCCCGGGGAATCCCCGGGAACGTCGTTCTTCGTGAGTCAGCGAGCCCGCCGGATCAGAGCCACTTGGACACGAGATGCTCCGACGAGATCCGCCGCAGGGTGCCGGAGGCGCTGCGCAGCACCACGGACTCGGTGAAGATGTACCCGTCCTCGCGACGGACACCGTCCACGAGCTGGCCGTCGGTGACACCGGTCGCGACGAAGATCGTGTTGTTGCTGGTGACCAGTTCATCCGCCTCGTAGACGTGATCGAACTTCAGCCCGGCATCCAGTCCGCGCTGCCGCTCTTCATCGGTCTGGGGCCAAAGGCGGCCCTGGATGTGTCCACCCAGCGCCTTGATGGCGCACGCGGTGACGATGCCCTCCGGGCTGCCGCCGATGCCGACGCACATATCGGTGCGGGCGTTGTGTCGGGCGGCGTTGATCCCGCCGGCCACATCGCCGTCGCTCATCAGGCGCGTGCCCGCCCCGGCCTCGCGAATCTCCTCGATCAGCTGTTCGTGGCGCGGTCGGTGCAGCACCGAGACGACGATCTCGGAAACCGGCTTGTCCAGGGCCTTCGCCAGCAGGCGGATGTTCTCCCCGATCGGCAGGCGGATGTCGACGACGCCCACGCCGGCCGGACCGGTGACGAGCTTGTCCATGTAGAACACGCTGGACGCGTCCAGCATCGTGCCGCGATCCGAGACGGCGAGCACCGAGAGGGCGTTGTTGCGTCCCGCGGCGGTGAGAGACGTGCCGTCGATGGGATCCACCGCGACGTCGCACTGCGGGCCGCGACCGGAACCGACCGCTTCCCCGTTGAACAGCATCGGCGCGTGGTCCTTCTCACCCTCACCGATCACGATGCGACCGTCGAACGCGACGGTCGCGAGGAACGCCCGCATGGCGTCCACCGCGGCACCGTCGGCCTTCTCCTTCTCCCCCCGTCCGATCCACGGCACGGCGCGGATCGCGGCCGCCTCCGTGGCGCGCACCAGCTCCAGCGCGAGGTTACGGTCGGGGTGGAGGGGACTCATGTCGTCGGTCAGGCTCACCATGGACCCCATCGTGGCAGGACACGGGCGAGGAAACAGCGAAATATCGCCGACACGACGCGAAGGAATCGCGCTTCTTGCCGCGCCGGTCAGGAGCCCTGAGCTTTCGACGGTCCGGCTCGGGAAAGGGGCGAAGCATCGCGATATCGGTAGAGTTGCAACCGACCCTCCTCCCTCTCTCAAAGGAGCATCATGCCCGTTGCAACCCCGGATCAGTACGCCGAGATGTTCGCCCGCGCGAAGGAGGGCGGCTTCGCGTATCCGGCCATCAACGTCTCGAGCTCGCAGACGATCAACGCCGTGCTTCAGGGCCTGACCGAGGCCGGATCGGACGGCATCCTCCAGGTCACCACCGGCGGCGCCGACTACTTCGCCGGCCAGACGGTCAAGGCCCGCGCGACGGGCGCTCTGGCGATGGCCCGCTACGTCACCGAGGTGGCCAAGAACTACCCCGTCACGGTCGCCGTGCACACCGACCACTGCCCGAAGGACGCCCTGGACTCGTTCCTGCTGCCGCTGCTCGCGGCCAGCGAGGAGCAGGTCAAGGCCGGCGGTGAGCCGATCTTCCAGTCGCACATGTGGGACGGCTCGGCGGTTCCGCTGGCGGAGAACCTCGAGATCGCCAAGGAGCTTCTCCCCCGCATGCGCAACATCAACTCGATCCTCGAGGTCGAGATCGGCGTGGTCGGCGGCGAGGAGGACGGCGTCCGGCACGAGGGGTCGAACGACGCGCTGTACACCACGGTCGGCGATGTCACCCAGGCCGTGGAGGCGCTCGGACTCGGCGAGAAGGGCCGCTGGATCGCGGCCCTCACGTTCGGCAACGTCCACGGTGTGTACAAGCCGGGCAACGTCAAGCTGCGCCCGGAGCTGCTGGGCGAGATCCAGGCCGGTATCGCGGAGAAGTTCGGCACCGGTCCGAAGCCGCTCGACCTCGTCTTCCACGGCGGATCCGGTTCGACGGATCAGGAGATCGCCACCGCGGTCGCCAACGGTGTGGTGAAGATGAACATCGACACCGACACGCAGTACGCGTTCACCCGGTCCATCGCCGGCTACATGTTCACCAACTACGACGGTGTGCTGAAGATCGACGGCGAGGTCGGCAACAAGAAGCAGTACGACCCGCGCGCGTGGGGCAAGGTCGCCGAGACCGCCATGGCCGCCCGCGTCGTGGAGGCCACCCGCCAGCTCGGCTCGTTCGGTCACTCGCAGAGCTGAAACCCCTGACGGCGACGGCCCGCCCCGATCTCGGGGCGGGCCGTCGCCGTCCTCACGCGCCCTCTCCCGCGCAGGGACACCCGCCCGTGGTGGGCGGGATGCCGCTCACGGAGTCGACGTCGGGGTGTGCGTGGTCATGTAGCTGACGATCGCGGGGTCCGAGAGCAGCAGCGCCGCCATCAGCACGCACACCACCAGCCACGTCACGAGGGCTCCGACCACCGGAATCCACCAGGCCGAGCGCCGCGCCTTCAATCGGCGCATCGTGATCCAGAGCGTCAGCAGGTAGCCGACGATCAATGCGGCGGCCATGGCGAAACCCCAGCCCTGACCGCGATCCATGTCGGCGATGTCGTCGGGCAGGCCCTGCGCGCGGAGGATCTCCGGCAGGGTCTGGCTGAGGGACAGGAACGAGAACGCGCTGAGGAGCACGTTCACCGCACCGAGTGCGAGCAGCACGATGGTCACCAGACGCTGCGGCTGGACCGGCTGCGCGACGGGTGCGGGAGCCGCCGGGCGCTGCTGCGGTGCCGTGGGCGTCACCGGTGCGGGCGTGACGTGCTCCGGCACCGGCTGGCGAATGTGCGCACGCTGCTGCTCGGGCGTGGCGTACTCGCCGTACTGCGGGCGCGGCCGCGGGTCCTGATCGCTCATCGTGCCGCCCGCCCGCCGCGGGCCCGCTCGTCCTGCTTCCCGGATGCGTCCTGGCGCAACTCCTTCGGCAGGGAGAACATGAGGTCCTCCTCCGCCGTGCGCACCTCTTCGACATCGCGGTAGCCGGCACCGGCCAGCTCTTCGATGACCTCCTGCACCAGGACCTCCGGTACGGAAGCGCCGCTCGTGACGCCGACGGTGTGCACGCCGTCCAGCCACTCCTGCTGCACCTCATCGACGTAGTCCACACGGTAGGCGGCCTTCGCACCGTACTCCAGCGCCACCTCGACCAGGCGGACGCTGTTGGACGAGTTCGCCGAGCCCACGACGATCACGAGGTCCGCGTCCTGCGCGACCTTCTTGATCGCGACCTGGCGGTTCTGGGTCGCGTAGCAGATGTCGTCCGAAGGCGGATTGTGCAGTTCGGGGAAGCGCTCACGAAGCTTCTCGACCGTGGCCATCGTCTCGTCCACCGACAGCGTGGTCTGCGAGAGCCACACCACGCGGGACGGGTCCTTGACCTGAACGGTCTCGGCCTCCGCCGGGTTGTTCACGATCGTGACGTGATCGGGGGCCTCGCCCGCGGTGCCCTCGACCTCCTCGTGCCCGTCGTGGCCGATCAGCAGGATCTCGTAGTCGTCGCGGGCGAAACGGACGGCCTCGCGGTGCACCTTGGTCACGAGCGGACACGTCGCATCGATCGCCTGCAGGCCGCGGTCGGCGGCGGCGCTGACCACGGCGGGAGACACCCCGTGCGCGCTGAAGACGACGTGCGCGCCCTCGGGAACCTCGTCGACCTCGTCGACGAAGATGGCACCCTGCTTCTCCAGCTCGGTGACCACATGGATGTTGTGGACGATCTGCTTGCGCACGTAAACGGGAGCGCCGTAGCGCTGCAGCGCCTTCTCCACAGCGACGACGGCACGGTCGACACCGGCGCAGTAGCCGCGTGGGGCCGCCAGCAGCACCCGCTTGTGTCCGTCGACCGGGTTATCCTGAAGGCGTCCGCGCCGACCCGGAATCCGGGGCACGGGAAGGTGGACAGCAGGGGTACTCACCCCTTGATTCTATGGGCGCGCCGCTGAGTCCGCCCCCGGAGAGGAACTCATGGCCGACGCCGCGCCGCGACCGCAGTTCAGCCCGCCGGTGAGCCCCCGCGATTCCACGCCGGACGCTCCGTGCCAGGTGGGCGATCTCGGCCGCTCGATGCGTGACTACATCGCCCGGCTCGGCTCCCCGTGGGTCGAGGGTGAGATCACGGAGTGGAACCAGCGTGCGGTGGGCACCTTCGCCACGCTGCGTGACCTCTCCGGCGATGCCGCCGTCCGCCTCGTGGTCTGGTCCAGCGTCCGGAACCGGATTCCGAAGGACATCGCCGTCGGCGACCGTGTCGTCGTCTGCGTGAAGCCCGAGTACCGGGTCCAGCGCGGCGAGCTGTCCTTCGTCGTGTCGAGCATGAAGCACGTCGGCCTCGGCGACCTCCTGGAAAAGCTCGAGCTGCTGCGACGCACTCTGCGCGAGGAGGGACTCTTCGACCCCGCCCGCAAGCGCCGGCTGCCCTTCCTCCCCCACCGGATCGGACTCATCACCGGCCGCGCCACCGATGCGGAGAAGGACGTCCTGCGCAACGCCGAGCTGCGCTGGCCGCACGTCGAATTCCGCGTGGAGCACGCGTCCGTCCAGGGTGATCGGTGCGTCCCGGACGTTCTCGCGGCGCTGCGCACTCTGGACCTGGACCCCGCCGTGGACGTCATCATCATCGCCCGCGGCGGTGGCGACTTCCAGGACCTGCTGCCGTTCAGCGACGAGCGCCTCCTCCGCGCCGTGGCGGCGCTCGACACTCCCGTGGTCAGCGCGATCGGCCACGAGAACGACCGTCCGCTGCTGGATGAGGTCGCCGACCTCCGCGCCTCCACACCGACCGACGCCGCCAAGCGCGTCGTGCCGGACGTCTCCGAGCAGCTCGCCGCCGTCCGCGACGCCCGCGCCCGCATCACGAATCGTCTCTCCAGTGTGCTCACCCACCACGCGCACACGATCGAGCAGCTTCGGTCCCGACCGGTGCTGCGTCAGCCGGAGCGGCTGCTCCACGATCGCCAGCTGGTGATCGAACAGGCCCTCTCGCGGACCCGGGCCGCGGCCCGCCTCGCGTGGGAGCAGGCCGGCGGCGAGGTGGCCCGGCTCCGCGCGACCCTCACCGCCATCTCCCCGCAGCTCACGCTGGAGCGCGGTTACGCCATCGTGCAACGGGACGGCGACGGCATCGTGCGCGCGGCCGCCGACGCGCCCGACGGAACCCCGCTGCACGTCCGCCTCGCGGACGGCACGATCACCGCGATCTCGGGCGGTCCGGCGCCGGCCGAGTCATCGCCCGGACGCAACTAGGATGGATGCCATGACCGACGCCGTGACTCCCGTCGAGGTCAGCGAACTCTCCTTCGAGCAGGCCCGGGACGAACTCGCCCAGGTGGTCGCTCAGCTCGAGCAGGGTGCGCCGACGCTGGAACGCTCGCTCGCTCTCTGGGAGCGCGGCGAGGCGCTCGCTGATCGCTGCGAGCAGTGGCTCGTCGGCGCGAAGCAGCGTCTGGATGCGGCCCGCGGCCCCGTCGGAGGAGACGCCTGATGGCCTCCGGCCCCTCCGGGCGGATCGTCGCCGAACTCGGCCGTCCGGAAACCCCTGCGGAGACGGCGGCGCGCAAAGCCGAGTCCTCCGCCGCTTACCGGTCCAGCCAGACCTTCCGCGCCCTCATCGGGGCGCTGCTGGTCACCATCGCCATCGTGGTGGTGATCATCGCGATCGTCCCGCGTGGAGATCTCGCCGCGGCACCCGCGAAGGACCCGGTGGCGATCGCCGAACGCGCCACGGCGGACCGTGACCGGCCCGTCGTCGCCGTCGAACCGCTGACCGGGTGGCAGGTCAACGTCGCCGAGCTCGGCGACGACCTCCCGCAGAGCTGGACGGTCACCTACGCTCCCGATAAGGACAGCGACATCGCCGGTTTCGTGACGCTGAATCAGGTCTTCGACACGACGGACGCGATCGTCGGAACCGTGGTCTCGGGAGCACGCGCCGACGGCACGGTCGTGGTCGACGGCGTGACGTGGACGAAATACCGCATCCCGGACACCGCCGACAGCAAGAACGTCACGAACGCCCTCGGCACGCAGGCCGGCCCGGACTACGTCCTGCTGTTCGGCGCGGCGAGCATGAAGAACATCGAGCGCTACGCCGCGAACCTCGCGCCGCAGCTCGTCACGCTGGAGGCGGCCAAGCAATGAGCTACAACCCCACACCGACCCAGGCCTGGGCCGAGATGGTCGACGGCAACCGACGCTTCGTCGCCGGAACCCCCCGCCACCCCCGCCAGGGCGTCGAGCGACGCCACGAACTCACCGCCGCGCAGCGGCCGCACGCCGCCCTGTTCGGCTGCGCCGACTCGCGACTGGCCGCCGAGATCATCTTCGACGAGGGCCTGGGCGATCTGTTCGTCATCCGCAACGCCGGCCAGGTCGTCTCGCCGTCGGTGCTGGGCTCGCTCGAGTACGCCGTCGCGGCGCTCGGTGTGCCGCTGATCGTCGTGCTCGGACACGACGCCTGCGGCGCCGTCCGCGCCGCCATCGACGCCACCGGGGAGGACGCCCCCGTCCTGCCGCCGCAGGTGTGGAAGCAGATCGCACCGATCGTGCCGGCCGTGCAGAAGTCGATGCGTGACACCAGGACCACCTCCGCGACCGTGTCGGCCGAGCTGGTCGGACGCGAGCACCTGCGCACGACCGTGGGCGAGATCCTGCAGTCGTCCGAACTGATCTCCGAGGCGGTCGCCGAGGGCCGCCTCGCCATCGTCGCCGCGAACTACCGACTCGCCGAGGGCGAAGCGGTCGCGGACTTCGCCGTGGGCCTCGCCGACGCGAGCGCCTGAACAAACCGAGAAAGCAAGGAGAGGCCACGTGGCTGACACCGAATACCGTATCGAGCACGACACGATGGGCGAGGTCCGCGTTCCCGTGAACGCGCTCTACTCGGCCCAGACCCAGCGCGCCGTCGAGAACTTCCCGATCTCCGGCAAGGGCCTCGAGTCGCGCCAGATCGCCGCGCTCGCGCGCATCAAGAAGGCCGCGGCGCTGGCGAACAAGGAGCTGGGCACGCTCGACGGCGACATCGCCGACGCGATCGCGGCCGCTGCGGACGACGTCATCACGGGCGAGTTCGACGACCAGTTCCCGGTGGACACCTACCAGACCGGGTCCGGCACGTCCTCGAACATGAACATGAACGAGGTCCTCGCGACTCTCGCCACGCGCAAGCTCGGCAAGGCGGTGCACCCGAACGACCACGTGAACGCATCGCAGTCCTCCAACGACGTCTTCCCGACGTCCGTGCACGTCGCCGTCACCGAGGCCCTCATCCAGGACCTGGTGCCCGCGCTCGAGCACCTCGCGGCGGCGTTCGATGTCAAGGCGGAGCTGTGGAAGGACGCCGTCAAGTCCGGACGCACCCACCTCATGGACGCAACCCCGGTCACGCTGGGTCAGGAGTTCGGCGGCTACGCCCGCCAGATGCGTCTCGGCATCGAGCGCGTCCAGGCCGCTCTCCCCCACGTCGCGGAGGTCCCGCTCGGCGGCACCGCCGTCGGTACCGGAATCAACACCCCGCTGGGCTTCCCGCAGAAGGTCATCGAGCTGCTCTCCGCCGAGACCGGCCTGCCGATCACCGAGGCGGAGGACCACTTCGAGGCTCAGGCCAACCGGGACGGTCTGGTTGAGACCTCCGGTGCGCTGCGGACCATCGCCGTCTCGCTGACCAAGATCAACAACGACCTGCGCTGGATGGGCTCGGGGCCGAACACGGGCCTCGGCGAGCTGCACATCCCGGACCTGCAGCCGGGTTCGTCGATCATGCCCGGCAAGGTCAACCCGGTCGTGCCGGAGGCCACCCTGATGGTGTGTGCTCGCGTCATCGGCAATGACGCCACCGTCGCGTGGGCCGGCGCCTCCGGCTCGTTCGAGCTGAACGTCGCGATCCCGGTGATGGGGACGGCGCTGCTGGAGTCGATCCGTCTGCTCGCCAACGCCATGCGCGTTCTCGCCGACAAGACCGTTGACGGTCTCGAGGCCAACCTCGAGCGGGCCGCCGCGTTCGCGGGCATGTCTCCCTCGATCGTCACGCCGCTGAACAAGCTGATCGGCTACGAGGCGGCCGCGAAGATCGCCAAGCACGCCGTCGCGAAGGGCATCACCGTTCGCGAGGCGGTCCTGGATCTCGGCTATGTCGAGCGCGGAGAGCTGACCGAAGCGCAGCTGGACGAGAAGCTCGACCTGCTGTCGATGACTCACGCAGGTTGACCCTGCGGCCGGGTGGGCGCCGCGGGCGCTCACCCGGCATAATCGGATGATGGCCACGGCCGGTGGAAGCGCGTCGGCACGCCGGCAGTCGCTTCTCGCGATTCTCGCCGTCGTGCTGCTCGTGTTCGTCGCGGTGGGTGTGGTCACCTTCCTCGTGATGAACCAACGCATCATCACGGACGCGGATGCGCGGTTGCGCTCCGCACTCGGAACGGACGCGGAGGATCGCTCCGGCGTGCTGACCACGGTGGACGGCGACACCGTCCTCAAGCCGAACGCGGGCGGCGCGGAGCCGCTGGTCTTCCTCGACGAGCTGGTCACGGCCTCACCGCTCGGTCCGAGCGAGGTCGCACTCGGCGTCGTCGACGGCCAGATCGTGTCCCGCTCCGCTGCCGACGCACGGGTGGCCCTGTCCGCGGATTCCGCGCTGATTCGCGGGATCGCCAAGGAGGCAGCCTCCGCCGGCACGGCCGTCAGCGGCACGATCGACATCGACGCCGGACCGTTGCGCTACCTCGCCGTGCCCATCACGGTGGGCACGGACACGTCGCCGACGATGGTGTACGTGCGGGCGATCCTGATCAAGACCAGCCTCACGCAGCTCCGGGACGGGGTGCTGACCTTCAGCCTCGGCGTCCTGCTCGCGCTCATTCCGATCGGCGTGGCGACCTGGTTCCTGCTGGGTACCTCCGCGCGGGCGGCCCAGCGCGCCGTGGGCGCCGCAGACACCGCCGCTCCCCCCGCGGCGGCCTCGTCCCCGGGAGGAACGACGCCCCCGCCGCCGCCGCCGGTCTCCGGCACCCATCCCGCGCCCGTGCGGCGCCCGGCACCGGTCGCGCTCCGCCCGGAGTCCGTCGGCGATGTCCTTGACCTGCTGGAGGGTTCCACGGAGGCGCAGCGCCGCCTGCTGGATGACGTCCGCCATGAATTGAAGACGCCGATCACCATCGTTCGCGGCCATCTCGAGATCATGAACAGCGCCGATGCCGCCGACGTGGAAGCCGCCCGCGAGATCGGCATCTCCGAGCTCGACCGCATGGCGCGGCTCGTGGAGGACATCGATCTGCTCGCGACGGTCGAGGACGATGAGTACACGATGGGAGCGGTCGACATCGCCACGTTGACCGACCGCGTCGGCGACCGCGTGGTCGTGCTCCCCGGTCATCCCTGGGCTGTGTCCGACCGCGCCCCGGTCATGGTGCGCGGCAACGCGGACCGGCTGCTGC
Source organism: Microbacterium gorillae (assembly GCF_000826185.2). Lineage (GTDB taxonomy): Bacteria > Actinomycetota > Actinomycetes > Actinomycetales > Microbacteriaceae > Microbacterium > Microbacterium gorillae. Next base: position 67,689 of record NZ_LN648874.1, on the reverse strand, counting down.
AGGCGTGGCTGGCGCTGGCCGACAACGCCGTGAAGTACACCCCGTCCGGATCGCCGATAGAGATCGGCAGCACGGTCACCGGTGACGCCGTGGACCTCTGGACTCGCGACCACGGTCCCGGAATCGCTCCGGCGCTCCGGCATCGCATCTTCCGCCGTTTCGATCGTGGTGGCGGGCGTCGCGACGTCGGCGGTTCGGGTCTCGGCCTCGCCATCGTCGAAACCATCGCTCGGTCCCACGGTGGCTCCTGTACTGTCGCAGAGACGCCTGGTGGCGGAGCCACCTTCATCATCCGGATCCCGCTGCAGTGGGGACGGTCGGCGACAACGCTCCCCGAGCCCATCCGCGCGGGGACCGTGATCCAGCGAGAGGAAACCGGATGACCGCCATTCTCATCGCCGAGGACGAGCCACGAATCTCGTCCTTCGTGAGCAAGGGACTTGAATCAGCCGGCTACGACACGCAGATCGTCGAAGACGGCGCAGAGGCCCTGCGGCTGGCGATGACCGGCGACTACGGCCTCCTGCTGCTGGATGTCGGATTGCCGACGATGGACGGTTTCGACGTCCTGGCGAGTCTCCGCGGGCAGGGCTCCACGCTCCCGGTCATCATGCTGACGGCGCGCACGTCGACGCGCGACACCGTCGAGGGCCTGGACGCCGGTGCGAACGATTACATCCCGAAGCCGTTCAAGTTCGACGAGCTGCTCGCGCGCGTGCGCACCCGCATCCGCGACAGCAGCACCGCCACCGCCCCGATGACGGTCACGCACCGCGACGTCACGCTGGACATGCTGAGCCGCCGCGCGGTCGCGAGCGGCCGCGAGATCGACCTGTCGGCGCGCGAGTTCGCGCTCGCCGAGCAGTTCCTGCGCAACCCCGGCAAGACGCTGAGCCGCGAGCAGCTGCTCAGCCGCGTCTGGGGTCTCGATTTCGATCCGGGCTCGAACGTCGTGGATGTCTACGTCCGTTATCTGCGGGGAAAGTTCGGGGCGGAACGCATTGAGACGGTGCGCGGCGCCGGCTACCGCTGGCTCTGAACAGACCGGCCCCCGATGCCGAGGCACCGGGGGCCGAATGAGAGGAAGACGGACCCGAAACCGTCCCAGCGGCTGACACGATCGCGTCGGCCGGCTGAACTCTCACCTGTTTTCATCCCGGGGAGACGGGATCACGACCCAAGGGCCGCACCTCGATTCTCAGGGACATCGACCCGAATCGGGCTCGTCTGGCCATGAGACTGTTCTCACGCCGCCCGGACCCCTCGGTCAGTACAGCTCATCCGATTCCAGCAGGTCGGTCACCAGCGCGGCGATGGCGGAGCGCTCCGAGCGCGTCAGCGTGACGTGCGCGAACAGGTCGTTCCCCTTGAGGGTCTCGATCACGGAGGCGACGCCGTCGTGCCGCCCCACGCGCAGGTTGTCGCGCTGCGCGACGTCGTGCGTGAGCACCACGCGGGCGTTCTGACCCATGCGACTCAGCACGGTCAGCAGCACGTTGCGCTCGAGGGACTGCGCCTCGTCCACGATGACGAACGCGTCGTGCAGAGACCGACCACGGATGTGCGTGAGCGGCAGGACTTCGAGCAGTCCGCGCGCCATGACCTCCTCGAGCACGTTGCCGCTGACCACCGAGCCCAGCGTGTCGAACACCGCCTGACCCCACGGCGACATCTTCTCGCCCTGGTCACCGGGCAGGTATCCCAGTTCTTGCCCGCCGACGGCGAACAGCGGCCGGAAGACGATGATCTTCTTCTGCGTCTGCCGCTCCAGGACGGCCTCGAGTCCCGCGCACAGCGCGAGCGCGGACTTGCCGGTCCCGGCGCGTCCGCCGAGCGAGACGATGCCGACCTCGGGGTCCAGCAGCAGATCGATGGCGACCCGCTGCTCGGCGGACCGGCCGTGCAGTCCGAAGACCTCTCGGTCGCCACGCACGAGACGGAACTCACCGTCGCCCACGATGCGGGCCAGTGCCGATCCGCGATCCGAGTGCAGGACCAGCCCGGTGTTCACCGGAAGGCCACGGACCTCGTCACTGGTGCCGATCTCCGATTCGTACAGATCGGCGATCTCGTCCGAACCGAGGGTGAGCTCGGCCATGCCGCTCCAACCGGAGTCCACGGCCTGCTCAGCCAGGTACTCCTCGGCGCTCAGGCCGATGGAGGCGGCCTTGACGCGCATCGGCAGGTCCTTCGACACGATGGTGACATCCTCGCCCCCGGACGCGAGGCTCATTGCGACCGCGAGGATGCGGGTGTCGTTATCGCTCAGCCGGAGGCCGGCGGGGAGCACGCTCGGGTCGCCGCCGGCGAGATCCACCCGCAGCGTTCCGCCGGCGGCGGTCGGAACCGCGAAGTCCAGTCGGCCGTGCTCCACCCGCAGGTCATCGAGATGGCGCAGCGCCTGTCGGGCGAAGTAGCCGAGCTCCGGATCGTTCCGTTTGCCCTCGAGCTCCGAGATCACCACCACGGGGATGACGACGGAGTGCTCGGCGAAGCGGAAGAACGCTCGCGGATCGCTCAGCAGGACGGAGGTGTCCAGGACGTAGGTGCGCAGGTCGGTGTCCGACCGGTCCCTCTCCCCCGCCACCCGGCGCTGGCTCTGCTGTCGTGTCGCATTGGTCACAGCCCGACTCCCGACCCGGGTGTTTCACCCGGCTCACCGTGTCGGCCACGAACCCACGAGTCGTGAAACCGAAGGCCGACCCGAACGGGCGCTCTGCCCGTTGCTGGAACGTTAACCCGAACGCGCCCGGGTGCGCCGACGGACACGCCCGGCGTGTCGGCGACGATCCGGTGAACGTCGGGTTGCGCTCGCGCGTCTCAGCGGGTCCGCATCCCGGCCAACGCGTCCGCGAGCAGCGACCGTTCGCGCACGGTGTCAGCTGCCGAAGCGGCGGTCCCGATGCGCGTAGTCGCGGATCGCGCGCAGGAAGTCGACCTTGCGCAGGTCCGGGCCCAGCGCCTCGACGAAGTAGAACTCACTGTGGGCGCTCTGCCACAGCAGGAAGTCGCTGAGGCGCTGCTCACCGGAGGTCCGGATCACCAGGTCCGGATCCGGCTGACCGCCCGTGTAGAGGTGCTCGCCGATGCTCTCCGGCGTGAGGTTGGCCGCAAGCTCCTCCATGGACGCCCCGGCGGCGTCGTGCTTGGCGACGATGCGCCGCACCGCGTCCACGATCTCGTTGCGCCCGCCATAGCCGACGGCCAGATTCACGTGCATTCCGACGTTCTCGGCCGTTCGTTCGGACGCCTCCCGGAGCACGCGCGCCAACTCGGGCGGCAGCAGTTCGAGTCGGCCGACGATCTGCACCCGCCAGTCCCGAGCCTTCGAGAGCCAATCGGCGAGTTCGGCGATGATCTGGATCAGGTCATCGAGTTCCTGCGAGTCCCGCTTGCGGAGGTTGTCGGCGGAGAGCAGGTACAGCGACGCGACCCCGATTCCGAGGTCATCGCACCAGCCCAGGAACTCCTGCATCTTGGCGGCGCCCGCACGGTGGCCCTCCGCGGCGGTCGCGTAGCCGAGCTGCCGCGCCCAGCGCCGATTGCCGTCGATCATCATCGCCACGTGGGCGGGGACCTGCTCCGGGGTCAGCTCACGACGCAGCCGAGAACCGTACAGGCGGTACAGGAAGCCCGAGCCCGCTGATCCACGACGTCCACTCACGTCCCTACGCTACCGTGCCGACCCCTATGTACGGCTTCGGGAATGGTGGGTGGCCTATTCTCGGTCTCGTGGCCCCTGACACTGAGTCCGACGACGTCGACCTTCCTCACCTCCCCCTCCTGGAGGACGCGGCCGACGCCGCCGCGGAGGAGGTCAAGCCGACCTGGCGCGGCTGGATCCACGCCGGCACCTTCCCGGTGACCATCGCGGCCGGCATCGTGCTGATCTGCCTCACGCACGGGACCCCCGGCAAGTGGGCGAGCGCCGTTTTCATGGCCTCGTCCATGCTGCTGTTCGGCAACTCCGCGCTGTACCACCGCTTCAACTGGGGTCCGAAGACCAAGCTGGTCCTCAAGCGCATCGACCACGCGAACATCCTGCTGCTGATCGCCGGCACCTACACCCCGCTCGCGGTGATGGCCCTGCCACCGCAGAAGGGCACGCTCCTGCTCGTCCTGGTGTGGAGCGGGGCACTGCTGGGCATCCTGTTCCGGGTCTTCTGGATCAACGCGCCGCGCTGGCTGTACGTCGCGATCTACCTCGCCCTGGGGTGGGCTGCGGTGATGTACATCGTGGATCTGTGGAACGCGGACGCGGCGATGATGATCCTCGTCATCGCCGGCGGCCTGCTGTACACCGGTGGTGCGATCGTCTACGCGCTCAAGCGCCCGAACCCGTGGCCGGGACGCTTCGGGTTCCACGAGATCTTCCACGTCTGCACGGTGCTGGCGTTCCTGTGCCACTGGGTCGCGTGCCTGCTGATCGCGATGCACCCGGTGGTGCCCTCGCTGGGAATGCCGGGCTGACCGCCGCGGGTCAGCTGCGCGGAGCGGGCGGCTCGAGGTCCGAGGGCTGCTCGCTCTGGTCCGCGTCCACGAACTGGTCGTCCACAGCCGACGCGTCAGCCGCGGCGGCGGCCTGCTCCGCGTCCAGTTCTGCGGCGACCTCGGCGCGGTAGCGGGTGCGGCGAACCCGTCGCTGCATGTCCCACACCAGGAGGAACACGGCGATCACGATGATCGCGATCCAGATGACGCCGGCCGGTCCCGGCGTGACGCTTTCGGCCGGAACCGTCATCGTCGGCGTCGGCTCCGGAGTCGCAGCCGCCAGCAGCAGGGCATCGAGGGGTCGCATCACGTCTTCTCTCCAAGGCTTTCCGGGATAGCCTGGAATCAAGCCTAATCTTCGAACGGACCTCATGACGACCACCGCCGAACTCGACGACCGATACGGGCGCGTGCGCAGCCCGCGCCGACGGCGTACGTGGTGGGTCGTCGTGGGCGTCATCGCGGCCGCCGCCATCGGTTACCTCGGTTGGACGACCGTTCAGAGTTCCCTCTACAACGTCTCGGTCGACGGTCTCGGATTCCAGGTGGTCGACGAGCACACCGTCACCGTACGGTTCCAGTTCTCCGCTCCGACGACCACCGACGTCACCTGCGCTCTGGCCGCGCAGGACACCGAATTCGGCGTCGTGGGGTACCGCGTCATCCGCTTTCCGGCCGGCCAGACCCACGCGCAGACCACGACGGAGACCATCCGAACGGTCGCCGAAGCGACGACCGGTTTGGTCGAAGGGTGTTGGGTTTCCTAGACTGGTCCCACTCACCGACGCCCCGCACCACGCCGGGGCGTCTTCCGTATTCACCGTTCCCTTCCGGGAAGGAGTCCCGTCATGACCGACGACGCACAGGTCCCGTTCCTCACGCAGGAGGCGTACGACCGTCTCGCCGCCGAGCTCGAGCAGCTGTCCACCACCGGACGCGATGAGATCGCCAAGCGCATCGAAGCGGCGCGCGAAGAGGGCGACCTCAAGGAGAACGGCGGTTACCACGCCGCGAAGGACGAGCAGGGTAAGCAGGAGGCGCGGATCCGCACGCTGCAGGCGCTGTTGAAGAACGCCAAGGTCGGCGTCGCCCCGGAGAGCAGCGGAGTCGTCGAGCCGGGCACCGTCGTCACGGCCAACGTCGCCGGTGGCGAGGAGGTCTTCCTCCTCGGCAGCCGCGAGATCGCCGCCGACGGCGACCTCGACGTCTACAGCGAGGCCAGCCCGCTCGGTGCTGCCGTCCTCGGCCTGAAGGAGGGCGAGTCCACGTCCTACGAGGCCCCTAACGGCAAGCAGATCACCGTCGAGGTCATCAAGGTCGAGACGTACACCGGTCAGTAACCCCCCGCTCCTTCTCGCGAGACACCCAGGCACGTCCGAAACCTCCCGCATTGCGGGGTGTTCCGGACGTGCCTGGGTGTTTCGCTGACGGGGTCGGCGGAGTCAGGCGTCCACGATCTCCTCGGGGGCGAAGCCCGCGTCACGCAGTGCCTGCAGGGTGAGCGCCTGGTGCTCCAGCCCGCGCGTCTCCACCGAGATCTGCAGGATCACCTGCGAGATCTGCATTCCTTGGCCGTGGCGTGTGTGCAGCACCTCGACGACGTTGGCCCCGGCCTGCGAGATGATCTCGGACACGCGGGAGAGCTGGCCGGGGCGGTCCGGGAGCGGCACGCGGATCGTCATGTAACGTCCGGACGCCACCAGGCCGTGCGCGATCACGCGTTGCAGCAGCAACGGGTCGATGTTGCCGCCGGAGAGGACCGACACCGTCGGTCCGGTGGCGGTGATCTTCCCGGCCAGGAGAGCGGCGATCCCGACCGCACCGGCCGGCTCGACCACGACCTTGGCCCGCTCCATGAGGACGACGATCGCGCGGGCGATGTCGTCATCGGAGACCGTGACGACTTCGTCGACGAGGTCCTTGATGATCGCGAACGGGATGTCACCCGGACGGGCGACGAGGATGCCGTCGGCGATCGTGGGTTTCGTGACCACCTCGATCGGCTCCCCCGCAGCCATCGAGGGCACGAACGGGGCCGCGTTCTCGGCCTGCACCCCGATGATCCGCACGGTGCGTCCGGCCGCCGCCGCGCGCGCCTTGGCGGCCACCGCGACGCCGGCGATCAGTCCACCGCCGCCGATGCCGACGAGGATCGTGTCGACCTCCGGAAGCTGGTCCATGATCTCCAGGCCCAGCGTGCCCTGACCGGTCACGACGTCGAGGTTGTCGTACGGCGGGATGAAGACCGCGCCCGTGCGCTCGGCGAACTCCTGGGCCAGGCGCAGCGGCGTCTCCACCGTCTCACCCTCCAGGATGACCTCCGCGCCGTAACCCCGGGTGGACAGCAGCTTCGGCACGGGCACGCCGAGGGGCATGAAGATCGTCGCCGGAATACCGAGCTCTCGCGCGGCCAGTGCGACGCCCTGTGCGTGGTTCCCGGCCGAAGCGGCCACAACACCGCGGGCGCGCTCCTCGTCGGTCAGGTGCAGGAGCCGGTACGTCGCGCCACGGACCTTGAACGATCCGGTGCGCTGCAGGTTCTCCATCTTCAGGTGCACGGGCGCACCGAGGACGTCGGAGAGGTTCTGCGAGTACTCCAGCGGCGTGCGGGAGATGTGCGTGGACAGCTCCTGTGCCGCGAGCTCGATGTCGGACAGCGTGGGTCCGGCAGTCATCGGGCCCGCCTTTCTCTCGGAATCGTCTGCCAGATCAACTGGCCTTCCTGCACGTGTCCGCCGCGCCAGGCCCCGGTGGCGAGGGCCACCGCGACGACGTTGACGAACGCGGCCAGGGGAACCGCGAAGAGGGCGCCGGGGATGCCGGCGATCATGGCACCACCGGCGACCGAGAGCACCACGGCCAGCGGGTGCACCTTCACGGCTGCACCCATCAGGAACGGTTGCAGCACGTGGCCCTCGACCTGCTGGACGAGCAGGACGACGGCGAGCATCGCCAGGGCGATCCAGGCACCGTTGTACGCGAGCGCGATGACGACGGCGATGATGCCGGTCAGCACCGCCCCCACGATCGGGATGAACGCGCCGAGGAAGACGAGGATGCCGATCGGTACGGCCAGCGGAACGCCGAGCAGGAACGCGCCGAGACCGATGCCGACCGCGTCGATGACCGCGACGATCAGCTGGGTACGGGCGTAGTTGACCACGGTCGTCCAGCCCATCCGGGCGGCGCCGTCAGCGGCCGCGCGGGCGCGGCGCGGGAACAAGCGCACGACCCAGCGCCAGATACCGGCACCGTCGAAGAGGACGCAGAGCAGGACGAACAGGGCGAGCAGAGCCCCGGTGGCGACGTGCGCCGCGGTCGTTCCGATGGCGAGCGCGCCGTTCAGGAGCAGGTCGACCTGCCCCTGGATCAGGTTGAGGCCCTTCTGCACGTAGTCATTGAGCTGCGTTTCGGAGAGCTTCAGTGGGCCGTTCATGAGGTACACCCGCAGCTGCTCGATCCCCTCCTCGGCGCGGTCGCGGACCCCGTCCCACTGCTGCGAGATCTGCCAGATCGCGAGCCACAGCAGCCCGGTGACGATCGCGAGCGTGCCCACGACGGAGATCACGATCGCGAGCCAGCGCGGGAACCGATGCCGCAGCATGAAGGTGAACGCCGGGGAGAGCAGCGCGGTCAGCAGCAGGGCGACGAGGATCGGGACCACGAGCAGCTTCAGCTGGATCACGAGCCACACGATCACCGCGATCGCCCCCGCGATCACGAGCAGGCGCCACGCGTAGGCGGTCGTGATCCGCAGCGCCGACGGGACCTGCTCGGCCTCGGCGGAGGAGACGACGCGGTTTCGGACGGCGTCCCAGAAGCCGGGACGGTCGCTCTGGTCGGTCATCCTCCCAGCTTAGGGCTGGACGAATGCGCGCACCGGCATGCGGCGCGGGCGTGATTCAGAACTGGATGCGGGGCGGCTCGGAGACGTTCGCGCCGTCGACGACCTCGAAGAACTCGCGCTCGGAGAAGCCGAGGTTGCGGGCGAAGAGGTTGTTCGGGAACACCTTGATCTTCGTGTTCAGCTCGCGCACGCCGCCGTTGTAGAACCGGCGCGAGGCCTGGATCTTGTCCTCGGTGTCGACGATCGCCTGCTGCAGCTGGAGGTAATTCTGGCTGGCCTGCAGCTGCGGATACGCCTCGGCGACCGCGAACAGGCTCTTCAGCGCCTGCTCCAGGTGCCCCTCGGCGACTCCCGCGGCCGCGGGTCCGGAGGCGTTCAGCGTCTCGGCGCGCGCCTGCGTGACGTTCTCGAAGACCGAGCGTTCATGGGCGGCGTAGCCCTTCACCGTCTCCACGAGGCTCGGGATCATGTCCGCACGACGCTTCAGCTGCACGGTGATGTCGCTCCACGCCTCGTCAACGCGGACGTTGAGCTGGACGAGGGAGTTGTAGGTGGCCCACAGGTAGATGCCGATGGCCGCGACCACCACCACGACGACGATGACTGGAATGAGCCAAGCAAGCATGTCCATGTTCGAAGGATCCCCTCTACTTCCCGTCAATCCTAACCGCGGGAATCGGGCTCACCGGATTCTCACAGGGCCCTCGGTGCCGTCTCAGGCGCCGAGGATGCGATCCAGGTGGCGGTTGCGGAAGCGTCGGTCGGGATCGACCTCGTCGCGCAGTGTGATGAAGTCGTCGAAGCGCGGGTAGGCCTCTCGCAGCGATGCGGCATCGCGGGTGTGCATCTTCCCCCAGTGCGGGCGGCCGCCGAAGGTGCGCATGATCGCCTCGACGGCGGTGAAGTACTCGGTCGGGTCCTCGCGCCAGTACCGGTGCACGGCGATGTACCCGGTGGCTCGGCCGTGGGCGGTGGACAGCCACAGGTCGTCCGCGGCGGCGAAGCGCACCTCCACGGGGAAGGTGATGCGCCAGCCGCGCTCGGCGATGAGCGCCTGCACGGCGCGGAAGGCGGCCGGAACGTGCTCGGCCGGCAGGGCGTACTCCATCTCGCGGAAGCGCACGGTTCGGCTCTGCGTGAGGACTTTGAACGAGCGGTCGGTGTACTCCCGGTCCCCCGTGAGGCGGACGGCGAGGCGGTTGAATCCGGGCGCGATCGCGGGCACGGCGGACGCGGCGCCGCACACCACGCGGTACAGGCCGTTCGAGAGCAGGGTCTCGTCGATCCATTTCCCGACGGGCGGGAGCGGCTTGCGCTTCGCGCTCTCCGGCAGGCGGGTCGTGGTCTTCGTCAGCGCGATGTCCGTGTGCGGGAACCAGTAGAACTCGAAGTGGTCCACGTTCGTGATGCGGTCCAGGACGCCGTCCAGCACCTCCTCGAGCGGCTCTGGTCGGTCCAGCTCGTGCATGACGAAGGCCGGGACGCAGCGCAGCGTCACCTCGACGAGGATGCCGAGCGCCCCGAGGCCGAGGGCGAAAGCGCCGAGGAGGTGCGGGTCGTGGTCCTCGTCGATGCGGCGGAATTCCCCGGCCGCCGTGATGACGGTGACGCCGACGACCTGGGTCGCGATGCCGCCGAAGCCCGCACCGGTGCCGTGCGTGCCGGTCGAGATGGCGCCGGAGATCGACTGGCGGTCGATGTCGCCGAGGTTCTCCATCGCAAGGCCGTAGGGGGCCAGGAGCGCGGGGACCTGGTGCAGGCGGGTGCCGGCGAGCAGCGTGACGTAGGAGCGTTCGCGGTCCACCGAGACGATGCCGGACATATCGCTCAGGTCAAGGAGTACGCCGGGGGCGACGGCGATGCCGGTGAACGAGTGGCCCGCGCCGACGGCCTTGATGATCAGGCCGCGCTGGCGTGCGGCCAGGACGGCGCGCTGAACGGCCTCCGGCGTCCGCGGGCGTTCGAAGATCTGCGGACGCACGTGCGCGCTCCGGCCCCAGTTCTGCCATTCGCCGCCGGGTCGAGTCACCGCGCCTGCCTTCCGTTGGAGTTCCGAACCTGATGCTATCCGAGGGCTTCGGGCTCAGAGGAACGCCTTGCCCTCGCCCCGATAGGTCGGCAGCTCGTCGACGACGGCGCCGTCGGCGACCAGGTGGTAGGAGGCGACGCGCTCCGACCCCTCACCGCTCTTCGCGTGGCGGAACCAGACCCGGTCCCCCGCCGCCAGAGCCCGTGCGTTCTCGCCGCGCAGCGGGGTCTGCACTTCGCCCGCGCCTTCGCGCGGCTGCATCGCGAGGCCCGTGGGCCAGACCGGCCGTGGTTGGCGGGACGCGACCGGCGGTCCGGACGCGATCCAGCCGCCGCCGAGGACCGTCGCGATGTCCGGCAACGGCTTGCGGACCACGTCGAAGGCGAACGATGCCGCCGGGGCCGGCGTGAAGGCGCGGTAGCCGTCGAAGAGGTGTCCCCCGAACAGGCCGGAGCCGGCGGTGACCTCGGTGACGGCGACGTCGTCGGAGGTGTACTCCAGTGACCCGGTGCCGCCGCCGTTGACGAACTCGAGGTCCGCGACCGCGCGGACCGCGCGGACGATGGCGGCACGTCGATCGCGCAGTTCGGAGCCGGAGCGCTTCTGCATCCAGCGGATCACGCCGTCACCGGAGCCGGTGGCGTCGCCCTGGCCCGCGATCTGCGCTTCGTACATCATCACGCCGACCACGTCGATGCCCGGCCGCGCGGCGATGCTTCGAGCCAGGGCGGCTGCCTGGTCGGGGGTGAAGATCGGGCTGCGGCGGACGCCCACGTGGCCGAGGCCGGGCGCCTGCCAGGAAGCGTCGGCGTCGATCGCGACGCGGATCGGCGCGCGACGGCCGGGGGCCGCGATGCTGTCGATGAGATCGAGTTGCGCCTCGTCATCGATCATCAGCGTGATCCGTCGGGCGAGGTCCTCATCGGCGATGAGCTGTGCGAGCGCGTGCCGGTCGACCGTCGGGTAGCCGAGGACGATGTCGTCGTGCTCGCGGGCGAGCCAGAGCGCCTCCGCGAGGGTGAAGGCGAGGATTCCCTGGTACCCGGGAAGTTCCAGGAGTGCCGTCAGTGCCTGGCGGACGCGGATCGACTTCGACGCGACGCGGATGGGGGCGCCGCCGGCGCGGACGAGCATGTCCATCGCGTTGTGGACGAGCGCCTCGTGGGATAGGACAACGACCGGGGCGGCCAGGTGCGCGGTGGCGTCCGTGAGGGTCGGCCAGAACTCGTTCGGCTGGTCCCAGTGGGGGGTTGGTGGGGTCGACGCGGTGAGATGCATCACATCGCCAGCCTACGGACGGGGGCGCCCTCTGGCGAGCGGCGGCGCACTTCTCGCGCGTCGGTCGCGGCGGGCGTGGTCATCGCGTGTACCGCGTTCCTGTGGCTGAAGACGACACCGGCTTTGAGGGCGGCTCGTTTCGCATGCCGACGCCTGGTCGCGGTCCCGGTCGCTGGGTGAGCGCGCGCTCGACGAAACATCGCTCCGTGCGGGACGGAGGTGGTCGTCTCTCGTTCCGGCGTTGTCGCGTTCATTTCGCTTAAGACGACACGGGTTGTCGGGGCGGTTCGATTCGCCTGTCGGCGCGCGGATGTCGGGGTGGTTGCGTCGAGTGCGCTCGGGGTGGCGTGGGTGCTTTGCGTTCGGCGCTGCGAGTTCCGGCGGGGTCGCGTTTTCGGCTTAAGACCGTCCGCCAGGGATCGACTCCCGTCGCCGGCTCGCGTCCCTGAGGTGGCCACCACCCCACCGGTTGCCACCCCGCCCTCGGCCACCATCCCGACACCGATCACGATCCCGATACCGGTCGCGATCCCGGTGACGACCCCATTTCCGGGCGCTAGGCGAGCACCAGCGGGTCGAACCGTCGGGAGGTGCTGGGCGGGCGTGGTGTCGGCGGAGTTCTCCCCGGACATCACGCACCCCGCTTCGGCAGTCCCACGGCCCGTGGGCCGGTGGGTTGCCAGGATTGTGTGGGGTCGATCCAGTCTGGTGGTCGCACTTCCGGGACGCCGTCGGTCATCCGGATGCCCCACCCCATTCGGTCGATGAACCGATGGTGGTGCCAGCAGATCAGCACCCCGTTATCGACATCCGTCTCACCACCTTGCGCCCATCCGGTGACGTGGTGGATTTCGCACCACCGTGCCGGTGTGTGGCATCCGGGGATGACGCAGGACCGGTCGCGGTGGCTGATCGCGCGGCGCTGGTCGGTGTTGAACACCCGCTTGTCGATGGTGAGCTTCACGATCCGCCCGTTCTTCGCGGACGTGAGGTGCTGGACCGTGCCACAGCATCCGACATGCTTCGCCGCGGCGAACGGCACCGGCACATCCGTCCCGGTGGCATCGGCCCCGGGGATGGTGGCCCAGCCCTCACCGGCACGGACGGTGTCTTCGGTCGCGTGGATCACGAGCACGGGTGCGCCGCCGCCGTTCGTCGGCATGTCGGGAGCGTTGGGGACGGCGGCGAGGATGGTGCCGAGCGCGTCGTGGTTGCGCTGAGCCATCGTCCGGACGTCCGGGTTCTCGTCGGTGTCCTCGCTGGGCTGGAACTTCACCCCGGCGGGCTGGCCGTGGGGGTTGTTGATCGAATCCAGCAGGACGGAGAGCGCACCGGCGACGTCAGGGATGAGTTGACCGGTGATGGGGACGAGCCCGTTGCGCTTGGCGCCGAGCCGCAGGGCCCGCCCTCGGAACGCCTTCTCTTCTTCATCCTCGGCGCCGGTGAGGTCCAGGTCGGTGGCGAGCCGGAGGGAAGCGTCCCGGAGGGTGTCGCACATCACCGGCGCACCGGTCGTCGTTGTCATCGCGGCGAGAACCTCATCGACCTCCGCGAGATCGGCCGGATCGACGCGGTCCTTGATCTCCCGCAGGGGCCGGGTCGCGGCTTCCAGCCCGTCCGCCCCGATCGCACCGGTGGTAAGCGCCTCACGGAGGGCGGGGAACTCTGCTGGCCGCACCTCACCCGACGCAAGCGTGCGCTCCGGCTTGATCGTCGCGGCCAGGCGGCTCCATCGCTTGACGGTGGTGGGGGCGGCACCGGTGGTGCGTTGCAGGACTTCGTTCGCACTGCGGCAGTCGCTCGAAACGTCGAAGCGCTCCGCCGTGGCGGAGCGCTTCTCGATCACACCGGTGCCGATCACCAGGGTGGCTTCGACCTGCCGATACAGGTCTCCGACCCCGATCATGAACCCGAGAACGTCGTCCCGGTCGGCGGTGTCGAGGGTGCCGGAGGTGAGGATGGAGCGGAGGTCGGCGACGGCGTGTGCCATCGTTTCCCGGGTCCGTTCCATCGTCGTGTTCATAACCCATATTTTACGCCGGGGCACCGACATTCGACGTTGAATATCCCAGGCTGTGGATGGATTTCAGCCTGTGGAGATGAGGTTTCTCTCACCCCCGATCCCGCCCCGCAGCTCACCGCATTTTCGTCTCGCTGACGCCTGTCCAACGATCGTCGGCGCGGCCCCGATGTGGAACGCGAGCCGGCGTCCGGAACGCGACCATCCACCGGGCAGTCTTAAGCCGCGGGAAACTCAGCCCTGCCGAGAAGCCGAGGCGCGGCAGCAACCCCACCCCCGCACGGCCGAGCGCACCCGACCCAACCACCCCGGATCCGAGCGCCGACACGACAACGGAACCACCCGCGGAACCCGTGTCGTCTGAGCGGAAGAAACCCAGCCCCGCCACGAACGCAGGACGCAGGAGAAGGCGTGCGGGCACGGTATCCGGCTGTGGAATCTCGGTACGGGCCGACGGCGGCGCGGGACGTACGGTCGGCTCATGTGGCGAATGCTGGCGGGGTTCCGGGCGCGCGCCGTGGGGTCATGGATGCTGGTCCTGCTCGGCGCGATCGGCGGCGTCCTCGCGCCTCTGCTCATCGGCTCCGCGCTGGAGGACCTCGCCGACGGCCGCACCACCGGCATCATCGTGTTCGCCACGGTCGGGGTCGCGACGATGCTGGTCGCCGCGCTCCGCCGCATCCTGGACGCGCGCCTGCACGCGGCCGTGTACGCGCGCCTCGTCACGCAGGCCTATGACCAGGAGACGGACCTCTCGACGCGCACCGCCCGCGTGAACATGCTGCGCGAAGCCGTGGACTTCCTGGAATACACGCTGCCGGAGGTGATCGGGGCCGCAGCGTTGTTTCTCGGCTCCCTCGTCTTCCTCGCCACGCTCAGTCTCCCCGTGTTCGCCGCCGCGCTCGGGATGAGCGTGCTCATCGTCCTCGAATACGCGATCACGTCCCGGCTCATGATGCGCCTGAACCGGGGCTACAACGACGAGGCGGAACGGCAGGTATCAGTGCTCGCCCGCGAGGACCGCACGGCGTCCCGCCGCCACGTCGGGCTGCTGAACGGTTGGCTGATCCGGCTGTCCGACCTCGACACCGTGACGTACGGCCTCGCGATGCTGCTGACGGTCGCGTTGCAGGTGCTCGCGATCATCATCGCCGTCCGATCCGCGATAGACGAGGGCGCTGCGCTCTCGCTCGTTCTGTACGTGTTCGAGTTCTCCGCGGCCGCGGCCCTCCTGCCGGCGACGTGGCCGGAAGTCCTGCGACTGCGCGACATCCGCCGCCGTCTGGCGGTCGACGACTGACCCGGCGAACGTGCCCCCACTGGGATTCGAACCCAGACTGTGGCGAGTTTAAGTCGCCTGCCTCTGCCGGTTGGGCTATGGGGGCGGGAGACGACGACGGCGGCGGGACCTCACAGTCCCGCCGCCGTCGACGTCATCTTCTACTTGGCCTTCGCGGCGCTGACCTTCTCGGCCTTCGGCTTTCCGGTGGACTTCGCAGCCTTCTCCGGCTTCACCTCGACCTTCGGCGCATCCGCCTTGGGAGCGTCCGCCTTCGGCGCTTCAGCCTTCGGGGCCTCGGCCGGAGCCGCTGCGACAGCGGGCTTCGGGCGGGAGGCGAACTCCTCGAAGAACTCACGCGGCTGCTGGACCTTCTCCATCGTCGCGATGTCGCGGCCGAGCCAGAAGTTGTTCCACCAGTCCCAGATCACGCGCCACTTGCGCTCCCACGACGGCATCGCGAGACCGTGGTAGCCGCGGTGAGCGACCCACGCCACGAAGCCCTTGAGCGCGAACTTGCCGGACTGGAACACACCGTCGTAGAGGCCGAGTCCGGCCACCGCGCCGAGGTTCTTGTGGAAGTAGTCCACGGGCTTGTCGCCACGGAGCGTCGCGACGAGGTTCTTCGCGAGAAGCTTCGCCTGACGCACGGCGTGCTGAGCGTTCGGCACGCAGAAGCCGCCGACGCCGCCGCCCGTGAGGTCCGGAACCGCCGCGACGTCACCGGCGCTCCAGGCACCCTCGACGACGTTCTTGTCGGCGTCGATGACGCGGAGGTCCGCCTGAGTGGTGATGCGACCGCGCTCGTCCGCGGGCAGGCCCGAGGAACGCACGACCTGCGGGTTGGCCATCACACCGGCGGTCCAGATGATCAGGTCCGCGGGGATGACATCGCCGTTGGACAGGCCGACGTTGCCGTCGGTGGCGTCCTTGACCTGGGTGTCCAGGTGAACGTAGGCGCCGCGCTTGGCGAGGTCCTTCAGCACCCACTCGCTCGTCTCCAGCGAGACCTCGGGCATGATCCGCCCCATCGCCTCGATGAGGTGGAAGTGGGTCTCTTCGAACGACAGCTGCGGGTAGTCCTTCAGCAGCGCGGACGCGAACGAGCGCAGCTCGCCGAGCGTCTCGATCCCGGCGAAACCACCGCCGACGACGACGACGGTGAGCAGACGCTCACGCTCCGGACCGGCCGGCAGGGCGGCGGCACGGTTGAAGTTCGTGATGATGCGGTCGCGGATCGCGACGGCCTCCTCGATCGACTTCAGACCGATCGCCCCGTCCGCGATACCCGGGATCGGGAAGGTGCGCGAGACGGAACCGGCGGTCACGACCACCTGGTCGTACTGCAGCTCCCACGGCTCGCCGTCCTCGGGCGTGATGGTCGCGGTCTTGTTCGCGTGGTCCAGACCGGTGACCTTCGCGTTGATGACGGTGGTCTTCTTGAGGTGACGCCGGTGGGCGACGACCGCGTGGCGGGGCTCGATCGAGCCGGCCGCCACCTCGGGCAGGAAGGGGAGATACGTCATGTACGACAGGGGATCGACGAGGATGACCTCGGCCTCACCCTTGCGCAGGTGCTTCTCCAACTTCCACGCGGTGTAAAAGCCCGCGTAACCGCCACCGACAATGAGAATCTTGGGCACGGAAGTAAAACTCCTTGAGTGATCACTTGCTCGGCGTGCGAGAACGCGCCGACCGGATGCTTCGGGCAGCAGCAGTGACGCCGAGCACTACCAGGATACCAGGCAAAGTCACAGCGATGAGCGGGACGGTCCCGTAGAGGATCGAGTCCCGCGACGGCAGCAACGGTGTCCCGCCGTTCAGCGGCGGGTCTGCGGCCGGCAGCGGCTCGATCTCGACAGGCGCGACGGACTGCCCCGGTGTGGGCGTCGGCGCGGCCGCTCGGCGATAGAGCTTGACCCAGTCCTTCAGCGAGCCCATCGGGTTCTCATCCACCGAAGCGATCCCGGTCGCATTGACCGCGGCATTCGCATCGACGAGTCCGTGTCCGTACAGCGCCTGCGTCAGGTTGCCGCCGCCGGTGACGGGCTTCGCCGTGACGAGGATGCGGTTGATCACGTTGTTCGCATCGAGGTCCGGGTGCGCGGCGCGGACGAGCGCGACGATTCCGGCGACGATCGGGGCGGCACCGCTGGTTCCGTCCCAGGAGATCACCTTGCCGTCCTTGTCGACCCCGCGCAGGTCCTCACTCGGAGCGGCCACGCCGATTGTGATGCCCTGCGTGGAGGAGCGCTCGCTCGCGACTCCCTTCGGGTCAACGCCGGCGACCGTGAGCACGCCCGGAATGGTCGCCGGGGCGCCCACCGACTTCGTCCCGCTCCCCCGATTTCCGGCCGCCACGACGACGACCACGTCGTGGTCGAACGCGTACTGGAACGCATCGTCCCACGACTGATCCCAGGTCAGGGTGTTCGTCGTGAAGGACAGGTTGATGACCGTCGCACCGTGATCGACGGCCCACTTCATCGCCTCCGCGATCTGCTTGGTGATCGGCACGCTCGCCGCCGCACCGAGGCTCGTCGAGATCGCGAGCACATCCGCCTCCGGGGCCACGCCGATCATGCCGGTGTCCGGGCCGGTCCCCCGACCGACCGCCACCGAGGCGACCAGGGTGCCGTGATTGATGTCCTTCACTCCGACCGGCGTTCGCCCGTCGGGCGCACCGACACCGGAGAAGTCCGTGCCGTCCGCGACGGCGCCGTCGAGTTCGGGCACGTGGGCGACGCCGGTGTCGATCACGGCGATCCGCTGCCCGGCGCCCTTGGTCGTCTTCCACGCCTCCTCGATGCCGTAGTCCTTCAACCAGTACTCCGCCAGCCGCACCGGATCTCCGGTGGGCGTGGGACTCGGGGATGCGCTCGGGGTGGGCGCCGACACCGCGGGTACGGCCAGGGCGGCGGGAGCGGCGGCGGGCAGCACCAGGCTGCCGGCGACCAGCGCCAGCAGCACAGCGGCCGCCCGTCGGATCATGCCGCTCGGCCGGGATCCGCGCAGACGCAACGATCCGGCGACCAGCTCGCTCGTTCCAGAGCGAGGTCACCGAAGGGGTTCACCCCGGGCCCCGCGGCGAGCGCGTGCGCGGCCACGGCGTGCAGGCACTTCACGCGCGTCGGCATGCCGCCGGAGGAGATGCCCTCGATCTCCGGCACCGCACCGAACTGCGCCCGATCGGCCAGGAACGCCTCGTGCGCGCCGCGATACCGTTCCGCGAGGTCCTCGTCCTCTGCCAGCATCGTGGTGAACTCCGCCATGACGCCCTCGGCCTCGAGCTGGGACATGGCGATCGTCGCGCCCGGGTGGGTCAGGTAGTAGAAGGTCGGGAACGGCGAACCGTCCGCCAGGCGCGGCGCGGTGCTGACCACCGTCGGGTTGCCGCACACGCATCGTGCGGCGATGCCGACCACATCCCGGACGGGCCGCCCGAGCTGCTCGCTCATGACCTCGAGGTCGACGGGGCGGACGGGGGCGAAGGGCGGGGTGGTCACCGCTCCAGGCTACCGGTCACTCGCTGGGCGACGGCTTCGGGGCCGGGGTCGATCCCGTCTGCTCGGGAACCGCCGTCTTGGCCAACCCGGAATCGGTGACCGTACGCAACAGGTTGGCCATCCAGTCGCCGTCGGCCTGCTGGACGGTGTCGCTGACGGGCTTCTGCTCCGCCGGCTGCTTCGCGGGGTCGCGGTCGTCGACGACCAGGAAGACGACCTCGCCCGGCTCGACGTAGTACAGCCGCTCGCGGGCCTGCGTGGTGATGTAGGCCTTGTCGTGCCAGCGATCGCGCTCCGCGGACAGCTCATCGACCCGGGACTGCGCGACCTGCACGGCGTTCTGCAACGAGACGATCCGCTGCCGCTGGTCGATGAACGTGGCGATCGTCGGCACCAGCACGAGGACGGCCACGAGCACCAGCCCGAGCATGATCATCATGAAGGCGGACAGACGGATGCCGCCGAGCCACTCGCGGACGTCCACGGCCCGTGCACCACCGGGTCCGCGGGTGGTTCGCCGCGAAGCCGTCGCGCGAGCTTCCGCGGTGCGGCTTTTGGGGGCGTCGGGCGCGGCGGACAGCAGAGAGGGGAGATCCGGACGTTTGGCCATGATCTCCCCTCTCGGACGTTTACTGCAGGTCAGCCCTGGTATCGCGGGAACGCGGAGCGGCCGGCGAACACGGCCGCCTCACCCAGTTCCTCTTCGATGCGCAGAAGCTGATTGTACTTCGCGACGCGGTCCGACCGAGCAGGCGCACCGGACTTGATCTGGCCGCAGTTCGTCGCCACCGCGAGGTCGGCGATCGTGGTGTCCTCGGTCTCACCGGAGCGGTGCGAGAGCATCGCCGTGTAACCCGAACGCTGCGCCAGCGACACCGCGTCCAGCGTCTCGGTGAGCGTGCCGATCTGGTTGACCTTGACCAGCAGCGAGTTGGCGACGCCCTTCTTGATGCCGTCGGCGAGGCGCTTGGGGTTCGTTACGAACAGGTCGTCCCCGACCAGCTGGACCTTCGAGCCGAGCGCGTCAGTGAGCGCCTTCCAGCCGTCCCAGTCGTCCTCAGCCAGGCCGTCCTCGATCGAGACCAGCGGGTAGTTCGCGACGAGCTCGCCGTAGTACGCGATGAGCTCGTCGGAGGTCAGCTTCTTGCCCTCGAACGCGTAGGTACCGTCGGAGTAGAACTCGGTTGAAGCGACGTCCAGGCCTACGGCGATGTCCGTCCCCGGCTTGAAGCCGGCCTTCTCGATCGCCGCCATCAGGAAGTCCAGCGCACCGCGGTTGCTGGGCAGGTCGGGGGCGAAGCCTCCCTCGTCACCGAGACCGGTCGCGTAGCCGCCAGCCTTCAGCTCGCTCTTGAGCACGTGGTAGGTCTCGGCACCCCAGCGCAGGGCGTCGGCGAACGTGTCCGCACCGTGCGGGACGAGGAAGAACTCCTGCATGTCCACACCCGTGTCGGCGTGCGCGCCACCGTTGATGACGTTCAGCAGTGGAACGGGCAGCACGTGCGCGTTCGGACCGCCGAGGTAGCGGAACAGGGGCAGGTCGGCGGAATCCGCAGCGGCCTTGGCGACCGCGAGGCTGACGCCGAGGATGGCGTTCGCGCCGACGCGCTTCTTGTTCTCGGTGCCGTCCGTGGCGTTGAGGATCTCATCGACGATGCGCTGCTCGCTGGCATCGATGCCCTCAACGGCCGGGCCGAGTTCGTCAAGCACGGCGTCGACGGCCTTCAGCACGCCCTTACCGCCGTAGCGGGACTTGTCGCCGTCGCGGAGCTCGTACGCCTCGAATGCACCGGTGGACGCACCGGAGGGGACGGCTGCGCGCTGGACGATGCCGTCCTCGAGCAGAACCTCCACCTCAACGGTCGGGTTGCCGCGGGAGTCCAGGATCTCGCGTGCGCCTACAGCCTCGATCAATGCCACGTGGGTACTCCTTCATCGTGGGAAAGGGTTGGGTGGAGCGTCGTCGGTCCGTCGCCAGTCTAGTGAGTAGGACCGGCCGCCATCACCGTCGGAGACGTCAAGAACGGGTGATCCTCGCCAGCGCGAAACCATCCCAGCCCTTCAGGCCGACGGTCTGCATCGCGGTTGCGTCGAAGCGCGGGTCCTCGGCGAGCATGCGCAGCGCGGCGATCGTGCCCTGGACCTTCGTGTCCGTGGTGTCGGCGTTCGTGATCTCGCCATCGCGGCCGATGTTGTCCAGGACCACCACGGTTCCGGTACGTCCGAGCCGGGCGGCCCAGTCGAGGTACAGCGTGTTGGACTCCTTGTCGGCGTCGATGAAGACGAGATCGAACGGGTCCTCATCCACGAGCGTCGGCAGGACGTCCTCGCCCCGGCCGATGCGGATGTCCACGCGTTCACCGACCCCGGCGGCGTCGATGCTCGATCGAGCGACCGCGGCGTTGTCCGCCTCCGCCTCGACCGTGACCACATGCCCACCCGGGCCGACCGCGCGGGCGAGTTGGATCGTGGAGTACCCGCCCAGCGTGCCGATCTCCAGCACCCGGCGGGCGCCGGAGATCCGGACCAGCAGCTGCAGCAGCTTGCCCGCCACCGGAGCGACCTCGATCTCGGGCAGCCCCGCCGCGTGCTGCGCCGCGAGCGCCCGGTCGAGGTCCCGATCCTCGCCGACGAACAGGTCGGCGAGGAAATCGTCAACGCGGGCCCAGGCGTCCGGTGTCGAAGCGGTCATGGTCCCAGCCTGACGACCGGACGCCCCCCGATCAATGGGGTGCCGTGGCGACCGGTGGCCGAATCGGTTCCGGTGAGACGGGACTCGGCGCGGACGCCTCGACCCAGCGCATCTGCCGCGTCACAGTGAGGATCACGGCGACGATGACGAACACGATGACGCCGGACGCACCGAGGGTCGACATGAGGGCCGGATCCGCGGGCAGCGCCGTGGACGCGAGCAGGAGCGGCAATCGGGCGATCGCGTTGAGCGTGCCATGCGCGAGCACGCCGGGCCAGATCGACCCGCTGCGCATCCGCAGCCAGCCGAGCCAGGTACCAGTCGCCATGCAGCCGAGCACCATCAGGCCGAGGCCCGCGAGGTTCGGCCGGTTGAAGTTGTAACCGAGCAGGATCACCGGCGCGTGCCAGAGGCCCCAGATGGCACCGGAGAGCAGCAGCGACGGCCAGGTGCCGAGCGGCCGCAGCGCGGGCAACAGGAAACCGCGCCAGCCGGTCTCCTCACCGACGGTGAGGAACGAGTTGATCACCGCGCCGATGGGCACGTTGACCAGTTGCAGCACGGCCAGCAGCGCCAGCGGCGGCAACGGGGTGCCCTTCGGCACCGCGGAGGTGATCGAGACCGCGAACGCGGAGTGGTCCACGTCGATGTGCAGCCATCCGAACGCGACCGCCACTCCCATCGCGACCAGGGCGAGAACCATCGTCCCGAACAAGCCGATCGCCAGCATGGTGAGGAACCGCCCCACGGGCCGCAGCGGCCACCATCCCAACGCACGCAGCCGCGGGCGTCCCGGCACCTTCATCACCGCGCTGACGATGAACGTCGCGATCAGCGGCGTGAACATCATCGCGCTCGCCATCACCGTGAAGAACGGGTTCTGCAGTCCCCCGCTCAGCCATGCCGGCAGCATCACCAGCCACGCCAGGCCGAACGAGATCAGGACGAACAGCCCGACCGCCCCCCACCGCACGTGCTCCCTCGACCCGGACCACCCGTCCGCGATCGGTGTCATCTCAGTCATGATCTTCCCCATTCCTCACGCCGGCCCCACGTCGGCGAAGTGCATCCAGGACGGCGGCGGCACGCTCCGCGTCGTCCACGGTGACGACCAGCGAACGCCCGGAACGACGCCGCACCTCCAGCGCCTCTCCCCCGCGCAGGACGACGCCCGTGCGCCCGCCACCGGCAAAGCGGACTCCCCAGCCGCCGAAGTCCGCCATCGGGTAGACCTCCGTAGCCGCGACCTCAGACATGTCCTGCAGCGGAATGCGGAACACGGGCCAACCGACGAGCGCCCGCACGGTCAGGCCCCGCGCGTCCACGGTGACGCGGAAGGCGAGCGTCGTCGTCGCCATCACGGCGATCAGCACCGCCAGTCCGGCCGGGATCCACGCGGTCGACGTTCCACTGACCGCGATCGAGATCGCCGCCACCACCGAAACGATGACCGCGATGCCGAGGCCGATCAGTCCACTGCGACTGATCCACACCGTCCGCGTCCACACCGCACGCGCCTGCTCCGGCAGAGTGAGCGTGTCCGAGACCGCCTCCGCCGCGGGCGCCGGCGCCACCTTCGGCTGCGCGAACCAGGCCCCGGCGAACACCACGACGGCGACGATTGCGCCCAGCAGCAGTTCCCAACCGGGATCACGCACGTCATGCGCGTCCGGGACACCCCGCTGAATGGCGACGCTGGCGGTCAGGCCGATCGCGAGGAACACCACGACGGCCGGCGCGCTCGCGCCGAGGAATCGCGCCGCCCAACCCCATCGACCGCGGCCGGAGACGATCAGAACCGGCAACGCCAGCAGCAGCACGAGACCGACGGTCACCCCGCCCATCATCGCCGGGTACGTCCACGCCGGGCCGAACCCGTCCGGGGCGCCGGAGGTGCCGGACCAGTGCGTCGCGGCCGGGGACGGGAGGTCCGGCAGCCACTGCAGCTGCAGGATCGTCGCGACGAACCCGACCAGCAGCGGCAGCGCGACGCCCACCAGGACGAACGCGGTGCGCGCGCGAGTCACCTCCGGACGGGTGACGATGTCGATGGCGTTCATCGTGCGGCCTCCTTGACCAGGGACGTCAGAGTGTCGACGTCGATGTGCAGCGCCGCGGCCTTCGCGACGAGGGTGGTGATCTCGTGATTCAGTTCGCTCAGCGCGCCGGCGGCGGCGCTCACCGATGCCCCGCGGCCCCGGCGCATCTCCACCAGTCCCTCGTCACGGAGGTCCTGGTAGGCACGTAGCACGGTGTGCAGGTTGACGTCGAGCGAGGTCGCGAGGTCCCGCGCCGGCGGCAACCGGTCACCGGGGCGCAGGCGCTCCTCGGCCATCTCCAGCCGCACGGCGGACGCCACCTGTGCGAACAGGGGTTCCTCCCGCGTGGGGTCGATCGTCACGAACATGGGATGATTCTAGATCAACTAGAACAACTAGGGAACTGTACAAACGCTTTGCATCTCGCCTGGCGATGCTGAGACTGGAGGGATGCGTATGACTCCCCGCCTGCTCGGCTTCGGCATGAGCGCCTGGTTCCCGAATCTGTTCTCCGGCATCCGGGTGCGCTACTCCCCCGATTGGACGACCGCCACCTCACGACTGTCCGTCAATCCCCTCACGCGCAACTACGTCAAGACCGCGTTCGGCGGGTCCATGTCGGCGATGACCGACCCGTACTTCTTCATGCTGGTCCGGCACCAGATCGGCTCGGACTTCGTGGTCTGGGACACCCGGGGCGAGATCGAATTCGTCAAACCCGGACGCGGCACGCTCACCGCCGTGCACACGGTGACGCCGGAGCGCGTGGCGGCGATCCGCGAGCGCGCGCACGGCGGCGCCAAGGTCCTGGAGTGGTTCGACGTCGACATCACCGATGCATCCGGCGACGTGGTGGCGCACGTCCGCCGCGAGGTCTACGTCCGCGAGAAGCGCCGCGTGACCCAGTCCCGCCCCGCCTGACCCCGCGAAACACCCAAGCACGTCCGAGACACCCCGCGACGCGGGAGGTTTCGGACGTGCTTGGGTGTTTCGCGGCTATGCGAGGGGCTTGAGCTCCATGGAGGCGCGGGGGGTGCCGGCGGAGACCAGGGCGAAGCGGCCGTAACCGTCCGCGTGCGCACGCTCGAGCAGGGCCTTGAGATTCTTCGTGCGCTGCTCCAGACGGACGCGGACGCCCTCGGCGACGAACGAGGTCTTCAGTGCGACGAGCTCGGACACCGGGACGTCCTTGTCGTGCACCAGGACGACGGAGTCCGACGTGTCAGCGGCGGACTCCTCCAGGAGATCCACGATGCGCTCGAAGCCGATCGAGAAGCCGACGGCCGGCACGTCCTGACCGAGGAAGCGGCCGATCATGCCGTCGTAGCGGCCGCCACCGGCCAGCGAGTAGCCGACGCTCGGGTGGGCGAGCTCGAAGATCGTGCCGGTGTAGTAGCCCATGCCGCGCACGAGGAACGGATCGAACTCGAACGGCACGTCCTCGCGTCCGGCCCCGACCGCCTCGGCGATCGCGAGCAGGTCGGACACCGCGTCCGCGCCGACGCCGGCAGGCAGCACCGACTCGATGCCCTCGCGCGTGAAGGCCCCGGCCGGCTGCAGCGCCGTCAGGTACGTCTCGAACGCGTCCACGGCCGCGGGCGTCACACCGCGCTCGCGGAGCTCGGCCGCGACCCCGGACGGACCGATCTTGTCCAACTTGTCGATCGTGATCAGGACGCCCGGGCGCTCCTCCGGCGTGAAGCCGAAGTGATCCAGCAGGGCGTCCAGGATGCGGCGGTCGTTGATGCGCACGGAGACGCCGGACAGCCCGAGCGCGTCGATCGTGTCGAGGGTCGCGGTGATGAGCTCCGCTTCGGCGCGGAACGTCGCGTCGCCGATGATGTCGATGTCGCTCTGGATGAACTGCCGGTAGCGACCTTTCTGCGGACGCTCCGCGCGCCACACCGGCGCCATCTGCACGGCACGGAAGACGGTCGGCAGCTCCGCGCGGTGTGTGGCGTAGAACCGGGCGAGCGGCACGGTCAGGTCGAAGCGCAGACCGAGGTCGCTGAGCGCGGCCGGGTCCTCCGCCGCAGCGCGGACGTCGTCCGGTGCCAGCCCGCGCTTGAGGACGTTGAAGGCCAGCTTCTCGTTGTCGCCACCCATGCCGGAGTGCAGCCGAGCGTGGTCCTCCATCACCGGCGTCTCGATCTCGTCGAACCCGTGCGCACGGTAGCGCTCGCGAATGACCGCGAGCACGCGCTCGCGACGGGACTTCTCGGCGGGGAGGAAATCGCGCATTCCGCGCGGCGGGTTCACAGCAGGCACCGGACCATTCTTCCACTTCGGCCCGACCGGCTCAGCGCGTGGCGGACTCCGCGTCCCGGACCTCCGCGGCGAGCGTCCGCACCCGGGCGCGCAGGGCCCGCTCGGCGTCCCAACCGTTCGCGGCGGCGGCGGACACGAGGGCCAGCAGCGCGTCGCCCAGCTCGGCCTCGGACGCCGGCGCCGCGGCGGGCGCGGTCACGCCGACCTTCGCGGCCTTGCCGATGACCTTCTGAGCGAGGGCGAGCGCGGGCATGCCCATCGCGACACCGTCCAGCACGCTCGTGCGCGTGCGCTTCTCCGCCGCCTTCGCCGCGTTCCAGTGCACGAGCACCTCCTCCGGCGTCCGTGCGATCTCGCCGGCGAACACGTGCGGGTGGCGGCGGATCATCTTGTCCGCGAGGTCTCCGGCGACGTCGTCGATCGTGAACGGATCGTCCTCGCGGGCGGCGATCTCGGCGTGGAACAGCACCTGCCAGAGCAGGTCGCCGAGCTCCTCGCGGAGGTCGGCACGGGTGCCGGACTCGACCGCCTCGATGACCTCGTGGCTCTCCTCGATCAGGTACGGGATCAGGTCCTCATGCGTGATCTGCTGCGTCCACACGCAGCGATCCCGGACCTCGCGCATCACCTCGGCCGCACGGGTCAGTCCGTCCGGCGTCTCCGTCTCGCTCATGTCTCGACGCTACCGGCCTCGGCCCTGCGCCAGTGGCGGGCGCGCACGGCTACCGCGGTCGACCCCAGCAGCATCGCGATCGTGGAGGCCAGCAGCACGGCGATCGTCACCTCGGCGCCGGCCTCGTGGTCCGCACCGAACGCCAGTTCACCGAGCAGCAGCGACACCGTGAACCCGATGCCGCCGAGGAGCGCGGCGGCGATGAGGTCCGGCAGCGCGAGTCGAGCGTTCGCCGTGGTCCCGAGCAGGCGTTGCGCGAGCCAGCCGGCCGCGACGATGCCGAGCAGCTTTCCGACCGGCAGCGCGAGCAGGACTCCCCAGAACGCCGGAGTGAGTTCGTCCGCGGCCACCTGCGGGATCACCACGGCGGCTGCGGCGAAGGCGAACAGCGGCAGCACGACGGCGTTCACGGCCGGCTCCAGCGCGTGCGCCAGCCGGTCGCCCGCGCGCGGCCCCATCGTGAGCCCGAGCGCGACCCCGGCGATCGTGGCGTGCACACCGCTCTGCAGCACGGCGGCCCAGGTCGCCAGGCCGATCGCGGCGAGCGCCAGACCCCACGGCACGCGCATCGCGGACGACGGACGAAGCCGACTCAGGACACCGAAGCCCACCACCAGGACGACGGCGACGATCAGCGCCACGACGTTCACATCCGTCGTGAACAGCACGGCGATGAACACGATGCCGACGATGTCATCGAGGATCGCGAGGGCCAGCAGGAACACCCGGACGGACCCCGGCAAACCACGGCCGAACACGGCGACCACGCCGAGTGCGAAGGCGATGTCCGTCGCGGTCGGAATCGGCCAGCCGCGGGCGTACTCGGTCCCGCCGGCGACGAGGAGATACAGCGCGATCGGCACGAGCACGCCCCCGACGGCCGCGATCGCCGGGACAAGAGCCTCCCGCGGCCGGGTCAAACGTCCGACGGTCAACTCGTGCCGGAGCTCGATCGCCGCGGTGAGGAAGAACACCGCCAGCAGCCCGTCCGAGATCCAGTGCCGGATCGACAGGTCGAACGCGGTCCCACGGGGACCGAGGTGCGTGTCCAAGAACCCCGCCAGCGCAGCGCCGGACGGAGCATTGCTCAGGGCGAGCCCCAGCGCCGCGGCGATCAGCAGCACGACGGCGGGAAAACGGGCGGAACGGAGCAGTTTCATGCGGTCCTCGGTCGACGGACACGAGGCCCTTCGCCCCGCGGTCGACCAGACTTCCCGACACACCAGTGGCCCGAGCGGGCCGAGAGCAGTCTACCGAAGCGTCACACGTCGTGACGGTGCGCTCTGTCACACATCGTGACGGTGGTGATGCTGTCGACGTCCGTGCCGCTCCAGGGTCACCGGCTTGTCGTCGCGGTGCCGAGCCAGCGAGTGGCCGTACCGCTCGGTGACCTGCACCATGAGATCTGGCGTGGTGCGGTCCACGCCGAACACGAACCCCGGGAAATCCAATTCCCGCTGCGCCGCGGCGATCTGCTCGTGCTCGTGCGGGGGCAGGATCTGGACGGGATCGCCGATCGCGACCCAGCCGATCGGGACGACGGAGTCGTCCGGGAGCGTCGTGCGCAAGTGCACGACCGCATTGATGCGAACCTCCGAGCGCGCCCCGATGCGCGCCCCGTTGAACACGCGCGTTCCGGTGGCGAGGAACACCTCGTCCTCGATCGTCGCGCCACTCACCGAAGCACCCGGACCGATCAGCACGTGATCGCCGATGTGGACCGGCGCGCTCGCGACGGCGCGGATGACGGCGTTCTCCATGATGATCGCGTTCTCGCCGATCGTGATCGCACCGCCCTCGGCGGTGATGACCGCGCCGTGCAGCACGCGGCAACCGGCGCCGAGCGTCACATCGCCGGAGATGATCGCACTGGGTGCGACCACCGCGTCCGGGTGGATGTGCGGGACGTGTCCGTCGTGTTCGTACTCCATGGGCTCACGCTACCGGGCACCGTGCGCCCGGCACAGCCCTCAGGACTGCGGCGCAGGCTCCGCCACCGGGAGCGGGAACAGCGCGGTGAACAGCTGCTGCACCCACGCGATCAGATCGGCGTCCTCGAGGGGTTCTCCCCCGGCCTTCGGCAACGGCACCACGAGGGCCTCGCCGCCGGCGACGATCTTCGCGCCCGGGTACAGCCGCTGCATCCGAACCTTCAGCGAGTCCGCCAGACGCGCTGGCGCGACGCGCAGGTTCGACCCCATCGCGACGACGTCGGAGAGCCCGGACTGCGCGGCGCGGCGGCGCAGGCGGGCGACCGCGATGAGTCCCTCGGCCTCCGGCGGCAGGGCACCGTAGCGGTCGACGAGCTCCTCGATGACGAGGTCGATCGTCTCGTCCTTCGCGGTGACCGCGGTGGCGGCGGACAGCTTCTGGTACGCCTCCAGCCGCAGCCGCTCGCTGTCGATGTAGTCCTCCGGCAGGCGTGCGTCCACCGGCAGTTCCAGGCGCAGCTCGGTGGGACCCTCGGTCTCTTCGCCGCGGAAGGTGGCGACGGCCTCGCCGATCATCCGCAGGTACAGGTCGAAGCCGACGCCGGCGATGTGGCCGGCCTGCTCCGCACCGAGGAGGTTGCCCGCGCCGCGCAGCTCCAGGTCCTTCAGCGCGACCTGCATACCCGAGCCGAGATCGTTGTTCACCGCGATGGTCTGCAGCCGGTCCGCGGCGGTCTCGGACAGCGGCTTGCCGTCGTCGTAGACGAAGTACGCGTAGGCACGCTCGCGACCACGACCGACGCGCCCGCGGAGCTGGTGCAGCTGGGACAGACCGTACTTGTCGGCGCGGTCGATGATGATCGTGTTGGCGTTGGAGATGTCCAGACCGGTCTCGATGATCGTCGTCGAGACGAGGACGTCGAACTTCTTCTCCCAGAAGTCGTCGACGACCTGCTCCAGCTGGTGCTCCCCCATCTGCCCGTGGGCGACGGCGATGCGCGCCTCCGGCACCAGCTCGGCGAGCTGGGCGGCCACGCGCTGGATCGACTGCGCGCGGTTGTGGACGAAGAAGACCTGCCCCTCGCGCAGCAGTTCGCGCCGGATCGCGGCGGCGATCTGCTTGTCGTTGCGCGGTCCGACGAACGACAGGATCGGGTGCCGGTCCTCGGGCGGGGTGGCGAGGGTGGACATCTCGCGGATGCCGGTGACGGCCATCTCCAGCGTCCGCGGGATCGGTGTCGCGCTCATCGCGAGGATGTCGACGTTCGTCTTGAGCTTCTTCAGCGCGTCCTTGTGCTCGACGCCGAAGCGCTGCTCCTCGTCGATGATCATCAGGCCGAGGTCCTTGAAGATCACCTTCTCGGTGAGGATGCGGTGCGTGCCGATGACCATGTCCACGGTGCCGTCCAGGAGCCCGGCCAGGACCTCGCGGGCCTGCTTGTCCGTCTGGAAACGCGAGAGCGGCTTGACCTTGACCGGGAAGCCGGCGAAGCGCTCGGTGAACGTCTCCAGGTGCTGTTTGACCAGCAGGGTCGTCGGCACGAGCATGGCGACCTGCTTGCCGTCCTGGATCGCCTTGAACGCGGCGCGGACGGCGACCTCGGTCTTGCCGAAACCGACGTCGCCGGACAGCAGCCGGTCCATCGGGATCGGCCGTTCCATGTCCGCCTTGATCTCATCGATCGTCTGCAGCTGGTCCGGTGTCTCGGCGAACGGGAACGCCTCCTCCAGCTCGCGCTGCCACGGGGTGTCCGGACCGAACGAGTGCCCCTTCGCGGCCATGCGCGCGGAGTACAGCTTGACCAGTTCCACGGCGATGTCGCGGACGGCCTTGCGGGCGCGACCCTTCGCCTGGGACCAGTCGCTGCCGCCCATCTTCGACAGCGTCGGGGCCTCACCGCCGACGTAGCGGCTGAGCAGGTCGAGCTGATCGGTGGGCACGTAGAGCTTGTCACCCGGGTAGCCGCGCTTGGACGGCGCGTACTCCAACACCAGGTAGTCGCGCAGGCTCTTCTGCGCGTTCCGCCCACCGGTGGACACCTCGCGCTGGGTCATCTCGACGAACCGGCCGATGCCGTGGGTGGCGTGCACGACGTGGTCGCCGGGCTTCAGCTGCAGCGGGTCCACGACGTTCTTGCGCCGGGAGGCGAGCTTCTTCACCGCCTGCGATCCACCGATGGTGCGCCCGTAGAACTCGCTCTCCGTGAACACCGCGAACTTCGCGTCGGCGGCGAGGAAGCCGCTCTCCAGCGACGCACGCACGACGGTCGCGACGCCCGGTTCCGGAACCGTGTCCAGCGCGTCCACGATGCGCGCGGCGAATCCGCGCTCGGACAGCACGTCGCGCGCCCGCTCGACCAGGCCCTGCCCGGCGGCGGCGACCACGACGGCCCAGCCCCGCCCGAGGAGGTCTCCGATGTAGCTGGTCGCACCCTCGACGTTGCCCTGGAATGAGGGCACGGCCGAGGCCGGCACCCGCACGTCGTCGGCATCCTCGGCATCGCCCGGATCGAACGGGCTGAGCGTCCACCACACGTCGCCGCGCGCGCGTGTCCGGCTACGCAGGTCCGCGACCGTGAGGAAGTCACCGGCGCCGAGGTCCACCGGGGCGTCCGCACCGCCGGTGGCCGCGCTCCACGCCGCCTCCAGGAACTCGCGGTTGGTCTCACCGAGCGTCACCGCGCGCGCGGAGGAGCGCGCGGGGTCAAGAAGAGCGACGGCCGCGCCCTCGGGAAGTTCGTCGATGAGGGTGACCAGCGGACCGGCGACGGCCGGGGTGAGCGATTCCATCCCCTCCACCGGGATGCCCTCGGCCATCTTCGTCAGCATCGCGCGGATGCCCGGGAACTGCGGAGCCAGCTCCGCGGCGCGCTCGCGCACGGCCTCCGTGAGCAGCAGTTCCCGGCTCGGCAGGAGCGCGACGCCGTCCACCTCACCGGGCAGTGATCGCTGATCGGCGACGGCGAACGCGCGGATCTGGTCCACCTCGTCGCCGAAGAACTCGATGCGGTACGGGTGATCGGCCACGGGCGGGAAGACGTCCAGGATGCCACCGCGGACCGCGAACTCACCTCGCCGGGACACCATGTCCACCCGCGCGTACGCCAGCTCGATGAGCCGGGCGACGACCTGGTCCAGGTCATGGCCGCGGCTGCCGACGGCGAGGTCGACCGGCTCCACCGCGCCGAGTCCGGGAGCGATCGGCTGCAGCGCGGCGCGGACCGACGCCGTCACGACGAGCGGGCGGGAATCATCGCGCCGGTAGAGGCGGCGCAGCACCTCGAGGCGCTGGCCGACGGTCGCCGCGCTCGGGCTGAGCCGCTCATGCGGCAGGGTCTCCCATGCCGGGAAAGTGAGGACCTCGGCGTCCGGAACGAGGTCCTGCAGCGCGGCGCCGAGTGCATCCGCCCGGTGTCCGGTCGGCGTGATCGCCAGCAGCGCGCGCGGGCGACCCACGGCGACGCGACGGTTCATCAGCGCGGCCAGCGCCGGAGCGTCGAGCCCGTCGACGAGAGAGAAGGTGGTGTCGGCGACGGCTGAGTCCCGCAGCGACTCGAAGGAGTCATCGTTCAGGAGGACGCGCACGATGCCGGTCGAAGTCACCGAACGAGTCTACGCGGACCCACCGACACGCGGCCTCCTAGGATGGTCGCGTGAGCACACCGCAGGTACCCGAGCCGCAGGCATCCGGACACCCGGCCGCCGCCCCGTCCGACGCCGCTGCCCAGCCGCCGGCGGCCCCACCGACGCCCGTCTCCGGCGCCACACCTCCGTCGTACGGTGCGACACCGCCCGCGTACGGGACGACACCCGCGTACGGGACGACACCGGCGTACGGCGCCGCTCCGGCGTACGGGACGATGCCGGCGTCCGGCGCGGTCCCACCCGCCGGGATCGGATCGCCGTACGGGAGCACACCGAACCCCGCGTACGGCACCGGCGCATACGCCACGCCGTCCCCCGTGGCACTGCAGCCGGGCTACGGATACCCGGGCGCGGCGACGACCCCGCAGCCCCCGGGCTACGTCTCCCCCTGGGCACCGCAGGTGCAGTCACAGTACGGGCAGGCACTCGTCAACCCGCTCGCAGAGCGGCCCAAGACGCTCGGCCGTGTCGCGTTCTGGCTGGGCCTGATCGCGGCGCTGGTGGCCCCGCTCGTGACGTCCTTCGTCGCGGCACCGCTCGGTGCAGCGTGGCGCACGGCCGTGAAAACCGGTCAGGACCCCTCCGCGGACCTGAGCTGGCTCGCCCCGGTGGCGACGCAGGAGCTCGTGGCCGAAAGCGCGTTCTGGGTCGGGACCGTGTGCGGCATCGCCGCGATCATCCTCGGCATCGCCGCGATCGCACAGCGACGTGGACGCGGCTGGGGTGGATGGGCGCTGGCTCTGAGCATCCTCGGCCCGGCGATCTACGGCGGCGTTCTCGTCCTGTTCGCCGTGATCGGCTTCGCGACGCCCTGACAAAGAGCTGCGCAGGTCAGTCCCGCGGCGCGTGAAAGCGTTGCTGCGCGGCCGTGAGGCCGTCCGCGACGATCGCTTCGACGGCGTCCGCGCCGTCACCGAGGAGTACCCCGAGGGCGTCCCGCTGCGACGCGGCGAAGGGTGCCAGCACCCAGTCGGCGGGGTCCTGGCGTCCGGGCGGCCGACCGATGCCGACGCGGACGCGCGGGAAGTCGGGGGTCCCCAGCGCCTTGGCCACATCGCGGATGCCGTTGTGCCCGCCGTGGCCGCCGCCGGTCTTGAGCTTGATGGTGTCGAACGGGATGTCGAGTTCGTCGTGCACGACGATGATGTGCTCCGGCTCGATGCGGTAGAACTTCGCCAGCGACGACACCGGACCGCCGGAGACGTTCATGAACGAATTCGGCTTCGCGAGGATGAGTTTGTCCGCACCGGGACGCAGCCACGTCTCGGCCACACGGGCCCCGGCCTTGTGCGCGGCGAAGCGCTCCCTGCGGCGCTCAGCGAGCTCGTCGATGACCATCTGACCGATGTTGTGCCGCGTCGCGGCGTACTGCGGGCCGGGATTTCCCAGTCCCACCACGAGCCAGGTCTGCGCCATGTCGTCCGTCTCCTCGATCTCGTCGGATACGACACGAGGGGGCGCGCAGTGCGCACCCCCTCGTGGGAAATCCGGGAATTACTCCGCGGCGGCTTCCTCGGACTGCTCCTCGGCCACCTCGGCGTCGCCCTCGGCGATCTCCTCCTCAGCCTCTTCGGTCTCGGTCGGGATGCTGACGGCGATGACGAGCGTCTCCGGGTCGGCCGCGAGGGTCGCACCCTTCGGCAGCTTCAGGTCGGCGGCGGTGATGCGGGCGCCGTCCTCCAGGCCCTCGATGTCGACCTCGATGTGCTCCGGGATGTGCGTGGCCTCGACCTCGAGCGCGATGGTGGTCGCGTCCAGGTTGGCGAGGGTACCGGGAGCGGACTCACCGACGACCGACACCGGGATGTCGACCTGGATCTTCTCGCCCTTCTTCACGACGAGGAGGTCGATGTGCTCGATGATCTGGCGCACCGGGTCCTTCTGCACGTCCTTGACCAGCGCGAGCTGGGCCTTGCCGGCGATGTCGATGTTCAGCAGCGCGTTGGCGCGGCGGATCAGCAGGCCGACCTGGTGGCCCGGCAGCGCGACGTGCTGCGGGTCGGTGCCGTGACCGTAGATGACGGCCGGGATCTGGCCGGCGGCGCGCAAGCGACGGGCGTAGCCCTTGCCGAAGTTCTCGCGAAGCTCCGCGACGACCTTGTTGTCCTCAGACATGTGGTTCTCCTTGGTACGCACACACGTGTGAAGCACGTGCGGTGGTCTGTGATTGTCGACTCGGCCGCAACGCGTGAGGCGTGCCGCAAGGGCCACTTCACCGCGTCGATCACGGACGCGACACGCGTCCCTCGCCGAGGTCGATTCACCATCCTACCCGACGACCGGGTAGCGTTGAACCACCCGCAACCCGCCAGCCCTTGGGAGGACCCCTTCATGGACGCCGCATTCGCCTCGCACGTCATCCTCTGGATCATCGGAGCGATGACGTTGTGCGCCATCGTGACCTCCTTCGGCGCCCTGTTCTCGATGGGCCGTTCCTCGTACCACAAGGACTGACCGAACGCTCCCGACGGGGCACGACCGCGGCGCGGTCGTGCCCCGTCGTCGTTGTTCCCGGGACCTCTGTCACGCGATGCCGAGGCCGGAATCACCGCGCTACGCTGAGCAGAACACCCGCGCGTCCGAGGAGTATCGCCATGCCTGAAGCCATCGCCAACATCGGAGTCGTCGGACTCGCCGTGATGGGGTCCAATCTCGCGCGCAACCTGGCTTCCCGCGAGGGCAACACGGTCGCCGTGTTCAACCGCAGTCGCTCGAAGACCGACGAGCTGCTGGCCGCCCACCCCGAGGCCGAGTTCGTCCCCGCGTTCTCCTACGAGGAGTTCGCCGTCGCACTGCAGCGGCCGCGCACCGCCGTGATCATGGTCAAGGCCGGCGCACCCACCGACGCGGTCATCGAGTCGCTGCTGGAGGTCTTCGAGCCGGGCGACATCATCGTGGACGGGGGCAACGCCCTGTTCACCGACACCATCCGTCGCGAAAAGGCCGTCCGCGAGACCGGTGTGAACTTCGTCGGCATGGGCGTGTCCGGTGGCGAGGAGGGCGCGCTGAAGGGCCCGTCGCTGATGCCCGGTGGCTCTGACGAGTCCTGGATCACGCTCGGCCCGATCCTCCGCTCGATCGCTGCGGTCGCCGAGGGTGAGCCGTGCGTCACGCACGTCGGACACGACGGCGCCGGACACTTCGTCAAGATGGTTCACAACGGCATCGAGTACGCCGACATGCAGCTGATCGCGGAGGCCTACGACCTCATCCGGCGCGGCACCGGCAAGACGCCCGCCGAGATCGCCGACGTTTTCGCCGAGTGGAACCGCGGCGAGCTGGAGAGCTACCTCATCGAGATCACCGCCGAGGTGCTCCGTCAGGTCGATGCGGAAACCGGCAAGCCGCTCGTGGACGTCATCGTCGACGAGGCCGGTGCGAAGGGCACCGGCGCTTGGACCGTCCAGACCGCGCTGAACCTCGGCACGCCGGTGTCCGGAATCGCGGAGGCGACCTTCGCCCGCTCCCTGTCCTCGCACCGCGAGCAGCGCGACGTGTCCGGTGACCTGCCGTCGTCCGCGGAGCCGCTGCGGGTGGAGGACGTCGACGTCTTCATCGAGAACGTGCGCCTGGCGCTGTACGCGTCGAAGATCGTCGCCTATTCGCAGGGATTCGACGAGATCCGCGCGGGTGCGGCCGAGTACGGCTGGGACATCAACCTGGGCGACATCGCGAAGATCTGGCGGGGCGGCTGCATCATCCGCGCCCAGTTCCTGAACCGCATCACCGAGGCCTACGCCGTGGACCCGGACCTCGCGGTCCTGATGACGGCGCCGTACTTCGTCGAGGTGCACGAGCGTGCGCAGGGCTCCTGGCGGCGCGTGGTGGTCGACTCGGCCACCTCGGGCATTCCGGCTCCCGCGTTCTCCTCGTCGCTGGCTTACTACGACGGCCTGCGCGCCGAGCGTCTGCCCGCCGCCCTGATCCAGGGTCAGCGCGACTTCTTCGGTGCGCACACGTACCGCCGCATCGACAAGCCCGGCTCGTTCCACACGCTGTGGTCCGGTGACCGCTCCGAGGTCGAGGCCGAAGACACCCACTGACCCCTCCGGAAGGCCCGGACGCACGAGCGTCCGGGCCTTCCGCGTTCGTGGGCCGCGCCGTACCGTGGGCTCATGCTGCTCATCGGCTCCATCGTCATCCGCGTGACGGACCTCGCCCGGCAGCTCGCGTTCTGGTCCGGAGCGCTGGGATACGTCCCGCGCGAGCCGGTCGAAGACGACTTCGTCGTGCTCACTGACCCGGCCGGGCGCGGGCCGAACGTGTCGCTGGACGTGATGCGCTCCGAGCGCGTGCTGCCGCCGCGCATCCACCTGGACCTGTACGCGACCGACCAGCCCGCAGAGGTGGCGCGGCTGGTGTCCCTCGGTGCCCGCACGGTGGCGTGGCCCGGCCGTCCGGACGACGCGGACTACGTCATCCTCGAGGACCCGGAGGGCAACCGGTTCTGCGTCATCGACGCCGCGGACTGGTCCGGCTGGCGAGTGCGTCCGGAGGGCGCTCAGAGCCAGTCGTGACGGCGGAAGACCCAGTACAGCCCGCCGGAGACGGCCACCATGAGGGCGATGGCGTACGGGTACCCCCACTGCCAGGACAGCTCGGGCATCAGGTGGAAGTTCATGCCGTAGATCCCGGCGATCAGCGACGGGGCGAACCCGATGGCGGCCCAGGAGGAGATCTTCTTCACCTGATCGTTCTGCTTGATCGAGATCTCCGTCATGCGCTGGACCTCGAGGTTGCTGCGCTCTCCGACGAGGGTCGAGTGGACGGTGAGCGCGTTATCCAGCGCGTCGCGAAGACCCTGCACGCGACGCTGGACATGCTCGGCGGCGTCCGCGCTCGCCCGGAAGCGCGCCACGAGCGCCTCTCCCACGTCCGGTGCCACGTCATCGGCGAGCTGATCCAGCATCTGCGCGACCGGCTCGGTGGCGTGCTGCAGCCGGATGAGTTCCCGCTGCAGGGTGAAGATCCGACGCGAGACATCCGTGACGTCGTCCTGTTCGAACAGCTGCTCGACGATCTGGTCGACGTTCTCCTCCACGCCCGTGATGACCGGCGCGTAGGCATCCAGCACGCTGGAGCAGATCGCCCACAGCACCCCGATGGAACTGCCCTGGGCCGACGGATGGAGCTGGAGAACCTCCGTCGTTCGCGACAGATCGACCCACGCGTCTCCGCGCAGAGTCACGATCGCGTCCGCGGAGACGACGACGCCGAGACTGGACAGCTCCACACTCTGCTGATCATCGCGGTAGCGCGCCGGCAGCATCACGACGACGGTCTGCCCGCCGGTTCGTTCCATTCGCGCACGCTTGCGCGTGTGGCGCAGGATGTCCCCGAGGGCGGTGCGCCACCCGAGCGCCTGCCCGATCTCGGAGATGCTGCGGTCATCGTCCAACAGCGCGTCGAACCACGCCACCCCGTTGCCGGACGCGGCGGCGCTCAACGCCACCGCGTAATCGTCCGCCTGTTCGAAGCGCCCGTCGGCCAGCACCCGGATCTCGGTCATGCCGCCACCCTAGACATCGCGGCGCCGCGGACGGGAACGGCCCGCCCCCGCGCCCGCCACCGGGGGCGCCGGCGGGCGCGTCCCCGCCCCCCCGCCGGGGGGGGCCGGCCCCCCCCCCCCCCCCGCGCCGGGCGCGGGGGGGGGGGCGGGCGCCCCCCCCCCCGCCGCCCGCCGCCCGCCCCCCGCGCCGCCCGCCGCCCCCCCGCCGCCCCACGCCGGGCGGCGGGGGCGGCGCCCCCCCCCCCCGGCGCCCCGGGCCCCGGGCCGCCGGGCGGGCCGTTCCCGGGCCTCAGTGCGTGGTGTCCCGGACCACCCCGTCCTGCAGCCGCAGGCGACGGGTGGCGCGGCGAGCGACCGCGGAATCGTGCGTGACGACGACCAGCGTCAGTCCCTCGGCGTGCAGACGCTGCAGCAGATCGAGGATCTCGTCGCGCATCCCCTCATCGAGATTGCCGGTCGGCTCGTCGGCCAGCAGCACGCGCGGCGACGACACGATGGCCCGCGCGATCGCCACACGCTGCTGCTGACCGCCGGACAGCTCGCTCGGCAGATGGTCGGCCCGGTCCGCGAGCCCGACATGCTCGAGTGCTTCCCGGGCCCGCCGGGTGCGCTCCGGTGCCGGCAGCGGCTGGGGTTCCAGCGCCATCTCCACGTTCTCCAGGGCGGTCAGGGTCGGGATCAGGTTGAATCCCTGGAACACGAACCCGATCTCGTGCGCGCGGATCTCGGTGAGGCGCCGTGAGCTCGCGCCGGCGATCTCAGCACCGGCGAGGTGGATCTGCCCGGTCGTCGGTCGATCCAGCGCTCCCAGCAGCTGCAGCAGCGTCGATTTCCCCCCGCCGGTGGGTCCCTGGATGGCGACGAATTCGCCGGCGCCGATCTCCAGATCGGTCGGCTGCAGCGCCCGGATCTCACGCCCCTTCTGCCGGTAGGTCCGACTCACCCCGAGCAGGCGGAACATCGGCTCCGGCAGGTTCGGCGCGAGCGTGTCGGGCACGGTCTCGGTGATGCTCATGTTCTTCTCCTCGAATCAGTTGACGGCGCGGAGCGCTTCGGCCGGGCTGAGGCGGGCGGCGCGCCAGCCGCCGAAGGCGCCGGCCACCAGGCCGCCGAGCACCGCGAGACCCACGGCGGCGAGAATCACCCAGACCGTCACCGGTGCGGACAGCGTGATCGCGCTCGTCGCCGCGGCGATCGGATTCCGACCGCCGAAGCCACCCCCTGGGCCCGCTCCTCGGTCACCGGAGGCGGAGATCGTCGGCGAGATGATGTTGATCGCCAGGATCGCCCCGAGCCCGATCACGATGCCGATCACACCGCCCAGCAGACCCTGCACGAGCGACTCGCCGGCAACCTGCGAGACCACGCGGCCATTGGACCAGCCGATGGCTTTGAGCGTGCCGAACTCTCGGGTGCGTCGAGTGACGCCGCCGATCGTGAGCAGGACGGCCAGCAGCAGTGCGACGGCCAGCACGATGATCGACAGCCACAGTCCGAGGTTGGTGATCAACGCGGTCGCGCTGTTCAGCGATCCGGACACGGATGCGGCGAGCTGGGACTGCGCGCTCACCGTGGCGTCCGGCAGCGCCTTCTCCAGTGCCGTCTGCACCGTGGCGATCTGGCCGGAGGACGCCGCCTTCACGTACACCGTGGAGACCACATCGCCGGAGCTGGAGAGCTTCTGCGCGACGTCGAGCGGGATGTAGACGCTGGCCGCGGTCTCGGCGCTCGAGGATGCCGAGGACACGACGCCGACGATGGTCATATCGGTGCCGGCCACGGAGATGGTCCCGTTCAGGCTCAGGTCGTTGGATGCCGCGTAGGTTGCGTCCACGACGGCGACGTCCTTCCCCGCGTCCGCCGCGGTGAGCAGTCGCCCGTCGGTCAGCGTGACGGCGGTCATCGGACCGACATCGCTGACCGCGGGGTCCAGACCCATCACGGAGAACGCGGTGATGCCGAAGCTCGACCCGCCGGCGCCGTCCGAGCCCCCCTGAGGTGCCGAACCGCCCGGAGCCGCCGCATCGCCCTGGGGCGCGGTGCCGCCGCCGGAGGACCCGCCGGAGTTTGAGCCGTCGGTGCCGCGTGCCCGGTCGGGCAGCTGGCCGGAGAAGGTGGAGTCAGTCAGACTCAGCGTTCCGGTCGCCGAGGAGACGCCCGCGGTGGCCGCGACCGTGGACACCGTGGTGGCGTCGAGCGTCCCGCGCATGCGGTCCGTCGTCAGTCGCGCCGCACTCACGTTCGTGGTGCCGTCCTTGGTGGTGCCCGCGCCGGATCCGAAATCGAAGCGCTGACCCTGATCACCATCGGTCGGCTTCGCCGCCTGACCCGTGACCGTCAGGTCGGTCCCGACCCCGTACACCGACTGCAGCGTCTGCGCCTGGGCGACACCGACGCCTGCGGAAAGCGAATTGACGACCATGACGAGGGCGATCGCGATCGCGAGCCCGACCGCGACGATGATCGTCTGCTTCTTGCGCCCGCTCAGCTCGCGGCGCAGATATGTGAAATACATCTCGCTCCTCTCGCGTCCCTCATCGACGCTTGCCCCGAAGCTAGGCACCGAGTCGATGGCACAGCCTTGGTTCAGGTATCAAACGGCTGTGTCCGCAGGCGTCCGAACTTTCGCACGC
This sequence comes from Microbacterium gorillae, assembly GCF_000826185.2. Lineage (GTDB taxonomy): Bacteria > Actinomycetota > Actinomycetes > Actinomycetales > Microbacteriaceae > Microbacterium > Microbacterium gorillae. Next base: position 27,849 of record NZ_LN648874.1, on the reverse strand, counting down.
AGACGTCTCCACACCGGCTCACAGGAAGCCCATAAGCTATGCCATAGGAATCGCATAGCGCGCGGATCACAATGGGGTCATGGCACACACCCCCTCCCCCGCACTGACCCGCCCTGACGGGTCTCCGGTCCGCGTCGCCGTCGTCGACGACGAACAGATGCTCACCGACCTGCTCTCCATGGCTCTGCGCATGGAGGGTTGGGACGTCAAGGCTGCCGCGTCCGGCTTCGAAGCCCTGACTCTCGCCCGTGATTTCACCCCGGACGCCATGGTGCTCGACATCATGATGCCGGACCTCGACGGCATGGCCGTCCTGCAGCGACTGCGGCAGGCGGGCAACGACGTGCCGGTGCTCTTCCTCACCGCCAAAGACGCCGTCGGCGATCGCGTCGCCGGGCTCACCGCGGGTGGGGATGACTACGTCACCAAGCCGTTCAGCCTGGAGGAGGTCGTCGCGCGTCTGCGTGCCCTGATGCGTCGCTCCGGCACCGCACTGTCCGCCGAGGAGGAGCCGATCCTCCGAGTCGCGGACCTCAGCCTCAACGAGGACAGCCACGAGGTCGAGCGCAACGGTGTCGAGATCGAGCTGACCGCGACCGAATTCGAACTCCTCCGCTTCCTCATGCGCAACCAGCGCCGGGTGGTGTCCAAAGCGCAGATCCTCGACCGCGTGTGGAACTACGACTTCGGCGGCCGGTCCTCCGTCGTCGAGCTCTACATCTCGTACCTGCGCAAGAAGATCGACGCCGGCCAGGTCGAGCCGCTGATCCACACCGTGCGCGGTGTGGGGTACATGATCAAGGCACCCCAGTGACCGATGCTCCCGTCGCCGCGGAGACTTCCGCCGCCCCGGCGGGAGAGGTCTCCCCGCGTCGCCGTTCACGATGGACGCTGCAGACGCGCCTGCTCGTCACGATCCTCGGCATCGTGTCGGTGCTGCTCGTCCTGGTCGCGGTGGCCATGACCGTGGCCCTGCGCGGGACGCTGAACGAGCAGCTGAGCGATCAGGTGCAGGGCGAAGCGATCCGCAACGGCAACGCCGTCGAGGCGCTGCGCATCCGGGGCCTGACCGACCCGTCCGAGGTGCTGAGCGCGCTGCACGTGTCGGCGCAGGGCCTGCTGATTCTGCCCACCGCCACGAGCACGACCGACACCTCTCTCCCCGGCGCGGTCATCACGGACGACGGTGTGAAGGCCGTTCCCTCGGCCGACATCCAGACGGCATTGGATGACGCGCTGCGCCAGCTGCCCCAGGAGAAGATGCAGAGCGCCACGCTGGACATCCAGATCCGGGACCTCGGCACCTACCGCATCGCGGCGATGGGGCAGGGACCCACTGTGGTCGGCTACATCGGCCTCCCGGTGAGCACGGTGGACGCCGCCATCATCAAGCCGCTGTGGGCCGTTGCGATCGTCACGGTCGCGGGTCTCCTGCTGCTCGGTGTGGCCACCGTGTGGGTGATCCGGTCCGGGCTGCGACCACTGCGTGAAGTGGTGACCACCGCCGAGCACGTCGCGAGTCTGAAGCTGGACCAGGGACAGGTGTCCATCACCGATCGCGTCGCGGACCACGCCATCGACCAGCACTCCGAGATCGGTCGCGTCGGCGCCGCACTGAACACGATGCTCGACCACGTCGACGCGTCGTTGCAGGCCCGCGTGCGCAACGAGGAGCTCATGCGCCGGTTCGTCGCGGACGCCAGCCACGAACTGCGGACGCCCCTGGCTTCCATCCGCGGCTACTCGGAGCTGTCCCTGCGGGCTCCGGACAATCCCGACACGACCGCCAGCGCGCTCGAGCGCATCCAGGCGCAGTCCGTGCGGATGACCAGCCTCGTCGAGGATCTGCTGCTGCTGGCGCGGCTGGACGAGGGTCAGGAGATCGTCCTCGGCGACGTGGACCTCACCCCCCTGCTGATCGACGCCGTCTCCGACGCCCGTGTGGCCGGCCACGACCATCACTGGGAAGTGGATGTCACGGGGGACTCGGTCATGGTCACCGGCGACACCGGGCGCCTGCAGCAGGTGGTCACGAACCTCCTCGCCAACGCCCGCACCCACACTCCGGCCGGAACGCACGTCACCGCACGGCTGACCACCGCCGGGCGCTTCGCCGAAGTGGCCGTGCACGACGACGGTCCGGGCATCGATCCGTCCGTGCAGGACGAACTGTTCGAACGCTTCGCGCGCGCCGACCGTTCCCGCGCGCGCAAGACCGGCGGCACCGGACTCGGGCTGTCCATCGCGGAGGCCATCGCGTCCGCGCACGGCGGGTCCCTGACGGTGCAGAGCGTGCCCGGAGACACGACGTTCACACTGCGCGTACCGCTCGCACCGGTCACCGGCACCGCCGTGGCCCCGCCGCCCGCGGACCAGCACGCCTCGGCCGCGTAGAATCGAACGATGTGCGGCCACCGCCGCACTGATCCGTACCGTCCCGAAAGGACATTTCGTGCTGCGCACTCATGACGCGGGAACCCTCCGCGCAGAGCACATCGGGCAGACCGTCACCCTCGCCGGGTGGGTCGCTCGCCGCCGCGACCACGGCGGAGTCGCCTTCCTCGATCTCCGCGATCGCTCCGGCATCGCGCAGGTGGTCGTGCATGATGAGGCGGTGTTCTCGCCGCTGCGCAATGAGTTCGTCGTGCAGGTCACCGGAACCGTGCAGGCACGCCCCGCCGGAAACGAGAACCCGGAACTGCCCACCGGCGCAATCGAGGTGGCCGTGGACGAGCTGGTCGTGCTGAACACGTCCGCGCCGCTGCCGTTCCAGGTCGACGACCACGCCGAGATCGGTGAAGAGGCGCGTCTGAAGTACCGCTACATCGACCTGCGGCGCAGCAAGCCGGCCGCCAACATCCGGCTGCGCTCGGACGCGAACCGCGTCGCCCGCGACTTCCTGTACGAGCAGGGCTTCCTCGAGGTGGAGACCCCGACGATGACCCGCTCGACGCCGGAGGGCGCCCGCGACTTCATCGTTCCGGCGCGCCTCGCGCCGGGCAAGTGGTACGCGCTGCCGCAGTCCCCGCAGCTGTTCAAGCAGCTGCTGCAGGTCGGTGGCGTGGAGAAGTACTTCCAGATCGCGCGCTGCTACCGCGACGAGGACTTCCGCGCCGACCGTCAGCCGGAGTTCACCCAGCTCGACATCGAGGCGTCCTTCGTTGACCAGGACGACGTCATCGCCCTCGGCGAGGAGATCATCAAGCGACTGTGGGCGCTGATCGGCGTGGAGATCTCGACCCCGATCGAGCGGATGACCTACGCCGAGGCCATGCGCCTGTACGGCTCGGACAAGCCCGACCTGCGCTTCGGTCTCCCGCTGGTGGAGCTGAAGGAGTTCTTCAAGGACACCCAGTTCCGCGTCTTCCAGTCGCCGTACGTCGGCGCCGTCGTGATGCCCGGAGGCGCTTCCCAGGCCCGCCGTCAGCTCGATGGATGGCAGGAGTGGGCCAAGCAGCGCGGCGGCAAGGGCCTCGCGTACGTCCTGGTCCAGGAGGACGGTTCCCTCACCGGTCCGGTCGCGAAGAACCTCACCGAGTGGGAGACCGCGAACCTCGTCGAGGCCGTCGGCGCGAACCCGGGCGACTGCATCTTCTTCGGCGCCGGCGAGGCCAAGCCGACCCGCGCCCTGCTGGGCGCCGCCCGCGTCGAGATCGGTCACCGCACCGGTCTGATCAAGGACGGCGACTGGGCTTTCGTCTGGGTCATCGACGCTCCGATGTTCGAGCCCGCGGCGGACGCCGTCGCCTCCGGTGACGTCGCCGTCGGCGCCGGGACCTGGACCGCGGTGCACCACGCGTTCACCTCCCCCAAGCCCGAGTACGTCACGTCCTTCGACACCGACCCGGGCTCAGCGCTGGCGTACGCCTACGACATCGTCTGCAACGGCAACGAGATCGGCGGCGGCTCCATCCGCATCCACGACCGCGCCGTTCAGGAGCGGGTGTTCTCCGTCATGGGCGTCTCCGAGGAGCAGGCCAGCGAGCAGTTCGGCTTCCTGCTGGAGGGCTTCAAGTTCGGCGCTCCCCCGCACGGCGGCATCGCCTTCGGCTGGGACCGCGTCGTGGCCCTGCTCGCCGGTGAGGACTCGATCCGCGAGGTCATCGCGTTCCCGAAGACCGGCGGCGGCTATGACCCGCTGACCGCCGCTCCGGCGCCGATCACCGAGCAGCAGCGCAAGGAGGCCGGCGTGGACGCGAAGCCGGACGCCGACAAGGCCGACGCCGACGCCTGATCGCTTGACGAAGGCCGGGACCCGCACGGGTCCCGGCCTTCGTCGTTCCCGACGCGCGCCTGACGCCTGCGAGCTCGCTCCCAGATTCCGCACTTCGGGTGCGTTCGTTCTGCCGAACCTCAGAGCGTCCCGGACGTCGCTCTCAGGTTCGGCAGGTCGGCGCGACCGGAACTGCCGAAGGTGGGAGCGAGTCAGTAGCCGGCGAAGGCGTCGGTGACGACGCGGCGGGCACCGCGCAGCGCCGGGGCGAGCGCGGCGATCAACGCCGGCGGGCCGGACACGTAGGCGTACCGCTTGCCGAGGTCCGGCACCAGGGCCGAGAGACCGTCGGCGTCCAGGCGCGCGCCGCCCGCCCACGCCCACTGTTCGGGCAGCGGACCCGGGTCGTCCGGGGTGACGACGATCACCCGAGCACCGGTGGAGGCCAGCTCCGGGACATAGATCAGCTCGGCGGCCGACGACGCGACCAGCACCAGGACGACATCACGACGCACAGCTGCGGACAGATCCGCCCGGAGCTGGGACACCAGGGGCGTCACACCGATCCCGGCGCCGAGCAGCATGACCGGCTGCGCCGTCTCAGCCGGCAGCGTGAAGGATCCGGTGATGCCGGTGGCCCGCAGGTCCGCCCCCGGCGCCACGTCGTCCAGCGCCCGTTTGAAGGTCGACACCCGTCCGGTCGCCGGGGTCCGATAGGCGATCCGCAGATCGTCCGCGCCCGGCTCGGACACCACGCTGAACTCGCGTCGCGTGCCCCGCAGGTCCGCGCGCCGATGCGGGACCTCGAGCTCGAGGTACTGTCCGGGCGTGAAGCTGAGCGGACGCGAGGGCACCAGGGTCAGTTCCGTGATCTCCGGTGACAGCGCCCGCCGCGACCCCACCCGCAGGCGGAGCGTGCGCCGACGGTCCACGGACACCGCGAAGGCGAGGAGGTTGCCCAGCAGCAGCGCGGTCTCCGGGGCGAGGTAGGCGCCGAGCAGCCCCGGCCATCCGACGAGCACACCCACGAGAACCGCCTCCACGATCCGCCAACCGGACCGGACCGGGAGCGTCAGCGGCTCGGTCATCATGAACAGACCGAGGAACAGGATCGGTGACGAGAACAGCACCTGGAGCGCGGCGGCGACGGGATCCACCGCGAGGGAGAACTGCGCGGCCTGCACGAAGGTGAACGCGAACGAGACGGCGGCGGCCACCACGATGAAGGTCAGCGCGGTGCGCCCCTGCCCGGCGCGCAGGACCACGGCGACGCCGAGCACCACGACGGCCCCGGCCAGCAGCGGCGTCCCCACCCACCAGGCCGAGAACCCGAGCCCGGTGATCGTGACGATCGCCGCCCCGAACGCCGCCGGGTTGAACAGGTGCCGGGCGCGGAAGGCCAGAAGGTACTTCGATGCGCTCGCGACCGCGACCGCGGCGGCGAGCACGCCGAGACCCGCCGGCTCGGTCGTCGGCGCGAGCACGAACAGCAGGATCAGCGCGGTGATGAGACCGGATTCCACGCGGATCGGCCGCCGCAGGACGAGGTGACCGATGACGTCCACGACACCGACACTGACGATCAGCACGGCGGCGGAGAGCGCCAGCGCGAGCGGTTGCGCGGCGAGCTGGCCGGAGAACGACACCACGAAGGCGATGACCGCCAGCGCGATCAGAGCCCACAGCACCAGTCGGTACATGGACATCGCGCCCAGCAGCCGGAGCAGCCGGGCGCGGAGAGCGACGAGTCGCGTGATCATGTGAACACCTCGAAGGTCGTGTGTGGACCGTATTCGGCCCGGCCGTCAGTGAACATCCGCACCCAGTCTCCACCCCAGCGCGCGGCCAGCGCGGGACCGCCGTCGAAGAACAGCGCCGTGGCGAGCGCATCCGCGTGCAGGGCGTCCGGATGGACGGCCCAGGTCGCGACCACCGTCCGTACCGGCATCCCGGTGCGAGCGTCCAGAACGTGGTGCAGTCCCTCGCCCCAGGCTCGCCGGTTGGTGGCGCTCGCACACAGCGCCGCCTCGGACACGGTCACGACCCCGATCGCTCGGGTCGGGTCGTAGGGATGCTCCAGCGCGATCCGCTCGCTCGTCCCGCGCAGGATGAGGTCTCCGCTGGCGTCGACGACATGGGTGCTCACGCCGTGAGCGGTCAGGACGGCGCTGACCCGATCGACGAGCAGACCCTTCCCACACGCGCCGATGTCGAGCAGTCCCGGTCGGGTCATCGTCACCGTGTCGCCTTCGGCCCGGAAGGTCCCGCGCCAGTCGGCCGGCGCCGGAGTCGGGTCGCCCGCGCGCAGGCTCATCTCAGCGTCATAGCCGAGGGCGGTGAGGCTGCCACCGACGAGCGGGTTCACGGCGCCGCCGGTCGCGGTGTCCACCTCGTCGTAGACCTCACGCAGGAGGCCGGCCGCGGGCGCCGTCGCCGTGCCCGCCTGCTCCGCGAGCCGAGAGACCGCCGAATCCGGCCGGAATCTCGACCAGGCGCGGTCGAACGTCTCGATCTCAGCTGCCACCGCGTCGCGCACCAGCACGGACAGCGGTTCCACCGTGCTCACCCGCCACGACGTCCCGATGGCCGGGAACGCCCATTCCGCGGGCGAAGGCATCAGGAGGCGGCTTCCTGCTTGATCTCCTCGATCGCCTTGTTGAAGCCGCCGCTGGTCAGCGACGAGCCGGCGACGCGCGACACGGACAGATCGTCGATGGACTTGCCGACGACCTCGGCGGCGATGCCGCCGATGAACTTGCTCTGATACTGCTCGGTCTCGCGCTCGATCGGCTGGCCGGTGACGTCCACGGACTCCACGACGCCGTCCTTCAGCGCGACCGTGACCGTGACCGACTCGACGGTGCCGTGCGGGGTCTGGTACTGACCGTCCGCGGTGTACGAGCCGTCTTTGTAACCGGACGTGTTCTCCGCCTCGGATGACGCCGTGGGGGTCGGCGTGGTCGCCTCCGCCGTCGGTGCGGCGGCGGCGGTGGTCTGCTCCGGTGCCGCGACCGTCGGGTCCGCGTCGGCCGCGGTGCTGGCGCAACCGGCCAGGGCGAGCAGTCCGCCGACGGCGGCGAGTGAAGCGGCGATGCGGGTGTTTCGGGGGGAAACGTGGGTTGTCATAGGGGTCCTCCGGGGGGGTAGGTGACACGAAGAATCTATGACGAGCCCATGGAACGTCTCCCGGCTGCGCCTATGGGTCTGCTGTGCAACGCGCGCCACGACCCGAGCGGGTCGCGGCGCGCGGCGACGTCGATCAGGCGGCGCCGTCGAACATGCTCGTGACCGAGCCGTCCTCGAACACCTCCTGGATCGCCCGCGCGAGCAGCGGAGCGATCGGCAGGACCACAAGGGAATCCCACTTCTTCTCCGGCGGCAGAGGGATGGTGTCCGTGACGACGACCTCGTCGATGGCCTCGCACTGCAGGCGCTCGACGGCCGGGTCGGAGAAGATCGCGTGGGTGGCGGCGACGATGACCCGTTCGGCACCGTTGGCCTTCAGCGCTTCGGCGGCCTTCTGGATCGTGCCACCGGTGTCGATCATGTCGTCAACGAGGAGGCAGACGCGTCCGGCGACGGAACCGACGATCTCGTGCACCGAGACCTGGTTGGCGACCTTCGGGTCGCGACGCTTGTGGATGATCGCCAGCGGCGCGTTCAGGCTGTCCGACCACGTGTCGGCGACGCGCACGCGGCCCATGTCCGGCGAGACGATCGTGAGCTTCTCGCGATCGGCGGCGGAGAGCGTTCGCTCGAAGTAGTCCAGCAGCACCGGCTTGGCGAACAGGTGGTCCACGGGACCGTCGAAGAAGCCCTGGATCTGCGCGGCGTGCAGGTCGACGGACATGATGCGGTCGGCGCCGGCAGTGGCCATCAGGTCGGAGATCAGGCGAGCCGAGATCGGCTCACGGCCGCGACCCTTCTTGTCCTGGCGCGAGTACGGGTAGTAGGGCGCGACCACGGTGATGCGCTTCGCGGACGCGCGCTTGAGAGCATCGAGCATGATCAGCAGTTCCATGATCTGCTTGTTGACGGCACCCTCGAAGGACTGCACGACGAACACGTCACATCCGCGGACGGACACCTCGAAGCGCGTGTACAGCTCGCCGGAGGCGAACTCGCGGTGCTCGGTCGGAGCCAGCTCCGTACCGATCTGCCGGGCGACCTGGGCGGCCAGTTCCGGGTGAGAACTCCCCGAGACGACGACGAGACGCTTCTTCGTCTTCACCTCGAGGCCGGGAGCGATGTCATTCTCCCGATCGAGATCAACGGTCTTCTTCTTGCCCTTGCCCGCCATCAGCAGCCTTCTGTGCGTGTCGGGCATCGTTTGCGACCTCGGCCGCGCGTGTGCCCTGCCTGTTCTTCTCGACCCACCCCTCAACGTTTCGTTGAGGCGCGACGCTGAGCGCCAGTGCTCCGGCGGGCACATCCTTGCGGATCACCGCGCCGGCCCCAGTCTTGGCGCCCGCTCCAATCGTAACCGGCGCCACGAAGACGTTGTGCGACCCGGTGTGCACCTCGTCACCGATCTCGGTACGGTGCTTGGCGATGTCGTCGTAGTTCGCCGTGATCGCACCCGCCCCGAGGTTCACCCCGGTGCCGATCGTCGTGTCGCCGACGTACGACAGGTGAGGCACCTTCGATCCGGCGCCGATCTGGGAGTTCTTGGTCTCGACGAACGTGCCGATCTTGCCGCCCTCACCCAACTGGGTGTTGGGGCGGAGGTACGCCCACGGGCCGACCGTGGCGCCCGCACCGATCACCGCGAGATTGCCGTCGGCGCGCTTGATGACCGCGTCCTCGCCGACCTCGCAGTCGCTGAGGGTCGTGTCCGGACCGATGACGGCGCCGGTGGAGACGGTGGTCGAGCGCAGCAGGAACGTGTTCGGCAGGATCGTGACGTCCGGAGCAAGGGTCACCGTGTCATCGATCCACGTGGTGGCCGGATCCATCACCGTCACGCCCTCACGCTGCCAATGACGGACGATGCGAGCGTTGAGAACGCGGGCGACTTCGCTGAGCTGCACGCGGTCGTTCACACCCTCGGTGAGGCGCGCATCCGGCGCGATCGTCGCGGCGACGGGGGCGCCGGCAGCGCGGAGCAGGCCGATGACGTCGGTGAGGTACTTCTCGCCCTGCGCGTTGTCGGTGCCGATACGCGGCAGGGTGTCCCGCAGGGACGCGGCGCGGAAGACGTAGACACCGGAGTTGATCTCACTGACGGCGGCCTCATCGGCGGACGCGTCCTTCTGCTCCACGATGCGCGAGACGGTGCCGTCGGCGTCCCGGATGACGCGCCCGTAGCCGGTGGGGTCCGGCAGCCGCGCGCTGAGGACGGTCGCGGCGGCGCCGCTCGCGCGGTGGGCGGCGATGAGGTCGGCAAGGGTGTGCTCGTCCAGCAGGGGAACGTCTCCGGAGAGCACGAGCACGTCACCGTCGTAGTCGCCCGGCAGCGCTGCGACAGCCGCTTCCACGGCCCGACCGGTGCCCGGGATCTCGTCCTGCTCCACGATCGCCACACTCGGGAAGTGTGCGGTCAGGTGCGACACGACCGCCTCACGCTCGTGACGGACGACGACCTCGATGTGGGTCGCCTCCAGCCGCTCCGCGGTGGTGATGACGTGGCCGACGAGGCTGCGGCCGCCGATCTCGTGCAGGACCTTCGGGGTGCGCGATCGCATGCGCGTGCCCTGTCCCGCGGCGAGGATCACAATGGCGAGTTCATTCTCCGACATGCTCCGCCGCCAGGACTCGAACCTGGACCTCACAGCTCCAAAGGCTGTCGTGCTGCCATTACACCACGGCGGAAAACGGCCGAAGCCGCCGGGTCAAGTCTGCCATGACGCCCGAGCGCCCTGACGCATAATGGACCCATGGCGCCGCAGTCCGACGAGGTCGATCGCATCGTCGAGGCGTGGATGGCTCAGCGCCCCGACCTGGACTTCTCGCCGCTCGGCGTGCTGTCCCGGGTGGACCGGATCTCCAAACACGTTGACCGGGCACGGCGCGAGGCGTTCCGGCGCAGCGATCTGGAGCCGTGGGAGTGGGACGTGCTGGCCGCGTTGCGGCGGGCGGGCGATCCGTTCCAGCTCAGCCCCAAGCAGTTGCTGCAACAGACCATGGTCTCCTCCGGCACGATGACCAACCGCATCGATCGCCTGGTCGGACGCCGCCTGGTGCGCCGGGCCGCCGACCCCGGCGACGGGCGCAGCGTGCTCGTGACGCTCACCGATGAGGGGCGCATCCGCGTGGACGCCGCGATCACACGGCTCGTGGACGCCGAGGCGCACATCCTCGGGATCCTCACGCGTTCGGACCGGGACCGCCTCGCCACGTTGCTGCGCAAACTCAACCTCGAGTTCGAGACGGACTGAGCCGCGCTGCAACGAATCGGCTGCGGCCGGGGATGTCAGTGGTGAAGCCTGAGGAGGCGAGCATGACCACTGACCTCGACGACCGACTGTCGGCGTGGACCACCGAGGTGCCCCTGGGACAGCGGGGGCGTCAGCCGACCCGCCGCAGCTCTCCGGTCGGCGGGCGATGGTCCGCCTCCAGATGGATCACCGGCGTCACGGGCGCACGCCGAGCCGCCCGACGAGCACGCAGATGGGAGACCAGCCGTGAGATCCCGTCGATGACCGCTCCCAGGACGAGGGACACGGCGACCGCGACGATCGCGGCGATCACCGGCTGGTCGCCGAGCCACGCCGAGATGACGGTGCCGAGCAGCCAGCACATCCCGGCCCACATGATGCCGGCGATGAGACTGAGCGGCAGGAATCGACGGTACGGCAACCGGGTCGCCCCGGCGGTCATGTTCACCGCGACGCGACCGATCGGGATGTAGCGCGCTCCGATGATGAGGATGGCCGGCCGTGCGGACACCTGGTGTGCGGCCCAGTCCAGCGCCCGTCGCACGCGCGGCCGGCGCTGCCAGCGCCAGCGGTCGGTGCCGCACACGCGGCCGATGGCATACGCGACGCTGTCGCCGCTGGCGGCCCCCACGGCGGCCGCGGCGATCAGCGTCGCGATGAAGGCGGGATTCGCTCCGGCCCCGAGTGCCAGCGTGAGCGCGGCCATGACCGCGGTCTCGCTCGGTACCGGCGGGAAGAAGCCATCGAGCAGGCACAGCACGAACAGCACCACGGGCAGCCACCCCGACAGCCCGATACCGGCGAGCACGTGCGCCGTGTCGATCATGATTCCTCCGCCATGGCCTCAACGTTTCCAGGCAAGCCGCTGAGCCGCGTCCCTCTCCGGTAGCCGGTCGCATACCTCTGCGGGATGACATCGACCCCCACCCCGGGTCCGGGGCGGGGCGCGTCCACCGCCGGAGGCGGCGGCGGGGGCCCGGGGGGATGGTGCGATGCCGATGGCCTCCCCGCTGCCCGTGCGCGACGGGGGCGGGGCCCACCGGGTCATGATTCCTCCGCCATGGCCTCAACGTTGCCAGGCAAGCCGCTGAGCCGCGTCCCTCTCCGGTAGCCGGTCGCATACCTCTGCGGGATGACATCGACCCCCACCCCGGGTCCGGGGCGGGTCGCGTCCACCGCCGGAGGCGGCGGCGGGGGCATGGGAGGATGGTCCGATGCCGATGCCCTCCCCGCTGCCCGTGCGCGACGGGGTCGGCGCCACCCGGTTGCATCTCCCGCTGGAGGGAGCGCAGACCGTCGCTGCCTACATGGCCGATCGTTTCTCGCACCTGGACCCGGAGCGACTGCACGTGCGCTTCGACCGGGGCGAGATCGTCGCCGCGGACGGCAGCGCACTCACGCGTGAGACGCCGCTGGGCGTGCATGAATTCGTCTGGTACTACCGCGAGCCGCCCATCGAGAAGAACATCCCGTTCGCGGTGGAAGTGCTCCACCGGGATGCCGACCTCGTCGTCGTGGACAAGCCGCACTTCCTGCCGACGACTCCCGGTGGGAAGTACCTGCAGAACTCCGCGCTCGTGCGGCTGCGCAACCGCCTGGACAATGCCGAGCTGACGCCCATCCACCGCTTGGACCGCGCCACCGCCGGTCTGCTCATGTTCTCCGCACGGCCCGAGACGCGCGGCGCCTACCAGTTGCTGTTCGAGAGGCGGCGAGTGCAGAAGACCTACGAGGCGGTGTCGGTCCTGCCGCCGGACTGGGACGATTCCGCACCCGCGCTCGGGGGCGTTTCCCTCCCCTTGGTGCACCGCAATCACATCGAGAAGCTCCGCGGCACGGTGACCGTCCGCGTCGACCCCGACCGTGAACCCAATGCCGAGACGGCGGTCGAGCTGCTCGGCACCGGGGTCAGTGGCGGGACGGACGCCGGCCTGTCCGTACTCCACACGCTCCTGCGTCCGCACTCCGGACGCATGCACCAGTTGCGGGTCCACCTCGCCGAACTCGGCGTCGGCATTCTCAACGACGGCTTCTACCCGACGCTGCTGCCGGAGACGGATGACGACTTCAGCCGGCCGCTGCAGCTCCTGGCTCGGGAACTCCGCTTCACCGATCCGCTGACCGGCGCCGAGCGACACTTCACCACCCGACGCACCCTGCAGGAGCGCCCGGCGTCGAACGGGTCTCAGTAAGCCCGACGGACCAGGGGCGCGGGGTTCACCAGCCCCTGCGCGACTCCCCCGCGGCGTCGGTCGATCTCCACGAACGCGATCACGCCGGCGGCCAGCAGAACGGCGAATGGCGTCCCGCCGGCGAGCGTCACGCCACCGACCGGCACGAGTTCGCGCCCGATCAGCGCGAGTCCGTGGTGCGCGACGCCCAGCGCCACGGCGGCCTCGACGCCCCCGGTGCGCCACGTGAGCCAGCCGGCCGCCACCGCCAGAACGGCGGCCCGCACCATGCCCCAGCCTTCTTCCGCGTGCACGGCGGCGACCAGCAGCGCGGGCACGCCGTAGGCCACCCACGGCGAACGGAACGCCGCTCCGAGCAGCTGCGGCACGGCAGCGCGCAGCAGCAGCTCCTCCCCGAACACCGCCACCGGCACCAGAAGGACAGCGAGCAGGACGTACCAGATCGCGTCCGGACTGACGTGCTGGAGGGCCGGCGGGGCGCCGGTGAAGGCGTCCAGAGCGCGCGAGACCGTGAGCGTGACGGCGCCGATGCCGAGCGCCGGGCCGATCCACCGGCCGAGCAGCGGAAGGCGCAGCCGCCCGCTCACCGAGAACAGGAATCCGGACGGCAGGATCGGCACGATGCGCCGGGCCAACAGCAGCGCGGGCGCCCACGCCGCCAGAGACAGGGCCGACGGCACGAACGCCGCCCGTGCGTCCTCAGCCGGCACGAAGGTGCCGAGCGGGTCCCCGAGCACTTCGGTGAAGGTTCCCCGCACCGCCCCGACGAGCAGCAGCAGCACGGCGGTCGCGGCGAGCCAGAGCAAAGCTCCGATCAGCACGACCAGAGCGAGTCCGCCGGGCGTGAAGTCTCGACGCGAGCGGATCAGCCGGTGGAAGGGGAACCGTCCCGGAACGAGCGCAGAGCGGTCGAGGGGTCGAACAGGCATCGCGAGCCGGACGGGGTGAGGACGGGTGAGCAGGCTCATACCTCCATGTTGATGAGACTGCTCTCATTCCACATCCGTAAAAACTACCTATTCGCGGCAGTCACGGGACCTCCGGATGCGGCTCACGCACCGTCGTCACGTGCACCGCGCACGCGGATCTCCTCCCGGTCGAGGCTGGTCTGCACATCCCAGGCGACCAGGTCGTCCACGGTGCCCTCCCGGCGGAGCCGCTGCAGCAGCTCACGTTTCTCGCCGAGCATCGCCAGCGTGAGGCGCCGCAGCTCCTCGGCGTGCACGATCGGTGAGCGCGCCATGACGTCGACGTCCGTACTGGCGGCGATCAGCCGGAGGCCTGATCCCTCCGGGGTGCTCGCGGGGCCACCCCGCACGGGCAATCCGACCACCGCGCCTTCGACCCGCTCCTGCTGGCGCTGCAGCGAGCGCGCATTCAGCAGCTCGAGCTTCTCATAGCCCTGCCGGCGCGCACGGTCGCGCACCTCGGCACTGACGCCCTCCCGCTCGGCGATGTCATCGAGTGCGGCCAGCGCCGCGCCGGAGAGCACCCGCTGGGCGAGCTCGGTCTCCTCGTCAGCGACCGTGTCAGCGGGCAGTCCCGCCCAGCGCACCACCGCCGGCAGCAGCGGTCCCTGCAGCAGCAGCCCGATCACGATCACTCCCGCGGTGATGAAGACGATCTCATCTCTGCCGGCCAGCGGTGCACCCGACTGCGTGGTCATCGGAACCGACAGCGCGATCGCCAGCGAGATGGCACCGCGGAAGCCGGCCATCGTGCTGACCAGCCGCGCACGGTGGCGGGGACCGGAGTGTCCGGTACGTCCGGCCAACGGCACCGAGAGCAACTGGAACAGGTAGCGCACTGCGAACAGCACCACGACGGTGGCGAGGGTGACCAGCACCAGCCAGGGCAGCTCGCTCGCGTTGATCTCGCGCACCACGAACTGAACCTCCAGCCCGATCAGCACGAACAGTGCGCCGTTCAGCACGAAGGTCCCGAACGAGAGCGTGGAGCGGGCCTCGATGCGCGACTCCGGCGTGGTGACCTGCGGCGAGACGACCGCCACGATGAGCCCGGACACGACGACGGCGAGCACGCCGGAGGCCCCGATGAGCTCGGCGAGGAGGTAAGCGGCGAAGGGCACGATCACCAGCGTCAGGTTGATCGTGATGGTGCGTTCCATGCGGCGCAGGATGAGCCACGCCAGTGCCGCGATCACGGCTCCGGCGAGAATGCCGCCGAGGTAGGAGTCGATCACCGTCCAGGTCACGGACAGCGGTGTGACATGAGCGCCCGTCGCGAGGGAGACGGCGATCGCGTAGATCACCAGCGCGGTGCCGTCGTTGGTCAGGCTCTCCGCCTTCAACTTCATGAACATCCGCTGCGGGAGGAGGCGCCCGAGGGCTGCCACGGCCGTGGCGTCCGGCGGCGCGACGGCGGCGCCGAGCAGCAGAGCCGCCTCCCACGGCAGACCCATCCAGGTTGCGACGCCCGCGACGGCGAACGCGGTGACCAGGACCAGGAGGGTCGACATCGGCAGGATGTAGCGGAAGTCCCGCCGGATGGCGCGCAGCGACGTCGTCAGGCTCTCCCAGAACAGCATGATCGGCAGGAACAGCAGCAGCACCGTCTCCGGCGGCAGCTGGATGTCCCGCAGGGCGGGGACGAATCCGAGCAGCAGGCCGATGATCAGCAGCACCAGCGGCGCGGCCAGGCGCAGCTTCGGCGCCAGAATCGTCCCGACCAGCACGGCGACCCCGAGCAGGACGGTGACCTCGAGACCTTCCACGGCATACCTCCGTCCGCGCGCCGCGATGGCGCTGTCGGAGGAACAGTGCCGGCCTGCGGTGGCATTCCCGATCCTCGCACTGTCCGCTCCCGGCGAACAGGCCCGTCCACAACCCGTCCCCGACCGCGGACGTGCCCCCCCAGGACAGAGCGACGCCTCGGATTCTCCAGGCGTGCGAACGAGGCGGCGCGACGGTTCAGTGGTGGAAGAGACGCAGACCCGTGGCGACGTGAAGGATGTCGTGCTCCTCGGCAGCGGCGCGAACCTCGTCCGAACGGACGGAACCACCGGGTTCGATCACGGTGGAGACGCCGTACTCGGCGGCGTGATCGATATTGTCGCGGAACGGCAGAAACCCGTCCGAGACCAGCGTGACGCCGGCGAGTCCGGCGGCCCACTCCTCGCGCCAGCCCGGTTCGTCGTAGCGCCGCACCATCTCGGACCCGAACAGTCCACCGAATTCCGCGAGCTGTCGCCCGGTCATCTCGCGACCGGCGAACCGGATCTGCCAGTTGAGGCGGTCCTGCCTCCGCATTCCCGGCACCATCGGGAGCTCGCGGACGAACGGGTGGCGCCGCAGCCACCAGATCCGCGCCTTCGTGCCTGCCAGACGGACGCAGTCGACGCGATTCTGCTGACCGGCACCGATGCCGATCGCCATCCCGTCCCGCACGAGTGCGACCGAATTCGACTGCGTGTAGCGCGCAACGACCATCCCCAGAAGGGCATCAACACGCGCCTCACCTTCGAGACCGGACGCTGCGGGCAGCGCCGCTGCGAGGTCCGCCGCATCGCGATCCTGTTCGATCGTCGCCCCGAGCACCTCCCGACGTTCGCGCGTCGGCTGAGGTCCCCGGGCATCGGACTCGAGCAGCAGGAACCGCCCGGCTCGCTTCCGCGTCAGCGTTGCGACCACGCCCGGTTCGAATCCCGGAGCGATGAGCGCGTCACAGATGACGGAACGGAGGAATTCCGCGGTCGTGGCGTCCACGGGCCGGGACAGAGCCACGACATCCCCGAAGGAGGACTTCGGATCGGCGTCGCGGGCACGAAGGTACGCGGAGCACAGGTCCTCGTCGCCGCCCGTGCCCCAGTCGTCCGCCGCCGTCGCGTCCACGACGCCGGCAACAGCCGCGCCCGCGGGCGAGACGTGCTTGAACGACGCAGCTGCCGGCCGCCCGGTGAGCTCGTCGGCCTCGCGCACCAGAGCCGCAGCGTTCAGCGCGTCGAGGAGGTTGATCAGTGACGGTTCACCATTGCGGATCCGGGGTCCGCCGCTGATGAGCTCCGCTCGCTGGTGGGGGTTCATTCCGTAGCGCATGGGCACTCCCTGTCGATCCGGTCGCAGGGCACCCAGGCGGTCGATGCCGAAGAACGCGCTCCCCGCCGGTCACCCGGCCTCGCCAGTCGCGAGGTCCACAATAGCTCGTGAGCTGCGTGCGACCCCACAGCGCGGACGCGCCCGACAGCGGAATGTGCGGTTCATCCACGACAGCGGGTGTCAGCCCGGGGGACGCAGACGCAGGTAGAGGGTGAGTTCCTGGGTGAGGGAGCGCGGAAAGTCGTCGGCCAGGTTCGGCAGGCGCAGCGGAATGTGGTCGACCAGGTGCTCCACGAGTTCGTCCCACCCGGACTCGCCCGCAACCACATCCAGAACGACTCCGTCGAAACTGCGGAAGACGAGCATCCGACGCGCCACGGCGTGGCCGCTGAACTCCGCGGTGACCTGGGCGAGGTCCCGCCACCGGATGGCGCGGCCATAGGTGTCCGAGATGCCGTCTTCCGTGAGGTCGACGTGCATGTTGGCGTCAATTCCGAACATCACCATGGCCACTCCCGATCGTCAGCCGTGCGCGTACAGGGTCAGCACCTCGCCGGTGCGCAGCAGGGCGAGGGCGGTGCCGAGGTCCGGAACCGTCACCGGCAGACGATCGGCCAGACCGGTCACGAGGTCATCCCAGCCGGACGCTCCCTCCGCGGTCTCGATCTCGGTCCCGTCCAAGCCCGTGAAGGTGATCGTCGGCACGCGCTGCGTCATGTGGTCGACCGTGGTCGCCGTCACTGCGGCCACCTCGAGCCACGGGATGTCGCCCGCGAGGGTGTCGGCGATGCCCGTGTCGGTGAGCCGGATGACCATCAGCCGAGCTTCTCCGCGAGCTCCAGCCACTGCATCTCGAGCTCGTCGGCCTCGTCCTCCCAGGCGGAGATCTTCGCCATCCGCTCGCCGAGGGCGACGTAGTCGGCTTGGTCCATGTCCGCGAGCGCGTGCTTGGCGTCGGCGACCGTGCGCCGGAGCTTCTGGACGCGACGGTCCAGGGCCGCCATCTCCTTCTCCGCCTCGCGCGCCTCCTTGCCGCTGAGCCCGGGGGCGGCGGACGTCGTGGCGGCGGGCGCGGAACCGCCGGACCGCTCGGTCGCACGACGCCGCAGGTACTCGTCCACACCGCCCGGCAGGTGGCGGAGGTGTCGATCGAGGATCGCGTACTGCTGGTCGGTGACGCGCTCCAGGAAGTACCGGTCGTGCGAGACGACGATGAGGGTGCCGGGCCAGCTGTCCAGGAGGTCCTCGAGCGCGGCGAGCATGTCCGTGTCGAGGTCGTTCGTCGGCTCGTCGAGGATCAGCACGTTCGGCTGGTCGAGGAGGATCAGCAGCAGCTGCAGGCGGCGCTTCTGCCCACCGGAGAGGTCCTTCACCGGCGTGGACAGCTGGGCGGACGAGAAGCCCATGCGCTCCAGCAGCTGCCCCGGGGTGAGCTCGGTCGCCTTGGAACCGGTGCCGAACGAGTACGTCGTGCGGAGGCGTCCGATCACGACGCGGACGGGGTCGTTCAGGTGCTCGTCGAGCTCGTCCATCCGCTGCGTGAGCGTGGCGACCTTGACGGTCGTGCCGCGCTTCACGCGACCGGACGTGGGCTCGACGGTGCCGGAGATGAGGCCGAGGAGCGTGGACTTACCCGCGCCGTTGACGCCGAGCACGCCGGTGCGCTCGCCCGGAGCGAGACGCCATTCCACGTCCTGCAGCACCGTCTTGTCGCCGTACGTGACCCCGGCGTCGAGGAGGTCGACGACGTCCTTGCCGAGGCGGGAGACGGCGAGCGAGGCCAGCTCTGTCTTGTTGCGGATCTCCGGGACGTCCTCGATCAGCGCGTTCGCCGCGTCGATGCGGAACTTCGGCTTGGACGTGCGGGCCGGAGCGCCACGACGAAGCCAGGCGAGCTCCTTGCGGGCGAGGTTCTGCCGCTTCGCCTCGATGGACGCCGCCTGCCGGTCGCGCTCGACGCGCTGCAGGATGTACGCCGCGTAACCGCCCTCGAACGGCTCGACGATGCGGTCGTGGACCTCCCACGTGTAGTTGGCGACCTCGTCCAGGAACCACCGGTCGTGGGTGACGATCAGCAGGCCGCCCTGGTTCGCGGGCCAGCGGCGCTTGAGGTGCTCGGCGAGCCAGGCGATGGCCTCCACGTCGAGGTGGTTCGTCGGCTCGTCCAGGAAGATCACGTCGTGATCGCCGGAGAGCAGATGCGCGAGTGCGACGCGGCGGCGCTGGCCACCGGAGAGGTCACCGACGCGGGCGTCCCACGGGATGCCGTCGAGGAGTCCGCCGATGACGTCGCGGATCTTCGCGTCGCCCGCCCAGACGTGCTCGTCGGTGTCGCCGACGACGGCGTGGCTGACGATCTCGTCGTCGGCGAGCTCGTCCTGCTGCTCCAGGACGCCGATGCGGGTGCCGCCGCGGACGGTGACGCGGCCGCCGTCCGGTTCCAGGGTGCCGGCGAGCATCGCGAGCAGGCTCGACTTGCCGTCGCCGTTGCGTCCGACGATGCCGATCCGGTCGCCCTCGTTCACGCCGAGAGAGACGGAATCGAACACGACCTTGGTCGGGAATTCCAGGTGCAGGGCCTCAGCCCCGAGAAGATGTGCCATCGCTTCCAGGTTACGGGGGTCTGGGGGTGTCTCGCTTCCGCCGCCGTGACGGCGTCGGGGTGCCCGGGATCGGGCGGGCTCCGGGGCGCGGTTGCCGGGGTGGGGGCGCTTCTCGTTCGGTGGTTTTGTATCGTTCGGCGCGATCCGTTCCGGCGTGGTTTGGTTCTTCGGCTTAAGACGGTGAGAGACGGGTTCGGTTTCGTCGCCGGGTCGCGTCCTGAGGTGGTCACGTGCTCTGCGAGCGTCAGCGCGTCGAAACGGTCTCCGCGGGTCGCCCCGTGAGCGCCAGCGAGGCGAGTGGCGGGTGCAACAGCGACGCGGACGGAGCTCTCCCCGGACATCACACTCGCCGCCTCGAGGCCGCCGCGACGCGCGGGCCCGTCGGAGACCATGCCCCCGTGGGGTCGATCCATCCCGGTGGACGGACTTCCGGGACGCCGTCATGCATCCTGATCGTCCACTCCATGCGGTCGATGAAGCGATGATGGTGCCAGCAGATGAGGACACCGTTGTCGACAGTGGTCTTGCCGCCCTTGGCCCAGTCCCTCACGTGGTGATATTCACACCACCGTGCCGGAGTGTGGCACCCCGGAATCACGCACACCCGGTCCCTGTGGGCGATCGCGCGGCGCTGGCCCGGAGAGAAGAGCCGACCACCCTCCGTCAACGTGATCAACCGACCGTTCGCGGCTGTCGTGACGCGCTGGATGGTGCCACAGCATCCGACATGCTCCGCCGTCGCCACCGGGACGGGAACATCGGTGCCGGTGCCATCAGCACCGGGGACCGACGCCCACCCCTCACCGGACGCCAGCGTCGACTCCTCGACATGGACGACCAGGACCGGCGCGCACGCGGAACTCAGCGGCAGGTCCGGGACGTTCGCGACCGCGGCAAGGATCACGCCGAGCGCATCGTGGTTGCGTTGCGCCATCGAGCGGACATCGGCGGTTTCGTCGGATTCGTCCGAGGGGCGGAACTTCACGCCCGCGGGCGTTCCGTGCGGGTTGTTGATCGCATCCAGGTGGACGGCGAGCCATCCCGCGACTTCGGGCATGAGCTGGCCGCTCACCGGCACGAGCCCGTTGCGCTTGACCCCGATGCGGAGGGCGCGGCCGGTCATGGCACGCTCCTCCTCATCGTCGGCACCGGTCACGTCGAGCTCCGTCGCCATCCGAAGGGCGACGTCGCGGAGCGTGTCGCACATCACCGGAGTACCGGTGCACATCACCGGAGTACCGGTGGTCGTGGTGAGGGCGGCGAGGGCTTCATCGACCTCGACCAGATCCGCCGGTGCGACGCGGTCCGTGATCTCCCGCAGGGTCCGGGTCGCCGCTTCGAGCCCGTCGGCACCGATGGCGCCATGGGTGAGTGCGTCGCGCAGGGCGGGGAAGTCCGCCGGCCTCTCCTCACCCGACGCGAGAACCCGAACCGGCTTGACGACCGAAGCCAGCCGGCTCCACCGCTTGACGGTGGTGGGGGCCGCACCGGTGACGCGTTGCATGACCTCGTTCGCCGACCGGCAGTCGGATGCGATGTCGAATCGCTCCGCCGTGGTCGAGCGGCGGTCGACGATTCCGGTGGTGATGATCGCGGCCGCTTCACCCTGACGAAGCAACTCACCGACCCCGATCGCGAAGCCGAGAATGTCTTCCCGCTCCGCGTCATCGAGGGCTCCGGACGTGAGGACGGAACGGAGGTCGGCGACGGCGTGAGCCATCGATTCCCGAGCCCGTTCCATCGTCGTGTTCATAACCCATATTTTACGCCGGGGCGCCGACATTCGTCATTGAATACCCCCGGCTGTGGATGGATTTCGGCCTGTGGAGATGAGGTTTCTCTCGCCCCGATTCCGGCACGCATCTCACACGGTTTCGTTTCGCAGGCGCTCGCTCAACGACCCGAGCAGCGGGGCAGAACCGGTGCCGCCCACGCCCCACCCATCGCCCACACGAATTTCGCAAAGTGCGCCGCATTCCCTCCGGAAGCCGGAGGCGAGCCTGCGTCGAGATCGCACCGTCCACGTGTCCGTCTCAAGCCGCAGGAAACCCGACCACCTCCTGAACGCACCGCGCGTCGGGACCTTCGCCGCCGCCAACCACAGTCACCGGCGCCGCCCCTGGCGCGCTGGCTAGGCTGGAGAAGTCCGCGTCGAAAGGATCCACCATGCCCACGCCCCACATCTCCGCCGCCGAGGGCGACTTCGCTCCGGATGTGCTCATGCCCGGCGACCCGAAGCGCGCGCGCCGGATCGCCCAGACCTTCTTCGACGATGCCCGCCTGGTCACCGATGTCCGCGGCATCGAGGGCTGGACCGGAACGTGGGAGGGCCACCCGATCTCCGTGATGGCCAGCGGCATGGGCCAGCCGTCGATGTCGATCTACGCCACCGAGCTCATCCGCTTCTACGGCGTGAAGCGCCTGGTCCGTGTCGGCACGGCCGGCGGTATGGCCGACGAGGTCCAGCTCGGCGAGGTCGTGATCGGTTCCGCCGCGCACACCGACTCGTCCATGGCGGACTTCCGCATTCCCGGCGTCCGCTTCAGCTCGGTCGCCTCATTCGACCTGCTCGAGCGCGCCGTCGCCACCGCCCGCACGAAGGGCATCGCCCACCGCGTCGGCACGCTGTTCAGCTCCGACACGTTCTACAGCGACCGTCCGGAGCAGACGCGCGGCCTCATCGATTACCACACGCTCGCGGTCGAGATGGAGGCCGCCGCGCTCTACGGCATCGCGATGCGTGAGGGCGTGCAGGCACTCGCCGTCTGCAACGTCAGCGACCACATCATCCGGGGCGAGGAGATGGATTCGGACGAGCGCGAACGGCGCTTCGAGCCGATGGTCCAGGTCGCGCTCGGCGCTCTCTTCTCCTGACCTGTCGCTCCCCCTGGCGACACTTCTGCGCCGGCGGAAGTGTCGCGGATGGGAGCGACGTCGGGGTTGCTCTCGCTCGCGACACTTCCGCCCCCGCGGAAGTGTCGGGAGTGGGAGCGTCACCAGGCGGTGGGGGCGTTGTAGCGCAGCAGCGCGAGGCCACCGTCCTCGCCGCCGTGCTCCTCATCGCCATAGCCGAGCGTCGTGATCGTGGCGTTGCCGACCACGGGGAAGAAGTTGCGGTACCGGTCCAGCGGCTCGGCGAGGATGCGGCACAGCAGCATGCGCAGCAGCGTCGCGTGGGTCACCACGAGAACATCGCCGTCGTACACGTGCGCGAGCTCCTCCAGCGCCGGCAACGCACGATCCACGGCGTGCTCCCCCAGCTCGCCTCCGGGTAACGGACTGGTCGCCGGAGCCATCTCGAAGGCCGCCCGCGCAGCGCCGAAGTGCGCGGTCATCTCCGTCGGTGTCATCCCCTCCGCCTGACCGAAATCGAGCTCCCGCAACCGCGGGTCGACGACGAGCTCCACGCCGAGCGCGGTGGCGGCGGGTTGCGCGGTCTCCCGAGCGCGGGACAGGTCCGAACTCACCACCGCGGAGATGCCGACGCGCACGGCCCACTTCGCCAGGTCCCGGGCCTGCTCATGACCGAGCTTCGTCAGTCCGATGTCGCTGACCCCGGCGTAGCGATTCTCGGCGTGCCAGATGGTCTCCCCGTGTCGGGCGAGATGCAGTGTCCCCATGCGGACACTCTCGCACGTCAGAGCGCTCGGAGTCAGTACCAGAAGCTCAGCCGCGGCGTCACACGGGAGCGGAACAGATCGTCGACGGCATCGAGGTCGGTGGCCTCGAGCCGCCCGGCCGCCGCGAGCGTTCGGGCGCGCACGCCGCCGAGGTAGAGCGATCCCAGTTCCGTGACGCCGAGGGTCAACCGCGGCGCGTCCGGTGCCGTGTACCCGACCTCCACCCGCCCGATTCCGGACGCGTCCACCCGCAAGGTGTATTCGCCGGTCGCGAATCCGAGAGGATCGGCCACGCTCAGCACCAGCTCCCCCGCCGCCGGGTAGGTGCGCGCTTCCAGGGCCGCGACCACGTCCAGAATCCGGACGTACTGGTGATCGAGCACGGTCACCGTCGCGGCCCGCTGGTCGCCGAGCATCCAGCGCAGCGATTCGTCGGCGGCGAGCTCGTGAGCCGTGACGGTCGCGACGAGGTCGAGCTCCAGCAGGAACCGCCACAGCGCCGCGTACGCATCGTCCGTCGCGGTGGCGAGGAACTCGACCGTGACCTTGTGCTGCGTCTCGTCGGCCGCGCCGGCCACCGTGTAGGCCACGAGCCCCTGGACCTCACCGGCATCGTCGCGGTGCTGCACGACGCGCAACTCGGTCGCCTTCTCGGCGTCGGCTTCAGTGCGCGGCAGGTGGAGCCAGTGCCCGGACGGCCCCTGCGCCTCACCGGGCGTCCGACGGCGGACACGTTCGTGCAGGATCGGCGCCACTTCCCCGAGTCGCTCGCGCGAGATGAAGTCGAGCCGACCGGACGTCGTCGGCCCGGTCCACCGCACCCGTCGAGTGTCGATGGTCCACGACGCCGCCTCAGCGGCGGCCCCGAACCCGAAGCGCGGGTATATCGTCGACTCGGTCACGGTGAGCATCGCGACCGGGAAGCCGGCCGCCACCGCCTCGCGCAGCGCCCCGCTCATGAGCGAGCGCAGGATGCCGCGCCGCCGATGCGTGGGGGCGACGGTGACGGAGCTCACCGCGCACGCGTCCACGACGAGCTCTCCCGGAACGGTCAGCTCGGACGCCCAGGTGGCGAAGGTTCCGACGACCTCGCCCGGGGCCTCGGCGAGCGGATCGCGCACGATGGTGCGCCGCCGGTAGCCGACCCTCGCGCCCCGGACCGCTTTGTGCTCCGCCGTGTACTCGCCGCCGTGGAACCCGCGCCGGACGGCCTGGTACCAGGCCTCCGTCGCCGCGGGATCCTCGGCAAGCTGCAGCTCGAATCCGGCGGCGGCGAGCTCCGCGACGGCCGTGGGGTCCAGCGGCGACGTGCGATAGCGTTCGGGGTCCATGCGGGCTCCTTCTCGGCGGTCAGCTGATGATGCGCGCGCCCGCCACGGGCCCGTGCGCGACGATGGCGGTGTGGTCGTCGGCGGTCAGGGTGGCGGCCACGGAGGCCGCGTCGTCCGCGTCCTCGCACAGCAGGGCGATGGTGGGCCCGGACCCGGACACGATGCCGGCGAGGGCGCCCGCGTGCAGTCCGTCCTCGATCGTCTCCGCGAGCGCGGGCTTGGCCGACAGAGCGGCGGCCTGCAGGTCGTTCTGCAGGGCCTCCGCGAGGCGACGCGGGTCGCCGCTGCGCAGCGCGTGCAGGATCTCGACGTCCACGCGCGGGCGCACCGGGACGATGGGCAGGTCCGCCCGGTGCCGCGTGCGCAGCTCGTCCAAGCCGCGGTAGACGGCGGCGGTGGAGAGCCCGTCCGGGCGCGTGACGAGAACCCAGTCGAAACGGCCCTTGGTCAGCGCGGCGCTCAGCTCATCACCGCGTCCGGTGCCGACGGCCGCGCCGCCGTGCAGAGCGAACGGCACGTCCGCCCCCAGCGACGCCGCGATCGCGTGCAGCCGCGCGGGCCCGAGTTCGGTCCCCCACAGGGCGTCGCACGCGACGAGGGTCGCGGCCGCGTCAGCCGATCCGCCGCCCATGCCGCCGGCGACCGGAACGCCCTTGCGGATGTGCAGGTGAACGCCGTCACCGTACAGCTGACCCGCGTCCGCGATCGCGAGCGCGGCCTGCATCGCCAGGTTGGTCTCATCCAGCGGCACGCCGGAGACGTCGACGTCGCCCTCCACGGTGATCTGGAAATCGCGTGCGGCGGTCGCCGTGACGTCCTCGTACAGCGAGAGGGCTTGGAACGCCGTCGCGAGCTCGTGGTACCCGTTCGGCTGCAGCTCCCCCACTCCGAGGTAGAGGTTGACCTTGCCGGGAGCCCGGACCCGTACGCTCTCGCTCACAGGTCCGACGATCCCGCCCACGGATTGACGTCCATGTCGTTCGCGTGCGCGTCGATCGCCGCGAGTTCCGCGTCGTCGAAGGGTGCACCCTCCAGCGCGGCGAGGTTCTCATCCAGCTGCTCCGGACGGGACGCACCGATCAGCGCGGACGCGACCACCGGGTCGCGCAGCACCCACTGGATCGCCAGCTGCGCGAGCGACTGCCCACGCGCGGCGGCGATCTCGTTCAGGGCACGCAGCCCGGCACGATCCTTCTCGGTGGGCTGGCCGACGAGGCGGGCCTGCGTGCGGTGGACGTCACCGGTGCCGAGGTACTTGTTCGTCAGGAGCCCCTGCGCGAGCGGCGTGAACGCGATGGCGCCCAGTCCGTCACGGCGCAGGACGTCCGTCAGGCCGTCCTCGATCCAGCGGTTCAGGACCGAGTACGAGGGCTGGTGGATCACCAGCGGCGTGCCGAGTTCACGAGCGGCGGCGACCGCGGCCGCGGTGCGCTCCGCACTGTACGAGGAGATGCCGACGTACAGCGCCTTGCCCTGGCGGACCAGCGTGTCCAGCGCTCCGACCGTCTCCTCGACCGGCGTGTCCGGGTCGGCGCGGTGGGAGTAGAACACGTCGACGTAATCCAGTCCCAGGCGCTGCAACGAGGCGTCCGCACTGGAGATCAGATACTTGCGCGTGCCGAGATAGCCGTACGGCCCGGGCCACATGTCCCAGCCGGCCTTCGAGGAGACGATGAGCTCGTCGCGGTAGGGGCGGAAGTCCTCCCGCACCATCCGGCCGAAGTTCGTCTCGGCCGACCCGTAGGGCGGGCCATAGTTGTTGGCCAGGTCGAAGTGCGTGATTCCGGAGTCGAACGCGTGGCGCAGCAGCGCGCGCTGGTCATCGAACGGGACGTTGTCGCCGAAGTTCCACCACAGTCCCAGCGAGACGGGCGGCAGGTAGAGCCCGGACGTGCCCACCTGACGGTAGCCGCGGCCGTCGTAACGGTCCGCGGCAGCCTGCCAGGGGCGGTGGGTGTCAGGGACTCCGGGGAGGAAACGGGGGTTCTCGCTCACCCGTTCAGGCTATCGGCTGCCCAGCGAGCACGGGACCCATCCCGTGCGTCAGGCCAGTGCGCGCGCGATGCGGAGGTAGTCCTCCACGGTGAGGTTCTCACCGCGCAGGGTCGGGTCGACGCCCGCGCGCTCCAGGACCTCGGACGCCGCCGCGGCGCTGCCGCCGAGCACGCCGGACAGAGCCTGGCGCAGCATCTTGCGACGCTGATTGAACGCGGCGTCCACGATCGCGAACGTCGCGAGACGTTCGGCCTCGGTGCCGCGCGGTTCCGGGTCGCGACGGAAGCCGACGAGCACGCTGTCGACGTTCGGCACGGGCCAGAAGACCTGGCGCGACACGGTTCCGGCCAGGCGCCACGCGCCGTACCAGGCGGCCTTCACGCTGGGGCTGCCGTAGATCTTCGAGCCGGGTGCGGCGGCCAGGCGCTCCCCCACCTCGGACTGCACCATCACGACGCCGCGCTGAAGGTGATCGAAGGTCTCCATGAAGTGCAGCAGCACCGGGACGGAGACGTTGTACGGCAGGTTCGCCACCAGGACGGTCGGCTCGCCGGGCAGCTCGTCCACGCGCAGCGCGTCCGAGGTGATGACGGTGAGCGCGTCCTCCGGGACGCCGTGCGCGGCGGCGGTGGACGGCAGGTGCGCGGCGAGACGCTTGTCGATCTCGACGGCGGTGACGCGGGCGCCGGTCTCCAGGATCGCCAGGGTGAGCGAGCCGAGGCCCGGTCCGACCTCCACGACATGCTCGCCCGCGCGGACGTCCGCGGCCGTCACGATCTTGCGGACCGTGTTCGCGTCGACGACGAAGTTCTGCCCCAGCTTCTTGGTGGGGGTCACGTCGAGTTCGGCGGCCAGGCGACGGATCTCGGCGGCGCCGAGCAGGGTGACGGTCACGGTCCTCCTTGGATCAACCTCCAGGTTACCCGGCGCGACCGGCCCGCCCGTCCGACCGATCCGGCTTTCGCGGTCGCCGTCGGTCCGGTCGAGGCCGGGTGGGCGAGATGGACCGGATCCGGACGGCCACCAGGGCGCACGTGAGCACGGCCGCACCGCCGAGCACCGTCCATCCGGACACCGTCTCGCCGAGGAGCAGTGCGGCCCAGCCGATGCTCAAGACGGGTTGCAGGAGCTGGATCTGGCTGACCTGCGCGAGCGGTCCGATCGCGAGACCGCGATACCACGCGACGAAGCCGAGGAACATGCTCACCGAGCCCAGGTAGGCGAAGCACAGCCATTCCGTGGGCGTGGCGACCGGCGGGCGATCGCTCACCGCCACGATGGTCAGGACCAGCATGACGGGCGCTGCCACCACCAACGCCCAGGAGATCGTCTGCCAGGCACCGAGGCTCCGGGACAGGATGCCACCCTCCGCGTACGCCAGCGCGCACACCGCGACCGCGGCGAAGAGCAGCCCGTCAGCGAGCTGGACGCGGCCGAACCCGCCCCCACCCGCCACGGCCACC
>NZ_LN648873.1 GCF_000826185.2 Microbacterium gorillae | reverse complement strand
GTCCTCGTGATCCACGCGACCGAAGACACCGTTCGTGCCGGACAGGGGTGGGCCACG
Organism: Microbacterium gorillae; assembly: GCF_000826185.2. Classification (GTDB taxonomy): domain Bacteria; phylum Actinomycetota; class Actinomycetes; order Actinomycetales; family Microbacteriaceae; genus Microbacterium; species Microbacterium gorillae. Next base: position 593,775 of record NZ_LN648873.1, on the reverse strand, counting down.
ATCCCCGGAGCCGATGCGACGGGCACGGATGTGCCGGTGCCGTTCGCCGCGGCGAAGCACGTCGGATGCTGTGGCACCATCCAACACCTCACCACCGCCCCCAACGGACGCATCGTCAAGCTCACCATCGACAAGCGCTTCTTCTCCCCCGACCAGCGGCGAGCGATCACCGTCCGGGACCGGTCCTGCGTGATCCCGGGATGCCACACCCCGGCCCGGTGGTGCGAGATCCACCACGTGAAGGAATGGTCCAGGGGCGGTGAAACGGATGTCGATAACGGGGTGCTGATCTGCTGGCACCACCACCGATTCATCGACCGCATGAACTGGGACATCCGGATGAACGACGGCGTCCCCGAAGTACGACCACCCGACTGGATCGACCCCACACAATCCTGGCAACCCACCGGCCCACGGGCCACGGGCCAGCCGAAGCGGGGTGCGTGATGCGTGGGGAGAACTCCGTCCGCACCACGGCCGCCCCGCCCCTCGCGACGGCCCGTCGCGCCGGCGCTCGCCCAACAACCGAGAGTGGGTCGGCGACCGGCGCGGCGTCGGCCACCTCGGGACGCGAGCCGGCGACGAGAGTCGAGACCTGGCGGGCGGTCTTAAGCCGAAAACGCACGCATGCCGGAACCCGCAGCGCCGAACGCAACGTAACGAAAGCGCCCCGAGCGCACCCGACGCAACCACCCCGCAATCCGCGCGCCGAAACTCGAACAGCACCACCCCGACAACCCGTGTCGTCTTAAGCGAAATGAACGCGACCACGATGGAACGCAACCCGATCACCTCGCACGAACGACGTTCCGCCCGCGCGCAGCCAACGACCAGCGGTCAGTCGACGAGCTCCGTCAACGCCGCATGGATGCGCTCCATGTCGACCAGCAGCGAGCCGACGAGCACCCAGTGGTCTCCACTCGGCTCGGTGATCCGGAGCGGGCGGGTCAGCGCGGGCGGCTCGGCCCGCACCGGCGCAGCCTCCTCGCCATGCCCGTCCGGGTTCGGGACGCGCGAGCGCAGCACGTCCACATCGTGCGCCGCGCGGGACAGCTGCTCCGAGATGGCCTCGACCGATGCGTCATCCGCGAGGCCGGGAACAGCGCGATCGACGTATGTCCGCGTCATGCCGATCAACTGCGTCACGATCGGCGCCACCGCATCAACCATGTGCCGCAGCTCGGCCACCCGCGCCCGCACCGCACGCCCGCGGGGATTCAGCGTCAACGTGTCCTCAGCCGTATCGATGCGCGCCAACGCCTTCGCAAGCATCGGACGCAGCAACCGGACCTCGATCATCATCTCCGTCCGCTCCGGCGCGGTCGTCTCGCGCGCCAGCGCACGACCGAGGGCGGACAGGCGCGCCGACAGCTCCGTGAGAAAGGCCCGCACCTCGCGCTGCGCGGGCGCCAGCGCAACGGGCGGCACGATCGCGATGTTGACGATGAACCCGATCACCACCCCGAGCACGGTCTCCACCACCCGATGCACCGCATACTCCGGCGTCGACGCCCCCAGCGCGATGACCAGCAGCGCACTGATGCCGATCTGGTTCGCCGACCCCGGCGTCATCCGCAGCCCCCACGCCAGCAGGAGGGCGGCGGTCATGGCGACGAGGACCACCCACCACGCCGCACCGAACAGGATCGCCAACCCGGACGCGACCAGCACGCCCACGATCACGCCGACGCTGCGCTCGATGCCCTTCGCGAACGACTGGTTGACGCTCGGCTGCACCACGAGCAGCCCGGCGATCGCCGCGAACACCGGCGGCTGACCGTGGATGAGCAGTTCGGCGACGACCCACGACAACCCGGCCGCGAGAGCGGACTTCAGCACCTGCAGCAACGAGGTGCGCGCCGTGGCGCGGAAGGTGGAGGTCAAGCGCACACCGCACACGCTACCCGCGACCGGCGTAGGGTTCACGGATGGACGACACGCACCGCCGCGAGTTCCAGGCGCTCCTGGACGATCGCGAGGCCGAGGCGCACCGCCGTCTCGCCGACGCGGACGCGGCGCTCGCCGAGGTCTCCGAAGCCCGTGGCGACGGCGTCGCGGACGATGAGCACGACCCCGAGGGCGTGCCGCTGTCGGCCGAGTGGACGATGGTCCGTTCCCGTCAGCAGGACACCATCGCCGAGCTCGCCGCCATCGCCGCAGCCCGCGTGCGGATGGACGCGGGGGAGTACGGCGTCTGCATCGACTGCGGCCGCGCCATCCCCGTCGCGCGTCTGCGTGCCCGACCGTTCGCCACCCGGTGCGTCGCCTGCGAAGAGCGTGCCCACTGAGGCGCACGGCAGCCCCGCACTCTGATAACCTTGAGTGTCAATCGACTGGAGCAACTCCTCTCGAGCGCGCCCGACGGATCTCGTCCGTTCGGAAAAACCAATCCACTGCTTCACACGCATCGCACGTTCGCGTGCCTGCGCTGAAGCCCGACTTCCCATCCATACAAGGACAACCCACTACATGACTAACGCAACGACCGCCCCGGCCACCAAGCAGGTCGCGATCAACGACATCGGATCCGCTGAGGACTTCCTGGCCGCGGTCGAACTGACCATCAAGTCGTTCAACGACGGCGACATCATCGAGGGCACGATCGTCAAGGTCGACCGCGATGAGGTTCTGCTCGACGTCGGCTTCAAGACCGAGGGTGTCATCCCCTCGCGTGAGCTCTCCATCAAGCACGACGTCGACCCGAACGAGGTCGTCTCCGTCGGCGACCAGGTCGAGGCCCTCGTTCTCCAGAAGGAGGACAAGGAAGGCCGTCTGATCCTGTCGAAGAAGCGCGCCCAGTACGAGCGTGCCTGGGGCGACGTGGAGAAGATCAAGGAGAACGACGGTGTCGTCACCGGTTCGGTCATCGAGGTCGTCAAGGGTGGCCTCATCGTCGACATCGGCCTCCGCGGCTTCCTCCCGGCCTCGCTCATCGAGCTGCGCCGCGTCCGCGACCTGACCCCGTACCTGGGCCAGGAGATCGAGGCGAAGATCCTCGAGCTGGACAAGAACCGCAACAACGTCGTCCTCTCGCGCCGCGCTCTGCTCGAGCAGACGCAGTCCGAGACCCGCACGCACTTCCTCAACAACCTGCACAAGGGTCAGGTTCGCAAGGGTGTCGTCTCCTCGATCGTCAACTTCGGTGCGTTCGTTGACCTGGGTGGCGTGGACGGCCTCGTGCACGTCTCCGAGCTGTCCTGGAAGCACATCGAGCACGCTTCCGAGGTCGTCGAGGTCGGCCAGGAGGTCACCGTCGAGATCCTTGAGGTCGACCTGGACCGCGAGCGTGTCTCGCTGTCGCTGAAGGCGACCCAGGAGGACCCGTGGCAGGTCTTCGCGCGTACCCACGCCATCGGCCAGGTCACGCCGGGTAAGGTCACCAAGCTGGTTCCGTTCGGTGCGTTCGTTCGCGTCGCGGACGGCATCGAGGGCCTCGTCCACATCTCCGAGCTGTCGGGCAAGCACGTCGAGCTGGCCGAGCAGGTCGTCTCGGTGGGCGAAGAGGTCTTCGTCAAGGTCATCGACATCGACCTCGACCGTCGTCGCATCTCGCTCTCGCTGAAGCAGGCCAACGAGTCCGTTGACCCGTACGGCACCGAGTTCGACCCGGCCATGTACGGCATGGTCGCGGAGTACGACGAGAACGGCGAGTACAAGTACCCGGAGGGCTTCGACGCCGAGACCGGTGCTTGGAAGGACGGCTTCGACGCTCAGCGCGAGGCTTGGGAGGCCGAGTACGCCGCTGCCCAGGCTCGCTGGGAGGCGCACAAGGCTCAGGTCATCAAGGCCGCCGAGGCCGAGGCGCAGAACGACGGCTTCGACGCCGGTTCGTCCTTCTCCTCCGACTCGAACGGTGCCGGCACGCTGGCGGACGACGAGGCTCTCGCGGCTCTCCGCGAGAAGCTGTCGGGCAACGCCTGATCCAGTTCTGAACTGATCCGACCCGGGGGTCGGGGCCTACGGGTCCCGGCCCCCGGTTCCGTTTCGGACTGGCAGGATGAGAACATGCCGCTCATCGCCCTGACCGGAGGCATCGCCTCGGGGAAGTCCACCATCGCTGCCCGCCTCGCCGAACACGGTGCCGTCGTCATCGACGCGGACGCGATCGTCCACGAGTTGCAGGCTCCGCATGCCCCGCTGCTGAAGGAGATCGCGGCCGAATTCGGTGACGAGATGGTGGTGGACGGCGTCCTCGATCGTGCTCGCCTCGGTGCCGCGGTCTTCGGACGTCCGGATCGGCTGGCCGCGTTGAACGCGATCGTGCACCCGGCGGTGAAAGCCGAATCGCGCCGCCGTTTCGATGCGGCGTTCGCGGCCGACCCGAACGCCGTCGTCGTCTACGACGTTCCGCTGCTCGCCGAGGCGCGCGGCGCGGGTGAGTGGGACCTGATCATCGTCGCCGACGCCCCGGCGGAGCTCCGCGTGCAGCGCCTCATCGACCTTCGCGGCCTCGCTCCGGAGGACGCCGAGCGCCGCATCGCCTCGCAGGCGTCCGATGCCCAGCGGCGCGCACTGGCGGACGTGGTGATCGACACCTCGTCCACGGTGCAGGCCACCCTCGCGCAGACGGACGCGCTGTGGGAGCGGCTGGCCGCGGCCTCCGACTGACATCGGCGGAGGAGGCGTGGACGGCATGCCCCCTGGCGAGGTACTATGCGCGCATAGCAATTGATCGGAGGGTCGAGATGTGGACCAGAGAAGTGATCGACCACAGCGCCGCGTCGCCGGCGGAGGTCTACGCGCTGTTCGCGGCGCCGGAGCGCTGGTGGGAGTGGAACGCCGGCGTCGCCTCCGTGCGGATGGACGGCCCGTTCGCCGCCGGAACCACGGCGGTCATGGTGTTCCCGGACGGGACGGAGCTGCCGTTCCACCTCGCCTGGGTACGCGAGAACCACGGATTCGGGGACGTCACCGAGGTGCCGGACGCCGGGGTGGTCGTACGCGTGTCGCATGAACTCGAACCCGAGGACGACGGCACGCGCATCACCTATCGGTGCGACGTCGACGGGCCGGACGAGCCGGCCGCCGAGGTCGGCGCCGGAGTGACCTCCGACTTCGCCGAGGTCATCGCATCGCTGGCGCGACGGGCGGAGAGCGCCGGTGGCTGACTCGCTGTCGCCCGCGGACAGCCCCGGCCTGTTGCTCTGGCGCGCGACGCTGGGCTGGCAGCGGGCGATCGCCGCCGCTCTGCGCCCGCTCGGCCTCACGCACGTCCAGTTCGTTCTGCTCGCCAGCGCCTGGTGGCTGACACGTGTAGCTGGGGAGGAACCGCGTCAGGGGCGCATCGCGGAGCACGCGAACACCGATCCGATGATGACGTCGCAAGTGGTCCGCAACCTCGCCGACCGCGGGCTGCTGACCCGCGACCCGGACCCGGACGACGCCCGCGCCCGGGTCATCGGAGTGACGGACGTCGGTGTCGACCTCGCCGCGCGCGCCGTGGCCATCGTCGAGCAGGTCGACGCGGAGTTCTTCGGTGTCGTCGCGGACCGCGGCGAGCTGTTGGACATTCTGCGGCGACTGGCCGCGTGATGCTCGATTCAGACCGGCTGTGTGGTGGCGCGCTTCGCCCGTCGGTGGCGGATGCGACGCACCACCATCCAGATCAGACCGGCGATCACCGCCAGCCCGACGAGGACCGCGAGGATCGGAACCAGCAGGGCCAGGACCGACATCGTGATCGACGCCGCGTCCTCGGCGGTGCTCAGCACCGGGGCCGCGAGGCCCGCCGTGGCCATGTTGGCGACCGGTCGGGCGACCGCCTTGAGCAGATGGACGCCGAGCGCGATCGCCACGCCGACGATGACCGGTGTCCAGTTCATCCCCGCCAGCGCCCCCGGATCATCCAGTTTCAGCGCCTCGGCAGATGCGCCGGCTCCGAAGACGATGCCCCCGGAGGCCGGACGGATCGCGGTGTGGATGACGTCGTTGACGGTATCCAGGGCCGGGACTTTGTCGGCGACGATCTCCACCACCAGCAGCGCACCGATGATCCAGAGTGAGACGTCACTGGTCAGCCAGGACCAGCCGGCCGGAAGCGTGATGATGTCGGTGAACCGCGCGAGTAGCCCGAGCGCGAGGAGCGGGATCCAGGCGTTCAAGCCGGCCGCGCCCGCCAGGGAGGATCCCACGAGGAACTCGATCACGTCGCTCAGACTATCCGGTGGCGCTTTCGGAGCGGTGCTTTCGCGGTGCGCGGACGCCCGTCCCGGTGTCCGTGGTGCGTCCTAGGCTGGAACCATGCGTCAGCCCACCCGCGCCGTTCGTCCGTTCGAGGTCGTCAGCGAGTACATGCCCTCCGGCGATCAGCCGCAGGCGATCGCCGAACTCGCGCAGCGCATCAACGCCGGGGAGACGGATGTCGTTCTGCTCGGTGCCACCGGTACCGGCAAGTCCGCCACGACCGCGTGGCTGATCGAGCAGGTGCAGCGGCCCACGCTCGTGATGGCGCACAACAAGACCCTCGCCGCCCAGCTCGCGAACGAGTTCCGGGATCTGATGCCGCACAACGCGGTGGAGTACTTCGTCTCCTACTACGACTACTACCAGCCCGAGGCGTACGTGCCCCAGACGGACACCTTCATCGAGAAGGACTCGTCCGTCAACGCCGAAGTCGAGCGGCTCCGGCACTCCACGACGAACTCTCTGCTCAGCCGCCGTGACGTGGTCGTGGTCTCCACGGTGTCCTGCATCTACGGTCTCGGTGCACCGGAGGAGTATCTGCGGGCGATGGTGGCGCTGCAGGTGGGGGAGCGGTACGACCGCGACGCCCTGATCCGGCAGTTCATCTCCATGCAGTACAACCGCAACGACCTGGACTTCTCGCGCGGCAACTTCCGCGTGCGCGGCGACACGATCGAGATCATCCCGGTGTACGAGGAGTTCGCGATCCGGATCGAGCTCTTCGGCGACGAGATCGAGGCGCTCTACCGCCTGCACCCGCTCACCGGCGACGTGATCGACCGCCTGGACGCCGTGCCGATCTTCCCCGCATCGCACTATGTGGCCGGGACGGATACGGTTCAGCGCGCGATCGGCACGATCGAGCACGAGCTCGCCGAGCGGCTCGCCGAGCTCGAGGGCCAGGGCAAGCTGCTGGAGGCCCAGCGGCTGCGGATGCGCACCACGTTCGACCTGGAGATGCTGCAGCAGCTCGGTTTCTGCTCCGGCATCGAGAACTACTCCCGGCACCTGGACGGTCGGATGCCCGGCGAGCCTCCCCACACGCTGCTGGACTTCTTCCCGGACGACTTCCTCCTCGTCATCGACGAGTCGCATGTCACCGTGCCGCAGATCGGCGCGATGTACGAGGGCGATGCCTCCCGCAAGCGCACGCTCGTCGAGCACGGCTTCCGGCTGCCGAGCGCGATGGACAACCGGCCGCTGCGCTGGGACGAGTTCAAGAACCGCATCGGGCAGACGGTGTACCTCTCCGCCACGCCGGGCAAGTACGAGATGGGCATCGCGGACGGCGTGGTCGAGCAGATCATCCGTCCGACCGGACTGATCGACCCGCAGATCGTCGTGAAGCCGTCCAAGGGGCAGATCGATGACCTGCTGGAGCAGATCCGGCTGCGGGTCGAGCGCGACGAGCGCGTCCTGGTCACGACGCTGACGAAGAAGATGGCCGAGGAGCTCACCGACTTCCTCGGCGAGCACGGCGTGCGCGTGCGGTACCTGCACTCCGACGTGGACACGCTGCGTCGCGTCGAGCTGCTGACCGAACTGCGTGCCGGGGTGTACGACGTGCTCGTGGGCATCAACCTGCTGCGTGAAGGTCTGGACCTTCCGGAGGTGTCGCTGGTCGCGATCCTCGACGCGGACAAGGAGGGCTTCCTCCGCTCCGGTACCTCGCTGATCCAGACCATCGGTCGTGCGGCGCGGAACGTCTCCGGTGAAGTGCACATGTACGCCGACGTCATGACCGACTCGATGCGCAACGCGATCGATGAGACCACGCGCCGGCGTGCCAAGCAGATCGCCTACAACACCGAGAACGGCATCGACCCGCAGCCGCTCCGCAAGCGCATCGCCGACATCACCGAGGTCCTCGCCCGCGAGGGCGCCGACACCAAGGACCTGCTGCAACGCAAGAAGACCAAGAGCGGTGAGGGCCGGAAGGGCACCAAGAAGCGGGAGGGCATCGCCGCGGAGGGTGCGCAGCAGCTCGAGGACACCATCGCGGACCTCACCGAGCAGATGCTGACCGCGGCCGAGGAGCTGAAGTTCGAACTCGCCGCGCGCCTGCGCGACGAGGTGCAGGACCTGAAGAAGGAGCTGCGGGCGATGGAACGGGCCGGACACGCCTGACGCGGGTCCGCCGTCTGACCGCGGGATCGAGGACCAGGCGCTCGAGAGCGACGCCGAGTGATTCCGCTCAGATGGGGCAGTGCATCAGCGTGCGCTCGCCGGTGCGGTCGAACTCATGCTCGCTCATGGGGTGGCCGCACAGCGGACACGGCGCCGTCGCGGGTTGCGCGGGCGGCTCGGTCTCGTAGGGGCCGACCGTCGGGGGACCGGCGTACTTGATGATCGTGTCATTGACGTAGGCGTACAGCCCCCCGGCTTCACGGATGCGGTCACGCAATCGGGGTTTGTCGCTCATGATCCTTAGTGTACTAAACATCCGTGGGCTATCTTGTGGGCATGACGGCCACGGACGACACGGACATCCTCTCGCTGGATGCGCAGCTCTGCTTCGCTCTGGTTACCGCGGCGCGCAACGTCGTCGCGATCTACCGCCCCATTCTGGAGCCGCTCGGGCTGACCCATCCGCAGTATCTCGTCATGCTGGCGCTGTGGGAGTCCTCGCCCCGCTCGTTGCGCGAACTGGCCGATGCCCTCGCGTTCGATGCCGCCACCGCCTCGCCCCTGGTGAAGCGGCTGGAGGCGCAGGGTCTGGTCACCCGTCGGCGCGCAGGCGAGGACGAACGGCGGCTGGAGATCGTGCTGACCGCGGCCGGGGTCGCCCTGCGCGAGCGGGCCCTCGCTGTCCCGCCGGCCGTGATGAGCACGGTGGGCATGTCCGTGGAGCAGGTGCGCGACCTGCGCGAGTCGCTGCGCCCGTTCGCGGGCTCTCGCGTACCGTTGGACTCCTGAGACCGAGCCCGACGAGGCGCTCATGAGGGGGACGATCGAGCGGTGACCGACCTGCAGGCGCCTGCGCGCGAGACCCCGCGCACGCCGCGACGACCGGCGCTCGGGCCCCTGCTCGCCGCAGGCGCGTTGTTCTGCCTCATCATGGTCGCCGCCGTGTTCCAAGGACCGGTGACGTTCGGCCCCTTGCGCCTACCCGGTCTGACTCCGTCCGGGATGCCCCCGCAGACCGAGGGCGCTGACGACACCCCGATCCCGCTGCCGACGGACGCGCAACCCGGCAACCTGCGGGGCCTCGGCGTGGTGCTCGCCATCATCTTCGGGCTCGTCCTCACCGCGATCGTCGTCCTCCTCGTGATCGCGCTGGTGCGTTGGCTGCGGCGGCTCTGGAATGACCGCCGCTTGCGGGCGCGCGCCGGCGCGGACGTCGCCGCCGATCTCGTCGGCGCCGCGGTACCCGCGGTCGATGCTCCGACGGTACGGCGAGGTGTCGCGGCCGCCCTGCTCGGGTTGGATGAGCGCGCCGAGCCCGGGGATGCCGTGGTCGCCGCCTGGGTCGGTCTGGAGGAGAGCGCGGCGGATGCGGGGATCACGCGCGCGCCGAGCGAGACCGCGGCGGAGTTGGCGATGCGGATCGTGGCGCGGGACGCGAACTCCCGGGAGGCCGCTCAGGTGCTGCTCGGCCTGTACGAGGCCGTTCGATTCGGCGGACACCGTGCCGGAGAGGCCGAACGCGAGCGGGCCCGGTCCGCGTTGCGACGCATTGAGGAGAGCTGGCGATGACCGTGCGGCGATTCATCGGTGCGCTGATCGCGGGCGCCGCGGCCGGCGGTGTCGCCTGGTTGCTCGGCGTGGGCGGCGTGTTCGCCGTCGCGTGGGGGATCCTCGCTGCCGGAATGGTGATCGCGGCCCTGCTGCCGAGCACTGTCAGCGAGACCATGGACTGGCCTCCGGCGTCCTCGCGGGCACGTTCGGAGATCCGGACATCCTCCGTCGCGCGTCTGGCGTGGTCCTTCGACCCGAAGACCGGCGCCGCGCGGACGAGCCTGGCACGGCGCGTGCGTCGACTGGCTCAGCGACATCTCGCCGTCCACGGACTCGTGCTCGAAGACCCGTCGCGGACGGCCGAGATCGACGCCGTCCTCGGCGCGGGAATGCAGAGCGCACTGTTGAAACCGGAGATCGCCCGCCAGGCCGTGGAACACGTCCTGGCGCTGGGGGAGAGCACCGCCGCCGGCGGTCGAGAGGAGCAACCATGACACAGGACGAGATCGCGGAGGTCGCGCGCACCGGGTCCGCAGTGCTGGAGCGGGTCCGCACGGTGGTGGTCGGCATGGACGAGCCGTTGCGCGTCGCCCTGGCGACGATCCTCGCGGGCGGGCACGTGCTCTTCGAAGACGTTCCCGGGCTGGGCAAGACGCTGGCGGCGCGCAGCCTCGCGGAGGCATTGGGGCTGGATTTCCGGCGCCTGCAGTGCACCCCCGACATGCTCCCGGGAGATGTCACGGGCTCATTCGTCTACGCCCCGGCGACGGGAGAGTTCGATTTCCGACCGGGGCCCATCTTCACCGGTCTTCTCCTGGCCGACGAGATCAACCGGACCACGCCGAAGACGCAGTCGGCGATGCTCGAGGCGATGGCCGAACGACAGGTCACCGTCGAGGGGCAGCGGTTCGAGCTGGCTGAGCCCTTCCACGTCATCGCCACCTCGAATCCGATCGAGTTCGAGGGCACCTACGCCCTGCCGGAGGCGCAGCTGGACCGCTTCATGGTGCGCCTGTCGGTGGGCTACCCCGAGCCGGCGGCGGAAGCCGACATCGTGCTCGGCCGCGTGGCGCGGCGCACGGAGCGGACTCACCTCGATCCGGTGATCGACGCCGCGGGACTGCGCGCGATGCAGCAGACGGTGGAGGCGATCCACGTGGACGCGGACATCGCTCGGTACGCCGTCGACCTCGCAGGCGCCACCCGTGGACTCGCCGACGTCGCCGTCGGCGCATCGCCGCGCGCGTCGCAGGCGCTCGTGCTGCTGGGTCGCGCTCTGGCGGCCCTGGACGGCCGGGACTACGTCCGCCCGGACGATCTGAAGCGCGTGAGCGTCCCGGTCCTCGCGCATCGACTGACGCTCAGCCCGCAGGCCTGGGCGCGAGGCGTTGATCCGCGCACGCTCGTCGGGCAGGTCGTCGCTCAGGTCGCCGTGCCGCCCACCGTCGCCGCATGAGCACGCCCCGCCCGCGCGCACTGACGGCCGGACCGGCGGCTCTCGGCGCAGCCCTCACGGGCCTCGTTCTGGGCGGCGCCGGTCTGGTCAGCGGTCGCGCGGACGTCGTCGCCTGCGGGCTCGCCCCGCTGATCTGGGCGATCGTGGTCTGGGGGCGACGGGCCCGCCCCGCCGACACGTCCGTCACCACCGGGACGCTCGCCCCGCAGGGGACCCGCGCCGTCGGCGAGGTGCGGGTGAACTCCGGTGGTGAGCTCGTCGAGGCCGTCCTGGAACAGGGGCCCCGTCGGACGCGGACCGTGATCGTGCCGGCGACGGCCGGGGTCATCGGCGTGGCCAGCGACGTCGCGCACTCCGGTCCGACGACTCTGGTCTCCGCCGTCGCGCGGACGGTGGACGCCGATGGCGCGCTCACCGGTCCGGCATCGCCGCGCACCGACGTCACCTGGTACGCGGTTCCCGGCACGGCCCGGTTGACCGCGCTCCCGCCGGCGCCGCGCCTGACCGGTTTGAACGGTGCGCACGAGGGCACGCGGATCGGTCACGGGGGCGACTTCCGAGACATCAACCCCTTCGCCCCCGGTGATGAGCTTCGTCGCGTCGACTGGCGGGCGACCGCACGACTCGCGCGCCGACCGGGGGAGTTGTTCGTGCGACGCACCCATGCCCTCTCCGACGCCAGCACGGTGATCGTGATCGACACCGCCGACGATCTGGGCGCGGTGGTCGCGTCGTGGGGCAGCGGTGACAGCGAGGCGTCCGGAGTGACCTCACTCGACCTGGCCCGGGAGGCCGCTCGCGCCATCGCCGAAGCCACGATCGCCGCGGGCGACCGCGTCGCCCTGCACGAGCTCGCCCTCCGCGGCCGGTCGATCCGCAGCGGCGGCGGCGCGCGGCAGCTCGCCCATGTGCTCACTGCGCTGTCCGCGATCGGGCCACGCGCCGACGACGAGCGGTACCGACGCACCCCGCCCGTCCCGGCCGGGTCGGTGATCTACATCCTCTCCACCTTCTTCGACGGCGACGCCTCCCGGTTGGCTCTGACATGGGCTGCCGGCGGCCACCGCATCGTCGCGGTCGACACGCTGCCGAAACCCGACCTCGCCCGGCTGACCCGGCAGCAGGACCTCGCCGCCCGGCTGCTGTTCGCGGAGCAGCGCGCGATCCTGGCTGACCTCGACCGTGCCGGTGCGGCCGTGGTGCAATGGGCCGCCGGCGCCGATGACCTGCGCACGCGGCTCGGGGCGATGGCGCGGGAGCGACGATGAGTGCGGCACGACACGATCTGCGGATCGGCCCCTGGATGCCGGTGTGGGTGCTCGGCGCGGTGATGGTTCTCGTGGGGGTGGGAACGGCGCTTGTCCTGGGTGGACCCCTGTTCTGGGTCGGCATGGTCGCGGCCGCGACGATCATCGGCGTGGTCGTTCCCCGACTGCTGACGGCATGGGGCGCGGCCGCACTGGTCGGGCTCACGCTGCTGTTCGGTCCGGTCGACGGCGCACGCACGGCGCTGGCCGTGTTCGGCGTCCATCTGCTGGTCGTCCTGGCTTCGCTCGTCCTGCCGTTCCCGCTCGGCGGCCGGATCGCACTGTCAGCGCTGCGCGCCAGTGGGGTCCGGTTCCTGACCATCCAAGTGCCGGCGCAACTCCTGGGTCTGCTCGCGACACTCATCGCCGGCAGCGCCGGCGGCGTCAGCTTCGGCTGGCTGGCCCCCGCCGGCGCCGCGGTGGTGGTCGCCCTCGTGCTCTTGACGGTCCGGGTCGCCGGGCGTCGCTGAGAGCGCACTCGGTCTGATGTCGGTGGCCCCGTCTAGAGTTGTCGGGTGCCCATTGTTCCTGTTTCCGACACCGGCAAACTCACCGTTCGTGGCGCCCGCGTCCACAACCTCCACAACGTCGACCTCGACATCCCGCGGGACGCGATGGTGGTCTTCACGGGGCTGTCCGGGTCGGGCAAATCGAGCCTGGCCTTCGACACGATCTTCGCCGAAGGGCAGCGCCGCTACGTCGAGTCGCTGAGCGCGTACGCCCGGCAGTTCCTGGGACAGGTGGACCGTCCCGACGTCGATTTCATCGAGGGATTGAGCCCCGCTGTCTCTATCGACCAGAAGTCGACGAACCGCAACCCGCGCTCCACCGTGGGCACGATCACCGAGATCTACGACTACATGCGTCTGCTCTGGGCTCGTGTCGGCGTGCCGCACTGCCCCGAATGCGGTGCCGTCATCGAGCGGCAGACCGTTCAGCAGATCGCCGACCAGCTGATGGAGTTGCCCGAGCGCACGCGCTTCCAGGTCGTCGCGCCGATCGTCTCGCAGAAGAAGGGCGAGTTCGTCGACCTCTTCAAGGAGCTCGGCGCGAAGGGCTTCTCCCGCGCCATCGTCGACGGCGAGATGGTGCAGCTCGCCGAGGCGCCGAAGCTCAAGAAGAGCTACAAGCATGACATCTCCGTCGTCGTGGACCGACTGGTCGCGGCGCCCGAGATCCTCGGTCGCGTCACCGACTCCCTCGAGACCGCGCTGGGGCTCACCGACGGCATCGTAATGGTCAACTTCGTGGACGAGACCGGCGACGCCGCGTGGCAGTCGTTCTCGGAGAAGCTCGCCTGCCCGAACGGACACCCGGTGCAGCTGACCGAGGTCGAGCCGCGGACGTTCTCCTTCAACGCGCCGTTCGGCGCCTGCCCGGCCTGCTCGGGCCTCGGCACGCGAATGTCGGTGGACACCGAGCTCATCCTGGCCGACGAGGAGCTCTCCATCAACGAGGGCGTCATCGTCCCGTGGACCACGCAGGGCAAGGGGCTGTACCAGTACTACGAGCGCCTGCTCACCGGTCTCGCCGACGACCTGGACTTCTCGCTGGACACGCCGTGGCACAAGCTGCACTCGTCGGTGCAGGAGGCGGTGCTGCGCGGCGACAACTTCAAGGTCACGGTGAAGTGGCGCAACCGGTACGGCCGTGAGATGCGGTACACGTCCGGCTTCGAGGGCGTGATCCCGTACATCGAGCGCCAGTTCGCCCAGGCCGAGTCGGACACGCAGCGCCAGCGCTGGTCCGAGTACCTCCGCGAGGTGCCGTGCCCGGTCTGCGATGGCGCGCGCCTGAAGCCGGAGGTGCTCGCGGTCAAGGTCGCCGGGCGGTCCATCGCGGACATCACCTGGCTGAGTCTCACCGACGCGTTCGAGTTCTTCACCTCGGTGCAGCTCACCGAGCGGGAGGCGAAGATCGCCGCCCAGGTGCTCCGCGAGATCCGCCTGCGCCTGGAGTTCCTGATCCAGGTCGGTCTGAACTACCTCGACCTGGCCCGCTCGGCCGGCACGCTCTCCGGTGGGGAGGCCCAGCGCATCCGCCTGGCCACGCAGATCGGCTCGGGTCTGACCGGCGTGCTCTACGTCCTGGACGAACCCTCGATCGGTCTGCACCAGCGCGACAACCGACGCCTCATCGAGACCCTCGCCACCCTGCGGGACCTCGGCAACACGCTCATCGTCGTCGAGCACGACGAGGAGACGATCGAGGCCGCGGACTGGATCGTCGACATCGGTCCGGGCGCCGGCGTCAACGGCGGCACGGTCGTGCACTCCGGTCCGTACCGCGAGCTGCTGGCGGAGAAGAAGTCCCTCACCGGCGACTACCTCTCCGGACGCCGCAACATCGCGTTGCCCACCAAGCGTCGCCGCATCAACAAGAAGCGTCAGCTCAGCGTCGTCGGGGCCCGCGCCAACAACCTGAAGAACGTCACCGCGGACTTCCCGCTCGGCGTGCTCACCGCCGTCACCGGCGTGAGCGGGTCCGGCAAGTCCTCGCTCGTCAACGACATCCTGTACCAGGTGCTCGCATCGCGCCTGAACGGTGCCCGCACGGTGCCGGGCAAGCACACGCGCGTCACCGGTCTGGATGAGCTGGACAAGGTCGTGCACGTCGACCAGGCACCGATCGGCCGCACCCCGCGCTCGAACCCGGCCACCTACACCGGTGTCTTCGACCGCATCCGCACCCTGTTCAGCGAGACACCGGAGGCGAAGGTCCGCGGCTACCTGCCCGGGCGGTTCAGCTTCAACGTCAAGGGTGGGCGCTGCGAGGCGTGCTCCGGCGACGGCACGATTAAGATCGAGATGAACTTCCTCCCGGACGTCTACGTCGACTGCGAGGTGTGCGGCGGCAAGCGGTACAACCGCGACACCCTCGCCGTGCACTACAAGGGCAAGAACGTCGCCGAGGTGCTCGAAATGCCGATCGCCGAGGCTGCGGAGTTCTTCGAGCCGATCCAGGCGATCCACCGCTACCTGAAGACGCTCGTGGACGTCGGGCTCGGTTACGTCCGCCTCGGCCAGTCCGCCACCACGCTCTCCGGTGGTGAGGCACAGCGCGTCAAGCTCGCCACGGAGCTGCAGCGTCGATCGAACGGCCGCAGCGTCTACGTGTTGGACGAACCGACCACGGGCCTGCACTTCGAGGACGTCCGCAAGCTGCTCGAGGTGCTGAACGGCCTCGTGGACAAGGGCAACACGGTGATCGTGATCGAGCACAACCTCGACGTGATCAAATCCGCGGACTGGATCATCGACCTCGGTCCCGAGGGCGGTTCCGGCGGTGGCGAGATCGTCGCGATCGGCACGCCCGAGCAGGTCGCCGACAACCCGGACAGCCACACCGGCGTGTTCCTGGCGGAGGTGCTGGAGCGGGAGTCCCTCCGGAAGGCCGGCTGATGGCGAACCATCTCCCGTACAAGCCGAAGGCGGGGGAGATCCCCACTGACCCGGGCGTCTACCGGTTCCGCGACGCGTCCGGACGCGTGCTGTACGTCGGCAAAGCGAAGAGTCTGCGCCAGCGACTGTCGAACTACTTCGCCCCGCTGCGGACGCTGCACGAGCGCACGCGCCGGATGGTGACCAGCGCCGCCAGTGTCGAGTGGACCGTGGTCGGCACGGACGTCGAAGCGCTCCAGCTGGAGTACATGTGGATCAAGCAGTTCGATCCGCCCTTCAACGTCCGCTACAAGGACGACAAGTCCTACCCCTACATGGCCATCACCCTCGCGGACGAGGCCCCTCGAGTGATCGTGACGCGCAACCACAACATCCGCGGGGCGCGCTACTTCGGTCCGTACCCCAAGGTCTGGGCGGTGCACGACACCATCGATCAGATGATCAAGGTCTTCCCGATCCGTACGTGCAGCGATTCCAGCTACCGCAAGGCGATGGCCTCCGGTCGGCCGTGCTTCCCGGGGCAGATCGGCAAGTGCGGGGGACCGTGCTCGATGAAGGTCACGATCGAGGAGCACCGCAAGATCGTCAATGACTTCATCGCCTTCATGTCGGGCTCCGACCAACGCTTCCGCACGGACCTGACCCGGAAGATGAAAGCCGCCTCGGTCGCCATGGACTACGAGGCGGCGGCGTCATATCGCGACAAGCTCGGCTCGATCGACGCCGTGCTCAGCCGCAGCGCCCTGGTGCTGGATCCGAAGGACGACGCGGACCTGTTCGGGATCGCCGAGGACGAGCTCTCCGCGGCGGTGCAGCAGTTCATCGTGCGCGGCGGCCGGGTCCGCGGTGTCCGGGCCACCACGATCGAGAAGGAGATCGACATCTCCGGGGCCGAACTGGTCGCCCAGTTGCTGCAGCGTGAGTACGGCGAGGCGGACGCAGCCGACATCCCCCGCCGAGTCCTCGTTCCGACGCTGCCGGAGGGCGTCGACGAGCTCCAGGTCTGGCTGCAGGACCGACGCGGCAAGCGCGTGGACGTCAAGGTTCCGCAACGCGGTCGGATGTCCGATCTCGCCCGCACCGCCGACGTCAACGCCCGCCAGGCGCTGCTGCTGCACAAGACGCGGCGCTCGAGCGACTACGTCGCGCGGACGCAGGCGCTCACCGACCTGCAGGAGGCTCTGGGGTTGGCCGAAGCGCCCCTCCGCATCGAGTGCTACGACATCTCCCACCTGTCCGGGACGAACGTGGTGGCTTCGATGGTCGTGTTCGAGGACGGTTTGCCCCGCAAGGACCAGTACCGCACCTTCTCGATCGCCGAGACGACCGACGACACCGACTCGATGTACCAGACGCTCATGCGGCGACTCGCCCGGCTGGACGAACCCGAACCGGAGGAGGACGAGGAAGCACCGACGAAGCGCCGACGGTTCTCCTACCCGCCGCAGCTGCTGCTGGTCGACGGTGGCCAGCCGCAGGTCGCGGCCGCGGCGCGCGCCCTGCGCGACTCCGGGCGCACCGATATCGCCCTGGCCGGCATCGCCAAGCGGCTGGAGGAGATCTGGTTGCCGGATGATGACTTCCCCGTGATCCTGCCGCGCACGTCGGAGGCGCTGTACCTCGTCCAACGCCTGCGTGACGAGGCCCATCGTTTCGCGATCAGTCACCAGCGCCGCAAGCGGCGCCGTGACATCACGACGATCCTCGCCGACGTCCCCGGACTGGGGGAGGCGCGGATCAAGGCGCTGCTGAAGCACTTCGGGTCCGTCGCGCGGCTGAAGCAGGCCACGCCCGAGGAGATCACCGAGGTGGCCGGTATCGGTCCGGCGCTGGCCGGGTCCATCCACGCGCATCTTTCGGCTGGCTAGACTGGAAGCGAGCGAAGGAGGTCGCGTGGACCAGCCCGTCGAGCGATCCGGAGAGGTCCTGATCGTCACCGGAATGTCCGGCGCCGGACGATCGACCGTGGCGAACGCCTTGGAGGACCTCGACTGGTACGTCGTGGACAATCTGCCGCCCCAGATGCTGCGGCCGCTGCTGGATCTGTCCGGGCTCGGTGCGATGCCGCGCGTCGCCGCGGTCGTCGACGTTCGCGGCCGCAACCTCTTCTCGACGCTGCCCGACGTCATGCACCAGTTGCGTGACCGCTCGGATGTGCGGGTGGTGTTCCTGGACGCCGCCGACGACGTGCTGGTGCGCCGCTTCGAGGCGGTTCGACGCCCGCACCCGCTGCAGGGTCAGGGCACCATCCTGGACGGCATTCACCGCGAGCGAGAGCGATCACGGGCGATCCGTGAGGCATCCGACATCGTCATCGACACCTCGAACTACAACGTCCATCAGCTCGTGACCCACGTCGGGGACCTGTTCAGTGAGGCCGGTTCCGCCCGCCACACCCTCACGGTGATGAGCTTCGGGTTCAAGTACGGTGTTCCCACGGACACCGACTTCGTCGCGGACATGCGCTTCCTGCCGAACCCGTTCTGGATCGAGCGGTTGCGGCCGCTGACGGGGGAGGACCCCGAAGTGTCCGAGTACGTGCTCTCCCAGCCCGGTGCGATGGAATTCATCGACGCGTATCAACGGGCGATCACGATCGCCGTGGAAGGTTTCCAGCGCGAGAACAAGTCGCACTCGACCGTCGCGATCGGCTGTACGGGTGGGAAGCACCGGTCCGTGGCGACCGCCATCGAACTCGCAACGCGGCTCAGCGGCATCCCGGATGTGGCGGTGCGGGTCAAGCATCGGGACCGCGGACGCGAGTAGACTGGCAGGTCTGCGCTTCGCGCACTTCCCCCCTGTAGACGTACTGTGGCCGGCAACGGTCGAAATGTGAGGATCATCGTGTCACTGACCGCCGACGTCAAAGGCGAGCTTGTCGCCATTCGCGATCCGCGGCCGACCGTCCGGGCAGCCGAACTGACCACCATTCTGCGCTTCGCCGGGGGACTCCACTCCATCGCCGGCCGCGTCGCCGTCGAGGCGGAGCTCGACGCCGAGGTGCTCGCTCGCCGCGTCACCCGTGACCTCGTCGAACTGTACGGAGTCCGTCCGGACGTCGCGCACATCCAGTCGTCCGGCACCCGCGGTGGCAATCACTTCGCGGTCCGCGTGATCGAGGGCGGCGAGACGCTCGCCCGCCAGACCGGCCTGCTGGACCAGCGTCGCCGACCTGTTCGTGGGCTGCCCAATCGCCTGACCACCGGCTCCCGCGCCGATCTCGCGGCCATCTGGCGCGGGGCTTTCCTCGCCGCCGGAACCCTGACCGAGCCCGGCCGTTCCGCAGCCGTGGAGATCAGCTGCCCGTCCGGCGAGGCGGCCATGGCGCTCGTGGGCGCCGCGCACCGTCTCGGTGTGGCGACCAAGGCGCGTGAAGTCCGCGGTGTTCCGCGGGTCGTCGTGCGCGAGGGCGACGCCATCCGCGCGATCCTCACGGTGATGGGCGCCGAACGCACCGCCGCCGAGTGGGACCAGATGCGCCAGCGCCGCGAAGTGCGCGCCGGCGTCAACCGCCTCGTGAACTTCGACGACGCCAACCTGCGCCGGTCCGCGCAGGCCGCCGTCGCCGCGTGCGCCCGCATCGAGCGCGCGCTGGAGATCCTCGGCGACGAGGTTCCGGACCACCTTCGCCAAGCCGGCGAGCTGCGCCTCGCCCATCGCGACGCGAGCCTGGACGAGCTCGGCCACCGCGCCGAGCCCCCACTGACCAAGGATGCCGTGGCCGGCCGGATCCGTCGCCTGCTGGCCATGGCGGACAAGCGCGCCGAGACCGACGGTGTCCCGGACACCGAGGCCGCGGTGCCTACCGGCGCCATGGACTGACACGCCCGAGAACGGCCCCCGGAATGCCTGGCATCCGGGGGCCGTTCTCGCGTGAGGAGGGGATCGTCGCGGACGGTCATGAACGGCCCGGCCGCTGCACCCGCTCACTAGGATGAGAGACGTCCGGCCCCGACCGTGTCCGGTGAAGGGGACCATCGATGGGCGCCCGATGCGGGCGCGGATAGGAAGAAGCGAACAATGGCGACGTACACGCTGCCCGAGCTGCCCTACGACTACTCGGCCCTGCAGCCGAGCATCAGCGCGCAGATCATGGAGCTGCACCACTCCAAGCACCACCAGGCCTACGTGACCGGTGCGAACACCGCCCTCGAGCAGCTGGCCGATGCCCGCTCGAAGGGCGACTTCGCGAACATCAACAAGCTCGAGAAGGACCTCGCGTTCAACCTCGGCGGCCACACCAACCACTCGATCTTCTGGACCAACATGTCCCCGGACGGTGGCGACAAGCCGACCGGTGAGCTCGAGTCCGCACTGACCGACCACTTCGGTTCGTTCGACGCCTTCCAGGCGCAGTTCCAGGCCGCCGCCCTCGGCGTCCAGGGCTCCGGCTGGGCCGGCCTGTTCTGGGACTCGATCGGCGAGAACCTGATCATCCAGCAGTTCTTCGACCAGCAGTCGCAGTTCGCCGCGGGCACCGTCCCGCTGCTGCTGCTCGATGTCTGGGAGCACGCGTACTACCTCGACTACAAGAACGTCCGCGCCGACTACGTCAAGGCGTTCTGGAACATCGCGAACTGGGACAACGTCCAGAAGCGCTTCGAGGTCGCCCGCAAGCAGGCCAACGGGCTGCTGGTACTGTCGTAAGCGGCGGAGGCGTCCCGACGGGACACCCCGTCGGGACGCCGATGTCCCCGATCTGAATCCATCAACCGCGCGCAAGCGCAACATCTCTCAGGGAGACCTACGTGTCTGTCAAGATCGGTATCAACGGCTTCGGCCGTATCGGGCGCAACTACCTCCGCGCGGCTCTCGCGCAGGGTGCTGACCTCGAAATCGTCGCGGTGAACGACCTCACCGACAACAAGACGCTCGCCCACCTGCTGAAGTACGACTCCATCCTGGGTCGTCTCGACCTGGACGTCACCTACGACGACGAGTCGATCACGGTCGGCGACGCGAAGATCAAGGTCTTCGAGGAGCGCGACCCGGCGAACCTGCCGTGGGGCGAGCTCGGCGTGGACATCGTGATCGAGTCCACCGGCCGCTTCACCAAGGCGGAGGATGCCCGCAAGCACATCGCCGGCGGCGCCAAGAAGGTCCTCATCTCGGCTCCGGCCACCGGCGAGGACCGCACCATCGTCATGGGCGTGAACCAGGACACCTACAACCCGGAGACCGACCAGATCATCTCCAACGCGTCCTGCACGACCAACTGCCTCGCACCGCTGGCGAAGGTCTTCAACGACAACTTCGGCATCGAGCGGGGCCTCATGACGACGGTGCACGCGTACACCGCCGACCAGAACCTCCAGGACGGCCCGCACAGCGACCTGCGTCGTGCGCGCGCCGCCGCCGTCAACATCGTGCCGACCTCCACCGGCGCCGCCAAGGCGATCGGTCTGGTCATGCCGGAGCTGAAGGGCAAGCTGGACGGATTCGCGCTGCGCGTTCCGGTCCCCACCGGCTCGATCACCGACCTCACCGTCGTCGCCTCCCGCGAGGTGACCGTGGACGAGATCAAGGCCGCGTACAAGGCCGCCGCCGAGTCCGGTCCGCTGGCCGGCTACCTGAAGTACACCGAGGACGAGATCGTCTCCAGCGACATCGTCACCGACCCGCACTCGTCGATCTTCGACGCGGGCCTGACCCGTGTGCTGGGCAACGAGGTCAAGATCTCGGCCTGGTACGACAACGAGTGGGGCTACTCGAACCGTCTGGTCGACCTGACCGAGTTCGTGGGCGAGAGCCTGTAACGGCGATGAGCCTGCGAACCCTCTCCTCTCTCGGCGATCTGGCCGGCAAGCGCGTCATCGTCCGCTGTGATCTGAACGTCCCGCTCAAGGACGGCGTGATCACGGACGACGGCCGCGTCCGCGCCTCGCTGCCGACGCTCAACACCCTCATCAACGCCGGCGCGCGCGTGGTCGTGTGCTCGCACCTGGGCCGCCCGGAGGGCGCCCCGGACGAGCGCTACAGCCTCGCGCCGGTCGCGCAGCGCCTGTCGGAGCTGCTCGGCAAGCCGGTGGCGTTCGCCCGGGACACGGTCGGCGAGTCCGCCGCGTCCGCGGTCGAAGGCCTGCAGGACGGTGACGTCGCGGTGATCGAGAACCTCCGGTTCAACCCGGGGGAGACCTCGAAGATCGACGCGGAGCGGGAGGAGTTCGCAGGCCGTCTCGCCGCGTTCGCCGACGCGATGGTGTCCGACGGCTTCGGCGTCGTGCACCGCAAGCAGGCGAGCGTGTACGAGCTGGCCGAGGCGCTCCCGAGCGCCGCGGGCCTGCTCATCCAGAAGGAGCTCGAGGTCCTGGACCGTCTCACCGAGAACCCGGAGCGGCCCTACGCGGTCGTCCTGGGCGGTTCGAAGGTGAGCGACAAGCTCGGCGTCATCGACCACCTGCTGCCGCGGGTGAACAGCCTGCTCATCGGCGGTGGAATGCTCTTCACGTTCCTCAAGGCGCAGGGGTATCCCGTCGGCGCGAGCCTGCTCGAGGAGGACCAGCTGGACACCGTCCGCGGCTACATCGCGAAGGCCGCCGAACTCGGCGTCGAGCTGGTGCTGCCCACGGATGTCCTGGTCGCCGACCGCTTCGCCGCGGATGCCGCGTTCGAGGCCGTGTCCGCGGACGCGATCGAGTCGACCCCGGCCGGTGCCGCCGGCATCGGGCTGGACATCGGTCCGGACACCGCCGCCCGCTTCGCGGAGATCATCCGCGCTTCGAAGACCGTGTTCTGGAACGGTCCGATGGGCGTGTTCGAGTTCCCGAACTTCGCGAACGGCACGCGCGTCGTCGCAGAGGCGCTGACCGAGGTCGACGGCCTTTCCGTCGTCGGCGGTGGCGATTCCGCCGCCGCGGTGCGTCAGCTCGGCTTCGCCGACGACGCGTTCGGCCACATCTCCACCGGCGGTGGTGCCAGCCTGGAGTTCCTCGAAGGCAAGAAGCTTCCCGGACTGGAGGTCCTCGGATGGGCGTGACCGCTCGTACCCCGCTCATCGCGGGCAACTGGAAGATGAATCTCGACCACCTGCAGGCGGTGGCGACCGTGCAGAAGCTGCACTGGACGCTGCGGGATGCGAAGTTCGAGGACGGTTCGGTCGAGGTCGGGATCTTCCCGCCGTTCACCGATCTGCGCAGCGTCCAGACGCTCATCGACGCCGACAAGATCCCCTTCGCGCTCGGCGCGCAGGACGTCTCCGTCCACGACTCCGGCGCCTACACCGGCGAGATCTCCGGGGCGTTCCTGGCGAAGCTGCAGTGCCGCTACGTCATCATCGGCCACTCCGAGCGTCGCGAGTACCACGCGGAGACCGACGAGGTCGTGGCGGCCAAGACGAAGGCCGCACTCAAGCACGGGCTGGTCCCGGTGATCTGCGTCGGCGAGACCGCCGCGGACCTGGAGGAGCACGGCGCCGCCGCGGTTCCGGTCGGTCAGCTGCGCACTGCGCTGTCCGGTCTGGACGCGAAGGCGGACGTCGTCGTCGCATACGAGCCGGTTTGGGCGATCGGCTCCGGCCAGGCGGCGACGCCGCAGCAGGCGCAGGACGTCTGCGCCGCGCTGCGTCAGGTCATCGCGGAGGAACTCGGCGACGAGGCGGCCGCGCGCACGCGCATCCTGTACGGCGGATCGGTGAAGTCGGGCAACATCGCCTCCTTCATGCGCGAGCCCGACGTCGACGGTGCGCTGGTCGGCGGAGCGAGCCTCGTCGTGGATGAGTTCGCCGCCATCGTCCGCTTCCAGAACCACGTCGGCGTCTGACGGCGTGCGTTCCGGGACGCAACTTCCTCACCCCGTATACTGAAGGTTCGTGCGGCTGTCCGAGTCGTGCGCGAAAGGCTTTCACACCAGTGGATATCATCGAGTTCGTGCTTCAGGTGGTGCTCGGCATCACGAGCCTGTTGCTGACCCTGCTCATCCTCATGCACAAGGGCCGCGGCGGCGGGCTGTCCGACATGTTCGGCGGCGGCATGTCCTCCACGGTCGGCTCGTCCGGTCTGGCCGAGCGGAACCTCAACCGGTTCACGGTCATCCTCTCGCTGGTCTGGTTCGGCACCATCGTCGGGCTCGGCCTGCTGACGAAGTTCCAGGGTCTCTGATGGCGACCGGTGGCAACGCGATCCGCGGCACGCGGGTCGGCGCCGGCCCGATGGGCGAGCAGGACCACGGCTTCCACGCCGAGCGTGTCGCGATCTCGTACTGGGACGCCCTCGGCAACGAGACCGTCCGCTACTTCGCAGCCAATGTACCGGCGGAGGAGATCCCGGAGACGATCGACAGCCCGCACTCCGGGTTGCCGGCTGGCCAGGACAAGGACAACCCGCCGATGGTCGCCAAGCCCGAGCCGTACAAGACGCACCTCGCCTACGTGAAGGAGCGCCGCAGCGATGAGGAGGCGACCTCTCTCCTGGAGGACGCCCTCACGCAGCTGCGCGAGCGTCGCGGCCTCTGATTTTCTGACTGACACCGCGAGACACCCAGGCACGTCCGAGAAACCCCGCAACGCGGAGTGTTTCGGACGTGCCTGGGTGTTTCGCGATCAGAAGTCGGGGTCGATGAGCTCGGGGGGCACTTCGCCGGCCGCGGCCTCGTCCACGATGATCACCGTGCGGACGGTGCCCTTGGCGCCGGCGGCGGGAACCGATGCGTAGCTCGCCCCGGCCAGGATCAGTCCCAGCGCACCGGCCTTCTCCGCGCCGGAGACGACCATCCACACGCGCAGTGAGGCGTTGATGACCGGGCGCGTCAGCGTGATGCGCTCGGGCGGAGGCTTGGGGGAGTTGCGCACCGGGAGTGCCGTGCGGTCGGTGACCAGGATCTCGTCGCGGTCCGGGAACAGCGACGCGATGTGTCCGTCCGGGCCGACGCCGAGGAACGTGACGTCGAAGATCGGGTAGGGGCGCGCGTCGGATCCGAAGCGGGCGAGTTCGGCGGCGTAGTGCTCCGCGGCCGCGTCCAGGTCCATGCCGTCGTCGGTTGCGGGCATCTCGTGCACGTTCTCCGCCGGAATCGCGATGCGCTCGATGAAGGCCTCGCGAGCCTGACGGGCGTTGCGGTCACCGTCCGCGCGCGGAACGAAGCGTTCGTCGCTCCACCACAGGTGCACACGCGACCAGTCGATCATCTCGTGCATCGGGTTGTCCGCGGTCGCCCGCAGCACGGCGATGCCCATCGTCCCCCCGGTGAGCGAGACGTGGACGTCCCGCTCCTCGGCGAGACCGAGCGCGACCTTTCCCAGGAACCGCGCTGCGACACTCGTCGCGAGGGTCTCCGGGTCCGGGACGACGACGACACTCTTCTCAGCCATATGCGTGCTTCCCCCTAGCGCTGGTGTGTGGACGCCGGGCCGAGCAGGCGCCATCCGTCCGAGATGACTCGACCGTAGAGCAGATCCGCGTCCAAGCGGCGCAGTTCCTCGGCGAGGCACTCGCGCAGGCTCCGCCGCGGCAGCAACAGATCATGAGCCGGTTGTCCGGGCTGCGTCAAGCGGGCGATTCCGGGTTCCGGACGCTCCAGAACGATGTCGCCGGATGCCCGGGTGAGTCGGACGGACTTGATGCCCTCGCCCCATTCGTCCCGGTCCGCATACCGCCAGGACACCGGCGCGTCCAGCAGCAAGCGCAGCCACGCCGCGAGAAGACCCGTCGAGGGGGAGTCACTGGCGCCGGTCACTTCGACGGCGGTCACTTCCTCGTACGGCGGCTGATCGAGCACGGCGGCGAGCTGCTCACGCCAGTGCGTCAGGCGCGTCCAGGCGAGGTCGGTGTCACCGGGGGCGGAAGCGCCCGCCAGCGCTGCCACCCGATCGACGTCGTGCGGCAGCGTGGAAGCGTCCGTGATGCGACGCTGGGCGATGCGGCCGAGTGGGCTCTCGGACGGTCGGTGCGGCGGGTGATCCGGCCACCACACGACGACCGGGGCGTCCGGCAGCAGGAGCCCCGTGACGAGGCTCTCCTCGTTGGACGCCGCGTCGCCGTGCGCGCGCAGGACCACGACCTCGCTGGCACCCGCGTCGCCGCCGACGCGGATCTGCGCGTCCAGGCGCGGGTCACCGCTCTCGTCGGTCGTGAGCACGATCACGCGCATCGGGTGCTCACGGGAGGCGTCGTTGGCCGCCTCGATCGCGGCCTCCATCACCTCGTCGCGCGTCGCGATGATGAGGGTCAGCACACGGCCGAGGGCGACGGCACCGCCCTCCTCGCGCACCTTCACCAGATGCTTGGCGACCTGAGAGACCGTGGTGTCGGGAAGATCGAAGATCACGGGCGCCTCCAGACACGACCGTCGCGGGCCAACAGGTCGTCGGCCGATGCGGGCCCCCAGGAACCAGGGTCATACTGCTCCAGCGGACCGCCCTCGGCGGCCCAGAACTCCTCGATCGGGTCGAGGATGCGCCAGGACAGCTCGACCTCCTCGTGTCGGGGGAACAGCGGCGGGTCCCCGAGGAGGACGTCGAGGATGAGTCGCTCGTACGCCTCCGGGCTGGCCTCCGTGAACGCGTGGCCGTAGCCGAAGTCCATCGTCACGTCGCGGACCTCGGTTCCGGCACCCGGCACCTTGGAACCGAACCGGAGCGTGACGCCCTCGTCCGGCTGGATGCGGATCACCAGCGCGTTCTGACCGAGCTCCGAGCTCTGCGATCGGGAGAACAGGTGCTCCGGCGCCTTCTTGAACACCACGGCGACCTCGGTGACACGGCGGCCGAGACGCTTGCCGGTGCGAAGGTAGAAGGGCACCCCGGCCCAGCGGCGGGTGTCGATCTCGAGCTTGATGGCGGCGTAGGTCTCGGTCGTGGACTGCGGGTTCATGCCGTCCTCCTCGAGGAAGCCGAGCACCTGCTCGCCCCCCTGCCATCCGCCGGCGTACTGGCCGCGTGCGGTCGCGGTGGCGAGGTCCGCCGGGAGCGAGACGGCTGCGAGCACCTTCTCCTTCTCCGCACGGAGGTCCTTCGCGTCCAGGCTGATCGGCTCCTCCATCGCGGTCAGGGCGAGCAGCTGCAGGAGGTGGTTCTGGATGACGTCACGGGCGGCACCGATGCCGTCGTAGTACCCCGCACGTCCGCCGACGCCGATGTCCTCGGCCATCGTGATCTGCACGTGATCGACGTAGTTGCGGTTCCACAGCGGCTCGTACAGCTCGTTGGCGAAGCGCAGCGCCAGAATGTTCTGCACCGTCTCCTTGCCGAGGTAGTGGTCGATGCGGAAGATCGAGTCGGCTGGGAAGGCGGATTCCAACGCCTCGTTGAGGGCCCGCGCGGAGGCGAGGTCGTCGCCGAACGGCTTCTCGATCACGACGCGACGCCAGTGGTCGGGGTCGTTGGTTCCGTCGACCAGCCCGGACTCGCGCAGCTGCCGGGTCACGACGGGGAAGTCCTTCGGCGGAATGGACAGGTAGAACGCGTGGTTGCCCATCGTGCCGCGTTCGACGTCCAGTACGTCGAGGGTCTCCTTCAGGCGTGCGAACGCGTCCGCGTCGTCGAACGTTCCCTGGACGAAGCGGATGCCCTCGCAGAGCTGGTTCCACGTGTCCTCGCGGAACTCCGTCCGAGCTCCGGCCTTGACGGCGTCGTGGACCACCTGGGCGAAGTCCTGGTCCTCCCACTCGCGCCGGGCGAAACCGACCAGGGCGAATCCGGGCGGCAGCAGACCGCGGTTGGCGAGGTCGTAGACGGCTGGCATGAGCTTCTTGCGGCTCAGGTCTCCGGTCACGCCGAAGATCACCAGGGCGCTCGGTCCGGCGATGCGGTTGAGCCGGCGATCGTCGGGGTCGCGCAGCGGGTTGTGCCCGCGGGAGATGGGTGAGGTCATCAGTGGGGGTGGGTTTTCTGTGTCAGTCGGCGGCTTCGAAGAGCCCGAGGATGTCGGCCTGAGGATCGGTGAGCGTGAGTGTCACGACCGGACGTCCGTGATCGGCGAGCACTGCCGCATCGCCCGCGGCCTGCGCCGCGATCAGCTCTCCGAAGGTGAACGTGCGCCCGGGGATCTCCAGGTCCACCTCGGTGCGCTCCCGGATCTGCAGGAACACCCCGGTCGCGGGACCGCCCTTGTGGTACTGCCCGGTCGAGTGCAGGAAGCGCGGACCCCAGCCGAACGTCGTCGGACGAGCGGCATCGGCGGCGACGAGCTCGCGGAGCCCGGCGAGTTGGGGCAGAGCGTCGCGGTCCACATAGGCCTGGAGGGAGACGTACCCGTCCGGACCGAGGCGCGTCCAGAGCTCATCGAGCACGCCGCGCACGGTTCCGGCTGCGGCGAGGTCGGGTTCACTCACCCGCACCTCGATGCCCTCCTCGACGAATGCCGGGGGTGCTTCGATGGGGCGCGCCTCCAGCAACCGACGGGTGGCGGCCTTGGCCGCCTCGACGTCGGGCTGGTCGAACGGATCGATGCCGAGCAGGCGGCCGGCGATCGCGATCGCGTACTCCCATGTCAGGAAATGGCCGCCGAGGCTGCCGGAGACGAGGATCTCGCTCCAGGTGTCATCGAACATGCCGGTGTCATCGACGTCGTTCACGAAGCGGACGATCTGCAGATCATCCGTCGCGTCATCGATCTCCGGCGAGACCGGCAGCAGCACCACCGGCAGCAGACCGGTGCCCTCCTTGCCGGTGGACTCGGCCATGAGCTGCTCGATCCAGTCCGCCAGCCCCGCCGGGGCGGTGCCGTCAGAGACGAGCGCGATCTTGTCCTTCCGCGGCGCGCCGTCCGCGGGTGTTCCGGCGAGGGCCGCCGCGAGGACGAGCGCGGGATTGTCGGGCGCATCCACGGCGACCGTCAGCATGGTCGCCTCGGCCTCGTCGAGGAGGGCGCCCACATCCGCGCCGGCGAGACCGGCCGGAACCAGGCCGAAGGCGGTCAGCGCGGAATAGCGTCCACCGACGTTGGGGTCGGCCGTGAAGACGCGGCAGCCGACGGACGTGGCCCACTGCGCGAGGGGGGAATCCGGATCGGTCACCACGACGATGCGTTCGGCCGGGTCGATGCCGAGATCGCGGAACTGCGCCTCGAACGCTCGACGCGCGGAGTCCGTCTCGAGCGTGGAACCGGACTTGGAAGACACGATCAGGGCGGTCCGCGTCAGTCCGCCGTCGCTGCCGTCTCCGTCCAGTGCGGCCAGGACTTCCCCGGGAGCAGTGGAGTCGAGAACCGTCAACGGGACGTCGAACGACGCTGCGATGACCTCCGGAGCGAGCGAGGATCCGCCCATTCCGGCCAGCACGAAGCGGGTCACGCCGCGTGCGAGGAACTGCTCGCGCAGCGCGGCGATCTCAGCGACGAGCGGGCGCGACGCCATCACGGCATCGACCCACCCGAGGCGGACTCGTGCCTCGGCCTCGGCGGCGGCCCCCCACAGCGTGGGGTCGGCCGCCGTGACGCCGGAGGCGACGAGGTCCGCCACCAGTTGCGGCACGACGTGTGCCGCAACGGCTTCGGGATGACCGGAGAGGCGGACCTCGAAACTCATCGGGCGGCGTCCAGCGCTTCCTGCACCGTCTTCTTCAGGTCCTGCCAGGAGGCGATGAACTTCGCCACGCCCTCGTCCTCGAGCACCTGCGTGACATCGGCGAAATCGACACCGGCGGCGGCGAGATCGTCGAAGAACGCGTGGGCGGCGGGAATGTTCGGGGTGATCGTGTCACCGGTGATCACGCCGTGGTCGTAGGTCGCCTCGAGCGTCTTCTCGGGCATCGTGTTGACCGTGTTCGGCGCGACGAGCTCGGTCACGTAGAGGGTGTCCGGCAGAGCCGGGTCCTTCACACCGGTCGACGCCCAGAGCGGACGCTGCGGGTTCGCACCGGCGGCGGCGAGCTCGCTGGCCTCGGCGGAGGAGGACCGTTGTTGGTAGAGCTCGTACGCCAGTCGGGCGTTGGCGAGACCGGCCTTGCTCTTCAGCGCCAGTGCGTCGCCGCCGAGGGCCTCGAGGCGCTTGTCGACCTCGGTGTCCACGCGGGACACGAAGAAGGACGCCACGGAGTGGATCTGCGACAGGTCGTGACCGTTCTCGCGTGCGAGCTTCAGGCCTGCGTAGTACGCGTCGATGACCTCCGCGTAGCGCTCCAGACTGAAGATGAGCGTGACGTTGACGCTGATGCCCTCGCCGATCACGGCGGTGATCGCGGGCAGGCCCGCCTTGGTCGCCGGAATCTTGATCAGCGTGTTCGGGCGGTCGACGGTGGCCCACAGTTCCTTCGCCTGCGCGACGGTGCCGTCGGTGTCGTGCGCCAGATCGGGGGAGACCTCGATCGAGACCCGACCGTCCACCCCACCGGTCGCGTCGTACACGGGCCGGAAGATGTCGGCCGCGTCGCGCACGTCGTCCGTGGTCAGCGCAGCGATGGTCGCGTCCACGTCCGCGCCGCTCGCGGCGAGGCTGTTCACCTGGTCCTTGTAGTCGGCGCTGCCGGAACCGATCGCGCCCTGGAAGATCGTCGGGTTCGTCGTCACCCCGGAGATGTTGCGCGTGCGGATCAGTTCCGCGAGGTTGCCGGAGGTGATGCGCTGGCGGGACAGGTCATCCAGCCAGATGCTGACGCCGGTGGCGTTGAGGTCCTCGGTCGGGGTGGTCATGAGTTCTCCTTCACGGTCTCACGGGCAGCCTGCACGACGTGGTCGGCGGTGATCCCGAACTTCTCGAAGAGCGTCTTCCAATCAGCGGAAGCGCCGAAGTGGTCGATGCCGACGACACGACCGGTGTCGCCGACGATGCGCCACCAGCTGGCCGGCGAGGCGGCCTCGACGGCGACGCGGGCCTTGACCCCGGCCGGGATCACGCTCTCGCGGTACGCGTCGTCCTGCTTCGCGAACCATTCCAGCG
The DNA here is from genome assembly GCF_000826185.2 of Microbacterium gorillae. Taxonomy (GTDB): domain Bacteria; phylum Actinomycetota; class Actinomycetes; order Actinomycetales; family Microbacteriaceae; genus Microbacterium; species Microbacterium gorillae. The sequence continues at coordinate 562,942 of NZ_LN648873.1, read as the reverse complement.
ACGGGGCGGACACGACGCGGGCGTTGATGCCCTCGCCGGCCAGGGTCTCGCGCGCCGAGACGGCGAGCTGGACCTCGGAACCGGTCGCGATGAGCAGGACGTCCGGCGTGCCGCCGGGTGCCTCCTGCAGGACGTAGGCGCCGCGAGCGACGCCCTCGGCCGATGCGAAGGAGTCACCCGAGGCCGGACCCTCACCACGGTCGAACACCGGAATGTTCTGACGAGTCAGGGCGAGACCGATCGGACCGTCGTGGTGCTTCAACGCCTGGAGCCACGCCACCGCGGTCTCGTTGGCGTCGGCGGGTCGCACCACCGTCATGTTCGGGATGACTCGCAACGAGGCGAGCTGCTCGATCGGCTGGTGGGTCGGACCGTCCTCGCCCAGCGCCACCGAGTCGTGCGTCCAGACGTAGATCGGCGCGATTCCCATCAGCGCGGCCAGGCGCACCGGAGGCCGCATGTAGTCGCTGAAGATCAGGAAGGTTCCGCCGAACGGGCGCGTATGCCCGGACAGCACGATGCCGTTCAGGATCGAGCCCATCGCGTGCTCACGGATGCCGAAGTGCATCACGCGGCCGTACGGGTTGCCGGACCACTCGTGCGTGGACCACTGCGTGGGGATGAACGACGGCGCGTCCTTGATCGTCGTCAGGTTCGACTCGGCGAGGTCTGCCGACCCGCCCCACAGTTCGGGGAGCTTCGCGGCGAGCGCGTTGATGACCTGGCCTGACGCCGACCGGGTGGACACGTCCTTGCCGGCCTCGAACGTCGGCAGCGCGTCGGCGATGTCCGCGGGCAGTTCCCGCGCCTCCAGGCGCTCCAGCAGAGCCTTGCGCTCCGGGTTGGCGGCACCCCAGGCGGCGAACGCGTCGTCCCACTCGGCGTGCGCCGCAGCACCGCGCTCGGCGAGCTCGCGGGTGTGCGCGATCACGTCGTCGGCGACGACGAAGTTCTGCTCGGGATCGAAGCCGAGCACCTTCTTCGTCGCGGCCAGCTCGTCGGCACCGAGGGCGGAGCCGTGGATCTTGCCGGAGTTCTGCTTGCCCGGCGACGGCCAGCCGATGATGGTGCGCAGGATGATGAGCGACGGCTTGTCCGTCACGCCCTTCGCGGCCTCAATGGCGTCGAACAGCTCCGGGACGTCCTCGATGTACTGGCCGGTCTTCTTCCAGTCCACGACGCGAACGTCCCACCCGTACGACTCGTAGCGCTGGCGCACGTCCTCGGTGAAGGCGACGTTCGTGTCGTCCTCGATCGAGATCTGGTTGGAGTCGTAGATCGCGATGAGGTTACCGAGCTGCTGGTGTCCGGCGAGGGAGGAGGCCTCACTGGTGACGCCCTCCTGCATGTCGCCGTCGCCGCAGATGACGTAGACGTGGTGGTCGAAGGGGCTGGTGCCGGCGTCGGCGTCCGGGTCGAACAGGCCACGCTCGTAGCGCTGGGAGTAGGCGAAACCGACGGACGAGGCGAGCCCCTGCCCGAGCGGTCCGGTCGTGATCTCCACGCCCGCGGTGTGACCGTATTCGGGGTGACCCGGAGTGAGCGAGCCCCAGGTCCGCAGCGCCTCGAGGTCGGTGAGCTCCAGACCGAAGCCGCCGTAGTAGAGCTGGATGTACTGGGTCAACGAGGAGTGGCCCACGGACAGCACGAAGCGATCGCGACCGATCCAACGGGGAGCCGCGGGATCGTGGCGCATGACGCGCTGGTAGAGCAGATAGGCGACCGGGGCAAGGCTCATCGCCGTGCCCGGATGGCCGTTGCCGACCTTCTCGACCGCGTCCGCGGCCAGCACCCGCGCCGTGTCCACGGCACGCTTGTCGATCTCATCCCAACGAAGTTCCGTCACCGGATCGCCTTCCATGTAGTGGTCATGTGCATACGGCGCTGAGGCCGTTTCGACACGGCGAGAAGCCGGAGTCGTGCGCATGTGGTTACCTTCGTCAGCATACCGATTCGGGTGCTCGCACGGGCCGCAGGAGGCGCCATGTTGCGGCCGGAAGCATCCGTTCCGATGGCATAGACTGGCACTCTGTGCCCAAGTCGAACGAAGGGGGCGATCGAGCTGACCACGACGTCTCCTGCCGTCGGGCGGACTGAGTCCAAGAGCCTCGGACGTACCATCCGTGCCTACGTCGCGCTGACCAAGCCGCGCGTGCTCGAACTGCTGCTGATGACGACGGTGCCGGTGATGTTCCTCGCCGCGCACGGTCTGCCGAACCTCTGGCTGATGCTCGCGACCGTCATCGGCGGCTCGATGAGCGCCGGGTCCGCCGCGGCGTTCAACATGTACCTGGACCGGGACATGGACGCGCACATGAAGCGCACGAAGGACCGTCCGCTCGTCACCGGCGAACTCACGCCGCGCAACGCTCTGGTCTTCGCGTGGACGCTCGCGATCATCTCCACCGTCTGGCTGGCCGTGTTCACCACGCCGGCTGCCACGGTCCTGTCCGTGATCGCTATCTTCTTCTACGTCGTGATCTACACGATGTGGCTCAAGCGCCGCACCGAGCAGAACATCATCTGGGGCGGCATCGCCGGATGCTTCCCGGTCGCGATCGGCTGGGCAGCCGTGGACCCGAGGTTCTCGTGGGCACCGGTGATCCTGTTCGTGCTGGTGTTTCTGTGGACGCCGGCGCACTACTGGCCGCTGTCCATGAAGTACAAGGACCAGTACGAGTCCGTGGACGTGCCCATGCTCGGTGTCACCCGCGGCACCTCGCAGGTCGGCCTGCAGGTGATCCTCTACACCTGGGCGACCGTCATCTGCTCGCTGCTGCTGATCCCCGTCGCGCCGATGGGCCTGGTCTACACCGTGTCGGCGGTCGTCTTCGGCGGCTGGTTCATCTACGAAGCGCACCGCCTGTACAACCGCGCGGTGAAGGGTGACGGTCCGGCGCCCATGCGTGTGTTCCACGCGTCGATCGTGTACTGCACGCTGCTGTTCCTGGCCATCGCGGTCGACCCGCTGCTGCCCTTCTGAACCGTTTCCCTCCGCGAGACACCCAGGCACGTCCCAAACCCTGCGCAACGCGGTGAGTCTCGGACGTGCTTGGGTGTTTCGCGAGGGGGAGACTCGGGTAACCTCGGACCACACCGATGGCGAGGGGGAAAAGCACGGTGGCGATTCCTGTACCCGCGGACGGACACAGCCGTCCCAATCTGATCCGACAGTTCACGTTGCGGGCGACCGCGGCGATTCTCACGTCCGCGTACTCCGCGTACCGGCTGCATCCGGCGCTGTGGCGCGTCACGGCGCGCAACTACCGCCCGGTGATGGGGCGCTTCGCCAAGCTGCACGCGTGGATGATGTGCCAGTACGCCTACCTGGATGTACCCGCATACCGGCACTTCCAGAACGCCCGGGGCTTCCGGTTCCGCTGGTGGCGGCTGGACTCGTACGCCCCGACGGACAAGGCCTCGTACGTCGCCCGCTACCCGGAGAACGCGCGGTGCTGGGACGGGCGGATCCGCATCGCCGGCACGGTCGTGGACGAATCCAGCGGGTCTTCCGGCAAGCCGTACAACTGGATGCGCTCCAAGCGCGAGCTCGGCACCGTGCACCGCAACGTCGCCGGCTACGTCACGATGCTGTTCGGGTCACGCCGGCTGTTCTGCATCAACGCCTTCTCGATGGGAGCCTGGGCGACGGGCACCAACACCGGCATCGCGATGTCCCGTGTCGCCATGGTGAAGAACACCGGACCGGACATCGACAAGATCGTCGACACCATCGCGCACTTCGGACCCGGCTACACGTACGTCATCAGCGCCTACCCGCCCTTCCTCAAGCACCTGCGCGATCGCCTCGACGAGCTCGGCTTCGACTGGAACCGGCATGACCTGAACGGCTTCGTCGGGGGAGAGGCACTCACCGAGGGACTGCGCGACTACCTCCAGGAACGGTTCGGGCGCATCTACTCCGGCTACGGCGCGAGTGACCTCACGATCGGCATGGCCGGGGAGAGCGACCTGGCGGTCTGGCTGCGGCGCGAACTCCTGGACAACGCGACGTTCCGCCAGGCCGTGCTCGGCGACGAGGCGCGCACGCCGATGGTGTTCCAGTACAACCCGCTGGAGACGTATCTGGAGACGAACGAGTCCGGGTCGCTGCTGTGCACCCTGAACTCCACCTCGATCATGGCGCCGAAGGTCCGCTATGACATCGGGGACGAGGCGCGGCTGCTGTCCTTCCCCGAACTGGAACGCATCGTGCGGAGCAATCGACGTCTCGCGGCCGGGTTCGATCGCGCGTTCGCGACGCAGCGAATGAAGCTGCCGTTCCTGCTGCTGTTCGGCCGCAAGGACTCCACGATCTCCTACATGGGGGCGAACATCTATCCCCTCGACGTGGAGAACGGCCTGTACCGCGACAACCCGCATGCCGCTCAGATCGAGTCGTTCAAGCTCGAACTGGTGGACATCGGGGATGCCGAGCAGCGCCCCATGATCCATCTGCAACTGCGCGAGGACGCCGCGTTGGACGCGGACCAGCGCGCCGACCTCGCCCGGCGGTCAGCGGTGGGAGTGCTCGGTCACCTCGCCCACGTCTCCCGCGACATCGCGCAGTCCCTGGAGGAGGACGAGACGGCGCGGGACCTGCGGATCACGGTGCACGATCACGGCACCGGTCCGTTCCAGGGCGGCTCGTCGAAGATCAAGAACGTCTACCTCACCGACGCCGCCGAACGGAGCTGAGATGCGGACCACCGACTTCTCCCGCGCTCCCGCCGCGGCACGCGTCGTCGCGGTGGTGATCTCGACGTCCGGTCGCCCCGAGGGCGCGACGCGCGTCTATCGCCTGCCCCAACGGCCGCCCGCGCACCTCGGGACGTACACCGCCGTCGCGGACGCGGAACGCGCGGCGGCCGCGCTGGGCACCGGTGACGGGCGCGCCGTCGTACTCTCGGCCGATGCGGAAGGCTACGCCAACGGCACCTGGAGCACGTCCGGTCGGCTGAACACGGTCGAGCGCTTCACCGCCACCGCAGCAGAGCGGGCGCGGCACAAGGAACCGCCACTGGTGCGTCCGGCGGGGCCACTGCGCCGGCCGAAGAGGTTCACCGGACACCCCGCGCCCCGGGACGTGGACGCGACCGAAGCCGGTGCGATGTTCTTCGGCGCCACGAAGTACACCACACCGGTCAGCTGGATCGCCTTCGCGCGCACCTGGTTCCCGCTGGTGCGCCGGATGCGGGCGATGCCGGGTTACCGCGGACACCGCGTCTACTGGATGTGGCCGTTCACACTCGGGACCATCGGCTTCTTCGACCGCCGCGACACGCTCTGGGCGATGGCACGGGGACCGGAGCACCGGTACCTGATGACATGGCTGACCGCGTCCGGCCGGTGGGCCTCCGCCGGCTACATCCGCATGCTGCGCAGTGAGGCGGACCGTGCGCGTCCGTGAGGTGCGAACACCGACCGACTACCGGCGGTTCCTCGAGGTCGGCGATCGGGCCGTCGGTGAGCTGGGCGTGCCCCTGCTCGAGCCGACGCTGCGCTCGTGGCTGCGGGGGACCTCACCGCATCCGACGGGGGTCACCCTCCTCCTCGTCGAGGACGACGGCCGCGCGGTGGGACGCGCGGTCACTCATCGCGACGACGCGTTCGATGCGAAGCTCGGCACCCGCGCTCGGCTGTTCGGCGCCGTCGAGCTCGGTGCCGACGAGGTGACCGGCCGCGCGGTCCTCGCCTGCCTGACGACGGAGCTCGATCAGCGTGCGCGCACCGCGGGGGAGACCGAGCTCATCGGGCCGGTGTCCCTGCTGCCGAACCAGGCGGGCGGTGTGATCACGTCCGGCTTCGAGCACCGCGGATTCGTGGATTCCGCGTGGAATCCGGAGTGGGTGCCCGGACTCTACGAGGAGGCCGGCTACACGCGGTGGAACGAGAGCGACACCTGGATCGTGCCCACCGACGCGTCTGCGGTCGTACCGACCGGCGCCGAACTCGCCGCCGCGGGGATCACGATCCAGCACGCCCATCGCGCGGAGATGTCCCGCCTTCTGCCGGAGGTGCGCGACCTCGTGAACGCCTCCTTCGCCCAACTGCCGTACTACACGATGATCTCGCCGGCCGAATTCGCCGCCGCAACCGACGGTCTGGCCTGGCTCGTGGACCCGCGGCTGGCCCTGATCGCGCGTGACCGTGCCGGAGCCGCCGTGGCGTTCGCTCTCGTGGTGCCGGACATCACGGCCTTCCTGCAGCGCACCCGCGGTCGGCTCGGCCCACTGCAGCAGGTGCGGCTGCTGCTGACCCGCTCGCGCTACCGGCGCGATGCCGTCCTGATCATTCAGGGCACCCGACCCGATCGACAGGGTCAGGGGCTGCTCCGACTTCTCAGCAGGGAGCTGCACGCGGGTCTCGCCGCCGGCGGGTACCAGCGCATGCGCAGCACGTACGTGGGACGGGACAACCCGGCATCCGCCGCGCAGTTCGCCCGCCACGGCGGACGGCCACTGCACGGCTACACGTTCTATCGACGGAGCGTGACCCCGTGAGCGCGGGGACGGATGCGATCGACGATGCCGTCCGAATCGCGGCACGCGCCCCCAGCGCGCACAACACGCAGCCGTGGTCGGTCCATCGTGACGGCGACACGCTTACGGTTCACGTGGATCCGGACCGCATGCTCCCGGCCGGTGACGACACCGCTCGAGATCTGCTCCTGGCGTTCGGCGCGTGGGCGGAGGCCTTCACGATCGCAGCCGCCGGACGCGGGTTGGTGGCCGTCGTCGAGTCGGCCGAGGGGATCGGGCGTCTTCAGGCCGATCCGATGACGGCCCCGACCGAGCCCCTGCTGGTCGTGCGCTGTCGGCTCGGGGCGGCCGACACCGTCTTCCACGATGCCGAGATCCTGGCCCGCGGTGTGAATCGGGGACCGCTGCGCGCCGCACCGGATGCGGTCCGGCGAGCGAGGCAGGATCTGCCGCCCGGCTATGAACTGCGCGCGATTCCGCCCCATCGATTCAGTGCCCTCGTCGCGGCGGCCGGCGCCCGGTCCCAGTCGGATCCGACGATCGCTCGGGAGACCATGCGGTGGTTGCGGTTCACGACCGCTGACCCGGGGTGGACGCGCGACGGTCTGCGCGCGGACACCCTCCTGCTGCCGGGCGCTCTCGCGCGGGTCCTCGGTCTGTTCACGCGGACATCGCATGGACGCGACCGCCTAGGCGAAGTGTTCAGCGTCGCGAACCGCGTGCTCGCCACCGTCACGCCGATGCTGCCGACGCGGGCGACCACGGGCCTGCCGCTCGTTCTGATCGCGGACGGCAGCTCGGTGAATGTCGTCGGTGCAGACGCCGTGGCGGGCTCGACTCAGTGGCCCGCGCGCCTGCCGGCCGACGCGGTCCTGAACGCCGGCCGCGTCCTGATGGGGACGTGGCTCGCGCTGCAGCGACGCGGAGTCGTCGTCTCGCCGCACTCGGAGGTGCTCGATGACCCCCGCTCGGCCGCGCGCCTGCGCCGTGGGCTGCGCCTGCGGGTCGCGGAGGTTCCGCTTGCGGTGTTCGACAGCGGGACGCCGGTGCGCGTCGTCCCGCGGTCGGCGCGGTTGACGGGCGAGTGAACGCAGAACGACGGGCCGGGGAATTCTCCCCGGCCCGTCGTTCTGCGTCTCGTGTCAGGCGTTGTCGCCCTGGCGCAGCGACGCGCGCGTGACCGGCTCGTCGCCGAATGCCACGGCGGGCTCTTCGTTGGCGTCGATGACGGTGGTCGCAGCCGCGTCCGTCTCCGTGCCGATCTCGTCGGACGACTCCGAGACCGAGACGGTCTCGTCGGTGACCGCCGGGGCGTCGACGGCGTCCGTCAGGGGCGCGTCGTCCACGCTCACGGGGGCGGCGACGGTCGGGTCGACATTCGCAGCCGCCTCGTCCGTCACGACGGGGGCGTCGCTGACCGCGGTGGCCGGCACGGTGGTGTCCTGCCACGGCATGGCCGGACGGGTCGCCGCCAGGTCGGTGGAAACGGGCACCTCGGAGATCACCGGCGCTGCGCCACCCAGGCGGGAGCCGATGGTCCAGACCGCGAGAGCGGCGAACAGGCCGATGAGCCCGGCGGCCAGGAAGGCGGCACCCAGGGTGGCCCAGGACTGGCCGGCGTACACGTCCACCGCGGTGGCACTGTTGTCGGCGAGGCCGGACTCCATGGTGGAGATCTTGTCCGAGGTGAGCCAGAAGCCGTAACCGGCGCTGGCCAGGGACGCCACGAGCAGGATCCAGAACGGGATCCGGCGGGCAGCACTGGTGGGGGTCATGGATTCACTCCTCTTCGGCGACGCGGGATCGCCGCCGGGACGAGTCTGACGCCGTGACCTCTGCGGTGCGTCGGTGCTTCCTATGCGTTTCCTGAGACAGATCGCTTGAGGTTCATCACCACGGCGACCATCGCCGCCGCCGTCAGCGCGGCCAGCACCATGTGCACGCCGACCGCCAGCGCGGGCAGGCCGTTGCGCGCCTGGTAGAGCCCGACGCCGATCTGCACGAGCTCGATCACAAGCAGCAGAACGAGCCACCGGCGGGTCGGCAACGACCGCACCACGGCGACGATCAGCAGCACGATCGTGAGGGCGAAGAGGATGTAGCCCGGCCAGGCGTGCACGTGCTCCAGGACGATCGCGTTCAGACCGTTCCGCGCCACGACGGTGTCGTCGCCGGAGTGCGGTCCGGCGCCCGTGGTCAGCACGCCCATCGCGACGGAGACCGCGAGCACGAGCGTCGTCACGTGCGCGAGGATCGCGTACCAGGACGGCACGGCACGCGCGCGCGGGCCGGGCGTCGTGTTCATCCGGACCAGGAATGCCGCGGCGACGCACACCAGCAGCAGGGAGATCGTGTAGTGGAAGCTCACCAGGTTCGGGTGCAGGTCGAACAGGACCAGAACCCCGCCGACGACGGCCTGCACGATGACCCCGGCGAGGATGATCCAGGCCAGCACGAACAGGTCGCGACGGGTCCGGCGCAGGCGCCACACCAGGATCACGGTGATGAGCGCCACGATGCCGAGAACCCCGGTCATGGTCCGGTTGCCGAACTCGATCGCACTGTGCCACGTCAGCTCGCTCGTGGGAACGAGGGAATCGGGGGTGCACAGGGGCCAGGTGGGGCAACCGAGGCCGGAGCCGGTCAGCCGCACCGCGCCGCCGGTGGCGATGATCAGCGTCTGGAAGATGAAGTTCAGCCAGCCGAAGACGCGAATGGGCCGGTTCACGCTCGTCGGAAGCCAGCCGCTTCGCGTGTCGGTTGCGGGGCGGGTGGGGTTCGTGGTCATTTCGCTCCCGGTGCGGCACGCCCGGACGGGGGCTCGGCACCACGTGGGTCCGCCCCGCGCGGAGCGGAGCCTGTAGAATCGAGGGGTCTGGCGTCGCGCGTACGTGGCGCCCCTGACAGTCTAGGCGCGCTGATCGCGTGCAAAGAGCAAGGCTCGAAGCGACATCCCGCCCCCGTCCACCTCGGCGGGGAACCGGAATGCCGGGACGGCTCAAACCGTTTGGGCCCATTGAGGAGAGTGTGACGCGAATGTCTGAAGTGCTCATCGACCGACCCGAGCTCGATGGTCTGGGGGTGTACGAGTTCGGCTGGCATGACGCCGACTCCGCCGGGGCCAGCGCGAAGCGTGGCCTGTCCGAGGCCGTGGTGCGCGACATCTCGGCGCTCAAGAGCGAACCGGAGTGGATGCTCAAGACCCGTCTGAAGGGTCTGTCGCTGTTCGGCCGCAAGCCGATGCCGACCTGGGGCGCCGATCTGTCCGAGATCGACTTCGACAACATCAAGTACTTCGTCCGCTCCACCGAGAAGCAGGCGCAGTCGTGGGAGGACCTCCCCGAGGACATCCGGAACACGTACGAGAAGCTCGGGATTCCGGAGGCGGAGCGTCAGCGGCTCGTCGCCGGTGTCGCCGCCCAGTACGAGTCCGAGGTCGTCTACCACCAGATCCGCGAGGACCTGGAGGAGCAGGGTGTCATCTTCATGGACACCGACACGGCGTTGCGCGAGCACCCCGAGTTCTTCCAGGAGTACTTCGGCACCGTGATTCCGGCCGGCGACAACAAGTTCGCCGCGCTGAACACCGCGGTCTGGTCCGGCGGCTCCTTCGTCTACGTCCCCAAGGGCGTCCACGTGGAGATCCCGCTGCAGGCGTACTTCCGCATCAACACCGAGAACATGGGCCAGTTCGAGCGGACCCTGATCATCGCCGACGAGGACAGCTACGTCCACTACATCGAGGGCTGCACCGCCCCGATCTACAAGTCGGACTCGCTGCACTCGGCCGTCGTCGAGATCATCGTGAAGAAGAACGCCCGCGTGCGTTACACGACGATCCAGAACTGGTCGAACAACGTCTACAACCTGGTCACCAAGCGTGCGGTCGCCGAGGCGGGCGCGACGATGGAGTGGGTGGACGGCAACATCGGTTCCAAGGTGACGATGAAGTACCCGTCGATCTACCTCACCGGTGAGCACGCCAAGGGTGAGACCCTGTCGGTCGCCTTCGCCGGTCCCGGTCAGCACCAGGACGCCGGCGCGAAGATGATCCACATGGCGCCGTACACGCAGTCCTCGATCGTGTCGAAGTCCATCGCCCGCGGTGGCGGACGCGCCGGTTACCGCGGCGAGGTCCGCGTGGATGCCAACGCGCACCACTCCGCCAACACCGTCCGTTGCGACGCGCTGCTGGTGGACACGATCTCCCGGTCGGACACGTATCCGGCCATCGACATCCGCGTCGACGACGTGCAGCTCGGCCACGAGGCCACGGTGTCCAAGGTCAGCGAGGAGCAGCTCTTCTATCTGATGAGCCGCGGCATGCCCGAGGACGAGGCGATGGCCATGATCGTGCGCGGCTTCATCGAGCCGATCGCACGTGAGCTGCCGATGGAGTACGCCCTCGAATTGAACAAGCTCATCGAGATGGGCATGGAAGGATCGGTCGGCTGAGATGACGACCCCGACAGAGGCGCCCGTCGTGGTGCCTGGCTCTCTCGCGCACTCGGACGGCCCGTTCGTCCCCGTGCAGACGCGCTCCGAGCGCCCCACCTCCTTCGACCCGGCCGAGCTGCCCATGCCGACCGGACGCGAGGTCAACTTCATGCACACGCCGGTGGACCGCCTGCGGGCTCTACTGACCGACGAGCCCGGCGACGACGGGGCGGTGCAGTACGAGCTGGACGGCGTCGAGGCACACCTGGGCGCCGAGCCGGTCGCGTCCGGGGATGAGTTCTTCCGGCCCGAAGACCGGATGGCCGCGATCGCCTACAAGCAGGCGCCCGGCGTCCTGCACTTGAGCATCGGTGCCGGCGAGGAGCTCTCCGAGCCCCTGACCCTCCCGATCACCGGGACCGGGGCCGACAAGCGCGCCTTCGGACACATCGTCATCGAAGCCGGCGAGAACGCTCGAGGCACGGTCGTGCTGGACCACAAGGGTTCCGCGCAGTACGCGCAGAACGTGGAGATCATCGCCCGGGACGGGTCCGACCTCACGGTCGTGTCGGTGCAGCGCTGGGATGAGGACGCGGTGCACGCCGCAGCCCACCAGGCGCGCGTGGACAAGGACGCCAAGCTCACGCACATCATCGCGAGCCTGTCCGGCGGTGTGGTGCGCGTGAACCCGAGCGTGCAGCTGGCCGGTTCCGGTGCCGAGAGCAAGATGTACGGCGTGTCCTTCGCCGACCCGGGCGAGCACCTGGAGAGCCAGGTCTACCTGCACCACAAGGGTGCGCACACGGTCGGCAACGTGCTCTACAAGAGCGCGTTGCAGGGCGAGACGGCCCGCACGGTGTGGGTCGGCGACGTGCTGATCGGCCCGGACGCCACCGCGACGGACTCCTACGAGGCCAACCGCAACCTGGTGCTCACCACCGGCGCGCGCGCCGACTCGATCCCGAACCTCGAGATCGAGACCGGAGACATCCTCGGTGCCGGGCACGCCTCGGCGACCGGACGCTTCGACGATGAGCAGCTGTTCTACCTGCAGGCCCGCGGCATCCCGGAGGAGGAAGCACGACGCCTCGTGGTCGTCGGATTCCTCGGTGAGATCGTCCAGAAGATCGGCATCGACTCGCTCGAGCAGGAGCTGTTCGACGCGATCCAGGTCGAGCTGGACCGGGGCGTGGCCTGATGGCCGCAACCCGCGCCTGCTCCGCCAGTGAGCTGGAGCAGGACGCCGCGCTGCGCGTCGTCATCGACGACGTGGCGATCTGCATCGTCAAGGACGGCGAGGGCGAGATCCACGCCATCGGCGACACCTGCACGCACGGCGACATCTCCCTGGCCGACGGCTTCGTCGAGGGCGATTCCATCGAGTGCTGGGCCCATGGCTCGGCCTTCTCCCTGCTCAGCGGCAAGCCGCTGAACCTCCCCGCTTACGAGCCCGTCCCGGTGTTCGCCGTCACGATCGACGGCGATGACGTGCTCATCGATCCCACCGTGAAGAAGGAAAGCAACTGATGTCTGTTCTCGAGATCCGCGACCTGCATGTGACCGTCGAGACCGAAGAGGGCACCACGCCCATCCTCAACGGTGTCTCGCTCACCATCAACACGAACGAGACCCACGCCATCATGGGTCCGAACGGCTCCGGCAAGTCGACCCTGGCGTACACGATCGCCGGTCACCCGAAGTACACCGTCACCTCCGGAACGATCACGCTCGACGGCGCGGACGTGCTGGAGATGACCGTGGACGAGCGCGCCCGGGCCGGCCTGTTCCTGGCCATGCAGTACCCGGTGGAGATCCCCGGTGTCACCGTGACGAACTTCCTGCGCACCGCCAAGACCGCCATCGACGGCGAGGCGCCGGCCATCCGCACCTGGACCAAGGACGTCAAGGGCGCGATGAAGGCCCTGCGCATGGACCCGAAGTTCGCCCAGCGCAACGTCAACGAGGGCTTCTCCGGGGGCGAGAAGAAGCGGCACGAGATCCTGCAGCTCGAACTGCTCCAGCCGAAGTTCGCGATCCTGGACGAGACCGACTCGGGCCTGGACGTGGACGCGCTCAAGGTCGTCTCCGAGGGCGTGAACCGCGCCAAGGAGGCCACCGGCATGGGAGTGCTGCTCATCACGCACTACACGCGCATCCTTCGCTACATCAAGCCGGACCACGTGCACGTGCTGGTCAAGGGGCAGGTCGCCGAGGAGGGCGGTCCGGAACTCGCCGATCGCCTGGAGGCCGAGGGATACGACCGTTTCCTCGGCGCCGACGAGATCATCGAAGCGTAGGCTCGTTACATGACTGTGACACTCACGCCGGAGAAGTACGACGAGGTCACTGAGGCGCTCAAGGACGTGATGGACCCTGAGCTCAACGTGAACGTCGTCGACCTCGGGCTCATCTACGACCTCAGCTGGGATGACGAGAACGATGCGCTCGTCATCCACATGACGCTGACCAGTGCCGGCTGCCCGCTCACCGACGTCCTCGAGGCGCAGACCGGCGAGGCGCTCGACGGTGTCGTGGACCAGTTCCGCATCAACTGGGTGTGGATGCCGCCGTGGGGTCCCGAGCGGATCACGGACGACGGGCGCGACATGATGCGCGCGCTCGGCTTCGCGATCTGACATGACGACGCCTCTCGACGCTCTCCCGGAGGACGTGCTGCGGCGGCGTGGCTCCACCAAGTGGGCGACTCACCCGGACGATGTGATCCCGCTGTTCGTGGCGGAGTCGGATTTCCCGTTGGCGCCGGCCATCACCGCCGCGCTGCGGGAGGCCGTCGAGATCGGCGACACCGGCTACACACCGCCGCGCCACGGACTGCAGGACGCCTACGTCGCTTTCGCGGCTCGCCGCCACGACTGGACGGTGGATCCGGCGCGCGTGCGCACCACCGCAGACGTCGTGATGGGGCTCGTGGAGCTGCTGCGCGGCGTGACGTCGCCGGGGGAGCGCGTGATCGTGACGCCCCCGGTGTATCCGCCCTTCTTCGATGCGGTCCCGGAAGCGGGCGCCGTGGTCGAGCTCGTCCCGCTCACCGCCACCGGCGAGCTGGATCTTCCGGGTATCGAGGCGGCCTTCGCGGCCGGCGCGACCGCGATGCTGCTGTGCAACCCGCAGAATCCGACCGGAACCGTGCACACCCGCGAAACGCTCGCCGAGCTCGCCACGATCGCGAAGCGTCACGGCGCTGCGATCATCAGCGATGAGATCCATGCACCGTTGGTGCGGGAGGGCGTGACGTTCACCCCGTTCCTGGACGCCTCCGCGGACGCCGCCGCGGTCGGCTACGCCGTCACCAGCGCGAGCAAGGCGTACAACCTCGCCGGCCTCAAGTGCGCGCTGATGATCACCGCGGACGAGCGCACGACGGAGGTCGTCGCGCAGCTGCCGATCGAAGTCGAGTGGCGCACCGGCTGGTTCGGTGCGCTTGCCGGGATCGCCGCGTACGACGAGGCCAGTGACGCCTGGTTGGATGCGCTGCGCGCCCGTCTGGATCGGAACCGCACGCTCATCGCCGAGCTCGTCGCCGAACACCTGCCGGGCGCCGTCTACCGCGTTCCGGATGCGGGATACCTCGCCTGGATCGACGTCTCCGCACTCGGCTGGGGGGACGATCCCGCCCCGATGATCCTGGAGCGGGCCCGCGTCGCGGTGAACCCCGGCCCGTCCTTCGGCGATGCCGGACGCGGCCACATCCGTGTGAATTTCGCGACCTCCGAGGAGCTGCTGCGGGAGGCGTTCGCCCGCATCGGCGCACTCGTGTGAGCGGGCCGGAGGCGCCGGCCGCCGGTGTCTGGTCACCGCCGTACGTCTGGACCACCGCGGGCGCTGTCGCCCTGATCTTCCTCGCCGCGTTCGAGTCGCTGGCGGTCACGACCGTGATGCCGGTGGTCAGCGAGGATCTCGACGGCGCGTCGCTGTACGCCGTGGCCTTCGCGGGCACCATGGCCAGCAGCATCATCGGCATGATCGTCGCGGGCATCTGGTGCGACCGCGCGCGCCCTCTGTGGCCGGTCGCCGTGTCCGTCGGCGTCTTCGTTCTCGGGCTCATCGTCGCCGGCCTGGCCGACACGATGCCGGTTCTGGTTCTCGGGCCTTCGTTCTCGGGCTCATCGTCGCCGGCCTGGCCGACACGATGCCGGTTCTGGTTCTCGGGCGCCTGGTGCAGGGGCTCGGGGCGGGCGGGCAGACCGTGGGGCTCTACGTCGTGGTCGCGCGCGCCTATCCCGGCGCGCTGCACGGTCGCGTGTTCGCGGCGTTCTCGGCGGCGTGGGTGGTGCCGTCGCTGATCGGCCCGTTCATCGCCGGCGTCGTCGCGGGCGCCCTGCACTGGCGGTGGGTGTTCCTCGGTGTCGCAGTCCTCACCGTCGCGGCGTTCGCGATGGTGGTCGGTCGGTTGCGCACCATCGGTGGGCCGAGTGAACCGGCGTCGGGAGCGGGTGTTCCCACGCGGATCGCGGTCGGTGTCATCGTCGCCGTGGCCGCCACACTGCTGAGCATGCTCGGCGACTGGGAGCTGCCGCGTCCGCTGCTCGTGACCATCGCTGTCGGACTCGTGGTGGTGATCGTGATCGCCGTGCGCCCCCTGCTCCCGCGCGGAACGCTCGTCTTGCGTCCAGGGGTGGCGAGCGTCGTGGCGACGCGTGCCCTCATCGCCGGCGGCATGCTCGGTGCCGAGATCTACATTCCGTACCTGCTGCGCGACGAGTACGGGTTCACGCCGACGATGGCCGGCCTCGGGCTCACCGGCGGTGCGCTGATGTGGTCAGCAGCATCTGAGGTGCAGGGCCGCGTCGGGGATCGGCTGGGCAATGCCCGCACCGCGGTCCTCGGCATCGGTGCCCTCACCCTGTCCATCGCTCTGGTCGCCGTGGTCGCGGTCCTGGCCGCGCCGCCCTGGCTCGTCGTGGTCGCGTGGACGATCGCCGGTGCCGGGATGGGGTTCGTCTACCCGCGGCTGTCCGTCCTGGGTCTGGCGTACTCCACCCCGCAGACGCAGGGTTTCGTTTCCTCGTCACTGACGATCGCCGACTCGCTCGGTACGGCGATGGTGATCGCGGTCTTCGGGCTGCTCACCGCGTTCGGCGGCGGGTTCGCTGCGGTCTTCGCATTCGCGACCGTCATCGCCGGACTGGCCCTCATCCCGGGCCTTCGCCTGGGCCACGCGCACGAGACCGGGGAGATCACCGCGGCCCCGTCCTCCGAGGAGAACGGGGCCGCGGGATGAAGCCTCAGAGCGAGGCGGGCACTCCGACGCGCTCGGTGGTCTGGATGAGGCTGGTCAGCACGGCCTCGATCTCCTGAGCGCGGCGCTCCAGGGGCGCGAAGCCCTCGTGGCCGAACTCCTGGAACAGCGCGAGCGCGACCGTGGAACGGATCGCGTAGATGTTGAAGTTCGCGAGGATCTGGCGCCACTGCTCGACGGCGCGCACACCGCCGTCCGCGCCGTAGGACACGAACGCGACGACCTTGTCGGTCCACTCCGGACCGAGCGAGTCGACGGCGTTCTTCAGCGCGCCGGGTACGCCGTGGTTGTACTCCGGAGTCACGAACACGTATGCGTCGAACGAGTCGATCTTCTCCGACCAGGCGGCGACTGCCGGGTTGTCGTACTGCTTGTTCATCATGGCGGGGAGCACCGCGCCGTCGAACAGCGGCAGATCGTAGTCCGCCAGCGCGACGAGCTCGAACTCGACGCCGTCGGAGGCGAGCGCGTCCGCGTGGTCCTTGACCCAGCGGGCGACGTGGGCGGAGTTGCGACCCTGGCGGATCGAGCCCGAGATGATTCCGATCTTCACGGAGTGACCTTTCTGCAAGCTTTCCGCGCCGTGACCGACGCGACCTGGACTCCAACGTACGTTCCGGGTTTCGTATTCCCCTGAATGTGAACTGGGCGAACGGGGAACCGGACCCGTGCGTCCCCGGCGCTGCGCGCGTACTCTGAGCATCACGTGGGGAAGGGGAGCCGATCATGGGGATGCGAGCGGTCCATGTGGCGATACCGGAAGCGTCTCTGGACGACCTCAATGAGGCCGACGATCTCGGGGAGGCGCTGGCCGACCTCGAGGAGAGCGACGCTGACACGTTCACGCTCGACAAGATCTGGGACGGCTTGCACTTCCTGATGACGGGCGTCTCGGCCGACTCGCCGATCGATGGCGACCCACTCAGCGAGGCGATCGTGGGCGTGCACGTCTTCGACGATGAATCCGACCTGTTCGCCGGCGCGACGGAGCCTGACGAGGTGGCACACATCGTCCGCGCGCTGCAGGCGGTGGACATCGATGCGCTCGTGGCGGCGGCGGACTTCAGCGCGTTCGCGGACGCCGAGCTGTATCCGAACATCTGGAGCGGTGACCCCACCGAGCTCCGCCACGAACTCGCCGAGGAGTTCTGCGGACTGAGGGACTTCTACGTCCGGGCGGCCGCGGGGGGCCTCGCCGTCGTGGTGAGCATCCTCTAGATCCCGGAAGGCGGGACCCCCGGCTGGACCACCCCTCGGACCAGGGCCGCCAAGCCGAGGGCGAACTCCGCGTCGGACGCCACCTGAACCGCGTTCGCGTCAGCGGTGACCGCACCGAGGCGCACGGCGTCCAGACGCTGCTGCAGCACCGTGGCATTGCCCAGGAGGAACTGGAGCACGGCCGCCGTGGCGAGATCCGCATCGCGAGCGGGGGAGTGCGCGGCGAACGCGCGCCGCAGGGCCGCCGAGGCCTCGCCGGCGCCGAACGTGAGTGCGTAGGTGCTCATGACCACCTCGGCCCCGTCACGGTGGGCCAGGACGGCGGTTCGAAGAGCTCGGGCGATGAGTGCCGGATCCTCGGGCACCGCGCTGGGTTTCGCCGCCGACACGATGCGTTCCGCGACCGCGGCCAGCAGGGCCTGCTTGTTCTCGAAGTGCCAGTACAGGGCGCTCGGCTGCACCCCGAGCTCACCGGCCAGGCGTCGCATCGTGAGATCCGGGAAGCCCCATTCATCGAGCAGGCGCAGCGCGACGGTGACGATGGTCTCGCGATCGATCCGGCCCGTGCGGAATTCGTGCGCGGGAGTCATCCTCCCAGTATAGTGAACGGCGTTCAGTGAACACTGTTCAGGAGGAATCCATGACACACGCACACCCGCTCGAGACCCGGGACATCGCCCGCGTCGCCGTCTTCGCCGCGGTGATCGCCGCACTCGGGCTGATCGGTCCCATTCCGGTGCCGGGCCTGGTGCCGATCACCGCGCAGACTCTGGGCGTCATGCTCGCCGGCCTCGTGCTCGGGGCACGCCGCGGAGCGCTGGCCGTCGCCGTCGTGCTCGTGCTCGCGGCGGTCGGACTGCCGGTGCTCTCGGGCGGACGCGGCGGGCTCGGCGTCTTCGTCGGTCCCACGGCGGGCTACCTCATCGGCTGGATCGCCGGAGCGTTCGTCGCCGGACTCATCGCGCACGCCGCCGGCCGTATCGCGCGCCCGTCCTGGTGGCGGGCGGGCCTCGGCGCCGTCATCGGGGGCATCGTGACGGTATACGCCTTCGGTCTTCCGGTGCAGGCCGTCATCACCGGGGTGAGCCTGCCGGAAGCGGCGCTGACCAGTCTCGTGTTCCTGCCGGGCGACCTGCTCAAAGCCGGGTTGGCGACAGCGCTCACGCTGGCACTCGCCCGCGCGTACCCGCCCGTGTTCGGCACCGCGGTCGCGGTGGGGGCACGGCCCACGCCCCTGCAATGAGCGGTATCCGCGCGGACGGGTTGTCCCTCGTGCTGAACGGGACACCGGTGCTGGCTGAGGTCACGGTCGCGACGGCTGCGCGACGCATCGCGATCATCGGCGAGAACGGTTCCGGCAAGAGCACGTTCGCTCGCGTCCTGGGCGGACTGGTCACGCCGACGAGCGGCGGCGCAACGGTGGACGGCGTCGACGTCGTCCGTGAGCGCCGGTCTCTGCGCCGCCGCGTGGGCATGGTGTTCTCCGATCCGGACGCGCAGATCCTCATGCCGACGCCGGGGGAGGACGTCGACCTCTCGCTGCGCGGTTCCGGTCTCAGCGGCCCCGAACGCCGCCGCCGGGTCGATGCCACTCTGGAGCGATTCGGTCTGCTGTCTCGGCGCGACGTGCCGGCGGCCGCGCTGTCCGGTGGGCAGAAGCAACTCCTGGCGCTCGCCGCCGTGCTCGTCCGCGAGCCAGCCGTCGTCATCGCGGATGAACCGACGACCCTCCTGGATCTGCGCAATGCGCGGCGGATGGCCGACCTCCTCGTGGACGGCCCGCTGCCGCGGGTGATCATCGTGACGCACGACCTGGCGCTGGCGCGGAGGTGCGAGGCGGTGCTCCGCTTCGACGCCGGCCGGCTGGTGTCCGTCGGCGACCCGGACGACGTCGTCGGAGCCTACGAACGGGCTGCGGCATGATCACCCTGTACCGCCCCGGACGCAGCCCCCTTCATCGTGTGCATGCGGCGGCGAAGCTCGCGGCCCTCGTGGTGCTCGCCGCATCGGTCTCGTTCTTCTCGACGGTTCTCGCCGGGCTCGCGGCACTGGGCGTCGTGCTGCTCGGCTGCATCGTCGCCCGGCTGGGCGCGCGGTTTCTCGCCCAGCAGGTGTGGGCGGCACGGTGGCCGGTGCTGATGATCGGTGTCTCACTGTGGTTCTTCGTCGCACCCGCCGACGCGGTCGTCGGGGCGCTGCGCATCCTGGCGCTGCTGCTGGCGGCCGCACTCGTGACCGCCACCACACCGATGGGCGACGTGCTCGGCGTGGTGACCCGTGTCGCGGGGCCGCTGCGCCGTTTCGGCGTCGACCCGCGCCGCGTGGCCCTGGTGCTGCAGCTCACGATCACGCTGATCCCGGTGATCGCGTCGTTCGCCCATCGCATTCGCGACGCGCAGACCTCGCGGGGAGTCCGCCCCGGCGTGCGCTTCGTCCTGCCGCTGCTGGTGATGTCGTTGCGGCACGCGGACGGCGTCGCCGACGCTCTCACCGCACGGGGAGTGGACTGATGCGCGGGTTCCCGGGCGGCGAACTGCACGGCGCCGCGGTGGACGCGCAGTCCCGTTGCGTCCATCACGCCGGTCCGACGGACGTGGTCGCGCTGCGTCTGCCGTGCTGTGGCCGCTGGTACGGCTGCGCCGCGTGCCATGACGCCGACGCCGACCACGCGCGACGGACGTGGCCGGCCGCGACGGGGGAGCCGGTGGCGTGCTGCGGCGCCTGCGGCCACCTGATGGACGCTGCCCGGTACCTCGCTGCCGAAGCGTGTCCGGAGTGTGCCCACCCGTTCAATCCGGGGTGCCGGGCGCACCACGATCGGTACTTCGGGTTTGTTCCCGGACAGACGCGATAGACTCGGAGGCTGGCCGTTCGGTCACTTCCACCTTCATCGTTAGGAATTCGCCGTGCTCGCCGTGCAGAACCTGGAGATCCGCGTCGGGGCCCGGCAGCTCATGGAGGGTGTCACCTTCCGCGTCGGTCCCGGCGACAAGATCGGGCTCGTCGGTCGCAACGGCGCCGGCAAGACCACCCTGACCAAGGTGCTCGCGGGCGATCTCATCCCCGCGGACGGCTCCGTGACTCGCAGTGGCGAACTCGGATACCTGCCGCAGGACCCGCGCACCGGTGACCCGGAGATGCTCGCTCGCACCCGCATTCTGGACGCCCGGGGACTCGGATCGCTCGCGCTCGGGATGCGCGAGGCGTCCCTGCTGATGGGCGATGACGACCCGAACGTCGCGGCGAAGGCGATGAAGCGCTACGGCAACCTCACCGAGCGCTTCGAAGGCCTCGGCGGTTACGCGGCGGAGGCGGAGGCGGCGTCCATCGCGCACAACCTGTCTCTGCCGGACCGGATCCTCGATCAGCCGCTGAAGACGCTCTCCGGTGGCCAGCGCCGGCGCATCGAGCTCGCGCGCATCCTGTTCTCGGATGCGGACACGATGATCCTCGACGAGCCGACGAACCACCTCGATGCGGACTCGGTGGTGTGGCTGCGCGAGTTCCTGAAGACGTACCGCGGTGGCCTGATCGTGATCAGCCACGACGTGGAACTGGTCGGTGAGACCGTGAACCGGGTGTTCTACCTGGACGCGAACCGCCAGGTCATCGACATCTACAACATGAACTGGAAGAACTACCTGCGCCAGCGGGTGGCCGACGAGGAGCGCCGGAAGAAGGAGCGCGTCAACGCCGAGAAGAAGGCGACCGCCCTCCAGCTGCAGGCCGCGCGCTTCGGCGCCAAGGCATCCAAGGCCGCGGCGGCGCATCAGATGGTCGCGCGCGCCGAGAAGCTCCTGAGCGGACTCGAGGACGTCCGTCAGGTCGACCGCGTCGCGAAGCTGCGCTTCCCGAAGCCGGCTCCGGTCGGCAAGACCCCGCTGATGGGCTCGGGCCTGTCCAAGTCCTACGGGTCCCTGGAGATCTTCACCGACGTGGACCTCGCGATCGACCGCGGCTCGAAGGTCGTCGTGCTCGGCCTCAACGGTGCCGGCAAGACCACGCTGCTGCGCATCCTCGCGGGTGTGGACGCCGCCGACACCGGCTCGATCGAGCCCGGTCACGGACTGAAGATCGGCTACTACGCGCAGGAACACGAGAACCTCGACGTCAACCGCTCCGTCCTGGAGAACATGATGTCCGCGGCTCCCGACATCAACGCCACGGACGCCCGGAAGGTCCTCGGGTCGTTCCTGTTCACCGGAGACGACGTGCTGAAGCCCGCGGGCGTGCTCTCCGGAGGCGAGAAGACCCGTCTCTCGCTGGCGACCCTCGTGGTCTCCAGCGCCAACGTGCTGATGCTCGACGAGCCCACGAACAACCTCGACCCGGCCTCCCGCGAGGAGATCCTGGACGCCCTCGCGCACTACGAGGGTGCGGTCATCCTCGTTTCGCACGACCCGGGTGCCGTCGCGGCGCTGAACCCGGAACGGGTGCTGATCCTGCCCGACGGCGTCGAGGACATCTGGAACCAGGAGTACCAGGAGCTCATCGAGCTCGCCTGAGGCCGGCGGCTCACCCGCGGCTCAACGCGCGGACGAGTCCAGCAGTGCGTCCTCGTCGTCCGCGTCCCGGTCCTTGCGCTTGGCCTTGACCCGCACCGTGGGCGTCTCGCCGGCGGCCAGTGCGGCAGCGTCCTCGGCGTCCTCCCGGCGATGCTTCCGCTCGGTCCGGATCATGTAGAAGATGAAGACGAACCCCATCACCGCGAACAGGATCCACTGGATCGCGTAGGACAGGTGCGGGCCGGGGTCGATCGTCGGCTCATCCAATGCCTGCGGGCGGTTCGCCGGCGCCGGGGACTCGGTCGCCATGAGCCCGTATGCCGAGGTCTCCACGGCCAGGCCCGTCTGCTCGCCGACCAGCGGCAGGTTGATCGTCGGAACCTGGCCCTTCGGAGCCGACGAGCGGCCGGACACCGGCAGGCCCTCACTCGGCCGCAGCCGCATTGTGACCGTCACCTCGCCGCTCGGGGCAGCGGGCACGGCGGACGGAACCGAGTCGTTGTCCGCGGGTGGCACCCAGCCCCGGTCCACCACGAAGATGCGCCCGTCATCGGTCTGGAACGGCACCAGCACCTCGAACGCACTCGTCCCGCCGAGCGGCCGGTTGCGAGCGAGCAACTGCGCATCCGTCAGATAGTGACCGGTGACCTCGACCCGCTGCCATTCGTCGGCCGCGCGGAATGCCCCGCCAACCGGGATCGCCTCGGCCAGCGGCACCGGCTTGGCGTCGTAGTTCGCCTCGATCAGGTGGTTCGCCTCGGCCCGCGTTTCATTGCGGGTGAACTGCCAGTCGGACAGGAACGCGCAGACGATCGCGAACACGATCGCGATCGCGACGTACAGCGTCCAACGGGCGGCGGTGTTCTTCGGCATTCAGGTGGCCTTCGTGGGGTGGGGCTCAACGCTCAGCGGGAACTCTCGAGCGGCGAGGAACTCGCGCAAGTAGTCGACGTGCTCGGTGCAGGCCAGCCAGGTCTTGCGGCGGTCGGGAGTGTGGATGCGGGGGTTCCGCCAGTGGATCTGCCAGTCGGCGGCAGCGCGGCAGCCGGCGCGCGAGCACTCGTCGGAGCCGACGGCGTCGCCGATCACGGCGTGTCCCCGTCGTGGTCGTCCTCTGCGGGGTCGAGGGACTGCGGGCTCTCGCTGAGCCGGATCACACCGGGGGACGCCGGCGTCGCCGGAGCGGAGGGAGCAGCGGTGATCGCCTGCTCGGGCGCCTCCGGACGAGGCTGCTCGCGGGCGTCCTCACCGACGTTGGCGAACACGACGGCGACGTAGGGCAGGAAGATCGCACCGGCGGCGAAGATCCACGTGTACCAGCCGTACGGCGTGACGGCCGCCATCAGGATGAAGCAGAGCGTGCGGATGCCCATCGTCAACCCGTAGCGCTTCAGGCGCGACAGCGCCTCGTCCTGCGGCGCACGCGGCAGGGACGTTGCGGACGGGGTGTGGGAACGGGCTTTCACGACACCTCAAGCCTACGACTCGCCGTGGCCGTCAGCGCCCATCCGCTCAGTGAGCATTCCGCCGCCGATAGGCTGGTTCGCGCACGTCCCGAGTCTGGAGGATCCATGAGCACTGACCGCGTCGTCCTGGTCACCGGAGGCAATCGCGGCATCGGCCGTTCCATCGCGGAGCGCTTCGTGCGCGACGGGTACAAGGTCGCTGTGACCGCGCGTTCCGGGGAGGGCCCGGAGGGCACGCTCACCGTCCGCGCCGACGTCACCGATGCTGCGGCCGTGGATGCCGCCTTCACCGAGGTGGAGGCCGCGCTCGGCCCGGTGGAGATCGTCGTGGCGAACGCCGGCATCACCAAGGACACGCTCCTGCTGCGCATGTCCGAAGAGGACTTCGACTCCGTCGTCGCCACCAACCTCGGCGGCACGTTCCGTGTCGTCAAGCGTGCGTCCAAGGGAATGCTGCGCAAGAAGTACGGCCGCGTGATCCTGATCTCCTCCGTGGTCGGACTGCTGGGTTCGGCCGGGCAGATCAACTACGCGGCGTCCAAGAGCGCGTTGGTCGGCTTTGCCCGCTCACTCACGCGTGAGCTGGGTTCGCGCAACATCACCGCCAACGTCGTCGCACCGGGCTTCATCGAGACGGACATGACCGCCGAACTGCCCGAGGAGACGCAGGCCGAGTACCTGCGGACGATTCCGGCGAACCGCTTCGCGCAGCCCGACGAGGTCGCCGGCGTCGTCGCCTGGCTCGCCTCGGACGATGCCGCCTACATCTCCGGCGCCGTCATCCCCGTCGACGGCGGCCTCGGCATGGGTCACTGACGCCCGAAACAACCACCAGCGCCCGACACCCTCGTGCATCGCATGGGTGTGTCGGGCGCTTCGTGGTGTTTCGGGAGCCGGGGATGTCGTCAGGCGCGGGGGAGCAGCGGAATCACGGCGGACAGGTCCACCGGGCCGACCACGAGGTCGGCGTCCGCGCGGACCTTCGGTTTCGCGTTGAAGGCCAATCCCAGCGTTGCCGCCGACATCATCTGCAGGTCGTTCGCACCGTCGCCGATGGCGATCGTCACGGACGCGTCGCGCTCGGCGGCCCACGTCCGCAACCACGACGCCTTGGCCGCCGCATCGACGATGTCGCCTTCGACCTCGCCGCTCAGGGCCTCGTCGGCGACAGCCAGGCGGTTGGCTCGCCACACGTCCACGCCGAGACGGGGTGCGATGACGTCGAGGACCTCGTGGAAGCCGCCGGAGACGACGCCCACCGTTCCGCCGCGTTCATGCACGGCGTCGATGAGGTCGGTGACACCGGGAGTCGGCTCGATCCGCTCCAGCACGCGTGCGAACGCGGACACCGGCACGCCGCGCAGAGCCGCCACGCGCGAGCGCAGACTCGCGGCGAAGTCCACCTCTCCGCGCATCGCCGCCTCCGTGGCGGCGGCGACCTCGGCGCCTCGACCGGCCTCATCGGCGATCAGCTCGATCACTTCGTTGCGGATGAGGGTGGAATCAGCATCGAGCACGACGAGGAAACGAGTCACGCCCCGAGCCTACTGGCCGCGGGGCGTGACCTCGGACGGGTCCGAGGCGCTCAGCGCGGGACGAGGATGCCCTTGCCGACGACGGTGATGCCGGACTCGGTGACGGTGAACCCGCGAGCCAGATCCTTCTCCCGATCGACGCCGACGGTGGCGCCCTCTTCGAGCACCACGTCCTTGTCCAGGATCGCGTGATGCACCCGAGCGCCCGCGCCGACCTGGACACGGTCGAACAGCACCGAGTCGGTGATCGTCGACCCTCCGGCGGCGAGCGTCCACGGTCCCACCACGGAACGTTCCAGGTGGGTTCCGGACAGGACGGAGCCGAGCGAGACGATCGAGTCGATCGCATTGCCGATGCGCCCCACACCGTCTCGGACGAACTTCGCCGGCGGCGAGTTCACCGACTGCGAGTAGATCGGCCAGTCGCTGTTGTACAGGTTGAAGATCGGCAGCGTCGCGATCAGGTCCTTATGCGCGTCGAAGAACGAATCGATCGTTCCCACGTCCCGCCAGTACCAGCGATCACGCGGGGTGGACCCGGGAACCTCATTGCGCACCATGTCGTACACGCCCGCTTCGCCGCGCTCGACGAAGTAGGGGATGATGTCCCCGCCCATGTCGTGGGCGGACGTGGTGGACTCGCCGTCGCCGCGAACCGCCTCGATGAGCGCATCCGCGTCGAAGATGTAGTTGCCCATCGACGCGAGGACTTCGCCGGGGGAGTCGGCGAGCCCGGTGGCGTCGGTCGGCTTCTCCAGGAACTCCCGGATGCGCTCCGGCGATTCCGGCTCGACGTCGATGACGCCGAACTGGTTGGCCATCGCGATCGGCTGACGGATGCCGGCGACGGTCGCCCGGGCACCGGATTCGATGTGGGCCTCGAGCATCTGCCGGAAGTCCATGCGGTACACGTGATCGGCGCCGATCACGATGACGATGTCCGGCTTCTCGTCGTTGATCAGGTTCAAGCTCTGCAGGATGGCGTCCGCGGAGCCGGAGAACCAGCGCTTGCCGAGACGCTGCTGAGCCGGAACGGACGCGACGTAGGAGTTCAGCAGCGCCGACATCCGCCAGGTCTGCGAGATGTGCCGGTCAAGACTGTGGGACTTGTACTGCGTCAGCACGACGATCTGTCTGAGACCCGAGTTGATCAGGTTCGAGATGGCGAAATCGATCAGGCGGTACTGGCCGCCGAAGGGAACAGCCGGTTTCGCGCGGTCGGCGGTGAGCGGCATCAACCGCTTGCCCTCCCCACCCGCGAGAACGATCCCCAAGACCTTCGGTGCTGCTGGCATGGTCCCAACCTAGGGGACGATCGCGACGGTGTACTAGCGTTGCGTCCATGCGCGTCGACATCGTCACGAAGGAATACCCGCCGGCGATCTACGGGGGTGCCGGTGTGCATGCCGCCGAGCTGGTCAAGGCGCTGCGCGCGGACGGCACGGAGGTCCAGGTGCGAGCGTTCGGCGCACCGCGGGACGAGGCGGACACCAGTGCATACGACGTCCCCGTCGAACTCGACGGAGCCAACCCCGCCATCCAGACCCTCGGCATCGACCTGGAGATCGTGGGGGACGTCGCCGGTGCCGACGTCGTGCACTCGCACACCTGGTACGCCGGTTTCGCGGGTCACGTCGCGGGCCTTCTCCACGGAATTCCGCACATCGTCACCGCGCACAGCCTGGAGCCCCTGCGGCCGTGGAAGGCCGAGCAGCTCGGCGGCGGCTACGCGGTGTCGAGCTTCATCGAGCGCACGGCCTTCACCGGTGCCGCGGCGGTCGTCGCGGTGAGCGACGGGATGCGCCGAGACATCCTGCGGTGCTATCCGGAGCTGGACCCGGCGAAGGTGCGCGTGATCTACAACGGCATCGACGTGGAGCAGTGGCACCCGGTCGAGGACGACGCCGTCCTGGAGCGCTACGGCATCGACCCGGCGCGCCCCTCGGTCGTCTTCGTCGGAAGGATCACGCGTCAGAAGGGCCTGCCGTACCTCCTCCGCGCTGCCCACGCGCTGCCCGCCGACGTGCAGCTCGTGCTCTGCGCGGGCGCCCCGGACACCCCCGAGATCATGGACGAGGTCCGTGGACTCGTCGCCGAGCTGCGCGAGAGCCGCGATGGGGTGGTGTGGATCGAGGACATGCTGCCGCGCCACGAGCTGTGCGCCATCCTCACCTCCGCGACGACGTTCGTCTGCCCGTCCGTGTACGAGCCGCTCGGGATCGTCAACCTTGAGGCGATGGCCTGCGGCGCGGCCGTGGTCGGCACCGCCACCGGCGGCATCCCCGAGGTGGTCCAGGACGGCGTGACCGGACGATTGGTGCCCATCGAGCAGGTGCAGGACGGCACCGGCACTCCGGTGGATCCGGAACGCTACGTGGCCGATCTCGCCGCCGTCCTCACCGAGGTCGTCTCGGATCCGGAACGTGCGCGCAGCATGGGCCAGGCCGGGCGTCGGCGGGCGACGGAGCGGTTCAGCTGGGCGCAGATCGCGACCGAGACGACGGCCCTCTACCAGGACGTCCTCGCCGCGTCGCGCTGAGGCCGACACGGCGTGCGGGCGCAGGGAGCACGCGGCGTGGGCCGATAGGGTGGAAGCATGTCCCGCGTTCTCGATTTCCGTGACGTTGTCGTGCGTCGCAACGGCCGTCACATCGTCGACGAGTTCACCTGGTCCGTCGATGACGACCAGCGCTGGGTCGTCATCGGCCCGAACGGCGCCGGCAAGACCAGCGTGCTGCGCATCGCGGCGACGCTGGACTACCCGACCAGCGGCAGCGTGAACGTCCTGGATGAGAGCCTGGGCCGCACCGACGTGTTCGAGCTGCGCCCCCGGATCGGGTTCGCGTCCACCGCGATGGCGCGCCGGATCCCCGCCGACGAGACCGTCCGCGACGTCGTGATGACGGCCGCGTACGCCGTGATGGGGCGATGGAACGAGGCCTACGAGTCGCTCGACGAGCGCCGCGCACAGCGCGTGCTGGCGGAGTGGAAGCTCGATGCCCTCGCGGATCGCCTCTTCGGCACGCTCTCCGACGGCGAGCAGAAGCGAGTCCAGATCGCGCGTGCCGTCATGACCGACCCGGAGATCCTGCTGCTGGACGAGCCGACCGCCAGCCTCGACCTCGGCGCGCGCGAGGAGCTGCTGCAACTGCTCAGCGGGTACGCGCTGGAGCCGGGCACGCCGGCGATGGTCATGGTCACGCACCATGTCGAGGAGATCCCGGTCGGGTTCACCCACGTGCTGCTGCTGAGCGATGGCAAGGTCGTCGCCCAGGGACCGATCGAGGACAACCTCACGGAGGAGACCCTCACCGAGACGTTCGGGATGCCGATCCGCTTGACCAAGGACGACGGACGGTATGCCGCGCGCGCTGTCTGACCCGAGCGTCTGATAGAATCGCTCTTTGGTGCACGTCACCCGCAGACTTTTTTCCTGAGAACAACAACTCCCGCAAGGACAACCCATGAAGACTGACATCCACCCCGACTACCAGGCCGTCGTGTTCCGCGACCTCGGCTCGGGCGAGACCTTCCTCACCCGCTCCACCGTCACCTCTGACAAGACGATCGAGCTCGATGGTGTGGAGTACCCGGTGATCGACGTCGAGATCTCCTCGGCTTCGCACCCGTTCTACACGGGCAAGCAGCGCATCATGGACTCGGCCGGTCGCGTCGAGAAGTTCAACCAGCGCTTCAAGAACTTCGGCAAGTAAGCCGACACGGAAAGGGCCCCGCATCGCGGGGCCCTTTCTCGTTCCCGGTCAGCGTTCGATCGCACGCGCGATGAGCTCGCCGAGCCGCTCCGGGACGGAGAACTGCGGCCAGTGACCGGAGCCGATCTTGGTCACCTGCGCGTCCGCGATGGCGCGATACTCCTCGCCGTACGGTCCCCACCCATCGATCTGGGCGTCGAACTCCTCCGGTTCCATCCCGCCCATCAGCAACCGCACCGGGACACCGAACCGGGCGTCCGACGCCAAAGCGATCGGGTCGGTGGGAATGCGCGCCGGCACACTGAGGGACAGCGGAGCGGTGCGCTCGCGCGTCGCCTCGTCGAGGTCGGCGACGTCGTCGTCGGGGAAGAAGTCCCAGCCGGGGAACGGGATGACACCGTCCACGACCTCGAACTCGCTGATCGCCCCGCCCGGGTGGGGCGGCACGGAGTCGACGAGGATCACCTTCGCGACCTTTTCCGGCCGCTGAGCCGCCGCCGCCCAGGCGACGTTGCCGCCACCGGAGTGCCCGACGACCGCGACCGGCTCCTCGAACGTGTCGATCTCGGCCACGACGGCATCGATCCAGTCGGCGATGCCCAGCTCGCTCGACTCCGCCGCGGACGCCCCCACGCCCGGCAGAGTCACCGGATGCGGGCGATGTCCGAACGAACGCAGCACCGGCAGAACAGCGTCCCATGACGCGCCATCGAGCCAGAGGCCCGGAATGAGGATCACATCCATGGGCGCACGCTAGCACCGACCGCCGACACCGATCGTCGGATCCGGGAATAGCCCCACCCGCGGACACGCTGAACCGATGCATGAGAACTCATCGCGCAGCATGCCAGACCGCCATCGGCGGACCGGAATTCCTCGAGATCATCGACCGACCCGTCCCCGAGCCCGGTGGCGGCGAGGTGCGCGTTCGCGTCGTCGCAGCGGGGCTCAACCCCGTGGACTGGAAGGTCGCCGCATCGGAGCAGCTGTCGGCGCGGTTCGGCGTTCCGGTACCCGGCGGCTACGGCAACGACCTGGCGGGGGTCATCGACGCCGTGGGTGCGGATGTCGAGGGGTTCGCCGTCGGCGACCGCGTGGTGGGTGAAGCCCGCGGCGCGGCTGTCGCCGACGACGCGGTGGTGCGCGCCCGTACCCTCGTGCCCGTCCCCGATGGGGTCTCGCTCGCGGCTGCGTCGACGCTGCCGATCGCCGCGCGCACAGCGGACGCGGCGATTCGTCACCTCAACCTCACCGCTGAGGATACGGTTCTCATCGGTGGCGCGGCCGGAGGCGTCGGCCTGTTGGCCGTCCAATTCGCGCGCGCGACCGGCGCCACGGTCATCGCCACCGCTTCGGCGTCCAATCACGACGTCCTGCGCGACCTGGGCGCCCTCCCTGTCGACTATCACGGCGACCTCGTCAAGAACATCCGCGCTGTGACGGACCGCCCGGTCACCGCGGCCACGGACCTGCAGGGCGTCACGACGTTGACGGCGGCGCTCGAGCTGGGCGTCGCGCCGGAGCGGATCACGACGATCGCCGCGTCGGACGTGCCGAACGGCGTGCGCGCCACCGGTGGGAACGAGAGCGCACCGGGAACGGTGGCGCGCGCGCTCGCCGAGATCGCCGAGGGGCGCCTGACCGTTGAGATCACCGGCGTGTACCCGCTGGAGCAACTGCCCGACGCCGTCGCGCGTCTGAGTGAGGGGCACGTCCGCGGCAAGCTCGTGATCCAGCTCAGCCAGGACGACCCGGTCCCGTCCGCGACCGACACCGCTCGTACAATCGAGGGATGACCTCGCCGTATGCCGCCCAGCTGTCGCGCCTCCCGGTCCGGCGGGCCGAGGTGAGCGCGGCCGGCGGCACCACGGCCTACTGGGTGTACGGGCCCGAGGACGCCGCCACCACGATCGTGGTGGTGCACGGTTTCCGCGGCACGCACCACGGACTGGAGCCGGTGTTCGCGCAGTTGCCCCACGTTCGTTTCATCGCACCTGACCTGCCGGGTTTCGGCGAGACGCCGCCCCTGCCGAACCGGACGCATGACCTGACCGCCTACGTGGACTGGTTGGACGCCTTCGCCGGCGCGGTGGCGCCGGGCGCCGTCATCCTGGGACACTCGTTCGGCTCGATCGTCGCCGCCGCAGCGGTGGCCGGGGGACTGCCCACGCCGCGTCTGATCCTGATCAACCCGATCGGCGCACCGGCCCTGGAGGGGCCCCGTGGCATCATGACGCGGCTGGCGGTGTTCTACTACTGGGCCGGCGCACGCCTGCCCCGGCGCATCGGCACCTGGCTGCTGCGCAGCCGCGTCATCGTCCGCGTGATGAGCATCACGATGGCCAAGACCACGGATCGCGCGCTGCGCGAGTTCATCCACGATCAGCACGACCGGCACTTCTCGGAGTTCGCGGACCGATCACAGCTGCACGACGCATTCGTCACGTCCGTGTCCCATGACGTGCGAGCGTCCGCACCGCGCATCACGGTCCCGACCCTCCTGGTGGCCGCGCAGAAGGATGACATCACGCCCATCGAGGCGGAGCGCGTGCTCGTGACGATGTTCCCTGATGCCCGGTTGGTGGAGATCCCCGACGTCGGGCACCTCATTCATTACGAGACGCCGCAGGCGGCGGCCGCCGCGATCACGGAGTTCCTGGACTGAGATGGATCAGAGATCGCGGCGCGCGATCTCCATCAGTCCGCCGATGCGGAACGGAATGACCTCGCCCATCACCAGGGACGTCTCGGTCCGTTCCACACCCTCGATCGCCAGGATCCGAGCATCCGTGTCGAACAGGTGACGCGCGTCTCGGCACGCGACGCGCACCAGCAGATCCACCTGTCCGCTGAGTCCGTGCGCCTGCACCACCTCCGGAATACGGGCGATCTCCGCGATGATGCGGGGGAGGTCACTCTGCCGCAGACCCACGCTGATCACGGCCTCCAGCGGAAAGCCGAATGCGGACGGAGCGAGGGCACGCTCAAAGGAGAGGAAGACGCCCGCCTTCTCCAGCCGCGCCATCCGCGCCTGCACGGTGTTGCGGGACAGACCGAGTCGCTCGGCCAACGCGACCACGGTGGCGCGCGGCTCAGCGGCGAGCGCGGTCAGGAGGTCGAGATCGGTCCGATCGAGGGGCGTCATAGTGCGCAAGATTAGCAGGCCATCGACCGGTGACTGAACGCATAGTGCTCAGTGTGACGGAGGATGCTTGAGCGTCCTGACGAGCGCGTCTACGCTCGGAAGCAATCCGGCGAAGGTGCCGGTCGACGCTGGAGCCCCACAAGGGCGAACGCTTCAGGAGGCCTGACGATGGTGTACACCCTCACCCCCGCGGACGACACGGATGAGCGACTTGACGATGTCGCGCGCCTGATCCGCCCCGACGGCACACGCGTGTCCGATCCCCTGCTGGATGCCTGGGTCGCGGACGTGTCCGTCACCGAACTTCGCGGGCTGTATCGGGACATGGTCCTGCAGCGCCGCATCGACACCGAGGGCTTCTCCCTGCAGCGCCAGGGACAGCTCGGCCTCTGGGCTCCGAGCCTCGGACAGGAGGCCGCCCAGATCGGCACCGCCCGAGCCCTGCGCCCGAGCGATTTCGTGTTCCCCAGCTACCGCGAGATCGGCGTGGTCCGCACGCGGGGCGCCACCATCGAAGACATCGCGAACACGTGGCGCGGCGAGAAGAACTCGTCCTACGACCCGTATGCGATCAACACCGCGACCATGCAGATCATCATCGGCGCGCAGTCGTTGCACGCGGTCGGCTACGCCATGGGCATCCGTCGCGACGGTGCGGACGACATCGCCGTGGCGTACTTCGGTGACGGCGCGACGAGCCAGGGAGATGTGAACGAGGCGATGGTCTTCGCCGCCTCCTACAACGCTCCGGTCGTGTTCGTGTGCCAGAACAACCAGTGGGCGATCTCCGAGCCCGTCGGTGTGCAGGCTTCCGCGCCGATCGCCGGCCGGGCACCCGGCTTCGGCCTGGCCGCCATGCGCGTGGACGGCAACGACGTCCTCGCGTGCCTCGCCGCGATGCGCTGGGCCGCCGATCACGCCCGCACCGAGGGGCCGGTGTTCCTCGAAGCGGTGACCTACCGGATGGGCCCGCACACCACCTCCGACGATCCCACCCGCTACCGCGACGCGGACGAGCTGGAGGACTGGCGCCGCAAGGACCCGATCGACCGCCTCGCCGCTCACCTGCGGGACATCGATCCGGAATTCGACGCATTCGCCGCGACCGTGGCCCTGGACTCCGATGAGGTCGGGGCCCAGATGCGCGGCGCCGTGCTGAACATGAAGCCCCGCGGGGCGATGGAGGTCTTCGACCACGTCTACGCCGAACCGCACAGTGGTCTCGAGCGTCAGAAGGCCGAATTCGCCGCCTACCTCGCCGGCTTCGAGACGGAGGCGTGAGATGACGATGATGACCATGGGCTCCGCCCTGAACACCGCACTGCACGAGAGCATGCAGCGGGACGAGAAGGTCCTGGTGATGGGTGAGGACGTCGGCCGCCTGGGCGGCGTGTTCCGCATCACCGACGGTCTGCTGGACACGTTCGGTCCGGACCGAGTGCTGGATTCACCGCTGGCCGAGGCCGGCATCATGGGCACCGCGGTCGGGCTGGCCTTCCGTGGGTATCGCCCGGTGGTCGAGATCCAGTTCGACGGGTTCATGTACCCGGCGTTCGACCAGATCGTCTGCCAGGTCGCCAAGCTGCACTACCGCACGCTCGGCGCGGTGAAGATGCCGATCACGATCCGCATTCCGTGGGCCGGGGGAGTGGGGGCCGCCGAGCACCACTCCGAATCTCCCGAGGCCTACTTCGTGCACACCTCCGGATTGCGTGTGGTCGCGGTATCGAACCCGCAGGACGCGTACACCGTGCTGCAGCAGGCGATCGCGTCCGACGATCCGGTCGTCTTCCTCGAGCCCAAGCGTCTGTACCACACCAAGGGTGAGGTCGATACGACCAACCTCGCCGACGCCCCGCCGATGGGACTCGCGCGCGTCGCCCGTCCCGGCACCGATGTCACGCTGGTGACCTACGGCGCCCAGGTGAAGACCGCGCTGGATGCCGCCACCGCAGCCGAGGATGAGGGCGTGTCCATCGAGGTCATCGACCTGCGTTCGCTCTCGCCGGTGGACTACCCGACGATCGATGCGTCGGTCCGGCGCACCGGTCGCCTCGTCGTGACGCATGAGGCCGCCCGGGAGGCGGGCGTCGCAGCGGAGATCATCGCGAGCGTGACCGAGCGCGACTTCGAGTACCTCGAATCCGCCCCGGTGCGCGTCACCGGACACGACATCCCGTACCCGCCGTCGAAGCTGGAGAAGTTCCACATCCCGGACCTCGATCGCATCCTGGACGGCGTGGACCGCGCGCTCGGTCGCCCCAACAGTCTCTCGGGGGTGCAGCTGTGAGCACCGATTTCCACCTGCCGGACCTCGGCGAAGGTCTTCCCGAAGCCGAACTCATCCAGTGGTACGTCGCCGTCGGGGACACCGTGACGGTGAACCAGCCGATCGCGGAGGTCGAGACGGCGAAGGCCGTCGTGGACCTGCCCTCACCGCACGCCGGCGTCGTCACGGCGCTGCACGGCGAAGCCGGATCAACGGTCGAGGTCGGGTCCGTCCTGATCACGTTCGACACCGGAGAGGACCCGACACCCGCCGCGGAGGCGCCGACCGCCGTCGCCGAGGAGGAGGAAGTGGTGCCGCCGAACCTCGTCGGCTACGGCGCCGCCCCGACCTCACGCTCCCGGCCCGCCCGAGGCGCGGGGGGGAGGCCGGTCGGGGCCCGGCCCCCCCCGCCCGCCGGCGCCGTCCCGGCGCGGCACGGCGAGGCCGGACCAGCGGGGGGGGCGGGGCCCGTCCTGACCCCGTCCGACCCCGGAGAGGCCCCGACCCCCGCCGCGGAGGCGCCGACCGCCGTCGCCGAGGAGGAGGAAGTGGTGCCGCCGAACCTCGTCGGCTACGGCGCCGCCCCGACCTCACGCTCCCGGCCCGCCCGACGCGCTCGCGCGCACGCCGCCCCGGCTGCCTCGGCGCCCGCCCCCGCAGCGGTCGCCGTCGCTCCGGTGCCGGCACCGACGCCGGTCCAGGGCGACCGGCCGCGGTCCACGCCCCCGGTGCGCAAGCTGGCCCGCGATCTCGGCATCGACCTGGCGTCGCTGACCGGCACCGGACCGGACGGTCTGATCACGCGCGAGGACGTCCACGCCGCTCAGGAGCATGCGTTCGCCGAACCCGTGACCGCGTCCGTGCCCGCACCGGTCAGCAGTGACACCCCCGCTCGCGGCGAGTCCCGCACGCCGATCAAGGGTGTGCGCAAGGCGACGGCTGCGGCCATGGTCTCGAGCGCATTCACGGCGCCGCACGTCACCACCTTCCACACGGTGGACGTCACCGCGACCACCGAACTCGTGGCGCGGCTGCGGGCGGATCGCACGCTCGCGGAACGCCGTATCGGCGTGTTCGCGGTCGTCGCCAAGGCCGCGTGCCTCGCGCTGCGCCGCAACCCGACGTTGAACTCCCGTTGGGATGAGGCGGCGGCGGAGATCGTGCAGCCGGACTACGTGCACCTCGGGATCGCCGCCGCAACCCCGCGGGGCCTCGTCGTGCCCAACATCCGCGACGCGGACCTGCTGAACCTCGGTGATCTGTCCGACCGCATCCGCGACCTCGCTGAGACCGCACGTGCCGGTCGGACGACGCCGGCCGCGATGAGCGGAGGGACGTTCTCACTGTCGAACATCGGCACGTTCGGGATCGAGGCCGGCACCCCGATCATCAACCCCGGGGAAGCGGCGATCATGGCCGTCGGCGCGGTGCAGAAGCGGCCGTGGGAGCACCAGGGTGAGATCGCGTTGCGGGATGTGATGACGCTCAGCCTGTCCTTCGACCATCGCCTGGTGGACGGGGAGCAGGGTGCGCGCTTCCTCGTCGACGTGGCCGCGGTGCTGTCCGATCCCGGCCGGGCGATGCTGTTCTCGTGACTCCGGACGAGCACTCCGCCGGCTCGAGGACCGGCGGGGGCTCTGTCACACCGCGGTGAGGGCCGCGAGGGCGAGCGTGACCAGCGTGGTGCGCAGGGCGGCCGGGGAGACCCCGCTCGCCCGGCGCACGCTGTGCGGCGTCGAGTTGATCAGTCCGAACACGGCGTGCACGCGCAGGCGCCGCTCGTCCTCCCCGACCGTCGGCAGGACCGCGCCGAGAGTGGCGACCCAGAGCTCGGCGTACTCCCGCTGCAGACGGCGCACTCTGGCGCGATCGTCCGGGGCGAGCTCGCTGAGGTCCCGGTCCTGCACCCGGATCACATCCGCGGAGGACAGGGCGAACTCGACATGGAATTCCACGAGTCCGGCCAGCACCGCGGAGGGCGCGCCGCCGGCAGCCTGCACGGCGGTCCCGCCGTCTCGGAGTCCGCGGCTGACCCCGACCAGCAGCTCCGCCAGGAGGGCCTGTTTGCTCTCGAAGTGGCGGTAGACGGCCGGTCCCGAGACGCCGACGGCCGCGCCGAGCTGGGCGGTGGTCACGGCGGCGAAGCCGTCGCGCGCGAACAGTGCGGCCCCCGCGGTCAGCAGCGCACCGCGCCGCTCCAGGCGGAGGCGTTCCCGTTCGGTGCCGGCCCTTGCCATTCGCGCTCTCCCTCGCTAGCGTGTATTTCAGTTATCGAACAATAACCCAACTTGCGGCACATCCGCACCCGTCAATGAGGACTCATGGCTCGGCTCACCAGCTCGATCACCCGCGACGACGCGTTCCTTCAGAACGATGCCGCGCAGCAGGAACTCATCACCCGCTTGCATGAGACCGTCGCCCGCACGGCCCAGGGCGGGCCGGAACGGTCCCGCGAGAAGCACGTCTCCCGCGGAAAGCTCCTCGCCCGCGACCGCATCACGCGTCTCCTGGACGTGGGAAGTCCGTTCCTCGAGGTCGCCCCGCTCGCCGCCCACGGGATGTACGACGACGTGGCCCCGGCGGCCGGTGTGATCGCCGGCATCGGAGTGGTCCTCGGGCGGCAGGTCATGGTGATCGCGAATGACGCCACGGTCAAGGGCGGGACCTACTTCCCCCTCACGGTGAAGAAGCACCTGCGGGCGCAGGAGATCGCTCTGGAGAACCGCCTGCCGGTGATCTCCCTGGTCGACTCGGGCGGTGCGAACCTGCCGCAGCAGGACGAGGTCTTCCCGGATCGCGAGCACTTCGGCCGCATCTTCTACAACCAGGCCCGCATGTCCGCGGCCCGTATTCCGCAGATCGCCGCCGTGCTCGGTTCGAGCACCGCCGGAGGCGCGTACGTGCCGGCGATGAGCGACGAAACGGTGATCGTGCGCAACCAGGGCACGATCTTCCTCGGCGGTCCGCCGCTGGTGAAGGCCGCGATCGGGGAGCGCATCTCCGCCGAGGAGCTCGGCGGCGGAGAGGTGCACGCGTCCCGCTCCGGGGTCGCCGACCACCTTGCGGAGGACGACGAGCACGCCCTCGAGATCGTGCGCGACATCGTCGCCACCCTGCCGGACCCGGCTCCGCTGCAGTGGGCGACACGACCCACCGCCGATCCGGCGGTCGACCCGGCGGACCTTCTCGGCGTCGTCCCGGTGGACGTGAACCAGCCGTACGATCCCCGCGAGGTGATCGCGCGACTCGTCGACGGCAGCGCGTTCACCGAGTTCAAGAGCGAGTACGGCAAGACCCTCGTCACCGGCTGGGCGCACATCCACGGGCACCCGGTCGGCATCCTCGCGAATGACGGCGTCCTGTTCCGCGAGTCCGCGCTCAAGGGTGCGCACTTCGTGGAGCTGTGCGACCAGCGCGGGATCCCGCTGCTGTTCCTGCAGAACATCAGCGGCTTCATGGTCGGGTCGGAGGCCGAGCACGGCGGCATCGCGAAGGACGGTGCCAAAATGGTCACCGCGATCGCCACGACGCGCGTGCCCAAGCTCACCGTCATCGTCGGCGGTTCCTTCGGGGCCGGGAACTACGCGATGAGCGGGCGGGCATACTCGCCGAGGTTCCTGTGGACCTGGCCGGGCAGCCGCATCTCGGTGATGGGCGGCGAACAGGCCTCCAGCGTGCTCTCCACGGTCAAGCGCGACCAGATCGAAGCTTCCGGAGCGGAATGGTCCGCGGAGGACGAGGACAGCTTCCGCGCGCCGATCCGCGCGCAGTACGAGAAGCAGGGGGATCCGTACTACGCCACCGCGCGGCTCTGGGATGACGGCATCGTCGACCCGCTGCAGACGCGGGACCTGCTCGGTCTCGCTCTCGACGTCGTCGGCCGCGTGCCGTTCGCTGACACCGGCTTCGGCCTCTTCCGGATGTGACCACCATGTACTTCGACACCGTCCTGATCGCCAACCGCGGCGAGATCGCGCGCCGCGTGATCCGCACCCTCCGCCGCCTCGACATCCGCTCCGTCGCCGTGTACAGCGACGCGGACGCGGACGCGCCCCACGTGCGGGAGGCGGACCTCGCCGTCCGCATCGGTCCGGCCGCCGCGAGTGCGTCGTACCTCAACGTCGACGCGGTCCTCGCAGCCGCGCGAGGGACGGGCGCGAACGCCATCCACCCCGGGTACGGCTTCCTGTCCGAGAACGCCGCGTTCGCCGAGGCGTGCGCCGCGGCGGGCATCGTGTTCATCGGCCCCGGGCGGCGCGCACTGGAGGTGATGGGGGACAAGATCCGCTCCAAGGAGCACGTCGCCGAGCACGGCGTCCCCGTCGTACCCGGCTTCAGCGCGGCCGGGATGAGCGACGAGGAGATCACGACCCAGGCTCGGCGCATCGGCCTCCCGCTGCTGGTGAAGCCCTCTGCAGGCGGTGGTGGCAAAGGGATGCAGGTCGTGTCGTCCGCAGCGGAGCTGCCGGACGCACTGACGACCGCCCGTCGCGTCGCGTCCGCATCCTTCGGCGACGACACGCTGCTGCTGGAACGGCTCATCACGGCGCCCCGCCACATCGAGGTGCAGGTGCTCGCGGACGCGCACGGGCACGTCGTCCACCTCGGCGAGCGCGAGTGCACGCTGCAGCGTCGCCACCAGAAGGTGATCGAGGAGGCTCCGTCGCCCGCCATCGATCAGGCGACGCGCGAACGGCTCGGCGCGGCTGCCTGCGCGGCCGCCGCGAGCGTGGACTACCGCGGTGCGGGCACCGTCGAGTTCCTCGTGTCCGCCGAGCGGCCGGACGAGTTCTTCTTCATCGAGATGAACACCCGCCTGCAGGTCGAGCACCCGGTCACCGAGGAGGTCACCGGTCTCGATCTCGTGGAGCAGCAGTTGCGCGTCGCGGCGGGGGAACCGCTGACCTTCACGCAGGAGGACGTCACCCTCACCGGTCATTCGATCGAAGCTCGGGTCTACGCGGAGTCGCCCGCGCGGGGGTTCCTGCCGGCTACCGGAATCGTGGGTCTGTGGCGTCCCGCTGCCGACGTCCGCGTTGACTCCGCGATCGAGACGGGCTCTGAGATCACCGCCGACTACGATCCGATGATCGCCAAGGTCATCGCCACGGGCGTCGATCGCGACGAGGCGCTGGACCGCCTGCGTCGCGCCCTCGGCGACACGGTCGTGTTCGGGGTGGACACGAACCTCGGCTTCCTCGCCACGCTCGTCGACGATCCCCGCGTCCGGGCCGGCGACATGGACACGGGCCTGATCGACACGCTCCTGCCGTACACGGATCCGGAACCGTCGCCGGAGGTCCTGGGTGCCGCCGCGGCCTACGCTGCGGGAGCGACGCAGCGTGCA
Organism: Microbacterium gorillae; assembly: GCF_000826185.2. Lineage (GTDB taxonomy): Bacteria > Actinomycetota > Actinomycetes > Actinomycetales > Microbacteriaceae > Microbacterium > Microbacterium gorillae. Next base: position 523,565 of record NZ_LN648873.1, on the reverse strand, counting down.
CGGTACGTCTCCCTCGCAGAGGCGGCGAACCATCCCGGGCCGCCGGTGCTCTGCGGCGCGTGGACCTCGCTGCCCGGTTGGCGTCTGAACGCCGGACCGCAGCTGCCCGTGGAGTCCTTCGTCGTCTCCGGCGAGAGCGCCGTGCGCACCGCCGTCCCCATCGCCGTTCCCGGTGCGCTCGCCGAAGAGCAGGATGACCTCCTCTGGGTGCACGTACCCGACCAGACCGTGCCGCTGCAGCCGATCACGCGTCGCGATGCCGCCGATCGACGGCGCGCCGCCGCGGCGCGTCCGGACGGCGCCGTCGATCCCACCGTGCGCGCGCCGATGCCGGGCACCGTCGTCGCCGTTCACGTCGCCGACGGTGACACCGTGGCGGCCGGAACCCGTCTCGTCACGATCGAGGCGATGAAGATGGAGCACGTCGTCACCGCGCCCGCCACGGGAACGGTGACCGTCACCACCACCGTCGGAGAGCACGTCCGCCGCGACCAGCAGGTCGCTGAACTGGCACTTGCTGCCGAGAGCGAGGAATCAGCATGAGCATCGATCTCACCGAGGACGAGCGTGAGCTCGCCGCGATGGTCCGTCAGTTCGCCGAGGAGGTCGTCGCTCCGGTGGCCTACGAGGCGGACCGCACCCATACCCTGCCACTGGACGTCATCGCGCAGATGGGGGAGATGGGCCTGTTCGGTCTGCCGTTCCCCGAGGAGTACGGCGGCCAGGGCGGGGATTACTTCGCGCTGTGCCTGGCGATCGAAGCGCTGGCGCGCGTGGATCAGTCCGTCGCGATCACCCTGGAAGCCGGCGTCAGCCTCGGCGCCATGCCCGTCTTCAAGTTCGGCACCGAGGAGCAGAAGCAGCAGCTGCTGCCGGACCTCCTCGCCGGTCGCGCCCTCGCCGGATTCGGCCTCACCGAGCCCGAGGCCGGCTCGGATGCGGGCGCCACGCGAACGACGGCGCGGGAGGATGGCGACGAGTGGGTGATCTCCGGCGCGAAGCAGTTCATCACCAACTCCGGCACGGACATCACCCGGTTCGTGACCGTCACGGCCGTCACCGGCCAGAGCGAGAACGGCAAGCGCGAGATCTCCACGATCATCGTCCCGTCCGGCACCCCCGGCTTCACCGTGGAACCGGCCTACGACAAGGTCGGCTGGCACGCCTCCGACACACACCCGCTCACGTTCGACGACGCCCGCGTCCCGTCCGGCAATCTGCTCGGTGAGCGCGGTCGCGGCTTCAAGAACTTCCTGGAGATCCTGGATGAGGGCCGCATCGCGATCGCCGCACTCGGCACCGGTGCCGCCGAAGGGTGCCTCGAGGCCGCCGTCGACTACGTCGGCAAGCGGACCGTGTTCGGTGCGCCGCTCGCGACGCGCCAGCACGTGCAGTTCCTCCTGGCCCGGATGCGCACCCGCGTTCACACCTCCCGCCTGGCCTGGCAGCACGCGGCGCGGCTGCGCGACGCCGGAAAGCCGTTCAGCGAGGAGGCCGCGATCGCCAAGCTCGTCTCCAGCGAGGCGGCCATGGACAACGCTCGCGACGCGACCCAGCTCTTCGGTGGCAATGGCTTCATGAACGAGTACCCGGTCGCACGCCACTATCGCGACTCCAAGATCCTGGAGATCGGTGAGGGCACCACCGAGGTGCAGCTCCTGATCATCGCGCGTGCGCTCGGGTTGGTCGGTTGAGGTGTCCGAGCGGATCATCGAGCAGCGCGGGCTCTACTACGAGGAATTCGACACCGCGGCGGTCTATCGCCACACGCCCGGACGCACCGTGACCGAGGCGGACAACGTCCTGTTCACCACGCTCACCATGAACACGCAGGCCCTGCACCTGGACGCGGCGTTCGCCGAGTCCACGGAGTTCGGTCAGCGCCTGATCAACTCGATGTGGACGCTGTCGACGATGGTCGGGTCCTCGGTCGCGCAGCTCACGCAGGGGACTCTCGTGGCGCAGCTCGGCCTCGGTGACATCGCGTTCCCGGCGCCGTTGTTCGCCGGGGACACGCTGAGCACCGAGACGCGTGTGCGCGAGAAGCGGCCGAGCTCGTCACGTCCGGGGCAGGGCATCGTGGTGCTCGAGCACACCGGGCGCAAGCAGGACGGCACGGTGGTCGCCCGCGCGACGCGCACCGCTCTGGTGCGAATGCGGCCGGCGGACCCGTCATGAGTGACCCTCTGGAGCAGGGCCCGGCGCTGCTGTTCTGCCCGGCGGACCGTCCGGAGCGCTGGGGCAAGGCGCTGGAGCGGGCCGATGCGGTGATCATCGATCTGGAGGACGCCGTGCTGCCGGCAGCGCGGCCCGGCGCACGGGATGCGCTGACGGCGGCGACGCTCGATCCCGCGCGGGTGATCGTACGCGTCAATCCCGTCGACTCGCCGGACTTCGCCGCGGACCTTGCGGCCGTCCGAGCGACCGCCGTGACCCACGTCATGCTGGCGAAGACGGAGTCCGCGCGGTCGCTGGACACCCTGGACGGGCTGCAGGTGATCGCCCTGTGCGAGACGGCGCGCGGAGTGCTCGCGGCGGAGGAGATCGCCGCCCATCGCAGCGCCGCCGCGCTGATGTGGGGCCCCGAGGACCTCGTCGCCTCCCTCGGCGGGACCGACAGCCGGTATCCGGACGGGACCTTCCGCGACGTCGCCCGGCACGCGCGGTCGCGGGTTCTGCTGGCCGCTCGGGCGTTCGACCGCGTGGCGATCGACACGGTCCACCTGAACATCGCCGACACCCAGGGTCTGGCGGAAGAGGCGCGGGACGCCGTCGCCAGTGGGTTCGCCGCAACGGCGTGCATCCACCCGTCGCAGGTGGAGATCATCCGGGACTCCTACCGCCCCTCCGCCGACGAGGTCTCGCGAGCGCGCGAGCTCCTGGCAGCCGCCGCGACCGAGCACGGCGTGTTCCGGTACCAGGGGCGGATGGTGGACGAACCGGTCCTCCGCCACGCCCGGGCGGTGCTGGCCCGCGCTGAGCGCTGAGCGCTCAGCGGACCAGCTGCAGCAGTGAGATCCGATCCCGCTCGACACGGAAGGTGTGCACTGAGCCGTTCTCGACCTTCCGGCCGGGCTGGGGGAGCGTGTCCTTGCTGATGGCTCGGATGAGCGTGCCGATGACCCCACCGTGCGAGACCGCGACGACATGCGGAGAGGATGCCGGCAGCGCCTGGCGTGCGCGACGCGCCAGCAGGTGCAGGGCTGCGAAGGCCCGCTCCGCCACCTGCTCGCGGGTCTCGGCGCCGGGGATGACCGCCTGATTCCAGGGACCGTACTCCGCGGTGAAGTCCGCCACGAGCGTGCCCTCCGCGTCGCCGTACTGACGCTCGCGCAACTCCGGCAGCAGCACCGGACGCCCCCACCCGCGGTCGGCGCCGATGATCGAAGCGGTCTCGGCGGCACGGGAGAGGTCACTGGCCGCAAGGAAGACCGGGCCGTCGACCTCGATCGCGAGGGCGGCGTCGTGCGCCTGCCGACGTCCGGTGTCGTTCAGGGGGATATCGGTGGAACCCTGAAGGCGGCCCGCGAGGTTCCAGTCGGTCTGTCCGTGTCGGACCAGGCTGATGAGAGTCACCCTCCGAGCCTAACCGCCCGGTCGAAGGGTGGATCCGTCGAAGTGCCCCAGTGGGCGGCGATCGCCGGCAACGTCTCACTGACCCCGGCGTCGAGCTTCAGGTCGACGCGCCCGTCCATGCGCGTCCGCCCGCGATTGATCACCACGACGGGGATTCCGCGTCGTCGAGCGCGCTCGACGAGCCGCACGCCGGTGTTCACCGTGAGCGACGAGCCCGCGACGAGAAGCGCGTCAGCGGCGTCCACGACCGCGGCCGCGAGCGCGAAGCGGGGCGCCGGGACGTACTCGCCGAAGAAGACGACGTCCGGGCGCACCATGCCGCCGCAGACCGTGCAGATCGGCACGACGAACCGGTCGGTGTCCGCCGGGACCATATCGCCGTCCGGGCCGAGTCGGCTCGTCGCGTCCAGATCGAAGTGCGGATTGTCCGCCGCGATGCGGGCGGAGACGTCGCGCCGGTCGAACGTCTGACCGCACCGCAGGCAGACGACGCGGGCGCCGGTGCCGTGCAGCTCCACGACGCGCGTGCTCCCGGCCTTCTGGTGCAGCCCGTCGACGTTCTGGGTGATGATTCCCGCGACCCGCCCATCACGTTCCCAGGCCGCCAGCACGCGGTGTCCGAGGTTCGGCCGCCGCGACGCGAAGTGGTGCCAGCCGAGCTCGCCTCCGGCCCAGTACCGCCGCCGATCGGCGTCGTCCTGCGCCAGAAAACGAGAGACGGTCATCGGCGTGCGCACCGGCGCGCCCTCGCCCCGGTAGTCCGGGATGCCCGAATCGGTCGACACACCGGCACCGGTGAGCACGGCGAGGCGCCCGCCCCCGAGCAGGTCAGCGGCGCGGTCGAGATCCTGGGCGTCCGCCGTCACGGCCTCAGCCTACGGGCCCCACGATGGTCGAGGGTCGCGCTCAGCCGACCGAGGGCCGATACACCAGCTCCGGACGCCCGGCGGTGCCGTAGCGGGGTTCTACCTGCGCGGCACCGGTGTCGACCAACCGCTGCAGGTAGCGGCGTGCGCTGACGCGGGACATCCCGGTGCTGTCGGCGATGTCCGTCGCGGATGCACCCTCGGGCACCGCGGCAAGCGCCCGCGCGACGCGGTCCAGCGTCAGGGCCGAGCCCTCCACCGTCGGGATCGGCGCGGTCCGCTCGGCCAGCAGCGCATCGACCGCCTGCTGGTCGAGGCGCACCGCCCCCAGTCCCGCTTCCGAGCGCAGGGCGTCGCGCACCGCATCGAGCTTTCCGTGCAGTGCCGCCATGGTGAACGGTTTGACCAGGTAGTGGCGGACGCCGAGTTGACGCGCGCGCCGTACCGTGTCGACCTCGCTCGACGCCGTCACCGCGATGACCTCGCCCGTGTACCCGTGCGCGCGGATCGTGCGCAGCACGGCGATCCCGGAGAGGTCCGGGAGGTGCACATCCAGCAGGACCACCCGCGGTCGGAGCACCTTCACCGCCTCGAGAGCCCCGTGGCCGGTCCCGACCATTCCGGCGACGGTGAAGGCCTCATGCCGTTGCACGAAGCCGCGGGTGACGGCGGCCACGTCGGCGTCGTCCTCCACGATCAGGGTCTGCAGTCTGGTCATGCGTTCACCACCGTGAGCACCGGTCCGGGGCGTCATCGTCGCCGGACGTGTCGAACTGATGAGGGTCACGACGACACCGCCGCGACCGCGCGCGGCAGCCGCGCGGTGAAGCGCGCGCCGCCGAGCGGAGAGTCGTCCACGATGACATCGCCGCCACGGCGACGTGCGACACGGCGCACGAGGGTGAGCCCGTAGCCGCGCTGCGTCTCCGCACCGTCCTGCTTCGTGGACTCCTTCAACCGGAAGACGCTGTCGCGGCGCTCCGGCGGGACACCGGGACCGTCGTCGTCCACACGGATCTCCAGTGCTTCGTCATCATCGCGGATCAGGACCACGATGCGTCCGGTCACCCCGGCCGCCTCGATGGCGTTGTCAATGAGGTTGCCGAGCACCGTCGTGCGGGCCAGAGCGTCGTCGTCATCCGCCGCGGGCGAGCGGACGGCGGTGGCCGGATCGACATCGAGGGTCACGCCGTGCTCGCGCGCCCAGGCGCCCTTGGCGATCAGCAGCGCCGCCAATTCGATGTCGGCGATGTCCGACGGTGCTGCCGCCGTGGTCTCGTTGCCGGCGCGTTCGACCACGCGCCGGGCGGCGTCGTGCTCGCCGAGCTCGAGGAGCCCACCGAGCGTGTGCAGCGTGTTGGCGAACTCGTGCTGCTGGGCGCGCAGGGCCTCTGCCACGCTCTGCGCACCGGCGAGCTCACGCAGCGCGTGGTCGATCTCGGTGCGGTCCATCAGGATCAGCACCTTGCCGACCGACCGCCCCTTCACCACGACCGGGTCGACACGAGCCAACAGCACCCGCTCGCCCGCGAGCGCGAGCTGCGGCGACGTGTCGTCGTCGCCGAGGTCCACGACGAGGACGTCGCTGATCTCCGTCCCCACGAGGCTCTCACCCTCAGCATGACCGAGCAGACGCAGGGCTGCGTCATTGCACACCTGGATGCGGCGGTCCTCGCCGAGCACCACGATGCCGTCGCCGATCCCGTGCAGGGTGGCGTCCCGGATGTCGAGGAGTCCGCTGATCTCATCCGAGTCCAGCTGATAGATGCGATTGCGCATGAGGTATGCCGCGCCGCTGGCCAGGGCGAGGCCGACCACGACGGCGCCGCCGAGCCAGATCCCCAGCACGCCGATGCCGGAGGCGTAGGCGGAGCGCACCTCGCTCTCCAGGATGCCGACCGAGACCTGACCGATGATCTCCCCGTCGGGCGCGAACACCGGAACCTTGGCGCGCCACGATTCGCCGAGCGTACCGGTCTGCTTCCCGGTCCAGACGCTGCCCTCGAGCGCATCCGGCGGAGTCGAGACCTTCTGGCCGATCTTGGTGGGATCCGGGTGCGAGAACCGAATGCCGTTCGCGTCGCTGACCACGACGTAGTCCAGGTCGCTGGCTTTGCGGACGATCTCGGCGACCGGCTGGATCACGGCGGACGGGTTCGCATCGTCGAACGCGTCCAGCACCACCGGCAGACTCGCAACCGACTGGGCGACCGCGATCATCCGGTCCTTGTACGCCTCACGGAGCGAGTGCTCCTGCAGGAAGGCCACCGTGACACCGGTGCCGACGATGACGATGAGCATGATGATGCACTGCAGGAGCAGCACCTGCGTGCGAAGCGTCATCGCTCGAATCACCCCAGCAGAATACCGGCCTGGGTCGCGGGCGAATCGGCGGGGCTGTCCGCAATGACCGAAACGACCGCTGCGACCGCAACGTTCCTTGCGACCACAAGCGCCGCAGTCGCCGCCGCGGTCCCTAGCGTCGGGGAATCGCCTCGTCCGCACTCGGCGGACTGGACTCAAGGAGGAGACGTGCGATCCATGCGTACGCGTCGTGACCGACGCCGCACCACCACAGCAGCCTTCGGAATCATCGCCGCGGCGGCACTCGCCCTCACGGCCTGCTCCGGAGGCAACAGCGGCACGGGAGGCTCCGCCGCTGCCGACGACAAGGCCGTGACCTTCACGGACATCAGCGTGATCGCCCCGGCGGACCCGGGCGGCGGATGGGACCAGACGGCCCGCTCGTTCAGCCAGGTGCTGACCGAGGACAAGCTCGTCAAGTCCGCGCCGGTCACCAACATCGGCGGCGCCGGCGGCACCGTCGGACTCGCCAAGCTCGCCACGGAGAAGTCGGCGAACACCCTCATGGTCACCGGCTCGGTGATGGTCGGTGCGGTCGAGACCAATGCCAGCGAGAAGCGCATCGAGGACATGACCCCGATCGCGAAGCTGACGGAAGAGGCTGCGGTGATCGTGGTCCCGAAGAACAGCCCGTACAAGGACATCAAGAGCCTCGTCGACGCGATCGTCAGCAAGGGCCAGGCGGTCTCCGTGACCGGTGGCTCGGCCGGCGGAACCGACCACATCCTCGCCGGTCTGGTCCTCACCAACGCCGGCGTGAAGGCCGCGGACGTGCCGAAGAAGCTGAACTACGTCGCCAACTCCGGCGGCGGCGAGGCGACCACGATGCTGCTCGGCGGAAACGTCGACGCCGGCATCTCGGGCGTCGGCGAGTTCGTCAAGCTCATCGAGTCCGGTGACCTCAAGGCGCTCGCCGTCTCCAGCTCCGAGCGGGTCGCGCAGCTCCCGGACGTTCCGACCCTGACCGAAAAGGGCATCGACGTCACGGCCACCAACTGGCGCGGCCTCGTCGCTCCCGGCGGCATCACGGACGCGGACAAGACCGCGCTGGTCGATCTCGTCACGAAGGTGCACGACACCAAGACGTGGCAGGGGATCCTCGAGACCAACGGCTGGTCCGATGCGTTCCTCACGGGCAGTGAGTTCGACACGTTCCTGACCGGCGACATCGCCCAGACGCAGGACACGCTGAAGGCGATCGGACTGACGGAATGAGTCAGGCGTCCGTCGAGGTCTCCGAGCCGGAGACCTCGACGGCGCCGCCTCGCGCCCTCCGCATCGAGGCGATGATCTTCGTCGGGTTGATCATCGTCCTTGCGATCGGCGTGCTGGTCGGCGCCTCGACCATCCGAGAGCCCCTGGGCTCCACCAATACCCTCGGGGCGCGGGTCGTGCCCTACGCGGTCGGCGCTCTGCTGCTGATCTCCGCGATCACCGTGCTCATCCAGCAGCTGCGTGGCCGGTTCGGCGAACCGGACGGCGGCGAAGACGTCGATCTGGAAGCGTCGACGTCCTGGATGACCACCGTGATCGTGCTGATCAGCTTCGCCTCGCTCATCGTCACCATTCCATGGTTCGGCTGGCCCATCGGTGTCGCCGTCGTCTTCGCCGGTTCGGCGATCGCCCTCGGCGCGAGGCGCTGGTGGGTGGCGGTGCTCGTCGGCATCGCGATGGGTGTGGTCACACAGGTCGCCTTCGGCACACTGCTCGGGCTCTCGCTGCCCCCCACCGGAACCCTGACCTCCTGGATCGGCCTCTGATGGACAACCTGACTCTCCTGCTGCAGGGCTTCGCTGACGCCCTGCAGCCCATGTACCTGCTCTACGCCTTCATCGGCGTTCTCGTGGGCACCGCCGTCGGCGTGCTGCCCGGCATCGGACCCGCGATGACGGTCGCGCTCCTGCTGCCGCTGACCTACACCCTGGAGCCGACGGCGGCGCTGATCGTGTTCGCCGGCATCTACTACGGCGGCATGTACGGCGGCTCGACGACTTCGATCCTGCTGAACACGCCGGGCGAATCCGCGTCGATCGTGACGGCGCTCGAGGGCAACAAGATGGCCCGCGCGGGGCGCGCCGCCGCCGCCCTCGCGACCGCCGCGATCGGCTCCTTCGTCGCCGGAACGATCGCCACCGTGCTGCTCACCCTGCTCGCCCCCACGCTGGCCCGCTTCGCGGTCTCGCTGGGCCCGGCGGACTACTTCGCGCTGATGATCGTCGCCTTCCTCACGGTCGGCGCACTGCTCGGATCCTCGGTTCCGCGCGGTCTGCTCTCGCTGTCGATCGGCCTGCTGATCGGCTTGGTCGGAACCGACACTCTCACCGGACAGGCGCGCTACACGCTGGGCATCCCGGAGCTCGGTGACGGCATCGACGTCGTCATCGTCGCGGTCGGTCTGTTCGCACTCGGGGAAGCGATCTACGTCGCCTCGCGTCTGCGCGGTGGTGAACTGCCACTGATCCCGATCACCCGTGGGTGGAAGACGTGGATGCGCCGGTCGGACTGGAAGCGCTCATGGAAGCCGTGGCTGCGCGGCACCGCCATCGGTTTCCCGATCGGAACGATCCCGGCCGGTGGCGCCGACGTCGCGACGTTCCTGTCGTACGCGTCGGAGCGGTCCCTCGCGAAGGAGCCGTACAAGAGCCAGTTCGGCAAGGGCGCCATCGAGGGCGTCGCCGGTCCGGAAGCGGCAAACAACGCCGCCGCAGCCGGTGTGCTCGTGCCGCTGCTGACGCTCGGCATCCCGACCACGGCGACCGCCGCGATCATCCTGTCCGCGTTCAAGACGTACAACATCCAGCCCGGTCCGCAGTTGTTCGACACCAACCCCGGCCTCGTCTGGGCGCTCATCGCCAGCCTCTACATCGGCAACGTCATGCTGCTCGTGCTGAACCTGCCCCTGGTGGGCATGTGGGTGAAACTGCTGCAGATCCCGCGGCCCTACCTGTACGCCGGGATCCTGGTGTTCGCCGGGCTCGGCGCGTACGCGGCGAACTTCACCGTGTTCGACATCGCGATCATCGCGGTCTTCGGCGTGCTGGGCTTCTTCATGCGTCGTCAGGGTTTCCCGGTCTCGCCGATGGTCGTGGGAGCGATCCTCGGCCCGATGGCGGAGGAGCAGCTGCGCAAGTCGATGCAGATCGGCATGGGCAACCCGGCGTACCTGGTGCACAGCGGATTCGCGATCACCGTGTACGTGCTGCTGATCGTCGTCGTTATCCTGGCGCTCTGGCTGCGTCGCCGCCGTGCGCGGTATGAGGCGACCGTCGAAGCCTTCGACGACACGTACACGACGTCCACGATCCGTACGGTCGACCTGGAGATCGAGTCAGAGGAGGAGCACCCCGAACCCGAGCGGGGGCGGCTGTCCACGACCGGTGTGTCCACCGTGCGCGAACGGGGGTCGAAGAAGCGCAAGTGAGACGGCGCTTCTGCGGAGGGCGGGCGGCCTGGGGGGCGCCCGCCCTCCGTCACGTCCGGATCGCCGACCGTTCACGGCGTGACAGCATGGGGTGTGCCCGTCCTCGAGATCACCGACGCCGCCGACGCGCGGGTGTCCGACTTCCGCTCTCTGACCGACGCCGCGTGGCGTCGGCGCCACGAAAGCGTGCACGGGCTCTATGTGGCCGAGTCCTTCCCGGTGTTCGAACGGGCCGTGGCTGCCGGGCACACGCTGCGGGCCGTCCTCACCCAGCGCCGCTGGGCGCAGCGCGCTGCCGCCTCGGCGGGGGAGGCTCCGGTGCTGGTCGCCGACGACGACATCCTCGAATCGATCACCGGATTCGACGTACACCGCGGACTTCTGGCCGCCTTCGACCGGCCCGTGCCCGTTCCGGTCGCCGAGCTGCTCACCGGCGGCACCGTGCTCGTGCTGGAGGACGTCACCGACACCACGAACGTCGGAGCCGCTTTCCGCGCCGCGGCCGCCCTCGGCGCCTCGGCGGTGCTGGTCACCCCACGCTGTGGCGACCCGCTGTACCGCCGCTCTGTGCGGGTGAGCATGGGCACCGTGTTCCAGGTCCCGTGGACCCGCACCGGCGAGTGGCCTGAGCTGTCCGGACAGCTCCACGCTGCCGGCTACACGGTGTCCGCCCTCGCGCTCGCGCCGGACGCGGTGGATCTCGCCGACTACCGCCCCACCGCTCCGGTGGCTCTCGTCCTCGGCGCAGAGGGACCGGGACTCACCCCCACGGCCGTGGATGCGGCCGACACGGTCGTCACGATCCCGATGGACGGGGGAGTGGACTCGCTCAACGTCTCAAGCGCCGCCGCCGTCGCCCTCTGGCACCTGCGGAGCACCTCCGGTCTGTGATCGAAGGTTCAGTCCTCCGTCGGCGGCGCCGGGTGGTGGACGGGGCCGGGCTCCGGGCGCTTGGCGGCGATGTGGTCACCGGAGGACTCATGCCGGAGACGGCGAAGGACCCAGGGCACCAGGTGGGCGCGGGCCCAGGACAGGTCCTCGACACGGGCCGCCCGCCAGGTCCGCGGGGCGAGGGCGCCCGGTTCCATCGGGCGAAGATCGTTGGGAACGTTCAGGGCGCGCAGCACCATCCGCGTCACCTCGTGGTGGCCGAGGGCGTTCATGTGCAGGCGGTCGACATCGAAGAAGCGCGGGTCCTGGATCTCCTTGAGAGCCCACTGGTCCGCCACGATGCAGTCGTACTTCTCCGCCACGGCGCGGATGTTCTCGTTGTAGATCGCCACCTTGCCGCGGAACGGGCGGAACACCGGGGTGAAGTTGACGTCGATCCCCGTGAAGACCACGACCGTCGCCCCGGCGGAGGACAGCCGGGCGACCGACTCGTCGAACAGTTCGGCGATGTGATCGGGATCGGTGCCGGGGCGGATGACGTCGTTGCCACCGGCGCAGAACGTGATGAGGTCCGGCTGCAACTCCAGCGCGGCCTCGATCTGCTCGTCCATGATCTGCCGGATGAGCTTGCCGCGCACCGCGAGGTTCGCGTAGGCGAAGTCCTCCACGCTGGATCCGAGTTCCTCCGCGAGCCGGTCCGCCCAGCCGCGCAGGCCGTTCGGCGAGTCCGCGTCCGGATCCCCGACGCCTTCGGTGAAGGAATCACCGATCGCGACGTAGCGCCGCCAGGGGTGCGGTCCCTCGTTGTCCGGTCGCTGACGACGCATCTCGGCGGTGTTGTCGGTCATCGTGATCGGAATCCTCTTCTCGTCGACACGGTCGCGCCCCAGCGGCCACCGGAAGCCTAATCGGCGCGGACGAGGTCCGCCACGAGGGGCGGCCGTGTCGGTCACGGCGACTATCCTTGACCGAGTGCTGTCACCGTCCTATCCGCAAAGAGCCCCGTGGGGGACGGCGGGCAAACTCCGGGCGTGGCAGCAGGAGGCGCTGGATCTCTACTTCGAGCGCGAGCACCGCGATTTCCTCGTCGCCGCGACACCCGGCGCCGGCAAGACCACCTTCGCTCTCACCCTCGCGCAGGAGCTGCTGCGTCGGCGCGAGATCAACCGCATCATCGTCGTCGCACCGACGGAGCATCTGAAGACCCAGTGGGCGGACGCCGCGGCGCGGCTGCACATTCGCCTCGACCCGGCGTTCCGCAACTCGCACACGGCACCCGCGCGGTACTACCACGGCGTGGTCGTGACGTACGCGCAGGTCGCCGCACGTGCGCCCGTGCACCGCCGTCTCACGGAGTCGGCGAAGACTCTCGTCATCCTCGACGAGGTCCACCACGGCGGTGACGCCCTCAGCTGGGGCGACGCGATCCGGGACGCCTACGGCCCGGCGATCAAGCGCCTGTCCCTGTCCGGCACCCCGTTCCGCAGTGACACCGCTCCGATCCCGTTCGTGGAGTACCACCCGGATGAGAGCGGTGGACTCGTGTCCACCACCGACTACTCGTACGGCTACGGCCGTGCGCTCGCCGACGGCGTGGTCCGTCCGGTGCTCTTCCACGTCTACTCGGGCACGATGCGCTGGCAGACGACCATGGGCGACGAGCTGGAAGCCAACCTCGGCCAGGACAACACGAAGGACGTCAACGCGCAGGCGTGGCGCACCGCGCTGGATCCCGAGGGGGAGTGGATGCAGGCGGTGCTGCGCTCCGCCGACGAACGACTGACGGAGATCCGCAAACACGTCCCGGACGCCGGAGGATTGGTCATCGCGACGGACCAGACCGTCGCCCGCGCCTACGCCAAGCTCCTGCACGCGATCAGCGGAGAGCGCGCCACGATCGTCCTCAGCGACGAGGCGGACGCGTCCGCGCGGATCGAGAAGTTCTCCGGATCCGCATCCCGCTGGATGGTCGCCGTGCGCATGGTGTCCGAGGGGGTGGACGTCCCGCGCCTCGCGGTCGGCGTGTACGCGACCTCGTCCTCGACCCCGCTGTTCTTCGCGCAGGCCATCGGCCGCTTCGTACGCGCCCGCCGCCGCGGCGAGGCCGCCAGCGTCTTCCTGCCGAACGTGCCGCCGCTGCTCAAGCTCGCCAACGAGATGGAGAAGCAGCGCGACCACGCTCTGGATCGGCAGACCAAGGACGAAGACGGCCTCGAGGACTCCCTGCTGGATGCGGCGAACCGCGAGGAGAAGGCCGAGGACGCCCTCACGGAGGAGTTCTCCTTCCAGGCACTCGCCTCCACCGCGCACTTCGATTCGATCGTCTTCGAGGGCAAGCAGTTCGGCCAGCTCGCCGAGCCGGGCACGGATGAGGAGCGCGAGTTCATCGGGTTGCCCGGACTGCTCGAACCCGAGCATGTGCACGAGCTCCTCAGTCAGCATCAGGCGCGCCAGACCCGGCACCGCGAGGCGCGCGAGGCACGCGAGGCGGAGTCGGGGGAGGCCGAGACCTCCTTGCCGGAACCGCTGCACCGCACGCTCCGGGAGCAGCGGCAGCTGCTGAACAGCCTCGTCGGCCTGTACGCACGACAGACCGGCGAACCGCACGGCGCCGTGCATGCCGAGCTTCGCCGGACGTGCGGTGGGCCGGCCGTGGCGACGGCGACGGTCGCGCAGCTGCAGAAGCGCATCGAGTTCCTCCGCCGCCGCGTTCGCGCTTGATCGATCTCCCGTTCGGAGGGCCGAAATCCTGGCAATCGCGGCGAACTCGCGGTTCTCGGGCGTGCCGACCGATAGTTTCGGGAGGTCCCCCCCCGAACCGAAGGAGCCTTCCGTTGAGCGTGTCCGCGCCCACCCCCGCTGATCGTCGCCGCTGGGCGAAGTATCTCGCTGACGAGCGCGCGGAGGCCCGCATCTACGAGCGGCTCGCCGGCCGTCGCGCCGGCGAGGAGCGGGAGATCCTGCTCCAGCTGGCGAACGCCGAGGGACGCCACGAGCAGCACTGGCTGGACCTCCTCGGCGGCGAGCCGAAACGCCTGCCCGCGGCCGGGCTCCGCACGCGGATCCTCGGGTGGATGGCCGGCCGGTTCGGCTCGATCTTCGTTCTCGCTCTCGCCCAGCAGGCCGAGGCTCGTTCGCCGTACGACAGCGAGGAAGCCGCGACCCCCGCCATGCGCGCGGACGAGAAGGTGCACCACGAGGTCGTCCGCGGTCTCGCCGCGCGCGGGCGACGTCAGTTGTCCGGGACCTTCCGCGCCGCCGTGTTCGGCGCGAACGACGGCCTGGTCTCCAACCTCGCCCTCGTGCTCGGCATCGGCGCGACCGGCGTCGCCCCGCACTTCGTCCTCTTCTCGGGCGTCGCGGGCCTGCTCGCCGGCGCCCTCTCGATGGGCGCGGGGGAGTTCGTCTCAGTCCGCTCGCAGCGCGAGCTGCTGGCCGCCACCGAGCCGAGCGACTACGCCGACAAGGCGCTTCCGGACCTGGACCTCGACGCGAACGAAGTGGCGCTGATCTATCGCACGCGTGGCATCCCTGCGGATGAGGCGATGGAGCGCGCGCACAAGGTCGTCACCGCCGCCCACGGGGGCACCGCACCGAAGCGCACGGCGACCGAAGACCACGAGGTGGTCGGCAACGCCTGGGGTGCCGCCATCTCCAGTTTCCTGTTCTTCGCCTCCGGCGCCGTCATCCCGGTGATTCCGTGGTTGTTCGGGCTCGCCGGGACGGCCGCCGTCGTGCTGGCTCTCGTGCTCGTGGGCATAGCCCTGATGCTGACCGGCGCCACGGTCGGCGTCCTCTCCGGCGCCTCGCCCCTGAAGCGCGCTCTGCGCCAGCTGGCGATCGGGTTCGGTGCGGCGGCCGTCACCTACGTCCTCGGGCTGCTGTTCGGCGTGTCCGCCGGCTGACCTCAGGCAAGGCTGCGCCCCGCGCCTGACACGCTCCGATGTGGAATCAGGAAAGGCCCCGGATGCATCCGGGGCCTTTCCGACCACCTGCCCGTCAGCCGCGGTGGGGGGAGTGCCGCGATCGGATTTCTCCGGTCGCGTGCGCAGCGGGCGCGGTTCGGCACAACCTCTCGGTTCCTGGCGGACGGTGATGATTGACCGGCAACCTCCCCAGGCGTGTCCGGTCAATGATTCACAATAACATCGTTGAGCGCCGCTGTCCGGTTTTTCTCCATCGACGTTCCGAATAAGCCGGAACCTCAGCCGACAACGTGAAAGGCCCCGGATGAATCCGGGGCCTTTTCTGTGCGCGAGGGGGGACTTGAACCCCCACGCCCTTTCGGGCACTAGCACCTCAAGCTAGCGCGTCTACCTATTCCGCCACCCGCGCAGGTGACTGGGAGTCCGGTCGAACCTTCTTCCCAACGAGGATCGAGCTTAGCACGCGCCCGCCCCCTTTCCGCACATCGGCCCGGCCCCCGGGCGTGCCGTAGCGTTGGGGGATGACCGTAGCCGAACTTCCCGAGGTCGCCCGCATCGCCCGCGACCTCATCCGCTTCGACACGAGCAACTGGGGGGAGGGCCGAGCGAACCCCGAGCGCCCTGCCGCGGACTACGTCTCGGCGCTGCTGTCGAACCTGGGGCTGGACGTGCAGACGTTCGAGGCCGAGCCGGGCCGCACCAACGTGTGCGCGCGAGTCGAGGGCCGCGATCGCGACCGTCCCGCGCTCGTCCTGCACGGACACCTGGATGTCGTTCCCGCGGTCGCCGCGGACTGGAGTGTCGATCCGTTCGCCGGCGAGGTCCGCGACGGCATGCTCTGGGGCCGAGGTGCCGTTGACATGAAGGGTATGGACGCGATGATCATCTCGTCGCTGTCCGAGCTGCACCGCGCGGGCGAGAAGCCGTCCCGCGATGTCATCGTGACGTTCTTCGCCGACGAGGAGGCCGGGGGCGAGCGCGGGTCCGCGCGGGTCGTCGCGGAGCGGCCGGAGTGGTTCGCCGGCGCAACGGAGGCGATCAGCGAGGTCGGCGGCTATTCGGTCGAGGTCGCGGGACGCCGAACGTATCTGCTGCAGGTGGGGGAGAAGGCCCTGCTCTGGCTGCGGCTGTCCGCCCGCGGCGTCGCCGCGCACGGGTCCGCCGTGCACGCGGACAACGCCGTCACGGCTCTCGCCGAAGCGGTCGTGAAGATCGGCCGCACTCCGTGGCCCGTGCAGCTGACCGGCACCACGGCGGCGCTGCTGGAGCGGTTCCGCCAGATCGCGCAGACGGATGAGACCGACCCGGATGCGCTCGCCGCGCTGGCGGGCCCCGCACAGCGGTTCATCCGCGCATCCCTGCGCACTACGACGAACCCGACCGGGCTGACCGCCGGCTACAAGCACAACGTCATCCCGGACCACGCGGAGGCGCTGATCGACGTCCGCACTCTGCCGGGTACCGAGGACGATGTGCTCGCCGCGATCCAGGACATCGTCGGCGACGACATCGAGATCACCACCGTCACGCGGGACATCGGCCTGGAGACGCCGTTCGCCGGTGACCTCGTCGATGCGATGGTGCGTGTTCTCGGCGAGCACGACCCGGGCGCGCCCGTGGTGCCCTACCTGATGGGCGGCGGAACGGATAACAAGGCGCTGTCACGGCTCGGAATCGTCGGATACGGCTTCGCGCCGTTGCGCCTGCCCGCCGACCTGGATTTCACGGGTATGTTCCATGGTGTCGACGAGCGCGTGCCCGTCGAATCGCTCGTATTCGGACAGCGCGTGCTGACGGACCTTCTGCGGAGCAACTGACACCCATGCACTTCTTCGAAGCCCTGATTCTCGGGCTCGTCCAGGGACTGACCGAGTTCCTTCCGATCTCCTCCAGCGCTCACATCCGGCTGGTCGGCCTGCTGTTCCCGGGCAACCCGGACCCGGGCGCCACCTTCACCGCGATCGCTCAGCTCGGCACCGAGCTCGCCGTGATCCTGTACTTCCGCAAGACCATCGTGCGGATCATCGTGCGCTGGTGGCAGTCGCTGACCGGCAAGGTTCCGCGCAACGATCCGGACGCCCGCATGGGCTGGCTCGTGATCATCGGCACCATCCCGATCGTCATCGTCGGTTATGTCGCGCAGTCCTACATCCGCGGCGCCTTCCGCAACCTGTGGCTGGTGGCCATCGTCCTGATCGTGTTCGGTCTGCTGCTCGGCGCAGCCGATGCGCTGGGCAAGCGGAACCGTGAGCTGAAGGACCTCACCTATCCGCACGGCATCCTGTTCGGGCTGGCTCAGATGCTGGCGCTGATCCCCGGGGTGTCCCGCTCGGGCGCGACCACCACGATGGGCCTGGCCCTGGGCTACACACGCTCGGCCGCGGCGGAGTACTCGTTCCTGCTCGCCATTCCGGCGGTGTTCGGGTCCGGACTCTACGAGCTCTATCAGAGCTTCGACGAGCCGGCCGGCGTCTATGGTGCGCTGGACACCGCGGTCGCAACGATCGTCGCGTTCGTCGTCGGCTTCGCGGTGATCGCGTACCTCATGCGGTATCTGCGCAAGGGCAGCTTCCTGCCGTTCGTGCTGTACCGCGTCGCGCTCGGGCTGGTGCTGATCGTCCTGCTGGCTTTCAACGTCATCCCGGCCGTCTGACGCGTCCGGCCGTCTGATGCGAGAGCGTCAGCGGCGGGGCGGTCCGTCGCCGTCCGAGCGCAGGTACTTCTCGAACTCCTGCGCGATGGACTCACCGGAGGCCTCCAGCGCGTCCCACTCATCGCGGGCGCGCTCGAGCTCCGCGACGTAGGCGACGAGCTCTTCGTCCTCCGCGACGGCGGCGTCGACCGCGGCCTCCCAGCGGTCTGCTTCCTGCACGAGCTCCGCGCGCGGCACCTCGCGGCCGGTGTACTCGATCAGCGCATCGAGCACGGCCAGCGTCGCCTTCGGCGCCGGAGCATGACCGGCGGTGTAGTGCGGCACGCTGGCCCAGAGATTGACGGTGGGGATCTCGGCTGCGGCGAGCGCCTCGGAGAGGACGGTGAGAATGCCCACCGGGCCTTCGTACTCGCTGCGCTCCAGGTTGCCGGCGCGACGGATCTCCGGATCGTCGCTGGAACCGTGCACGCGGATCGGTCGCGTGTGCGGCACGTCGGACATCATCGAGCCGAGCGCGATGAAGCCGGAGATGTCGTGCGTGAGCGCCTGATCGACGATCTCCGCGCAGAACGCCTGCCAGGCTCGCGCCGGTTCCACGCCCGTGAGCAGCCACAGCTCGGTGCCGCCCTCGTCCGCGGGAGCCGCACGCCAGAGCTTCGTGCTCGGCCACGTGATCACCCGCGCACCGGACTCATCGAAACCGATGGACGGCCGCGTGTATTGGAAGTCGAAGTACAGTTCCGGCTCCACCTGCCAGATCTCGGTGGCCGCCAGCGCATCACGGACCGCGGCGAGCGCGGTCGACGCCGCTTCGCCCGCGTCGTTCCACCCGTCGAATGCTGCGACGAGGATCCGTCGACCGAGTCCCTGCAAGCCAGACCTCCCGTGGTGTCCCTCCAGGATAGGCGCAGGCGCGCGGAGCAGGGCCGCCGCGCCGATAGGCTGAAGAAGTGACAGACTCCGCACTCCGGGCCGTCCTGTGGGACATGGACGGGACGATCGTCGACACCGAACCACTCTGGATGGCCGCCGAGATCGAGCTGATCCGCGGCCACGGCGGTACGTGGACCCACGAGGACGGATTGCGTTGCGTCGGCCTGAGCCTGGACGCGTCCGCACGGCTGTTCCAGGAGGCGGGTGTCGATCTGGCCGTGCCGGAAATCATCCGCCATCTGAGTGGCGAGGTGATGAAGCGCATCGCGGCCGGGGACGTGGAGTACCGACCGGGCGCACGCGAGCTGCTGGCCTCGACGACGGCGGCGGGCCTGTCCAACGTGATCGTGACGATGTCGTACCGAGCGATGGCGGCCCAGGTCGCCGACCTCCTGCCGGCGGGTACCTTCACCGCCGTCGTCGCCGGTGATGAGGTCACGCGGGGCAAGCCCTTCGCGGACCCGTACCTGCAGGGCGCGCGTGCCGCGGGCGTCGCCCCCACCGCATGCGTGGCCATCGAGGATTCGCCCAACGGCGTTCGATCCGGCATCGCCGCGAAGATCACCACGATCGGCGTGCCCCACATGGTTCCCCTGGAGGGGGTCGGGGCCACGGAGATCTGGTCCACTCTGCAGAACCGGACCGCGGAAGACCTCCGCGCCGTCCACGAAAGGCACCTTCGATGACCTCTGCCCGACCCAGCGGACCGTTCCGCGTCGGCGACCGCGTCCAGCTGACCGGCCCCAAGGCCCGCATGCACACCATCACGCTCCGTGAGGGCGGCGAGTTGCACACGCATCACGGCGTGCTGCGCCACGCCGACCTGGTCGGGCTGCCGGACGGGTCCGTGGTGCGCAACAGCTCCGACCACGAGTACCTGGCCCTGCGTCCGCTGCTGCGCGACTTCGTGATGTCGATGCCCCGCGGCGCCGCGATCGTGTATCCGAAGGACGCCGCCGCCATCGTCGCGCAGGCCGACATCTTCCCCGGTGCGGTGGTCGTGGAGGCCGGCGTCGGGTCCGGCGCGCTGTCGCTGTCTCTGCTGCGAGCGATCGGCTCGGACGGTCGCCTGCTGTCGTTCGAGCGCCGTGAGGAGTTCGCCGACGTCGCCCGTGCGAACGTCGAGACGTTCTTCGGTGAGGTGCCCGAGACCTGGTCCGTGACCCTCGGCGACCTGGCCGAGGAACTGCCCTCGGCCACGGAGCCTGCCAGCGTCGACCGTGTCGTGCTGGACATGCTCGCCCCCTGGGACGTCATGGACGCCGTCGCTGACGCCCTCACGCCCGGCGGTGTGGTGATCTGCTACATCGCCACGGCGACCCAGCTCTCCCGCGTCGCGGAGTACATCCGCGGTATGGGTGTGTTCACCGATCCCGAGGCCAGTGAGACGATGGTCCGCGGTTGGCATGTGGAGGGCCTGGCGGTGCGACCCGATCACCGCATGGTGGCGCACACCGGTTTCCTGCTCACCGCACGACGGCTCGCTCCCGGCTCCGTCACCCCCGAGATCCGTCGTCGAGCGTCCAAGACCTCCTTCGCCGACGAGGATGTGGAGCTGTGGACCCCGGGCGCGGTGGGAGACCGCGAGATCACGGACAAGAATCTGCGCAAGCGTCTGCGCGAAGCCGAGAAGGCCGCCGAGGGCGTGCGCGAGGCGGGAACGTCGTCGCAAAACGCGCTCGAGTCCTGACGGAAGAGGATCGTGGCGCGCGTCCGGCGACACCGGAGCGGACACGTAGACTGCATCCGTGCGTAAGTTCACCGCTGTCGTCTCCCTGACCGCTCTCGCCGCCCTCGGCCTCGCCGGTTGCGCGCCCGCTCCGGGTACCGCGTCCTCGGCCGGGTGCACGCCCGCGTCAACCGGAAGCGGGGACATCCTCCGCGCGGTCTCCGTCACCGGGGACGTCGGGAAGGACGCGAAGGTGAAGGCACCCGCACCGATGCAGGTCACGACCCCCGAGCGCGACCAGTTGGTCGAGGGCACCGGGCGACAGATCACCTCCACGGAGCAGGTCGTCAAGGTCGAGTACACCCTGATGTCATCCGCCACCGGGGCGGTCCTCGGGTCGACCTTCGGCAGCACCTCCGGCCAAGGCGCCGGATACGCGCCGCTGAGCAGCCTGTTCCAGTCCGTTCCGCCTCTCGCCACGGACCTGATGTGCGCCCGTGAGGGTGCTCGCATCGTCGCGGCCGTGCCCGTGTCCGCGCTGGACCCGTCGGTCGCGCAGGGCGCCGGGCTGAACAAGAGCGACGGCATCATCGCCGTGATGGACGTCGTCAGCGCGATGCTGCCGTCCGCCGAAGGATCACTGGTGTTCAACTCGGCGAACCGGTTGCCCTCGGTGGTGCGCGCGCCCGACGGACGCCCCGGTGTGATCGTGCCGGACGGGTCCGCCCCGACGACGCTGACCACGCAGACGCTCATCGCCGGCGACGGCGCCAAGATCGACGAGAAGAAGGACACGCTCGTCGTCCAGTACACCGGCGTCGGCTGGACCGACAAGACCGTCTTCGACAGCACGTGGGAGAACAAGTCCCCCGCGGCGCTGAAGGGTGGGGCGGAGATGCCTCCCGGATTCGCCGACGCGCTGAAGGGCGCCACGGTGGGTTCCCAGATCATGGTCGTGGTGCCGAAGTCGGAGGCCGCCGCGAAGAGCTCCTCCGGCACCTACCAGCACCCCACCGACCAGGCGCTGGTCTATGTGATCGACGTGCTCGGCGTGCTCCCGCAGAGCTGAGTCAGATTCCCTGCACCGGACGCCCGAGGGTGCCGGTGGTTCCTGCGGCGATGCCGCATCGCCGAGCCATAGGATGGTCGGGTGCCTGACAAGATCCTGCCCGAGGAGCGACTGACGAACCTCGCCGTCGCCCTCATGGCCACGCAGATCGGGCTCACCAAGCAGCAGATCCTGGAGAACGTCTCCGGCTACCGGCAGCGCAGTGGAACCGGCGCCAAGGCGGACGCCCTGGAGAAGATGTTCGAGCGCGACAAGGACGATCTGCGCGCTCTCGGCATCCCGATCGAGACGATCGGGGACCTCGCTGACCCGAATGATCTGCGCGAGGCGCGCTACCGGATCCCGCAGGCCGAGTACGACCTGCCCGCGGACATCACGTTCTCGCCCGCCGATCTCGCCGTGCTCACGCTGGCGGCTTCGGTCTGGCGCGAGGAGTCCTTCTCGCAGGACGCGCAGTCCGGTCTGCGCAAGATCCGCGCTCTCGGGATCGACGTGGATGAGCCGATCATCGGCTTCGCCCCTCGTCTGGAGCTCACGCACCCGTCCTTCGCCCCGTTGCAGGACGCCATCGAGCACGCCCGCGTGGTGTCGTTCCCCTACCTGAAGCCGGGGGAGGACGCGCCGTTGCTGCGCCGGGTCAGTCCGCTCGCCCTGGTCGACATGGAGAACCGGTGGCACGTGTACGGCATCGATGTCGACCGCGATGCGGAGCGGACGTTCCTGCTCTCGCGCGTCGTCGGTGATGTGATCGCGAACGGGGAGACGTTCGATCCCGCGCTTCGTGACGGCGCCGGAGAACGAGCGCTCGCCGGGCTGAAGGCGGTCCTGGATCGTTCGGTCGCTCAGCTCGAGGTGCACGCCGGCAGCGAGGCCGCGTTGCGCCTGGCCCGGCGCGCCGACCCGTCCGGCAGCGGCATCGCGGTGCACTACCTCGACCCGGAGATCTTCGCGGACGAACTGGCCTCCTACGGCCCCGAGGTGCGGGTGCTGGCGCCGGAGAGCCTGCGCGAGGCCGTCATCGGTCGACTGCAGGCCACGCTCGCATCCCACACCGGGGGTGCGCAGTGACCGCGCGGCGCCGCAGCATGCTGGCCCCGGATCGGGCGAAGCTCTACCTCACGCTCGTGCCGTATCTCGCCGAGCGCGGCGAGGTCACGGTCGCCGAGGCGGCCGCGGACTTCGGTGTGACGCCGGTCGAGATGCGACGCATGGTCGAGAAGCTCACCGTCATGGGCCTGCCCGGGGAGTCCGGATTCTGGCAGCTCGACCAGGATCTCTTCGACATCAACTGGGATCTGCTGGACACCGAGGACATCATCGAGCTGACCAACACGGTCGCCCTCCGTCGCGCGCCGCGCTTGACCGCACGTGAGGCCGCCGCCCTGCTGTCCGGCCTTCGTCTCGCTCGCGCGGTGCCGGGCGTCGACGACGAGGGTGCCGTCTCGGCTCTCATCGCGAAGCTGACCCGGGGTGTCTCGGCCCCGCCCGCGGACGTGGTGGTCGCCGCCGATGCACCGGACGACGTCCGCACCGCGATCGCTCAGGCTGTACGCACCGGTCACGCCGTGGAGTTCACCTACCGGGCCCCGGACGCCGACGCGATGCGTCGTACGGTCGACCCGGTCACCGTGCACCTCACGAGCGGTGAGTGGTATCTGCAGGGGTGGTGCCACCTCCGCCGAGCGATGCGCACCTTCCACGTCGCCCGGATGAGTGACGCCGTGGTGTCCGGGCTGGAGAGCACGCACGGTCATGATGCGGCGCCGGACCTGTTCGGACCGTCGTCCGCGGACGCCACCGCGACGGTGCAGTTCGCGGCCGACCTGGCGCCGCTGCTCCGTGATTTCCTGCGCGGCGCGGACGCCGACACGGTCGGCGCCGTCACGACCGCCCATCTGCGGGTCGGTGATCCGCGTTCGCTGAAGCGGCTCGCAGCGCGACTGGCGGGAGCCGTCGAGGTCACGGCACCGACGGCCGCGCGCGACGCGGTCGTGCACTGGGCCCGCGCGGGTCTCGCGCAGTACGACCTCTGAGCCGTCCGGGGACCTATGGACTCCCTATCCGCCCGCGTCATCTGACGATCCCTCAGGACGCAGCGGTTAGACTGGAATCCCACCTCAAACGTCAGGAGTGACAAATGGGCATCTTCGGCAATGCATTCGGATGGCCGCATCTGCTGCTGATCCTCGCCGTCATCCTGCTCGTCTTCGGTGCCGCGAAGCTTCCGGCGCTGGCAAAGAGCATGGGCCAGTCGGCCCGCGTCTTCAAGGGGGAGATGAAGGCGATGAAGGCGGATGACGCCGCAGCGGCCGCCGCCGAGGGTCAGACGCAGAACGTCGCGGACGCTTCGACAGCCGTTCCCGGCTCTCCGGCCACGCCGATCGTGCCGCCGGCTAAGCCCACTGACGCGTCCTGACGACGATGACGGCTGACCCTCAGCCCGCAGAGGAGGGGACGCGCAACGACAAGCGCATGACGCTGTGGGAGCATCTGCGTGAACTCCGCCGACGCGTGATGATCTGCGCGGCTGTGCTCCTGGTGTTCGCGATCGCCGCATTCATCGTCACCAAACCGGTGCTGGAATTCATCACCCTGCCGCTGGAACTGGTCAAGGCCTCGCGTGAGGCGGCCGGCGCCACGGGCACGACCTCGATCGTGCTGTCCACCGTGACCGGACCGTTCGACCTGCGAATGAAGATCGCCTTCACGATGGCGTTCTTCGCGTCAGCTCCGGTGTGGCTGTGGCAGATCTGGGCGTTCATCATGCCCGCGATGACGCGGAGGGAGAAGGGGTACACGATCGGTTTCACCGCCGCTGCGATCCCGCTGTTCTTCGGCGGTTGCGCGGTGGCGTTCTGGATCACCCCGCACATCATCGAACTGATGGCGTCCTTCCTGCCCGAGCAGTTCGACGCCCTGTACGACGGCGTCTCGTACTACGACTTCGTCTTCAAGCTCATGCTGATCATCGGCATCTCATTCGTGCTGCCGCTGTTCCTGGTGGCGCTGAACCTCGCCGGTGTGATGTCCGGACGGACGATCCTGAAGGGGTGGCGCTGGGCGGTCATCATCGCCACGGTGTTCTCTGCGATCACCACTCCGGCCGCCGACATCACCTCCATGCTCATGCTGGCCGGCATCCTGGTCGTGCTCTACTTCGCCGCCGCCACACTGTCGCTGCTGTTCGACCGTCGCAAGCGCAAGCGCGAGGCCGCGATCCTGCCTCCCGCGGCGGCGGAGCCCGCGACGTGACCTCACCCGCCGAGCGCTACGCTGCGGCGCAGTCCGCCGCCTCCCACCCGTTGACCGCGGCATTCGCCGCCACCCGTCGGTTCACGCTGGATCCGTTCCAGATCGACGCCTGTCAGGCGCTCGAGGACGGACACGGTGTGCTCGTGGCCGCACCCACCGGCGCCGGCAAGACGATCGTGGGGGAGTTCGCGATCCACCTCGCGATGCGCACCCCGGGCCGCAAGGCCTTCTACACGACGCCGATGAAGGCGCTGTCCAACCAGAAATTCCGCGAACTGGTGGAGGAGTACGGGCCGGACGAGGTCGGTCTCCTCACCGGCGACACCAACATCAACGGCAACGCTCGCGTGGTCGTGATGACCACCGAGGTGCTGCGCAACATGCTGTACGCCGATTCGGACGCCCTGACCGGCCTCGAGTACGTGGTGATGGACGAGGTCCACTACCTCGCGGACCGGTTCCGCGGCGCCGTGTGGGAAGAGGTGATCATCCACCTCCCGATCGAGGTCAAGGTCGTGGCGCTGTCCGCGACCGTCTCGAACGCGGAGGAGTTCGGCGATTGGCTCGACACGGTGCGGGGAGACACCGAAGTGATCGTCTCGGAGATCCGTCCGGTGCCGCTCGAGCAGCACGTGCTGTTCCACGGTGACCTGGTGCCGCTGTTCGACGAGCGCGCCGGTACCGTGGCGCATCAGGTCAACCGCGACCTTCTCCGGCAGGGCCGCGCCGGCTATGTGGAGAACAACCGCCGCGTCCGCGAGGCGCGCGGCCGCGGTCGGCAGAAACCCCGATTCGAGCGGCATGCACCCACGCGCCCGAATCGCTTCGTCAACCGGGGGGAGGTCGTGGACCTGCTCGCCGGGGAGAATCTCCTGCCCGCCATCTTCTTCATCTTCAGCCGCGTCGGCTGCGACGCCGCCGTCCAGCAGGTGCGGCGATCCGGAATCCGCCTCACCACCGACGCGGAACGGCGTGAGATCCGGGAGATCGCGTACGAGCGCACCTCGCGGATCGCTGACGAGGACCTCGCGGTCCTGGGCTACCACGACTGGTTGGACAACCTCGAACGCGGCCTCGCTGCGCACCACGCCGGGCTGCTGCCGGTGTTCAAGGAAGTCGTCGAGGAACTCTTCCAGCGTCGGCTCGTGAAGGCGGTGTTCGCCACCGAGACCCTCGCGCTCGGCATCAACATGCCGGCCCGGACCGTCGTCCTGGAGAAGCTCGAGAAGTTCAACGGTGAGGCCCGCGTGCCGATCACGTCGGGGGAGTACACGCAGCTGACCGGCCGCGCCGGCCGCCGTGGCATCGACGTCGAGGGTCACGCCGTGATCGTGTGGTCGGAGAACCTCGACCCCCAGGCCGTCGCTTCGCTGGCCTCGCGCCGGACCTACCCGCTGAATTCGAGCTTCCGACCGACCTACAACATGGCCGTGAATCTCATCGACCAGTTCGGTCGATCCCGCGCGCGCGAGATCCTGGAATCCTCGTTCGCCCAGTTCCAGGCCGACCGCGCCGTGGTGGGTCTGGCGACGAAGGTCCGCGAGGCCGAAGAGTCGCTGGCCGGGTACGCGAAGGCGATGACCTGTGATCGCGGTGACTTCCTGGAGTACTCCCGGCTGCGTCGCGAGCTCAGCGACTTGGAGAAGAAGAATCGCACCGACAGTTCCGCGCCGCGCGGCAAGCGTGAGAAGCGTCTACGGCGCATCGATGCCCTCCGCACCGCGTTGCAGCATCACCCGTGCCACCGCTGCCCCGACCGTGAGGCGCATGCGCGCTGGGGGGAGCGGTACTGGAAGCTCAAGACCCAGGTCGATCGGATGCGCAAGCAGATCGAGGGTCGGGTCGGCACCGTCGCGCGCCAGTTCGACCGCGTCGTCTCCGTGCTGACCGCACTCGACTACGTCCGCGTCGACGATGACCACCGGACCGTTCTCACGGACGCGGGACGCACGATGCGGCGCATCTACGGAGAACGCGACCTCCTGGTGTCCGAGTGCCTGCGTCAGGGGCTCTGGAACGGGCTGGACGCTCCGTCACTCGCCGCGCTCGCCTGCACTCTGGTCTACGAGCCGCGTCGTGACGACAACGGCGACCGCGCACTGCCGTCGGGTCGATTCCGCATCGCGCTGGACACGACCGAGCGGCTCTGGGCGGAACTCGATGACCTCGAGCGCGAGCACGGGCTGCCCGGTTCCGAGCCGCCGGCGGCGGGGCTGTCCAAGGCGATGCAGTCCTGGGCCCGGGGCCAGGGACTGGATCGGGTGCTGACCGAGGCCGACATGGCGGCCGGCGATTTCGTGCGCTGGGCGAAGCAGACGATCGACCTGCTCGATCAGATCAGCATGGTCGCGGAGGGGGAGACCGCCACGGTCGCTCGGCGCGCACTGGACGGCGTGCGCCGCGGGATCGTCGCCTACAGCGGCGTCTGACCCTCCCCGGGCGGCGTGACAGAGAGCGCGACGCGAGATGTGGCTGACAGCGGCATTCGAGCGAGTGCGCCGTAGGCTGATCCTCGTGCCTGAAACCGTGCCGTCCCCACCGCGCGATGCCCGCCGCGCGCGGCGTCGAGAGCGGCGTGGTGCCCCCCTGCTGCCGCTGTGGGCGGCCGTCCTGGTCGCCCTCGCCGCCGGCCCCCTGCTCGCGTGGGCCTTTCCTCCGGTCGGCGCGTGGCCGCTCGCCTTCGTGGCGGTGGCGCTGGTGCTGGTGACGAACATCGGCCGGTCCGCTTGGGCGGGAGTCCTCGTCGGGTTCCTGTTCGGCATCTCCTTCCATCTCGTCATGATCGTGTGGATCACCCGCTACCTGGGCCCGATTCCGTGGTTCGCCCTGACCGGACTCGAATCGGTGCTGTTCGCGGTCGGCACCGTTCCGATCGTGCTCGCCTACCGCTGGCTGCCGCGGCTCGCGTCCGGCCGATGGGCGCGCCTGGTCGCGCTCCCGGTGCTGGTCGCGGGCCTGTGGACCGCGCGCGAGATCTGGTTCGGGTCTTGGCCGTACACCGGCTTTCCCTGGGCGCGGATCGGCATGAGCATGTCCTCGAGCCCGCTCGCCGAAACCGCATCGTGGGTGGGAGTGTCCGGACTCACGTTCCTGATCGTGCTCACCGCGGCGATGGCCGTGCAAGCCGTTCGCCTCTTCGCCGCCGCTGACCGCACCTGGTTTTCGGTGGTTCCGGTGGCCGCGACACTCGCCGTGCTGATCCTGACCCCGCAGTTCCCGACCACCCCGGCGGGCACGATGCGCGTGGGAGCCGTGCAGGGCAACGGGCCGGCCGGCTACTTCGATGACCGTGCGCCGAACGCGGTCCTGCAGGCGCAGCTGGATGCCACCGTGCCGATCATGGATGACAAGCTCGACCTACTGCTCTGGCCCGAAGGAAGCGTCGATTCCGACCCGTTGCAGAACCAGACCACCGCGCGCACCCTGATCCGACTCAGCGAGCAGATCGACGCGCCGCTGCTGGTGAACGCGGCGACGCAGCGCGACGCCGACATCTTCAACACCTCGATCCTCTGGGACGGCGCGGCCGGAGCGGTTCAGATGCATGACAAGCGCAATCCGGTCCCGTTCGGGGAGTACGTGCCCGACCGGAAGTTCTTCGAACCACTGGCACCGGACCTCATCGGCCTGATCGGGCGCGAGTACACCCCCGGAACGAATGCGCCGATCGTCTCGGTCAAGGGCGTCGGCGTGGGTCTGGCCATCTGCTTCGACGTCATCTACGACGAGGTGATCCAGGAGGGCGCGCGCGATGGCGCGCAGGTCTACATGTTCCAGACGAACAACGCCGACTTCCGCGGCACGTCCGAGAATCTGCAGCAGCTGGCCTTCGCGCGCATGCGGGCGATCGAGACCGGTCGCAGCGTCGTCAACATCTCCACCGTGGGCACGAGCCAGGTCATCGCTCCAGACGGAACCACGATCGACCACCTGGTCGCTGACGAACCGGGCGCGATGGTGACGGACGTTCCCCTGCGCACGGGTCTCACCCCGGCGGTGCTCCTCGGCAACGTCCTGAGCATCCTGCTGTACGGCGGCAGCCTCCTCGCCCTCGTCGCGGTCGGCGTCACGGTGCTGGTACGACGACGAGGCGCCGTCCCAGTGGGGGACGACGCCTCGTGACGTGTACGCGTGCGCTCGCTCAGGCGACCTTGTCGCCGCGACGGGCTCGCAGGTAGGCGAGACGCTCAGCGAGCACCTCTTCCAGCTCCGGAATCGTGCGACGCTCCAGAAGCATGTCCCACGGCGTGCGGGCGGCCTTCTCCTCGACGGCCTCGACCTCGACGGCATGACCGTCGACGTGCAGACGGGCCTCAGCGCCGCACGTGCGGCACTCCCAGGTCGCGGGCGGCTCAGCGTCCGCAGCGAAGGTCAGAGTGGTCTCACGCTCGCACTCCGTGCACACGTAGGAATACTGCTTGCGGTCCATCAGCACGACGCCGTCCTCGCTCTGGAGGCTCTGGGCGCCGAGTCGGATGCCGCGCAGGCTGCGTTCTGCCATGGTGAATCCTCTCCTCGACACTCAGGTATAACGCAGTGGGCTGGACGGATCATCCATGGGGCTGGACGAGTGTCGGTTCTCTCAGCGGGCGTTCAGGACCCTGACCGGGCAATCTCCCGAGATCTGCGGCGGTCGCGGGAATTCGTGACGCGCGAATGAGCGGGGGCCCACGGTCATGCCGACAGAGCGCGCAGGGCGAGGTCGGCGCGGTCGGTGACGATGCCCTGCACGCCGCGGCCGACCAGCGCGCGCATCTCGTCCGGATCGTTGATGGTCCAGACATGGATCTCGGCGCCGGCCGTGCGGGCGGCATCGATCAGCCGGTCGGTCAGAACCGGTATGCGCCCCATCCGCACGGGGATCTGAAGCGCATCGACCTCTCGGATCAGACGCACCGCGGCACGGCGGGCACCCACGGCGAGTTCCGCGACGACCCGCGCCACGGTTGACCGGCCGGGTGAGGTGGCCGGCACGCCACCGGCGCGGGCCGCCGCGGCCAGCGCGCGACGCCGGGTGCCGTCATCGAAGCTGGTCAGCAGGACCCGGTCCTCGTGCGCCGCCACGATGCGGCCGACGGGTTCCGCGGCCGCGCGGGCCTTCACATCGACGTTGAACCGGGTGGCGGGGAAGCTCTCCAGCGCATCCGCCAGAGTGATCAGCCCGCCCCGATCGGACATGATCGCGCGCAGTTCGTCATGGGTGACGTCCTTCACCGCCCGATCATCTCCGGTGACTCGGGTGAGCTTCGCATCGTGGAAGATCACCACGACGCCATCGGCCGTGAGGTGGCAGTCCGTCTCCACGTACTCCGCGCCCACCGCTTGGGCGGCGGCGATCGCGGTGAGGGTGTTGTCGAACAGACCGGCCGCGGCCTCGTCCGGGAGGACGAGGCCGCGGTGCGCGAGCACACGCGGGGTGCGCGCTCGGAGGAGATACGGATGGGTCATCGAGCGGGCGGCGCCGCCGGCGGAGGTCCGTCGACATCGGGCGCCGGGTCGGTCAGCTGCTCGAGATCCGGGAGGGGCGTCTCCGGCGGCGTCAGGTCCGGCATCACGTCGGCGCGCGAGGCGGCCGGCGTCGTCGGTTCGACAGCCCGCGCCTGCGCGATGATGTCCGCAGCGGACAGCACGTCGGGCGTCGCCGGCGCGGCCGTCGCGGTGGCCGCCGAACGACGGGTGGCCGGCGGTGCGGGCGGCGTGGGCGCGCTCGCGCCGGTCGGAGGCGTCCAGGGCGCAGCCGGTCCGCCCTTGCCCGCGAATGCACCGCCGATGCCCTTGAGAGCCTCGGTCAACTCGCTCGGGATGATCCACAGCTTGTTGGACGCGCCCTCACTGATCTTCGGCAGCATCTGCAGGTACTGGTAGGCCAGCAGCTTGTCATCCGGCGCACCCTGGTGGATGGCGGCGAAGACGTTCTGAATGGCCTGCGACTCACCCTGGGCACGAAGCACGGCGGCCTGCATGTCACCCTCGGCGCGGAGGATCTCGGCCTGCCGCGCACCTTCGGCCTCGAGGATCGCGGACTGCTTGGTTCCCTCGGCGGTGAGGATCGCGGCTCGGCGGTCACGCTCGGCGCGCATCTGCTTCTCCATCGAGTCCTGGATGCTCACGGGCGGGTCGATCGCCTTCAGCTCGACGCGGCTGACGCGGATGCCCCATTTGCCGGTCGCCTCGTCCAGCACAACGCGCAGCTGGCCGTTGATCTCGTCGCGACTGGTGAGCGCTTCTTCGAGGTTCAGACCACCGACGACGTTACGCAGGGTCGTCGTGGTCAACTGCTCGACAGCACCGAGGTAGTTGGCGATCTCGTACGTCGCCGCACGCGCGTCGGTCACCTGGAAGTAGACGACCGTGTCGATCGAGACCACGAGGTTGTCCTCGGTGATCACCGGCTGCGGTGGGAACGAGACGACCTGCTCGCGCATGTCGATCAGCGGTCGCAGGCGATCGATGAACGGAACGAGCAGGTTCAGGCCGGGGGCGAGGGTCTTGTGGTAGCGACCGAGCCGCTCTACGATCCCCGCTGTGGCCTGCGGAATGATGCGGACGGACCGCGCGATCACCACGATCACGACGATCACCACCACGATGGCGACGACGATGCCGAGCACCGCGCCGAGTGACAGCTCATTCATGACGTGAGCTCCTCCCTGTCGGACGGAATGGGATCCGCGGCCGCGCCGCGGACGGAAGAATTCGTCACCGCAGACGGGTGCGTGGCAGTGGGGGAGTCAGCGAGATCGGGCACGTCGATCGCGGTGACGGCGACGTCCACCAGGCGCAGCCCCCACGCGGCTGCGCCACGCGCCAACGCTGTGCTCAGACGGGACGTGATCGCCGTACGGCTGTCTGCGACCGCTGCGCGGTCCAGCGTGCCGACGAGCTCGCGCAGCGTCGTGATGGTCAGCCGTTCCATGGCGGCGACGTGGTCGACGACCTCGTACGTGGCCGCCCGTGCATCGACCACCTGGAATCTCAGGGAGGTGTCGATGGAGACCAGGTAGTCGTCGCGGGTGATGACCGGCTGGGTCGGGATCACGAGCTCTTGCGGGAGCATGTCGACCGTGACGCGCACGCGATCGACGATCGGGAGCAACAGGTGCACACCGGGATCGAGGGTGCGCTGGTAACGACCCAACCGCTCGACGAGTCCCACCCGGTCCCGCGGAATGATGCGAACGGAGCGCGCGACCGCGATGGCGGCCAGAATGACGAGGGCCAGTGCCACGACCGTCGCCAGCGCCGGCTCGTTCATGCGATGAGACCCTCCCGATCGGACGGGACGACATCCGCGGTCGCGCCGCGGATCGTCGCCACGACCACCGGAGTGGCGGGCGGGAGGGTGAAGCCGTGCGAGCGGGCGGTCCAGATGTCGCCATTGGCGAGCTTGACCTGTCCGGACCTCGCGTCCACGGTCTGCACGACCACGCCGCGCATGCCGATCAGGGCATCGACGTTGCTCGGCGTCTCATCGCCGCCCCGGCGGAGTCGCCGCAGCAGAGGCGGACGCAGCAGCAGGATCAGGAGGAGTGCCGCGACGGCGGCCGCGACGAGCTGCAACCACGCCGGTCCGCCGAGGAAGGAGACGATCAGGCCCACCACACTGCCGAGCGCCAGCATGAGGAAGGTGAACTCCAGGGTGAACATCTCGATGACCAGGAAGAGCCCGATCAGAATGAGCCATCCGATCCAGGCGAACTGCAGAAGCACGTCGATGTTCATGATCACCCTCCCCTTATGGCGAAACTATCAGAGAACCCGCGTATGGCACGGGAGCGCAGGCGCCCGATTGGTAGTCTCGATGAAGCCGTCTCACGGCTGTCACCGACCCAAGGAGTACCCGTGTCTCAGATCCTCGCCCCCGGTTCCCTCGACGGCAAGAGCGCCCTCGTCACCGGATCATCGCGCGGCATCGGCGCGGATACCGTGCGCTACTTCGCCGAGGCCGGCGCGAACGTCGTGATCAACTTCCGCAACAAGGCTCCGCGCGCGCAGAAGCTCGCCGATGAACTCGGTGAGCTGGGTGTCGGCACGCTCGTCGTGGGTGCCGACCTGACCGATCCCGCCTCGGTGCGTGCGATGTTCGCCGCGGCGAAGGAGGCCTTCGGCGGTCTCGACATCGTCGTGCTGAACGCGTCCGGCGGCATGGAGTCGAACATGGGGGAGGACTACGCGCTGCGCTTGAATCGTGACGCACAGGTCGACGCCGTGGACGCCGCGCTGGATGTCCTGAATCCGGGCGGACGAATCATCTTCGTCACCAGCCACCAGGCGCACTTCATCCGGACCACACCCACGATGCCCGAGTACGAGCCCGTCGCGCTGTCCAAGCGCGCCGGCGAGGACGCGCTGCGGGAGAAGATCCCGGCGCTCACCGAGCGCGGCATCGACTTCGTCGTCGTCTCCGGGGACATGATCGAGGGAACCATCACGGCCACCCTGCTGGAGCGCGCGAACCCGGGCGCGATCGAGGCCCGTCGCGAGTCGGCCGGTAAGCTCTACAACGTGGCGGAGTTCGCCGCCGAGGTCGCTCGCGCCGCGGTCGAGCCGATCCCGGCCGACAACACGCGTCTGACCGGCGACGTCAGCGGCTTCGTCGCCGAGTGATCTGACGCGAGACACCCATGCGCGTCCGAGAAACCCCGCGATGCGGGGGGTTTCGGACGCGTACGGGTGTCTCGCGGGGATGCGGTCTCAGTCGCGAGCGACGAACACCGCGCGGATGAGGCCGACGATGCCCATCACGACGAGAGTCACGCCCAGCCAGATCAGCAGCACGGTCGCCCCGGTCATCGGAGCGAACAGCAGCGCGATGCCGCCGAGGATGCTCACGATCGCGAAGAAGATCGCCCAGCCCTTGGCCGGCGCCACGCTCAGGGTGGTCAGCGCCGCGATGCCCTCGAAGATCCACGAGATCCCGAGGAAGACGACGACGAAGTAGGCCAGGATCAGCGCCGTCGACGCCGGGTTCATGAACGCGACGATGGCGGCCACGATGAACAGCAGACCGGCGATGATGTGGCCGATCCGCGCCCAACCGCCCATCTTGCTCGTGAAGGCGACGATGACGTAGAGCAGTCCCTCGATGAGGGCGTACACCGCCAGGATGACGGTCAGCGCGGTGAGGCTCTGAGCAGGCCACACCAGAACGACGATTCCGGTGATCAGCGCCAAGGCGCTGGCGATGCCCAACCACAGCCGCAACGCGCCCCGGACGGATGAGGGGGAACCGGTGGGGATATCGGTGTCAGTCATGAGGTCTCCTCTGACATCGTGCGGATTTGCACGTATTTCACACGGTAGCGATCGCACGGGGATCGCGCCACGGGGTCATCGCTACCGGGGCGCGAGGAGCAGGGTGACCGCCAAGAGGACCGGAAGCGAGGCGAGGGTGGTCAGGAAGATCGTGTCGCGCGCGATGATCTCGCCGACGCGGTAGCGCTGGGCGTAGTTGAACACGTTCTGGGCCGTGGGGAGAGCCGCGAGCACCGTCACGACATACAGCTGCTGCGGGTCGAGGTGGAACAGGAATGCGCCGGCCGCCCACGCGACGAGCGGCATGGCCAGTGTGCTCAGTGCTGACGCGAGGATGACGTCGCGACGCCGGCCCCGCATGGTGAGCACGCGCTGCCCGACCAACGACATCCCGTACCCGATCAGCATGATGGGCACGGCGGCACGGCCGATGCTCGCGATCGGCTCGGTGATGATGGTCGGCAGCGGAATCCGGAACGCCGCGACCGCGACGCCGAGCACGCTGCCGATCAGCAGCGGGTTGCGCAACGTGGACACGATGACCCGACCGATCGAGCGGTCGCCGGTTCCGTCCGCGTCCAGGAGCACGAGCGCGACCGGCATGAACACCAAGAGCTGGACGAGGGTCACCGGGGCGGCGTACGCGCCATCGCCGAGAAGATATGTCGCCAACGGAATACCCACGTTGC
This sequence comes from Microbacterium gorillae, assembly GCF_000826185.2. Taxonomy (GTDB): domain Bacteria; phylum Actinomycetota; class Actinomycetes; order Actinomycetales; family Microbacteriaceae; genus Microbacterium; species Microbacterium gorillae. The sequence continues at coordinate 489,001 of NZ_LN648873.1, read as the reverse complement.
CGGCATTCACGTACCCGGACGCGAGCGAGCCGATCACGCTCTCGCCGAGGCGGCGTCGCCAGACCAACCGCGCGACGAGCGCGAAGACCACGAACATCGTGCCGGCCGCGAGGGCGGACACCGGCAGGAGCGTGGAGAACAGGGTGGTCACGTCCGCCGTGGACAGGATGGTGAACAACAGGCAGGGGGAGAGCACGGAGAAAACCAACCGCGCGAGCACTTGGCGAGCGGCGGGCCCGAGGATGTCAATGCGAGCGACCACGTACCCGACGACGATCGCGACGATCACGACCGCGAAGCCGGTCAGCGCGCCGATCACGACGCGGGCATCCGCGACATCAGCGCTTCCGGTACAGCTGCTGGGTCTGGTACTCGGGTTCGCTGGTGACGTTGACACCCAGGCTGCGGAAGATGCCCTCATCGACGGACCCCAGGATGACGGAGGCATGGGCGTCGCAACCGTGCAGGCGGGGCAGTTGTTCGAGCGCCGCGCGGGCGTCCTCGTCGGTGTTCGCGCCGACGGCCAGCGCGATGAGGACCTCATCGGTGTGCAGCCGGGGGTTCCGACTGCCGAGGTGCTCGGTCTTCAGCGTCTGGATCGGCCCGATGGTGTCGGCGGAGAGAAGCGAAACGGCGTCATCGATGCCGGCGAGCGCCTTGAGGGCGTTCAGCAGCACGGCCGAGCTCGCGCCCAGCAGCGCCGTGGTCCGTCCCGTCACGATCGTGCCGTCGGGCAGTTCGAGCGCCGCCGCCGGAGCCTTCGAGGCGCGCGCCAGCTCGCGGGCCGGCACGACGACCGGGCGGTCCTCCTGCGTCACACCGAGGCGAGCCATGAGCAACGCGATGCGGTCCGAGGCGACCGGGTCCAGGCTCTCCCGGCGCTCCTCGACGGCGGCCTTGAACCAGCGACGGATGACCTCCTGCGCGCTGGCTTCCCGGCAGGCGTCGTCATCGCTGATGCAGTAACCGGCCATGTTCACGCCCATGTCGGTGGGGGAGCGGTACGGCGAGGTGGTCGCGATCTCCTCGAAGAGCCGGTTCAGGACCGGGAACACCTCAACGTCGCGGTTGTAGTTGATCGCCTGCTCGCCGTAGGCGGCGAGGTGGAACGGGTCGATCATGTTGACGTCGTCGAGGTCGGCGGTGGCGGCCTCGTACGCGATGTTGACCGGGTGATCCAGCGGGAGGTTCCAGATCGGGAAGGTCTCGTACTTCGCGTAGCCGGACGTGATGCCGCGGGTGTGGTCCTGGTAGAGCTGGGACAGGCAGGTCGCCATCTTGCCGCTGCCCGGACCGGGACCGGTCACCACGACGACATCGCGCGTGGTCTCGATGAAGTCGTTGCGACCGAACCCGTTGGAGCTGAGGATCGTCCGCACATCATTCGGGTAACCCGCGATGTGATGGTGGCGGTAGACCTTCAGCCCGAGCCGTTCGAGCTTGCGCTTGAACTTCGGTGCGGCGCGGTCGGTGTCGCTGACCTGCGTGATCACGACACTTCCGACGTGCAGGCCTTTCGCCCGGAACTCGTCCACGAGCCTGAGTACATCGGCCTCGTAGCTGATGCCGAGGTCCGCGCGCACCTTGCTGGAGGCGAGGTCCTTCGCGCTGACCGCGATCACGATCTCGACCTCGTCGGCGATGGTCATCAGCATCTCGATCTTGTTGTCCGGGGTGAACCCCGGCAGCACGCGCGAGGCGTGGAAATCGTCGAACAGCTTGCCGCCGAACTCGATGTAGAGCTTCCCGCCGAACTGGCGCCGTCGAGCCTCGATGTGCTCCGACTGCATCGCCAGGTACTTGTCGCGGTCGAATCCGATCCTGCTGGTCACGCTGTGGGGTTTCCTCTCGCCGCAACGATCCTACCGGCGGCCGACGTTTGGGATCACCGGCCGTCCGTGCCCCCGATGACCTCGACGAGGTGACGGATCGTCGCGTCGTCCACGTCTGACGCGAGCGCGACGTAATGGTCTTGGACCGCGGGGCGGTAGCGCACCGCCATCGTCTGACCCTCACGCAGGCGCGTCAGGTGGGTGATCGTGAGCGTCTCGTCGGCGATGCCGCGGAAGGCGAAGCCCTCGGCCGTGCGGACGTCGAAGACGAGGACGACGCGGGGACTGCCGTCCGAACTGACCTCATGCCAGCGCAGCAGATCGCCGAGTGCGAGGGTCCCACCACGCAGTTCGGCGGTGCGACGGCGGGCCGCGCCGCTGAGCAGCGGGTTCGGCGCGATACCGGGAAAGTTCGGGCCTACGCCGAGGCCGTCTCGGGACAGTTCGGGACGCATCGCCCCGACGATGTCGTTCATGCGTGCGCCGAGGAACTGGCCGCCTGAGCCGCGCACCTCAGACGCGAGCCGCAGCCGGACGACGACGCAGAATGAGCGGGATCAGCACGGCCATCACGGCGGTCAGCGCCGCGACCCCCAGCATGGCGATCCGCAGGTCGGCGGTGCCGGCGAGCAGCCCGACATAGGGCGGGCCGGCGAGGAATCCGGTGTAGGCGACGACCGTGAGGAGGGAGGTCGCCCGTCCTCGCGCGCCCTCATCGACCGCACGCGAGAGCATTCCGAGCAGCGTGGGGAACAGCACCGCGGTTCCGGCCGCCGCGACCGCGAGCGAGATCAGAGCGACCGGAATGGCCGGTGCCAGCGCGACACCGGCGGTACCGATCGTGGCGGCGAGCGCACCCCCGAGCAGCAGCGTCCGGGCGTGCCGCGGAGGAACCCTGCTCACCGCGAACCGCGTGACGGCGACGACGGCCGCGAACACGGCCGGACCGAACGAGCTGAGGCCGAGCGTGACGGAGAGTTCGTCCTCCAGGAACACCGCGCTCCAGCTCTGGTGCGCGTTCTCGCTGGCGAACGCGAGCGCGCCGAGCAGGCCGAGCCCGATCAGCAGCGCGGGAGCGATCGTCCGGGTGGCGGGTTCGGCCGCGGTGCCCGCTGGTGCCGGCGAGCCGACCCCGCGCGTGGCGCGCACGACGGCGGTCGCGGCGGCGATGGCCGCCAGCACCACGAGAATCGCCGGCAGCAGGCGGGGGAGCGGGAGGGCGTTGAGTGCGCCGGTGGTGAGCGTCGCAACCACGACCAGGGCCGAGAACGTGGCGTGCGCGGGCGTGATGACGGGGCGGCCGGCACGGACTTCCGCCCGTCCGGCGAGCGAGTTCAGCGCAACGTCGGCCGCGCCGCTGGTCGCGCCCACCAACGCCATGCCGACGCAGAGCGCGATCAATCCGAAGCCCGCGGTCGTGGCGACGGCGAGACCGGCGGCTGCGAGGGCGACGAGGAGTGGGCCGGTCAGCCAGAGCCCGAACCGATCCAGCAGGCGTCCGACCAGCAGCATCGCCGGCAGCGCGCCGGCCCCCACGAACAGCAGCGCCACCCCGAGCTGCAGATCAGTGACTCCGGAGAGTTCGCGGAGGCGGGGGATCGAGGCACCCCAGACGCCCCAGAATGCGCCGAAGGCGGCGAATCCCCAGAACGGGGCGCGCGTGAAGGAGGAGGTCAGTGACACTTGTGTAACGCTACACAACTAGACTGAGAACGTGCCCGGCTCGGAGGAACGCGTGACCCTGGATGATGTGGCGCGCGCAGCCGGGGTCTCCCGCATGACAGCTTCCTACACCTTCAGCCGGCCGGATCGGGTGGCGGCCCGAACCCGCGAGAAGGTGCTCGCTGCTGCGGACCGTCTCGGCTTCCGTGGACCGGATCCGAGCGGTCGACTGCTGCGGACCGGGGGACTGCGTTCGCTCGGGCTCGTCCTGGGGGAGAGTCTCGAGTACGTCTTCGAGGATCCGGAGGCTGCCCGATTCGTGGGCGGCATGGCGCGCGAGTGCTCGGCCGCGGGTTACGGCCTGACGATCATTCCGACGACGGGGGAGGAGCCCGATCGCGCCCACATCGCGACCGCGGCGGTTGATGCTTTCGTGATCTGGACCACCACACCGGATGACCCGGTGCTCGACGCCGTGCGAGAAACGCGGCGTCCGGCGGTCGTGCACGGTGGCCCGGCCGTTCCAGGGTTCGCGCTCGTCGGCATCGACGACCGCGCGGCGGCTCGCGAGCTCGCCCTGGCCGTGTGGTCGGACGCCAAGGCACCGGCAGTCATCTCCTTTCCGGTGAATCGGGACCGCGCCGCCGGGGTGGTCACCGGACTCGACCCGACGCACGTCAGCTTCCCGGTGACGCGTCACCGCCTTGCCGGGTTCCATGAAGCGGCGGACCTCCTCGGCCTTGACTGGGACACGATTCCGGTCGCCGTCTGCACCCACAACGACTCCGAGGGTGCGGCGGATGCCGCCGAGGCCATCCGGGCGGCCCGTCCGGATGTCGACGGCCTCGTGGCGATGAGTGACCGCCAGGCCCTCGCGGCACAGGACGTTCTCGGCCCCTCCGTACCCCTCGGCGGATTCGATGGTTCCGAGCTCGCACGGGAGCGGGGGATCACGAGCGTCCGGCAGTCGTTGCCGGAGCAGGGCGCCCACGCTGCACGCATCGCGCTCGGCATCGAGACGGGTGCCGCGACGTCAACAGAGCGGTGGACTCTCATTCGGGCGTGATGCTCGCGGGTCGCCTCGGAGGTTCTGACGGTTGACCCCCGGCACATATGTGCGCATACTTATGCACATGGTCAGTCGAAACGTGTACGTGTCGGCCGACGATGTCGAACTCTTCGACCGCGCCGCATCGCTCGGGGGCGGGTTGTCGTCCGCTGTGGCAGCAGGCCTCCGACTCTTCGTGGCCGAGCGGGAACGTGAGGACCTGATGGGTGAGATGAAGACCGTCGAAGTCGAGGTTCAGACCGACGCCGTCGCCACGGTGAAGAGCTTCGTCGGGCGACGGTTGCTGAGGTACGAACACGGCGAGGGCCTGCGCCGAACGTCTTATCGCGTGTACGCGACGGCGAAGGGTCAGCTGGCGGTTTACCGCCGCGACGATCCCGACTGGCGCGCGCTGACGTCAGCGGACGAGAACAACCCAATCCGGGAGGACCCTTCGACCTGGAGCGCGCAGTGGTGGGCGTCGGGCGAGAAGACCCTGTCCGTGTTTGCGGACACCGACGCGATGCGCGCCATCCTGCCGGACGAACTCATCGCCGCCGTCGAGGCAGCGCTACGAGCTCCCGAGGTCGAGGCTCTCGACATCTGACCGCCGGAATGCGCCAGCTCGCGAACCCAGCACTTGCACGTAACGCGCCCCGATAACCCGTCGGCTCCTCCGCTCGAGTTTCATCCGATAATGCACATTATGTCAGTTCAACCGGATGCAGCCAGCGAGTCGTGTTCGCCAAGGCGCTGACCACGCTTCCCTGTCTCGATCAGTTCTGTCGGTGATACAGGTACACGAGGCTGCCTCGCCCTTCGTCCTCCGTGCGATCACTGACGAAGCCTGCTCGCGTGAGAGCCTGCAGGGGCGCTGCATTCGTCGGGCGAACCGTCGCCCAAATACGAGTCCATCCCGCCCGATGAGCTTCCGCAACGACGGCGGCTGCCGCCCGGGTCCCGTAGCCCTTTCCCTGATCGACGGCTCGAATCTCAAAGCCGATCTCAGGCTCCACGCCCGTGCGACCGATGAACAGGCCCGCGTTGCCGATCAGGGTTCCGTCATCGTCCCGCACCCCGTACCACGTGACTCCGTACTCCCGGCGGCGCTCGTCCCGTCGTCGGAGCCACTGCCGCGTGTCGGCGATGCTGGACTTCGGGCCTTCACCGATCGTGTGCGTCGCCGGGTCCGAGAAGATCAGGTGCAGTTCGGGCGCATCGCTCACGTCCAGAGCCCGGAGCGACAGCTCCCCCGCCGCCAGTTCATCAGCCATGATCCTCGGGGCACCTGTCGCAGGCGGAGCCGCCGGATCCGCTGGCATGATGTCGGGGTTGGCTCGACTCATCATTGCGCGTCCGTCGTCGGGAAGGTTGGGCACGCGGTCGCGTGCTGCGCCGCCAGTGGGCCCCACTCCCCTGCCTCAGCAGGTCGGATGGCGTCATCGACGTAGCCGGTGACGTCTTCGAATCCCACCTGAGGGGCACCCTCCGTCCACCAGAGTCGGAGCGCGTGCAGCCAGTAGGTCGCGAGCGGATCGTCTCCGGCGTCTCGGGACTCGATTGCCGTCGCCGTGGCGGCACAGCTCCACCGCCAGGCTGCGGAGTGGGTCGCGGAGCCCGGGGTGTAGAGAGTGCCGCCGTTAGCGACCGGCACGTCGTCCGGAAACGGGTGCTCTTCGGGCACCGGAAGGGGCCACGCGGCGGTCACCCGCGACCACTCCCCCTGAATCGCCGGGTAGTACACCGAATCGGTTCCGGAATCGGACGCGGCCGTGTCCTCACCCACTCGCGCGAGAAGCGCGGAGAAGTCCACCGGTGCGTAAGTCGGCGGATCCAGCGGCTGTGCGAACGCCGCGGTGCTCGGTTCCCCCGATGGCGGAGTCGGCGAGGGGGTATCCGGCATCGGCGTACATCCAGTCACGACGGCGATGGTCGCGAAGAGCACGGCCAACGTGCGGGCATTCTGCACCGACCGCGCTGTCATGCCCCGATCGTATCGGCGCCCACATCATGCGCGATCGTGGACGCCGTGCGCACAGAAGCGCCGCAGGTCGGCCCGTCGCGCGCCGCGCCCGGCAGTGAAGCGATAGGCGGGCCTCGGTTCCGACGGCAGCCGGCACCGGGCGGGACGCCCTCTGGATTCCGCGATGCCCCGACCGCGTACACAGACTCGTCGGCCACTCCTCGAAAGGTCGGACGACGATGCCGATCACCGCGCCGTCGCTGGCACTTGCCGTGCGGAGGACAGGGAGCATGCGAATCCCGTAGCGCCTGGTGCGGGATTCGCCTGGCTCTCCGCCCCACCGCCCGGGGTGCGAGACTCGGCCTATGGCGCAGGCGCACGGGCCGGACGACTTCCTCGGTACGACCGTGGACGGTTGGACGATCCGACGCGCACGGACGACGGAACTCGATACCGTGCGGGGGATCCTGGACGATGCGGCGGCGTGGCTCCGTGGGCGTGAGGTCCGCCAGTGGCCCGACCACTTCAACGCGGAGTCCCTCTCCCCTGCCATCGAGGCCGACGAGACCTGGCTGGCGTTCCACGCGGGCCGAGCTTTGGCCACGGTCACGGTCGACGACGCCGATCCGGCCTGGTCCGATCGGCCGGGCTCCGCCCTTTACCTGCACCGCCTCGCCGTGCGCACGCACGGACTCGGTCTCGGCCGCCGCCTGATCGATTGGGCGTTCGGACGCGCCCGCGCGGAGGGCCGCGAGGCGCTGCGCCTGGACTGTGTGGCGTCCAACGACGCCCTGTGCGCCTACTACGAGCGCTTCGGATTCGCGGAATGCGGCACAGTGCTGGTCGGCGGCTCACCCGGGCAACGAAAGACCGGGACGGTCCAGACCGCGGTTCGGCGTTTCGAGTACCGCCTGGGGGCCTGATCACCGCACGGTGTCGTCGATCAGGGCGAGGTCCGGCGGCCCTGCGGTCCGCCCCCTTTCCCGCTCCGACCTGGGCTGATAACTTCTGGCCCCATGGACATGATGCGCAACGATGAGGTGGCGGCGGCCGGTCTGGCTGACTGGCGCATGCTCGCCCAGGGGCTGCACGCGCGGTTTCTGACGGCGGACTTCCGCGCCGGCGCGGACTTCGCGTCCGCCATCGCCGACGCGGTCGAGACTCACGGGCACTCCCCCAGACTCACCGTCGGCGATCACTGGGTGGATCTTGAAGTCGTCTCCCCCGACGCTGTCTATCGCACGGAAGACGGCACGGAGTACGTGGTCGAATGGGTGACCCAGCAGGACGTCGACCTGGCCCGGATCATCTCGACGATCGCCCGGGACCGGCAGTTGGTGGCGGAGCCGGCGTCGGTGTCCGAGGTCGAGATCGGTCTCGACACCGCCGACGCCTCCGCCATCTCGCCGATGTGGGCGGCACTGCTCACCGGAGACGCAGCCGCACGAGGTCGCGGAACCCCCGGCGACGAGATCCGTGACGCCACCGTGCGCGTACCGAACCTGTGGTTCGACGACGAGTCGGAGATCTCGGCGCAGCGGTTCCACGTCGAGGTGTACGTGGCGCCGGAGGTGGTGGCCCAGCGCATCGCGGACGCCGTCGCCGGGGGCGGCACGATCGTCGACGACAGCGAATCACCACGACTGACGGTGCTCGCGGATGCGGAGGGCAATCGCGGCGTGATCTGCGCCATCGGCGCCTCGACGGACGCAGAGTGAGCGGCGGGACGAACGGATCGGCGCTTGCGTCCCGTCAGGAACCGAGGAACCGCAACAGGTCGTCCACCTGTGCACCGAGCAACGGGAAGACCATGCCGAGCACCAGGACGGCCACGATCGCGTAGAGCACGATCCGTTGCCGTCGGATCACCGCGTCGGCGAGGGCGATGACTGCGCTGAACGCCATCACCGTGTAGCCCGCCACCGTTCCGAACACCATCCGCACGTATTCCTCGTCCGTGGGCGTTCCGTGCGGCAGGGTGATCAGCGCGATCGCGAGCGGAATCACCACGAGACCCAGCAGGAGCAGGAAGCCGCGCCGGATCCGGAGACCGCCTCGCCGCGTCGTCGCGTCCGGCTGCGCCGCCGCCGTCAGTTGCGTCATGGCGTCATTCTAGGGTGTGGTGGCCCCGTAGATTCAAGGCATGCGGGGATGGTGGAGCGACGACGAGTGGATGCGGCGGCAGCGGCGCGCGGGCTGCGGCATGTGCGCGGATGCCCACCTTCCCGAGAATGAGCACAGTCTCCTGGTCGCCACGACGGCCACTGTCCACGTCCGGTTGGTGCGAAATCAGGCGCACGCGGGCTATTGCGTCGTCATCCTCCGCGATCACATGACCGATCTCGCGGACCTCGACGCGCGGACGCTCACCGCGTTCTGGGCCGACGTCCAACGGACCGGACGCACCATCGCCGCACAGTTCGCGCCGAGGAAGATCGATTACCTGGTGATGGGCCACCGCATGCCGCACCTGCACTGCCACCTCCTCCCCCAGCACTCCACCGATGATCCGCTGCGCAACGTCGACATCGCCGACGGGCCGCTGTTCCCCTCCCCTGCGGACCTCGCCGACACGCTCGCGGGTGTGCAGCATGCCTGGCGAGCGCAGGCCGAGGTATGACGCTCCCCACTCCGCGCTGGCCTTCCCGGCCGGCCGCTGGTAGACAAAGGTGACGACAAGGGGGCACGGGGTGGCGGCAGAGATGGAGCGGTCGGACCCGCTGACGGACTTCGGTGACCTGCTGCGCCCGGACGACGGCCCGGATGCGGGCGGCACGCCGTCCGCGCCGCGCCGCGGTGCCCGCATCGCGTGGATCGTCGCCGGTTCTCTGGTCCTGCTGCTCGTCCTCGGTGCCGGCGGGTATGTCGCCTGGTGCCTGACGGCGCCCGTCGTCAAGCCGACGACCACCGTCGCCACCCCGCCGGCACTGGCGGCGGACCCGGTCACGGTGCTCGCGCCGACGGACGGAATCTACGCGCTGGAGATCGAAGGCGCCGACGCGTACTGGGGCGGCCCGGCCGTCTGGAACGCCGGCTTGGATGAGCGGCGTCCGATCGCGAGCATCAGCAAGCTCATCACGGCGATGGTCGTGCTCGACGCCCATCCGCTGTCCGGTCCGTCGGACTCCGGCCCGACCATCACGTTCTCCAAAGCGGACGCGGATCTGTACGACAAGTACTACCTTCTCGGCGCCACCATCATGGAGATGCCGGAAGGCAGCTCGCTGACCGAGCGCGACGTCCTCGCGGCCCTGCTGCTCCCGTCAGCGAGCAACTACGCCGAAGCGTTCGCCAACTGGGCGTTCGGCTCGCAGAGCGGATTCCGGAGCGCGACGGCCGACTGGCTCAGCGCTCACGGGCTGTCCTCCACGACCATCGTGGAGCCGACCGGCATCAACGCGGAGAACACCAGCACGCCGCGCGACATGATGACGCTGGCGCGCCTCGCGGCCGCCGACGAGACCATCGCGTCGATCGCCGGGTCCCAGACCGTCGTCCTCTCCACCGGCCTCAGTGTGTCCAACACCAACGACATGCTCGGAGTCGACGGCATCACCGGCCTCAAGACCGGCAATCTCGGCCTGGGGACCTACAACCTGCTGTACACGGCGGCGTTCGAGGTGACCCCCGGCACCCCCGTCACCGCGATCGGCGTAACCCTCGGCGGTGCCACACGGACGTCCCTGGACGCGGCCGTGCAACGCTTCTTGGAGAGCATCCAGAGCGGGTTCCAGACGGTTCCGCTGTCATCCGCAGGCCGCAACGTGGGCCATGTCACCACGCCCTGGGGTTCCGAGGCGGACCTCGTCATCCGCGACGAGAGTTCGATTCTCGTCTGGTCGGACACACCGATCACGGTCGAAATGAACACCAGTCCCCCGACGGAATTCCGCGACGGCGAAGTCGTCGGTTCCATCACCTGGACGGCGGGGCCGAACACGGTGAGCTCCGACGTCGTCGTGCGGGGCGATATCCGTCCGCCGGACGCGGCCTGGCGTCTGACCCACCCCGACCAGCTCGGCTGAGTGCGCTCGGCGGGGGCAGCTCAACCCATTCCGGGCGGGCCCCAGACGCTGCCTTCCGGTGCGGTGCAGTCGGCCCAGTCCGGGACCGCACCGATCTCGGCACGGAGGAGCACGCCGTCGTCGTGCGGCAGCACGGTGTACACGATTCCGTCCATGGAGTCCCGCCCCGGCGAGTAGGTCACGCTCGCGGCGCTGTACTCCACACCGTTCTCGGGCGGGAGGCCACCCCACGTGACGAGGCCGTCCGGCGTGTGCTCCTGCAACCATGTCACCGTCTCGCGCATGTCGACCCCCGAGAGCGACCAGAACGCCACCGCGGACGCGGTCGGCTGGCACGGCCACCCGGTGTAGCTGCCGAAGGCGACGGCCGGCGCCGCCTCCAAGCGCACCGCGCCGGGCGGTGCCGGTGCGGTCGCGAGCCACGTGTCCACCTGCTGCTGCGCCGGTTCATCCGCAGCGAGGACGTTCGTGATCGCCTCGGACGTCGTGGGTTCCTCCGCTGACGCCGTCGGGGCTGCCGCGGCCTGCATCGCAGACGCCGTCACCGTCGGTTCGGGGGCAGCCGCGAGAGCGGTCGGCGTGGCACAACCCGCGAGCAGGCTGACGGCACCGACGACGAGGGCGATCGGCAGAACGGGCAGTCTCATAGCTGCACCATAGCGTGACGTCCTCCTCCGATTCGCGCCCACACGCGGTCATCCGTAGCGTGGTGGCATGCGGATCACCGTGGGGGCACTCCTGTTCGACATCGATGGCACGCTTGTGGATTCCACCCCCGCCGTGGAGCGGACGTGGCGCGTGTTCTGCGACGAGTACGGTGTCGACTTCGACACCCTCGTGGCGGTCTCACACGGACGGCGAGCGGAGGACACCATCGCCGACTTCCTTCCGCCGGCGCAGCGCACGGAGGCGTTGGCCTTCCTGGACGCGGCCGAGCTGGCCGACCTGGACGGAGTCATCCCCCTCCCCGGGACCGTCCGACTCCTGGACCTCCTGCCGGCGCAGCGCTGGGCTGCCGTCACGTCCGGCAATCGCGAGCTCATGACCGCACGACTCGGCGCCGCGGGGCTCCCGGTGCCGCCCGTGATGGTGACCGCCGACGATGTGACCGTGGGAAAGCCGGACCCGCAGGGCTATCTCCGTGCCGCCGCGCTCCTCGGCGTCGACCCGGCGGCGTGCCTCGTCATCGAAGACGCCCCGGCCGGGATCCGCGCGGGGCTGACCGCGGGTGCCCGCGTTCTCGGCGTCGCGACCTCCCATGACGCGGAGGCGCTCGAGGACGCGACCTGGACGGTGTCGGACCTGTCCGGTGTGGATGTCGACGTGACGCCGGACGGGGTGGCGCTGTCCTGGTGAGTGCCATCGCGGGCGCGTAGCCTGCCGGAATGGCAGAGCGCGACTCCCCGCTGATCCACCACACCGTCCTCTACGCATCGGACTACGAGGCCTCCGAGCGCATCTTCTCAGCCGCCTTGACGGTGCTCGACATCGTCCCCGGCTTCCGCACGGACACCGGCGTGGAGTACTGGCGCCGGGACGTGGACACGCCCTCCTTCTGCGTGGAGCGCGCCACTTCACCGGACAAGGCCACCCGACGCGTCCACCTCGCGTTCACGGCACCGGACCGCGCCGCCGTCGACGCGTTCCACGCCGCAGCCGTCGCCGCGGGCGCGGAGTCCCGGCATGCGCCTCGCCTCTGGCCCGAATACCGGGCGTACTGCGCGTTCTTCCGCGATCCGGACGGGAACAACATCGAGGCGGTCTGCAAGGAACCCGGAACCACCTGATCAAACCGGTCCGGAACGATCAGGCGACGGAGCGGGCGAGTCGGAATGCTGGAGAGCACCAGGAGGAGGCCAACGTGATCGCAGCTCTGAACCGGCTCGTGGAGCTCATCGAGTCCCGGCCCGACGCCCCCGACGTGACCCACCTCGCCCGTGAACTCGGCACCACCGAGTACCACCTGCGGCGCATGTTCTCCTCGCTCGCCGGGATGCCGCTGTCGGACTACGTCCGTCGGCGGCGGATGACCCTGGCTGCGGCCGAGGTGATCCGTGGCGAGGGCGATCTGCTGACCATCGCCGTCCGGTATGGCTATGGCTCGACCGAGGCGTTCGGGCGCGCGTTCCGCGCGGTGCACGGCATCGTTCCGGCCGCAGCGCGCGAAAACGGCGGCCCCCTCCGCACACAACCGCAGCTCAGGTTCCGCCTGAGCGTCGAAGGGACCACCCCCATGCACACGCGCATCACCGATCGACCCGGCTTCCGCTTGGTCGGACACTCCGCCCGCGTCGCCCTCGTCCACCGCGGCGCCAACCCGCAGATCCAGGACCTGATCGCCCGGATTCCGCCCGAGGCGCACGCGCACCTGAAGGCGCTGTCGTCGACCGAGCCGCACGGCCTGCTGCAGGTGAGTGCCGACGTCGACCCGGACTACCGGGAGGGCTCCGGCCTCACCTACCTGCACGGCGTGGCGATCGCGGCCGACACCGCCGTACCGGCCGAGCTGGACCACATCGACGTCGAACCTGGAACCTGGGCGGTGTTCCGCACCGCGGGCGCCTACCCGGGCGCGCTGCAGGACACGTGGGCGGCGACGGCGACCGACTGGTTTCCGTCCAACCCCTGGCGGCTGCGTCCCGGACCCTCGATCGTGGCGGTCCTGGAGCGGGCTGCCGACTTCAGCACCGCGACGACGGAGCTGTGGCTACCCGTGGAGCCGAGCGCGGGCTGAGCGGCGTCAGAGACCGCCGAGGGGCAGCGCCAGGGAGCGCTCGCCGGACTCGTCGAACCAGACGAACTCGGCATCGTCCACGTCAGCGACGGCCGGGGTCGCCAGCGTCGCACGCAGGGGGGCGGTGAGCTGCTCCCACTCGTCGGCCGGAATGCCGTCGCCGTAGGCGATGGACGCGTGGAAGGTCCACTCCTCCACCGGCACCACGGCACTGTCGGTGAGCTGGGCGGCCTTGACCGCTCCGCGCGCGGCCGACATCGCCTGGCGCAGCGCCGGCGCGCTCTGGATCTGCAGGTGCAGCACCCGGAAAGGGTCCGGGAACGTCTCCACAGCCGTACCGACCACGCGCAACGGCGCCGTGCGAGCGGCCCAGAACCGGGCGCGCGTCTCCAGATCGATGAGCCGGTTCCCCGCCGCCAAGTTCGCGATCGTGACGTGGCACCCGGGGTACCGAGCGCGGTCTCCGATGGCCGCGCGGGCCGCGGCCTGAGCTTCGGTGAAGGCCGCCAGGAAGGCTCCACCGGGCCGAAGCACGAGCGCCTGCGCGCTGCGCAGGTCCTGCTGCCAAGCCCTGTCGGCGACGATCGGTTCCCGGGTCATGAGCGCCTCCCCTGTCTGTTCGTCCGAGCATTCCACGCCCGATGGCGACGTTGTGGCACCCACACGCCGACGCGCCGACGCGGTTCGGAAACACTCGCGCCGACGCGGGAGGCTCAGGACGGGTACCGTTGACGGGTGAGCGACACCGAAACCCCCACGCCCGAGACCGAACCCGACACCGAGACGGGACCCACATTCGCGGATCTCGGGATCGACGGGCCGGTGCTGGCCGCCATCCGTGACCTCGGCTACGAGCGTCCGTCCCAGATCCAGGCCGCGACGATTCCGGAGCTCCTCGAGGGCCACGACGTCGTCGGTATGGCCCAGACCGGAACCGGCAAGACCGCCGCGTTCGCACTTCCCGTGCTGCAGCGTCTGGACACGTCCGCCAAGACCCCGCAGGCCCTCGTCCTCGCGCCGACCCGTGAGCTCGCGCTCCAGGTCTCCGAGGCCTTCGAGTCCTACGCCGCCCGGATGAAGCACGTGCACGTGCTTCCCGTCTACGGCGGCCAGGGGTACGGCGTGCAGTTGTCCGCCCTCCGCCGCGGCGTGCAGATCGTGGTCGGCACCCCGGGTCGGATCATGGACCACTTGGACAAGGGCACTCTCGACCTGTCCGACCTCAAGTACCTCGTCCTGGACGAGGCGGACGAGATGCTCAAGATGGGCTTCGCCGAGGACGTCGAGACGATCCTCGCCGAGACGCCGGACACGAAGCAGGTCGCCCTGTTCTCCGCCACGATGCCGCCGCAGATCCGTCGTATCGCGCAGAAGCACCTGCACGAGCCGCGTGAGATCACCGTTGCGGCCAAGACCACGACGAACGCGAACATCACGCAGCGGTACCTCGTCACCTCCTGGCAGCGGAAGGTCGACGTCCTCACCCGCATCCTCGAGGTCGAGAACTTCGAGGCGATGATCATCTTCGTCCGGACCAAGAACGAGACCGAGCAGCTGGCCGAGAAGCTCCGCGCCCGCGGTTATGCGGCGGCCGCCATCAGCGGCGATGTCGCCCAGGCGCAGCGCGAGAAGACCGTCAACCAGCTCAAGGCCGGCAAGCTCGACATCCTCGTCGCCACGGATGTCGCCGCCCGCGGCCTGGACGTCGAGCGGATCAGCCACGTCGTCAACTACGACATTCCGACCGACACCGAGTCGTACGTGCACCGCATCGGTCGCACCGGCCGCGCGGGACGTTCCGGCGACGCGATCAGCTTCGTCACGCCGCGCGAGCGCTACCTGCTCGCCCACATCGAGCGGGCGACGCGACAGGCGCCGACCGAGATGCAGCTGCCCGCCACGGAGGACATCAACTCCACGCGGCTGGCGCGCTTCGACGATTCGATCACCGCCGCCCTGTCGGAGACCTCTCGCGTCGAGCGGTTCCGCGACATCATCGATCACTACGTGCGCCACCACAACGTTCCCGAGGTGGACGTGGCGGCCGCGCTCGCGATCGTCGCGCAGGGCGAGACCCCGCTGCTGCTCGACGAGAACGAGGACCGTCAGTTCCAGGAGGAACTGTCTCGTCTGGACCGCGGCAAGCGCAAGACCCGCGATGCCGCTTCGGGCGACGGCGAGCGCAAGCCGCGTCGTGAGCGCAGCTCGGCCGGACTCGCCCCGTACCGCATCGAGGTCGGTCGCCGTCACCGCGTCGAGCCGCGGCAGATCGTCGGCGCGCTCGCGAACGAGGGCGGACTGCGTCGGGACGACTTCGGCGCGATCGCGATCAAACCTGACTTCTCCATCGTCGAGCTGCCGGCGAATCTGTCCCAGGACGTCCTGGACCGCCTGCACGACACCCGCATCTCCGGACGACTGATCGAGATCAAGCCGGACCGCGGCGTGCCGAACCGGCGCAACCGCGACCAGGACGACTCTCGTCCGCGGCGCGATGACGGATACCGTCGCGATGATCGGCCCCGTCACGACGACGGCTACCGTCGCGACGACCGTCCGCGCCGTGACGACGGACCGGCGCGCAAGCCTCGGCACCGCCGCGACGACCGCGACTGACCTCACTCGCTGTGAGCGCGCGCCTGCACCCCGCCCTGTCGCGTGCGGCGGCCGTGGTGTTCGACCTCGACGACACCCTCGTCGACCAGCGCTCGGCTGCCCGCACCGCCGTGATCGCGTGGGCGGCCGAGCACGGCGACCGCGGCGCGAACGTCTCGGCGCGCTGGGCTGCGGTGTCCGAGCGGCACTACCGCCGATGGCAGGCGCGCGAGGTCACGTTCGCGGAGCAGCGGCGGGGGCGGGGGGGGGGTTTCCTCGGCGTCGACGTCGACGATGCCGAGGCTGATCGCATCTTCGACGGCTACCTGATCCGCTACGAAGCGGGCTGGCGGGCGGTCCCCCATGCGGCGGGAACCCGGGCTGCGCGGAAGTGTATAAGGGGGCGGACCGGTGGGCCGCCGGGCCCGGCGCCCCGCGGCCCTACGGGTCGGGGGGGCGGGCCGGGGGTGCCCGGGCGGCACTACCGCCGATGGCAGGCGCGCGAGGTCACGTTCGCGGAGCAGCGGCGGGGTCGGGTGCGGGATTTCCTCGGCGTCGACGTCGACGATGCCGAGGCTGATCGCATCTTCGACGGCTACCTGATCCGCTACGAAGCGGGCTGGCGGGCGTTCCCCGATGCGGCGGAAACCCTGCGGGTGCTCTCCGAGGCGGGATTGCACGTCGCCCTGCTGACGAACGGTGACGCCGATCAGCAGCACCGCAAGCTCCGGCGGACCGGCTTGGAGGCGGGCTTCGACGCCGTGGTCTGCTCATCGGATCTGGAGCGCGGCAAACCGCATCCGATGGCGTTCCGGGCCGTGCTGGACCGGCTGGGCGTCGCCGCGTCCGCCGCCGTGATGGTCGGCGACAGCGTTGCGAACGACATCGCCGGAGCGGACGCTGTGGGCATGACGACCATCCTGTTCGACCCGGACGATGCCGTCGCCGAACACCCGGGGTATCGGATCCGTCGCCTGACGGACCTCGTGCTCGCCGACGATGACGAAGACGACGGATCGGAAGGCGTATGACGCGTGCCGTGGTGATCCAGGCGCAGGGTGACGATCCGGCGCTGGTGCTGTCCGCGTGGCAGCATGCGAAGAACCTGCTCGTCGTCGTCGGCGACGACGTTCCAGTGGAGATCGTCGTGCAGGGTGCGGCGGTCAGCGGTCTCACCCGCGGCGCGCCGGCCGCCGTGACACTCGCGGCACGGCGGGACGACATGCCCGGCGTGCGTGTCCTGGTGTGTCGGAATGCGATGCGCGCCAACGACGTCGACGAGGACGACCTCGCGGAGGGTTTCGTCCCCGTCCCCGCGGGCATCGCTCACCTCGTCCAGCGCCAGTGGGAGGGCTGGGCCTACGTCCGCTCCTCGTGACGGCGCGGGGTTCTTCTCACAGCTTCCGCCCAGGAAGGCCGAGTTCACGCGATAATCGTCGTCATGCCGAAGATCTCCGCACCGACGGTCGCCGAGCACCGCGAGGCGCAGCACGCCGCGCTGCTGCAGGCGGCGGAGGAGATCCTGCTCACCGGAGGCGTCGAAGCCGTATCGCCGGCGGCGGTGACCAAACAGGCCGGACTGGCGCGGTCCACGTTCTACGAGTACTTCCCGTCCAAGGACGATCTCCTCGTGGCGCTGGCCCGCGAAGCCTTCGAACAGTGGGCGGACGAGCTGGAACGAGACGTCTCCGCGGTGGCGTCCGGCCCGGATCGACTCCGCGCCTACGTGCGCACCACCCTGCGTCTGACCGCCGACGGACGCCACGGCCTCGCCACGACGCTGCGCGGGGTGCGCCTGTCCCCCAAATCCCACGACGACATCGCCGCGCTGCACGCGGCGCTGGATGATCCTCTGCAGGACCTGCTGGCGGACCTGGTCGACGATCCGCGCGCCCACGCGCCGCTGGTGCACGGCCTCCTCGGTGCGGCGATGGCGCAGGTCACCGCTGGGGCGGATCCGGTCGCCACCGCTGATCGCGCAGCGCACCTGCTGCTGTCCGGCTTCGGGAATAGGGATTCCGACACACTGTCGCTAAACTGAGGACATGGACGCTCTCGAAGTCATCAAGAACGTCGTCCTCGCACTTCACATCATCGGTGTGGCCAGCCTCCTCGGCGGCATGCTCACGCAGATGAAGGCCATGAAGACCGGCACCACGAAGATCGTTCCGGCGATCTTCCACGGCGCGTGGACGATGCTCGCCACCGGAATCATCCTCGTCGGCATGGACTACCCGCTGGGCCACCCGCCGAACAACATCAAGATCAGCGTGAAGCTGCTCCTGCTGATCGTCATCTTCGTCATCTCCTTCATGAACAAGAAGAAGGACAAGTTGGCATCGTGGGTCCTGCCCACCCTGATGGTGCTCACGATCGCGAACATCGTGATCGCCACCACCTGGCACTGACGGACACCGCGAAGCCCCGGCCGCGTGCCGGGGCTTCGCCGTTCCCGGGCGCGGATCACCCTCAGCGGGGATGCCGGTGAAGCGCCGCTTACTCCCCCGGTTCGATGGTGACCCAGTCACCGAACTTCGGCTTGCGGCCATCACCGGAGGAGGTTCGCGTCACCCGACGCTTGACCCACGGCACCACGTGCGCGCGGTAGTACGCCAGGCCGTCCAGCCGGTCCGAGCTGTCGTTCTCCGGCAACGACCACCATCCCTCCGGCACGCTCTCCCCCAGCGCCTCCAGCACGCGCGCCGCCACACGGTGATGGCCGCGAGCGTTCATGTGCAGACGGTCCTGCGCCCAGTAGCCCGGTCGGGCGAGTTCCCGATCCGGCCAGTTCAGGGCACGCACGACGTCCGGTCGGTCCTCGACACGGCGGAGCACGGCGTCGGAGAGCTCGTCCCCGCGGCGCTGGATGAGCTTCGCCAACGGAAGTCCGGCGGACGGATTTGCGCCGGAGAGCAGCAGCAGCGTCACGCCCTCCTCATCGCACCGCCGCAGAACGCGGGAGAACGCGTCCGCGATGTGCTCGATCTCCGTGCGGGGACGGAGCATGTCGTTGCCGCCGCCGTTGAAGGACAGGTGCGTCGGTTTCAGCGCGAGCGCGGGCTCCAGCTGCTCCGCGACGACCGGCCAGGCGAGCTTTCCTCGGATCGCGAGGTTCGCGTACTGGATCGGCGTGCCCAGGGAACGGGCCCAGCCCAGGGCGGTGAGGTCCGCCCACCCCCGGGTTCGGCCGTCCTCGAGTTCATCACCGACGCCCTCGGTGAAGGAATCGCCGATCGCCACAAAACGCACATCCGTCACCGGACAACCCTACGCCCGCGTCGCGGTCACCGATCATCGAGGGCGCGTCCACGCTGCTCCACCAGCCCCCAGGTCGCGGCGGCGGCGATCGCGAAGAACGCCGCGAAGACGATGAACAGCAGCGTCGTCCCACCCCAGCCCAGCAGAATCGGCACCAGGAGCGGCGCGATGATCGAGGCGATGCGCCCGACGCCGGCGGCCCATCCGGATCCGGTGCCGCGCAGCGAGGTCGGATACGTCTCCGGGGACACCGCGTACAGCGCGCCCCACGCACCGAGGTTGAAGAAGGACAGCAGCATGCCCGTCACGATGATCGCGGCCGGCCCGGACGCCGTCCCGAACAGCACGGCGGCGACGCCGGAACCGACGAGGAACACCGACAGCGTGATGCGCCGGCCCCACACCTCGATCAGCCAGGCGGACACCGCGTACCCCGGCAGCTGCGCGAGGGTGATCAGCAGCGTGAACCCGAACGACTTCGCCAGCGGGTAGCCCTGCGCGACCAGCAGCGTCGGGATCCAGATGAAGGCGCCGTAGTAGGAGAAGTTCACGCAGAACCAGACCGTCCACAGGGCCGCTGTCCGTCCGGCGAATTCCCGCGACCAGAGGGCCGCCAGACGCTCGCGCACGGTGAGCGCCGCGGCGGGCTCGTCGGGTGCGGCAGCCGTGGCGACCGGGAGGTCCGTGTCCCGCACGCCGGCCGACTCCTCCATCGTGGCGACGATGCGCTCCGCCTCGGCATCACGACCGCGCGAAGCCAACCACCGCGGGGACTCCGGAAGCCCCCACCGCACGATCAGGGCGTAGACGGCCGGGATCGCACCGATCGCGAACGCCCAGCGCCATCCGTCGGGGCTCGCCGGAATGACGAGGAATCCGATCAGTGCGGCGGCCGTCCAACCGACCGCCCAAAAGGCTTCCAGAAGGACGATGAGCCGACCGCGGATGCGTGCGGGCGCGAACTCGCTGACGTAGGTGGACGCGACGGGCAGTTCCGAGCCGAGACCGAGTCCGACGAGGAATCGCAGCACGAGCAGCGCGGCCAGTCCCCCGACGAGCGCACTGGCGCCGGTCGCGATGCCGTAGATGAGCAGCGTCAGCGCGAACACCTGGCGTCGACCGAAGCGGTCCGCGAGGAGCCCGCCGAGCGTGGCGCCCACAGCCATGCCGACGAAGCCGATCGACGTGATCAGTCCCGCCTGCCCGGTGGTGAGGTGCCACTGCACTCCGAGCGCGGCGATGATGAACGAGATCAGTCCGACATCCATCGCGTCCAGCGCCCAGCCGAGACCGGAGCCGGTGAGGATGCGTGCGTGCGCCCGCGTGAACGGGAGCCGATCCAGGCGCTGCGAAAGGGACACCTGCGGAGGGGCTGAGGTCATTCGATCAGCGTATCGACGCGGGGGCCCATCGCGAGACATGAGTCCGCACGTGTCGTCCGGTTGCGCCGATCCGGGTGCCGCACTGGCGGTGGCCCGATACCGAACTCCGCGCTCTGTCGCGTGATCCTGACGTCGCATTCACGGTTCAACAGGCCCGATCACCCGGTTTCTCGGTATCCGTGCGGACGGGTGCGCGCCGGCGGGGTGATCCTGCCTGCACGCGGGACTCCGCCCGAGCGCCGCACCGGTCCCGGCCGCCGCAGCCCTGCGCGAAAGGAGTCATCATGTCTGTTCGCACGATCGCCCTCCTGGTTCTGCTCGCGGGTGCTGCATCCCTCGCCGGCTGCGGGGGTGCGCCCACCGCCGATGGCACAGCTGCCGAAGGCACCGCCGACGTCAAGACCGAAGGTTCGGCTGCCGGCGCTCGTGACGGTCGAGTACGTCACCGCAACGGGCGAGACCACCCAATCCACGTATCCGGTCACGCCCGAACCGGCACTGGACACCACGAGCACGCTCTACACGGGCGGCACGGCGAACGGGAACCTCGTGCTGGTGGCCCCCGCAGACACCGCGGCCGACGGCGTCCTCGCGATCCGGCCGGGGATGTTCGATGATCGAGTCTTCGTCGCGGTGACCGGGTGAGCGCGACGCAGGGACGGCATTGACGGCGCCGCACTCGAGCACTATGTATGACCTGTGGGGAGCGGACCGGGGAGCGGACTGACACCGCGCGTCGCCGGCATCGGGCTGATGGTGCTGAGCGTCGTCGGCGGAATCGCCGCGGGCGTCGTGATGCCGGACCCGCGCTGGTCGCTGATCGCCGCGATCGTCCTCACCGGCGCCACGATCGGGATGGCCATCGGCCTGCTGTGGTCCCGTCGGCGGTCGTGGGCGGAGGATTTCTGGCCGCCGCGGATTCCGACGCGGACGAAGGGCGAGCGCATGATGCGGAACATGCGTGTGCTCGCGTACCTGTTGGTGCTCGTCGCTCCCGTCCTCCTCGGCCTTGCGGCGTGGTCCCTGCGCGAGGCGCGGGGCGAGTGGTCGACGTCCGTCCTCATCGTCCTGGTGGCGGTGGCCTACGCGGGTGGCGGCATCGGGATGCTCCGGGACGTTCGCCGTGCGCAGCAGGGAATGACGCCGCGGCCCGAGGACAGCAGACACCCGGAGGACACCCGCGCGACCGCCGCCGACGGGTGGCGTCCCCTCGGCCCGCGAGCCGCCCGCAGCGACGCCGCGGCGGCCATGCCGCTCTGGACCGTCCTCGCCCTGTTGGCTGTGCAGCTGCCGACCTTCCTGCCGAAGACCGGCGGGCCGCTACCGGCACCGCTCTTCCTGGGGCTGCTGGTCTTCGCGGCGGTGATCTTCATCGTCCTCCGGCTGCGGGCCCCACAGGTCGAGGTCCATGTCGAACGACGACGGGTGCGTGTGCGGGGACGCGAGGTCGGTTGGGATCAGGTGACGACCGCACTGCTGCGCTCGGCCCCGCCGTGGGAGGGCGTTCCGCGAACGCTGGTGCTCGTACTGGGCGATGACGATCGGCTGCGAGCTCCGGTGGTCCTGCGCGATCATGAGGCCCTCTCGCTGTCGGAGGCCGAGACCCGAATCCTCACGGACGTCATCGACGCCTCGGCCATCGCGATCCCGCGGGCGAAGGAGGATCCTCGTGGGAAGTTCTCGGCCCAGCTCTTTCCGACGAACCTCGAGAAGGACACGGCGCGCGCGATGGTGCTGCACCCGCCGACGATGCACGATCCCGTCCCGACTCCCACCTAGAGCTCACTGAGCCGGTACGGCTGCGCACCACGGTCGCGGCGCGCACTACGATCAGCCCAACCGTTCGGCGGAAGGCGGGAGCGACGATGATGTCGAGGCGTTCGTGGTCCTGCGCCGGGGTGTTGGTCGTGGCGGGTCTCCTGGCCGGATGCACGGCGGAGCCTCCGGCGGCGACGCCGTCGAGTGGTCAATTCGGCGCCCTCGGGGCGGATCGCTGCGATCCGCCGTCGCCGAGTTCGGGTGAGGAGGTCCGGGGAACTCCGGCTCATGAGGGTGACTCCGCATACGGAGAGTTCCAGGGCACCTCACCCACAGCCCTCAGAGCCGACGAGAACGAGGTGAAACTCGTCGTCCGCGTCACCGGATCGGGCGATCTCGATCCTCGCCTCGTTGATCCCAAAGGCGTCGAGCGACAACTCGCCTGGGGTCCTGTGCCCCACACCGAAAGCACCTACGGCCGGCCAGGTGACGAGTGGGGCCTGGGCCTTCCGCTGAATCAGCCGGGGTGCTGGGCCCTCGCGCTGCATCGCGGAGACAGCCTCGTCGCGACGCTCTGGTTCACCGTGAGCTGATCGCGCCGCCGGCGTCCGCGCAGCGGTGCTGCCGGACGGTGATCAGAAAGGTCGGTGAGGCGGACCGTGAATCAGGTCCGCCCCACGGAGCGCGCCTCAGCGCGGCAGCAGGGCGCTGCGAAGGGTGTCCAGACCGACGCCACCGAGGTCCAGCGCGCGCTTGTGGAACGCCTTGATCGAGAAGTTCGTGCCCTCCGCCGCGGCGACGGCATCGCGGGTCTGCTCCCAGATGCGCTGACCGACCTTGTAGGACGGCGCCTGGCCCGGCCAGCCGAGGTAGCGGTTCGTCTCGAACTTGCGGAACTCGTCCGGCATGTTCACGTTCTCGCGCATCTTCTCCAGCGCGTAGTCCGCATCCCAGACACCCTCGCCGTCCAGGCGGGGCTTGCCGAGGTGCACGCCGATGTCGAGCACGACGCGGACGGCACGGAGGCGCTGCCCGTCCAGCATGCCGAGACGGTCGGCGGGGTCCGCCAGATACCCGAGCTGCTCCATCAGGCGCTCGGCGTACAGCGCCCAGCCCTCAGCGTGCCCGGACGTGCCGGCCAGCAGCCGACGCCACGAGTTCAGCTCGGCCCGGTTGTACACGCTCTGCGCGATCTGCAGGTGGTGGCCCGGAACGCCCTCGTGGTAGACCGTGGTGAGTTCACGCCAGGTGTCGAACGTCTCCACGCCCTCCGGAACCGACCACCACATGCGGCCCGGACGGGAGAAGTCGTCGGTCGGACCGGTGTAGTAGATGCCGCCTTCCTGCGTCGGGGCGATCATGCACTCCAGCGCGCGGATCTCCTCCGGAATGTCGAAGTGGCTCTTTCCCAGCTCCACGATGGCGTGGTCGGACGTGCGCTGCATCCACTCGCGCAACTCGTCCGTGCCGTGCAGCGTGTGCGCGCCCTGCTCATCGAGATAGGCGACGGCCTGCTCGACGGTGGACCCGGGAAGGATCTCCTCGGCGATCGCCGCCTGCTCCGCGGCCATCCGCGCGAGCTCCTCCTTGCCCCACTCGTACGTCTCGTCCAGATCGATCGTGGCGCCCAGGAAGCGTCGCGAGAGCAGCTGGTAGAGGTCGCGTCCGACAGCGTCCTGCTCGGTGCCGGCGGGCAGCAGCTCGGCCTTCATGAAGTCGCTGAGTTCGCGGTAGGCCACGCGCGCGGCGTTGGCGTTGTCGTGCAGCTCACGCGCCAGGGAGGCCGGCAGCCCGCCCTCGGCCGGGGCCGCTTCGGCGGCGAACGTGGCGAAGAAGCCGTTGTCCGCCTTGATGCGGTCGATCTGACCGAGCACTTCGACGATCTGGCGGCGTGCGGGGGTCACGCCACGATCGATGCCTTCGCGCAACGTCTGGACATAGCCGGACAGAGCGCCGGACACGTTGCCCAGACGCTCCGCGATCACGCCCCAGTCCGCCACGGTGTCGGTCGGCATGAGGTCGAAGGCCTCGCGGACGCTCTGCGTCGGCGAAGCGATCACGTTGACGTCGCGCAGGTGCCAGCCGGCCTCGTGGAGCTCGAGGTCGAGGTCGAGCTCGGCGAGCAGGTCCGTCTTCGTGACGCGGTCAACGTCGTCGACCGGCTCGAGGGCTGCCAGGGAGGCGCGCGTGCGGCGGGTCTCCTCCAGCGCCGCCTCGGTGCCGGCGGGGCTGAAGTCGTCGAGCCGGCCGTTGTACTCAGCACGACCGATGTAGGTCGCGGTCATCGGGGAGCGCTTGGCGACGGAGTCCACCCAAGTCTCCGCGACAGCGTCGATCTCGGTGGGGGTACGGGATTCAGTCATCCCTCCAGCTTAGACGCCGAGGGGCGCCGGCGCCCGGTGGGCACGGCACCCCTCCGTGTGTCCGACGGATGCCGCTCAGTGCGCGGCCTCGTCCCAGTTCGCGCCCCGTCCGACCTGCACGTCCAGTGGGACGGTGAGGTCGGCGGCGTCGCCCATGCGCTCTCGGACGATGCGCTCGGTCTCGTCCCACTCCCCCGGCGCCACCTCGACAACGAGTTCGTCGTGGATCTGCAGCAGCACGCGCGAGCGCATGTCCGCTGCGCGCAGGTCGCGGTGGATGTGGAACAGAGCGATCTTCATGATGTCCGCCGCGGACCCCTGGATCGGAGCGTTCAGGGCGGCGCGCTCGGCGTTCTCGCGCAGCACGCGGTTCGGGCTGGACAGGTCCGGGAACGGGCGACGACGACCGAAGATCGTCTCCGTGTAGCCGTCCACCTTGGCCTTCGTCACCGACTCGCGCAGGTAGTCGCGCACGGCGCCGAAGCGGGCGAAGTAGTCCAGCATGAGCTGCTTGGCCTCGGACTGCTCGATACGCAGCTGCTTGGACAGACCGAACGCGGACAGACCGTAGACCAGGCCGTACGACATGGCCTTGACCTTGGTGCGCATCGCTGCGGTGACCTCGTCCGGGGTCACTCCGAACACGTGCGCACCGACGTAGCGGTGCAGGTCCTCACCTGTGCGGAACGCCTCGATGAGCCCCGGGTCCTCCGACAGGTGCGCCATGATGCGCATCTCGATCTGCGAGTAGTCCGCGGTCAGCAGCGTCTCGTAGCCCTCGCCCACCTCGAACGCCGCGCGGATGCGTCGGCTCTCCTCCGTGCGGACCGGGATGTTCTGCAGGTTCGGGTCGGTGCTGGACAGGCGTCCGGTCTGGCTGCCGGTCTGGACGTAGGTGGTGTGGATGCGGTGGTCCGGCTTGATCGCGACGTCCAGCGACTCGATGATCTGCCGCAGCTTCGTCGCCTCGCGGTGCTGCGAGAGCAGGTCGAGGAACGGGTGCGGGTTGGACTCCTGCAGATCGGCCAGCGCTGCGGCGTCCGTGGAGTAGCCGGTCTTGGTCTTGCGCGTCTTCGGCAGTTCGAGCTGCTCGAAGAGCACCTCTTGCAGCTGCTTGGGCGAGCCGAGGTTGACCTCGCGGTCGATGGACGCGTACGCCTCCTGCGCGACGCCCTCCGCGCGTGCACCGAGCTCGGCGGAGAAGCCGGACAGCTTCTCGTGCGAAACGGCGACGCCGGCGAGTTCCATGTCGGCCAGAGCCGACAGCGTCGGCAGTTCGATGTTCTCGAGCACCGACACGAGGCCCTCCGGCATCGCCTCGCGGATCGCCGCGGCGGCGCGCAGCGTGAACCAGGACAGCTGGCCGGGCGTCGCGCCCTCCGTCTCCGGGACGAGCTGGGACGGGTCAGCGACCGGGAGTCTCTCGTCCAGGTAGCGATCGACGAGATCGGCGAGGGTCTTGTCCGGGTACGCCGGACGCACCAGCCAGCCGGCGAGGTTCGTGTCGAACACGAGGCCGGCGAGGTCTCCCCCGGCACGCCGGACGGCCTTCACCTGAGGCTTCGCATCGTGTAGCGTCTTGGGCGCGTCGGAGGCGAGCCAGGCCCTCAGCTCAGCGTCGTCGGTCCAGTCCAGCTCCAGCACGTCGGACGCGTTCGCGAAGCCGAGGCGAGCCGGCAGTCCGTCCTGCACGGTCACCGTGACGCCGACCGGTACATCGGCCTGGGCGTTGAGCCAGGTGACCGCATCCGCGGCGCTGACCTGCTTCGGGGCGGGAATCGTCACCTCGACGTGGCCCTGGTCCTCGGCACCGTCCGTGCCGGTGGCCTCGAACACGCGCGGCAGGAGCGTGCGGAATTCCAGACGCGCGAAGACGTCGCGGACCGCCTGCGCGTCGATCGGCTGCACCGCGAGGTCCGCCGGCGTGACATCGAGCTCGACGTCGGTGACGAGGCGATTCAGACGTCGGTTGCGGCGCACGTCCTCGATGTGCTCGCGCAGGTTGTTGCCGACGACGCCCTTGATCTCGTCCGCCTTGGCCAGCACCTCATCGAGGGAGCCGTAGAGGTTCAGCCACTTCACGGCGGTCTTCTCGCCGACCTTGGGCACGCCGGGCAGGTTGTCGCTCGTCTCGCCGACGAGCGCGGCGATCTCCGGATACTGGTGCGGCGGGACGCCGTAGCGCTCCTGCACCGTCGCCGGGTCGTAGCGCTTGAGCTGGGACACGCCCTGCACGGACGGGTAGAGCAGGGTGACGTCGTCGTTGACGAGCTGGATCGAGTCGCGGTCGCCGGAGACGACGAGGACGTTGTAGCCCTCCGCCGCACCCTGGCCCGCGAGGGTCGCGAGGATGTCGTCCGCCTCGAAGTTCTCCTTCGTGAGGACCGTGATGTTCATCGCGCCGAGCGCTTCCTGCAGCAGGGGGATCTGCCCGGAGAACTCCTTCGGCGTCTCCGCACGCGTGCCCTTGTACTCGGCGTACTCCTCGGTGCGGAACGACTTCCGGGACAGGTCGAAGGCGACCGCGAGGTGCGTGGGCTTTTCGTTCTTCAGCAGGTTCACGAACATCGACAGGAAGCCGTACACCGCGTTGGTGTGCTGGCCGTCCTTGGTCGTGAAATTCTCGACCGGAAGGGCGAAGAACGCCCGGAACGCGAGCGAGTGGCCGTCGACGACCAGAAGGGTAGGCTTTTCGGAGTCCGTCACCGTTCCAGCCTAACGAGCCGGACGGACACGAGCGATCGGAGCAGGATGACGGACGACGAGAACGCGGCGATGGATCTGATCCAGCAGCACGGCATGGGTGCGCTCGCCGAGAAGATGGGCATCGAGATCGTCGAGTTCACGCGTGAACGGGCCGTCGGCACGATGCCGGTCGAGGGCAACACTCAGCCGTTCGGACTCGTGCACGGGGGTGCGTACGTCGTGCTCGGCGAGTCGCTCGGTTCCGTGCACGCCACGCTGCTCGCCGGTCCCGGCCGGTACGCGGTCGGCATCGACATCAACGCCACGCACACCGCCTCGGTCACGAGCGGAACCGTCACGGGCGTCTGCACCCCGATCCACGTCAGTCGCTCCCTGGCTGTGCACGAGATCGTGATCACCGACGACCGTGGACGCCGCAACTCGACCATCCGCATCACGAACATGCTGCGCGACGTGCGCTGACCGGTTGCCGAACGCCGAGGGCGTCCGGTTCCCTCGGGGATCCGGACGCCCTCGGCGTTCTGTCTGGGGTTTACGCCTTCTTGGGCGCGAGCTGCTCGATGATCGCCTTGGCGACATCCTGCATCGTCAGGCGACGGTCCATCGAGGCCTTCTGGATCCAGCGGAAGGCCTCCGGCTCGGACAGACCCATCTTCTCGTTCAGCAGGCCCTTGGCCCGGTCGACGAGCTTGCGGGTCTCGAAGCGCTCGACCATGTCGGCGACCTCGGCCTCGAGCGTGATGATCTGCTCGTAGCGGGCCAGCGCGATCTCGATCGCCGGCAGCAGGTCGTTCGGCGTGAAGGGCTTGACCACGTACGCCAGAGCGCCGGCCTCGCTGGCGCGCTCGACCAGCTCCTTCTGGCTGAACGCGGTCAGCAGCACGACGGGCGCGACGTGGTTCTTGCTCAGCTTCTCGGCCGCGGTGATGCCGTCCATCTGGGGCATCTTCACGTCCATGATGACGAGATCGGGCCGCAGCTCCGTCGCGAGCTGGACGGCGGTCTCGCCATCGCCGGCCTCGCCGACGACGTCGTAGCCGTTGTCGCGGAGGATCTCCACGATGTCCAGGCGGATGAGCGACTCGTCTTCTGCGACGACCACACGGCGGGGCGCCGGAGCGCTGGGAGTCTCGGTCTGATCCTGATCGGTCACCGCTCAATCCTAGGGCACGCGGTGATTCCCCCAGCCCCACGCGCCGCGATCCGGCGGGAGCGGCCCCCGCGGTGCGATAAAGTCGACACGTCGCACAGCTTGCCGGTGTGGCGGAATGGCAGACGCGGAGCACTCAAAATGCTTTGTCGAAAGACGTGTGGGTTCGAGTCCCACCACCGGCACCACGAAACCCGTCATCGAACCCCCGAGTCCTTCAGACAGCACTGGGATCGGAGGGGGCACATGTTGGGTTGGGCTCGTCCCAACGACGTCCCCACAGATTGTGATGTCGCCGCGCCCCGTCTAGGGCGTCGAGAGCGCAGAAGACCGCCCATCCAGCGGCAGACCTCCCCGTCGGCGGAGCTGGAAGGCCAACAGGTTTTGGGGGTGAGCTCAGCACATGCAGAGCCCCACGACCCAGCTGACCCGCAGGGTGTTGCTCACTCCTCAGAGAGAGGGGCGAGCGGGCCGGCGGCTTGGGCGGTCGGCAGTTTCCGCCGAACGCCGCGACCAGATCTGCGACCGCGGTGACAGCCGCGCCGGGCGGGGTGAGAATCCGGGCCTGCCCGTAATCGTACGCGTCAGCGAATCCCGGCACGAGGGTGAGCGCGTGCCAGGCGACGGCGATGAGGTGGTTCGAGCCGGTCTCCTCATCGACGTTCTCCCCGCCCGACCATGCGTTCAGGTGGCGGTGGAGGGCGGCGAGGCTGGACGAGTAGTTGTACCCCAGGCGCCAGTTGTCGATGGCCGGGCCGTCACCATAGGCGTTGGGTATGGGGTTGTACTTGCGCGCGCCACGGCCGTAGTGGACAGCGAGCTGGCGCAGCGGCTCGGGCGGGATGAGGTCGAAGCGGGCGTCCTTCTGCCCCTTGGACGCACCGGATGCGCCGGTGACTCGGACTTCGGTGTTGTCGATGCTCACGCGGTCGGCTCCTCAGCGGTCATCCACGGGTATGTGGGGGTGCCGGTGTTCGGGAACAGCTCCGGCTCCGGGGCGGTCGTGCTGGCGAACGCAGCAGTCTTCGCGGACACGAGGTCGTACAGGTCATCGAAGCTCGTCTCCCAAACCAGCCGCGCGCCCGGGAGGTCCTGGTTGTAGCGCTGGGTGAAGTACACGTGCTCCCAGACCGGCGGTACGTCGGTCTGACCGACGGTGCTGGGCTTGTCGTCCAGGAGCCAGTCGCCGATGAGGCGGGTCTTGTCCTGGGTGATGAGGACCCGCTTGGCCAGCAGGTCCCCGAAGTCCCTCGTGAGCGTGTACTGCTTGGCGGACGCCGAGTAGACGTTCTCCGGCATGTGGGAGGTGGCGATGGCGACGTCGAAGCCGACCTCGATGAGGACCGGGACGACGGCGATGGCGGCTTCATACGCGACGAGCTCGCTATAGTCCATGTCGTGCATCGTCTTCGTCACCGCGGCGGCAGCCTCGGGGCTCAGGCCCTCGGTGAGGTCGAACGCGTTGAACTCCCCCTCGAAGACGTGCAGGTGGGAGTAGTGCCCGTGGAAGTAGGCAGGGAACGCGTCATCCCACTGGTAGATGACGCCGTCGGCGTCCAGCAGCAGGACGGGCTTTCGTCCGAGGAGGCGGGTGAAGTCAGCGACCGCCGCACGCAGGCGAGCGATCTTCTCATGGATGGTCATACCGCCCTATGCGCGTTACCCGCGTCTATGGCTTGGGCGCCTCAAACTCAGGCAAAAAATTGAGGGGGACCTAACTCCGTTCAGCGTTTGAGATAACGAGGCGGTCGCCGCGGCCGAGAATGATGTCGAGCATCACGCCTTCCAGTACAACCCCTACAATGCCCCCACGGGAGATCAAGTGAAACTCACTCTGCGACTTTGCTCCCATCTGCCGCATCGTTGGCAATCGGTCGAAAATATTCGTCAGGCGAGTCTGGCGAACACCCGAGTCGTGCCCACTGATGATCTCGCTGACCACAGTACCGTCGTCCATTCGCACCGTGTATGTGAGTTCGTCCTCACCTTCAACCGAGCAAACGGGGCTGGTCTCAAACCAGATGTCCTCAAGAGATGACCGCCACTGGGTCAACCATTCAGAAGGAAATATCACTGTTTGATTCTCGCCCGTCAGGTATACGACAAGACTGCATTTGACTTGACGACGAGTGGCGCTACTTAATGCGGCCAATGCGGCATTCCACTGCCGAAAACTCTGGACCGGTGGAGGAATTAGCGTCCCATCGCTACGGAAGGTGAGGTCTTGGCTAACACTATAGAGACGACGCGATTTGCGTATGGTCAGATCGGCCAGATTGATGTCACGCAATGAGCGATCATTGTCGGCTAGGTCCCTTTTGATTGAAGCATTAAGCCAAACATGGGCCATGGTTTACATGCACCTTTCATCCGGTAGCCGCAATTAGCGGAGAGACTAGGATCAACCCTCCGATACCGATTATTGCTACCAGCGCGACAATGGCTGGATCAATTGCCGGCGCCTGGAAGCCAGTAATCTCCGGGCGAGAGTTAATCGGCTCCCAATGGGACTCTTCGAGGTACCTGTCGAGGTTGTCAATGGTCTCACCATCGCCATCAGGGAATCTTACATCACCTGTCTCAATGTTCACTTCAAGGTCGGTATTATGTTTACCCGCCCCGTTGCCGATTTTATTTTCATCTTTTAGGTCATGAAGAGCCGTTCTTATCTCCTCTGGGGTCTTTCCCCAATGGCTTGCGACTCTAGTCAGTTTCTGCGTCCAGGGCCCAGAGGCGCCCCAAAATGCGTCATCATCTTTGCTACGACTTTCCGAATAGGGGCCCGGGGTGCTCGCACTCGAAGCGCCTGCCCCTTGACCGCCGCCCGAGGGTTGCGTCGGAGGCTGGACGACGTCGCCACCTCCGAGCGAGCATTGACCGCTGCTTGTTGCCCAGCACCCTTCTTCAGGGCGAAGACCGGTTGGGTCGCTCTTGGTCAGAGGGTTGTTGTGGGAGTACGCATAGCCGCTGTTCTGCTGGGGATGGAGTGGTTCGACGACAGGATCGACGCTGATGAACTTGCCGACCGTCGCGAAGTACATCCGAGCTCCAACAGTCGTGAGCCCAGTGTTTTGGGTGACCGAGCTGTTGAGGAAGCCCCTGCCGTCCTGCCACTGCCCGCTCGCCCCGCCGATGGGTACACCAAACGGGTCGCGGTATTGTCGCACCGTCGCGCCCGTTGAGGCGTTGGTCTGCGTATCCACCGTTCCGTCCATGTTGCTGAACAACCACGTCAGGGTGCTGCCGGCCGTGCCGGTCTTCGCAGAACGCTGTGCCACGGGCTTGCCCTCTGCAGCAGAGTACGTTCTGAACCCCGCGATGACCGTTGACCCCTTTGCCTGAGTGAGTGTGGTGCTCCCGACGCTCAACATCGATCCCTCAGTTGTGCTGGTTCGCAGAAGGAGGTTACCGTCCCCGTCATAGATATTCTCTTGGGTTGTGGCGCCCGCGACGATCTTCGTTGCCTTCCCGACATCGTTGAACGTGATCTTCTGCCCCGGGATTTCAATCATGTTCCCGGCGGCGTCGTACTTATAGGTACCAGATCCGAGATCGACAGGGCCGGCGACAGCGGTGACACCGTGCGGCCGCGCAGAATCTGCGGCCGGGTAGGTGTACGACACTGTCGAGGCGACTCCTGCGGATGTCCGGTAAGTCATGGACTTCCGGTTTCCCGTGGCGGTGTCATACGTGTAGTCGTTCCACATCGGTGCAATACCGCCCATGGTTGCCGCCGACGGGGTAGTCTTGCACGTTGACGCTGCGTTCGGTGTCCAAGCCCTAGTCAGTTGCCTCAGGCCGTCGTAGGCGTAGCACGTCTTCTGTGTCCCGGCCGTCGGAAGCGCCGAGGCGATGGTCTGCGAGGTGACGTTCCCAGCGAGATCCCGCGTGAAGGTGCGGTCTGCGACGTAGTGGCCGGCACCGCCGAATACAGCGTTGTCCTTGATGGCGAGGAGCTGACCGGTGGCGTTGTCGTAGCCGTATGTCGAGTAGGCGGTTGTCGCGCCGTTTGAACGGGTGAATTGTGACAGCTGTCCAATGGGTGAGTAGATGGTGCTCGAGAGCACGTCTGATGCACCGTCGAGGGCGGACAGACGTCCGAACGAGTTGTACGTGTAGTAGAGCGTCTCAGCCGGCAGGCCGCCCATCGACGGCATGGTCACGGTTGATGGTGAGCCGTCGCTCTTGTAGCTGTACGACATCGAGTAGGACGTCCCTGCAAATGCCGGCGCCCCAGCTGGGATCGACAACGTCTTCTTCGTGGCGTTTCCGCCCGCGTCATAGCTCTCAACGGTGGTCGAGTAGGCTTTACCGATTACCGTTGCAGTCGACCCGGTGTAGGAGGTACTGGACGTGGCCAAGCCCTTTTTAACCGTGTCGTATGTCCAAGACGCGAGCAACGCGCCGGATGCTGTGCCGGAGTACATGGCAGTTTTCCGGTTGATTTCGTCGTAGGTTGTCGTGACGGTCTTTCCGCGGGCGTCGGTTGTGGAGGTCATGTTCCCGGCGAGATCGTATGTCGCCGATGATGCTCCTGAGTCCGGATCCGTCTGCTTGACGCGGTTCCCCAGAAGGTCGTACGTCCAGGTCCAGTCGTTCCCGGCCGGGTCGGTCATCGTTGTCATCCGCCCAGCGCCGTTGTAGGCGTACTTCGTCGCCTGTGGCGTACCGGTCAGTGTCCCACCCAAGTACTGCTGCAACGTGGTTTTCTGCCCAAGCGAGTTCGTGAATGTGGATGTCGGCGTACCGCCTGTTGGCGGCAGGACATCGACGCGGTCAGCACCGAGGTACGTCGTTGCGGTTTCTGAACGCTTCGTACCTGTGCTGTTGAGCGTTGAGAGGGCCGGTCGGCCAATCGCGTCGAACGTGGTGACAACCTGAGAGGGAACGTTGTTCTCGGATGTCGGGGTGAAGAAGGTCACTCCCGGTTCGATGGAGGTGGTCCAGTAGTCGTTGTCTACGAAGTACTGGCGTCCCTGCTCGTCGTAGTTCTTTGTCCGCACCACGGTGCCGCCGCCACTCGCAGCAGTCTGCCTCTGGACACTTCGTCCGAGCCCGTCAAAGAGATCAAACGAGTTCACAACCGAACCGGCAACGAGCATTGAAGTCTTGATGGCGTTCGGGGCCGTCTGTGAAAGCGTGTAGCTGAATTGCAATGATGGCACGTCGGGATTGGACGCCTTGGGCTGGAGCGGCAACCACACCTTCGAGGTCCGGCCGAGACCGTCCAGTTGAATCGTCGTGGTTGCCCCATTCGGATCGACGACAGAAGTTGCTTGACCGGTGGTCGGGTCGAGGTTCGTTGTCGTGGCAAATGAGAACGGTGCGCTGTTCTTCGCGACTGTCTTGGTCGCTGGTTGAGTCGTTGCCGGCGTGTAGGCCGTCGTGGACGCGCGCCCTAGTCCATCGGTGACTTTGACCACGCGCCCAAGAGCGTCGTAGCTCTTCTTTCCAGTGGTCGCCCAGTGCGCAGTCGCGCCGTCGTAGCGGTCCACCTGCTGAGTTTGGGTAGGAAGGCCGCGCGTCGCTGCGGCTCCCCAAGCCGCTCCGTCGTAGTTCGTCTTCACATCGCTGACGAGATCATCCGGGTAGGACGCGGTGGCAACGTCAGCGCAAGCCTTCGTCACCGTCTTTTCTTCAGACGGGAGCCCGAGTACCCAGGCTGTGGTGTTCGCGGTTGCATAACTCGTCGTCGTACAAGTGGCCGCCGCGTCCGATGGTTGGGTGGACACTGTTAGCGAGTATCCGTAGGTCCCGTCGAACGTCGTGGCGGTCACCAGCGTGCGTGTCCCGCCGTCTGCGAGCGGTTCGGTCAGGGTGCTCTTCGCGGTGTTGACCATGCGAGCGGTGCGAGTGCCATCGTCGGCGGTCACGCTCGAGGCCCACAGGCCATTGACGACGTTCGAGACCACCGAACCACCGACCCCAAGTTCCACCTGTTGCCGGTAGACCATCCCGGCAAAGTAGCGGTAGTCCTTGACAGTCGCTGTGCCGCTCACGACGTCGGTCTTCGTTCCGCCGGCTGCATTTGCACGGTCGCCGTACATGCCCTGGTAATACCAGGTCTTGGTCACCTTTTGCGAGCTGCTCGCAGAGGTATTGCCTTCACGAACCTCAACGGACCCGACGCCAGCGAAGACGTTCCAGGTCGCCTTGTTGCCGACCAGAAGTGGGGAGTCGTTGTATCGCCACTTCGGCGTCCCGTATTTGTACTGCGTGACCATTGTCTTCGACAATGGACCACCTGTTTTCGGATTCACCGTGACTGAGGTCACTGGATACTTGTGGAACAGGTCCTTCTTCGGTTCGAGTCCCGCTGGAATCCACCATTCTGGGAAACACCACCTGGTGTTCGTCTCTGGTGCAGCAATGATTGCAGCGGCCTGTTCAACGGTGCACTGCTGGGCCTTGTAGTTGACGCTGATGACGGCACCGAGACTCGTCTTGATGGAGCTCAGACGCCACTTGTCGAGCGGTGCAAGGCCGTCGATAGCCCACACGCGGTTCTGCTTCGTGGTGCCGGTGAACTCAGTTGCGGGTTCAGTGACCGCTGCTTGGCCGGCAGCGGTACCGACACGTTGGACCTTCGTAAGCCACAATGCCGCAGACATTCCATCGCCGGGAGCTGGGTACGAATGCCCCAGCGACCATGTGTCGACGGTCTTGTACGCTCCCGAGACCTTGGCCTGGGTCTGCACCTTCGTCAAGCTCGCGTTGGTGAAGAACGTTGGCGCGATCTGAGACGCCGAGCAGCTCGCCGCTGTGCAGTACTGGTCCCACGGCACGTCGGGGTATGCGGAGGGGGTTGTTGGCTTGGTTGCGGTGGCGAGTGAGCTGGCGGTGCATTTCGCCCCGGTGGTGTCGTTGCAACGACCATTCGGGTCGTAGGTGAAGAGCACGCGGTAGCCAGCTGCGTCCGCGGTGAGGATCGCGTCGTTCCGAAGCCCGTAGTCGATACGACTGAGCACGCCGCCTCGCTGGTACGAGGTCGCGCCCGAACCGCCCTTGGCGTACTTGTTGGACTCGGCGGTGTAGTACAACGTCTGAGCGTTGCCGTGAACGTCCACGACATAGTCGAGATTCCATCGCCATGCTTGCATGCACGATGACGCCGCGAAGGTTGAGGCGTGGCAGGGCTCTCCAGTGTCGTTGCCGTAGACGGGGACGGTCCAAGTCGAGTTAGTCACTTCGTTGCCCGCAACCCACCCCGGGAGCCGATTCAGGCCGAAGAAGTACTGGGTGCCGTCGGTTGTCGTCATCCGCCAGCAGTCGTTGCTCTCGGTGCCGTTGACGCCGCAACCCGCGGCTGTTCCCACCAGCTGCTCGAAGCGACTGCCGTCATCGGACTCGAGCTTCCACTTTCCGGAGGTCTTGTCCTTGATGAGAGCCCCGGAGTGTCCCGCCATCGAGACGGTGGCATTGTCGCTACGCCAGCAGAGGTCGCCTGAAGTCTTCACGGCTCCGGATGCGCCATCGTCCAAAGCGCAGGACACGTATGAGCGTTCGATGAACCCCGTCGCGCCCAGTGCCCAGCCTTCACCGACGACGGAGGGCTGGTTGTTGGTGGAACCTGTCAGCCCATCGACAGACTGGGAGTTGTAGTTCAAGCCAACCTGTGGCGTCGGACCAGCGCCCGCCGTGGGAACGGCCATCTCGTAGGTCCAGCTGAAAGCTCCGGTCTGCTCTGAGACGTCCCAGCTTGAGGCGGACTTAAGGGGCGTTGCCGAATAGGAACCCGTTCCGTTGCCGGAGTCTGCCGCGGCCACCGCCATCAGCAGGGTCGTCTCACTCGACACGACAGGTGTAAGGACTGTCGCGGCGTCGGTGGACGCGGACGCTACCGGGAGGCTTGTCTCGGCGATGTCTGCTGAGTCGGTGCCCTCCGGCACTTGAACCCATCGCACACGGTGCGAGAAGTCCGCGCCATACATCCCGATGAGAATTTCATCGGGAACGCTCACCGCTACAGGTGCGGGTTCGTCGGCCTCGGAAGTCAACGGAATAAGGACTCCCTCGCCTCCCGCTTCTTCCGCCGCACCCGCATCGAGGACAGCAGCGACAATCGCGAGCTCATCTCCCGCAGCGTCGGGTGTTTCTTCGGGCTTAGTGGGCGTGGGATTTGGGCTCGGGTTCGGTGTTGCCGATTCAGTCGGCGCAGGGGTCGGTAGTGGTGTCTCCGACACGTCCGGCGTTGGAGTCTCGGATGCTGCCGGGCTTTGGGTAGGGGGCGGTGAAGCTGTGGGGCTATCCGGTGTCGCAGATAGAGCGGTGGCTGACGGGTGAGGAGACGGGTATGGCCCGGTGGGTGTCGGCGCCGGCGATGGACCTGGGTCACTGCCGGCATCCTCAGATTTCCGGTCGGTAAGAGCCGTCTGGTCGGTGACTGCCAACGCGATACCGCTGTCGCCCAGCGGCTGCCACTCTCCCGAAGTCGTTGCTGGAGTCGACTCCTTGGGCCCCTCCGTCGTCACCGCTGGCACCTCGTCTGAAGTCGACAGCACGAGGTCAACCTCAGGTACCGTTTCGACGGCGGTTGGAAGCGGGATTGCATCATTCTCAGCCGCCGGCCCGATGTCAAACTGTTCGGCCTGGCCCTCGAGTTCCCCTGGCACGGGGTCAGCGAAGACGGGAACATCCACGAGGGGTGCTTCAGCGCTTTGTTGGGCCTGGGCGCCTTGGCCTACCACCCCCACTGGTACGACCAAGGCCAGCGTTGCGGCGGCGGTGAGGCACCAGCGAGATACAGCTTTCACATTCGTCATCGGCGTGACTTTCAGCTCGCGAACGGGGACATGAATCGGGCCAGCATCGACAGCTGGTCGCTGTTGACGACGGCAGGAATGACAGTGAGGTTCGTCATCAAGCCGGTGAACCTGGACGTGCTCGGCCCGGGTGCTAGGACCAGCGGGCCATTGGCCGACCAGTCACCTGATCCGAGCACATGGCTGGCGCGCGCAACCGGTGCGATGTCGTTGTCAATGAGGAGACGCATCTCCTCGTTGCCCGCGTCCCAGATTCCGGTGACGACAGTCCACTTGTTGGCCGTCACCGAGCCGCCGGTAACGCAGGTGCTGACGGGACGACCGTTATCGTCGGCGGCCGACGCTCCCTCGATGCAAAACGCATACTGATTGGTTGACGTGGTCTTCATCTTCACGGAGCCACGTCCCGCCCCTGACTGCGACAACAGGATCTGTTCGCTGGACGCCAGTGAAGGGCTGTTCACCGCGACGCTGACGGTGAAGCTCTTGCTGGCGTTCGCCGGCGTTGACGCAGTCTTGATTGCGTCCGTTCCGTTCGGCGTCGTTCCGAGCTTCAGGACCGGCCAGTTGGGCGAGTTGTCCCGGACAGGCGAAACGGTAGATTGCGGCAGCGTGGACGGGATAGTCAACGCGATGGCAGCAGATGGAGCCAGGCCGTAGTTCGTGTCAGCGACGGAGGCCGGCAACGGAACGGCATCATTGTTGTCCAAGTGCCATCCGTGCCCACCGCTGATGTCCGCGGGCTGGGCTGGAGCGGACGCGCCATACAGCTTGACACCTGTAGGTGCTGACATGTTGCCAGCGCGGTCGTACGCCGCGAACCAAGCCACCGAGTAGTCGTCTACCGGAGCGATCTTCGGGGCAGCACCCTTGCACATGCGGTGGGCGTTTACCGTGATT
Organism: Microbacterium gorillae; assembly: GCF_000826185.2. Lineage (GTDB taxonomy): Bacteria > Actinomycetota > Actinomycetes > Actinomycetales > Microbacteriaceae > Microbacterium > Microbacterium gorillae. The sequence continues at coordinate 450,863 of NZ_LN648873.1, read as the reverse complement.
GCATCGCAGGCCGGCAAGAGCGCGGTTGTCGACACCACCCCATCGACGGGGATTGCGGGCGTTGTGGTCTGTTGACCTGCGGTCAGCCAGTACACGTATCCGGCTACGTCGGCTGGCTCGTTCTGGAACGTCGGAGCGACAGGCACGCCCACCGTCATCGACGTGGACGGTGCAGTGATCTGGGGTGCTGGAGGCTTGGTCGTGTCGACGGTGAAGTAGCAGACGGTGGAGCCGGCGGCGCTCTCTCGTTCGCCGTCGTCGCCACGCGCATTCCACGCGTAGGCCGTTCCGTTGGTCAGGCCACTGAAGGTCATCGAGCGAGTGCCACCAGCTTCCAGCGGTGAGTACTGGTTCTTGATTGCGACCGACAAATCGTTTGCTTTGAACAGTCGGAAGCTCGTCTTCACATTTCCGCCGTCGGGGTCCTGCTGGCCCACAGATACCGTCACGCTCGTGGCACTGACCATCGCGGGGTCGGCGAGAGTTCCGCAAGCGCGGGTTGGGCTGATGATCTTCGGCTCAGTAGGCGTGGATGGTGCACGGTTGTACTGGATCGTGAGCGTCGCTGCACGGTCGAAGTGCAACCGCGATGGCGCTGTGGCACTGGTGGGCGAGTAGACGATCTGGACGGACCTTGCGTTCACGCTGAGGCGGTTCTTCACCGCTGCCGCGACATCCCAGCCGGTGGAATATGGCACCACACCCCCACAGTCGCGACTGGTCCATGTCGTCATAGGAGCGCTCCACCCCATGGTCCCAGCGGCCTTCCAAGCCTGCTCCTGGTTCCACGTGAAGCCTGGATTCTTGTAAGTCGTCTGGTAGCGCGACTGAATCGACTGCTGTCCGCACGCCATGATGGCAACGATCTTCGTAGACAGGAGCGCCTTCTTGACATCGCCGGCCGCGAGGAAAGTCGGCATCGGGAGTTCGAAGTACATGTTCGAGTGGTATTCAGCCCAGACGCCAACACGGAGCACATCCGAAGCACCAGCCGTCAGGTATGAAACCGCTGGGAAGGCTTTGTCGGTGTACCAGGATGTGTTGATGCCCGTGCTCCAGTCCGGGTCAACGAAGATCGGGTAAACGGTTTCATCGCCGCCACGCCGTTCCTCCACACGAACAGATTCCGCGACGTCGATAGTGAGTTGCTGCCCCTCAATCTCGTGGCTCACGGGGGCGGGCACGTTCTCCAGTCCAGGCTCTCGATATGTCCCTCCACCAGACGAGTCCCACCAGAGAGGTTGAGCGGAGATCAGCGACGTGCCGTCGTCAGCCGTCGCCTCCAGCCGGCCCGGTTCAGGGGTCGTGAGCTCTGCACCCTCAATCTCAACTTCAAGGTTTCCAAGACGGCTCGCCTTCGCCGCGGCGGGCGTCTTCACAACGTAGATAGAAGCCATGCCGGTTTTCGTGGCGACGAGCTTGAGGTCAACCCCGGGAAGCACCTCCGAGTAGGTCGCCGTGTCACCTTCAATAGAAGGCTTGGGGAGATCGCCCGTCGCAGAGTACTCCGTCACCCATTCGCCCGACTCAGTCTGGATCTGGGACATGATGTCGCTCCCACCAGCTGAGAACCTCACAGGAGCAGCGCTGACCGTAGGCACATACCACTCGTCTTCGAGGACTAGGTCGGTCTGAACAGGCAGCCACTCTCCGCTTACCTCTGCACGAATTGGCACCGTCGAAATCTCAACCTGCACCGAACCGTCAGGCTGGGCCGTCACCGTCTGGAGAGGGGTGAGCAGGCTGTCGACTACGACGGCCTCTCCCGTTTCGGTAGCTATATCCGCCGCGCTCTCGATATCTGCATCAGCCGCGGCCTTTTCTGCATCGGGGGAATCAACCGCAGGATTCACGCTGCTGACAGGTGGCGCTGCCGCAACTGGTGTTTGCCCTGCATAGCTGATGCCTGCTACCAGCATTGCGGACACGCCAATGAGCGCCCATGCGCGCATGAGATCGCCCTCATACCCCCCAGGCAGGACCCGTTCCTGCACAGCGATCCTCAGATCTGAGATGAACCTATACTCATACGGCCCTGAAAGGGAACACCCAGCGAACGTTCAGTTAGAAATCCCGCCCTGCGCAACTTCACCGGTTTTGACCCCATCCCGATACCGCGGAGGCCCAGGCGCATAGGAGGCTCGATGGCCTCTCGATCAACGTGAACACACTGTCCCCGCACCTCTCCGGCTACTACGCCTGGAAGGTGCAGCGGCGCGCAACGACCGCAGTTCGATCCCACGCGGCCGGCAGCGCATAGGAGTGCGCGACGACGCCCGCGGAAACCTCCACATACACCGGCGCCGTCTCGTCCGCGCGGATGACGAACGCGGAGATCTCCGCGGCGCTCTTCCTCAGCGAGGCCACGGTGAAGAGCCATGTCGGCTCGCTGCTGCGCAAGCTCAGCCTCCGCGATCGCGTGCAGCTGGCCGTGTTCGCGCACGAGCACGGCCTCGCCGGACCCACCCGCAGCCCCTGAACCGTCCGGCGCGTCCCGAGCGCCCGACATCGGGTGGCACAGTCGAGGGGTGAGAGTTCTCACTGCGTCATGGAATCGGGAGCCCCAGCCAGACCAGGCACCGGAGCGTCGCGCGCCGCTCCCGACACGCGGCGGACCGGAGCGGCGGTCAGTGTCCGGGGCGGGAGCGGCGGTTGTCGGCGATCTTGCGGACTACGTCGACGAAGGATGGCGCGTAGGAGGACCAGGTCTGGCCGATCTTGGACACGTCGATCTTGCCCGTGTGCACGGCCTCACACAGGCGCATCCAGGCCTCCCCCGTTGCAGCCGTGACAGCCAGCGCAACACCGGCGTTGATCACGCTGCCTGCCCCCGGAATGAGTTTGAGGAAACTCCGGGCAAGCGCCTGACCGGACATCTGCACGCCGAGCTGCGCGAGAGCGCCGGCGGACATCATGGTCTTCAGCTCGAGGTCGTAGATCGCCGCGATCCGGCCCATCATCGAGATCTGGATCGGCGCCAGAACCACGGCGTCCGCCACCGGAATGGGAACCGCCGCCGCGGCGGCCGCGGCAGAAGCGGCGGCACTGATGACCGGCCGCGCCATTTCGCGCTTCCAGGGGAGGTTGAGTCGCTGCGCGATGCGAAACGCGTCCTTCTCGTTCTCCGGCGACAGCGCGAGGGTCTGCGTCACGAGCTCACCGAGCCCGTGCCCCGCGCCCTTTCCGTGCTTGTTGTACGCGGCGGTGAGCACGACGCCCTGCACCCGCAGGTCGACCGGTCGGCCGTCCGCGTCGACAGGGTGCTCGAGCCAATCCCGGAACTCCTCAACGTCCTTCGGTGCGGAGTACTTGCCGGTGAGCGGATTCTTCGTCCAGTCCACCTTCGTGAGAACCAGGATCACCGGCAGCCCGGCGGCGTCGAGTTCGCGGATCATCGCGATGTCCGGCGGCGTGAGGCGATCCGCCGTGGACAGCACGCAGTACCAGACCACGGCGATCTGCTCACTCGCCGGACGGGATGCGATCGTCGCGAGGTGGCCACGCAGCGTCTCCGCCGGTGTGGAAGCGGAACCGATCTCGAAACCCTCGAGATCCCAGATCCCGAGCGACTCGTCGTGGTAGTAGTGGACGCCGCGGGTGACCGGCAGGCCCTTTCCGACCTTCGCCAGGTCACGGCCGAAGACGGCGTTCACGAGCGAAGACTTCCCCACTCCGGTCGCTCCCACGATCGCGAGATTGAACCGGCCGTAGCGGGCCTTCGCCTCCGCCGTGGCTTCCAGGAACGGCGTGCCGTCGATCGCCTGCGCCGGCTGATCCGGCTCGCCGCGCTGCGCTGTCATGGTGTCCCCTCTGCCGCGGCACCGGAGGGTTGCCGCTGCGCGGGACAAACATATCCTGTGCCCCGGAGGATCAGGCAGGGGGCCGAGTCCGGACGGCCGAGAGCCCCGCACCTGCCATGTGATGCGGGGCTCTCCGTGCACCGGGCCAGACCGGTGCTCGCTACGGACCGGGGGCGAGGCGACGTCGCCACTGGCGAAGCGCCGTCCTCATCGTGACGAGCACCACGGCCATCGCGACGATCGACCCGAAGCGATCGTCGTCGACCCCGACGGCCGGCGACGTGCCCTCCGTCTCACGCGACGGCGGCGACCACACACGTGGTGTGGTCCCGGCGCCGCCTGAGCAGGCGCCACCAGGCAGGTGCTCGATGCGGCCCGCAGAGTTCGTCCCCACGGGATCCATCCGGCCGTTTCCGGCGCGGGCAGGTGCGAAACCACCGGCGCGCACCGGCACGAGGCGCATCGCCTGTGCGGTGTTCTCGGCCCTGCGGTCCATGGCTCCTCCCGCGCTCCGTCCGGACTGGAAGCGTAGAACGAATCGGGATCGGGTCGGCGATCGAAGCGAGAACTCCGCCGAAGCGCGAGAATGCCGAGTCCGCTGCGGGAACCGTGCGTTCGGCCCGACCGCTCGCGGCACCTGTCGGCGCGGCTACCGCATCCCCGCGGAGGCCGTGCGGAGACGACGTTCGGGCCGCGGTGACGTGCGTGGTTTCGCCGGCCCGCGTCAGCTCATCGCCGAGCCGGGTTCGGTACTCGGCTCAGGCCTCGTCGTCAGCCTCCACCGCGGCGCGAACGGCGTGCTTGTCCGCCACGAGCGTGTCCTTGACGCGCCGGCGCAGGACCTTTCCGATGAGGGACTTCGGCAGTTCTTCCCAGATCACGTACGACCGCGGGCGCTTGTAGTCGGCCAGGCTCTGATGGGCGAGCGCGCGGGCGGCCTCCTCGTCGAAGGTCGCGCCCTCGTCGAGGACGACGACCGCCGTGACGACCTCAGCACCGCCACCACGCGGGATGCCGACCACGGCGCTCTCGGCCACGCCGGGCGTCTCGTTCACGATCCGCTCGACCTCGCTTGGCGAGACGTTGAATCCGCCGGTGATGATCAGTTCCTTCTTCCGGTCCACGACCGTGACGAAACCGTCCTCGTCCTGCACGACCAGATCGCCCGTGCGCAGCCAGCCGCCCTCGAGCAGGGTTGCGGCCGTCTCCTCCGGGCGGTTCCAGTAGCCCTGGAACACCTGCGGGCCGTGGATAAGCAGCTCCCCGACCTCGCCGAGCGCGACCTCCTGGGTCGGCTCGTCCGGGTTCACCACGCGGATGTCCGTGGACGGGAAGGGGATGCCGATCGCACCGATCCGACGGTCGTCGTTGAACGGGTTGGCCAGGGCGACCGGACTGGTCTCCGTGAGCCCGTACCCCTCGTTGAGCATCGACCCGGCCTGCGTCTCCCAGCGCCGCACGACGGCGGGCGTCAGGGTCATGGCCCCGGAGATCGCGTACTGGACGTGGCTGAGGTCGAGCTTGCCCTCAGCGGCCACACGGGAGAGCCGGTCGAACATCGGCGGCACGGCCGGCACGAACGTCGGCGGGAACTTCCGAGCGGCATCGGCCACCAGCGCCGGATCGAAGGTCGGGAAGAGCACCGCGCGAGAGCCGGTCTCGACGGAGTAGATCACCGACAGCAGCAGCCCGAACGAGTGGAACATGGGCAGCAGGCCGTAGATGCTGCCCGCCCCGCGCGTGAAGTCCGGCATCCAGGCCGCGCCCTGGCAGGCGTTGGACCACAGATTGCCATGGCTGATGATCGCGCCCTTGGGCGTCCCGGTGGTGCCGGAGGTGTACTGCAGGCAGGCGGTGTCATGAACGGACGGTCGCGGATGCGCCGCCTCGATCGGCTTCTCCCGCTCCAGGCGTTGGAACGGTACGGTTCCGGGGGCCTTCCCGGTGAGCTTCTCCCGCGCCTCGCGGGCCTTCACGATCGGCAGCGCGAGCATCAGCCGCATCTTCGCGGGCATCGCGCGGGTGATGTCCACCGACACCACGACCGCGATGCCGAGCTCCTTCGGCAGGGCCTGCACGGTCGGCGCGACCTTGTCCCACGCGATCACGATGCGCGCGCCGTGGTCGCGGAACTGCTCCTCGAGCTCGTCGGACGTGTACAGCGGATTGTGCTCGACGACGACCGCGCCGAGGCGCAGCACCGCGTAGAACGCGATCATGTGCTGCGGGGCGTTCGGCATGATCAGCGCGACGCGGTCCCCCGCCGCCACACCCAGCCGGCGGAGCCCGGCGGCGACACGGGCGACCCGATCGCCGAAATCGCGGTAGGTGATGGTGGCGTCGAAGAAGCTGATCGCATCGTGGTCGCTCCACTGCGCCACGCGCTCGTCCAGCAGGTCGCAGAGCGAGCCGGTCGCAGGTTCGATGTCGACGGGCGTGCCTTTCGCATAGAACTTGTTCCAGGCGCGCGTCTCGTTCAACTCCATACGTCGAGATTACGCCGTCGGCGCCCCTTTCCTCTGCCGCCGCCGGACCGGTCCCCATCCGGGGGGTCCTTCGGAACCCGGGGTGTCCTGCAGAACCCGGGGGTGTGCAGAACGCGGGGGCGGATGGAGGCCGGGACATCTGCCCAGCGGTTGTTCCATGTCCGCGGGTATCGTTGGCGTGCGGTGTCTGCAGACACCACCCGGCGGGACGACCCGGCGGCACTCACCGAAGCGAGGACGACCCCGCCGAACGGAGTGATGATGTCCCCGACCGTGCTGCGTCGCGTGCTCTCCCCCGCGGCGCTCGTCCGCCTCTTGCCGCCCTGGGTCGCCGTCGCGATCGCCCCGGCGCTCATGCCGTGGCTCGGCCACGCCCCGATCCCCGTCGTCATCGTCGCGCTGGTGGTGCTCGTCGCCGTGATCCTCGTCGCCGCGTTCGGCGTCGTCGAGCAGGCGGAACAGCTCGCCCATCGCCTCGGCGACCCGTACGGCACGCTGATCCTCACGCTCTCCGTCGTGATCATCGAAGTCGTGCTGATCGCCGCCGTCATGCTCGGTCCGGGCGAGCACACCACGATCGCGCGGGACTCCGTCGCGGCGGTGATGATGATCATCCTGAACCTCGTCGTCGGCGCCTGCCTGCTGATCGCGGGCCTGCGCCACCGTACGGTCGCCGCCCACAACCGGACGGGCACATCCGTCTACCTCGCGATGATCGGCGCCCTGGTGGTGGTCGCTTTCGTGCTGCCCGCGGCTCTCGGATCCGGGGGTGGGTACTCCCCCGCGCAGGCGATCATCTTCGCCGTCCTCACGGTGCTGACGTACGGCGTGTTCCTCTGGTTGCAGATGGGCCGTCAGGCGGCCGACTACCGCGATCCGGACCGCCCCGACGCCCCGACACGCACGGCCGATCGCGGACCCCGTTCCGAACTGTGGTGGCGCGCCGGTGTGCTCGTCGGCACGCTCGTGCCGATCGTCCTGCTCTCGCACGACATGGCCGGGCTCCTGGATCGCGTCCTGGACGCGGCGGGCGCGCCGGTCGCCCTGTCCGGACTGCTGATCGCGATCATCGTGTTCACGCCCGAGACGCTGACCTCGGTGCGTGCCGCGCTCCGCAACGAAACGCAGCGCGTGATCAACCTCAACCTCGGCGCCTTCGTCTCGACGGTGGGGCTCACCATTCCGTCCGTGCTGGTGATCGGCCTGCTCACCGGACAGCAGGTCATCCTCGCGCCGGACCCGGCGATGCTCGCGGTGATCATCGCGACCGTCGGGGTGTCCGCGGTGACCTTCCTCGTCCCGCGGGCGAGCGCGAGTCAGGGCGTCATCCACCTGGCGATGTTCGGAGTCTCGCTGGTCGTGCTGCTGGGCCTCTGAGACGACACAGGGCCGGTTCCCGAAGGAACCGGCCCTGTGCGGACGTGTCAGCGCGTCTGGTACGCCGGCGCCGCGCCGTGCGCGGCGTCACCGACCTTGTGCACGCGCAGGTCGTTCGTCGATCCGACGATTCCCGGAGGGGAACCGGAGATCACCACGACCTTGTCACCGATCTCGGCCATGCCGGCACCGAGAAGGTAGTCATCGACCTGACCGAACATCGCGTCGGTGTGGGTGACGACGTCGACGAGGTTCGCGCGGATGCCCCAGGTCAGCGCCAGTCGACGCTGGATGCCCGGCTCGGGCGTGAACGCCAGCATCGGGATCTGCGACCGCAGGCGCGACATCCGCCGAGCGGAGTCGCCGGACTGGGTGAACACGCAGAGGAACTTCGCCTCGACGAAGTCGGCGACCTCGGCCGCGGCGAGCGTGATCGCCCCACCCTGCGTCTTCGGCTTCTGCCCCAGCGGGGCGATGCGCTCGAGGCCATGGTCCTCGGTGGACTCGATGATGCGAGCCATGGTCTGCACCACGATCACCGGGTACTCGCCGACGCTGGTCTCACCGGAGAGCATGACCGCGTCCGCGCCGTCCAACACGGCGTTGGCGACGTCGCTCGTCTCAGCTCGCGTGGGAACCGGGCTCGAGATCATCGACTCCAGCATCTGCGTGGCGACGATGACCGGCTTGGCGTTGCGGCGGGCCAGCTCGACGGCGCGCTTCTGCACGATCGGCACGGCCTCCAGCGGCAGCTCGACCCCCAGGTCACCGCGGGCGACCATGATGCCGTCGAACGCGTCGACGATCTCCTCGAGCGCGGCCACGGCCTGCGGCTTCTCGATCTTGGCGATGGTCGGGATGAACCGACCCTCTTCCTTCATGATCTCGTGCACACGGGTGATGTCAGCGGCGTCGCGGACGAAGGACAGCGCGATCAGGTCAGCGCCGGCGCGCAGACCCCAACGCAGGTCCTCCTCGTCCTTCTCGCTCAGGGCGGGGACGTTCACGGCGACACCCGGCAGGTTGATGCCCTTGTTGTTGGACACCGTGCCGGCGACGATCACCTTGGTCGTCACGGTCACGCCGTCGGTCTCCACGACCTGGACACGCACCTTGCCGTCATCGATGAGCAGGTAATCGCCCGGCTTGACGTCCTGGGGCAGACCCTTGAACGTGGTACCGACGATCTCCTTCGTGCCCTCGATGTCCTCGGTGGTGATCTTGAAGATGTCGCCGACCTCGAGGTCGTGCGGGCCGTCGGCGAACCTGCCGAGTCGGATCTTCGGACCCTGCAGATCCACCAGCACTGCGACGGCCTTGCCGGCGTCGTCAGCGGCGCGGCGCACGTTGGCGACGTTCGCCTCGTGCACCGAATAATCGCCGTGGCTGAGGTTCAGCCGAGCGACGTCCACGCCCGCGTCGATGATGGCGCGAACCGTTTCGTAGGTGGATGTTGCGGGACCCAGAGTTGCGACGATTTTCGCGCGTCTCATTCCGTATGTGCTCCGGTTTCTGGGGATGGGATGGCCTGAGAGAGGGCCGTTGTCAGCCTACGCGGGCAGGACCGAGATGGCGACATCGCTCGCCTTGACCGGCGCGGGCAGGACAGTGCTTCCGGAGAGGAACTCGTCGACCTTGGCGGCCGCGGCGCGACCCTCCGCGATGGCCCAGACGATCAGCGACTGGCCACGACCGGCGTCACCGGCGACGAAGACGCCCGGGACGGGCGTGGCGAAGTCATCCTCGCGGACGAACGTCCCGCGCGCGGTGAACGGGGCGTCGATCTGCTCGTCGATGCCGGCCCGCTCCGGACCGGTGAAGCCCATCGCGATGAGCACGAGGTCGGCGGGGATCTCCCGCTCCGTGCCGCTGCGCGGAACCCGGCGGCCGTCGACGTACTCGGTCTCGGCGACACGCAGCGCGCGCACCTCACCGGCGTCGTTACTGAGGAACTCGACGGTGGAGGCCAGGAACACCCGCTCGCCGCCCTCCTCGTGAGCGCTGGAGACCTCGAACACGTGCGGGTCCATCGGCCACGGCTGGTGCTCGGGACGGGCGTCCTCCGGACGCCGGCCGATCGCCAGGTTCGTCACGCTGAGCGCGCCCTGGCGGTGTGCCGTGCCGATGCAGTCCGCTCCGGTGTCACCGCCGCCGATCACGATGACGTGCTTGCCCTCCGCCGTGATCTGGTTCGCGACCTCGTCGCCGGCGATCGCGCGGTTGGATTCGACCAGGTACTCCATCGCGAAGTGCACACCGGCGAGGTCCCGACCCGGGATGTCCAGGTCTCGCGGCACGGTGGAGCCGGTCGCGAGCACGATCGCGTCGTAGCGGTCCTGCAACTCCGGCCAGGTGATGTCCCGACCGATCTCGACACCGGCGCGGAAGCGCGTTCCCTCGTCGCGCATCTGGCGCAGGCGCAGGTCGAGCTGGTCCTTCTCCATCTTGAAGTCCGGGATGCCGTATCGCAGGAGCCCGCCGATGCGGTCGTCCCGCTCGAACACGGCCACGGTGTGACCGGCCCGGGTCAGCTGCTGTGCGGCGGCGAGTCCGGCCGGTCCGGAACCGACCACGGCGACCGTCTTGCCGGTCAGGCGGCTCGGCGGCTCCGGCTCGACCCAGCCGTTGGTCCAGGCGTCATCGATCGTGGCCTGCTCGATCTGCTTGATCGTCACGGCCGGCTGGTTGATGCTCAACACGCACGCGCTCTCGCACGGCGCCGGGCAGAGGCGTCCGGTGAACTCCGGGAAGTTGTTCGTCGCGTGCAGCCGCTCGATCGCCGCACGCCCCTCGCCACGCCACATCAGGTCGTTCCACTCCGGGATGAGGTTCCCGAGCGGGCAGCCGGTGTGGCAGAACGGGATGCCGCAGTCCATGCAGCGCCCGGCCTGGCGCTTCAGGACCGCGGCGTCACCCTTCTCGTAGACCTCTTTCCAGTCCATGATCCGGACCGGAACGGGGCGACGCTTCGGCGTCTCGCGGACGGTGGTCTTCAGGAAGCCCTGGGGATCAGCCATGGGTCACCTCCAGGATGCGGTGCCAGACGACGTCGCCATCGGGGTCGAGCCCCGTGTCGATCGCCTCCTGGCGGGTCTTCATGACGGCCGCGTAGTCACGCGGAACGACGCGGCTGAACTGCGGAGCCTCGTCGTGGAAGTTCGCCAGCAGCGAGGCGGCGCGGGTCGAACCGGTCTGCTCGACGTGGCGGTGCAGGAGATCGCGCAGGATCTCCCGGTCCCCCGCGCCGAGCGGCGCGATGTCCAACTCGCCCGAGCGCAGGGCGTCCTGGTTCACCAGTTCGCGACGGAGGCGATAGACGTACGCCGTGCCACCGGACATGCCGGCGCCGAAGTTGCGGCCGGTCGGACCGAGAATGACGGCCAGTCCCCCGGTCATGTACTCCAGCGCGTGGTCGCCGACGCCCTCGACGACCGCGGACGCACCCGAGTTGCGAACGAGGAACCGCTCGCCGACCACGCCGCGCAGGAACAGCGCGCCGCTCGTGGCGCCGTACCCGATGACGTTTCCGGCGATCACGTTGCGCGATGCATCGAAACGGGCACCCGGCACCGGCCGGACGACGACCGTGCCGCCGGACAGTCCCTTGCCGACGTAGTCGTTGGCGTCACCGGACAGCCGCAGCGTGATGCCGGACGGCAGGAACGCGCCGAGCGACTGCCCCGCCGAGCCGGTGAGGTTCACCACGATCGAGTCGGCCGGCAGGCCCTGCTCGCCCCGCGCCTTGGTCACCTGGTGGCCGAGCATGGTGCCGACGGCGCGCTCGGTGTTGCGGATCGGCAGGTCGATCTCGACCGTGCCCTCCCCGGCGATCGCCTCGCGGGAGCGGGCGATGAGCTCGACGTCGAAGTGCTCGTCCAGCTCGTGGTCCTGCTCGCGGGCGTGCTTGCGCGGGGCGTCCGCGGGCAGCTTCGCGGCGTACAGGATCGGATCGAGGTCCAGTCCCTCGCTCTTCCAGTGCCGGAGGGCATCGTCCACGTCCAGGAGTTCGGCGTGGCCGATGGCCTCCTCGATGCTGCGGAAGCCCAGCGCGGCCAAGTGCTCGCGCACCTCCTCCGCGATGAACTCCATGAAGTTCACGACGTACTCCGCCTTGCCGGTGAAGCGCTCGCGCAGCACGGGGTTCTGCGTCGCGACGCCGACCGGGCAGGTGTCCAGGTGGCACACGCGCATCATGACGCACCCGCTGACCACGAGCGGCGCGGTCGCGAAGCCGAATTCCTCGGCGCCGAGCAGCATGCCGATGATGACGTCGCGGCCGGTCTTCAGCTGTCCGTCCACCTGGACGACGACGCGGTCGCGCATGTCGTTGAGCATCAGGGTCTGCTGCGTCTCAGCCAGTCCCAGCTCCCAGGGGGTGCCGGCGTGCTTGAGCGAGTTCAGCGGGCTCGCGCCGGTGCCACCGTCGTGGCCCGACACCAGGATGACGTCGCTCAGCGCCTTCGCCACGCCGGCCGCCACCGCACCGATGCCGGACTGCGAGACCAGCTTGGTGTGGATGCGGGCGGACGGGTTCGCGCGCTTCAGGTCGAAGATCAGCTGCTTGAGATCCTCGATCGAGTAGATGTCGTGGTGCGGCGGGGGCGAGATGAGTCCGACACCGGGCGTGCCGCCACGGGTGCGGGCGACCCAGGGGTACACCTTCTGCGGCGGCAGCTGCCCACCCTCACCGGGCTTGGCGCCCTGAGCGAGCTTGATCTGGATGTCGTCCGCTTCGGTGAGATACAGGCTCGTGACGCCGAAGCGTCCGGACGCGACCTGCTTGATCGCGCTGCGGCGGGTCGGGTCGAGGAGGCGGTCGACGTCCTCGCCGCCCTCACCGGTGTTGGACTTGCCGCCGAGGCGGTTCATCGCGATGGCGAGGGTCTCGTGCGCCTCCTGCGAGATCGAGCCGTAGCTCATCGCACCGGTGGAGAAGCGCTTGACGATGGACGAGACGGGCTCGACCTCGCTCAACGGAACCGCCGGGCGCACGCCGGTGCGCAGGCGGAACATGCCGCGCAGGGTCTTCAGTTCGGTGGCCTGGTCGTCCACGAGTTTGGTGTACTCGCGGAACACGTCGTAGCGGCGGGTCCTCGTGGAGTGCTGCAGGCGGAACACCGTCTCCGGGTTGAACAGGTGCGGCGGGCCGCTGCGGCGCCACTGGTACTCGCCGCCGGTCCACAGCCGCTCGTGCGCGAGGGGTGCGGTGTCCTCCGGGTAGGCGTAGTCGTGGCGGACCTGGTTCTCCGCCTCGAGCTGCTCGAGCGTGACGCCGCCGAGCTTGGACTCGGTACCGGTGAAGAAGCGGTCGATGACGTCCTGGGACAGGCCGATCGCCTCGAACACCTGGGCGCCCGCGTAGGAACGGACGGTGGAGATGCCCATCTTGCTCATCACCTTGAGCACGCCCTTGCCGAGCGCGTAGATGAGGTTGCGGACGGCCTTCTCCTCGGTGACGCCCTCGACGTAGCCGGTGCGGACGAGGTATTCGACCGTCTCCATGGCGAGGTACGGGTTCACCGCGGACGCGCCGTAGCCGATCAGCGTCGCGACATGGTGCACCTCGCGCACGTCGCCGGCCTCGATGACCAGGCCCACCTTCATGCGGGTCTGCTTGCGGATGAGATGGTGGTGCACGGCCGCGGTCAGAAGCAGCGACGGGATCGGGACGAGGTCCTTGTTCGAATCGCGGTCGCTGAGGATGAGGAACTCCGCCCCCTGCGCGATCGCGGCGTCAACCTCGTCGTAGATCTCGGCGAGGCGCTTGCCGAGCGTGCCGGGGCCGGCGTCGAAGTGGTACAGGCCGCGGATCGTCGCGGACGAGCGGCCGGGCAGCGCCTTGTGGATGTGCTGGATCTTCGCGAGCTCATCGTTGTCGATGACCGGGAAGTCCAGCGTCACGCTGCGGGCGTGGTCCGGACCCCAGGTGAGGAGGTTCAGCTCCGGTCCGATGCCGATCCGCAGGCTCGTGACGACCTCTTCGCGGATGGAATCCAACGGCGGGTTGGTCACCTGCGCGAACTGCTGGGTGAAGTAGTCGAACAGCAGGCGGGGACGGTCGCTGAGGACGGCGATCGGGGTGTCCGAGCCCATCGCGCCGAGCGGCTCGGCGCCGGTGCGGGCCATCGGGGCGAGGAGGATCTTGATCTCCTCCTCCGTGTACCCGAAGGTGCGCTGGCGGCGGGTGATCGAGGCGACCGGGTGCACGATGTGCTCGCGCTCGGGGAGGTCGGCGAGGCGGACGGCGCCGTTCAGCCACTCCTCCCAGGGCTCCATCTCGGCCAGGTCGCTCTTGACCTCGTCATCCGGAATGATGCGCCGCTGCTCGGTGTCGATCAGGAGCATGCGGCCGGGCTGCAGACGGCCGCGGCGCTTGATGCGCTCCGGCTCGAACTCCAGCACGCCCGTCTCGGAACCGATCACGATCAGTCCGTCGCGGGTTTCGGTCCAGCGGCCGGGGCGCAGACCGTTGCGGTCCAGGGTGGCGCCGACCTGCGTGCCGTCGGTGAAGATCAGCGCGGCCGGACCGTCCCACGGCTCCATCTGCATCGCGTGGAACTCGTAGAACGCACGGAGCTTGGGGTCGATGTCGGACTGCTTCTCGTACGCCTCCGGGACCATCATCATGATCGCGTGCGGCAGGCTGCGTCCGGTCAGGGTCAGCAGCTCGAGGACCTCGTCGAACGATGCCGAATCGCTGGCGCCTTCGGTGCACACGGGCAGCAGCGGCGTCAGGTCGCCGAGCAGTTCGCTCTCCAGCTGGGACTGCCGGGCGCGCATCCAGTTGCGGTTGCCGCCGACCGTGTTGATCTCACCGTTGTGGGCCAGCATGCGCAGCGGCTGGGCGAGGGGCCAGGACGGGAACGTGTTCGTGGAGTAGCGGGAGTGGACGACGGCGAGCTTGGAGGCGAAGCGCTCGTCCTGCAGGTCCGGGTAGAACGGCTCCAGCTGGAGCGTCGTGACCATGCCCTTGTACCCGAGGGTGCGGGAGCTCAGGGAAACGAAATACGCGCCCAGCTGAGTGCGGGCGCGCGTGCGAAGTCGATAGGCGAGTCGGTCAAGGCCGACGCCGTGCATCGCCGGCGCGCCACCGATCGCCGGGCGGGACAGGAACAGCTGCTCGCACTGCGGGCGGGCGTCGTAGGCGAGCTTGCCGAGGTTCTCCGGCGCGGTCGGGACGATGCGCCAACCGAGGACGTCGAGGCCTTCGGCGGCCGCGAGCTTTTCGATGCCGGCCTTCTGCGCGGCGCGCTCGTCCTCCTCCAGCGGGAGGAATGCCATGCCGGCGACGTACTCGCCGACGGCCGGCAGGTCGAAGTCGACGACCTCGCGCAGGAACGCGTCGGGCATCTGCAGGAGAATGCCCGCGCCGTCGCCGGTGCCGGCGTCGGATCCGATGGCGCCGCGGTGCTCGAGGTTGCGCAGCGCCTCCAGGGCGAGGCTCACGATGTCGTGGCCGGCCTCACCGCGGAGGGTGGCGACCATCGCGAGGCCGCAGGCGTCCTTCTCGAAGGAGGGGTTGTACATGCCCTGGCGGTCGGGTGTTCCGCCGCCGGGGCTCAGAAGGCTCGAGGACAAGGCGTCGTCCCTCTCTCTGCTCGTGGGATCGGGACGACGTCGGCCCGCGGGAAGGGTGTGTGTCAGCCGGCCGTGGGTACGGAACCGGCACCGGCCGTGCTGGTGGCGGCTGACGTGCTCTCGTCATCGAGCGTGGCGGTTGGCTCGCTCAGATCGACGAAATCTTCGGGGGTGTCCTGCGAGGATACAACATCCTTGCGACCTCTCCCGTCCTGGTAGGGCGAGGGCTCCTGGCCGAGGTGGCGGCGCTGGACGATGAGGATCACGATGCCGATGACGACGCCGAAGATCGCAGACCAGACGTTGGTGCGCAGGCCCAGGATGATGTCGGACGGGTCGATGCGGATCGACTCCCAGACGATGCGTCCGGCGGAGTACCAGATCAGGTAGACCGCGAAGAGGCGCCCCCACTGCATGGAGAGCTTGCGGCCGAGCCACAGCAGCAGCACGACGCCGATGACGTTCCAGATGATCTCGTAGAGGAACGTCGGCTGGAACAGCGTCCCCTCGGCGAGGCCGGCAGGGAACGCCGGGTTGTCCTTCTCGATCTCCAGGCCCCACGGCAGGTCGGTCGGCAGACCGAACAGCTCGTGGTTGAAGTAGTTGCCGAGGCGGCCGAGCGCCTGGGCGAGCAGCATCCACGGGGCGATCGCGTCCGCGAAGGTCCAGAAGCGGATGCCCGTCCACTTGCAGCCGAGCCAGGCTCCGATGGCGCCGCCGATGAGCGCGCCGTAGATGGCGATGCCGCCCTCCCAGATCTTCGCCCACGCCCAGGGGTCGGTCTGTTCCGGACCGAAGTAGAAGCTGTAGTGGGTGAGGACGTGGAAGATCCGTGCGCAGATGATCGCGAGCGGCACCGCGATGAGGCAGATGTCGACGATCACCCACGGCTCCGCGCCCCGCTTGGTCAGCGTCCGGTTCGACATGATCACGGCGATGATGATGCCGAGGATGATGAACAGCGCGTAGAACTTGATCGAGATCCCGACGCCGAAGATCGAGAAGTCCCAGGAGTTGATCGGAGGACTCGGAATGCTCGCGAGCACGGTCGATGCGGAAAGCAGCATGGACTGAAGTCTACTTCCCCGGAGCCGAGGTCCATGACGGTGCTGTTCCGCTGCCTCCGTGTCGGTCGCGTGTGTTCCCTCGGTGCCCTGGGATCGTTCGCGGCGGGATGGTACTTCGTCCGGCGTTCCAGCGCGGTTGCGACTTTTCGCCTAGGACGGCACGGGTTCTGCGCATGGTTTCCTCGGTCCATCGGGGCGCGGGTCTCGAGGTGGTCGCCGCCGGTGCGCTGGGGTCCTGCGTGGCACGGCCGCGTTCGGCGCTTCGCGTTCCAGCGTGCGAGCGTATTTGGCTTAAGACCGTTTGGGGACAACTCGCCTCGCGTCGCCGTCTTGCGTTCCCGAAGCACCGTTCCCGCTCCGGCCGCCCGCACTCCGCTCGCTCCGTGCCCGGTCATTGGGCGAGCGTCAGCGAGACCGAACGCCGCGATGGGCATGGCGGACCCGACCACGGTCTGGGCAGAGCTCTCCCCGGACATCACGCACCCCGACTCGGGCGGGCGACGGCCCGAAGACCGGTGGGACGCCAGGTCTGGGTGGGGTCGATCCAGTCCGGTGGTCTGACCTCCGGAACGCCGTCGGTCATCCGGATCTGCCAGCCCATGCGTTCCAGGAACCGATGGTGGTGCCAGCAGATCAGCACCCCGTTGCCCACGTCGGTCTTGCCGCCGTTCGCCCACTCCTTCACGTGGTGGATTTCGCACCACCTCGCCGGGGTGTGGCATCCCGGGATGACGCAGGACCGGTCGCGGGCGATGATCACCCTCCGCTGGTCCGTGTTGAAGACCCGGTCGGCGACGGTGAGCTTGACGATCTTCCCGTTCACCGCGGACGTGAGGCGTTGAACCGTGCCGCAGCATCCGGCATGCTCGGCGGCCGCGAACGGGACGGGCACGTCGGTGCCGGTGCCGTCGGCTCCGGGGATCGACGCCCACCCTTCACCCGCGCGGACGGTGTCTTCGGTGGCGTGGATGACCAGCACCGGAGCATTGCCACCGTTCATCGGCAGATCCGGAGCTCCGGGGACCGCGGCGAGGATCGTGGCGAGGGCGTCGTGGTTGCGCTGCGCCATCGTTCGCACATCCGAGCTGTCATCATCGACTTCGTCGGATGGCCGGAACCTCACACCCGCCGGCTTGCCGTGCGGGTTGTTGATCGAATCCAGGAGCACGCAGAGGGCCCCGGCGGTTTCGACCATCAGGTTCCCGTGGATCGGGACGAGCCCGTTGCGCTTGACACCGATCCGAAGCGACCGGCCCGCATCGCACGTTCTTCCTCGAGCTCGGCGCCGGTGAGATCGAGCTCGGCGCCGAGACGGAGGGCCGCGTCGCGGAGGGTGTCGCACATCACCGGCGCACCCGTGGTCGTCGTGATGGCGGCGAGGATCTCGTCAATGTCCGCCAGCTCGGCGGAGTCAACCCGATCCCGGATCTCCCGCAGGGGCCTGGTCGCGGCCTCGAGACCGTCAACACCGATCGCACCCGACGTGAGTGCATCGCGGAGGGCAGGGAACTCGGCTGGCCGAACCTCGCCCGACGCGAGCGTGCGCTCCGGCTTGATGACAGCGGCGAGCCGGCTCCACCGCTTGACCGTGGTCGGTGCGGCACCGGTGGTGCGTTGCAGGACTTCGTTCGCGGAGCGGCAGTCGCTGGAAACGTCGAAGCGCTCCGCCGTGGCGGAGCGCTTCTCGATGACACCGGTGCTGACCACGAGCGTGGCTTCGACTTGCCGGTACAGGTCTCCGACCCCGGTCAGGAACCCGAGCATGTCGTCCCGTTCGGCGATGTCGAGGGTGTCGGAATCAAGGATGGAGCGGAGGTCGGCGACGGCGTGTGCCATCGTCTCCCGGGTCCGTTCCATCGTCGTGTTCATAACCCATATTTTACGCCGCACCGCCGACATTCGAAGGCGTATTCCCCAGGCTGTGTACGGATTCCGGACCTGTGGAGATGAGGTTTCTCTTACCTCGAGTCCGCCACGCATCTCACGCCGTTTCGTCTCGCTGGCGCTCGCTCAACGACCGGGAGCGGGCGGCTGGCGGCGCGGGAAGAGAGTGACGGAAACGGGGAACGCAAGACGGCGTCGGGAACGCGAGAATCCGCCGGGCAGTCTTAAGCCGAAAACCCAGCCCCCCTCAGCAGCTCGAGGCGCGGCAGGCAGCGAAGCACGCTTCTTCGTGCGCACCCGACCGAAGATCCCGAAGTCCGCGCGCCGATGGAAGAACGGAACCGCCCACAGAACCCGTGTCGTCATGAGCCGCTTGTCACCGCCGGCAGCCCGACGCGCCGCCGCGATCTGCCCGAGCACGCCTGAGGCATCGCGATCAGCTCGCCGGACAGTGCCCCGCTACGTCAGTCGCTGACGGTGCCCCCGCTGCGTCAGTCGCGGACGGTGCCGGCGGCGAGGGCGCGCGCGGTGTCCGCGAGCCCGGACAGGCCGCCGTCGCGCAGCGAACGCACCAGCGCCGTGCCGACGATGGCGCCGTCGGCGTACTCCAGCACGCCGTGCACCTGATCGGCGTTCGAGATGCCGATGCCGACACACGCGCGTCCGACGCCCGCGTCACGCAGGCGCGACACCAGCGTGCGCGCGGCGGCATCGAGCTCGGCACGCTCACCCGTGATGCCCATCGTGGACACGGTGTAGACGAAGCCGGTGGAGCTCTCCACCACCATGCGCAGACGCTCGTCAGTACTGGTCGGCGCGGCCAGGAACACGCGGTCAAGGCCCGTGCGCTTCGAGGCCGCGATCCACTCCTCCGCCGCTTCCGGCGTGATATCCGGCGTGATGAGTCCGGCGCCGCCCGCGGCGAGCAGGTCATCGGCGTAGCGGTCCACGCCGTACTGCAGCACCGGGTTCCAGTAGGTCATGACCAGGACCGGAACGTCGGTGCGCGCGGTGATCGCGCGAATCGCGGGGAAAAGGTCCTTCAGCCGGAAGCCGTTCGCCAGCGCCTGCTGGGTGGCCTCCTGGATGATCGGGCCGTCCATCACCGGGTCGGAGTACGGCGGACCGATCTCGAGGATGTCCGCGCCGCTGTCGGCGAGCGTCACCGCCGCCTCGACGAAGGTGTCGATATCGGGGTACCCGGCGGGCAGATAACCGACGAACGCACCGCGGCCCTCGGCCTCCGCCTTCGCGATGGCGGCCTCGACGCGGCTCATGCCTGCTCCCCCGCGTTGTCGTACAGATCGAAGTACCGCGCGGCGGTGTCCATGTCCTTATCGCCCCGACCGGACAGACACACGGCGATGAGCGCGTCCGGCCCGAGCTCCTTGCCGAGCCGGATCGCACCGGCGAGGGCGTGCGCGGACTCGATCGCAGGAATGATGCCCTCCGTGCGGCTCAACAGACGGAGGGCCTGCATCGCCTCGTCATCGGTCGCCGGAATGTACTCGGCACGCCCGATGGACGCGAGCCACGCGTGCTCGGGGCCGACGCCGGGGTAGTCCAGGCCCGCGGAGATCGAGTGCGACTCGATGGTCTGCCCGTCCTCGTCCTGCAGCACGAACGTCTTCGCGCCGTGCAGCACTCCGGGGCGTCCGCGCTCAATGGACGCGGCGTGCTTGGGCGTGTCCACGCCGTCACCGGCCGCCTCGACGCCGTACAGCTTCACGCCCTCGTCGTCCAGGAACGCGTCGAACATGCCGATGGCGTTGGACCCGCCACCGACGGCGGCGACGACGACGTCCGGCAGGCGGCCGACCTGGTCGAGCAGCTGCGCGCGCGCCTCCTCCGAGATGACCTTCTGGAAGTCGCGGACGAGCGCCGGGAACGGGTGCGGCCCCGCGGCGGTGCCGAAGATGTAGTTGGTGGTCTCGACGCTCGCGACCCAGTCGCGGTACGCGTCGTTGATGGCGTCCTTGAGCGTGCGCGAGCCGGTCTTCACGGCCACGACCTCGGCGCCGAGCAGCCGCATGCGCGCGACGTTCAGGGCCTGGCGCTCGGTGTCCACCTCGCCCATGTAGATCGTGCAGTCGAAGCCGAACAGGGCCGCCGCGGTCGCGGTCGCGACACCGTGCTGCCCCGCCCCGGTCTCCGCGATCACGCGGGTCTTGCCCAGCCGCTTGGTCAGCAGTGCCTGACCGAGCACGTTGTTGATCTTGTGCGAGCCGGTGTGGTTCAGGTCCTCGCGCTTGAGGAAGATCCGCGCTCCCCCGGCGTGCTCGGCGAACCGGGGCACTTCAGTGAGGATCGACGGGCGTCCGGCGTACGAGCTCAGTAGTCCCCGGTACTCGGCGTCGAACTCGGGATCGGCCATCGCCGATTCCCACACCGCGGTGAGCTCGTCGATCGCCGCGATGAGCGACTCGGGCATGTACCGCCCGCCGAACTCGCCGAAGAACGGACCGTGCTGATCACGCAGGCTCATGAGCCGGCCTCCAGATACGTCTGCAGCGTGGCGACCGGGTCCCCGGTCACCAGCGCTTCGCCGATGAGGACGACGTCCGCCCCGGCGTCGCGGTAGTGGCGCACGTCCTTCGGCGCCAGGACCGCCGATTCGGCGATCTTGATCACGCCGGCCGGAATGGTCGGTGCGAGGCGCCCGAACAGGTCCGGGTCCAGCTCGAACGTGCTGAGGTTGCGGGCGTTCACGCCGATGAGCTGCGCCTCCAGCGCCAGGGCACGGTCGAGCTCGGCGGCGTCGTGCGTTTCGATCAGCGGCGTCATGCCGAGCTCGAGCACGAGGTCGTACAGGCGCCGCAGCGTGTCGTCATCCAGCGCGGCGACGATCAGCAGCACGAGGTCGGCACCGGTCGCCCGCGCCTCCCACACCTGGTACTCGGTGGCGATGAAGTCCTTGCGCAGCAGCGGCAGATCCACGGCGGCGCGGACGGCGGCGAGGTCGTCCAGGCTGCCCTTGAACTTGCGCTGCTCGGTGAGCACGCTGATCGCCGATGCCCCACCGGTGCGGTAGAGCGACGCCTGGTGCGCGGGGTCCGGAATCGCGGCGAGGTCGCCGCGGGACGGCGACGCACGCTTGACCTCGGCGATGATCTTCACCCGCTCGGCGGGTGCCAGCGCGGCGAGGGCGTCCAGCGCCGGTGCACGATCCGCGGCGGCGGCCTGCACCGCGCTCAGCGGGCGCGTCAACTCGCGGGTGCGAGCGTCCTCGACAGCGCCGGCCGTGAGGTCGGCGAGGACCACGTCAGTGCTTCTTCGCGACGTACTTCGGGCCCTTGACACCGTAACCGGCCTTGGCCATCACGACGCCGACGATGAGCCCGACCACCACGAGAGCGGCGCACACCCAGACGAGGGCGGGGATGTTCATGGCGAAGAAGAGCGTGCCCAGCCCGATCGCGACGAGCATGATCACCACAGCGGTCCACGCCGCGGGCGAGTGTCCGTGGCCGGGGTCTGCGATGGGGTTGCTCATGGTGTCCTCCAGTAAGGCGTTCGGGGTTTCTCAGTCTATCGTCAGGATCGACCGGCAGTGGGATCCTCGCCGCGGGACAGGTCATCCCACGAGTCGACCGCGTCGAGGGGGCCGTCGTGATGCTCGCGCACGGCGGCGGTGCGGTACTTGCGTCCGGAGGCCGTCCACCGATGCGCGGTGGCGAGGACGAAGACTCCGGCCACGATCAGCAGCGCCCAGGCCACCAGGCTCACATACGCCCAGGCGGTGGGCGTCACGCTCGCCACCAGCGCGACGATCGCGTCGTTTCCGGCGATCCCGGTGCGATCGGTGACCGCGGACGCGTACGCGGAGACCGGCACGGCGATCAGCAGCCCCACGGTCAGCACGGTCAGCCAGACGCCGATCGCGACCGCGAGCACCGCGAAGACATAGCGCGGGATGCGCCCCACGATCGACAGCGCCGCGCCGAGAGCGAGGGCGGCGAGGCTGAGCGGCACGAGCACGGGGATCGCGGCCGCACCCAGAACCGTCAGCGCGTCCCCTCCCCCGTCGCGCAGGAGGACGGAAAGCCACGATTGCGTGGACGCGAGGACACCGATCGCCCCGGCCAGCAGCAGGGCGACGACCGACAGCGACCGGGCGCGGCGGATCACTCGGAGGCCTCCGCGAGCGGAAGCGCGCGTCCGTCGAAGCACGTGCGCGTTCCGGTGTGGCACGCGGCACCCGTCTGGTCGACCTGCATGAGCAACGTGTCGCCGTCACAGTCGTAGGACACCGCGTGCACCGCCTGGGTGTGGCCGGAGGTGTCGCCCTTGCGCCAGTACTCGCCCCGCGAGCGGGACCAGTAGGTGGCGCGCCGCTCTGACAGCGTCCGTCGCAGCGCTTCCTCGTCCATCCAGGCCAGCATCAGCACCTCGCCGGTGTCGTACTGCTGCACGATGACCGGCACGAGTCCGTCCGCGCTGTAGCGGACCTCGGGAAACAGCGATGCCGTCATCGGACCGTGATCCCGTCCGCGCGCAGCGCGTCCTTGACCTCGCCAATGGTCATCTGACCGGTGTGGAACACGCTCGCGGCGAGCACCGCGTCCGCGCCGGCGTGCACGGCCGGCGCGAAGTGCTCGAGCGCTCCCGCTCCCCCGGACGCGATCACGGGCACCGCGGCGACCTCGCGCATCAGCGAAACCAGGTCCAGGTCGAAACCGGCGCGCGTGCCGTCCGCGTCGATGGAGTTCACCAGCAGCTCGCCGGCACCGCGCTCGATCGCCTCGCGGGCCCACACCAGGGCGTCCAGCGCCGTCTCGGTGCGGCCGCCGTGCGTGGTCACCACGAACCCGGACGGCGTTGTGGTCGCACGTTTCACGTCCAGCGACAGCACGATCACCTGGTTGCCGAACCGGTCGGCGATGTCGTCGATCAACTCCGGGCGGGCGATCGCGGCCGAGTTGACCCCGATCTTGTCCGCGCCGACGGCCAAGAGCTTCGCCACGTCCTCGGCCGAGCGGACGCCACCACCGACGGTGAGGGGAATGAAGACCTGCTCCGCGGTCCGGCGAACGACCTCGTACGTCGTGGCGCGTTCCTCGGTCGTGGCGGTGACATCGAGGAACGTCAGCTCATCGGCGCCCTGCTCGAAATAGCGCTGCGCGAGCTCGACGGGATCGCCCATCTCGGCGAGGTTCTGGAAGTTCACACCCTTGACGACCTTGCCGTCGGCGACGTCCAGGCACGGGATGACACGGGTGGCGACGGTCATCAGAGTCGGGCCGCCGCGATCGCGCTCACGAGGATGGCGCGAGCGCCGATCGCGTAGAGCTTGTCCATGACCTTGTTCATGCCCTTGCGCGGGATCATCACGCGCACGGCCACCCAGGACGGGTCCTGCAGCGGAGAGATCGTCGCGGACTCACGGCCCGGGGCGATCGCGACGGCCTGCTCCACGAGATCGGCGGGCAGGTCGTAGTCGATCAGCACGTACCGACGGGCGACCATGACACCGCGCAGGCGCCGCAGGAGCGTGTCGATCGCCGGGTGTCCGTCCGGCGAGGAGATGAGCACGGCTTCGGATTTCAGCACGGCCGGACCGAAGACGTCCAAGCCCGCCTGGCGCAGAGTGGTGCCGGTCTCGACGACGTCGGCGATCGCGTCCGCGACCCCGAGCTCGACCGCCGATTCCACAGCGCCGTCGAGCTGGACGATCTCGACGGTCAGGCCCTCCTTCTCGAGGTACGAGCGGACGAGGCCCGGGAACGCGGTCGCGACGCGGTGGCCGTTCAACTCGGCGACTTCGGTGAAGGTTCCGGGACGCGCGGCGAAGCGCAGCGTGGACGCGCCGAAGCCGAGCTTCTCGATCTCCTGCGCGGGGCTGTGCGAGTCCAGCAGCAGGTCTCGGCCGGTGATGCCGGCATCCAGAGCGCCGGAGCCGACATAGGTGGCGATGTCACGCGGGCGGAGGAAGAAGAACTCGACGTCGTTCTCCGGGTCGATCAGGTGCAGGCTCTTGGCGTCTCGTCGGCCGGCGTATCCGGCTTCGAGCAGCATGGCGGCGGCGGTTTCGGACAGTGCGCCCTTGTTGGGCACGGCGATGCGGAGCATTTTTCGCTTTCGGGGTGAAGGTCAGAGGTGGCGGTACACGTCCGCGAGCGAGATGCCGCGCGCGATCATGAGCACCTGAGCGTGGTAGAGCAGCTGGGAGATCTCCAGCGCGGTGTCCTCGTCGGTCTCGTACTCCGCGGCCATCCAGGCCTCGGCGGCTTCTTCGACGATCTTCTTACCGATCGTATGGACGCCGCCGTCGAGCAGCTCCACCGTGCGGGAGCCGGGGGTCTTCGCCTCGGCTTTCGCGGTCAGCTCGTCGAAGAGGTCCTCGAATGTCTTCACTCGTCCAGGTTACCGGCCCTCAGGAGTGCGAATGACCGGCGGCCGCCGTGCGCAGGCCGGCGATGGCGGCGTCCGGGTCAGCGGCCCCGAACACCGCGGACCCGGCGACGAACGTGTCCGCTCCGGCCGCCGCGGCCTGCTCGATCGTATCGGCGGAGATTCCACCGTCCACCTGCAGCCAGACCGCCGATCCGCGCCGACGAGCCTCGGCGGCGAGGCCGGAAAGCTTCGGCATCATGTCCGGCATGAAGGACTGCCCGCCGAAGCCGGGTTCGACCGTCATCACGAGGATCTGGTCGAACTCGTCCATCACCTCGTACAGCAGCCCCGCCGGCGTGCCCGGCTTCACGGCGACGCCGGCGCGCGCGCCGATCTGCCGCAGGCGCCGCGCCAGTGCCACCGGCTCATCGGTCGCCTCCAGGTGGAACGTCACGCTCGCCGCGCCGAGTTCGGCGTAGCCGGGCGCCCAGCGGTCGGCGTCCGTGATCATCAAGTGGACATCCAGCGGCACCGGGCTCGTCGCCTGGATGCGCTCCACCATCTGCGGTCCGAACGTCAGGTTCGGCACGAAGTGGTTGTCCATCACGTCGACGTGCACGAAATCCGCTCCCGCGATGCGGTCGAGGTCCGCCTGCATGTTGACGAAGTCGGCGGACAGGATGCTCGGGTTGATGCGCACGTCACTCACGCCCCCATCCTGTCAGCACTCCCGCGAGACACCCAAGCACGTCCGAGACACCCCGCATTGCGCGAGGTTTCGGACGTGCCTGGGTGTCTCGCGGATCAGGACGTGCGGCGCAGGAGGGACAGGAACATCGCGTCCGTGTTGTGGCGGTGGGGCCAGAGCTGGGCGTGGCCGGAGCCGTCCTCGGGAGCCGGCAGGTCCAGCTCCGTCCGGGCGACCGACTGGATCGCCGCACGGGCGTCCAGCTCCTCGACCTTGCCGTCCCACTGCCGGAGGACGTCGGCCACGACGCCGGTCGTCTCGGCCAGGTGCGGCGAACACGTGACGTACGCGACGACACCGCCGGGCTTGACCGCGCGCAGAGCGGCGTCGACGAGCCCGGTCTGCACGGGGACGAGGTCACCGACGTCAGCGGGCTGCTTGCGCCAGCGCGCCTCCGGACGACGGCGCAGCGCGCCCAGGCCGGTGCACGGGGCGTCCACGAGGATGCGGTCGTAGGCGCCCGGATGCTCGTCGGCGTAGTCCCGGCCGTCCTCGGTGTGCACGAGGACCTCTCCCGGCACCGGCTCCACGGCCTGCCGGACGAGGTTCGCGCGGGCCGGCGTGATCTCGTTCGCCTCCAGGGTCGCGCCCACCTCGCGGGCGCGGGCGGCGAGCAGAGCCGTCTTGCCACCGGGACCGGCGCACAGGTCCAGCCACCGCTCCCCGGACCGGGCCTCACCCACGCCCGCCAGGGCCAGGGCGACCAGTTGCGAGCCCTCGTCCTGCACCCGCAGCGTGCCCTTCGAGCGCCGGACCAGCGGGTCGGGCGCTCCCCCGGCCAGGCGGAAGCCGTCCGGCGAGTACGGCGTGCGTTGGGCGTCCTCCGGAACCTCGGCGAGACCGGGCAGGGCGATCATCGTCACCTGCGGGGCCGCGTTGTCGGCTTCCAGCAGGTCCTCGAGCTCGTCGGCGCGGCCTTCCGCCTTCAGCGCGCGGCGCAGGGCCCGGAGAATCCAGACCGGGTGCGCACTCGTGACGGCGAGGCGTTCGTCGTCGCTGCGCGCGTCCTGCTCCAGCCGCGCGATCCACTCGTCCGCGGAACGCTCCGTGATGCGGCGCATGACGGCGTTCGCGAAGCCGCCGACCTTCTGTCCGCCGGCTCCACGAGCGAGATTGACGGTCTCGTTCACGGCGGCGTGCGCGGCCACGCGGGTGGCGAGCACCTGGTGTGCGCCGAGGCGCAGCGCGTCCAGGACCTCCGGCTTGATCCGCGACGTCGGTCGGTCGGCGGCGATCTCGATCACCGCGTCGTACAGGCCGAGCCGGCGCAGCGTGCCGTACGTCAGCTCGGTCGCGAGACCGGCGTCGGCGCCGGAGAGCCCGGCTCGGGTGATGGCCGTCGGCAGCAGCAGGTTCGCATACGCATCGGAGGACGTGACCGCGCGGATCACGTCATACGCGACGGCGCGGGCAGGAGAGACGGCGGTCACGCGGTGACCTCCAGATCATCGACGCGGAGTCCGCGCCACCAGTCGCCGGCCACCATGGCCGGTTTGCCGGCGGGCTGTACGCGCACGAGGTCCAGCGGCGTCGTCGCGGTACCGAGCAGCACGCGCTTGCCGACCATCGCGATATGCCCGGCCGGGAGGGGCTCGGCGTCCTCGGGACGGAGCACCTCGCGGAGTTTCAGGACCTCCTCGCCGACGTGGACGTAGGCCCCGGGCTCGGACGTGACGCCGCGATACCGGTTGAACAGCTCGTCCGCCGAGAGCGTGGGGTCCAGCGCGCCGTCCGCGAACGTGAGCTTCGCCGCGTACGAGGCCTCCCCCGTCTGCGGGGTGGGCTGCTCGCCCGCCTCGATCCGGGACACGATCTCGGGCATCCGGCCGCCGCCGATCCGCGCCAGCTCGGACAGCGCGATGTCGGCGGTGTCGTTCGGCATCGGCAGGAACGGGTGCTGCTCGTAGACGTCGCCCTCGTCCAGGCCCGCCACGAGCTGGAACACGGTCCAGCCGAGTGGAGCACCGGCGATCAGCGCCCGCTGCGCGGGGGCCGCGCCGCGCCAGGCCGGCAGCAGCGAGAAGTGCAGGTTGATCCACCCCGTACCGAGCCCGGTCAGCAGCGGCTCGCGGACGAGTCCGCCATACGCGACGATGACCCCGAGGTCGGCACCGGTGGCGAGGATCTCGCCCGTCGCGGCGTCGTCGAGCCGGGCGGTCTTCAAGGTCGGCAGGCCCAGCTCCACGGCGACCGCGGCCACCGGTGAGGGGGTGAGGACGCGCTTGCGCCCGAGCGGCGCGTCCGGACGGGTGACGACGAGCGCCACCTCGTGGTCCGAGTCGGCCAGGGCCCGCAGGGCGGGCACGGCGGCCTCCGGCGTTCCGGCGAAGACGATGCGCATGTCTCTCCTCACAACTGCGGGTCGGCGACGTCGAGTCGCACCCGCAGGGTCGTACGAGCGGCGCGTCCCTTGACGCGTCGCGACTTCAGGGCGGCCTGGACCACGGCCCCCCGCAGAGCACTGGAAACCCGCGTGCCCACACCGTAGTCGAAGCGGACCAGGGCGCGCGCGGACGGGACGTCCGGGTCATCGATCCGCACCGGACCGAGCACCGCTTCCGCGGGCAGGTCGGGCACGGCCTCTCGGACCGCGGCGACGGCACCGTCGACGCGGTCCGCGTCGCCGGTGATCACCGCCACCCGGACGGTCGGGGGCATCCGCAGCGGTGCCCGCTCGGCCAGCTCCGTGCGGGCGAACGCGGGTTGCGTCCACGTCGCGAGGGCGCGAGCGACCGCACCCGTCACCGCGACCAGATGGATGGGAGCTCCCCGTTTCGCCAGGGCGGCCGCATCGGACCACCAGCGCAGGCAGGACTCCGCGATGCGCAGGTCATCGGCCATCAGCATGCGGTCGCCGTCCAGCAGCAGCACCGCCGCGTAGCCGCCGGCCGCCACGGGTTCGGCCCCGCGCGTCGCGATCACGAGCGCGGGCTGGTCGGACACCTCGAGCACCGGATGGTCGCCGTCGGAGATGATCACCCGCGTGTCCGGGAACGCGCGCCCGAGCTCGTCGGCGGTGCGCTCGGACCCGGACGAGGCCAGCCGGAACTTCTCCGAGCCGCACGTCCCGCAGGTCCACGCGTGCGCGGTGCGGCCGCACCAGCGGCACACGGGCGTGACGCCGCGCGCACGAGCGAACAGCGGTCCGGAGCAGTGTGTGCAACGCGCCGGTCGGCGGCAGTCCGCGCACACCAGCACCGGCGCGTATCCCGGCCGGGACACCTGCACCAGGACGGGTCCGGTGGCGAGGGCCTCGCGCGCGGCGCGGAACGCGGCGGACGGCACGCGGGCGCCGGGTCGCTCGGTCTCGCTGGTCGAAGACAGCACGACGCGCGGGGTGTAGCGCCGAGCGGCCACCACCTCTCGGACGTAGCCGATCGAGACGAGCCGCTCGGCGTCAGCGGAGCGGGTGTGTCCGGCCAGCAGCAGTGCTCCCCCGGTCAGCTCCTGACGCACGAGGGCGGCATCCCGCGCGTGCACGTAGGGCGCGAGGGGTTCGTCCAGCAGCGGATCTCCGTCGTTCCAGATCGCGACGAGTCCGGCGCGCACCGGCGCGTAGACGGCTGAACGGTTGCCGAGCACGATGCACGGCGCGTCTTCCAGCGTGCGCAGGAAGGCGCGATAGCGCGCGGGCCCGGTCTGGCGGGCGTCCACCCGCGCGACCGCGTCCTCCGGCACGACCTCGCGCAGTGCGGTCGCCAGCGCGTCCTGATCACGATGGTCCGGGACCACCAGCACGACGCTGCGACCGGAGGCCAGCACCGTCGCGGCGGCCGCCGCCAGCAGGCGCGCCCAGGCACCGACGGTCGACCCGTCCGCGGTGACCTCCGGATGAGCCGGGGCGTCGATCAGGATGCGCTCATCGGCGAGCAGCGCGTCGGCGAGCCCCGGGAACTCCGCCAGCCTGTCCAGCGCCGCGGTGCGGGCGTCGTCCGTCACCACCGGTGCGGGCACCTCATCACCCGCCAACCAGGCCTTCTCGACGCGCACCTGCCGTTTCGGGATCACGAGGCGCAGGATGTCGCACGCCGAGCCGGCTGCGCGGTCCGCGACCTTGCGCGCCAACGTGTACGTCGCCGGCGTGAGGACGACGGCGTCGGACGGGATCTCCTCCAGGTCCGACAGCGCGCGTTCGGTGGACTCCTCGTCATCGACCTCGACGATGAACCCGTCCACGACGCGGCCGAGGGTGCGCAGCGGCACCTTGACCCGGACGCCCGGAACGGCGCGCTCGACGAACTCCGCCGGCACGGCGTAGTCGAAGAGCCGATCGAGCTGCGGCAGCGGCGAATCGATCAGCACGCGAGCGATCCGTCGTGTCATCGTGTCGGCCGGATCAGAGCCCCGCGGCACGGCGGAGGGCGTCGACGCGGTCGGTGCGCTCCCAGGTGAAATCGGGCAGATCGCGGCCGAAGTGGCCGTACGCGGCCGTCTGCCGGTAGATCGGCCGGAGCAGGTCCAACTCCTCGATGATCGCGGCCGGACGCAGATCGAAGACGCTCGTGATGGCCTTCGTGATGACCTCGTCGGAAACATGCCCGGTGCCGAACGACTCGACGTACAGCCCGACCGGCGCGGCCTTGCCGATCGCGTAGGCGACCTGGACCTCCAGGCGGTCCGCGAGCCCCGCAGCGACGGCGTTCTTGGCGACCCAGCGCATCGCGTACGCGGCGGAGCGATCGACCTTCGACGGGTCCTTACCGCTGAACGCGCCCCCACCGTGGCGTGCCGCACCGCCGTAGGTGTCGACGATGATCTTGCGGCCGGTGAGCCCGGCGTCGCCCTTCGGTCCGCCGATCACGAACGGACCGGCCGGGTTGAAGTACAGCTCGTACCCGTCGATGTCCAGGCCCGAGTCCCCCAGCACGGGGTCGATCACGAACTGCTTGACCAGGTCCCGCAGCTCGTCCTGAGCGATATCCGGGCTGTGCTGCGTCGACAGCACGACCGCCTCGACGGTCTTGGGGGTGAAGCCGTCGTAGCCGAGCGTGACCTGCGTCTTGCCGTCCGGTCGGAGCTCCGGGATGAGTCCGTCGTGTCGGACGGCGGCCAGACGCTCGGCCATGCGGTGCGAGATCCAGCTCGCCGCCGGCATGAGCTGCGGGGTCTCGTTCGTCGCGAACCCGAACATGATGCCCTGGTCGCCCGCGCCGAGCTCGTCGCGGGCGTCGCCGGAACCCGTGCGCGCCTCGAGCGCGTGCGTGACGCCGGCATGGATGTCACTGGACTGCTCGCCGACCGACACCGTGACACCGCACGAGTCGCCGTCGAAGCCGGTCTCGGAGGACGTATAGCCGATGCCGTTGATGACGCCTCGGGCGAGGCCCGAGATGTCCGAGTAGGCGTCGGTGCGAACCTCGCCGGCCACGTGCACGAGTCCGGTGGTGACCAGGGTCTCCACCGCGACCTTCGCGTCCCGGTCCTGCGAGATCAGGTCATCGAGGATGGCGTCCGAGATCTGATCGCAGATCTTGTCCGGGTGGCCCTCGGTGACGGATTCGGAAGTGAACAGTCGCAGATCGGTCATCGTCTCTCTCCGTGCGGGGAATGTGCTGAGGGAACGAGGATGCCCGCCGCCTCGGACATTCCCGGGGCGGCGGGCATCAGCGGGGATCACTCAGCCGCGCGCAGGCGCAGCTTGTCCTCGTTGATCTCGTGCATCGCGATCGTGAGCGGCTTGTCCTCGACGGACGAGTCGACCAGCGGCCCGACGTTGTCGAAGAGGTTGCCCTCCTGCAGATCCGAGTAGTAGTCGTTGATCTGACGCGCCCGCTTGGATGCGTAGATGACGAGCTGGTACTTGGAGTCGACCTTCTCGAGCAGGTTGTCGATGGGCGGGTCGATGATGCCCTGGTTGGATCCGGCCATGGCGAAGCCTCCTGGATTCGGCGGATGAGCGCTGGCGAACACGCGCGCGGGTGGACTCAGCGCGCGGACGCCTCGGACAATTGTACGACCTCGGCCGCCGCGGTGGCGACATCGGCGTTCACGACACGGTGATCGAACTCGCCCTGAGCGGCCAATTCGCGCCGCGCGGTCTTCAGGCGACGGCTGCGTTCCGCCTCATCCTCGGTCCCGCGACCGACCAGGCGGTCGACGAGCTCGTCCCAGGTCGGCGGCAGCAGGAAGATCAGCGTGGCGGACGGCTCGGCGGCGCGCACCTGGCGTGCGCCCTGCAGGTCGATCTCGAGCAGCACCGTCTTGCCGGCCGCGAGGGCCTCCTCGATCGGTCGGCGCGGCGTGCCGTACCGGTGCGAGTTGTGCACCGTGGCGTACTCCAGCAGCTCGCCGTCGGCGATCATCCGGTCGAATTCCGCATCGTCCACGAAGTAGTAGTGCACACCCTCCTGCTCACCCGGCCGCGGCGCGCGCGTCGTCGCTGAGACGGACAGGTGGATCTCCGGGTGGGTCTCCCGGATCTTCGCAGCGACGGTGCCCTTGCCCACCGCGGTGGGGCCGGCGAGCACCAGGAGTCGGCTGCGTCCGTCCCGCGCAACGGGCTCGGGGAGCCGGCCGTTCAGCCACGTCATCAGGTCGCGACGCTGACGCGCCCCGAGTCCGCCGAGACGCTTGACCGGCGAGATCTCCAGATCCGCCAGAATCCGATCGCGCTTGCCCTCACCGATGGCCGGAATCGCGGTCAGGAACTCCGTCACGCGCATCGTGCCGGCCGAGCTGGTGGCATCGGCGAACGCACGACGAACCACCTCCTGCGGCGAAGCCACGCGCATGGTGATGTCCCGTTTCAGCGCGGCTCGGGAGCGCCGAGCCGCCACCGCCTTCCGCGACGCCGCGATCCGATCAACCTCGGGGGGACGCTGTCCTTCAGCCACGAGCAACCTCCAGTTCTTCGATGCGCGTGCGGATCGCAGCGGCGATCCCGTCCGGTCCGGCACGCAGGATCCCGCGGCTCTCCGCCGCGATGACGGTCGGCGCGAGTGCGCCGAAGATGTCCCCCACGTCCTCCGGCCGCGCACCCTGCGCCCCGAAGCCCGGCGCCAGAATCGGCGCCGGGGGTGTCATGGCGTCCGCGATCCCGCGTGCGGCGAGATCGACGGTGGCACCCATGACGAAGCCCATACTCCCCCACGCGCCCCCCGGCGTGTGGGCGGCGTTGAACGCGGACACCTCCGCGATCACCTCCGCGGAGACGGACCGACCGGAGGCCGCGCGCGCGTTCTGCAGCGCCACCGCCTCCGGGTTGCTGGTGGCGGCGAGGACGAACAGGCCCTTGCCGTGCTGCTGTGCGGTCTCGAACGCGGGCGCGAGCGCACCGACGCCGAGGTACGGGTTCACGGTGAGCGCGTCAGACTCCAGCGGAGCGCCCGGCTCCAGCCACGCCTGGGCGTACCCGGTCGTGGTCGTGCCGATGTCGCCGCGCTTGGCGTCCGCGATCACGACGAGACCCGCGTCCCGCGCCGCCCGGATGACGTCCTCGAGGGCGGCGAAGCCCGTCGCGCCGAAGCGCTCGAAGAACGACACCTGCGGCTTGACGATCCCGGCCCGATCCGCCGTCGCCTCCACGACGCGGAGTCCGAACTCGCGGACGCCGGCCGCCGACTGCTCCAGCCCCCAGGACTCCAGCAGCTCGGCGTGCGGGTCGATGCCGACGCACAACCGGCCCCGCTCCGCGATCATGTCGCGGACGCGGGTGCCGAAGGTGCGGTCGGTCATGAGGCGACCCGGTCGTTCTGGTACTCCTGCAGGCTCTTGACCTGGAAAGGATCCCCCATGGCGTCCAGAGCCGACACGGCGGCACCGAGGACGGCCATCGTGGTGAACAGCGCCTTGTCGGCGGCCACCGCGGCAGCGCGGATCTCGTACCCGTCCGCACGGGCGGAGATGCCGCTCGGCGTGTTCACGACGATGTCGATCTCGCCGTCGTTGATCAGGTCGACGATGTTGCGCTCGCCGGTGCCGCTGGTGGCGCTGTACTTCTGCACGACCTCGACGCGAATGCCGTTGCGGGCGAGCACCTCGGCGGTGCCCTCCGTGGCGACCAGGCGGTAGCCCAGCTGCTGCAGGCGGTGCGCGGGCAGCAGCACGGCGCGCTTGTCCGAGTCCGCGACGGACAGGAACACGGTGCCCTCGCGCGGGATGCCGCCGTAGGCGCCGGTCTGGCTCTTCGCGAACGCGGTCGGGAAGTCGCGGTCGATGCCCATGACCTCACCGGTGGAGCGCATCTCCGGGCCGAGCACGGAGTCGACCGTCTCGCCCTCCGCGGTGCGGAAGCGCTTGAAGGGCAGCACGGCCTCCTTGACGGCGACCGGCGCGTCCAGCGGGACCCGCGAGCCGTCCTGGGCGGGCAGCAGGCCCTCCTCGATCAGCTCGGCGATCGTCGAGCCGGCCATGATCCGGCTGGCCGCCTTCGCGAGCGGGATGCCCAGGGCCTTGGACACGAACGGCACCGTGCGACTGGCCCGCGGGTTCGCCTCGATCACGTAGAGCACGTCGGCGGAGATCGCGAACTGCACGTTCAGCAGACCCCGGACGCCGACACCCTTCGCGATCCCCAGCGTCGCGGCCCGGACGCGGTCGATCTCGGTACGGCCGAGCGACATCGGTGGGAGCGTGCAGCTCGAGTCACCGGAGTGGATGCCGGCCTCCTCGAGGTGCTCCATGACGCCGCCGATGTACAGCTGCTCGCCGTCGTAGAGCGCGTCCACGTCCAGCTCGATCGCATCATCGAGGAACCGGTCCACGAGCAGCGGACGACCCTCACCGATGATCGCCTGACCGTCCATGCGGACGAAGTAATCGCGCAGGCTCGCGGTGTCGTAGACGATCTCCATGCCGCGGCCGCCCAGCACGAAGCTCGGGCGGACGAGCACCGGGTAACCGATCTCCTCGGCGACCTTGACGGCGCCATCGACGTCCACCGCCGTGCCGTGGCGCGGGGCGACGAGACCGGCGGCGTCGAGGATGTCGCTGAACAGGCCGCGCTCCTCGGCGGCGTCGATGGCCTCCGGCTTGGTGCCGAGGATCGTGTACCCGGCGTCCTGGATGCCCTGCGCGAGACCGAGCGGGGTCTGTCCGCCGAGCTGGCAGACGACGCCGAGGATGGTGCCGGACTGCGCCTCGGCGTGCAGGATCTCCAGCACGTCCTCCAGCGTGAGCGGCTCGAAGTAGAGCCGGTCGGAGGTGTCGTAGTCGGTCGAGACCGTCTCCGGGTTGCAGTTGATCATGATCGTCTCGTAGCCGGCCTCGGCGAGGGCGAACGAGGCGTGCACGCAGGAGTAGTCGAACTCGATGCCCTGACCGATGCGGTTCGGTCCGGACCCGATGATGACGACCTTCGTGCGCTCGGACGGAGCGACCTCGGTCTCGGAGTCGTAGGACGAGTAGTGGTACGGCGTCAGCGCCGGGAACTCGCCGGCGCAGGTGTCCACCGTCTTGTACACCGGACGCAGGCCGAGGCCGTGACGCACGCCGCGGACCTCCTCCTCGCTGTCGCCACGCAGCTGCGCGATCTGGGCGTCACTGAAGCCGTGGTCCTTGGCGAGGCGGAGCGTGGCCTCGTCCAGTTCGGCGGCGGTGCGCACGAACTCGGCGACCTCATTGATCAGGATGATCTGGTCCAGGAACCACGGGTCGATCTTCGTGGCCTCGAACGCCTGCTCGGCGGTCGCGCCCTTGCGCAGGGCCTGCTGCAGGACCACGATGCGACCGTCGGTCGGCACCGTGGAGATCTCCAGCAGCTCCTCCACGGAGCGGTGCTCCGGACCCCAGTGGAACGCCGAACCGCGCTTCTCCAGCGAACGCAGCGACTTCTGCAGAGCGGTGGTGAAGTTGCGGCCGATGGCCATCGCCTCGCCGACCGACTTCATGGTGGTGGTGAGGGTCGCGTCGGCGGCCGGGAACTTCTCGAACGCGAAGCGCGGGGCCTTCACGACGATGTAGTCCAGCGTCGGCTCGAAGCTCGCCGGGGTGACTCGCGTGATGTCGTTCGGGATCTCGTCCAGGCGGTAGCCGATGGCGAGCTTCGCGGCGATCTTCGCGATCGGGAAGCCGGTGGCCTTCGACGCGAGGGCCGACGAGCGCGAGACGCGCGGGTTCATCTCGATGACGATGATGCGACCGTTGTCCGGATTCACCGCGAACTGGATGTTGCAGCCACCGGTGTCCACGCCCACGGCGCGGATGATGTCGATGCCGATGTCGCGAAGCTTCTGGTACTCGCGGTCGGTCAGGGTCAGCGCGGGTGCGACCGTGATGGAGTCACCGGTGTGCACGCCGACCGGGTCGACGTTCTCGATGGAGCAGACGACCACCGTGTTGTCGGCGGTGTCGCGCATGAGCTCGAGCTCGTACTCCTTCCAGCCGAGGATGGACTCCTCCAGGAGCACCTCGTCGGTCGGCGAGTCGTGCAGTCCGGCGCCACCGATGCGACGCAGGTCGGTCTCGTTGTAGGCGAAGCCGGAACCGAGTCCCCCCATCGTGAAGGAGGGCCGGACCACGAGCGGGTAGCCGAGCTTCTCGGCACCGGCGAGCAGATCGTCCATCGAGTGGCAGATCACGGACGCGGCGACCTCGGCGCCGGCCTCGATGACCAGCTCCTTGAAGATCTGGCGGTCCTCGCCCTTCTCGATCGCATCGACCTTCGCACCGATGAGCTCGACGCCGTACTTGTCCAGGATGCCGAGCTTGTCCAGCGCCATGGCGGCGTTCAGCGCGGTCTGGCCACCCAGGGTCGGCAGGATCGCGTCCGGCTTCTCCTTGGCGATGATCGTCTCGATGACTTCGGGCGTGATCGGCTCGATGTAGGTCGCGTCGGCGAAGTCCGGGTCGGTCATGATCGTGGCCGGGTTGGAGTTGACCAGGATCACGCGGACGCCCTCGCTGCGCAGCACGCGGCAGGCCTGAGTTCCGGAGTAGTCGAACTCGGCCGCCTGGCCGATGACGATGGGTCCCGATCCGATGACCAGGACGGAGTTGATGTCCTCGCGCTTCGGCATTACTTGCTGTCCTTCTTGTCGTTCAGGTGCGCGATGACCAGGTCGCGGAAGCGGTCGAAGAGGTAGTTGGCGTCGTGCGGTCCGGCCGCCGCCTCCGGGTGGTACTGCACCGAGAAGGCGGGGATGTCGAGTGCCCGCAATCCCTCGACGACCTGGTCATTGAGGCCGATGTGGCTGACCTCGACCTGACCGTAGCCGTTCGGGCTCGCGAACGGGCCGTCCAGCGGAGCCTCCACGGCGAATCCGTGGTTGTGCGCGGTGATCTCCACGCGTCCGGTGGTGCGGTCCAGCACGGGCTGGTTGATGCCGCGGTGGCCGAAGCCGAGCTTGTAGGTGCCGAGGCCGAGGGCACGGCCGAACAGCTGGTTGCCGAAGCAGATGCCGAAGTACGGCAGGCCCGCATCCAGCACCTCGCGGAGCACGGCGACGGCGGCGTCCGACGCGGACGGGTCACCGGGGCCGTTCGAGTAGAACACCGCGACCGGCTCGATGGCTGCGATCTCGGCGAACGTGGACGCCTGCGGCAGCACGTGCACCTCGAAGCCGCGGGCGGCGAGGTTCTCCAGCGTCGCGCGCTTGACGCCGAGGTCGAGGACGGCGAGGTTGCCGATCTTCTCCGCCGTGGCCTCGATCACTTCGGGGCTGGAGACGGACACCTCGGCGGACAGGTTCTGTCCGGCCATCTGCGGTGCCTCGCGGACCAGACGAGCCTGCTCGTCCGGGTCGATCGCCGCGGCGTCGCCGGAGAAGACGCCGCCGCGCATCGAACCGACGTCGCGGATGCGTCGGGTGACGGCGCGGGTGTCGATGCCGCTGATACCGACGATGCCGTCGCGCTCGAGGGCGGCGTCCAGGGACTCGTCCGCGCGCCAGTTCGACACCACGCGGGAGGGGTCGCGCACGATGTAGCCGGACACCCAGATACGACGGGACTCCGGGTCCTCGTCGTTCATGCCGGTGTTGCCGATGTGCGGTGCGGTCTGCAGCACGATCTGGCCGGCGTAGGACGGGTCGGTCAGCGTCTCCTGGTAGCCGGTCATGCCGGTGGCGAAGACGACCTCGCCGAGGGTGGTGCCACGGGCGCCATAGGCGGCACCCGGATAGCGGGAGCCGTCTTCGAGCACCAGGACGGCGGGTTCGGTGGGAAGCAGGGTCATGCGTCCGTTCCTGTGGTTGCGGTGGCCGGGATCAGGGTCTCGATCGCGGCGATGAGTTCGGTGGGAGAGGTCTGCTGCAGGCGCAGATAGCTGTCGACGATCGTGTCCGGCGCGATCCGCCAGGAGATGCGGACCAGCCCGTCGCGCTCGACCACGCGGTCGATGGCGACGGTGGCGCGGTCCACGCCGACGAGGGCGGCGGCCGGGATCGAGACGATCGGGCTGCCGGGCATGGTCAGGCGCACGCCGCCGTCCAGCACGTCGACGCCGACCTTGGCGCGGTACGCCATGCCCTTCACCGCAAGGCGCTCCAGCGGAGCGTCGTGCGCGGTGGTGGCGACGTAGAGCCCGTTCGCGATGGCGCGCGAGGCGCCCGCGATGGGAGCGGTCGGAGCGGTCAGGCCGGCGTCGCGCCGGATTCGTCGTCGCCAGCCCCAGAGCATCAGCACGAGGATGAGTGCGGCGACGCCGACCATCACGAGGACGGCGCCTTCCTTGGTCACGAGGTCATCTCCACGAGCTCTCCATCGGCCAGTGTCGGTCGTCCGCGGTGGATCGTCCAGCGCACCGAGCCCGGCAGCTCGCGCTGCAGGTACGGCGAGTTCACGCTCCGGCCGCGCAGGTCGTCCGTGGTGAACACGCCGCCCGCGCTCGGGTCGTACAGGGTGATCTCGGCGGGCTGGCCGGCGGCCAGGTCCGTGCCGTGACCGGCGAGGCCACCGATGCGGGCCGGCGTCTTGGACAGCACGCGGGCGACGTCGGTCCACTCCAGCAGGCCGGTTTCGACCATCGCGGTGTGGACGACGCGCAGCGCGCTCTCCAGGCCCACCATGCCGTTGGCGGCGGCGGCCCACTCGCAGGACTTCGCCTCGTCCGGGTGCGGTGCGTGGTCGGTGGCGACGATGTCGATCGTGCCGTCGGCGAGGCCCTCGCGGACCGCCTGCACGTCCTCCTCGCGGCGCAGCGGCGGGTTGACCTTGAAGCGCGGGTCGTAGCCGCGGATGAGGTCCTCGGTCAGCAGCAGGTGGTGCGGGGTGACTTCGGCGGTGACGTTGATGCCGCGCTTCTTGGCCCAGCGGATGATGTCCACCGAACCGGCGGTGCTGAGGTGGCAGACGTGCAGGCGCGAGCCGACGTGCTCGGCGAGGAGCACGTCGCGGGCGATGATCGACTCTTCGGCGACCGCGGGCCAGCCGGCGAGGCCGAGGTCCGCCGAGACCGCTCCCTCGTTCATCTGCGCGCCCTCGGTCAGACGCGGGTCCTGCGCGTGCTGGGCGATGACACCGCCGAAGGACTTCACGTACTCGAGGGCCCGGCGCATGATCAGCGGGTCGAAGACGCAGAAGCCGTCATCGCTGAAGACGCGGACGTTGGCGCGGGAGGCGGCCATGGCGCCGAGCTCGGCGAGCCGCTCCCCCTTCTGCCCGACGGTGACGGCCCCGATCGGCTGCACGGTGGCGTAACCGGCGGCCTCGCCCAGCGCGAGTTCCTGCTCGACGACGCCGGCGGTGTCGGCGACCGGCGAGGTGTTCGGCATGGCGAAGACGGCCGTGAAGCCGCCCGCGGCCGCGGCGCGTGTTCCGGTGAGGATCGTCTCGGACGCCTCGTAGCCGGGTTCGCGCAGGTGCGTGTGCAGGTCGACGAGGCCGGGCAGGGCGATCAGTCCGTCGGCGTCGATCGTGCGAGCGCCGGCGGCGGACAGTCCCGTGCCCACCTCAGTGATCGTCCCGTCCTGCACCAGGATGTCGGCGGAGTCGCCGCCTTCGATGCGGGCTCCGACGATGAGAAGAGCGTCGCTCATCGCTGCTCCTCTCTGTTGTCACCGGGTCGTTCGCCCGCGAGCAGCAGATACAGCGCGGCCATTCGGACGGCGACGCCGTTCGCGACCTGTTCGAGAACGGTCGAGCGGGCGGAGTCGGCTGCTGCGGCGGAGATTTCCAGGCCCCGGTTCATGGGTCCGGGGTGCATGACCATCGTACCCTCCGGCAGCGCCGCCAAACGCGCGGGGTCGAGGCCCCAGCGGCGCGAATACTCCCGTTCGTTCGGGAAATACGCGGCATTCATGCGCTCGGCCTGGATCCGGAGCATCATGAGGGCGTCGGGAGCGTCGGCGATCGCCGCGTCCAGGTCGTAGCCGATCGTCACCGGCCAGCCCGCGACGTTCTGCGGGATCAGGGTCGGTGGTGCGATGAGGGTGACCTCGGCGCCGAGGGTGTTCAGCAGCCAGACGTTGGAGCGGGCGACCCGGGAGTGCAGGACGTCGCCGACGATCGTGACGCGGAGTCCGGCGAGGTCGCGGCCGCGGCTGTCAGTGCCGAAGGTGCGCTTGCGGATCGTGAAGGCGTCCAGCAGGGCCTGCGTCGGGTGCTCGTGCGTGCCGTCGCCGGCGTTGACGACACCGGCGGAGATCCAGCCGCTCGTGGCCAGGGTGCGCGGTGCGCCGGACGCGCCGTGGCGGATGACGACGGCGTCGGCGCCCATCGCCTGCAGCGTCTGGGCGGTGTCCTGGAGGCTCTCCCCCTTGGACACGGACGACCCCTTGGCGGCGAAGTTGATCACGTCGGCGCTCAGGCGCTTGGCGGCGGCTTCAAACGAGATGCGGGTGCGGGTGGAGTCCTCGAAGAAGAGGTTGACGACGGTCTTGCCGCGCAGGGTCGGGAGCTTGCGGATCTCGCGGGACTGCGTGTCGACCATGTCCTCGGCGACGTCGAGGATGCGCAGGGCGTCCTCGCGGGAGAGGGTGGCGGTGTCGAGGAGGTGCCTCATGATTCGATCGTCACCTCTTCGGTGCCGTCGTTCTCGGTGAGGCGGACGTGGACGCGCTCGTCACGGGCGCTGGGGAGGTTCTTGCCGATGAAATCGGGGCGGATCGGCAGCTCGCGGTGTCCGCGGTCGACGAGGATCGCGAGGCGGACGGCGGCGGGGCGTCCGACGACCTGGAGGGCGTCGAGGGCGGCGCGGATCGAGCGTCCGGAGAAGAGGACGTCGTCGACGAGGACGACGGTCTTGCCGTCGACGCCGCCGGACGGGATCTCGGTCGGGCGCGGCGAGCGGGTCGGCTGGCTGGCCAGGTCGTCGCGGAACATCGTCACGTCGAGCGAGCCGACCGGGACCGTGGTGCCGGAGATCTCGGTGATGAGGGCGCCGATCCGGCGGGCGAGAGTGACGCCGCGGGTCGGGATGCCGAGGAGGACGAGTCCGTCAACGCCGCGATGCGACTCGATGATCTCGTGACTGATGCGGGTCAACGCCCGCGAGATGTCGGCTTCGTGGAGCACGGTTCGAGTGCCCATGTGCCGCTCCCTTCTCCGCCTCTCCGGACGGTGTTAAAGGTTGCTTCATATGCCGTCGTCCATCCTATCGCCGTGGCGGAGTGGACTCTGACCGGTGTCCGTCGGCCGGCTGGTCCCCCGTCGCTCGCCGTCCGGGATACGTCGCGTTCCAGCGAGCTGGCGTTCTCTTTGCTGATGACGGCACGGGTCATGCAGATGGTGCCGTTCGCGCATCGGCGCGCGGCCCCTGCGGTGGTCGCCTCGGGTGCGCCGGGGTCCTGCGTTCCACCGGCCGTCCGGCGCTGCCGGTTCCGGCGGGGTTGCGTTCTTGGCTTATGACCGTTGGGGACGACTCGGCTCGCGTCGCCGTCTCGCGTTCCGAAGGCACAGCCCCCGCTCCCGCTCCCCCGTTCCCCAGCCGGTCACCGGCCCCACCCCGCGCGCCATCCACCATTCGCGCCGCGGTCGATGAGAGAGCGCCAGCAAGACGAATCGTCGCGAGGCGCCTGGCGGAGGTGACCACGCTGTGGGCAGAGCTCTCCCCGGACATCACGCACCCCGCTTCGGCCGGGCAACGGCCCGCGGGCCAGTCGGATGCCACGCCTGGATGGGGTCGATCCAGTCCGGTGGCCGCACTTCGGGGACGCCGTCGTTCATCCGAATCGCCCAGCCCATCCGTTCCAAGAACCGATGATGATGCCAGCAGATCAGGACCCCGTTGCTCACGTCGGTCTTGCCGCCGTTGGCCCATTCGGTCACGTGGTGGATCTCGCACCACCGTGCCGGGGTGTGGCATCCCGGGATGACGCAGGACCGGTCGCGGGCGATGATCACCCTCCGCTGGTCCGTGTTGAAGACCCGC
The DNA here is from genome assembly GCF_000826185.2 of Microbacterium gorillae. Classification (GTDB taxonomy): domain Bacteria; phylum Actinomycetota; class Actinomycetes; order Actinomycetales; family Microbacteriaceae; genus Microbacterium; species Microbacterium gorillae. Next base: position 409,344 of record NZ_LN648873.1, on the reverse strand, counting down.
GAGGCGACGGTGAGCTTGATGATCTTCCCGTTCGCCGCACTGGCGAGCCGCTGAACCGTGCCACAGCATCCGACGTGCTCCGCGGCCGCGAACGGGACAGGAACATCCGTGCCGGTTCCATCGGCGCCGGGGATCGATGCCCAGCCCGCACCGGTACGCACCGTCTCTTCGGTCGCGTGGATCACCAGCACCGGAGCGTTGCCGCCGTTGAGTGGCAGATCTGGCGCTCCGGGAACCGCGGCGAGGATGGTGGCGAGCGCGTCGTGGTTGCGTTGGGCCATCGTCCGCACGTCCGTGCTGTCGTCCTCTCCATCGGAGGGGCGGAACTTCACACCTGCGGGCTTGCCGTGCGGGTTGTTGATCGAATCCAGCAGAACGCTCAGGGCGCCAGCGGTCTCGACCATCAGGTTCCCCTGGATCGGGACGAGCCCGTTGCGCTTGACCCCGATCCGGAGTGACCGGCCGCGCATGGCCTGTTCTTCCTCGAGCTCGGGGCCGGTGATGTCGAGCTCGGTCGCGAGGCGGAGCGAGGCGTCACGGAGGGTGTCGCACATCACCGGCGCACCGCTCGTTGTGGCCATCGCCGCGAGAACGTCATCCACCTCCGCGAGGTCGGCCGGGTCGACGCGGTCCTTGATCTCGCGGAGGGGTCGGGTGGCGGCTTCGAGGCCGTCGGCTCCGATCGCACCGGTGGTGAGTGCTTCGCGCAATGCGGGGAATTCAGCCGCTCGCACCTCCCCCGAAGCGAGCGTGCGCTCGGGCTTGATGGTGGACGAGAGCCGGCTCCACCGCTTGACGGTGGTCGGTGCGGCACCGGTGGTGCGCTGAAGAACTTCATTGGCGGAGCGGCAGTCGCTGGAAACGTCGAAGCGCTCCGCAGATGCGGAGCGCTTCTCGATGACACCGGTGCCGATCACCAGGGTGGCTTCAACCTGCCGGTACAAATCACCCACTCCGGTCAGGAAGCGGAGCACGTCGTCTCGGGCGGCGGTGTCGAGGGCGTCGGTGGTGAGGATGGAGCGGAGGTCGGCGACTGCGTGAGCCATCGATTCGCGAGTCCGTTCCATCGACGTGTTCATAACCCATATTTTACGCCGGACCTCCGACATCCGAGGACGTATTCCCCAGGTTGTGGATTGATTTCTTGCCTGTGGAGATGAGTTTCTTTTCACCTCGTTCCGCGACGCGGACCCACGACGCGACGTCTCGCTGATGCTCGCTGGGCGACCGCAATGACGGCGCGAGAGATGAGGCCGGAACGCGAGCCGGCGTGCCAGCACGCCGGGAACGCGAGAGGGCGTCGCGAAGGCAACAATCCACGTGCGCGTCTTAAGCCAAAAAAACGCCAGCCACGCTGCCCCTCGAACCGCAGCAGGGTCCGAACCCGGCAGGACCACGCGCGCCGGACCGCACCATCCCGAGGGCAGCGCGCCGATGGACGAACGGAACCCCGTGACGCAGGACGCGAACGAGACGCGATCGACCGCCCCGAAATCACCGGCCAACCAAGAAAACCCTGGGACCTCGAAAACCTACCCCGGCCCCCTCTCGCACAACCGGAACCTGGTTGGTAACGTGCGCGCATGAACCCGAGATCCATTGAGGTCCGCGGCGCGCGCGTGCACAACCTCCGGGACGTGGACGTGGACATTCCGCTCGGGACGTTCGTGGGTATCACCGGGGTCAGTGGCTCCGGGAAGTCCTCGCTCGCTCTGGGCGTCCTGTACGCGGAAGGGTCGCGCCGTTACCTCGACGGGCTCTCCACCTACCAACGACGACGCATCGGGCAGGCCGCCCGGCCGCAGGTCCGCTCCATCAAGTACATCCCCGCGGCGCTCGCTCTCCCTCAGCGCCCACCGCTGCCCGGTCCCCGCTCCACCGTCGCCTCGATGACCGAGCTCGGCGCCGTGCTCCGCCTCTCGATGAGCCGGCTCGGCGCGCACCCGTGCCCGCAGGGCCACCTCGTGCAGACGACCACCGCGGCGTGGGTCACCGAGCGCCTGACCTGTCCGATCGACGGCACGGAGTTCCCCTTGCCGTCGGCGGAGTCCTTCTCCCCCGCGACACTCGGCGCGTGTCCCCGCTGCGGCGGCCTCGGCACCGTGACCGACGTGGACGAGACCGCGCTCGTGCCGAACCCCGACCTCACGCTGGACCAGGGCGCCGTCGCCTCCTGGCGCGCGACCGGACGACGTCACATGCCCATCGTCGTGCGAGAACTCGGGGTCCGGACCGACGTGCCGTTCCGAGACCTGACCGACCAGGAGCAGGACATCGTGCTGCACGGCCCGCCGGTGAAGAAGCACGTGCTCATCACGAGCAAGGCCGGACGCGCGTTCCCGCTCGATGCGAAGTACGAGAACGCGGTCGACTCCGCACGCACGCTCGGCCACTCGCGCCGGTCCCGCGGCACCGCGACCTCGGCGCGCCGCTTTCTCACCGCACGGACGTGTCCGGAATGCCACGGCTCCGGACTCGGGCCGGCCGCGCGCGCCTCGAGGCTCCTCGGCCGATCGCTTCCGGAACTGCTGGACATGCCCCTGAGCGAGATCCCGGCATTCGCCGAGGAACTGCGGGCGACCGGACCGTCCGCCCTCACGCTCGCGGACGAACTCGCGAAGGCCGCGACCGCTCCGTTGACGCTCGGCCTCGGCTACCTCACCGTCGGCCGGCGCGGCGACACGCTCTCCACCGGCGAGCGGCAGCGCATCGAGCTGGCCGGAACCGCGATGCGCCAGACGACCGGAATGCTCTACGTGCTGGATGAGCCGACGGTCGGCCTGCACCCGTCCGCCGTCGCCGGCCTCATCGATACGATGCACGGCATCGTGGGTGACGGCAACACGCTCGTCGTCGTCGACCACGATGTCGCCGTCCTGCGGGCGTCGACCGACCTCATCGAGATCGGCCCCGGCGCCGGCGAGAACGGCGGCAGGATCATCGCGCACGGGACTCCCGACGCCGTCGCCGCGGACCCGGACTCGGTGATCGCGCCCTGCCTGCGCGGCGAGGGCGCGGACCCCGTGCGCGACCTCCTTCCGGTGACCGAGGACCAGCCCGCGATCACCATCACGGTCGGCGACCTGCACACGCTGCACGATGTCACCGCGCGCTTTCCGCGCGAGCGCCTCACGGTGGTGGCCGGTGTATCCGGCGCCGGCAAGAGTGCCCTCGTCATCGAGGCTCTCGCCGCCGCCCTCACCGCGCGCGAGCAGCACGCTCCCCTGCCCCCGAGTGTGACCGCGCTGGACAGCGGCTCTCTCACCCGGGTCGTCGTCTCGGACGCCACCCCGATCGGCGCGAACGCCCGCTCGACGCCGGCCACCTATTCCGGCGTCTTCGACAAGATGCGAGCGCAGTTCGCAGCCACCCCGCTGGCACGCGAGCGCGGCTGGAACGCCGGATGGTTCTCCTACAACACCGGTGGCGGGAGGTGCCCAACCTGCGATGGGCTGGGTTCCCTGAGCCTGGACCTGCAGTATCTGCCGGACCTGGAGATCGACTGCCCGACGTGCGAAGGCCGTCGCTACACCGACCCCACGCTCGAGGTCACCGTTGCGGGACGCTCGATCGCCGACGTGCTCGCACTGACCGTGAGCGACGCGATCGGGTCCTGGGACGGACCCGCCGGAGCGAAGCGCACCCTGCGCTCCCTGGCGGATGTAGGCCTCGGCTATCTGACGCTCGGCGAACCGACGCCGTCGCTGTCCGGCGGGGAGTCCCAACGCCTTCGGCTGGCCACCGAACTCAGCCGAGGTCACGACGGCGAGGTGTTCATCTTCGACGAGCCGACCATCGGGCTGCATCCCCGCGATGTGCGCACGCTGATCGGCACCCTCGACCGCCTCGTGCACCACGGCGCGACGGTGATCGTGATCGATCACGACCTGGACCTGCTCGCCAACGCCGACCACGTCATCGAGATGGGACCGGGCGGTGGCGATGACGGCGGGCGCATCGTCTTCGCCGGCTCACCCCGGGAGCTCGCCGCGCTCGCCGGCACCCCGGCGAGCACGCCCACGGCACCCTGGCTCGCGGCACACCTCGCTGGGCGCGGCTGACCCCGTCGCCCGAGCGCCGGGTCAGACGTCGGCGGGGTTCGCCGGAGCCGTCGCGGCCAGCGTCAGCTCGTCACCGATCCGGTGCGAGCGGATCGGGTGCCCCGTCGTGGTGATGCACTTGCCGGTGTTGAGGTCCCACTTCCAGTCGTGCAGGGAGCAGGTGAGCACGCCGTCCTCGTCGATCTTGCCGGTCTTCGTGAGGTCCGCGCGCAGGTGCGGGCAGCGGCGCTGGACGACCCAGTCGCCGATCTCAGCGTCCTCGGTCTGGTCGGACTGCTCGGAGTACCAGTTCTCGGTGTACTCGATGCGGTCGCGCGAGAGGCACTTCATGAAGGTGTAGATGAACTCGTTGAACTTGCCGATGCGCGCGGTCTGGAACTGCATCGACAGGAAGATCGAGTTGGACCAGTCGATCTCGCCATCACGGATGTTCGTGGAGACGAGGTCGGCGGGAATGCGGAACCAGAAGGCGCACTCCTCCCCCGCGTACTCGCGGATCTTCGCCTTCGGGAAGTCCACCACCATGTCCAGGTCGCCGATCGTGTACCGGACGGGGCCCCCGATGCCGTTGCGCATGATGCGGGCGCGACGCATCAGCGGTTCCCACCACTCCTTCAGGGCCGCCATCATCTCGGCCGGCTCCAGGACCTCGGCGCGCGAGGCGACCTCGTCGGCGATCTCCTGTTGACGGGTGGCGCGCTGCTGTTCGAGATAACCCCACTTGTCCGCGAACATGCGGTCGATCTCGTCCTGGCTGTAGAAGGTCTGCTCGACGGTGATGTCCGAGCCCTGCAGCTCGATCACGGTGCCCGGGATGAAGACGTGGCCGTCGTACTTCGGGGCCTCCTCCTTCATCCGCGCGAGGAATTCGACCTGGTCGGTGAAGATGCCGACCGACTCATTGCGGCCGAGGCCGTTGGAGTCGATGAGGTCGTCGCGCAGGAACATCGGCGGACCGGCCATCGGGAACACGTGCGGCGCGTCCACCTTCTCGATGTAGAACATCGCGCGCTTGTGCTGAGCCTCGCGCTTGAGGTGGGCGAAGTTCTGCTTCGCCTCCAACGGGAGGTCGTAGACCATCGGCCACCAGATGGCTCCGGAGAACTGCGTGAAGTAGGCGTCCACCTTGCCGAACGAGAGCAGCGCCTCGAGGTCCAGCGGATGCGAGTCGTTCTGGTTCAGGATCGAGGCGGTGCCGTCATCGACGGACAGCGACGAGTCGCCGATCGGGCCGTCCGAGGGGGCACGCAGGGGCGTCACCATGATCCGCAGGGGGCCGCGCTCGATGATCTCGCCGGCCTGCGTGTAGGTGATGTTGGTGAAGCCGAGCTTGCGCAGGTCCTGCTCGAGGTCATCGGTCGGGTAGTCCGGCAGCAGCACCTCGATGTCCTTGGACACGTACGTCTCGAGCAGCCACGGATCGAAGTGATCGCGGTGGCGGTGCGAGACGTAGAGGAAGTCCGCCTCGCGGCCGTACTTCTCCCAATCGAGGCCGCGGTTATCCGGGAACGGGAACCAGGATCCGAAGAACGCCGGCTTCACCCAGGGGTCCGCGAGGATGTTGCCCCCGGCCGTCTCGATGAACATCCCGGCGTGGCCGAGTCCCGTGATCCGCATGCTGCTCCTCCTGCGTGTCGAACCTGACGAGTCTACGGCGTCGCCCGTGAGGAGGTCCTGAACACCGCCGTGAGAAAGCGGCGTAGGGTGCGGGAATGGTTCGCATCATTCCCCCGGTCTGGGCGGCCATCGCCGCCGGTTCGCAGCTGCTCCTCACCCGCGGCCGCGGGTCCACCCGAGGGAGTCGGATCCTCGCCGCACCGGTCCTGATCGCGTCCGGCGCATTCGGTCTCGTCGCGGTCGGCGGTTTCCGTCGGGCCGGGACCACGATCGACCCGGAGCATCCGGACCGTGCTCGGCATCTGGTCACCACCGGCGTGAACGCGTGGACCCGGAACCCGATGTACCTCGCGATCACGGGCGCACTCGTCGCCGTCGCGATCGTGCGCCGCTCCGTCCTCGCGCTGGTGCCCGTCGTCGGCTTCGTCGCGGTCATCGACCGGACCCAGATCCCGACCGAAGAGGCCGCGCTGGACTCCCGCTTCGGCCGCTCCTACCGCCGCTACCGTTCGCGCACGCCCCGCTGGATCGGGCTGCCGGCCGTCTGAGCCAGCGCCAGACCCGGCCGAACCGTCTCGCACGCCTTCGTGGCGGCGCAGAACTGCGGATCGGACCCGTCGACTCCCCGCCGGTGGCGAGCTGGGCGAGACGCCGAGGGAACGATCTGAGGCCCACCACCCCGATCGGAGTGGTGGGCCTCAGTTCATCGGGCGATCCCCGGCACCGGGCCGGGGATCACCTCCCGCTCAGTGGCGGCTCGCGATCCGTGCTCGCACGACCAGGACCGCGCCGAGCATGACCAGCAGCAGCGTGGCCAGCCCCAGCGGACGCAGGTCCGTGGTACCGGTCGTCGGCAGCGGCGTGGACGTCTGCGTGGCGGTCGGAACCGGCGTCGGCGACGCGGTCGACGTCGGCAACGGGGTCGGCGTGGCCGTCGGCGTCGGCGTCGGCGTGGCCGTCTCCGTCGGCGTCGGCGTCGGCGTCGGGGTCGGCGTCGGCACCGGGGTCCCCGGCACGCGACCAGGACCGCGCCGAGCATGACCAGCAGCCGCGGGGCCAGCCCCAGCGGACGCAGGTCCGGGGTACCGGTCGTCGGCAGCGGCGTGGACGTCGGCGTGGCGGTCGGAACCGGCGTCGGCGACGCGGTCGACGTCGGCAACGGGGTCGGCGTGGCCGTCTCCGTCGGCGTCGGGGTCGGGGTCGGCGTGACCGTCGGCGTCGGCGTCGGCGTGGCCGTCTCCGTCGGCGTCGGCGTCGGCGTCGGGGTCGGCGTCGGCACCGGGGTCCCCGGCACCGTGACGCTGTCGAAGTTCGACGGAACGTCGTTGCCGTCCGGGTCCTGACCGGTCGCCCGAGCACGGTCGGTCACGTCGCCGTGATCGATGTCCGCCTGCGTGACCGTGTAGGTCGCGGTGCAGGTCAGCGACGCGCCCGGGGACAGCGTCAGTGCCGGGTCGGCCTCGTTGGAGGACGCACCGCAGACGATCTTCGACAGACCGGAGTTCTGCGCCGGCAGCATCTGCTGATCGTCGACGACGATGCCGCTGACGGTCACGTTGCCGGTGTTGGTCACGACGAACTCGTAGGAGATCTCGTCACCGACGTGAGCGAACGTCGTCGTCGAGGTCTTCTTGTCGATCGCCAGCGCCGGCTTGCTCTCCGCGGGGACGTCCACCTCGGACGGCGGGGAGTCGATCGGCTCGTCCGTTCCCGGCGGGGTGCCGTGCGCGGTCGCCGCGTCCGTCACCGAACCGTGGTCGAGGTCGGCCTGCGTGATCGTGTAGGAGGCCGTGCACTCCAGGCTCGCGCGCGGCGACAGGGTCCCTTCGACGTCGGCCTTGTCCGAGGACGCACCGCAGACCATCGCGGAGAGGTTCGCATCCTGCGCCGGAGCCACCTGGACGTCACTCACGGACACGCCCGTGAGCGTCACGGTACCGGTGTTGGTCACGACGAACGTGTAGTCGATCACGTCACCGACCGCCGAGAAGCTGTCCTGCTTCGCGGTCTTCACGACCTCGAGCTTCGGCGTCGGCGTACCGGGCACCTCGACCTCGGACGGCGGGGAGTCGATCGGCTCGTCCGTGCCCGGCGGGGTGCCGTGCGCGGTCGCCGCGTCCTTCACCGAACCGTGGTCGACGTCGGCCTGCGTGATCGTGTACGAGGCCGTGCACTCCAGGCTCGCGCCCGGCGACAGCGTCCCCTTGGCGTCGGCCTTGTCGGAGGACGCGCCGCAGACGATCTCGGACAGGTTCGCGTCCTGAGCCGGAGCCACCTGGACGTCCGAGACGGACACGTCCGTGACGGTCACGGTGCCCGTGTTGGTCACGACGAACGTGTAGTCGATCACATCACCGGCGGCAGCGAAGCTGTCCTGCTTCGCGGTCTTCACGACCGCGAGCTTCGGCGTCTGCGTACCGGGGACCTCGACCTTCGACGGCGGGCTGTCGATCTCCGGGCCGGTCGGCGGCGTGCCGTGGCCGGTGGCGGCGTCCGTCACCTTGCCGTGGTCCAGGTCAGCCTGCGTCACCGTGTACGACGCGGTGCACGTCAGGGACGCTCCCGGCGACAGCGCACCGGCCGGGTCCGCCGCGTTCGAGGACGCACCGCAGACGATCGTCGACAGTCCCGAGTTCATGGCCGGCAGCATCTGCTGGTCGGTCACGTTCACATCCGTCACCGTCACGTTGCCGATGTTGGTCACGACGAACGTGTAGTCGATCACATCACCCACGGCGGCGAACGACTTCTGCGCGGCGGTCTTCACGACGTCCAGCTTCGGAGTCTGGGTCGCGGGGACCTGCTCGTCCGACGGCGGCGAGTCGGTCTCCGGCTTCGGGTTCTCCGGTGTGCCGCCCGGCGGGGTGCCGTGCGCGGTCGCCACGTCGACGACCTCACCGTTGTCGAGGTCCGCCTGCGTGGTCGTGTACGACGCGGTGCAGGTCAGGCTCGCGCCCGGCGACAGCGTTCCGGCGGGGTCGTCCTCGTTCGAGGAGGCACCGCAGACGATGTCGGTCAGGTTGGCGTCCAGAGCCGGCGCCTGCTGCACGTCGGTCACGTTCACACCCGAGAGCGTGACGTTCCCGATGTTCGTGACCACGAAGGAGTAGTCGATCACATCGCCCAGTTCCGCGAAGGAATCCTGCTTGGCGGTCTTCACGACATCCAGCTTCGGGTCCTGGACACCGGGGACGGTGACCTCGGACGGCGGCGTCTTGACCTCCGGACCGGTCGGCGGGGTGCCGTGCGCGATCGCCGAGTCCGTCACCGAACCGTGGTCGAGGTCCGCCTGCGTCACCGTGTAGGTCGCGGTGCAGACCATGATCGCCTTCGGTGACAGCGTGCCCGGCACGGTGTCGTTCGCGTTATCGGACGGCCCGCAGACGATGTCGGAGAGCCCCTCCTGCACGGCCGGTTCGACCTGCGTGTCGGTGACCTGGACATTCGTCAGCGTCTTGTTGCCGGTGTTCTGCACCGTGAAGGTGTAGTCGATCTTGTCTCCGACCGCGCTGTAGTCCGGAGTCTCCTTCGAGTTCTTCTTCACGATCGACAAGCCGGGCTCATCCAGGACCGGCACGGTGACCTTGTCCTCGTTGGAGTCGATCGGCTCGGTCGAGCCGGGCGGCGTCCCGTGCGCGATCGCCGTGTCAACGATCTCGCCGGCGTTGATGTCCGCCTGGGTCACCTCATACTCGGCCGTGCACGTCAGCGACGCACCCGGGGACAGTGTCAGCTTCGGGTCACCCGCGACGGATGACGGCCCGCACTCGGTCATCGGCACGGTCTCGTCGCCGCCCGGTGCGTGGTTGACGTCGGTCACGTCGATGTTCGACAGCGTGACGTTTCCGTCGTTGGTCACCTTGAACGAGTACGTGATGACCGTTCCCGCCGCGGAAACCGAGGTCGTCGCGGTGGACTTTTCGATGATCAGCTTCGGGTCCTGGATCACCGGAACTTTTGCCTTGGACTCCTTCGAGGGAACCTCGTCACCCACCGGCGGCGTCCCGTACGCGATCGCGGTGTCCTGCACCAGCTTGTCCGGGTCATCCAGATCAGCCTGCGCGACCTGGTAGGTCGCGGTGCAGGTCGTCTGCTCACCCGGCGCCAGCGTCACCGCACCGTTGGCGACCTCAGCCGCTTCCGGCGTCGCCTGGCACACGATCGCGCTCAGACCCGTGTTCACCGCCGGCGCCTGCTGCTGGTCATCCACACGCACGTTCGTGAGCGTCACGTTCCCGACGTTCTTCACCAGGAAGGAATACGCGATCACATCCGTCGTGGACGACACCGACTCCGTCGAGGTCGACTTCACGACCGTCAGCTCGGGGCTCTGGACCACGGGGACTTTTGCCTTGGACTCCTTCGAGGGAACCTCGTCGCCCACCGGCGGCGTCCCGTACGCGACCGCGGTGTCCTGCACCAGCTGGTCCGGGTCATCCAGATCCGCCTGCGCGACCTGGTAGGTCGCGGTGCAGGTCGTTTCCTCACCCGGGGCCAGCGTCACCTCGCCGTTGGCGACCTCGGCCGAAGCCGGCGTCGCCTGGCACACGATCGCGCTCAGACCCGTGTTCACCGCCGGCGCCTGCTGCTGGTCATCCACACGCACCTTCGTGAGCGTCACGTTTCCGGTGTTCTTCACCAGGAAGGAATACGCGATCACATCAGTCGTGGACGACACCGACTCCGTCGAGGTCGACTTCACGACCGTCAGCTCGGGGCTCTGGACCACCGGCACGTGCGCCGTCGACGGATCGGACGTCTTCTTGGGGCCGCTCGGTGGCGTACCCGTCGCCGTCGCGGTGTTGTCGACCGACTTGTCGGGGTCGTCGATGTCGGCCTGCGTCACGGTGTAATCCGCGACACAGGTGACCTGACCATCGACCGGAATCGTGACCGCACCATTGGCGACCGGCGTCTCGCCGTCATCCGAGGGGTCGACCTTGCACGTGATGTCCCCGAGGCGCTCGAGGTTCCCCGGCGCAGCCGGCACATCATCGACCTGAACGTTCTTCAGCGTGACGTTGCCCGTGTTCTTCACGAGGAACTCGTACGAGATCACGTCGCCCGGCTTCGACACCGACAGCGGCTTCACCTCCGGGGCCGTCGACACCGCGGTCTTCACAACCGAGATACCCGGCTCCTGCGTGGCCAGTACCTCCTCCGTCGACGGCGGTGAGGTGACCTCCGGGCGGTTGGGCGGCGTGCCCTTGGCGACAGCCGAGTCGGTCGCCTTGCCCTTGTCGATGTCCTCCTGCGTGACCGTGTAGGTCGCGTAGCACGTCGTCGTCGCGCCGGGGGCCAGGGTCGTGACCTCACAGCTCTCGTCCGAGAGGCCCGTCTGCTCGGACGGCGAGTCGACGGTGTCCACGACGTGGACGTTCGTCAGCGTCTCGTTGCCGGTGTTCTCCACCGCGAACGAGTACCGGATCTTGTCCCCCACCTGCGCGTACGACGTGTCGATCGCGGTCTTCTTGATGGTGAGCGTGTGCCGCTTCGGGATGTTCGTCACCGTGCACTCGACGTTCGCGTTCGCCGCGGGTGCGACCCGCACCGGAGCAGTGAAGTCCGCATTCGTCGGCAGATCCGGCGTCGCGCCGGTCGTGTCCACACACGTGATCTTGCTCGTCAGATAGTCATCCCAGTTGGTCGTACCCGCGTTGCTCTCGGCGAGGTACACCGGAGCCTCGATGGGCTGCATGATGGTGACGCTGCCCTGCGCGAGGGTGTCACCAGTACCGGTCGTCGTGGTGCTGCCGAGGACGGGGCCGTTCGGTGCGGCATCGCGCACCTCGAGGGTGTACTGATCGCTGTCGGCCGGGCGCGGCGAGTCCAGGACCTTGGCGAAGGTCACCGGCGCACACGTGATTCCGAAGCGCACGTCGTCGATCGCGAGGTCGTTGCCGTTTCCACCGACGGCGTTGTTGACCATCTGCAGGATGAACTCGGTTTTGTCCGTCGAGAAGGTGAGCCCGTACTGGTCCCAGGTGCCGGTCGTCTTGATCTCATCGGTGTCGACCTTCTCCAGCACGTGACCGTCGCTGGGGTCAATGACCTGGAACGTGACGTTCGGTTTGATGTCCAGGTTGTTCGCGTTCAGGATCCAGGCCGAGAACGTGTAGGGGGTGTTCGCGGTCGCTCCGGTGAAGCGCTTCTGGTAGAACACGCCCGGGCTGTAACTGGCGTTGACGAACATCATGTTGCCGTCATCGTCGGCCTGACCTGTGTGGTCCTGGTAATTGCCGGCAAACCATGCAGACGTTCCGGTGTTGGTCACGACGTTGTAGTAGCCGTCGTTGGTCGCCGCACCGGCGTTGTTCTTGGGGTTGTAGTGGTAGGACGTGAGTCCCGGCGGAAGCGCGCTGACGACGTTCGGCTTACCCGTTCCGAACGTGTCGAGGTACGGCTCGGTGCACGACGCGGAGATCTTCTCCGCGGACGCGGAATAGACGTTCTTGAACGTGCAGACCACATGTTGTTCGGCGGCGACGGTGATGTCGACGGCGTCGGATGTCGTGTTGTAGGTCTGCTGCGACCCGTCCGGCATAGCACAGACGATGGACTGGTTGACCCACGACGTCGGCGTCGACTGGGCAACGTGGTACGTCCCCGCGGCGACGGACAGGTGGACGGTGTTCCCGTGCCCACCGTCCGTGCGGATCCGCTCATCATCGTAGAACGTGCCGTCTGCACCCAGGGAGAAGAGGGTCGTTCCCAGGGCGGTGGCGTTGCCGCTCTGACCTCGGGGGTTCACCATCCACACACGGCCGGAATCGGCGGCCGCTACACGGCTGCTCTGCCGAGCCTTCGGCAGCTGGGTCCAGTTCGTGCCGTCGGACGACGTGGTCGGGGTCGTGTTCAGGGCGTTGACTGCATAGAATCGACCGGCCTTGGACACCGCGACGCCCGCATTGGCGGCCGACATGGACGTCACACCGCCGGTGATCGCGCCGGTCGCCGCATTCAGCGTGAAGGTGTTGATCGTCGTGGTCCGACCGGACGTGATGACCTTGTTCGACGCGTTGATCGCGACCTCACGCGCCGCGTAATTGCTCGGCAGCGTGATCTTCCGCCAGTTGGTGCCGCCGGCGGTGAGGGAACCGTTGTACTGGTACAGAGAGCCGTTGTCGCAGGCCGCGAGCAGGGTCGCACCGTTGCTGGCGATACCCGTCAGCGTGCAACCGGTGGGTGCGCCGAAGGATGCCGTCTGCGAACCTGCGCGCACGACCGCGGTCGCAGTCATCACGAACACGCTGGTGGCCGAGTCCGTACCAGCGACGCGCGTACCCGTCACACCCGGCACCACCACCCAGTCGCTCGATCCCCCGGCGCGCGTCCAGACCTGCGACTGCAGGTCGGTCGCCCACAGCGTCGACTGCTCGGCGCTGTCCTGAGAGATCGCGATATCGGCGAAGTTCACATTGAGATCGACCGACGTGTGATCGTTCAGGGTGAACGAGGTCGTCGATCCCGCCGCGGGCGAGACCGTGTAACCGAAGTCCTGGTCCAGGTCCTCCGAGGCGGTCTCGTTGTGAATCGTGATGTAGCCGCGCTGACCCGAAGGGGCCGCCGAAGCCGGCAGCGCGCCGAGTCCGACCGCAGCGAGAGCGGCGATCGCGATTCCGGTGATCGCTGAAAAAAGGCGCTTTCGCGCGCGTGAGGTGCTGTGAGGGTGCACGAATCTTCCCCAAGATGGTGGCGGCCCTTGCGGCGCTCTCCCCAGAGCGCACAACAAGACGGGTGTGGGAAGAGATTATTGGAAAGAATTCACAATTGGTACCCCAACACACCGGACCTACCCGGTCGGCCTACCCGCCGCCTTCGAGCGAATGGCGCCGACCAGCTTCTCCGCCGGACGTTCGCCGAAGCGATATTCGCGTCCGACCACCAGCCGCGCGGCGAGGTCGGGCCGTCGTGCGCGCAGCAGGGCGCGGGCCCGCACGGCGTGCACCGGATCGGACACGATGGAGATGCGATCGTCCGTCCGCAGTAACGGGATCGTGTTCTCGATGTTCTGCACCGTGCTGCGGCTGTTGGTCTCCACGAGCATCGGACCCCGGTATCCGCGCCGACGCGCCTCGGCGGCAAGGATCTGCGCTTCCGGACGATCGGAGTGCACCGGACCGCCGCTGAGGATCAGCAACCGCTCGCCCCGCTCCCCGGCCAGGGTGCGCAGACCGGCGTGCACGCGCCAGCGGTTGATGAAGTTCGCACGCTCGCCGCGATTGCCGTAGCCGAGCACGATCACGACTCGCCGCCCGCCCTGCGGCGCCGGGGCGTCGTACCCCGTCCGGGACGCGCGCCAGGACTCCCACTCCGCCCAGGCGAACACGGTGATCAGCCCCACCGCCGCGAGCACGGCGAAACGCCGAACGCCGCCCCCGTATCCTCGGGAGCGGCGTTCGGTCATGACGTCAGTTCGAGCGCGCGATGCGAGCCAGAACACCGTGGACGAAAGAGCCGGAGTCGTCCGTGGAGAACTCCTTGGCGAGTTCCACCGCCTCGTCGATCGCGACGGCCGTGGGGACCTCGTCGTTGTGCAGGATCTCCCACGTGCCGATGCGCAGCAGCGCTCGGTCGATCGTGGGCATGCGCTCCAGCTTCCAGTCGCGCGCGTGCGTGACGATCTGCTCATCGATCTCGTCGCCGTGATCGATGATGCCGTCCACGATCTCGCGGGCGTAGAGCCAGGACGCCTCGCGGGCCGGCTCCCCCGCGGCGCGGGCGGCCTCGGCGGCCAGCGTCACGGCGAGGTCGTCGCCTCGGACGTCCGACGAGAAGAGGATGTCGAGGGCGCGCTTGCGCGCCTTCGTGCGTGCGCTCAAGGCTTACTTCTCGCGGCCGAGGTAGTCACCCGTGCGGGTGTCGACCTTGACCTTGGTGCCGGTCTCGAGGAACAGCGGAACCTGGATCTCATAGCCGGTCTCGACGGTGGCGGGCTTGGTGCCGGCCGACGAGCGGTCGCCCTGCAGGCCGGGCTCGGTGTACGTGATCTCGAGGATGACCGAGGCGGGCAGCTCGACGTACAGCGGGGTGCCGTTGTTCAGCGCGATCGTGACGTTCTGGTTCTCCAGCATGAAGTTCGCGGCGTCACCGACGGTGGCGGCCGGAACGTTGATCTGGTCGTAGTCCGAGACGTCCATGAAGACGAAGTTGTCGCCGTCGTTGTAGAGGTACTGGAAGTCACGACGGTCGACGTTCTCGATCTCGACCTTGGCACCGGCGTTGAACGTGCGGTCGATGGTCTTACCCGAGACGACGTTCTTGAGCTTGGTGCGCACGAACGCGCCGCCCTTGCCCGGCTTGACGTGCTGGAACTCCACCACGCTCAGCAGCTGTCCGTCGATCTTCAGGACGACGCCGTTCTTGATGTCCGCGGTGGATGCCATGGGGTGAGAGTTCCGTTCGTGTGAGAGTGGGTCGACGATGGCCGACACACGATTCTATCGGATCAGCCCGAAAGCAACCCGGCCGGGTCCGTTCGCGCCCCTTCGTGCGGTTTCGCCAGGCCGGTGCCCGACCCTCGACTCAGCCCTCCGCGAGCCCGCTCAGCATGGCGATGAGGCGTTCGGTCGCAACGGCGTATCCCGGAACGCCTTCCCCGATCACGTGCACCGCCGCGACATCGCGGATGTAGGAGAAGCGCCGGAATTCCTCACGGGCGTTGATGTCCGAGATGTGCACTTCCGCCACCGGAAGAGCCACACTCGCCAGGGCGTCCCGGAGGGAGACGGATGTGTGCGTGAGCCCGCCCGCGTTGATCACGATGCCGGCGCAGTCCGCGCGAGCGTCGTGAATCGCGTCGATCAGCTCGCCTTCGTGGTTGGACTGCACGTCGCGCACCTCGAAGCCCCGGGCCCGGGCCGTCTCCCGCACCAGCGCGACGACGTCCGACAGCGTGTCCGTGCCGTACACCTCCGGCTGTCGCGTCCCGAGCAGGTTCAGGTTCGGACCGTTGACGAGCAGCAGGCGGCGCGGGGTGGTCATGCCGCGACGCTACCAGCCGGGCGCTCGCGCGATCGCTCAGAAGTCGGCGATGATCAGCTTCGTCATCGCCGACATGTGCTCGAACGCGTTCGGCCGCTGCATCAGAGCGTCCATGTTCGCGGGAACGATCTGCCAGCTGAGGCCGTACTTGTCCACCAGCCATCCGCACTGCTCCGCTTCCGGCACGGCCGACAGCGCCGTCCAGTATCGGTCGATCTCACCCTGATCGAAGCACTCGACCATGAGCGAGAATCCCGGCGTGAAGGACGGCACGAGGTCATTGCCGGAGTCCATCGCGGCGAAGGGCTGGCCGGCCAGCAGGAACTCGCCGTACATGACATCTCCCGCGCGCGCGGGACCGCGCGCCTCGGGATACGTCGCCGCGAACCCGACGGCCGAGTCCGGCAGAACGCCGGTGTAGAACATCATGGCCTCCGCCGCGCGGTTCTGAACCGGGCCGCTGAACGCCAGCGTCGGGGTGACTCGGGGATGCGCGGGCTCGTCCTCGTCCAGCATCAGCTGCCAGCTGACGCCGTATCGATCCTGCACCCAGCCGTACCAGTCGTTGAACGGGTACTCGTGCAGCGGCATCATGATCTGTCCGCCGTCCCCGAGCCGCTCCCACGTCGCCTCCTCGGCATCCCGCGTCCGGAAGCGCAGTGCGAACGACGTCGCCGGGGTCGGTCGATACTCATCGCCCGCGTTGATGAGCACGATGCGGTATCCGTCGATCACCACATCCCCCGCCAGCGTCCTGCCCGCGAGCGCGGCTTGGCCCTCCGGCAGTCCGGCCTGCGGATATCGACCGGTGACCGTGAAGTCCGTGTGCGGAATGGCCGCGGTGTAGAAGGCGCCCTGCTCGTCCGCGACGCCGGCGCTCCAGATGCTCGGGATGATCTTCTGCATGACGTGTCCCTCCGTCCATCGCCCGCTCGCGACGCTACGCCGATCCCCCCGCCCTCGCGATACCCCGGCCCCGCAGTCGCGGCTACAGTGGCATGATGCCCACTCCGGAACAGATCATCGCCGTCCTGGAGGACACGCCTCCGCCGGGCCTGTCCCCCTGGGTCGTGGCCCCGGAGCGCGGAGTACCCGTCACCGTGGTCGCACCCGATCCGACCTGGCCCGAGCAGTATCGGCAGGTCGCGGCGCGCATCCGGGACGTCCTCGGCGCCCGCGTGCTGCGTGTGGATCACGTCGGGTCCACGGCCGTTCCCGGACTTGCGGCCAAGCCGGTGATCGATGTCGATCTCACGGTGGCCCGTCCGGAGCGCGAGGCCGACTGGTTGCCGGCGTTGCACGCCGCCGGCTTCGAGCTCCGAGTCCGCGAGCCCTGGTGGCACGAACACCGGATGCTCCGCGGCAGCGATCCGGCCGTCAACCTGCATGTGTTCGGTCCGGACAGCCCGGAGACCTACAAGCACCTCGTGCTGCGCGATCATCTCCGCCGCGATGAGGCGGACCGGCTGCTCTATGCGGAGGCGAAGCGCTCCGCCGCCACCGAGTCGACCGCCGCCGGCGAGCTCGTCATGGAGTACAACGCCCGGAAGGAGCCGGTTCTGCGCGAGATCCTCGGACGCGCGTTCACCGCTGCGGGGCTCCTCCCCTGAGCCGCGAATCGGGCGAACCGCTCACCCGAGCGCGAACGCGAACTCCCCGACCTCAGCGGGTACCGAGCCGGACGCGCGTCAGCCGAGCTTGACGCCGGTGGCGCGGATCGCGTTGCGCGGGTCCTCGGCGATCTCCTGGTACGCCGCGAACAGCAGGGACTCGTCCGGGGCCTGCAGCACGGTGGGACGCGCGATATCGTCGAGCACGATGAAACGGAGCATGCCGCCGCGAGACTTCTTGTCGCGCTGCATCGTGGCCAGCAGGCCCGGCCACGCGCCGGCGCGGTACTGCGTCGGCAGCCCGAGCAGGGTCAGCACCTCCCGGTGCAGATCCACCGCCTCGTCGCTGAGTCGCCCGGCCAGGCGGGACAGCTCGGCGGCGTACATCATGCCGACGGAGACCGCCGCGCCGTGGCGCCAGCCGTACCGTTCGGCATGTTCGATCGCGTGCGCGAGCGTGTGGCCGTAGTTCAAGATCTCGCGCAGTCCCGCCTCGCGGAAGTCCTCCCCCACGACGTCGGCCTTCATCCGGATCGCGAGCTCGATGCAGCGACGGAACTCCGCGGTGGTGGGATCCACGGCCTTCTCCGGGTCCGCCCGCACGATGTCGAGGATCTCCGGGTATCGGATGAAGCCGGCCTTGACGACCTCGGCGAACCCGGCGACCGCCTCGTTGCGCGAGAGCGTCCGGAGCAGGTCCAGGTCGGCCAGCACGGCGTGGGGGGCCCAGAAGGCACCGACGAGGTTCTTGCCCTCTGCCGTGTTCACGCCGGTCTTACCGCCGACCGATGCGTCCACCATGCCGAGCACGGTCGTCGGCACCTGCACGACCGGGACACCGCGCAGCCACGTGGCGGCGACGAAACCGGCGAGGTCGGTGACCGCACCGCCGCCGAAGCCCACGACGGCGTCGGTCCGGGTGAAATCGCTCTTGCCCATGATCTGCCAGCAGAACGCGGCGACCTCGATGCGCTTGCCGGCCTCGGCGTCGGGCACCTCCGCGAGGATCACCTCGCGGTCGCCCATGAGCGTCGCGCGCAGCTCCTCGGCCTGCGCGGCGAGGGTCGGCGGGTGCACCACGAGGACCTTGCGAGCCGCGGCCGGGAGCGTCGCGCCGAGGCGAGCGAGCACGCCGGAACCGATCACGACGTCGTAGCCCGGTTCGCCGCTGACGTGAATGGTGGTCTCGGTCATGACTGCCTCTCCTTCGCCCAGTCGGCGATGCTCTCCACGACGGCCGAGATGTGGCCCGTGGACGTGTCGAAGGTCGCGTCGGCGACCTCGTCGTACAGCGGACGCCGCGCCTGCATGATGCGGGTCCATTCGGTCATCGCGTCACCCGCGTTCAGCAGGGGCCGCGCCGCGCCGGAGATCCGGCGCGCCACCACTTCGGGGCGCACGGTGAGCAGCACCACGTCGTGATCCCGCAGCACCGCACGGGTCGCGGCGGACATCACCGCGCCACCGCCGAGTGCCACGATGCCGCCGGCGGCGACCGCCTCGGCGACCGTCCGCTCCTCGATGGCACGGAAGTGCGCTTCCCCGTGCGTGGCGAACAGGTCCGCGATGGCCCCGTGCTCGCGCACGATCACCGCATCGGTGTCGGTGAACGTCGTCCCGATGAGCTTGGCGAGCTTGCGCCCGATGCTGCTCTTGCCGGCCCCCATCGGACCGACCAGCACGAGTGCGCGGGAGACCTCAGGCACCGGTGGTCAGCGACGGATCGCTCGCCGTCGCGGTGCGCAGCGACTCCGGGATGGCCGCGAGGTACGCCTGCAGGTTGCGTCGGGTCTCCTCCACCGAATCCCCACCGAACTTCTCCAGGACGGCGTCGGCGAGCGTGATCGCGACCATGGCCTCCGCCACGACGCCCGCGGCCGGGACGGCACTGATGTCGGAGCGCTGGTGGTGGGCGCCGGATTCCTCGCCCGTGGCGATGTCAACGGTGTGCAGCGAGTGCGGAACCGTCGCGATCGGCTTCATACCGGCCTTCACACGCAGCACGGTGCCCGTGGACATGCCGCCCTCGATGCCGCCCGCCTTGTCCGAGGACCGGGTGATGCCGTCAGCCGCGGCGTAGAGCTCGTCGTGCGCCGCGGATCCGCGACGGGTCGTGGTGACGAAACCGTCACCGATCTCCACCGCCTTGATGGCCTGGATGCTCATCACGGCCTGGGCGAGCTTGCCATCCAGGCGTCGGTCCCACTGCACGTGCGAACCGAGCCCCGGCGGCAGGCCGTAGGCCAGGACCTCGACGATGCCGCCCACCGTGTCGCCGGTCTTCTTCGCCTCATCCACCTCGGCGACCATGCGCTCGCTGGTGGCCGCGTCGAAGCACCGCAGCGGGTCGGCGTCCAGGGCATCGACATCGTCCGGCGTCGGCAGCGGCGCGCCATCCGGGACGGCGACCGGACCCATGGACAGGGTGTGGCTGACCAGCCGAATCCCCAACTCCGACAGGAACGACTTCGCGATCGCACCCAGCGCGACACGGGCGGCGGTCTCGCGGGCGCTGGCACGCTCCAGGATCGGGCGAGCCTCGTCGAAACCGTACTTCTGCATGCCCACCAGGTCGGCGTGACCCGGGCGCGGACGGGTCAGGGCCGCGCCGCGTCCGCGGGACTTCTCGGTCAGCTCCGTCGGTTCCGGGTTCATGACCTCGGTCCACTTGGGCCATTCGGTGTTGCCGATGCGCAACGCGATCGGACCGCCCAGGGAGTATCCGTGGCGCACGCCACCGCTCAGGTGGAGCTCGTCCTGCTCGAACTTCATGCGCGATCCACGTCCGTAACCGAGCTTCCGGCGGGCGAGGTCGGCGCGGATGTCATCGAGACGGACCGGGACGCCGGCCGGCAGTCCCTCCATCATCGCGACGAGTTCGGGGCCGTGGGATTCACCGGCAGTGAGGACGCGGAGCATTGCTCTAGTCTCCCATGAGCGCCGAGCGCATCTCCGCCAATATGACGCTCTCGTTCGGCAACGGCTCGGCCACCTCGCCGGTCACGAAGATCCGTACCTGCAGGAGCGCCTGGTGCAGCAGCATGTCCAGTCCCGACGCGACCGGACGACCGGCACTCTGCCACGCCAGCGCCAGCGCCGAGGGCCACGGCGCATACACGACGTCCACGAGCGCGCCGCCGTTCTCGGCGAGCGCGCTGTTCACGTCGGCAGCGAGTTCGGTGCCGCCGGGGAGGGTGGCGATGGTGGCGTCGACCGGCGTCATCGCGCCGGTCTCATCCAACGCGCGCACTGTCGCTCGTATCCCGAGATCGGCGGCCTGTTCCGCGATCGCCGCCGCCTTCAGCGCACTGCGCGCCACCACCTCGAGGTCGCGCACGCCCGCCTCCGCGAAGGCGACCACGGCCGAGGACGCCGTCGCCCCGGACCCGATGATGCGGGCCGTGCGGGGTTCGGTCACGTCATGCTCAGCCAGCGCCAGCACGAGTCCGCCGACGTCGGTGTTGAACGCCCGTGGTTCGGCTTCGGTCAGCAGCAGCGTGTTGGCGACGCCCGTGCGAATGGCGCGCGCGTCACGCCACGGGCCGGCGGCGTAGGCGCAGTCCTTCAGGGGCATGGTCAGCGACAGTCCGCGCAGTTCGGCACGCGCCGTGACGAACTCCCGCTCGAAGCTCTCCTCCGACACCCGCCGGCGACCGTACTCCCAGTCCAGGCCCAGAGCCCGATAGGCGGCGCCGTGCAGCGCGGGCGAGCGACTGTGGTCGATCGGATCGCCCCAGACCTCCAGGCGGGTCATCGCGTTCAGCACCCCGAGTCCGGATTCGCAGCACACCACTCGTGCCACTTCTTCTCGTTCGCCTCCTGCTCGGCATAGGTCTTGGCGAAGAGCGTCTCGCCGGTGTCGAGGTTCACCGTGACGAAGTAGTACCACGGACCGTCCGCCGGATGCAGGGCGGCGGTGATGGCCGCATCGCCCGGGCTCGCGATGGGCCCGGCCGGCAGGCCCGGGTGCAGGTACGTGTTGTACGGGTTGTCGTTGGCACGGTCCTCGTCCGTGGTGGAGACCACGCCGTTGTGCATCTTGCCGACGCCATAGGCGACCGTGGAGTCCATCTGCAGCAGACCGTGGGTCTCGGTGTTGTCCGGGGCCAGACGGTTCATGATCACGCGAGCGACCTTCGGGAAGTCGTCCGTGCGACCCTCGCGCTGCACGATCGAGGCGATCGTCAGGATCCGCTGGCGGTCATCCTTCGGTACGCCGATCTGATCCAGGGACTGGTTCATCCGGTCGACCATCTTCTGCAGTGCGTCGTGGACGGAGGTGCCCTTGTCGAACTCGTACGTCGCCGGGAACAGCCACCCCTCCAACGACGACGCGTTCACGCCGAAGTCCTTCGGCTTCGCGGCGGCGGCGGTGACCTCTTTCGCGTCCACGCCCAGCACCTCGGCCAGGGCGGGCAGGATCGTCTGGGTCGAGTCTCCCTCGCGCACCAGCAGCGAGTTCTCCAGCCGATTCGCGGGGTCCTGGAGTGCCGTCAGGGCCGCAGCGGAGGTCATCTTCTCGTGCACCCGGTACACGCCCGGGTAGAAGTCCGGGTTCTTCCCCGACTTGACCAGGTACTGGTAGAACGCCGTGTCGGTCTTGGTGACTCCGGCCTGGAACAGCGTGGTCGAGATCACGCGTCCCGTGTCGCCGCTGCTGATCTGGATGCTCGTCTCGGCGCCCTCCTGGCCGGCGGCGTAGTCCAGCGGTTCGGAAACACCCATGAAGGACTTGATCTGCTCGCCGTACACGTTCCAGACCACGGCCCCGGCGCCGGCGATCGCGCCCAGGATGACGAGGACGATCAGGAACGCCCAGAGGCAGCCGCGGCGACGTCCGCGGCGCTTCTTCTGCTTGTCCACGGGCCGAACCGGCTCTCCGCTGAACAGGTCGGCCATGTCCGTCAGACCGTCGCCGTGAACGTCGGCGCGTCCCCGAGCGCGACGCTCCTCGCCGGTGCCGTCGTTCCCGTCACGCAACGAGGAGGCGGAGACCACCGTCGGCTCCGCCTGCTGAATCGGGAGGGCGCGCGTCGCTTCGTTCGCCTCAGCCGGTGCGACCACCGGGGGCGGAACCGGGACGCGTCGTCCGGTCTCGGGTGAGTCGCCGCGCGCCGCGGATTCGCGCAGCTCGCGTCGTGATCGGGGCGTCGCGTCGTCGGGACGGGGGTCCGAGGGTGTGCTCACACCTGCTCCTGGGGTGGGACGGGTTCACCGGCCGGGTTACCGGTGCGCTTCTCGATGTCGATCGCCTGCTGCAGCAGCACCACGGCGGCGACCTGGTCCACGATGCCACGGGACTGCTTCTGGTTTCGACCCACGCTGCGCAATTGGCTGTGCGCGGACACCGTTGTCAGACGTTCGTCGATCATGTGGACCGGCAGGTCTGCGGCCCGGAGCGCGGCCGCGAAGGCGCGCGCGTCCGCGGTCGAGGGGGTGTCCTCGCCGCGCAGGTTCAGGGGCAGGCCGACCACGATCGCCACCGCGTCCTGCTCCGCGGCGATGGCGAGGACGCGCGCCACCGCGGCATCGTCCCGCGGAACGGTCTCCACCGGTGTCGCGAGCATGCCGTCCGGATCGCAGCGTGCCACGCCGACGCGGGCCTTGCCCACGTCGACGCCGATCCGCACGCCGCGGCGGAAGTCCGTCATGCCCGCCCGAGCTCGTCGCGAACGGCGCGCAGCGCGGCGTCGACCGCGGAGGCATCGGTGCCACCGCCCTGAGCCATGTCGTCGCGACCGCCACCGCCACCGCCGAGCACGCCGGCGGCGATCTTGGCGAGGGCTCCGGCCTTCGCGCCCGCGTCACGGGCTGCCGGGTTGGTCGCAACCACCACGGTCGGACGCTCACCGGCGACACCCGCGAGAGCGACGACGGCGGGCACGGAGCCCAGGCGCTCACGCACGGAGTTCACCAGGGAGCGGACGTCGTCTGCGGAGCCGACCGCGCCGAGGTCGGCGGTGACGACCTGGTACGGGCCTTCCGCGGATGCGGTCTGCGCCAGCGCCGGAACCTGGTCCGCCAGGGCACGCGCCTCGAACGCGGCGATCTTCTTCTCCGCGGTCTTGAGGTTCGCGGACAGCTCCGCGATGCGGGACGTGAGCTGGTCGCGCGGCGTCTTCAGGGATGCCGTCAGCTCGTTCACGAGCGTGCGCTCGGCGACGAGTTCGCGGAACGCGTCCTGGCCCACGAGCGCCTCGACGCGACGGTTCGACGCACCCACGGAGGACTCGCCGATCAGGCTGACGAGCCCGATCTCCGAGCTGGCGGCGACGTGCGTTCCAGCGCAGAGTTCGCGCGACCAGGGACCGCCGATGTCGACCATGCGCACGACCGAGCCGTACTTCTCACCGAACAGCGCCATCGCACCGGCGGCCTTGGCCTCATCCAGCGACATCACGCGGGTGGTCACCTCGAGATTCGCGGCGATCGCGTTGTTCGTGATCTCCTCGATCTCGCTCTTCGTGGCACCGGACAGCGCCTGGCTCCAGGAGAAGTCGAAGCGCATGTATCCGGCGCGGTTCAGCGAACCGGACTGCGTCGCCGACTTGCCGAGCGTGTCGCGCAGGGCCGCGTGCACGAGGTGCGTCGCGGAGTGCGCCTGGCGCGCGGCGTGACGGTTCGCGGCGTCCACCACGGTCGTCGCGGCCATGCCGACCGCGACCTCACCGTCGATGACCTCGACGGTGTGGCTGACCAGGCCCGGTACGGGCTTCTGCACGTCCAGGACATCCAGCTCGTAGCCGGGACCGACGATGACGCCCTTGTCGGCGACCTGGCCGCCGGATTCGGCGTACAGCGCGGTCTCGGCGAGGATGACCTCGGCCACCGTGCCGACTCCGGCGCGGTCGACGCTGAGGCCGTCCACGAGGATGCCGAGCACGCGCGATCCGGTCTCCAGCTCGGTGTACCCGGTGAAGACCGTCTCACCCTGCGCACGGAAGTCGCGGTACACGCTGAGGTCGGCGATCGCGCGCTTGCGGCTCTTCGCGTCGGCCTTGGCGCGGGCGCGCTGGGCCTGCATGAGCTCGTTGAACGCGTCGCGGTCGACGCTGAGTCCGGCCTCCTCCGCGATCTCGACCGTGAGGTCGATCGGGAAGCCGTAGGTATCGTGCAGCAGGAAGGCCTCGTCACCGGCCAGCGCCGCCGAACCGGACTTCTTGGTGGCTTCGACGGCCTCGTCCAGGATCGCCGAACCGGAGGCGAGCGTGCGCAGGAACGTCTGCTCCTCGGCATAGGCGTACGTCGAGATGCGCTCCCAGTCGCTCTCCACGACCGGGTAACCGGCCTTCATCGCGTCGCGCGAGACGGGGAAGAGCTCGGGGAAGGTCGCCCGCTCCACGCCCAGCAGGCGCATCGAGCGGATCGTGCGACGCATCAGGCGACGCAGGATGTAACCGCGGCCCTCATTCGAGGGCGTCACGCCGTCCGAGAGCAGCATCAGGGCGGACCGCACGTGGTCGGCGATCACGCGGAAGCGGACGTCGTCGGCGTGGTCGGCGCCGTACGCGCGACCGGAGAGCTCGACGGCCTTGTCCAGGACCGGACGGACCTGGTCGATCTCGTACATGTTCTCGACGCCCTGCTTGAGGAACGCGATGCGCTCGAGACCCATGCCGGTGTCGATGTTCTTGTGCGGCAGCTCGCCGACGATGTCGAAGTCGACGCCGGAGCGGACGTTCGTGATGAGGTCCTGCATGAAGACCAGGTTCCAGATCTCCATGTAGCGGTCATCGTCGGCGGCCGGGCCGCCGTCCTTGCCGTACTCCGGGCCGCGGTCGTAGAAGATCTCCGAGTCCGGACCGCCGGGGCCGGGCTGGCCGGTGTGCCAGTAGTTGTCCGCGCGCCCGAGACGCTGGATGCGTTCGGCGGGCAGACCGACCACGTCGCGCCAGATCGACTCGGCCTCGTCGTCGGTCTCGAAGACCGTCACCCAGAGGCGGTCCGGGTCGAAGCCCAGTCCACCGTATTCCTCGGCGGAGGTGAGGAACTCCCACGCCATCGTGATGGCGCCCTCCTTGAAGTAGTCACCGAAGGACCAGTTGCCGAGCATCTGGAAGAACGTGCCGTGACGGGCGGTCTTGCCGACCTCTTCGATGTCGTTGGTGCGGATGCACTTCTGCACGTCTGCGGCGCGCGGGTACGGCGCCGGCACCACACCGGTCAGGTACGGGATGAACGGCACCATACCGGCGATCGTGAACAGGATCGACGGGTCGTCGCTGACCAGCGACGCGGAGGGGACGATGGTGTGGTTCTTGCGCTGGAAAAAGTCGAGATAGCGCTGCGCGATGTCCGCGGTCTTCATGGGTGTGGATCGTGTCCTTGTGATGCGGCCCGTGGGCCTGGGGTGCTCAGAGGGAGGTCTTGGCGGCGTTCTTGACCGATGCCGCGGCGTCATCGACGATCGCCGAGAGCGTCGCCTCCTGCTCGCGGTAGGCCTCACCGATGCGATCGGTGAACTCGTTGATCCGTGCGTCCAGCTCAGCGAGTGCCTCGCGGCCACGCGGGTCCTTGTTGACGAAGTGCGCGGCGACGAATCCCGCGGCCATGCCGACCAGGAACCAGAGCACCTTCTTCATGGGACCGTCCTTCGTTCGATTCGCAGAGGATGCCGGACGCACCGACATCCCTCCATCGTAGACGCGAAGAGGCGCCGGGTTGCCCCGACGCCTCTCCTGTGGTTGCTGTGATCAGCGAGCTGCGTAGTACTCGACCACGAGCTGAACCTCACACGTGACCGGAACCTCGGCACGCTTCGGCTTGCGGACCAGCTTGGCCTGCAGCTTGTCCAGCTCGACCTCGAGGTAACCCGGGACCGGGGGCAGGACGTCGGCGTGTCCGCCGGCGGCCGCGACCTGGAAGGGCTCGAGGCCCTCGCTCTTGGCCTTGACGTGGATGGTCTGACCCGGCTTCACGCGGAAGGAGGGGCGGTCCACGAGCTGGCCGTCGACGAGGATGTGACGGTGCACGACGAGCTGGCGAGCCTGCGAGGTGGAGCGGGCGAAACCGGCGCGCAGCACGAGGGCGTCCAGGCGCACCTCGAGGAGCTCGACCAGGTTCTCACCGGTCAGGCCCTCGCTGCGGCGAGCCTCGTTGAACGCGATGCGAAGCTGCTTCTCGCGGATGCCGTACTGGGCACGCAGACGCTGCTTCTCGCGGAGGCGGACGGCGTAGTCGCTGTCCTGCTTGCGCTTGGTGCGGCCGTGCTCACCGGGAGCGTAAGGACGCTTCTCGAGGATGCGGGCGGCCTTCGGGGTGAGGGCGACACCGAGCGAACGCGACAGGCGCGCCTTGCTACGGGTACGGGACTTCGTCGACACGACGTTGTTCCTTTCGATGACGTGGTCGCGACTTTCGTGACTCACGGGCGTATCTCCACTCCCTCGCCCGGACGACACGTACGCCGAGGCGCGTCGAACGGAACTGCAGAAGGTGTGGGATGCCCGAAACTGTGGTTCGAGCCGATCAAGTCTAACAGAGGCCGAGCGCAGACCATCTACCGCGTCCCGGGGCATCAGGCGAGAATGACGAGGGCCGGCGGATGAGGGGACGGGACATGCGATTGAGACTCCCCCAGACGCGCACCTCCACCCTCATCGGTGCCGCCATCTTCGGCGTCGTGATCGTGGTCGGCGTCATCATCGCCGTCACGCAGCCGGCCAATCGCGCCTGGGCACTCATCGGGACTCCGGTCCTGTGCCTGATCTTCGCCGGAATGCTGGCCACGCGCACCGTGCTGGACGCAGACCACGGGTCGATCACGACAACGCGGGTGTGGGTCTTCCGTCGCCGGGTCGACCTCGCTTCGGCCACCCGGATCGCGATCGGCCCGAACAACAACAATCGCGCGGTCTTCGGTGTCCGGGGCTCGGGCGGAACGGTCTTCGTGGACCTGGTGCACTGCAGTACCGGGGTGAACGTCGCGCTCGAGCCACCGGCGCTCACCGCGCTCGCGGACGCCGTGGAGCGCTTCGTGCCACCGGCCGTCCCGCGCCGGACCGAGGTCGTCGCGCAGTTGCGGGCTCAGGCCGCGTTCCTGGCCGGGGGCGGACGCCCGCAGGACTCCCCGCTCGCCCCGATGGCCACCGCGAGCCTCGTCAAGGCCGCGACCAACGCCGAGTCCGTCTTCACGATGCTCGCGTGACGCACCGGCGCTCGCGTGTCGTCAGCCGACGTGCTGCAGCACGGACGAGACCACCGTGACGCCGGCACCGTATCGCTCGTCGAGATCGGCCTGCAGGGAACCGTCGTCATACACGACCTGGACGTCGACACGGTCCGCCAGGTCGTCCGGCGTGGCCCACTCCAGGCGCGTACCCGGCGAGCCGAGCGTGCCGCTGTTCGCGTTCGCCCAGAGTTCGTCGGCGATCCGCTGCAGCTCACCGGCCGCGTGTCCGCCGGTGGAGATGCACAGCATGCCGCCGTAAACGGCCCGCATCGCCGCCTCCGCTCCGGCGGGGTCCGCGGTCACGCGCACATTCAGGATCGTGCGGGCGGGGTCGGTGTAGGTCGCCTCGAGGTCGCTGAGGGTCGGGTCCGCCAGCGTGATGGTGTCGACCCAGGTCACGGACAGATTCGGCAACCCGTTCGCGGTCTCCTCGGCACGCTGGAGGTCCGCATCGGTCGCTCGCTTCGGGTCCACGAGGGTCCAGCCACCCGCCGGCGCCGGGCAGGGCGAGCGGAAGGTGGAATCCGGTGATGCCGGTGCGGACGTGGGCGTCGGCGCGGGCGCCTCGGACGCCGGTATCGCTTCGTCGACGGCCAGGACGTCCCGCTGCGGGTCGTAGGTCCCGGTGACGACGAACTCGCCCCACCGCACGACCGGGGGACCGACGTCCGGCACGGCCGTCGCCCCGTCGAGTCCACCGGCGGTGGAGAACTGGCCCGCGTGGTCGTCCCAGTTCCACCCTTCGAGCCGGGTACCCGAGCACTGGGGCGGCAACGAGTCGAGAATCATGCCCGTGCAGAGCTGGGGGCCGTCATTCGCCTCGAGAACCGTGACCGGTACGGACGTGGTCAGCCGCTGTGCGGTGGGCTCCGCCGACGCCGTCGTCGGAGCTGTGCCCGGGGCGGCGGCGAGCGTCGCACAACCGGCGATTGCGAGCACGAGCGGCGTGACCAGCACCGCGAGCAGCATCCTCCGCATGATTTCTCCTTCTTCTCTCACCCGCAGGTGTTCGCGCGGGCGGCGGCCCGCGCCGCCGTCAAACGACCGGGCGCAGCGCCGGTTGCACGTCCACGACCCCGACGCCGTAGGTCTCGTCGAGTTCGGTCTGCAGTGCGCGGTCCGGGTCGATGATGACAGAGAGCCGGACCACGGCGTTCGTCCCGATGGTTCCGACGCCGAGGAGGTCACGCCTATCCACCCGGGCCGCCATCTCCTGACTGAGGCTCTCGAGCTCCGCAGCCGTGTACCTCCCCGTGCTGACGCAGAGCATCCCGCCCCACACCTCTCGGACGGCGGCCTCGGCCACGGCCGGGTCCCCGGTGACGCGCACATTGAAGATCGTGCGAAGCGGTCCCGAGGTCCCTTCGACGCCCGTTCGGTCGTCCGCCCAGGAGGTCACGTAGTCCGGGAGTGCGCGGACCATCTGCTCCGCCATGTCCAACGTCTGCGATGTCGTGCGGGCCGGATCGAGCACCAGCCAGCCGCCGCTCGGCTCCGCGCACGGAGTCTCGAAGGCGTGGACCGGCGACGGGCGGGGCACCGTCCATTCCTTCGCAGGGACGGCGCTGACCACCGTCAGCGCGAACGCGTCCGCGTCGTAGGTTCCGGTCACGACGAACTCCCCGAAGCGGTCATCCAGGACCGGCAGATCCCGTGAGGTCGGGTCGATCACGTTGTCGACGAGCGTGTAGGCGCCCTCCCACTCGGCCCAATCCCACCCGATCAGCGCCGGACCCCCGCACTGCGGCGGGTAGGAATCCGCCACCGCACCGAGGCAGAGCTGCGGCCCATCTCCGGTGTCGAGCACCATCACCGGGAACTGCGTCGTGACGAGTCCGTTCTGCGTCGCCTCGGATCCGTGCGGTGTCCCGGGGCCTTGCGCAGCGCCTGCGGTGTGTGCGGCGCCTGCGGCGCCGGCACATGCTGAGGCGAGTGCACCTGCCGTCACCAGCACCAGCGATGTGATCACAAACCGTCGCATGTCTCCCCCGAGCCTTGACGTTCTTCTTTGTCAGTGTCGAGAGTCGCGGGATCGTCTCACCCGAGATATGTGGCGGTTCGTCGCGTCGCCGAAACGGCCGAGTCTCTTCGCCTGATACGGCGCGAGTCGTGTGGATGGTTGCGGGGCGCGGATCTCGGAACGGCCGGGCTGGGTGCGCTCGGTGCCGGGGTTCTGATTGTCGGGACAGGGGTGTGGACACCTCGCGTTCCAGCGTGCTCGGCTCCTTCTGGCTTATGACGACACGGGTTCTCGGGACGGTCGCGTTCTCCTGTCGGCGCGCGGATCCGAGAGTGGCGGGGTCGGGTGCGCTCGTCACTGCGCGTTCTCTTCGCGCCGCGCTTCGAGGGTCGGGGTGGCTGGGTTTCGGCTTAAGACTGCCCGGCGGATGGATGCGTTCCGGACGCCGTCTCGCGATCCGCGTTCGGTGCCCCATTCCGGGCCGGGTGAGGCCAGTGCGGGCTCCCTCCGCCTCGGTCGTTGGGCGAGCGTCAGCGAGGCGAAAGACGGGGAGATGGGTGGCTGGATCGGGGTGAGAGAAACCTCATCTCCACAGACTGAAATCCATCCACAGCCTGGGGTATTCAACGTCCAATGTCGGTGCCCCGGCGTAAAATATGGGTTATGAACACCACGATGGAACGGACCCGGGAAACGATGGCACACGCCGTCGCCGACCTCCGCTCCATCCTCGCCTCCGGCACCCTCGACACGGCCGACCGGGACGACATGCTCGGGTTCCTGATCGGAGTCGGAGACCTCTACCGGCAGGTTGAAGCCACCCTGGTGATCGGCACCGGTGTCATCGAGAAGCGCTCCGCCACGGCGGAGCGCTTCGACGTTTCGAGCGACTGCCGCTCCTCGAACGAAGTGATGCAACGCACCACCGGCGCGGCACCCACCACCGTCAAGCGATGGAGCCGGCTCGCGGCGACGATCAGGCCCGCTCGGGTGTTGTCCTCGGGTGAGCAGAAGCCGGCCGAGTTCCCCGCCCTGCGCGACGCACTGACCACTGGTGCCATCGGCGCCGACGGCCTTGAAGCCGCGACACGGCCGTTTCGGGAGATCAAGGATCGCGTCGACGCGACTGATCTCGCGGAGGTTGACCAGGTTCTCGCCGCGATGACCACGACGACTGGTGCCCCGGTGATGTGTGACACCGTCCGCGACCTCTCCCTCCGACTGGCCACAGACCTCAACCTCACGGGTTCCGAAGACGAAGAGGAGAAGGCTTTCCGGGGTCGGGCGCTCCGGCTCGGGGTCAAGCGCAATGAGCTCGTGCCGATCACCGGTCAGCTCGTCCCTGATGTTGCCGGTGCACTCTCGGTGTTGCTGGATTCGATCAACAACCCGCACGGCCAGCCCGCCGGGGTGAAGTTCCGGCCCACCGACGAGTCGGACGAGAATGCGGATGTGCGGAGCATGGCTCAGCGCAACCACGACGCGCTCGGCACCATCCTCGCCGCCGTCCCGAACGCTCCGGACATGCCGACCAATGGTGGCGGCGCCCCGGTCCTCGTGATCCACGCGACCGAAGACACCGTTCGTGCCGGACAGGGGTGGGCCACGATCCCCGGAGCCGATGGCACCGGGACGGATGTGCCGGTGCCGTTCGCCGCGGCGAAGCACGTCGGATGCTGTGGCACCATCCAGCACCTCACCACCGCCGCCACCGGACGGATCGTCAAGCTCACCATCGACAAGCGCGTCTTCAACACCGACCAACGCCGTGCGATCAGCGCCCGGGACCGGTCCTGCGTCATCCCGGGATGCCACACCCCGGCACGGTGGTGTGAAATCCACCACGTGAAGGAATGGTCCAACGGCGGTCAGACGGACGTCGATAACGGGGTGCTGATCTGCTGGCACCACCACCGATTCATCGACCGCATGGGCTGGGACATCCGCATGAACGACGGCGTCCCCGAAGTCCGACCACCGGACTGGATCGACCCCACGAAATCCTGGCAACCCACCGGCCCACGCGCCACGGGCCGACCGAAGCGGGGTGCGTGATGCGTAGGGAGAACTTCGCCCACACCGCTCCCACCCCACACCCTGCGACGCTTCGTCCCGCTGACGCTCGCTCAACCACCGCGATCGGCGCGCCCAGCGGTACTGGGAGGGCGACAAGAGCCTCGACTGATACCGGTAGGGAGATGGCGACCGGTAGGGAGATGGCGACCACCATCACTGCGGCCACCCCAGGGACGCGACCCGGCGACGTGAGCCGATCCATGACGGGCAGCCTTAAGCCGAAAACGCACCCATGCCGGAACCCGCAGCGCCACACGGAACCGGCCCACGGCACCCCGAGCGCGCCCGACGCAACCACCCCGCAATCCGCGCGCCGACGCGTGAACCCAACCACCCCGACAACCCGTGTCGTCTCAAGCGAAATGAACCCAACCACGCTGGAACGTGAGACGAACAACTCCGCCACGCACCGAGCGACCCTTCGTCTCGCTGACGCCAGCTCACCAACCGGGACGGCGATCGCTGGTGAGATGGCGACCGGCATCACGAAGTCCACTTCAGGGAAGCGACCCGGCGACGTGAGCCGCCCCATGACGGGCGGTCTTAAGCCGAAAACGCAACGCCGCCGGAACCCGCAGCGCCAGACGGAACCCACCCACGGCACCCCGAGCGCACCCGACGCAACCACCCCGAGAACCGCGCGCCGACGCATGAACGGCACCATCCGCCCAGCCCGTGTCGTCTCAAGCGAAATGAACCCAACCACGCTGGAACGCGAGACGAACAACTCCGCCACGCACCGAGCGGCCCTTCGTCTCGCTGACGCCAGCTCAACGGCACCCGCGACCCCACGGACCGACGGCACCATCCGCGTGATCCGCATCGTCCTCTGCCGCCGCACGAGAAGGACCGCTCAACGTCCCGGGGGCCTGATGCAGACCACCCCGACGCCGCGTCCGCGCTCGGCGCCGAGAGCGCATCACTCAGCCTTCGAGAATGCGGCGGATCTTCTCCAAACGCGCCTGCACGTCACGCTCCGCGCCCAGGGGCTTCGGATCGTAGTAGCGCCGGCCGACGAGTTCGTCGGGCAGATACTGCTGCGGCGAGATGCCGATCTCCGAATCGTGCGGGTACACATACCCCTTGCCGTGCCCGAGCCGCTTCGCCCCGGGATAGTGCGCATCCCGCAAGTGCTTCGGCACCCGCCCGAACCCGCCCCCGCGGACATCGGCGATCGCGGCGTCGATGGCGACATACGCCGCGTTCGACTTCGCTGTCGTGGCGAGGTAGATCGTCGCCTCGGCCAGCGGGATGCGCCCTTCCGGCATACCGATGAACGCAACCGCATCCGCAGCCGCCACGGCGACCGTGAGGGCATGCGGGTCAGCGAGCCCGACGTCCTCGGCCGCGGAGATCACCAGCCGCCGCGCGATGAAGCGCGGGTCCTCCCCCGCCTCGATCATCCGGGCGAGGTAGTGCACCGCGGCATCCGGATCGGAACCGCGAATGGACTTGATGAACGCACTGATCACGTCATAGTGCTCATCGCCCTGGCGGTCGTACCGCAGCAACGCCCGGTCGACGGCCTGAGCGACGACGTCCGCCGTGACCCGCGGCGTCTCCCCCTCGTCGGCCTCCGCGACCGCGGCCGCCGCCTCCAGCCCGGTCAGCGCCCGCCGCGCATCACCGGACGCGAGCCGCACCAGCGCCTCATAGGCGTCATCGTCCACCGCGACGGTGCCGTGCAGACCACGCGGATCCTCCACGGCACGCCGCAGCAGCATCGTGAGGTCCTCGTCGGTCAACTGCTGCAGCGTCAGCAGGAGCGAGCGGGAAAGGAGCGGCGAGATCACCGAGAACGACGGGTTCTCGGTCGTCGCCGCGATGAGAATCACCCACCCGTTCTCGACGCCCGGCAGCAGTGCGTCCTGCTGCGCTTTCGTGAAGCGATGGATCTCGTCGAGGAAGAGGATCGTGGACCGACCATAGAGGTCGCGCTGGTCGAGCGCCTCCTTCATCACCTCGCGGACGTCCTTGACGCCCGCCGTGACGGCGGACAGCTCGACGAACCGCCGCCCGGACGAGCGCGCGATCGCCTGCGCCAGCGTCGTCTTGCCGGTCCCGGGTGGTCCCCAGAGGATCACCGACACCGCGCCGGCCGCCGCTTCCGGATCCGCGAGCTTCACCAGAGGCGAACCGGGGCGCAGGAGATGCTGCTGCCCCGCGACTTCATCCAGCGACGTCGGACGCATGCGAACCGCGAGCGGAGTCTGCCCCTGGTGCAGCGCGGTCGGTCGGTTCACCGTTCCAGGCTAGTCCGCGATGCCGACACCCCGGTCCCATCGGAAACCCACGGTTTTGTCCGGACCCGACGCCTCCGTAGGATCGTCCGCAGTGCGCGCACGCGCATGAGGCTTCTCTGTGGAGGTGGCGCGTGGCGTCGACAAACAAGGCGGGAGCGGGCAAGGAGCACGCGGCCCGCGTCCAGCGCGAGCGCGCTCGGGTGTACGAGGCCCGGGAGCGCATGCACAGCGAGGCCGTATCCCGTCGCCGCCGCGACAACATCATCGCCGGAATCGTGGGCGGCGTGATCGTCGTCGGCGCCATCGTCGGCCAGGCCGTGTATTTCGGTGTCGGCCCGGGAAAGCCGGTGCCCACGGTCTCACCGACGAGCACGACCACGGTCCTGCCCACCCCGGAATCGACGCCGACGACGGCGCCCGAGAGCTCCCCGACACCGGAACCGGAGTCGTCCACCGCGGAGTGACCCTCGCGCGGGGGTCCGCGCGTATTAGGCTGGTTGCGTCCTTTCCCGCCTCCACACGGCCACGCCGCGTAAGGAGTACACCTTGTCTGTCACCGAATCCACCCCGAACTCCGCTCCGGAACCGGCCGAGGAGCCCACCGCGAACACCGCGGCGGCCGAGACCGAGCCGACCGGCACCGACGACGTGACCGCGGCGCCGACGTCCGAAGCGCCGGCGACCGAAGAGACTCCCGCCACCGAGGAGACTCCCGCCGCCGACGAGGCTCCCGCCGCTGAGGAGACTCCTGCCGCTGACGAGACGCCGGCTGCTGACGAGACCCCCGCCACCGAGGAGACTCCCGCCGCTGAGGAGACCCCGGCCGCCGACGAGGCTCCCGCCGAGACCACTCCGCCGCGCCCCCCCGCGGGGGGCGACCCCCCCCCCGGCGACGAGCCGCGGCCGGCGGACGACCCCCCCCCCCCCGGAGCCCCCCCCCCCGCGGGGGACCCCCGGCCGCCCGACGAGGCTCCCGCCGAGAACACTCCGGCCGCCGAGACTCCGGCAGCCGACGACGCCGCACCGTCGCCGACTCCCGCACCGGGCCCGCGCCCGTCGCCGGCCGCGATGCGTCCCCGCAGCGCCGCACCGGTCGCTCCCGCCGAGGAGTGGGGTCGGGTCGACGACGAGGGCACCGTGTCCGTCCGCGAGGGCGAGGAATGGCGCGTCGTCGGTCAGTACCCGGACGGCACGCCCGCCGAGGCTCTGGCCTACTTCAAGCGGAAGTATGACGAGCTCGCGTTCAAGGTCAACAACCTCGTCCAGCGGCACTCCGCCGGTGGCAGCTCGGCCTCCGACCTCACAAGCCAGGCCAAGCACCTGCTCGGTGAGCTCGACGGCGCCGCGGCCGTCGGAGACCTCAAGACCCTCACGGATCGACTCGAGGCTCTTGTCGCCGTCCTCAGCACGGCGACCGCCGAAGAGGCGCAGGCGGCCCGCGAGGCCGTCGCCGAGGCCGTCACCTTCCGCACCGGCATCGTCGAGAAGGCCGAGGCGCTCGCCGCCCGGGACCCCGAGACGGTGCAATGGAAGCAGACGTCCGCCGACCTGAACGACCTGTTCACCGCCTGGCAGGAGCACCAGTCCACGGGTCCTCGCCTGCCGAAGTCGTCCGCGCAGGAGCTGTGGAAGCGATTCCGCACCGCCCGCAGCACGGTCGAGAAGGCCCGCCGCGAGTTCTTCTCCAAGTTGGATGAGACGCACAAGACGGCCCGCGACGCGAAGGCGAAGCTCGTCGACCGCGCCGAGGCGCTCGTCTCCCGCGGCGAGGAGGGCATCCCCGCCTACCGTTCGCTCCTGGACGACTGGAAGCGCGCCGGACGTGCCGGACGCAAGGCCGACGACGCCCTCTGGGCCCGCTTCAAGGCGGCCGGAGACGCGCTCTACGGCGCACGCTCTGAGCGCGACGCCGCCGAGCAGGCCGAGTCCGAGCCGCGCATCGAGGCCCGCAAGGCGCTGCTCGTCGAGGCCGCGAAGGTGCCGGACGAGAGCGACCTGCGCAAGGCCCGTCAGTTGCTGACCGACATCCAGCGTCGCTGGGACGAGGTCGGCCGCATCTTCCCGCGCGACCGTGAGCGTGCCCTCGACGACGACATGCGCAAGATCGAGCAGGCGCTCCGCTCGCGCGAGGACGTCGACTGGAAGAAGAACAACCCGGAGACGAAGGCCCGCGCGACCGGCATGGCCGCACAGCTGGCCGAGGCGATCGAAAAGCTCGAGTCCGAGCTCGATGCCGCGAAGGCCTCCGGCGACGCGAAGGCGGCGAAGGAGGCCCAGGAGGCCCTCGACGCCCGCCGCGCGTGGCTGAAGGCCATCGGCTGACCCCACGGTGACGACCGGCCCCGAATCCTCGGATCCGGGGCCGGTGCCGTGTCCGGCCGTGTGGAGAACCGCACAGTGAACCTCGGGCAGCACTCACACTGTGCCGATGACCTTCGTGTACTTCCCGGATGACGCACTCTCCGCGACGGAGCTCGCCGCAGCCCGGCTCGACGGGCATCTCATCGAGCTCGGCGCGGGCTACCTCGCCGCTGACTCCCCCGACACCCCGTGGATGCGCGCCCGTTCACTCCGTCCGGTCCTCGGCGACGTGCTGGCGGCAACCCACCGCACCGCCGCGTGGGTGCACGGCGCGCTGGATGAAGCGCCGCCGCGCTGGGAGGTGCAGCGTTGCAGTCCCCACCGCCTGCACCGGATCCCGGACTGGCGCCTGGACTACCGGGATCTGCAGATCCTCCCGGCCGACCTCGTCCGGATGGCTGGCGTGCACATCACCACGCCGGCCCGCACGGTCGCCGACCTCGCCCGCCCCGACACCGGCGATCCGGAGACGCTCGCCGCGCTGCTGAGCCTCCTTCCGGAGGCCGCCACCGCGGCGCTGGACTGGTTCCGGGACAATCCCGGCCGACCGGGCGCGCGCGCCGCACGCGAGACGCTGCAGGAGTGGCTCAGGACGAGGTGACGCGGTACACGTCGTACACCGCGTCGATGCGCCGCACGGCGTTCAGTACGCGGTCGAGATGGACGATGTCACCCATCTCGAACACGAACCGGCTGATCGCGAGACGGTCGTTCGTGGTCTGCACACTCGCCGACAGGATGTTCACGTGATACTCGGTGAGCACCCGCGTCACGTCCGAGAGCAGGCCACCACGATCGAGCGCCTCCACCTGGATCTGCACGAGGAACACGCTCTTGCTGGTCGGCGCCCATTCCACGTCGATCAGCCGATCCTTCTCAGCCATCAAGGATTTCACGTTCGTGCAGTCCGCGCGGTGCACGCTCACGCCGCTGCCGCGCGTGACGAAGCCGAGGATCTCGTCCCCCGGCACCGGCGTACAGCACTTGGCGAGCTTGACCAGGATGTCCCCGGCACCGCGGACCAGCACGCCGGAGTCACTGTTGCGCGGACGATGGGTCTTGCCGACCGTCGGCAGATCGATCGGCCCGGTCGCCGGGTCGGACGCGTTGACGAGCGCGGTGACCTTCTCCAGCACCGACTGCGTCGAAACGTGGCCCTCGCCGATCGCGGCGTACAGGGCGGAGACGTCCTCGTAGTGCATCGACTGGGCGACTTCGGAGAACGAATCGTGGCTCATCAGGCGCTGCAGCGGCAGGTTCTGCCGACGCATCGCGCGAGCGATCGCCTCCTTGCCCTGCTCGACCGCTTCCTCGCGCCGCTCCTTGGTGAACCAGCCGCGGATCTTGTTGCGCGCACGGGTCGACTTGACGAACGTCAGCCAGTCCTGGCTCGGCCCGGCGTCCGGATTCTTCGACGTGAACACCTCGACCACGTCGCCGGAGTGCAGCTCGGTCTCCAGGGGCACCAACCGGCCGTTGACCTTGGCCCCCATCGTGCGGTGACCGATCTCGGTGTGCACCGCGTACGCGAAATCGACCGTCGTCGCGCCGGTGGGCAGGCCGATGACCCGTCCCTTCGGCGTGAAGACGTAGACCTCCTTGGCGCCGATCTCGAACCGCAGCGAGTCCAGGAACTCGCCGGGATCGGCGGTCTCGGCCTCCCAGTCGGAGATGCGCTTGATCCACGCCATATCGGCGTCCGTGGCGGTCGTCGCGGCGTCGCCCTTGCCCCCGCGCATCCGCTCCTTGTAGGCCCAGTGCGCCGCAACGCCGTACTCGGCCTGCTGGTGCATCTCGTGGGTGCGGATCTGGATCTCCACAGTGCGCCCGCCGGGGCCGATGACCGTGGTGTGCAGGGACTGGTAGAGGTTGAACTTCGGGGTGGCGATGTAGTCCTTGAACCGCCCCGGCAGTGGCGTCCACCGGGCGTGGATCGCGCCGAGGACCGCGTAGCAGTCGCGCACCGTGCCGACCAGCACACGGATGCCGATGAGGTCGTAGATGTCATCGAACTCTCGTCCGCGCAGAACCATCTTCTGGTACACGGAGTAGAGCTGCTTGGGCCGGCCCATGACCTTGCCCTTGATGCGCAGGTTGCGCAGGTCCTCATCGACGGCGGTGATCACGCTCTGCACGAGCTGCTCGCGCTGCGGAGTGCGCTGCTTGACCAGGCTCTCGATCTCGGCGTAGATCTTCGGATGCAGGACCGCGAAGGAGAGGTCCTCGAGCTCGCTCTTGACCGTCGCGATACCGAGGCGGTGTGCCAGCGGGGCGTAGATCTCCAGCGTCTCGGTGGCCTTCTTGCGCGCCTTCTCTGGTGGGACGAAGCCCCACGTGCGGGCGTTGTGCAGCCGGTCGGCGAGCTTGATCAGCAGCACCCGGATGTCCTTGGACATCGCCACGATCATCTTGCGCACCGTCTCGGCCTGCGCGGAGTCGCCGTACTTGACCTTGTCGAGTTTGGTGACACCGTCCACCAGCATCGCGACCTCGTCGCCGAACTCGGCGGCGAGGTCCTCCAGCGGGTAGCCAGTGTCCTCCACGGTGTCGTGCAGAATCGCCGCGGCCACCGCGCGCGGACCGAGGCCCAGCTCCGCGAGGATCTGCGCCACCGCCACCGGGTGCGTGATGTAGGGCTCACCGCTCTGACGCTTCTGACCCTCGTGGAGGTTCTTGGCGACCTTGTAGGCGTGCTCGACGATCGTCAGATCACCCTTCGGGTGATTCGACCGCACGGTGCGGAGCAGGTGCTCCAGGTCATCGTGACGGACCGACCGCGAGAAGATCCGCGGCACGGTCCAGCGCAGTGACGAGGAGCCGGGAGGGAGCGTCTCGGTCATGTGCTCACCTCCAGCTCGATTCCGATAATCCTACGGCCCCGTGAGCGGGCGAGGAAATCAGACGGAGACGGCTTCTTCGGCGCGACGCTGGGAGAGAACCTTCTTGTCGTGCGCGCGGATCTTCGGCTCGTTCTCGCGGAACAGCGAGTACAGCGGAGCCGCCACGAACAGCGTCGAGTAGGCGGCCACGATGATGCCGACGGTGATCGACAGCGAGATGTCACTCAGCGTCTGAGCGCCCATCCAGGTCGCTCCGATCACGAGGATCGCACCCACCGGCAGCACCGCGACGATCGAGGTGTTGATCGAGCGGACCAGCGTCTGGTTGACACCGAGGTTCACCGACTCGCCGAACGTGCGATGCGAGGCCGACCCCTGCTCCGAGGTCGTCTCCCGGATCTTGTCGAACACGACCGTGGTGTCGTAGAGCGAGTACCCGAGGATCGTCAGGAATCCGATCACCGCGGCCGGGGAGATCTCGAACCCGAACAGCGCGTAGACGCCGACGGTGATCACGAGCACGTCCACCAGACCGATGATCGCCGCCGCGGACATCTTCCAGGTGCGGAAGTAGAGCGCGAGGATCAGGAAGGCGAGGGCGAGGAAGATCCCGAGGCCCCACAGGGACTGACGGGTGACGCCCTCGCCCCAGCTCGCGCCGATGGCGGAGCTGGAGACGTTGTCGACCGGGACGTCGTACGCCTTCGCGAGTGCGGCGCTGACGCGGTCAGCCTCCGACGCGGCGCCGTCCGCACCGGGCGCGGTGCTGATCTCGCCGGTCTGCACCTTGATCGAGTTGCCACCGATCGTGGTCACCTTGCCGACCGCGTCCGGGACGACCGACTGCAGCGCCTTCTCGGCGACGTCCTGGTCTTCGGCGTGCTTGACGTCCACGACGGTGAACTGCGTACCACCGGTGAACTCGATGGAGAACTGCGGCGTCTTGATGACCACGACGAGCACAGAGGCGATCACCAGGATCGCCGCGATGGCGAACCACAGCGTGCGGCGCGCGACGAACGGGACCGAGGTCTTGCCGGTGTAGAGGTCGTTACCCAGCTGGTTCATGGAGCGCATCAGTCGTTGTCCTTCTTCTCGCTCGTACCCGCATTCCGGGCGGCGAGCGCCTCCGCCTGCTTCCGCTCCGCGATCGTCTGTCGGCGTTCGGCCTCACCACGGCTGCGCTTGTCGCGCGCCGCGCGGCCCCGCGAAGACGCGGCGGAGTCCACCGTGCGGAACGTCGCTCGCTCGGCGGCCACGGCCCCCAGTGCCTTCGCGTTCATGCCGGACAGCACGTGACCGTCGCCGAAGAACCGCGTCCGCGCCAGGAGCTGCATCACCGGGTGGGTGAACAGGATGAAGATCAGGATGTCGATCACGGTGGTCAGGCCAAGCGTGAACGCGAAGCCCTTCACGGTGGCGTCGGCGAGGATGTACAGCACGACGGCGCAGAGGATGTTGATCGACTTCGAGATGTAGATCGTCCGCTTCGCGCGGTTCCAGCCGTCCTCCACCGCACCGGTGACGGACTTGCCATCGCGCAACTCGTCTCGGATGCGTTCGAAGTAGACGATGAAGGAGTCCGCGGTGAATCCGATCGTGACGATCAGACCCGCGACGCCGGCGAGCGAAAGACGGAAGCCCATTCGCCAAGCGAGCACGCAGATGGTGATGTACGTGATCACGGCCATCACCGCGAGCGAGGCGATGATCACGAAGCCGAGGGCGCGGTAGGACAGCAGCGAGTACACCGCGACCAGGCCCAGGCCGATCAGCGCGGCGATCAGACCGATCTGCAGCTGCTGCGAACCGAGCGTGGCGGAGATCGTCTGGTCCGACTGAACCTCGAAGCTGATCGGCAGCGCACCGAACTTCAGCTGGTCGGCGAGCGTCTTCGCGGATTCGGCGGTGAAGCTGCCGGAGATCTCGGGCCTGCCGTCGGTGATGATGCCGTTCATCGACGGCGCGGAGATGACCGAGCCGTCCAGGACGAACGCGAACCGGTTCTGCGGGTCCTGCAGGCTGTACAGGCGCTGGCTGATCTTGGCGAAGGTCGTGGTGCCCTCCGAGTTGAACCGCAGCTGCACGACGTTCTGGTTGGTCTGCTGGTTCACGCCGCTGGAGGCGTCGGAGATGTCCGATCCGGTGATCTCCACCGGGCCGAGGATGTACTTCTCGGTGCCGGTGGTGTCGCAGGTGACCAGCGGCTCGTCCTTCGGAGCGTTGGACACGTCGGCCGGCTTCGCGCAGTCGTACGCGCCGTACTCGGCCGCCAGCTTCTCGGAGACCCAGTTGATGTCGCTGCCGTTGGTCGGTGAGATCGTCGGGGTCGGGATCAGCGACGGGTCGGTCGGATTCGGCGTCGGCTTGCCGTCCTCGCCGATCGAGGTCGTCGAAGAGGAGGTGGCCGCGATCACCGCACGCAGCTCCATCTGAGCCGCCGAGGTGATCCGCGTGCGCGTGGCGTCATCCAGCTTGTTGCCCGGAACAGAGACGACGACGTTGCTGCCGCCCTCTGTGGTGATCTCGGTCTCCCCGACACCGGACGCGTCCACGCGCTGGCGGATGATGTCCACCGCCTGGTTCATCTGGTCGGCGGTGGGTGTGCCGCTGTCGGTCTTCGCCTTCAGGATGATCTGGGTGCCGCCCTGCAGGTCCAGACCGAGCTCGGGTGCCCACGAGCTCTTGTCGAACACGTAGACACCGAGCGCATTGATGCCGAAAAGGACGGCGATGATCGCCAGGAGTCCGACGAGCGCACGCCAGGCGTGTCGGACGGGAGTGGATGTGGCCACGAACGGGTCAGCTTTCTCGGATGAGCCTCACGAAGAGGCGGGAATCAGGCCTGCTTGTCGTCGCCCTCGAGGCGACGGCGGGTCTCCTCGACGGTCTCAGAGACCGGCGGGGTGTTCGCGCCGTACTTCTTGTCCTCCGCGACGATCTCGGTGAAGGTCTGGTCATCGGCAGCCGTGTCGCGCGTGTCGACGGGCTCGACCTCCGCGTCATCCAGCGGCGTCTCGTCGACCTCAGAAGGGGTGATGATGCGCGCGATGGCCTGCGAGTGCACCCGGATGACGACACCCGGTGCGATCTCGATCTGCGCCGGCTCGTCCAGGTCGTCGGGGTCATAGGACACGATCGTGCCGAAGATGCCACCGTTGAGCATCACCTCGACACCCGGGACCGTCTGACGCGCCTTGGCCTCCTGCTCTTCCTTCATCTTCTTCATCCGCTTGCGCGAGTTCCAGAACATGAACGCGACGAGCGCGAGGAGGACAACGATCAGGAGGTAATCCATCGGATGCCAGACCTTTCGATTTGGGGGGGCGCAGAAGTGCGCAGAAGATCCGCAGACCTCCAGCGATTATAGGTCATCGAACCTCAGCCCCATCTCGGCGTGCGGCACGCCGAGATGGGCATACGCTTCGGGCGTCGCGATCCGGCCGCGCGGAGTGCGGCCGAGGAAGCCGATGCGCACGAGGTACGGCTCGACGACGCTCTCGATCGTGTCGGGTTCCTCGCCGACCGCGACGGCCAACGTGGACAGGCCGACCGGTCCCCCGCGGAACCGGCGCACCACGGCGTCCAGAACCGCGCGGTCCAGGCGATCCAGCCCGATCGCGTCGACGTCGTACAGCTCCAGGGCAGCACCCACCGCAGCGAGGTCCGGCTCCTCACCGTGCACCAGCAGATAGTCACGGACGCGGCGCAGCAGGCGGTTCGCGATACGGGGGGTGCCCCGGGAGC
The DNA here is from genome assembly GCF_000826185.2 of Microbacterium gorillae. Classification (GTDB taxonomy): domain Bacteria; phylum Actinomycetota; class Actinomycetes; order Actinomycetales; family Microbacteriaceae; genus Microbacterium; species Microbacterium gorillae. Next base: position 366,674 of record NZ_LN648873.1, on the reverse strand, counting down.
GTCGCGCGATCTCGCCGCGCGCCTCGGGTGAGAGGTCCACACCCAGGACGCCGGATGATCGAGCGACGACCTGCTCGAGCTCAGCGGCGTCGTAGAACTCCAGGTGCGCGGTGAAGCCGAAGCGGTCGCGCAGCGGATTCGGCAGCAGCCCGGAGCGGGTCGTGGCGCCGACGAGGGTGAACGGCGCCAGCTCGAGCGGGATGCTGGTCGCACCGGCGCCCTTGCCGACCATGATGTCGATGCGGAAGTCCTCCATCGCGAGGTACAGCATCTCCTCCGCGGAGCGGGCCATGCGGTGGATCTCGTCGATGAAGAGGACTTCGCCGGGGGTGAGGCTCGAGAGCACGGCGGCGAGATCTCCGGCGTGCTGGATCGCGGGGCCCGAGGACATCCGCAGGGCGCGGCCGCTCTCGTGCGCGATGATCATGGCCAGGGTCGTCTTGCCGAGTCCGGGCGGGCCGGACATCAGAATGTGATCGGGCGAGCGCTGCTGGATGCGGGCGGCCTCCAGCAGGAGCTGCAGCTGCTTGCGCACCTTGTGCTGGCCGATGAAGGAATCCAGCGATTCCGGGCGGAGGGCGCCCTCGATCGCGAGTTCGGTGGCGTCCTGCGCGGCGGCGCTGAGCGGAGATTCGTCAGCCACGGGACGCTCCCGGGCCGAGGGCGGCGAGGGTCCGGCGCAGCAACGCCTGCACGCTCTCGCGTTCGGCGGCGGACGCCTCGGCGGCGACCTGCTGGACCGCCTCCGCAGCGGTGCGTTCATTCCAGCCGAGACCGGTCAGCGCGGTGGTGACCTGGGTGGCGACGTCGGGCGCGACGGCGCCGGACGCGACGGCGGCTGCGGGCGAGGGCGGCGCGATCTTGCCGGCGAGTTGCACCGTGATGAGTTTCGCGGTCTTCGGTCCGATACCGGAGACCTTTCGGAACGGCGTATCGTCCTCGTTGGCCACGGCGACCGCGATCTGCTCGGCGGTGAGCGCCGAGAGCACGCCGAGCGCCGATTTCGGGCCGACGCCGGAGACGCTGATCAGGATCGTGAAGACCTCCAACTCCTCACGGCTGGCGAAGCCGTAAAGGCTGAGCAGGTCCTCGCGCACGATCAGGTGCGTGTGCAGCGCCACCGTGTCACCGGCGTGCGAAGTGCGCGCGACATCCGGTGGCACCGCGACGGTGAAGCCGACACCGCCGACCTCGACGATGAGCGAGTCGGACGAGACGTGCAGCACACTGCCGCGCAGGGACGAGATCACGTGACCACCCTAGCCGGGGAGTCGTACAGATGTTCGAGCGACACTCCCCCGCCGGTCACCGGCGCGCGCGTCGTTCGGCGTCAGCCCAGGCCCGTTGCGCCGGAGTGAGCGTCCCGACACGGCCGGCCGGCGCGGCCTGTCCCGGTCCGGAGCGCCACGCGTGGCAGAGCGCGATCGCGAGGGCGTCGGCGGCGTCGGCCGGTTGCGGGAGTTCGCTCAGGCCGAGCACGCGCGCGACCATCGTCTGCACCTGAAGCTTCTCCGCCGAGCCGAACCCCGTGATCGCGGCCTTGACCTCGCTCGGCGTGTGCGTCGCCGTCGGCAGCCCACGGTCCGCCGCGAGCATCAGCGCCACGCCGGAGGCCTGGGCCGTGCCCATCACCGTGCTGCGGTTCTGCTGCGCGAAGACGCGTTCCACCGCCACGACGTCGGGGCGGTGCTCATCCAGCACCTCACGAATGCCCGCCGCGATCATCGAGAGCCGCCGACCGGGATCGAGATCGGCCGGCGAGCGAACGACACCGACATGCACGAGGCGCGCGCTGCGGTTCGCGGCGACGTCGACCACACCGACACCACATCGAGTCAGTCCGGGGTCGATTCCGAGCACGCGCGTTGTCACGGATTCAGCGTATGTGCGGGGCCGGGTGAGAGGGAGTGAGGCGCGCGGGGCGCCGCGTTCGCGCAGCGACGCGCAGGCGACGCGCAGCGACGCGCAGCGATCCAGGCCGTGGCGCTGTCGAGCATGTGGTGTTCTCCGGCCTTTGCGCTCTCCACCCCGGCCGCTCAGCGACGGAGCCAGCCGTGAGAGTTCCTGCACCCCCCGTTCGCGCCACGGCTCCCGTTGCCGTCGCTACAGCTTCCTTCGCTTAAGACGGCGCCGTGGATGGATGCGTTCCGGACGCCGGCTCGCGTTCCATATCGGGGCCGCGCCGACGATCGTTGGACGAGCGTCAGCGAGATGAAAAGGCGTGTGCTGCGGGGCGGGTTCGGGGTGAGAGAAACCTCATTTCCACGGGCCGAAATCCATCCACAGCCTGGGATATTCAACGTCGAATGTCGGTGCCCCGGCGTAAAATATGGGTTATGAACAACACGATGGAACGGACCCGGGAAACGATGGCTCACGCCGTCGCCGACCTCCGCTCCATCCTGGTTTCCGGCACCCTCGATACGGCCGACCGGGAGGACATGCTCGGGTTCCTGGTCGGGGTCGGAGACCTGTATCGACAGGTCGAAGCCACCCTGGTGATCGGCACTGGTGTGATCGAGAAGCGCTCCGCCACGGCGGAGCGCTTCGACGTTTCCTCCGACTGCCGCTCCGCGAACGAAGTCCTGCAACGCACCACGGGTGCCGCCCCCACCACCGTCAAGCGATGGAGCCGCCTGGCCGCGACCATCAAGCCTGCTCGGGTGTTGTCCTCGGGTGAGCAGAAGCCGGCCGAGTTCCCCGCCCTCCGCGAGGCACTGACCACTGGTGCGATCGGGGCGGACGGCCTCGAAGCCGCAACCCGGCCCCTGCGGGACGTCAAGGACCGCGTCGATCCGGCCGACCTCGCAGAGGTTGACCAGGTTCTCGCCGCAATGACCACCACCACCGGTGCGCCGGTGATGTGCGACGCCCTCCGCGACGCTTCTCTCCGCCTGGCCACAGACCTGGACATCACGGGTGCCGAGGATGAAGAGGAGAAGGCGTTCCGAGGGCGGGCCCTGCGGCTCGGGGTCAAGCGCAACGGTCTCGTGCCCGTCTCGGGTCAACTCGTCCCGGATGTTGCAGGTGCACTCTCGGTCCTGCTGGATTCGATCAACAACCCGCACGGCCAGCCCGCGGGTGAGAAGTTCCGGCCCTCCGTCGAGTCCGACGAGAACGCGGATGTGCGGACGATGGCGCAACGGAACCACGATGCTCTCGGCACCATCCTCGCCGCGGTGCCGAACGCTCCCGACATGCCGGCCAGCGGTGGCGGCGCACCTGTCCTGGTGATCCACGCGACCGAAGACACCGTCCGTGCCGGTGAGGGCTGGGCCACGATCCCCGGGGCAGATGCGACGGGTACCGATGTGCCGGTCCCGTTCGCCGCCGCGAAGCACGTCGGATGCTGTGGCACCATCCAACACCTCACCACCGCCGCCAACGGCCGGATCGTGAAGCTCACCATCGACAAGCGGCTCTTCAGCACCGACCAACGCCGAGCGATCAGCGCCCGGGACCGGTCCTGCGTGATCCCCGGATGCCACACCCCGGCACGGTGGTGTGAAATCCACCACGTGAAGGAATGGTCCAACGGCGGTCAGACGGACGTCGACAACGGGGTGCTGATCTGCTGGCACCACCACCGATTCATCGACCGCATGGGCTGGGACATCCGCATGAACGACGGCGTCCCCGAAGTCCGACCACCGGACTGGATCGACCCCACGAAATCCTGGCAACCCACTGGCCCGAGAGCCGCAGGCCGACCGAAACGGGGTGCCTGATGTCCAGGGAGAACTCCGCCCACACCACGCCCACCCCGCCCGCCACGCTTACGTTTCGACTCGCGCACGCTGACGCCGCGACCAGGCAAGGGAACCACGCCAGGAACGTGACCGGCGCGAGGGCAACCGCCTCGCGGACGCGACCCGCCGACGGGAGCCGATCCATGACGGACGGTCTTAAGCCGAAAACACAACCCCGCCGGAACCCACAGCGCCGAACGCAACGCACCCACGCCATCCCGAGCGTACCCGACGCAACCACCCCGAAATCCGTGCGCCGACACGTGAACCCAACCACCCCGACAACCCGTGTCGTCTTAAGCGAAAAGAACGCGACAACGCCGGAACGCGACACGACAACCTCCGCCACCCACGGACCGACGTCTGGTCCCGCTGACGCTCACTCAACGACGGCGATGGCGACCCCGCCGGTCCGCGAGGCCGGCACCTCCACCCCACACGGCGCGAGGTCTTGTCTCGCTCACGGCCTCTCAACGACCGGACCGGCGAGCACGCCGGAACGCGGCACCGGCGGCGATGGGACTCCACGTTCGTCCGTGACCCAACGGAGGCCCGAGGCGACCGCGGAACGCGACGACATCGACGAATCGCGCACGACGCACGGCACAGACGACACAGGCGCCGTCGGAACGTGTCCGGCGGCGCCCGCGAGCTGCGTCAGAGAACGGTCACTCCTCGGCGTCGTCGCTCTCCAGCTCGGCCTGAACATCGGCCGACAGGTCGAAGTTGCTGTAGACGTTCTGCACGTCGTCGCTGTCCTCGAGCGCGTCGATGAGCCGGAAGACCTTGCGGGCCGTGTCCGCGTCGATCTCGACCTTGAGGTTCGGAACGAACGCGGCGTCAGCGGAGTCGTAATCGATGCCCGCCTCCTGCAGCGCGGTACGCGTCGCGACGAGGTCGCTCGCCTCGGTGATCACCTCGAAGGTCTCCCCCTCGTTCGTGACCTCCTCGGCGCCGGCCTCGAGCGCCGCCATCATGACGTCGTCCTCGGTGGTGCCCTCGGCGGGAACCACGATGACGCCCTTGCGCGCGAAGTTGTACGCCACCGACCCGGGGTCGGCCATGTTGCCGCCGTTGCGAGTCATCGCGGTGCGAACCTCCGCCGCGGCGCGGTTCTTGTTGTCCGTCAGACACTCGATCAGCAGCGCCACACCGTTCGGCCCGTAGCCCTCGTACATGATCGAGGTGTACTCGACCGACTCGCCGCCGATTCCGGCGCCGCGCTTGATGGCACGGTCGATGTTGTCCTTCGGGACGGAGGTCTTCTTGGCCTTGAGAACCGCGTCGAAGAGCGTCGGGTTGCCCGCGAGGTCAGCACCGCCGAGCTTGGCGGCGACCTCGATGTTCTTGATGAGCTTCGCCCACGACTTCGCGCGACGCGAGTCGATGACGGCCTTCTTGTGCTTCGTGGTCGCCCACTTGGAATGCCCTGACATATGTCTCCGCTCGTCTCGGCCGTTCAGCGCCGTCCATTCTACGCGCTCGGCCGGCTCCGCTCCCGGACCGACGCCCCCGCCAACTCCGCAAGCACCGCATCGAGCCCAGCCAGACCCGGGGCGGACGCCATCGCGCCCGCGACCTCACCGGCACGCTCCCGGAACCGCGGCGCGCTCAACACCCGGTGTACAGCCCCTCCGACCTCGGCCGCCGACGGCGTGTTCGTGCGCAGGTCGATGCCGACCCCGCTCCAACCGACCCGCGCCGCCACCTCGACCTTGTCCTCGGTGCGCCCCGCGACGACGAGCGGCACCGCGTGCGCCAGCGCCTGCTGCACGCCCCCGAACCCGCCGTTGGTGACCATCAGGTCCACGAGCGGCAGCAGCCGATCGTACGGCAGGTACGACGCGGCTCGAACGTTCGGCGGCAGGTCCGGCAAGAGGTCAGCGACCGGCCGGCCACCCGTCGAGACCACCACCAGCAGGTCCGGCCGATCGCCGAGCGCGCGGATCGTCGGCACCATCAGCTGCGTCGGATCCGCGTTCGCGATCGTCCCCTGCGAGACGTGGACGACGCGCCGCGACCCGTCCAGCTCACCCCACCACTCCGGCACCCGCGCCGGACCGGACGGCGCCGGCAGCGGCCCCACGAACGTCACCCGCGGCGACAGGTCGCTGCGCGGGTACTCGAACTCCGGCACGCTGAACTGCACGATGGCGTCCGCCCCGCTTTGCCAGTCCAGGAAGAAGAGCCCGAACCCGCGCCCCACCTCTCGGCGGGCCAACGCGTCGGCCTCGCGAGCGACCGGGCCGAACACACCCTTCTCCGCCACAGCCGTGAGCACCGCATTGCGAATGCGACCCGTCCACCCCGGACGCGGAGGGATCCCGAGCCCGAACGGCGCAGTGTCCCTGCTCTTCACCCCCAGCGGGAAGATCCCGAGCGCGACCACCGGCGGCCGCTCGTTGCGGGGCCTCTCGACGAGCAGCGCAGCACCGACGAACAGCGGCTCGGTCAGCACGGCGTCGAACCGCTCCGCGGCGAGGAGCCGGACGAGTTCCCGGTACTGCGCCGCACCCGGACGCAGGAACAGGTTCCGCATGTCGAACCGGAGCGCGGCCGTCCCCGTCAGCCCGGCCCGACCCGGCACCGATGCGGCGTCGTCGAGATCGACGTCCGCCTCGTCGGGCAATGGGAGGAACCGCGCGCCCGTCTCCAGCACGCGGTCTCGGTACCGCGAGCTGGTGAGAAAACTGACGGTGTCGCCGCGCGCCACAAGGTGCCGGGCGATCGCGAGCAGGGGCGTCACGTGGCCGTGCGCGGGGGTGGAGCAGATCAGAAGACTCGACATCAGGGTGACTCTCTCTTACGATCGGATGATCTGGTCGAGTATTCACCACCTGCAGGGGGTAGTCAATAGTGAATGAGAAGACTCCGCGCGTCTATCGCTCACGGTTGCGCGACGAGCAGGCCGCGCAAACCCGCCTCCGCATCCTCGAAGCGGCCGCCACGGTGTTCGCCGCACGGGGCTACTCGGCCGCGACGATGCCTGCGATCGCCACCGAAGCCGGCGTCTCCACCGAGTCCGTCAAGGCCGCTGGGACGAAGGCCGAACTGCTCGTGGCGAGCTTCGAGCTCGCGTTCACCGGCACCGAGGGCGCCGATTCCCTCGCCGACACGCTCACGGGCACCGGCGTCATCGACCTCCCGGCCGACACCTTCCTGCCGACCCTCGTGGACCGGATCGCGGACGCCAACGCGCGCGGCCACGGCCTCTGGTCCGTCCTCGTCGGCGCGGGCCTGTCCGACGCGCTCGTCGCCGACGCCCTGTCCCGGATCCTCGGTCGACGCCACCAGGACTTCGACCGACTCGTCCACGAATTGACCGCTCGCGGCGCGGCCCCGACCGACCCCGCCGCGGCTGCCGCCGAGCTGTCCTTCACCCTCTCGCCGGAGGGCTATCAGCAGCTCGTCATCCAGTCCGGCTGGACCGAGGACCGCTACCGCGCGTGGATCATCGAGCGCACCACGGCCATCGTGGGGTCGACCGCACGCCGGTGACGGTCAGCCGTCGGTGTCCCGCTCCCCCGAGCGCGCCCGGTTCGCTCGCACCGACGGAGTGTCGGGCAGCGGCACGGGCTCGTCCAGGGCGGCGGTCGGAAGCCAGCTCTCCCACCCCTCCGCCAACGGCCGCCCCCACGGCGCGAGGACCTCGCGGGAAGCCAGCTCTCCCACCCCTCCGCCAACGGCCGCCCCCACGGCGCGAGGACCTCGCGGGAGACCGCGTCCGCGATCGTGCGGATCGCTTCCCGTTGCTCTGCGGAGTACCGCCCCTGCGTGACCGCAGCGTCGAGCTCATCGGCGTCCTTCAGCCAGACGTCCTCGGAGCCGGGGTTCTCCAGCGAGAGCCACAGGTCCAGCACGAGGTCACGACTGAACGTCCGCGCGGGCTCATCCCCGGTCGCCGCTGCCCGGCGGTGCGGCAGCTCCAGATTGACGTAGACACCACCCGGCCCACCGTCGGGATCGCGGAAGAACCAGACCGACCACGGCTTGCCGTGCGGCGCGACGCGAACGAGCCCCGGACCCTGCCACGTTGATTCCGCCATGACCCATGGCACTGTGAAGCGTTCCTCCAACGACACCTCGCGCGTTCGGCGTCCATCCGCGGGTGCGGACTCCAGGCGCCCGGAGCCGGACGGAATCCACACCACCAGCGCGTGCTCGTCGTCACGGATCACCCGTGCCACCTCCACGACGCGCCGGTAGTTCCACAGCACCACCTCCCCCGGCGAGAACCGCGGAGCATCCGGCGCCGCGGCATCGACCGTCTCCGGGACCTCCTCGGCGAGAAGCGTGACGGCCTCCGCCAGGCTCAGCTCGCCGGAGGAGACCGGCGCCCAGCCCTCACCCCGCCGGCCGACGAGCTCGACCGTCCCGCCGCTCGCACTGACATCACGGGTACCGATCGGAAGTCGCATGTCCGCCAGCGTATGCACCACCGCCCGCCGCGCAGGGGGCAACGCGCCGACACCGCAGGCGCCGGACCTACGCCGCGGCCCGACGGCCCGTGAGCCCCGCGACGAACGCCGCGTGCAGCCGCGCATCGCCGGTGACCTCGGGGTGGAAGCTGACGCCGGTAACCCGGCCCGATCGCGCACCGACGATCCGCCCGTCCGGCAGCGTGGCGATGACCTCGACGCCGGCGCCGACCGAGACGATCTCGGGAGCCCGGATGAACGCCACGTCCACCGGCGCATCCAGACCCAAGACCGACACCGCGGCGTCGAAGGACTCGAGCTGCGAGCCGAAGGCGTTCCGACGCACCGTGACGTCGAGGCCACCGAGCGACCCCTGGCCGGGCGCGGGATTCTCGATGCGATCCGCGAGCAGAATGAGCCCTGCGCACGTGCCGAGCACCGGCAGACCCGCACCGATCGCGTGCCGGAGCGGCGCGACGAGCCCGAACGTGTCCGCCAGCCGGAAGATGACTCCGGACTCGCCGCCCGGGATCACGAGCCCGTCCAGCTCCGCGATCTCCTCCGCACGCCGGACCGGGACGCCCTCGGCGTCCACGGCCCGCAGCATGTCGAGGTGCTCACGCACCCCGCCCTGCAGCGCCAGGACGCCGACGCGCGGCCTACCAGCCACGATCCGCGAGGCGGTGCGGTGCGGCGAGGTCGGCGACATTGATGCCGACCATCGCCTCGCCGAGCCCGCGTGAGACGTCCGCGATGACGGCCGGGTCGTCGTGGAACGTCGTCGCCTTCACGATCGCCGCCGCGCGCGCGGCGGGGTTGCCGGACTTGAAGATCCCGGACCCGACGAACACGCCGTCCGCGCCGAGCTGCATCATCATCGCGGCGTCGGCGGGCGTCGCGACGCCACCGGCGACGAACAGCACGACGGGCAGCTGCCCGGTCTCGGCGACTTCGCGCACGAGGTCGTACGGCGCTTGCAGCTCCTTCGCGGCGACGTACAGCTCGTCCGGCGTCTTCGATCGCAGGGCGTTGATCTCGCCGCTGATCGTGCGGATGTGCTTGGTCGCCTCGGACACGTCGCCGGTACCGGCCTCACCCTTGGAGCGGATCATCGCCGCGCCCTCGGTGATCCGGCGCAGCGCCTCGCCGAGGTTCGTGGCGCCGCAGACGAACGGCACCTCGAAGTTCCACTTGTCGATGTGGTTGACGTAGTCGGCCGGCGAGAGCACCTCGGACTCGTCGATGTAGTCCACGCCGAGGCTCTGCAGCACCTGCGCCTCGACGAAGTGCCCGATGCGCGCCTTCGCCATGACGGGAATCGACACGGACGCGATGATGTCGTCGATGAGGTCCGGGTCGCTCATCCGGGCGACGCCGCCCTGCGCGCGGATGTCGGCCGGCACGCGCTCCAGCGCCATGACGGCGACGGCGCCCGCGTCCTCGGCGATGCGCGCCTGCTCGGCCGTGACGACGTCCATGATGACGCCGCCCTTCAGCATCTCCGCGAGTCCGCGCTTGACGCGCGACGAGCCGGTGGGACGGGGTGATTCGGACACGGTGGGCTTCCTCTCGACGGTGTCGCGGCATCGCGACAGACACAGTTTGCGTTTGACCTAGGCCAAAAGATAGCACTGCGCCGTACACTCGGAGACATGCACGACACGATCACCGGGACGACGACGGCGGAGATCGCGGACAGCGTGCGTGATCTCCGAGATCGCGGGCACCTGCGCGCCGGCGAGTCCCTGCCTCCGGTCCGCTCGCTCGCCGAAACGCTGGGCGTCAACCGGAACACCGTCGTGGCGGCGTACCGCCAACTCGCCCAGGCCGGAATCGTCCAGGCTCAGGGGCGCGCCGGAACCCGGATCGCGGACCCTTCTCCGGTGGCGCAGGAGGGATATGCCGCGGACACCGTGCTCCACGACGTCGGTACCGGAAATCCGGACCCGAACCTCATCCCGGACCCGTCCGCCGCGCTCCCGCGCGTGATCGGTCGGCCGGTGCTCTACGGCGAGCCGGTCATCGACGCCGACCTCGCTGCGTGGGCGCAGGAGTGGACGGCGGCGGACCTTCCCCCCGGAATCGACCTCCGCATCAGCGTCACCAGCGGCGCGGTCGATGCCGTCGAGCGACTGCTCGCGGCCACGATGCTGCGCGATGATGCCGTCGCGCTCGAAGACCCCTGCTTCCTGTCCGCGATCCGCACGGTGCGCCTGGGCGGCTACCGGGCCGTGTCCGTTCCCGTCGATGCCGAGGGGATGACCGTCGCAGGCCTCCGCGCCGCCCTGGACGCCGGGGTCCGCGCGATCATCGTCACCCCGCGCGCGCAGAACCCGACCGGCGTCAGCCTGTCTGCGGCGCGAGCCGCGGACCTCCGTGCCGTTCTGGCCGATCACCCGTACGTTCTCATCATCGAGGACGACCACTTCTCGCTCCTGTCGCAGCGCCCGTACGAGTCGCTGATCGGGCCCGCGCATCGCCGCTTCGCACTGGTGCGGTCGGTGTCGAAGTTCCTCGGTCCGGACATGTGCCTGGCCGTCACGGCCACGGACCCGGACACGGCGTCCCGCCTGGCGCTGCGTCTCTCCCCCGGCACCACCTGGGTCAGTCACATCCTGCAGCGCCTCGTGCACGCCCAGCTCACCGACCCGTCGATCCGTTCGCAGCTGACCGAAGCGGGGCGGCACTACGCCGCGAGCAACGCCGCGGTCGCCGCCGCACTCGCGGAGCGGGGACTGCCGGTCACCGCCGGCGACGGCCTGAATCTCTGGGTCCCCCTGCCCCAGCCGTCACGCGACGTCGCAGAGCGGCTGATGCGTCGCGGGTGGCTCGTGCGAACCGGTGCGGATTTCGATCTGGAGGGTGCCGGGTCATCCCACCTGCGACTCACGGTCCACGACCTCGAGGACCGCGAACGGGCCCGGCTGATCGATGACCTGATGGACGCCGTACGCTGAATCGATCCGCTCGAGACCCCCGGGCTCGGCCCGACCCCCGCCGGAGTCACAGCGCGAGATCAGGACGACGAGAACGACCAGCACGAGACCGAGCGCGGATGTCGTCACGGACCTCCGGTTCTCGGCCCAGCTGAACGATCGCGGCTCGGAGCCCTCCTCCTGCTCGGCGGTGGCCGCCTCACGGATCAGCCGGTCGATCTCCTCTCGGGAGAGCTCGCCCATCTCCCGCCTCCGGTCGACGGCTTCGCGTGCCTCGGCGCGCTCATCCGCGGAAAGGAGCCGCCCGGACGCGGATCTCTCCGGAATCTCGGAGTCCGGCTCAGCGACAGGTTCGGCCCCGACCTCCGCTTCCGAAGCGGACACGGCTTCGACCTCGCGATCAGACGCCGCAACGGGCTCCGCCACGGTCTCGGCTTGCGGAGCCGGCACGGACTCGCTCGCACGCTCAGGCCCTTCGGCCGGAGCCGACGGCGGACCGGCTTCGGTGTCGTGCTGCCACGGGAACAAGGGCCGCTGCGATTCCGCCTCCGCGCTCTGCCAGGGGAATCGTGGCGCATCCGGATCGTCCCGGTCGCGGTCCGCCTCACTCGCCATGTCCGCCTCCCCTCAGTAGCCCATGGCCCGTTCCCACAGCTCATAGGAGTCCGGGCATACGGCTCCCACGCCCATGAGAATGGTCGCGTCAATCGCCTCGACCGTGACCGTGTCATCCTCATCGGACCCGGTCATCAGGGCGTCCGCCACCACATCCGAGCCGGAGAAGAGCTCGCTGTAGTCACTGCTGTCCAGCGTGTCGCCCGCGGTGATCCCCATCTCGCAGGCCGCGATGGTGAGGGGCAGCACCTGGTCCGGCCGGTTCAGGAGGTCGGGGTAGTGCTGGATGCGCTGCACGAGCTGCTCATGATCAGGCATACGCGGCTCGACGAGAATCTCGCCGTCGGTGATGCCCTGCTCCGCACGGAACGCCGCCAGGTCCGCCTCGATCTCCGCGTCCGAGCGCATCTCGGCCGCCGGGTCATCACGCGTGACGGACGTCGGGGCCGCTACCGGGGTGTACGCAGTGGCGGGCTCCGATTCCACGGTGTCGGTGTCCTCCACGGACGACGTGCCTTCGCCGCTGTTCGGCACCACCGCCAGCAGTGCCACGATGGCGGCGACCAGGACGATGAGGAACACCGCGCAGCCGATGGACGTGCGCTTGCCCACCGTGCCGGCGGTTTTCGCGCCCGCCGCGGCCGCAGTGCGCACGGCCTGCACCTGACGCGTCCGTGTCTGGACGTCACCGGCGAGCCGCTGCGCCTGACGCACCTGACGCGGCGCCATCCGCTGTGCCTGCGCGGCGAGCTGCTCCGGCGTCCACTGCCCCGGCGTCTGCAGTCGCTGCGCCGCCTGCTGCGCGGTCTGCTGCGCCTGCAGCACGGCGGCATCGGCCGCGAGCCGAGCCTGCAGCGCCGCGTGCTCCGCCTGCTGCTGAGTCGTGCTCGTCGGCAGGGCGGCCGCATCGTCCGATTCGGAAGCCGCCGCGGCGGGACCCGAGGTCTGCCACGGGAACAGCGGCGTCACGGCGGATGCGGCGTCGCCCTCCTGCTGCCAGGGGAAGAGCGGACGCTGCGGTGAGCTCTCCGCCTGCTGCCACGGGAAGGTGCCCTGCGCGCCCGGCTGCTGCCACGGGAACCGTGGTGCGGCGGGCTCCGCGGCGGCATCGCTCTCGTCCGTCATGACCCTCCCCGTGAGCCGGAACCCCTCGATCCTACTGGGCCGCCGCTGATCGGCTGCGCCCGCTCAGAAGAAGCGGTTGCTCAGGAAAGTCACGAGCAGGATCCCGGCGATGATGCACCCCACGACGACGAACACGCACCCGGCAGCGCGTGCACGTTCCAGCGCGGAGTCGCCGGTTGCACCCACCGGCCGGGCGTCCTCCGCGGGCGAGAGCGCCTCGGCGGGCGAGAGCGCCGCGGCGGCGCGATCCGCGGCCGCGCGCGCCGCGACTCGATCCTGACGCGCCGCCCACGCGGCGGCGTCCTGCTGAACCGCTTCGGCCCGCTCGGAAGCCGCAGATGCCGCACTCACCGCCGCGGCGTCGGGCAACCCCGCGTACGGGTGGTGCTCACGCAGGGTCTGCATCGCGCGCTCCACCCAGGGATCGTCCGCTTCGCCGGCGAGGTCCACCGGTGGCGGCTCGCTCTCGTGCTGCCAGGGGAACAGCGGACGGCCGGCCTCACTCGACTGCTCCAGCCAGGGGAACGTCGCCGACGAGGCAGTGGCGTCACGCTGCCAGGGAAACGTGCTCTGCGCACCGGACTGCTGCCACGGAAACCGCGGTTCGACCGGTTCGGCGACGCCGTCGTTCTCGTCGGTCATGACCCTCCCCGTGAGCCGGAAACCCCTCGATCCTACGGGGTATAAGAGACAGCTCCTACGGGGCCGCCCGCGATCGGATGCCCCCCACCCCGCCCGCTCCTCCGCGACTGACGGCCTCGCCTCGACGTCGGTCATCTCCCGGACGACATCGCTGCGGGCTGAGGCGTTCAGCGCGCGATCTCAGTGCGGAACCAGTGCTCGGCACGATCCCTCCGACGCGCCAGCTGCGGGTCGGGTCCCGGCTCTGGGTCCGCCGTCGCGATGATCTCGGCGACGTACTCATCGAGCACGCCCGGCACCGTCCCCTCACCCATCTCCCGGGTGACGGCCTTCACCGCGATCAACTCCGCCGCCGCGTCCTGAACGTCCGCCGCGGCCTCGCTCTGGCGCAACAGCGACGGGAATCCCCACGCTCGGGAACCGCTCTCAATCGCCCAGGGAATCCGCACGCCCGCTGAAGCCTCGACACCGTCGAGCCGTGCGTCCACGGCGCGCACGATCGCCGGGTCCATCCCCTTCGCGATCGCGCGCACGTCTCAGTCCGTGGGCCAGGCCGCGGCGATCGCGTCGCGCATCTCACCGAGCAACTGCGGCAGGGCCTTCGTCTTGGCGATGATCGGGAAGAAGTTGGCGTCCGTCGCCCACCGCGGCACGATGTGCTGGTGGAGGTGACCGGCGACGCCGGCCCCGGCGACCGCCCCCTGATTCATGCCGAGGTTGAACCCGTCGCAGTTGGCCACGCTCCGCAGCACGCGCATGGCGGTCTGCGTGATCGCACCGATCTCGGCGACCTCCTCCGGCGTCGCGTCGTCGTACATCGACACATGCCGATACGGGCACACGAGCAGGTGCCCGGAGTTGTACGGGAACAGGTTCAGCAGCGCGTACGCGGTCCTGCCGCGGTGCACGATCAGCGTCTTCGCGTCGTCCTGCGACGGTGCGTAGCAGAACGGGCAGTCCGCGACGTGCGGCTCGGGCCCCGCCTGGATGTACACCATGCGGTGCGGGGTCCAGAGCCGCTGGAACTCGTCCGGCACGCCCGCGAATGCGGCGGCGTCTTCGAGTCCCCCGTCAGAGGTCATGCGAAGTCCGCACCCGTCATCACGCGCGTGTGCGCGGCGATCGCGCGCTTGACGCGATCGATGGCGTCAGCGATCGGGACCCCGTTCTCCTGCGATCCGTCCCGGAAGCGGAACGAGACCGTGCCGGCAGCGCGGTCCTGTTCGCCGGCGATGAGGATCAGCGGCACCTTCGCGGTGGTGTGATTGCGGATCTTCTTCTGCATGCGGTCGTCGGAATGATCCACGCTCGCACGCACACCGGCCGCACGCAGCTGCGCGACGACGTCGTCCAGGTAGTCGCCGTACTGCTCCGCAACGGGAACGCCGACGACCTGCTCCGGCGCGAGCCACAACGGGAAGTCCCCGGCGTAGTGCTCGAGCAGAATGGCGAAGAAGCGCTCGACCGACCCCAGCAGCGCGCGGTGGATCATCACCGGGCGATGCTTGGCACCGTCCGCCCCGGTGTACTCGAGTTCGAAGCGCTCCGGCTGGTTGAAGTCCAGCTGGATCGTGGACATCTGCCAGGTGCGGCCGATCGCGTCCCGCGCCTGCACGGAGATCTTCGGACCGTAGAACGCCGCTCCGCCCGGGTCGGCCACGAGCTCGAGGCCGGATGCGATCGCGACCTCTCGGAGCGTGTCGATCGCGGTGGTCCACTGCTCGGGCTCACCCAGGAACTTCGGGTTGCCCACCTCGTTGGTGGACAGCTCGAGGTAGAAGTCGTTCAGGCCGTAGTCGCGCAGCAGAGTGAGCACCAGGTTGAGGTTCGTGGTGAGCTCTTCCTTGACCTGGTCCTGCGCGACGTAGATGTGCGCATCGTCCTGGGTCAGGCCACGCACGCGCGTGAGGCCGGACAGCGTGCCGCTCTTCTCGTAGCGGTACACGGTGCCGAATTCCGCCAGGCGCAGCGGGAGCTCGCGATACGAGCGGCCGCGCGAACGGTAGATGAGGTTGTGGAACGGGCAGTTCATCGGCTTCAGGTAGTAGTCCTGACCCTGCCGCGTGATGTTGCCGTCCTCGTCCGTGACCTCATCGAGGTGCATCGGCGGGAACATGCCGTCCGCGTACGTCTGCAAGTGCCCGGAGGTCTCGAAGAGATCCTTCTTGGTGATGTGCGGGGTGTTGACCACGTCGTAGCCGTTGCGCAGCAGGTGCCGGCGCAGGTTCTCCTCGATCTCGTAGCGGATGATGCCGCCCTTGGGATGGAAGACCGCGAGTCCGGAACCGATCTCGTCCGGGAACGAGAACAGGTCCATCTCGACGCCCAGCTTGCGGTGGTCACGACGAGCCGCCTCGGCCATGCGCTCCTGATATGCGCGCAGTTCGTCCTTGGTCGGCCACGCGGTGCCGTAGATGCGCTGCAGCTGCGGATTCTTCTCGGAGCCCCGCCAGTACGCGGCGGCCACGCGGGTCAGGGCCCAGCCGTTGCCGACCATGCGGGTCGACGGCACGTGCGGACCGCGGCAGAGGTCCTTCCACGCCACCTCGCCGTCCTTGCGGACGTTGTCGTAGATGGTCAGCTCACCCTCGCCGACCTCCACGTCGGCGCCCTCGGCGCCGCCGCCCTTGAGCCCGATCAGCTCGAGCTTGAACGGCTGGTCGACGAGTTCGGCGCGCGCCTCATCCTCGGTCACGACGCGACGGACGAAGCGCTGACCTTCGCGGACGATGCGCTGCATCTCCTTGTCGATGGCCTTCAGGTCCTCGGGCGTGAACGGCGTCTCGATGCCGAAGTCGTAGTAGAAGCCGTCCGTGATCGGCGGGCCGATGCCGAGGTCCACCTGGGGGTTCAGCTTCTGCACCGCCTGGGCGAGGACGTGCGCCGTGGAGTGGCGCAGGATCGACATCCCCTCCGGGCTCGAGATGACGATGGGCTCGACGACGTCCCGCTCGGTGACGGTCGTCGCAAGGTCGCGCGGCTCACCGTTCACGCTCATGGCGATGACGGACTTGTCGGTGAACAGGGCGAAGCCGTCGCAGGGATAGGACGGCGCGGGGTTCTCGGACACGAAGATTCTCCAGGTTGGCGATGGATCAAGGTTATGACTCAGCTTCGGACGCTCACGCGTCCTGCCCGCTCAGGCCTTGGTCGTTCGCGTGCCGGTGACCGCGACCGCAGTCGCGGGAGTCAGCCGGGCGAAATCCATCTCAGCAGTCTACGCCTGCGCACCGGCCCCCACCGCGCGCCGCAGCTGCCGGTCGATGCCGCGCCACCCGCCGAGTTCGTACGAGCACACGATGGTCACCGGACCGGCCAGCACCACCAGCAGGCACACCCAGAGCGGCAGGCCGAGCACCGCCAGCACGATCGCCACCACCGGCAGCCCCATCGTCAGTGACTGCACCAGCGGATTGAACGTGAACTCACGGATGAGCCACGTGTCCAGCAGGTAGATCGACACGCCGAACGCGAGGACCGATCCGGCGATCCACGAGATCACCGTGACCGTCGACAGCGCCACCTCGGGATCGTAGACGTAGCCGATCAGGTGCAGACTCGCGCCCACCGCGGCGATGGACAGGAACACGAAGGCGTGCCCGTATCCCCAGACGAACGCGCGATCCCGGTGCGCCGCGAGCACGGGAGCGGACGGCACGAGGAAGTAGCTCCACCACAGCGCGAACGTCATCGCGATGCCGGCGCCGATCACGACCACGGAGTCCGCGGTCCAGCCTTCCTCGGCGGTGATCTCCTGGGCGGCCGCGATCGTACCGATCACGGTCTCGCCGAGCGTGATGATCACCAGCAGCGAATACCGCTCCGCGATGTGGTGGGCGTGCCACGGTGTCGAGCCACCGCCGTGACGTCCGCCCGCATACTCGGCGACGATCGGTCCGGCCAGTTCGATCACCCAGAGCACCAGCGCGAACGCGAGCGCCCACCAGATCGTCAGCGGCGTCCAGGCGAGCACGGTCCACCCGATCTGCGCGATGAGGACGGCGAGGGCGTAGGTGCGGGCCACCTTTCGGTATTTCGGCGCCCGAGCCGCGCGCAGCCACTGCGCGACCAGGGCAACCCGCATGACGATGTATCCGGCAACCATGGTCTGGTTCGCGAAGGCCCCGCCGTGCTCGACCGAAGCGAACATCTGCGGCAGCCCGATGGCGAGCACGATGACGCCGGACATCTGCACCATGGTCAGGAGCCGGAACAGCCAGTCATCGGTGTCGAACGCGGACGCGAACCAGGAGTAGTTGATCCAGGCCCACACGATCGCAACGCCACCGAACGCGAACGCCCCCGCTGCCGACCCGCCGTGTCCGGCGGCGATCCCGGCGGCGAGCTGCGCGCCCAGGACACCGAAGGCCGCGGCGAAGACGAGGTCGAAGATGAGTTCCAGCGGCGACGCCACCCGGTCGGCCTCGGTGGTGCTGCGACCGGTCATCCGCCGCAGGCCGTGGCGGTAGAAGCCGTCGACGTGTTCGCTCATATCTCCTCCGGCGTTCATCGTGCCGGTCGCGCCGCGCGCGGACAAGGTCAGTCCCCGAGATGCCTGAGCGCTTCACGCCGACTGAGCGGACTGAGGTCGTGGGTGGCGACGAAGGTGCGCACCCAGTCCGGTGCCACGCGGGCGTGGTCCCGCAGCGCCCAACCGATGGCCTTGCGCAGGAAGAAGTCCGACTCCCCCGCGTTCGCTTCGATCGCCGTGGTGAGCAGCGCGTGATCGACGCGCTCGCGGCGACCGAGCTGCGCGATGATCGCGATCCGACGGATCCAGTGGTCCGGGTCGATGGCCCACCCGCGCAGCAGTGCCGCCGTCCGGTCCGGGTCCGCATCCAGGAGTTCGGCCATCCGATGCGCGAGGTCATCCGTGAAGTCCCACCATGCCCCGGTGCGCACCATGTGCTCGATCAGCGGAATCAGTCGGGCATCTCCCCGCAGCGCCGGCTGCGCCAGGAGCACCATCGCCGCGTACCGCTCCTCGCGGTGCGTGGCCGCATCCCACAGCGCCACGGCCGTCTCCAGCAACGTGTCCGGCGTTGCGCCGTGCGCTGCAGACCCCGTGACGCGACGCACGTCCGGGAGTCGCACGCCGAGGTAGGGCATCGCCGAGCGCATGTACGCCTGCTGCCCCGGGGCGCGCTCGGGATCCGCCACCGCGCGCAGCGCTGCACGGATCCGCTCGCTCAGGTCCCGGTCGCCCACACCCGCACCGTACTCGAGATTCCGCCGATCACCTCGTCCCCGACATCGCCTCACCACGATTCGTCGCGAGCCGCACCGCGGACCCGACCACGCCGAACGGTCCCGCGCGTGCGACACGACGAACGGTAGACTGGTCGGGCGTGTCCCCCGCGGCCACGCGCCTCAGGGTGTATCTACCTGGCGCCTTCGGGCGGCCAAGGCGGCACGAACAGCCGCGGAGATCCCCAGGAGATTCCTTGACGAATGCCGCGCCCGCACCGGAGCAGCCGTCTCTGATCCGCACCGCCGGATTCAGCTACTTCCCGATCGCGTTCCTCGCGCGTCTGCCGTTCGCGATGAACGTCGTCGGCGTGCTGACGCTCGTCGCGTTCGCCCGCGACTCGCTCGCGCTCGGTGGTCTCACCTCCGCCGCGTGCGGGCTCGGCACCGCCGCCATCGGACCGTTGCTGGGCGCGGCCGCGGACCGGTTCGGCCAGCGGCCCGTCGTTCTGGCCTCCGCCGTGGCGAACAGCCTCGCTCTGCTGCTGATGTCGTGGATCGCCTACGCGGACGTGGCCGACGGCTGGGTTCTCGCGGTCGCGGTGCTCGTCGGCGCGACCGCGCCGCAGGTGTCACCCCTCTCGCGCAGCCGGCTCGTCGGCATGATCAACGCCACCGTCTCGACGATCCGCAAGCCGAAGACCCTCGGGGCGACCCTGGCCTACGAGTCATCCGTCGACGAGATCGTGTTCGTCTTCGGCCCGGTCATCGTCGGTGTCCTGGCCGCCACCCTCAACCCGGCGGCACCGCTGATCGCCTCAGCCGCCCTCACCCTCGTCGCCGTCGGAGCATTCGGTCTGCACCGGACCGCGCGCACCCCGCGCTCCCACCACAGCCCCGAGACCGTCACGGCGCCGGTGTCGGACCTGTTCCGCCCGCGCGTGCTGGTGCTCATCCTCGGCATGCTGGCGATCGGCTTCTTCTTCGGCTCCACCCTGACCTCGCTCACCGCGTTCATGACCGACCGCGGCGAGGGCGAGACCGCGGGCGTCTTCTACGGCGTCATGGGCGTCGGTTCGGCGATTCTCGCGCTGTCCGTCGCCCTGATGCCGGCGCGTTTCACGATCCGCAACCGCTGGGTGGTGTTCGCGGCGATTCTGCTGGGTGGCGCCGTGCTCATCTCCCGAGCGCACGATGTCCCCTCGATGGTCGGCGCGCTCGCCCTGGCCGGAATCGGCATCGGCCCGCTCATCGTGACCGTCTACACGTTCGCAACGCTGCGCACCCCGCCGGGGCGTTCGGCGACGATGATGACGATGGTCGGCGCCGGCGTCGTGGTCGGCCAGTCGATCTCCTCCGCCGTCGTCGGCGCGCTCGCCGAGCGCGCCGGAACCGGCGTCGCACTCGTCGCCCCGGTCATCTCCGCCGCGCTCGTGCTGCTCGCCGCGATCATCAACTGGTTCCTCGCCCGACGCGACTGATCCTGGCGACCATACAGCCCGCGTTCGTACACTGAGTGCATGGACGATCGGGGCATGCTGACCGCGATCGACGGCGAGTTGGATCGACTCCGGCTCGCGGCCGGTTTCGCCGAGGCCGAGCGTGGTCGCGCGCACAGCGACACGCTCATGCAGTACCACGCGCAGCTCGATGCGCTGCTCACTCGCGCGTTCGCAGAGCTGCGCCTGGCCGATGACCCCACCCTGACCAAACGCGACCGCGCGGGACATCAGGCCCACGCGCTCGCGATCGGCACCGCGATCCGCGATGACCTGAACGCCCTGCATGCGCGCTACATGCGGATGCTGGAACGGCACGAGGTGACCCGACCGGGTGCCCGCGGTGTGGTGGAGGCGTACGTGAACCGCGGCGTCGCCGCCGGCTACATGTGGTGGGACGGCAAGCTGCCCCTCGGCCCGCTGACCAGTCCGATCGTTGCCGCGCGTGACTGGCGTGCCTATCGGCCGCTGCCCGCGTGGATAGCCTGGGCGACGGGCGGTGGCGCCGTGGTGGCGGTCGCCGTTCCCACGCTGTCGATCATCTTCCTGCACTGAGCAGGTCACCCGGAAGGACGCCCCGTTGGCAGAACCCGTTCCGGCGCCGGACGAGCGCCGCGGTGGCAGTCGTCGCGATTTCCTGAAGATCGGCGGTGCCGCTCTCGGAGGCCTCGCCGTCGGCGGGCTCGGGACGTACGCGATCACCAGGAGCGATTCCGCGCCGGGAACCACCCCGGTTCCGGACAGCTCCGCCAGTCCGGCTTTCGAGCACGTCGTCGTGCTGATGGGCGAGAACCGGTCCTTCGACAATCTGTTCGGCTGGCTGTACACGCCGCAGACCGTTCCCGCGGGGGATTCGTTCGACGGTCTCGCCTTCGGAAGCCACGCGAACGTCAGCAGCAGTGGACGCCGCGTCGCCGCCCACGTGTACGAGGGACCCACCGACGAGGTCATGCAGGCTCCGAACCCCGACCCCGGCGAGGAGTACCCGCACGTCAACACCCAGCTGTACGGCACGGTGTCCCCGGCCGCGAACGCCGAGCTCTGGAAGCATGCCTGGGAGGCTCCGTACAACGCGCCGGGTGCCGATGACACCGCCGAGCTCACCGGGTTCGTGAAGGACTACGAGATCAACTGCCGCCGACTGGCCGGCGGGGCGGAGCCGTCGACGCGGATCGTCGACCAGATCATGGGCGGGTTCTCCCCCGAACAGCTGCCGGTGCTGTCCACGCTGGCGCGCGAGTTCGCCGTGTTCGACGCCTGGTTCTGCGGGGTCCCGTCGCAGACATACACCAACCGGTCCTTCTTCCACGCGTCCACCTCACATGGCTTCGTGACCAACCACGGTGGCGCGGGCTATTCCAAGTGGCTCGACGCTGACGCCGTGCCGACGATCTTCGACCGGTTGGAGGCCGCCGGGCTCAGCTGGCGGGTCTACTTCGATGAGGCCCAGCTCGTGTCTCTGACCGGAGTTCTGCACGCACCGAGCCTGGAGAAGTACTGGAAGACGAACCGCTTCGTCACGATGGACGAGTTCTTCACCGACGCCCGCGACGGCACCCTCCCCGCTTACGCGTTCATCGAGCCGCGCATGGTGTACAACCACAATGACTTCCACCCGCCGTTCGGGACCGTGTCCTCCGAGGATGTCAACGGCGCACCGGTGATCAACAGTGCCGTCTCCGACGTCCGTGCCGGGGAGAAGCTCGTGGCCACCGTTTACGACGCCATCCGCACCTCCGCGACGTCGGGCGGCTCGAACGCGGAGAACACGCTGTTCCTGATCACCTTCGACGAGCACGGGGGCACCTACGACCATGTCCCTCCGCCCGCGGCCACACCACCGGACGCGTCCGGGGCCGGCGAGATGGGCTTCACCTTCGACCGGCTCGGCCTGCGCGTGCCGGCCGTCGCCGTGTCCGCGTACACGAAGGCGGGCACGATCATCCACGAGCAGATGGATCACGGCAGCGTGATCGCCACGCTGAGCCGGCTGCACGGACTCCTTCCGCTCACCGAGCGCGACGTCGCGTCCAACGACTTCCTCTCCGTCGCGAACCTCAGCGCTCCCCGCCCGGCGGCGAGCTGGCCGCAGGTGCACCCGATGTACGTCCCCACGGCGGCGCAGGAGGAGCAGCTGTCGGACCTCAAGGACGGCGACGAGAAGGACAAGCCGCTGTCCCCTCCCGGGCGCGGACTGCTCGGTCTGCTCCTGGCGAAGTACGCGCCGGGCTCACCGGACCCGAAGACCTACGCCGACGCCTACCGCGTGCTGAGCGAGCACGGCACGGGGCTGTTCTACCCGAAGACCGACCGCTGAGGCCGGGAACGCCGAAGGCCCTCGCTGAGCGAGGGCCTTCGTTTCGGAGCGGATGACGAGACTCGAACTCGCGACCCTAACCTTGGCAAGGTTATGCGCTACCAACTGCGCTACATCCGCACGCTTCCGAGGAAGCTCCCCCAGTATACGGCCCCGCGAGCACGACCCCGCGCATCCGCTGCTTCTCGGGTGAGTCGTCAGGTGTCGGACTTCTCGCGAATCACTTGACCCTCCCGGTACTCAGCGTTACTTTGTACCGGTACTCAGTGACGCAGAGGAGCAAGAGTGGCGAACCAGATGACCGAGATGCTCAAGGGCACCCTGGAGGGCATCGTGCTGGGTGTGCTCGCGAAGCGGCCGGCGTACGGCTACGAGATCACCGCCCGTCTGCGCGAGCAGGGCTTCCCGGAACTCGCCGAGGGCACGGTCTACGCGCTGCTCGTGCGCATCGAGCAGCGCGGGCTGGTCGATGTCGAGCGCGTTCCGTCGGAGAAGGGGCCGCCCCGCAAGGTCTACACGGTCAACGGCGCCGGCCGCTCCCACCTCGAAGAGTTCTGGCGCACCTGGGCCTTCCTCTCCGAGCGCATCACACAATTGCACCATGACACCGAAGGAGTCGACCGACATGGTCGCGAAGTGGATTGAGGCCCTGACCGGACCTCTCGAACAGAAGAAGCAGTACCGCGAAGGCGTGGCCCGGTTGGCCGCCCTTCCCGAGCCCTACCGCCAGACCGCCGAAGCGTTCCAGCGCTACTTCCTGGTCCAGAGCGGCATCGTCGACGGGGACATCCTCGTGCGCATGCTCGCGGACTGGGCGGACCTCTGGGAGACCGCCGCCGCGGACGGCGCGACCGTGCGCAGCGTCGTGGGTGAGGACCCGGTGACGTTCGCGGAGGAATTCGCCCGTGCGTATGACGCCCGGGTGTGGATCGACAAGGAGCGCGCCCGCCTGCGCAAGGCGGTCGCCGAGGCGGAGCGGGAGCAGGGATCATGACGGAAACGCGCTCGCCTGCGCACGGCGGTCGCCGAGGCGGAGCAGGAGCAGGGAACATGACGGCAGCAGCCGTCGAGGCCCGCGGACTGCGCCGCGCGTTCGGTTCCGTGTCCGTCCTCGAAGGCGTCGATCTGACGATCGCGCCCGGAAGCGTGCACGCCCTGCTCGGCTCAAACGGCGCCGGCAAGACGACCCTGATCCGCATCCTCGCGACGCTCATCCGCGCCGACGCGGGAACCGCCCTCGTCGCCGGACACGACGTTCGCACGGCTGCCGCCGAGGTCCGCGCCGCGATCAGTCTCACCGGGCAGTTCACCGCGGTGGATGACATCCTGACCGGCCGCGAGAACCTCGCCTTCGTGGCGCGGTTGCGTCACCTGGCTGATCCGGGCGCCGAGGCGGATCGGTTGCTCGCGCGGTTCGCGCTCACGGAGGCCGGCAATCGCCGAGCCGGCACGTACTCCGGCGGCATGCGGCGGCGGCTGGACATCGCGATGAGCCTGATCGGCGATCCGGCCGTGATCTTCCTGGACGAACCGACCACCGGGCTGGACCCGCAGGCGCGCCTCGAGGTCTGGGCCGCCGTGCGCGAGCTGGCCGCCAGCGGCACGACCGTCCTGCTGACGACGCAGGCCCTCGACGAGGCCGAGCAGCTGGCCGATCGGATCTCGATCCTGCACCACGGGCGCATCATCGTGGACGGGTCGCTGGCGGAGCTCAAGCGCCTGCTGCCCCCGGCGACCGTGGAATACGTCGAGAAGCAACCGAGCCTGGAGGAGATCTTCTTCGCCGTGACCGGCGAGAACCCCACGACCGAGCGGGAGGCGGCGGCATGAGCGCCATCACCGCCGTCGGCGACACCGGCGTTCTGCTCGGGCGGTCTCTTCGCCACATCACGCGGAGCCTGGACACCGTGATCACCACCGCGATCATGCCGGTCGCGATGATGCTGCTGTTCGTCTTCGTCTTCGGCGGAGCGATCGACACCGGCGGTGTGCCGTACGTCGACTTCCTGCTCCCCGGCATCCTCCTGATCAGCATCGCGACCGGAACGTCCTACACGGCCGTCCGCCTGCTGACGGACCTGCAGACCGGGATCTTCGAACGGTTCCAGTCCATGCCGATCGCGCGGTCCAGCGTCCTCTGGGCGCACGTCCTGACGTCCCTCGTGGCGAACCTCGTCTCGCTGATGGTCGTGATCGGCGTCGCGTTCGCCCTCGGTTTCCGGACCGGCGCGGGCGTCGGAGCCTGGTTGGGAGTCATCGGGCTCCTGCTCCTGTTCACGCTCGCTCTGACCTGGGTCGCCGTGGTCGCCGGCCTCGCCGCGACGACGGTTGACGGCGCCAGCGCGTATTCCTACCCGCTGATCTTCCTGCCGTTCATCAGCTCCGCGTTCGTGCCGACGGCGAGCATGCCCGCTCCGGTGCGGTGGTTCGCGGAGAACCAGCCGGTCACCTCGATCGTGGACACGATTCGCGCCCTGTTCGCCGGCACCCCGGTCGGCTCCGCGATCTGGGTCGCCCTGGCGTGGGCCGTCGGCATCACCGTCGTCGCGTACGTCGCCGCGCAGCTGGTCTACCGCCGCCGCTTCCGCTGAGATCATCCCGTCCCGACGTGCGCCGAGCCGTCGGGACGGGATCACTCCCGAAGTCAGCGCACGTAGGCATCCACGAGGAGCCCGCCCCGGACCGCACGGAACGCGTCCATGAGGCGATCGCGGGTCCGCGCGTTCCACGCCGCGACCGTGAGATCGAAGGGACCCAGCGCAAAGAGTCCCCCGGTGCGGATCCGCACCACCTCCCAGCCGACGCAGCGGAGTGCGCGGTCCTTCCGCCGATCCGCGTCCTCCCTCTTCCCGACGTGCTCCAGCCCGTGACGACCCGTCGAGTCGTACTCGACGGCGATCCTCAGCTCGGGAAGGGCGAGGTCCGGCCACACCTCGAGGTGATCGAAGAACGGCCGCGTGACGCGCACCGCGTTCAGGCCCGGAGTGAGATCCAGGGTGGCGTACAGGTCCGCCCGCATCTCACTCTCCACGGCGGAAGCAGGAGCGGGAGCGCACGCGGAGACGAAGGCCTCTCCCGCCGGAAGGTCCGGCGTCTTGGTGCACAGTCGCCGTGACGGTCGGGGCCGTCGCTCCCGAAGCACCTGAGGTTCGGTCTCGCGCGGGCGCGTGACGTCCGTGCGCATGGGTAGCGCGACCGTGCGCCGCGGTGCCGCCGTCTCGGCACATTCCGGACACCAGGAACTGCGCCGACGTTCCCGCCCCGGACGCATCCGTTGTTCGGTCGGGGACGCGACGAAGCGGTGCCCCGCATCGCACTCCCACTGCACCAGGATGTCAGCGGCCGGCGGAATCTGGGACAGCGCGATTCCGGCGTTGAGCTCCGGGTGGTACTGCCGCCGGAGGGCCGGATACGACCGCCACGCCTCGCCGAACCTGCCTTGCTGATACGGCACGATGAGCCCCGTCGACCACTGCCGCCGCGCCCACCACTGCCCCACCGATGTCACGCGGGAAATCTACGCGGCACCGCCGACACCCCGTCCGGAGGCGGTGTCCGTTCGTCTGAGATCCCAGACAGGACCTCCCGTTTTCGAGCCCCGGCGGACGCGCGTATTCGTAGCCTCGTCATATCCAGCAACCCCCACCTTTTTTGGAGACGTCTGGCGACGGCTGAGCATTCAGCCACAAGGAGGACCGGCCGATGACGACCGCAGCGAACAGCCCAGAGCCGGGCGTTCTGACCCGAGAGATCCGCACCATTGAGCGCGTGCCGAGCGCGAGCGTCATGGTCGCGCCGGCAACCAGTTCACGCTCTGGTTCGGCGTGAACATGCAGATCACCGCCATCGTCGACGGTGCCATCGCCGTGACGTTCGG
Organism: Microbacterium gorillae; assembly: GCF_000826185.2. GTDB lineage: Bacteria > Actinomycetota > Actinomycetes > Actinomycetales > Microbacteriaceae > Microbacterium > Microbacterium gorillae. Next base: position 340,309 of record NZ_LN648873.1, on the reverse strand, counting down.
CACCGAGGCGACGGCCGCGATCATCGGCCTCTTCCTCGGCAACCTCATCGGTGGCATCACCATGGCGCTGCACTCCGCACAGGGTCCGCACCTCGGTGTCCCGCAGATGATCTCCAGCCGCGTCCAGTTCGGAGTGAAGGGTGCCGCACTCCCGCTGGTCCTCACGATCCTGATGTACCTGGGCTTCCAGATGACCGGCGTCGTGCTCTGCGGCCAGGCGATCAACCTCATGTTCGGGTGGGACATCCCCATCCTCGGCATGATCGTCTTCGGCCTGCTCACCACGTTCGTCGCGGTCGTCGGCTACCGATTGATCCACATCGTCGGCAAGATCGCCTCAGTCATCGGCGCCCTCGGATTCGGGTACGTGGCGATCCGCCTCTCCCTCGGTTACGACGTGCATTCCGCGTTCGGACAGGTCGACTTCAGCATGTCGTCGTTCCTGCTCGCCGTCGCTCTCGCGGCCGGGTGGCAGATGACCTTCGCCCCGTACGTCGCCGACTACTCCCGCTACCTGCCCAGCAAGACCACCGTCCGCGCGACGTTCTGGTCCACGTTCCTCGGCTCGGTCATCGGTGCGCAGCTGGCGATGACCCTCGGTGTCCTGATCGCCGGAACCGTCGGGGCCGGTGAGTTCCTGGGCAGCCAGGTCGGCACTCTCGGCAGCATCGCCGGCGGCGGCGCCATCGCGATCATCATCTACGCCGTGATCGTGATCAACAAGCTCTCAATCAACTCGCTGAACGCATACGGCGGCTTCATGTGCATCATGACGATCGTGACCGCCTGGACCAAGCAGGTGCGCATCTCGCAGGCCGTCCGGACCGCCGTCATCGTGTCGTTCACGCTGCTCGCCCTGGTGCTCGCGATCATCGCCAACGAGGTCGGGTTCCTCGCCGTGTTCAAGAACTTCGTGCTCGCGCTCCTGTCCGTGTTCGTGCCGTGGAGCGTCATCAACCTCGTGGACTACTACCTGGTCTCCAAGGAGAAGGTGAACATCCCCGCGCTCTACGACGCGCGCGGCCCGTACGGGGCCTTCAACTGGATCGCGATCGGCTGCTACTTCCTCGGCGTCGTGGTGCAGTTCCCCTTCATGAACCAGGCCATCTACACGGGCCCGATCGCCACGGCGATGGGAGGGGCGGACATCTCCTGGATCGTCGCGATCATCGTCACCTTCGCGGTGTACTACCCGCTCGCGAAGAAGTACCAGTACGTCCCGGATCGCTCCATCACGGGTGACGAGGACTTCGAGAGCGAAGCGGTCCCTGCATGAGCGCCGCGCCGACCCCGCGTCCGGAGCTCGCTTCCCTGCCGGAGTACCGCGCCGGCAAGCCCGCACCCGCCGTACCGGGGCTGGCGCCGCTCAAGCTCTCCTCGAACGAGCGCTCCGACGGGCTCTCACCAGCCGCCCGGGCCGCGCTCGTCGAGAGCGTCGCGTTCAACCGGTACCCGGACCCCGCCACGACCGAACTCCGCAACGCCCTGGCTGCGGCCACCGGTGTTCCTGCGGCGCAGATCATCACCGAGAGCGGCAGCCTCGGCGCGCTGCGGCTGATCCTCGACGCCGTCGTCCCGCGCGATGGCGAGCGTGCCGAGGTCGTCTTCCCGTGGCGCTCCTTCGAGGCGTACCCGATCATCGTGGAGGTGGCGGGCGCCCGCGGCCGTCCGATTCCACTGAGCACCGGCGGCGCGAACGACCTCGACGCGATGGCGGACGCGATCGGACCGGGCACCTGCGCGGTCATCCTCTGCACGCCCAACAACCCCACCGGCGCCGTCATCACGCGCGATGCGTTCGACGCCTTCATGGCCCGGGTCCCGGAACACGTGCTGGTCGTCCTCGATGAGGCCTACCTCGAGTACGTGGACGATCCGGACGCGCTCGACGGCCTCGACGCGTTCGCCCGATACCCGAACGTCGCGCTGACGCGCACCTTCTCCAAGGCGTACGGCCTCGCCGGACTCCGGATCGGATACGCGATCCTCTCCCCCGAGCTCGCCGACGCCCTGTGGCGGATCCGCCCGACGTTCGCCGTCACGGCGATCGCCGAGCAGGCCGCGCTGTCCGTCCTCGCCGACGCGGACGGCCTCGCCGCTCACGTCACCGAGGTGCAGCGCGGTCGTCGCGTGATCGCCGATGCGCTGCGCGCTGCGGGCGAAGAGCCGATCGAGTCGCAGGCCAACTTCGTCTGGTTCGAGCCGCGCGACCCGGACGCCGTCGAAACCGCGGCCGCATGCCACGCGGTCTCTCTGCGCCGCCTCGGCGACGGCATCCGCATCACCATCGGTGATGCCGCTGCCACCGAGCGCGTCCTCGCGGTCATCGGCGAGCTGTAGAAAGCTGTCGCGGGCAACCAAGGCGCGCCGAGGCTCCTTCTCATTCGTAGTTCTCTACGAATGAGAAGGAGCCTGATTCAGGTTACGTCACCCCGAATCCGGCTTCCAGGAGATCAGATCGACCGGCGTCGTTTCACTTCTCCAGACCGTTGCGGCTGTGGATATTGAGCGAGCTCGACGCCGACCTGTGGATAAAAAGGCGGAGTACTGCAGTTCGTTTTTATATTCGAATGTCGTGGGAGAATGGTCTCATGGCAAGGGAACCAGAACCCCCCGATCCCAACTCCCGATGGCACCCCTCCGGCGGTGAGTTCGGTCGCGGCTCCGACGAGCGGCTCGGCGCCATCGTCGGGGACGCGCGGGACATCGACAGGCAGATCGCCTGCTTGCAGGCGCGACGCGCATCCGTCCTGGACGCGGCATTCGACCTGGCCGAGTTCCGCGCCGAGCAGGCGTCGGCGCGATCACAGGAGCACGAACTGATCATCCGTGACGTGAGCGCCGAGCTCGGGGCCGCCCTGCGAGTCAGTGACCGCTACGTCCAGGGCGAGCTCGCCGACGCGGCGATGCTCGTGCACCGGTTCCCCTTCACCCATGCGGCCCTGGAGGCCGGGCGGATCACACTCGCTCACGCCCGAGTGATTCTGCGCGCCGGAGGCCCGATCGAGGACGACGTTCGGCGGGCGGACTTCGACGAACTCGCCGTCGGAATCGCCGAACAGCATTCCCCCGGCCGGCTCCGCGCGCGGATCGCCATGCCGGCCGAGCGCGCTCGCACGAGCTCGATCGATGATCGGCACCGCGCCGCCAGAGACGAGCGATGCGTGTTCACGCGCGACATCGAAGACGGCATGTGCGAGGTCACCGCGATCGTTCCGAGCGTTCTCGCGCACGCCATCAAGGACCGCCTCAACCGGTTCGCTCGTCACATCACGCGGCGCCGCACGGACGCCGAGGAGGCTCCCGATCAGCGCACCATCGGACAGATCGAAGCCGACGTCTTCGCCGACCTGCTCCTGACCACCGACCCGGCCGCCGCCGGAGACGCCGTCGCTTCGATCCGGGCGCACGTGCAGGTGAACATTCCCACGCCCGTTCTCACCGGTGCCGTCGAGTCAGGTGCCGAGCTCGTCGGCCACGGCCCGATCGATTCCGACACGGCCCGTTCCCTCGCCGCCCTCGCTCCCGGCTGGGACCGCCTGTTCATCGACCCCGTCTCACAGAACGTCCTCTCGGTGGACCGCTATCGGCCTTCCGCCGCCCAGCGCCGGATCCTGAGGGTCCGAGACGAGCACTGCCGGTTCCCCGGGTGCGGATATCCGGCGATTCGCTCGGATGCCGATCACACCGTGGACGCGGCGTTGGGCGGGCCCACCGCCATCCAGAACCTCGGCCACTTCTGCCGTCGACATCACACGCTCAAGCACCACACGAGGTGGAGGGCCGACAACCTCCCCGGCGGCATCATCCGATGGACCAGTCCGCTGGGCACGACGTACACCGACCATCCCCCGCGCACCGTCGTCTTCACCCCAGACACCGCCGACGACGAGATCCCCTTCTGAGGCTGACCGGGTCTGGCGCGAGCCATGCCCGGCGCCCCGACACCCTGCGCTCCTCGGTGGCACGTCACCGCCACGCGACGGAGCTGGCACGGCATCATCGGCGCGCGAGATAATCGGCCCGCCGGCTCATTTGCGCAGGCGCGCCCCTCGAAACCGGAGGATTCCGATGAAGGCGATCATTGCCACCAGCCCCGGCGACGCGAGCGTACTCAGTGTCGTCGACGTCGAGGTTCCGGAGCCCGGACCCGGCGACATCGTGATCGACGTCGCTGCTGCGGGGGTCAATCGCGCGGATGTCGCCCAGCGTCAAGGCGCCTATCCCCCGCCCGCCGGTGCTCCGGCTTGGCTCGGCCTGGAGGCGTCCGGCCGCGTGTCGTGGGCGGGTCCGGGTTCCGGCCACAGTGTCGGTGATGAGGTGTGCGCTCTGCTGTCCGGCGGTGGATACGCCGAGCAGGTCGTGGTCGACGGCCGGCTGGCTCTGCCGGTGCCGGCCGGCGTCGCCCTGGCCGATGCCGCAGCGCTGATGGAGACCGTCTGCACGGTGTGGTCGAACGTCTTCCAGCTCGCCGGCCTGCAACCCGGAGAGAACCTGCTGGTGCACGGCGGTTCAAGCGGAATCGGGACGACGGCGATCCAGATGGGTGTCGAGTTCGGAGCGCGAGTGGCCGTCACTGCGTCGACGCTCGAGAAGCTCGAAGCGTGTCGGCGGCTGGGTGCCGAGGTGCTGATCAACTACCGCACCGAGGACTTCGTTCAACGCGTGAAGGACGACCTCGGAGGTGCGGACGTCATCCTCGACATGGTCGGCGGCAGCTACCTCGCCCGCAACGTCCACGCCCTGCGCACGAACGGCCGCATCGCCAACATCGCCTCGATGGACCCGTCGCCCGGCGAGCTCGATTTCCGGTACCTGATGCGCAAGCGCGGGACCATCCGCTCCACCAGCCTGCGCGCCCGCCCGCTCGCCGAGCGCGTGGCGATCGTCACCGACGTGCGCGAGCACGTGTGGCCGCGAGTCGCCGATGGCTCCATCCGCCCCATCGTGCACACGACCTTCCCACTCGCCGAAGCCACAGAAGCGCACCGCCTCATGGAGTCCTCCGACCACATCGGCAAGATCCTGCTCATCCCCTGACGATCAACGGACCGCACCTCACCACCGAGTGGCGGAGCACAGCGCCGTCGTCGGCCAGCGGGTGATGCGCACGAAGCGTCTGGCGCAGTCTTGATCCACCCTGCGATCAGGTACGGCTGGCCCGCGTCATCGCGCGAAAGGTGCCGTCGACATCATCGAGACGCCGGGAGTCCCATCGCCTCGACATCCGGGTGGAAGAGGCTCTCGTTCGTAGCCTCGGCAAGCTCGAGGATGTACCCCGGCGCGATCTCCAGGCGCCCCTGCGCACCCATGATGTTCTCCGTACGCGGCTGCAGGATCGGGATGCCCGCGGCCCGCGCCTTGTCGTAGACCGCGTCGATGGAGTCGACGACGAACATCGTGTTGGTGTTCTGGATGAAGGCAGGCAGCTTCGCGCGATCCTCTGCGGCGATCGCCACGAGCGAGACGTTGCCGAGCGGCGACTGCAGACCGATCACGCGCAGGCTGAAGTACTCAGCGATGCGGAAGTCGTACTCGACCGTTCCCCCGAGGAGGTCGATGTAGTTGCGCACGTACTGCAGCTCCGCGCCCGGCTCGAAGAACACACGCTCGTACGGGGCACCGATGATGTGGTCATCGAAGATCGTGGACATGTGCGGCTCCTTGTCTGCTGCGCTGCGTGGCGCGGTATATCTGTAGTTACAGATTACACCGCGACCGGCCCAGGGGAAGGAACCCTTTGCCCGACTCGCATGCAAGGGCTGCCGCGTCACTGCGCCGGCGAGGCGCCCCTGTTGCCGGCGGCTGCGCGAGTCGGTCCGTTCGTTCTGGGCAACCCGAGAAACAAGAAAACCCCCGGCAAGCCGGGGGTTTTCGTCTGTGCGCGATACTGGGATCGAACCAGTGACCTCTTCCGTGTCAGGGAAGCGCGCTACCGCTGCGCCAATCGCGCCCAATGGGCTGTTCAGTTGTGTCATGCGAGGTGGCGACGGGATTCGAACCCGTGTAAACGGCTTTGCAGGCCGGTGCCTAGCCACTCGGCCACGCCACCGTTGTGGTTGTAACCACGTGGCGTTTCCCCCCGGAGGGAGACTCGCACTCGAGCGGATGACGAGACTCGAACTCGCGACCCTAACCTTGGCAAGGTTATGCGCTACCAACTGCGCTACATCCGCATCGCCTTCAGAACTTCCGCCCTGACGACTCGAACTACATTACCCGATATCGAGCGGGCCGCAAATCTCACCCACCCCCGCGCGTGTCCCGCAGCAGGTCCCCCGAGGACGCGCCCGGGCGCCCGGACGGTGCACGGGACGGCCCGGAAAGTACGTTAGTATCGTGGAGTCCGCAAGGACAGATGGGCGATTGGCGCAGCTGGTAGCGCGCTTCCTTCACACGGAAGAGGTCGTCGGTTCGAGCCCGGCATCGCCCACCATCACCGCGAATCCCCTGGAGAGATCCGGGGGATTCGTCGTCTGCACCGACGGTCCCACCCCCGTCACGCGCTCGGGACCGGAATGCGGAGAATCCGATCATCTCCCGGGCGCGGATCCCCACGTCCGTCGGTGTTGTTCGTGACCACCCACAGCGTTCCATCCGGCGCCACGGCGACATCTCGCAGCCGGCCGTACTCCCCCACGAAGCTCTCCACCGATGAGCCCAGATCATCGAGCGGCACCGTCCGCAACCGTTGCCCGCGCAGGTTGGCGATGACGATGGCCTCATCAGTGACCGCCAGGCCACTGGGGCTCGCCTCCGCCGGAGCCCACTGCTGCACGGGGTCGACGTAACGAGCGTCTCCGGCGATGCCCTCCACCACCGGCCAGCCGTAGTTCTGTCCGGCCGCGATGACGTTCAGCTCATCCCACGTGTCCTGTCCGAATTCGCTGGCGTACATCGTGCCGTCGGGACCCCAGCCGATCCCCTGCGGATTGCGATGGCCGAGGCTGTAGACGAGGGAGCCGGGGAACGGATTGTCCGCAGGCACCGCGCCGTCCGGCTCCATCCGAAGGATCTTCCCGGAGAGGGAGTCGAGTTCCTGCGCCGCAGCCCGATTCCCGGCGTCCCCCACCGTGACGTACAGCTTCCCATCCGGGCCGAATGCGATGCGGCCACCGTTGTGGTTCCGCGCGGCGGGCACGCCGGTCAGCAGCATTTCGGGCGGTCCGAGCGCCCACGCCCCCGCACCGCCGGAGAGTCGCTGCCGCTGGACGCGATTGCCGTCGGCCGTCGTGAGATAGGCGTACAGGAACCCCTCCCGGACGGCGATACCGAGCTGGCCCCCCTCCCCACCGGCGGCGACGTCCGCGATCACACCGACCTCGCGCACCGCACCGCTCGCGGAAACCTCGACGATGCGCCCCGAGTCCCGTTCGCTCACCAGCGCCCGATCGTCGATGAACGCGAGCGACCACGGGGCGTCGAGATCCTCCGCGATCGTGGCGGGCACATCGGCTACTGGCTCCGCGGCGGACGCGGAGAGGCTCTCCGGCGCCGACGACGAGACGGGCTGGCGCGACGGTTCCGGGGAGGTCGGCGCGGGACCCGTGCACGCCGTCAACCCGAACAGCAGGACGGCCCCGCTCAGGGTGGCCGCCCGGTACCGGGAACTCCGCTCGCGCGTCCTCGACATCGGTGCCTCCAGGGGTGTGCGCCCACGATACGGCCGCGAGCACACCCCGGGATAGGTACCAGCCGCCCGCAGAGGCGAGCCCACGCAGCGAACCGGAGGACGGAACGGCCCGTGCCGCGCGAGCGAATAAACTGGGAAGGATGCCCCCGACCCGCGCGGAGGCCGCCTATCAGCGTTCGGCGGCCGCGTTCCGAAACCCCATGCTCGACCTGCTGCACGGTCGCTACGCGCCGTTCGTCGTCGCCGTGCTCTCCGTCGTCTTCACGCCGGACCGACCGGCTGTCGCCGTCGCCGATGCGCACGCGGAGATCGGCGAGGCGCTCGAGGAACTGCGCAGCACGGACGCCGCCGACCGCCACCTGCCGAGCGGCACCGCGCGCGAGATCTGTCGGTACTGGGTCCGCGTGGGCTGGCTCGCGCCGCAGATCGAGGGCGACGTGGAGACGTATCGCCTGACCGCGCACGCGGTCGGCGCCCTGGAGATCGCCGGACGCGCCGGCGGCGGACGCGCCCGCGTCTCCCGCTCGCGCGTCCGCACCCTGTTGGAGGCCGTGGACCGCCTCGCGCGCGATTCCGCCACCGATCCGGAGCACCGCATCGCCCTGCTCCACGAGGAGCGCGACGCGCTCGACGCGGAGATCGCCCGACTGGAGGCCGACGAGGCCGAGCCCGTCGAGGACGAGCAGCTGCTCGAAGAGGCCGAGAACGTGCTCCACCTCGGCCGCGAGCTCCCGGCGGACTTCGCCCGTGTCGCTGAATCGATCACCGCGATGCAGCGCGACGTCGTCGCAGAACTGCGCCGCGACGTCCGCCCCACGGGCGACGTCCTGCGCGAGTACCTCGAGCGCGGCCGCCACGTCATGCAGTCCACCCCCGAGGGCCGCGCCTTCCAGGGTGCGCTCCGCCTGATCGGGGACCCGGACCAGATCGAGCGGCTCGCCACGCACCTGCAGTCCGTCCTCACGCAGCCGTTCTCGCGCCTGCTGGACACCGCGCAGCGCTCCGACCTCGACGCCATCGGCCGCCACGTCGAGCAGGGTGTGCAGAAGGTCCTGACCGCGCAGCGCCGTGCCTCTCAGGTCATCACGGCGCAGGTGCGTACGCATGACCCGGTCCGGGACCGGCAGATCGACGACCTGCTCCGCTCCGTGATGAGCGGCATGCAGACCCTGATGCAGCACGGCGGCGCGACCGAGCGCGTCGATCCGGTGCACACGTTCGCCGTCGCCGACACCGGGCATCTGCGCCAGACGCTCCACGACCTGCGTCCGGTCGCGGAGCCGGCGCCCCTGACCGAGGCCGACGAGGTCGAGTTCACCGACGACGACAGTCGCGCGTGGGGCGGCCCGCACTACCCGGAGCTGGAGCGTTACGTCGCGACGCTCGGCGACCGTTTCGACTTGGCCGCCGCATTCGCGGGTGCCGACGAGGACACTCGACGCCCGGTCGACCTGCTGGGTCTGCTGGAGATCGCGCACCGCAACGGCATGAGCGAAGGGGCGGAGGTCTCGATCGCCGAGGCCCGCCGTCCGGACGGCACCAGCCGCCGATTCGCGTTCGGGGCCGTCACCGCGCGCACCACGAAGGAGCCTGAGGATGACTGAGGACACGACAGAGACCGAGGTTGAAGCATTCATCGCGCCCGTCGCGATGGAGCACGACGCCGACGAGGTGTTCGCCGGCGACCGCGGCGTCCTGGATCCCGATGTCCGGCGCGTGCTCGTCCGTCTCCTGCAGCGCCGGTTCCTGCTCGCGAGCAAGAACCGCCCCGAGTGGAACGTGCTCATGGAGCACCGCACCACGATCGAATCGCGCCTGAACGACCTGTTCATTCGGCTCGTCGTGGACCACGCCCGCGGCGTCGCCTATAAGGAGCAGGTGCGCTCGGACGACCTGGAGATCCCGATCCTGCTCCGCGACGAGGCGTACTCGCGGGCCGAGACGCTCGTGCTCGTGCACCTGCGCACGGTCCATCAGCGCGAGACCACGGCCGGCGAGGGGTCCGCGCGCGTGGACGTCGAGGAGATCGAGCAGACCGTGCTGACCTACTTCCCGGCCTCGCACGGCAATACCGCGCGGCGGCAGAAGACCATCCGAAGCGCGATCGCGCGCCTGCGTCAGGAGGGCCTGCTCGAGGAGGAGTCCGAGGGACGCTTCCTGATCAGTCCGCTCGTGGAGGTGCTGCTCAGCGCCACCCGTCTGCGCGAGCTCCGCGACTGGCTGACCGAGCAGGCCGCGGACCCGTCCGCCGCTGAGGAAGAAGACGACACCGACGAGAACGAGGTCGCGCTGTGACGATGCTGGACACCCTGTTCGGACTGATCCCGGCTGCCTCCCGGGGCCAGCAGTGGGTCGCAGACGAACTGCAGCTGGTGAACTGGGGCGGCTACGACGGCGCGCATCGGGTTCGCTTCTCCCCCGCCGCCACGCTGCTCTGCGGCGGATCCGGATCGGGGAAGTCCACCCTGATGGACGCGTACATCGCCCTGATGATGCCGCACACCACCCCGTTCAACGGCGCGTCCAACGGCGCCGTGGTCGGCAAGCCGCGCGGCGTGGAGCAGCGCAATATCCTCTCCTACGGTCGCGGCAAGCTGGACGAGTCCCGAACGGCGGAGGGCACGAAGGTCCGGGTGCTGCGCGGCGACGGCACCGACACCTGGACGGCCATCGCCATGACCTGGCTCGACCACGACGGCTCCCGCTTCACCGCGGTGCGCGCCTGGTACATCCCCGCCGCGGCGCGGGTGGTCGATGACACGGTCCGCGTGCGTGCCACCATCGCGGGGCCGTTCGATCTGGCGAGCCTGGAGAGCGCCGCCCGCGACCACTTCGCCGATTCCGCCGTCCGCGCCACCGGCCTGGAGACGATGCCCACCGACCGGGAGTTCTCCGCCCGACTGCATGGCGTGCTCGGCATCGGCGCGGCCGGTGCCGGGGCGAAGGCGATGAGCCTTCTCGCCCGCATTCAGGCCGGCCAGCAGATCACCACCGTCGATGATCTCTACAAGCGCATGGTGCTGGAGGAGCCGGAGGCGCTCGCCGTGGCCGACTCCGTCGTGTCTCACTTCGACGGGCTCGAGGACACGCGCACCCGCATGCTGACCGCAGAGCGCCAGGTGCGCACGCTCACCCCGATCCGGGACATGCGGGTCCGCATCGAGGACGCCGCCGAGCGGCTGCGCCTGATCGACGCGATCGGCCAGTTCGCCGACGCCGACTCCCTCGCCTCGCTCTGGCGGGACGAGCGTCGCCTGACTCTGCTGCGCGAGGTCGAGACCGAGCTGCGCTCGCGCACTCTGGCCGCCGAGGCCGTGGTTCGAGAGCACGAGGCGCTGGCCGCCGCCACCGAGTCGGAGGTGGAGGGCCTCACGGACCTGATCCGCGCCGAGGGCGGCGACCGCCTGGACGCCGCACGTCGCGAACTCCGCCGCGCCGAGGCCGCCGCGACGCGCGTCCGCCAGGAGCGTGATCGCCTCGCCGACGCCCTGCGCGTGCTGGACGCGCGAATCGACACCCAGGCGGAGTTCACCGCCCTGCTCCGCGCCGCCGGTGACGCCGCGGACGACGCCACCGCAGCCGCGCGCGTCCGCGATGACTGGGCCGCCGCCGTCGGCACCCGCAACGCCCATCGCTCGGCGCTCACGGCCGCCGAGGTCGAGCGGGCGGCCGTGTCCGAGCGCCAGGACAACATCCCCCAGCGCCTGCGCGACGCCCGCGACGCCCTCGCGACCGCCGCCGGGCTGACGTCCGAGGACCTCCCCTTCGTCGCCGAGCTGATCGAGGTGCGCACCGAGTTCGAACCGTGGCGCGGTGCGTTCAACCTCGCCCTGGGCGGGTTCGCCACCACGCTGCTGATCGACACCGACGACCTGCCCGCGTTCCGCGCCGCGATCGATTCGGTGCGCTCCGCTGACCGGCTGCACTACGTCGGCGCCCGCACCGGACTCGCGGACGGCCCGGCCGCCGACCCGCGCACCCTCCCCGGTCGCCTCGACCACAAGCGCAGCCCCTTCACGGGGTGGCTGCAGGGCCAGCTGGCAGACCGCTTCGGGTTCGTCTGCGTCGATTCCGCCGCCGAGCTCGCCGGCCATCGGCGCGCGCTGACGATCACCGGACAGAGTTCCGAGGGCGACCGCGGCGCGCACGGTGGCCACGGCCGTGCCAACGTCCTCGGGTTCTCGACGAGTCGACGCGTGGACGAGCTGGACGCGCAGATCCGCTCCGCACGAGGTGCACTCGCGGACGCGGAGGACGTGGTGGCCGTCGCCGTCGCGGCCATGGACTCTCTCCAGGAGCGCACTGCCGCATACGCCCGCGTGCGAGAGACGACGTGGGATCAGGTGGACCTGGCCACGGTCGAGGCGGACATCGCGCGCTGGGACACGGTGCTCGGCGAGGTCGCCGAGGGAAACCCCCGGATCACCGACCTGCAGCGCCAGATCGCCGCGAAGAAGGCGACCGCCACCTTGCTGCGGGAGAAGGTCGGCAGCGCAAAGACCGAGCAGGCGCGGCTGGCGGTGTCATGGGAGACGATCACCGACGAGGTTGATGCTGCGGTCGTCGCGCTGGAGTCCGCGGAGGAATCCGCACGAACGCTCAGCCTGGATCAGCGCGCCTACCTCGACGAGCGCTTCGACGACGCGGGGACGTCCGCGGAAGGTGCTCCGAGCGAGGTGCTGAAGCGTTTCGACGCGGCCCTCAGCCAGGCCTCCCGGCGCCTGATCGAAGACCAGCGCGCCGCGCAGGACACGCTCGGTGAGCAGCGCGACGGCCTGCGCCGCACGCTCGAGTCCTTCCTGGACCAGTGGCCGAATCCCAACCTGCTGGCCGACCCGGACGCGTCCTTCCTCGATTTCGAACGCATCCTCACCGACCTTGAGACCAGCGGTCTGCACGAGCTGCGCACCGAGTGGCGCGACAGCCTGGTGCAGCTGTCCGGCAACGATCTGACGCTCCTGGATTCGACGCTCAACCGCTCCCTGCGGGAGATCCGAGAACGCATCGAGCCGATCAACGCGATCATGCGCGACCTGGACTTCTACGACGATGACCACCGACTGCAGATCACGCCGCGGGAGAGCCAGTCCGAAGTGCGTCGGCGGTTCCGCAAGGAGCTGCGCGCCGTCCGGGCTCTGGTCGACACGGCGAGCACTCCGACCGAGCGCGAGGTCGTCTACCAGCGCATGGCGCGCCTGATCGACCGGATCCGTCGCTCCGCACCGGACTTCGCGGAGCTGATCGACGTGCGCAATCACGTCCGCGTCAGCGCGGAGCGGGTACGGGCGGACAGCGGCGAGCACGTCGCGCTGTACGACCACATCGGTGAGAAGTCCGGCGGCGAGTCGCAGGAACTGATCGCCTTCATCGTCGGCGCGGCCCTGCGCTACCAGCTCGGCGACGCCGGGTCGGAGCGACCGCGGTACGCCCCGGTGTTCCTCGATGAGGCGCTGATCAAGGCCGACGCGCACTTCACCAAGCGCGCGATCGGCGCGTGGCGCGGCCTCGGCTTCCAGCTGATCATCGGCGCGCCGAACGACAAGTACAGCGCGATCGAGCCGCACGTGGACGTCGAGTACGACATCCTCAAGGACACCCGCGGTCGGTCCTGGGCCAAGCCCAAGGTGGGATTGCCGGCGGAGTGAGCTCGGTGGGCTGATCCGTCAGAGCGGACCGAGAAAGAGCTCCCGGTCCTCGCCCTCGTGATGTCCCGTCAACGCCGCGCAGAAGCCGTGGCAGAACAGGAGGAGCTCCCGGCCGGCGGACTCCGATGCTCGCCCCGCCGCGGCTTCCTCCTGCGCGACGCGGAGTGCCTGACGCAGCCGTTCGTGAACGGCTCGAAGCTCCGTCGACCAGGCGACGACACGCGCATGCTCGCCTGTGCCACCCCCGGGGTCTCGCTCGGCCACCGGGCCCGTGGTCACGGGCGTCACCCGGCGGCGCGGACGACCAGCTCGGTGATGCGTGCGCGTTCCGCGTCGCCGACGGCGGTGAGGGCGAACGAGGTCGGCCACATGTCGCCGTCGTCGAGGGCGGCGCTGGTCTCGAAGCCGAGCGTCGCGTACCGGTCCTTGAACTTCGCGGCGGGCTTGAAGAAGAGCACGACCTTGCCGTCCCGGGTGTACGCCGGGAAGCCGTACCAGGTCTTCGACGCGAGCTGCGGCGCGGACGTCGTCACGATCTCATCGAGCGCCTCGGCCAGGACCCGGTCCTCGTCCCCCATCCCGGCGATCGCGTCGAGGAGATCCTGGCGATCGATCTCAGCCTTCTCGGCCGCGGTCTTGCCCTTGCGCTCCTGCGCCTTCAGCTCCGCCGCGCGCTGACGCATCGCCGCGCGCTCCTCAGAGGTGAATCCGGACTTCGTGCTCTTCGTGGGGGTCATATCTGAGACGATACGGCCCTCCGCGCATCCGGCGCTTCTCCGTTCCTGCGCGGCCCGGGATGTCCTGCACACCCGAGGATGGAGGGCGATACGCGATCCGGTGTCTCAGGCGGCGGACCAACCGTGGGCGCGCTTCAGGGCGGCGGCCACGGTGTCGAAGCGGGTTCGGTCCAGGACGGCGGCCTCGCGGCGCATTCCCTCGACGTGCACGCTGTAGATCTGGTCGATGTCGACCCAGCTCTCGCGGCCCTTCGAATCCCACGCACCCGAGCCGATCGAGAGGTAGTCGCGGTCGCCGTCGTGGGACTTGCTCGTGAGCCGGACGACGTACACGCGGTCGCGGCCGTGGCGGGCGATCACGAGCACCGGCCGGTCCTTGCCACGGCCGTCCGCCTCCTCGTAGGGAATCCAGGTCCACACGACCTCGCCTGCGTCCGGATCGCCGTCCTTCTCCGGCGCATACGTGACCGTCAGCGCGTTCGCGGCCGGCGGCGGCACCTCGATGGTCGCGGTCGCGCCGAGCTGGCCCGGCGTGGGATCGCCCTCCAGAAGACGCTCCCGGGCGGCGAGTTCCGCGGCGTGCGCGGCGATGAGGTCGCCGGATTCGGACGCCGTCCCACCGGACGGCCGCTTCGCCCCGGACGTCGGCTTCGGCTTCGGTGCCGTCGTCGTCCCGGACGAACGCGGCGTCGTCGGCTGACGGGTCGGCCCGGAGGGCGATGAGGTGCGGTTCGACACCACGGACCGGATCACCTGCCCCGCGAGATTGCCGAGCAGGGACAGGAAGGAACGGGACGAACTCACCGCCTCACCCTATCCGGCGCATGAGAAAGGCGGGGCGCCGCCTCACACGACGCCCCGCCGGACCGGGCCTTGGGGGGCTCAGACCCGGTCTGCGAGGAGGTACCCCTCCTCGCCGTGCAGGGCGGTGTCAATGCCGGCGACCTCGTCCTCGCTCTTCACGCGGAAACCGATCGTCTTCTCGATGATCCAGCCCACCGCGTAGGCGACGACGAAGGAGTAGATCAGCACGGCGAACGCCGTGACGAACTGCATGAACAGCTGCGAGATGTCGCCACCGACGAACAGGCCGGTGCGGGTCGCGAAGAAGCCCAGGTACAGGGTGCCGAGCATGCCGCCGACCAGGTGGATGCCGACCACGTCGAGGGAATCGTCGTAACCGAGCTTCCACTTCAGTTCGACGGCCAGGCAGCACAGGACGCCGGCGACCACGCCCAGCAGCAGAGCCCAACCGGGCGTCAGGTCGGCGCAAGCGGGAGTGATGGCCACGAGCCCCGCGACGGCACCGGACGCGGCTCCGACGGACGTGCTCTTGCGGCTGCGGAGCTTCTCGATGACCAGCCAGCCGAGGATCGCGGCGGCGGTGGCGCCGAGCGTGTTGATCACGATCAGTCCGACGCGGCTCTCCCCCGTTCCGAGCAGGCCCGCGGTGCCCTCAGCGCCGGCGTTGAAGCCGAACCAGCCGAACCACAGGATCGCGGCACCGAGCATCACCAGCGGCACGTTGTGCGGCTTGTTGATCGTCTTGTTGAAGCCGATGCGCTTGCCGAGCACGAGGGCGAGGGCGAGGGCCGCCGCACCCGCGTTGATGTGCACCGCCGTCCCGCCCGCGTAGTCGATGACGGTGTGGTCCAGGCCCATCATGTGGCCGAGGGACATCGCCCAGCCACCGCCCCAGACCCAGGACGCGACCGGGAAGTAGACCAGGGTTCCCCACACGCCCACGAAGATCATCCACGCGCCGAATTTGGCGCGGTCCGCGATCGCACCGGAGATCAGCGCGACCGTGATGATGGCGAAGGTGGCGCCGTACGCGAGGCTCACCATGCTGTCCGAGTTCGCCGCGGCCAGACCGAAGTCGGCGAACGGATTGCCCGAGAAGTCCCACGGCGCGTCAACCGAGCTCATGCTCGCGCCGTACAGGATCCACAGCACCGCGATCAGAGCGATGGCGCCGAACGAGAGCATCATCATGCTCACGACGCTCTTGGCCCGCACGAGCCCGCCGTAGAAGAACGCCACGCCGGGCGTCATGAAGAGCACGAGTGCGGTCGCGGTGACCGCCCATGCCAGGTTGCCACTGTCCATGTCAGGCTCCATCCGGGGGGAGTGATTCCCGGGGGTGGCTACCCTGCCGGGATGCCGCCAGTCTGTTCCCAGCAGATTTCCAGGGCGGGTACACGCAGATTTCGGGCCCGTTACGAACCGGAC
This sequence comes from Microbacterium gorillae, assembly GCF_000826185.2. Lineage (GTDB taxonomy): Bacteria > Actinomycetota > Actinomycetes > Actinomycetales > Microbacteriaceae > Microbacterium > Microbacterium gorillae. The sequence continues at coordinate 324,062 of NZ_LN648873.1, read as the reverse complement.
GCTCACGTGAACGTCGTGTTTCGCGGCACGCTGTCGGATCTCATGTAATGGGTCGCATTCAGACGGCAGGGTTTCGGGCGGGCGCATGACGCGGGGAGGCTAGCCTCGGTGGCAGCGGGTCCGCGTGGGACAATCGTCCGTGCTCTCCGTCACTCACGCACCAGATGCCTACCCCTGTCCCTTCTGCGGACTTCAGCGGGGCATCTTCGATGAGCGAAACGTGCCGTCTGACGTCGTCGCGGTGACGGAGCGTGCGTTCGCGCGCATCGCACCGAAGTGGTGGCCCGGGAATCCGGGAGCCGTTCTCGTGATTCCGCGCGCGCACGTTGAGAACATCTATGGACTCACGCCGGAGGACGGGCAGGCCGTGTGGGAGCTGACGCAGCGCGTGGCGGTGGCCATTCGCTCGGCATATGGATGCGACGGAACGTCGATCCGGCAACATAACGAGCCGGCCGGAGATCAAGACGTCTGGCACCTTCACGTGCACGTTTTCCCACGCCACGAGGCCGACGACCTCTATCGGCGCCACGATCAGTCCCGATGGGTTGCGCCGGAGGAGCGAGAGCCCTACGCGGCCCGGCTGCGTGAGGTCCTCGGAATGCCCTTCTCCTTCGACGCGCCGGCCGCGCCTTCCGACGACCGCGGATCACGGGTGGGGTGAGGCGTAGAGCCGCCCCGGCAGGTCAGGCGTGCGTCTGCGCGTTCAGGCGGGACACCGCGCGCAGGTACTTCTTGCGGTAGCCGCCGCCGAGCATCTCCTCGCTGAACACGTCGTTCAGCCCGAGGCCGGTGGCTCGCACCGGGGTCTGGGCGTCGTAGATGCGGTCCACGAGCGCGACGAAACGAAGCGCCTCGGACTGGTCCGTGAGCTGGCGGACATCGCGCAGACCGACGGCGTTCAAGCCTTCGACGAGACGGATGTAGCGGGACGGGTGCACCGTGGCGAGGTGGCGGATGACGTCATCGAAGACGTCGTCCGAGGCCGCCCCGCCGCGGGCGGCCTCAGCCAGGGCCGCGTCGTACGCGCCCTGATCGAGCGTGATGGAGGTGCCGTCGATCGCGCGCTGGCGGTAGTCCACGCCGTCGATGCGCACGGTCTGGAAGGCGTCGGACATCGCCTGGATCTCGCGCAGGAAGTCCTGCGCCGCGAATCGCCCCTCACCGAGGGCGTTCGGCGGGGTGTTGCTCGTGGCGGCCACCTTGGTGCCGGACGCGACGAGTTCGCCGAGGAAGCGCGTCATCACCATGGTGTCGCCCGGATCGTCCAGCTCGAACTCGTCGATGCACAGCAGGCCCGAGCCGCGGAACAGATCCACCGCGTTGCGGTAGCCGAGGGCGCCGACCAGGGCGGTGTACTCGATGAAGGATCCGAAGTACTTCCGGTTCGCCGGGAACGCGTGATAGGTGGCCGCGAGCAGGTGGGTCTTGCCGACACCGAATCCGCCGTCGAGGTATACGCCCGGCTTCATCTCGGGTTCGGCGTTCTTGCGCCGGGAGAACAGACCGCCGCGCTTGACCGTGCCGCCGCCGCTGCAGAACCGGACCAGCAGATCCTTCGCGCCCTGCTGCGAGGGGTACTCGGCATCGGTGCGGTACGTGTCGAACGTCGCACCGTCGAACTGCGGCGGCGGGACGAGGGAGGCGACCATCTCGGCACCGGAGAGCTGCGGATTCCGGTCGGTCAGGTGCACGAAGGTCGTGCGGGCGGTGGCCGTCATATGTTCCTGTGTCTTTGTCTTACGAAAACGTGCGCGCTCTTCGCAGCGGTTCTAGGCTCGGAGGGGACGTGCTCAACCCTACGCCGTTCGCCCCTCATCACGTCCCGACAAAGGAGATCACGTGTCCGTCGAGTTCGACACCTCGTCCGCCAAGTTCGCCGAGTACGCGCACCCGGAACGTCTCGTGACCACCGAATGGGTGGCGTCGAACCTGGACACCCCGGGACTCGTGATCGTGGAGTCCGACGAGGACGTGCTGCTGTACGAGACCGGACACATTCCCGGCGCGGTCAAACTCGACTGGCACACCGAACTCAACGACCCCGTCCGCCGCGACTTCGTCGACGGTGCCGCGTTCGCCGAGATCCTCTCGCGCAAGGGCATCTCCCGCGACGACACGGTCGTGGTGTACGGCGACAAGACCAACTGGTGGGCCGCCTACGCGCTGTGGGTGCTGACGCTGTTCGGCCACACGGACGTTCGTCTCATGGACGGCGGGCGCGACAAGTGGATCGCCGAGGGCCGCGAGCTCACCACCGCCAAGCCCGAGCGCGCCGCCACCGAATACCCCGTCGTCGAGCGTGACGACACCACCTACCGCGCCAGCCGCGACGACGTGCTGGCGCACTTCGGCAACCCGCTGATCGATGTCCGCTCGCCCGAGGAGTACACCGGCGAACGCACTCACATGCCGGCGTACCCGGAGGAGGGCGCCCTGCGCGGTGGTCACATTCCGAGCGCGCAGAGCGTGCCGTGGGCCCGCGCGGTCGCCGAGGACGCCGCCTACAAGTCCCGCGCCGAGCTCGAGGCGCTGTACCAGGACGGTGCCGGCCTGACCCCCGGCGACGACGTGATCGCCTACTGCCGGATCGGCGAGCGGTCCTCGCACACCTGGTTCGCTCTGACCTATCTCCTGGGATTCGAGAACACCCGCAACTACGACGGTTCCTGGACCGAGTGGGGCAACCTCGTGGGCGTTCCGATCGCCACCGGCCCCGAGGCCGGAGACGCCCCGACCCACTGACCGGACCCGTCGGCCGGGGGCGCGTGGAAGAATCGACGGGTGAGTGACACCCGGCTTCCCACTTCCCTGGCCGACATCCGCGACGAGTTCCTCGAACTCGACGAGCCCGACCGCCTGCAACTGCTTCTGGAGTTCTCCGGCGACCTGCCGGCGGTTCCGGAGGAGCTGGCCGAGCACCCGGAACTCGCCGAGCGTGTCGTCGAGTGCCAGTCCCCGGTGTACATCCTGCTCGAGGTGGACGGCGACACCGTGCGGATGCACGCCACCGCTCCAGCGGAGGCGCCCACGACCCGCGGCTTCGCCAGCATCCTCGTGCAGGGCCTCAGCGGATTGAGCGTGGACGACGTCCTGAGCGTGCCGGAGGACTTTCCGCACACGCTCGGACTCACTCGGGCGGTCTCGCCACTGCGGTTGGCCGGGATGACCGGAATGCTCCTGCGCGCCAAGCGCCAGGTTCGACAGAAGTCCGGACGCGACTGATGCTCGCGCCGGGCACGCTGGTGCGAGTGCTCCCCGAGCACGACGAGATCGACCTGGCCGCCGACGGAGCGCGTGACGCCCTGGCGCGTTGGTACGACTCCCCCGCCCGGGTCCGACTGAACATGATCACGAGCCTCACCGGTGCCGCCACCGGCGCGGACGGCACCAGCGACGGTCTCACCAGCCGGGTGGACCGCGCGGTGCTCGGCGTGATCCGCCGCGCATCGGACGTGGTGGTCGTGGGAGCGCAGTCCGTCCGCGCGGAGGGGTACGTCGCCCCGACGGCCGCACGACTCGCGGTCGTGACCGTGTCGGGTGACCTCCGTGGCCACAACCTGCAGGCACGCGATGACGCTCCCGCGCCCATCCTGCTCTGCCCCGCCGACGCCGCCGACCGGGACGACGAGCACACGGCGGGCCTGGACGCGGAGATCGTGCCGCTCCCGGCCGTCATCGGCGGCGGACTGGTCAGTCCGCGCGACGTGGTCGCGGCGCTCGTGGAGCGGAACCTGCCGCGGATCGTCTGCGAGGGCGGGCCGATGCTGGCGAGGTCGTTCGTGCGCGCCGGGGGCGGCGCGGAGGGGGTACGTCGCCCCGACGGCGCACGCCGTCGCGGTCGTGCCGGGTCGGGTGACCTCCGTGGCCACACCCTGCAGGCACGCGATGACGCTCCCCGCCCATCCCGGCTCTGCCCCGCCGACGCCGCCGCCCGGGTGCGCGAGCACACGGCGGGCCTGGACGCGGAGATCGTGCCGCTCCCGGCCGTCATCGGCGGCGGACTGGTCAGTCCGCGCGACGTGGTCGCGGCGCTCGTGGAGCGGAACCTGCCGCGGATCGTCTGCGAGGGCGGTCCGATGCTGGCGAGTTCGTTCGTGCGCGCCGGGGTGATCGAGGAGGCGTGCATCACGGTCGCTCCCGTGCTCACGCCGTCTGATGCGCCGTTCGTCAGTCTGCGGAACCCGCAGCACAGCACGGTCGCCTCGCACGCCGTCGACGGTGCGGGGTTCTCCTACCTGCGGCTCACGCTTTCGGCGTGAAGCCGTTCGCGGCGAGCCAGCCGCTGATGTCCGAGTCCCAGCGCGCCTGGTCGTAGTTCCACAGCTTGGTGTGCCGCGCCACCGCGTAGGTCTCCAGCTTGACCAGATCAGGCCGGGCTTCGGCGAGGGCGTGCGACGCCGTCGCGGGCACGAATCCGTCGTCGTCGGAGTGCAGGATGAGGATCGGCAGCTTCAGCGACTCCGCCTGGGCCACGATGTCGAGGGCATCGAACGGGATCGCGTGATCGGCACCGACGGCCTTGGCTGACCAGTCCTGACCGAGAGCTGCGACGGCCAGGTCACCGACCGCGCTCGGGATGCCGTTCGCCTGCGCCTGGTAGGTCAGCACGGGACGCCAATCCACGACGGGCGATTCGAGGATGAGTCCGGCGATCAGATCGCGGTGCGCGGATCGGGTGGCCACCTGCAGAGCGATCGCGCCGCCCATGGACCAGCCCATCAGCAGCACCCGCTTCGCGCCGTGCCGCCGCGCGTAGCCCAGCGCCTCGTCGACATCCCGCCACTCGGTCGCGCCGAGGCCGTAGGTCCCGGTGCGGCTCCGGGGGCCCTCGCCGTCGTTGCGGTAGGACACGACCAACGAGGTGATCCCGGCGTCATGGAACAGCGGGACCGCGCGCAGGCACTCCGCGCGCGCCGCTCCACGGCCGTGCACCTGGATGACCCAGGTGTCACCGCCCGGGAACAGCCACGCCGGACACGGTCCGAGTGGGGTGCCGATCAGCTCGGGTTGGTACGGCAGATGCAGCTGGTCCGGCGCGTCGTAGTACCACCCGCTGAAGGACGCCTCGCGCTCGAGCTTGGCTCCGCTGTCCACCTCGGTGAGCAGCTTCCGGGTGACCGTCGTGGCGTTCTCGGAGAGGATCGAGCCGAGCTTCAGATACGGCATGGTGCCGCCGGTGAAGAGCCCGTACCGGCCGGGCAGTTCGGTGTCCGCGGTGCGCGAGAGCGTGATCGTCTGCGCTTTCACGTCGAGGTCGAGGATGCGGGTGTCGCGAGCGCGCGGGGTCGGCACGACCACGCGGCGTGCGATCACCGTCGTGAGCGCGGCCATCGAGCCGAGCACGAGAGTGAGAGCTCCGGCGAGGGCTCCGATCGCGATCCGGAACCCGACCGCCGAGCGAGCGGAAGCGGCGCGCCTGGGATTGTTCATCGCTGTCTCACTTTAGTCTGTCTCCGTGGCGGACGAATCTCCGGTTGACGCGATCTTCGCGCAAGCACGGGACATGCTGCGGGCAGTGACGCACCGCGAGGACTTCACCGTGCGCGAGATCCCCGCTCCCGGGGGCCTGGCGCCGTATTCGATGACCCTCGCCGGCGATGTCCGCCCCGACGATCACGGCGATTCGCTGTACGGAACAGGGCGTTTCATCCTGCTGTTCGACCCCGCTTCCCCGGAGGCCTGGGGCGGCCCATGGCGCATCGTCTGCTTCGCGCAGGCTCCGCTCGAGCAGGAGATCGGCACCGACCCGTTGCTGGCTGAAGTGGCCTGGTCGTGGCTGACCGATGCCCTCGCCGCCCACGGTGCGGAGTATCATTCGGAGTCGGGCACGGCCACGAAGACCCTCTCCCGAGGGTTCGGGTCGTTGGCCGAGGAGGGTGACGGCGCGCAGATCGAACTGCGCGCGTCATGGTCTCCGTCCGGTGCGGTCGACGGCCACGTGCAAGCGTGGGCGGAGCTGGTCTGCATGCTGGCGGGCCTCCCTCCCGGTTCGGAGAAGATCGCCGTGTTCGGGGCGAGGCGAGGTGAGCGTGACTGAGTACCGTGTGATCGACACGGCCGAGGGGTTCCACGAAGCGATCGAGGCGTTGCAGCGCGGACAGGGACCGCTCGGAGTGGACGTCGAACGGGCGTCCGGCTTCCGGTACTCCCAGCGCGCGTACCTCGTGCAGGTGTTCCGGCGTGACGCCGGGGCGTTCCTGTTCGATCCGCCGGCGATCGGAGACTTCACCTCGTTCCAGGATGCGTTCGGCGAAACCGAGTGGGTCCTCCACGCAGCGAGCCAGGATCTTCCCTCCCTGCACGAACTGGGGCTGTACCCGGCGGTCATCTTCGACACCGAGCTCGCCGCGCGATTGCTCGGGCACGAGCGCGTCGGTCTCGGCGCGATCGTCGAAGAGGAGCTCGGGATCGTGCTGGCGAAGGCGCACTCCGCGGACGACTGGTCCACCCGTCCGCTGCCCCAGTCGTGGCTGGAGTACGCCGCGCTGGATGTCGTCCACCTCATCGACCTGCGCGACAAGCTCGTCGCCGAGCTCGATCAGCAGCACAAGACGGAGTTCGCTCGCGAGGAGTTCGCCGCGGCGCGGGACAAACCGGAACGCCCCGCCCGCGAGGACCCCTGGCGGCGGCTGAGCGGTCTGCACACGCTGCGCGGCCGTCGCAATCTCGCCATCGCGCGATCACTGTGGCAGGCCCGCGAGGACTTCGCGCGGGAACAGGACATCGCGCCCGGGCGCCTCGTCCCGGACCGCTCGTTGGTCGCCGCCATCCGCTCGGACCCGCAGAGCAAGGCGCAGTTGGCCGGCAACAAGGAGTTCAACGGTCGCGCCAGCCGCACGCAGCTGGACCGCTGGTGGGCCGCCATCGAGGCCGGACGTGCCGTCACCACCCTCCCGCCGGACCGTCTCTCGCACTCCGACTCCGTGCCGCCGCCCCGGGTCTGGGCCGACCGGAACCCGGCGGCCGATGCGCGCTACAAGCAGGCGCGACCCGCCGTGGAGGCGCACGCCGAAGAGCTGAACATGCCGACGGAGAACCTGCTCACCCCGGATTTCCTGCGTCGGATCTCGTGGGACCACCCGGGTGATGACGTCACAGCCATCTCGCAGGCTCTCGCCGATCTCGGTGCCCGTTCGTGGCAGATCGCTGAAACGGCTCCTCTGATTTCGCGTGCCTTTGTCGAAAGCGTGCAAGGCTCTTCCCAGGACGCCGCGACCGATTCGTAGGAAACGCCTCACCCGGTTCCGGTGAACCTGAGTTCCGTCATACGCTGGACTCAATCTCACGAGCTTGGAGGCAAGGTGGCCGAGAATTCGGACGTCTACTTCATCGACGGCATGCGAACCCCGTTCGGGCGCGCCGGCGAGAAGGGCATGTACTGGAACACGCGCGCGGACGACCTGGTCGTCAAGGCGATGACGGGTGTCCTGGAGCGCAACCCCGGCGTGCCGGGTGACCGCATCGACGACGTGGCGATCGCCGCGACGACGCAGGAGGGCGACCAGGGCCTGACCCTCGGTCGGACCGGCGCGATCCTCGCCGGACTCCCCCTGACCGTCCCCGGTTTCGCGATCGACCGCATGTGCGCGGGCGCGCTGACGTCGGTGACGACGATGGCGGGATCGATCGGGTACGGCATGTACGACCTCGCCCTCGCCGGTGGCGTCGAGCACATGGGTCGGCACCCGCTGGGGGGCGGCGACGTCGACCCCAACCCGCGATTCCTCACCGAGAAGCTGGTCTCCGCGGACGCGCTGAACATGGGCATCACGGCGGAGCGCCTGCACGACCGCTTCCCGGAGCTGACCAAGGAGCGCGCCGACCGGTACGGCATGCTCAGCCAGCGCAAGGCGCAGGCCGCCTACGACGCCGGCAAGTTCCAGCCCGACCTCGTCTCCGTCGCCGTGCGCGACGCGGACGGCGCCTGGGGCCTGGCCACCGAGGATGAGGGACGCCGCCCGGAGACCACCATGGAGGGCCTGGCGACGCTCAAGACGCCGTTCCGCCCGCACGGTCGCGTCACCGCCGGTACGTCCTCTCCGCTCACCGACGGCGCCACGATGTCGCTGCTCGCCGGTGGCTCCGCCGTGCGCGAGCTGGGTCTCACGCCGAAGATGAAGCTCGTCTCGTTCGCTTTCGCGGGCGTGCAGCCGGAGGTCATGGGCCTCGGCCCCGTACCGTCCACCGAGAAGGCGCTGAAGCGCGCCGGCCTGACCATCGACGACATCGGTGCGTTCGAGCTGAACGAGGCGTTCGCCGTCCAGGTCCTCTCTCTGCTGGATCACTTCGGCATCGCCGACGACGATCCGCGCGTGAACCCGTGGGGCGGCGCGATCGCGCTCGGCCACCCGCTGGCCGCATCCGGCGTGCGCCTGATGATCCAGCTCGCGGCGCAGTTCGCCGAGCACCCGGAGGTCCGCTACGGCCTCACCGCGATGTGCGTGGGTCTCGGTCAAGGCGGCTCTGTCATCTGGGAGAACCCCCACTACGACGGGAAGAAGAAGTGACCGACTACGCGAAGATCGATTTCTCCCCGTTGCTGGCGTTCTCCGCGGACGAGGTCGTCACGCACTCGCGCGTGCGCGACGTCCGGTTGCCCTCGGGCAGGACGCTGGCGCTGATCACGCTGGACAACGGCCGCGACCACACGCGTCCGAACACGCTCGGCCCGGTCACCCTGACCGAGCTGGACGGCGTCCTGCAGGGTCTGGCCGAGCGCGCCGCGAAGAAGGAGATCGACGCGATCGCCATCACCGGCAAGCCGTACATCCTGGCCGCCGGTGCGGACCTGTCCGAGGTCGCCAACATCCCCTCCGTCGAGGCGGCGCGGATGATCGCGCAGCTCGGCCACAAGGTGCTCGGCTCGATCAAGAACGTGGGTGTCCCCTCGTTCACGTTCATCAACGGCCTCGCCCTCGGCGGCGGACTCGAGATCGGCCTGAACTCGGACTACCGCACGGTGGACGCGTCGGCCGCGGCCATCGCCCTGCCCGAGGTCTTCCTCGGCATCATCCCCGGATGGGGTGGCGCGTACCTGCTGCCGAACCTGATCGGCATCGAGAACGCCCTTGAGGTGGTCATCTCGAACCCGCTCAAGCAGAACCGCATGCTCAAGCCCCAGCAGGCGTTCGACCTCGGCATCGTGGATGCGATCTTCCCGGCCACGAACTACCTCGAGGACTCGCTCGCCTGGGCCGACAAGGTCCTCGGCGGCAAGACGAAGGTCGAGCGCAAGAACGAGCCGGGCAAGATCGAGCGCCTGACCAAGTGGCCGATCGCCATCAAGATGGCGCGCGGCATGCTCGAATCCAAGATCGGCACCGTGCCGAAGTCGCCGTACAAGGCGCTGGAGCTGCTGGAGAAGGCCAAGTCGGGCAACCGCGAGGACGGCTTCGCCCGCGAGGACGAGGCTCTCGCCGAGCTCGTCACCGGCGACCAGTTCGCCGCGTCGATGTACGCCTTCGACCTGGTGCAGAAGCGCGCGAAGCGTCCGGTCGGCGCACCGGACAAGAAGCTCGCCCGCAAGGTGACCAAGGTCGGCATCATCGGTGCGGGCCTGATGGCCAGCCAGTTCGCTCTGCTGTTCGTCCGCAAGCTGCAGGTGCCGGTGCTGATCACCGACATCGACCAGGCCCGCGTCGACAAGGGTCTGGCGTACATCACCGAGGAGATCGGCAAGCTGGAGGGCAAGGGTCGGCTCGACGGCGACACCGCCAACAAGCTGCGCGGCCTCATCCACGGCACCGTCGACAAGACCGAGTACGCCGACTGCGACTTCGTCATCGAGGCGGTCTTCGAGGAGACCGGCGTCAAGCAGCAGGTGTTCGCCGAGATCGAGCCGATCATCGCCGAGGACGCGATCCTCGCCACGAACACCTCGTCTCTGTCCGTCGAGGAGATCGGTTCCAAGCTCGCTCACCCGGAGCGCCTGGTCGGCTTCCACTTCTTCAACCCGGTCGCGGTGATGCCGCTGATCGAGATCGTGAAGACGCCGAACACGAACGAGCAGACGCTCGCCACGGCCTTCGTCGTGGCTCGCGGCCTCGGCAAGAGCGCGGTGCTCACCGCGGACGCGCCGGGCTTCGTCGTCAATCGTCTGCTGGCCAAGGTCATGGGCGAGGCCGCGCGTGCCGTCTACGAGGGCACGCCGGTCGAGAAGGTGGAGAAGGCCTACGGCCCCCTCGGCCTGCCGATGGGCCCGTTCCAGCTGATCGACCTGGTCGGATGGAAGGTCGCCGCCCACGTGCAGGACACGATGGTGCGTGCGTTCCCGGAGCGCTTCTACGCCAACGAGAACTTCCACCAGCTGGCCGAGCTCGACCAGGTCGTGGAGAAGGACAAGGGCGGTCGCGTCGTCGGCTTCACCAAGGCCGCCGAGAAGGTGCTCAAGGGCGCGGTCTCCGGCTCCGGTGTCGACGAGGCCACGATCCTGCGCCGTGTGCAGGACGGCATGGCCGAGGAGATCAAGGTCATGCTGGACGAGGGCGTGGTTCCCGAGGTCGAGGACATCGACCTCTGCCTGATCCTCGGTGCCGGCTACCCGTTCATCGACGGCGGCATCTCGCCGTACCTCGACCGCGAAGGCGCCTCCGAGCGCGTCTTCGACGGCACGTTCCACACTCCGGTGATCCGGGGCATCGCGGGTCGCTGATCCGAACCTCGACACGGGCCGTCTCCTGCGGGAGGCGGCCCGTGTCGTTCGTCCGCGTGGCATATCGCCCAGGCGCCACCTTCCGATAAACTGAACACGTTCACTATGGTGACGAAGGGATGCCCATGAGCGAGGACACCAGCGCCGAGGAGCACATCAGCAAGAGCGATCGAACGCGTGCCACGATCCGGGAGGCGGCGATCGCGTCCTTCCGGGAGCGCGGCTATGACGCCACGACGATCCGCTACCTCGCCGATGAGCTCGGGATCTCCGTGGGGTCGGCGTACTACCACTTCCCCAGCAAGAGCCACCTGATCCAGGAGCTCTACGTCGACGTCGCGAACGCCCACGCCGAGGCCGTCCGCCCGCAGCTCGCCGCGAAGGGCAAGCTGGCCGCCCGCGTGCGCATCGTGATCCTGGAGTCCCTGCGTCAGCTGGAGCCGTACGGCGAGCACGCGAACGAGTTCCTCGTCGCCGCGATCGAACCGGGTGGCGACGCCAGCCCGCTGTCCGGACCGTCCGCGCAGGCGCGCGACGCCTTCCTGGCGACGTTCAACGACGTCGTCGCGGGAACCTCCGACAAGATCCCGAAGGACATCGCCGAGCTGCTGCCGGCCGCCCTCTACCGAGCGAATCTGCTGGCCTCCCTGGCGTGGGTGCAGGACCGCTCCCCCGGCCACGCGCGCACGAAGCGTCTCGTCGAGCGCGGCACGTCGTTGCTCGGCCTCGGTCTGCCGGCTCTGCGCATCCCGCCGGTCAAGCGCGCGCTGCGCGAGCTCCTCACCGACGTCGGGGCCCTCGGCGAGTCATGACTCGCCGCACCTGACCTCCGCGGACCTGCTCCGCGGACCTGCTCCGCGGGGGGGGGGGGGGTGGCGGGGGCGGCCTGCGCGATGGGCTGGTACCGGGCGTCACGCACGCATACTGGTGACATGGACGAGATCGTGGCGCTGTACGACGAGAACGGTCACCCGCACGGGTCCGTGCGACGCTCGGTGATGCGCCGCCACAACCTGCGGCACGGCGCGACGGCGTGCGTGCTGTTCGACCCCGCCGGACGCGTCTACGTGCATCAGCGCACCGCGACGAAGGACCTCTACCCCTCCCGGTGGGACTTCGCCGCCGGCGGCGTGCTGCTGGACGGCGAAGATCCCGACGCGGCTGCGGCGCGGGAGACCGCCGAGGAACTCGGCATCACCACACCCTTGACCAAGATCGGCGAGGGCGACTACGCCGACGATCACACCACGTACCGCGGCTTCCTCTACTGGACCGTCTCGGACCAGGAACCCCGACTGCAGGCCGAGGAGGTCGTCCAGGGCCGGTGGATGCCCCTCGACGAACTCGTCACGCTGCTGGACGAGCATCCCGATGACGTCATGCCGGACAGCGTCGGCCTGCTCGGCGATTGGATCCGCGTCCGTGCCGCCCGAGCCATCGAGGGCGACGTCCTGCGCTGAGTCTCAGCGGACGATACCGGTCTGCCCCGGCTGCGTCGGCAGCGAGCCCGTCTGCGTGGTCGGGATCTGACCGGTCCACAGTGTCCCGTCGGCGTTCTGCCGCGCGACCGGAATCCGGGTGCCCAGCACCTGCGAGACGACATCCTGCGCGATCTTGGCGGCCGTCAGGCCCGCGTCCGCGAGAATCTCCTCGCGCGAGGCGTGATCGATGAACTCGTCCGGCAGGCCCAACTCATCCACGGCGGTGTCGACGCCCGACTCGCGCAGCACCTGACGGATGCGGGTGCCGATGCCACCGACGCGGATGCCGTCCTCGATCGTGATGACGAGGCGGTGGCTTCGCGCCAGCTCGACCACGGAGTCGGCCACCGGGACGACCCAGCGCGGGTCGATGACGGTGGCCCCGATTCCCTGGGCCTTCAGACGAGTGGCGACGTCCATCGCCAGGTGCGCGAAGGACCCGATGCCCACCAGGAGCACGTCCTCCGCATCGCCGCGGGAGAGGACATCCACCCCGTCGGCGAGCCGCTCGATCGCCGGCAGCTCCGGGGCGACCGCACCCTTCGGGTAGCGGATCACGGTGGGCGCGTCCTCGACGGCGACGGCCTCGCGCAACGCCTCGCGGACGCGTGCCGCATCGCGCGGCGCGTTGATGCGGATGCGCGGGATGATCTGGAGCATCGCCAGGTCCCAGATCCCGTGATGGCTGGGACCGTCCGGACCGGTGACTCCGGCGCGATCGAGCACGAACGTGACACCGGCGTGGTGCAGGGCGACGTCCATCAGCGCCTGGTCGAAGGCGCGGTTCATGAAGGTGGCGTACAGAGCGACCACGGGATGCAGACCGCCGTAGGCCATGCCCGCCGCAGCGGTGACGGCGTGCTGCTCGGCGATGCCGACGTCGTACACGCGATCCGGGAATCGCTCCGCGAACGGCGCGAGCCCCGTCGGCCGCAGCATCGCACCGGTGATCGCGATGACCTTCTCGTTCGCCGCGCCGACCTTCACGAGCTCGTCGGAGAAGACGTCGGTCCACCCTTCACGAGACGCCTTCAGCGGGTCGCCGGTGGCCGGGTCCATGGGGTTGACGGCGTGGAATTGGTCGGCCTCGTCATTGCGGGCCGGGTCGTAGCCACGGCCCTTCTCGGTGATCACGTGCACGATCACCGGGGCCCCGAACGTCTTGGCCATCTCAAGCGTCTCGATCAGGTCCGGCAGGTCGTGCCCGTCGATCGGACCGAGGTATTTGATGTCGAGGTTGGAGTACAGCGCCTCGTTGTTCGTGAAGCGCGACAGGAAACCGTGCGTGCCACCGCGGACGCCGCGGAAGAGCGCCCGGCCCATGGGGCCGAACAGCCGGAACAGGCGGTCGGACTTGTGGTGCAGATCCTTGTACGCCGCGGCGGTGCGGACGCGGTTCAGATACCGCGACATGCCCCCGATCGTGGGCGCGTATGAGCGGCCGTTGTCGTTCACGACGATCACGAGGTTGCGCTCGTTGTCGTCGGTGATGTTGTTCAGCGCTTCCCACGTCATACCGCCGGTGAGGGCGCCGTCGCCGACCACGGCCACCACGTGCCGGTCGGCCCGTCCGGTGCGGTTGAAGGCGCGCGAGATGCCGTCCGCCCAACTCAGCGAGCTGGACGCGTGCGAGGACTCCACCACGTCATGCTCGCTCTCCGAGCGCTGCGGATAGCCCGCCAGTCCGCCGCGCGAGCGCAGATCGGAGAAGTCCTGGCGTCCGGTGAGGAGCTTGTGGACATACGACTGATGTCCGGTGTCGAAGATGAACGGGTCGTTCGGGGAGTCGAACACGCGGTGCAGGGCGATCGTCAGCTCCACCACACCGAGGTTCGGACCCAGGTGCCCACCGGTCTTCGCGATGTTCTCGACGAGGAATCCACGAATCTCTCCGGCCAGTTGTTCCAGCTGTCGGTTGGACAGCGCATCCAGGTCTCGCGGCCCGGAGATGGACGGCAGGATCGCCATGCGTCTACTCCCCTCCCGGGCCTGCTCTGGCGCCCGGAACGAAACTTCAGTCTAGCCGCCGCGGCCGCGAAACATCCGAAGCCGTTGGAGCCCGAGATCACCCGGAACCCCCGCGCCGCTGTCGGCCGCAGACGGATTCAGCCGAACCAGTCGGGAGAAATATCGTCTCGAGAATGCTGGAAGCCCGCTCGTGCCACTCCTGCTTCCTCGAACGCGATCTCGAATCGCACCCCATCGACGGTGATGGTCGAGAGCCCGTCCTTCCCGCGATGACCGTCGATGCTCGAAGAGTCGGAGGTGAGGATCACTGCGCGGCCGGTCTCCGTGCTGTACGCAACCCCGGTGACATCGGCGACCCCGTACCCGAGGGCTGCTCCCGGTTCGGTCAGGCGGAATGCGAGCGCTTCGAGGACACCCGGTTTCACGTCCGGGGAGGGGTCGTCTGCCCGCAGCAACATGCCGGCTTTCATCCGAGCGCCCAGATCGGGCAACGGCGACTCTCCGTCCGCGGCAGAAGCCGCAGATGCGGATGCCCCGACCACGATCGCCGCCGTCGCCATCGAGACCAGCCCGTACATGAAACGTCTTCTCGCAGTCATGGCACTCGTCCCCGGATCCGAACGTGGCCACCTCATGGTGGTGGCGTCAGCGTACCGGAACTCGAGGTGCCTTCCTCGCACGGGACGCAGAACGACGGAAACCCCCGGCGCCGAGGCACCGGGGGTTTCGTTGTGAGTCAGGCTCAGACGAGCGAGCGCAGCACGTACTGCAGGATGCCGCCGTTGCGGTAGTAATCCGCCTCACCGGGGGTGTCGATACGGACGACCGCGTCGAACGTGACGGTCTCCTTGCCGGCCGGCGAGTGCTCGCTCGGTGCGGCGGTGACCTTCACCGTCTTCGGCGTGGTGCCCTCGTTCAGCGCCTCCAGGCCCTCGATCGAGACGATCTCGGTGCCGTCCAGGCCGAGCGATGTCCACGACTGTCCGGCCGGGAACTGCAGCGGGACGACGCCCATGCCGATGAGGTTCGAGCGGTGGATGCGCTCGAAGCTCTCCGTGATGACCGCCTTGACGCCCAGCAGGCTGGTGCCCTTGGCCGCCCAGTCACGCGACGAGCCGGAACCGTACTCCTTGCCACCGAAGACGACGAGCGGGGTGCCCTGCTCGGCGTAGTTCTGGCACGCGTCGTAGATGTACGACTGCGGAGCGTCGGCCTGCGTGAAGTCGCGGGTGAAGCCACCCTCGACCTCGGTGCCGTCGTTGACGGCGCGAACCAGCTGGTTCTTCAGGCGGATGTTCGCGAACGTGCCGCGGATCATGACCTCGTGGTTTCCACGGCGCGAGCCGTAGGAGTTGAAGTCCTCCTGCGCCACACCGTGCTCGGTGAGGTACTGCGCGGCGGGCGTGCCGGCCTTGATGTTTCCGGCCGGGCTGATGTGGTCGGTCGTGACCGAGTCACCCAGGGTCGCCATGACGCGGGCACCGGTGATGTCCTTGACCGGGGTCAGGTCCATCGACATACCGTCGAAGTACGGGGCCTTGCGGACGTACGTGGACTGCTCGTCCCACTCGAACACGGCGCCGTCCGGCGTCGGGAGGTTCTTCCAGCGGTCATCGCCCTCGAAGACGGTGGCGTACTGCTTGATGAACTGCTCGCGCGAGATCGACGAATCGATGACCTCCTGGACCTCATCCGGCGAGGGCCAGATGTCCTTCAGGAAGACGTCGTTGCCGTCGGCGTCCTGGCCGAGCGCGTCGTTGTCGAAGTCGAAGTGCATCGAACCGGCGAGAGCGTAGGCGACCACCAGCGGCGGCGAGGCCAGGTAGTTCATCTTCACGTCGGGGCTGATGCGACCCTCGAAGTTGCGGTTTCCGGACAGGACCGCCGTGACGGCGAGGTCGTGCTCGTTGATCGCGGTGGAGACCTCTTCGATCAGCGGACCGGAGTTACCGATGCAGATCGTGCAACCGTAGCCGACGGTGTAGAAGCCGAGGCCCTCGAGCGCCTTGTCCAGACCGGACTTCTCGTAGTAGTCGGTGACGACCTTCGAGCCCGGGCCGAGCGTGGTCTTGACCCACGGCTTCTGCTTCAGGCCCTTGTTCAGCGCGTTGCGAGCCAGGAGGCCGGCGGCGAGCATGACCGAGGGGTTCGAGGTGTTGGTGCAGGACGTGATCGCCGCGAGGGTGACCGCGCCGTTGTCCAGGACGTACTTCTGTCCGTCCGGCGTCGTGACCTTGACCGGCTTCGACGAGGCGGCCGGGGCACCGCTGGAGAGGTAGACCTCAGCCTCGAGCGTCTCGTTCTCCTCGCCCGGAACCGAGCCCGGGTCGCTGGCCGGGAACGAGCCACTGCTGTCGAGGTCGACGACGTCGGCCGTCTGGTCGGGCGTGGCGTAGTTCAGGATGTCCTTCTCGAACTGCGACTTCGACTCGCTGAGCAGGATGCGGTCCTGCGGGCGCTTCGGGCCGGCGATCGAGGGGACGACCGTGGACAGGTCGAGCTCGAGGTACTCGGAGTACTTCGGCTCGTTGTCGGCGTCGTGCCAGAGCTTCTGCTCCTTGGCGTACGCCTCGACGAGGTCGACGGCGTGCTCGTCGCGACCGGTCAGGCGCAGGTAGTCCAGCGTGACGTCGTCGATCGGGAACATGGCCGCGGTGGAGCCGAACTCCGGCGACATGTTGCCGATGGTGGCGCGGTTGGCGAGCGGCACCGAGCCGACGCCCTTGCCGTAGAACTCGACGAACTTGCCGACGACGCCGTGCTTGCGCAGCATGTCGGTGATGGTGAGGACGACGTCCGTCGCGGTCACGCCGGCCGGGATCTCACCGGTGAGCTTGAAGCCGACCACGCGCGGGATGAGCATGGAGACGGGCTGACCGAGCATCGCGGCCTCGGCCTCGATGCCACCGACGCCCCAGCCCAGCACGCCGAGGCCGTTGACCATCGTGGTGTGCGAGTCGGTGCCGACGCAGGTGTCCGGGTACGCGCGCAGCACGCCGTTGACGTTGCGGTCGTAGATGACCTTGGCCAGGTGCTCGATGTTGACCTGGTGGACGATGCCGGTTCCCGGCGGGACGACCTTGAAGTCATCGAACGCGGTCTGGCCCCAGCGCAGGAACTGGTAGCGCTCGCCGTTGCGCTCGTACTCGATCTCGACGTTGCGCTCGATGGCGTCCGGACGACCGAAGAGGTCCGCGATCACGGAGTGGTCGATGACCATCTCAGCCGGCGAGAGCGGGTTGATCTTGCTCGGGTCGCCGCCGAGGGCCGTGACGGCCTCACGCATGGTGGCGAGGTCCACGATGCAGGGCACACCGGTGAAGTCCTGCATGACCACGCGCGCCGGCGTGAACTGGATCTCCGTGTCCGGCTCGGCGTCCGGGTTCCACGAACCCAGGGCCTGGATCTGCTCCTTGGTCACGTTCGCACCGTCTTCGGTGCGCAGCAGGTTCTCCAGCAGCACCTTGAGGCTGAAGGGAAGCTTCTCGTAACCCGGGACCTGGTCCACCCGGAAGATCTCGTAGTCGGTGCTGCCGACTGTCAGGGTGCTCTGTGCACCGAAGCTGTTCACCGTTGACACGAGGTTCTCTCCTTAGCGTCGTTCGTCACCGCTGCATCCATCTTGGAGCGTGAGACGGCCGAGGACCAGGAAGGTCCACCTAACAGTCTGCGCCGCGGACGGAGTTCGCAACAGGTCCCGAATTTATCTTGACGTCAAGATAAATCTACCACGCGCGACGTGCACCGGACTTCACCCTTCGGCGGGTTCGGATTCCTCCCGGGCGGGCGCCGGAACACGGCGGTGGTACAGCCGTCGCACCACGAACCAGGTCACCGCGATGAGCGCGGCGAACAGCGGAATGCCCATGACGAGCTTGAGCGTCCCGAGCAGCGCGACCGTCCCCTCCGCCGCACCGTCGGCGTGCGAGGCGAAATAGACCGGAAGCTGGACGGCGAGGCGGACGAAGAACAGACCCGCCCACGCCAGCCCGAGCCAGAAGAAGCCACGGCGCTTGCGCTTGGAACGCCGCCAGGAGGTCGCATCGCCCATGAGGAACCCGGCGATGATTCCGATCGCCGACCAGCCGACCAGGACGGATACCAGAATGGCGGTGCCGTACAGGGCGTTCGTGATCAACCCGACGACGAACGTGTCCGCGGCGTTGCCCGTGATCAGCGCGATCGTGGCGGCGACCACGGCCGCGACGAGACCACCGAAAGCGGCGGCGGCGGTCTGACGCATCGCGAGTCGGATCAGCGAGAACACGAGCGCCAGCCCCACCGAGACGATCACCGCAGGCAGGAGCTTTCCCCAACCCTCCCCCGGCCACAGCGTGTAGGCCAGGACGAAGGCGAGCGTGGGGATGATCGACTCGGCCACGCCGCGCCAGCCGCCGATGGCCGCCCAGACGAGGTGGCCCGTGCTCTGATGCGCGGCGGGATCCAGGCCCGCCTTGCGCGCGGCACCACCGAGCGCGGCGGCGAGCACCTCGGACGCCGTGGGGTCGGCCGGAGCCGGCGGGTCCAGTGGGGTCGCCACCGCGTCAGACGCGGCACCGGCCTGTGGGTCGGCGGGCTCGTTCGTGGTCACGCCGTGCCCGGCGCGGCCGGCATCTTCAGCGGGATGAGGTCGCGCGGCGGCATCGGCGTCCCACCGCGGACGACCACGATGGAGCGGAAGAGGTCCTCGACCTGCGCCGCCGC
Source organism: Microbacterium gorillae (assembly GCF_000826185.2). Classification (GTDB taxonomy): domain Bacteria; phylum Actinomycetota; class Actinomycetes; order Actinomycetales; family Microbacteriaceae; genus Microbacterium; species Microbacterium gorillae. The sequence continues at coordinate 305,255 of NZ_LN648873.1, read as the reverse complement.
CTCGAGGTCACCGGTGGCCTTGCCACCGATCACTCCGCGCAGGAACCAGCGCGGGCCGTCGACGCCCACGAAGCGCGCGAGGCGCATCTGCGAGGCGTCCCCGGCCATGACCGGGACCTCGGCGAGCAGCTCGGGACCGAGCGGGCCCTCGCGCTCCTCGACGCGGCCGCCCTGCGCCCGCACCTGGTCCATGATCTGGCTTCGCGTCTCGTGCCACAGCCCGCTCGAGCGGGGAGCCGCGAACGGCTGCACCTGCAACGACGAGTCCGCATAGTCCAGACCGACCGCGACGATGCGCTTGGTCTGCTCCTCCACCTCCAGGCGAAGATTCAGCCCCTCCCGCGGCAGCACCTTGATTCCGCCGAGGTCGATGTACGGGCGGACGGGGTTCGCCTCGGATTCGTCAAAGGGTCCGGACTCGCTGCGGTCCTCGGGCGCCGACTTGCCGGCATCCTCAGTGGTGTCATCACTCATGCGTTCACTCCAGTCTTGCTGCCGACACCCGTCGAACCGAACCCGCCCTCGCCGCGCGCGCTGTCAGGCAGCTCGTCAACGGGGAGGAAGGTGGCACGGGTGACCGGCATGATGATCAGCTGCGCGATGCGGTCGCCGGGGGCGATCTCGAACGCCGCCTCGCGGTCCGTGTTGAGCAGGCAGACCTTGATCTCACCGCGGTAACCGGCATCGACCGTTCCGGGCGTGTTCACGATCGTGATGCCGTGCTTGGCGGCCAGGCCGCTGCGCGGAACCACGAAGGCGGCGTGGGCGTCCGGCAGAGCGATGCGCACACCGGTGCCGACCACACGGCGCTCACCGGGCTCCAGGCGCACGGATTCGGCCGCACGCAGGTCCGCGCCGGCGTCGCCGGGGTGGGCGTAGCTCGGGGGCTCGGGTGCGACAATGAGGACGTCCACGGAATCAGTCACCCCACGAGGGTAATGCAGAACTCGGAGAGCACGATGAGCACGAGGCCCCTGTACCGCGAACGACTCACCCCGTCGCTGTGGATGTTGGCCGCCGCCATCGCTCTGGTGCCCATGGTGACCCTCGTGTTCGTTCGCGTCGAGCCGACGATCGCGTTGGGGATCGGCGTCGCGGTCGGTTTCGCCGTGATCGCACTTCTGATCGCCCTCTCCCCCGTCGTGGAGGTCTCCGGCGGCGAACTGCGCGCGGGCCGCGCGCACATCCCGGTGCGGTTTCTGGCCGACCCGAAGCCGTTCACGCGTGAAGAAGCCCGCGCTGCTCGAGGTCAGAACCTCGATGCGCGGGCTTGGCATCTGATCCGGGGCGGGATCGACGGAGTGGTGACGGTCGCAGTGACCGATCCCGTCGATCCCACTCCGGTGTGGGTGGTGTCCTCCCGGACACCGGACCGCCTTGCAGCGGCCATTCGTGCTGCCTCTGTTCAGGCAGCGCACTCCCGACAGATCGGGCCGTCCGCGGTTTCGTGATCGAGCTGGGAGCGGTGCTTGACCAGGAAGCAGCTCACGCAGGTGAACTCATCCTCCTGAGCGGGCAGGACCACGACGTCGAGTTCGACGTCCGACAGGTCCGCGCCGGGCAGTTCGAAGCCTGACGGGTTGTCCGCGTCCTCGGCATCGATCGAGCCCGCCGTCTTGTCCGGCACTCGCTCCTTCAGGGCCTCGATCGACTCGCTTTCGTCCTCGTTCTTGCGGGGTGCGTCGTAATCGGTGGCCATGACGGTTGGTATCTCTTCTTCCGTTGGTGTGGGGGTGCGCCTGCGATGCAGGCGGCCATAGTTTGCATGACGCGGACGAGATTCGCAAATGCGAGTTCGCCCAGCGTTCACGCTGTGGTCAATCGCCGGTGAAACTCGCGGCACGCCCGCGGTATTCCCGAGTTCCGCCCACGGCGCATGCGACGATGACGACAGGCACGCGGAAACGAGAGGCGCCTTCATGGAACAGCTCACAATCATCGGAACCGAGGACACCCGACTCGTCCTGGTCGCCGAAGGCGGGGAGCGCTTCACACTCGCCATCGATGACGTCCTGCACAGCGAGTTGAAGAAGGCCCGACTGCGCGGCGACAAGCCGGACGCGCCGCGCGCGAGCCCGCGCGAGATCCAGTCGCACATCCGCGCCGGCATGAGCGCGGCCGACGTCGCTGAGCTGCTGGAGACCTCGATCGAGGACGTCGAGCGCTACGAAGGCCCCGTGCTCGCCGAGCGTGAGCACGTCGTCGGCCAGGCCCTGGCGGTCCCGGTCCTGATGGGCACCGAGGTGGAGCCGGACGGCACCCTGAGCTTCGGCACCGCGATCCGCGCCAAGCTCGCCGAGCTCGAAGCCGGCGGAGAGCGCTGGACGAGCTGGAAGGACGAGAACGGCTGGACCATCAAGCTCGAGTTCATCGCGAGCGAGGTCGAGCACGACGCGCGCTGGGGGTTCGACCCGCGCCGCAGCACTCTCTCGCCGCAGAACTCCGCCGCCACGCAGCTGTCCCGTCAGGGCTCGCTGCCGGACGGCCTGATTCCGCGCCTGCGCGCGCTGGACACCCCGTCGTGGAAGGACGACTCGCGCTTCGACAGCGGAGCCTTCGGACCGCGGCGCCTGCCCGAGCCCGCTCCGGAGACCAACGCCGCCGAGGACGCCGCGGACGCTCGCGCCGCGCGCGGATCGGACATCGCCGCCCGCCGTGCGCCGGAACCGGCCGCGACGGCCAACCCGGACACCGCCGACCTCCTGGAGGCGCTGCGCCGCCGTCGGGGCCAGCGCGAGTCCGCCCCCGGGACCGAAGAATCTGAACTGACCGCTGCACCGGGACCGCTCGCTCCTCCGACGCACACGCCGTCGCCCGCTCCGGTGAATCTGTTCCAGGTGGACGAGTCCGGGGATGACGAGGAGATCGTGGCGGAGAAGCACGCCGCAGAGCGCTCCGACCGCAACGCGCGCCGCAAGGGACGCCCGTCGATGCCGTCGTGGGACGACATCGTCTTCGGCGCCCGCTCCGACGACTGAGACCGCGCGTCAGCCGGTGAACGCACCGGCACGGATGAGGGGAACCACCGTCTCCTCCGGTGTCACCGAGCCGTGCTGGCCCACCATCCGCATCGCGCGCTTATCCGTGAGCGTGTCGTCGTAGTACGCCCAGGTGCCGCGCGTGACCACCAGCAGATCACCGATTCGCGGTGTCACCTCCGGGTCGACCGCACCGAAAAGGCCATACGCGATCGCCTCGTCGCGCGTGAGAACGTCTGCGGTGGTCTGCGCCTCCGCCCGCCAGATCGCGGCGAGGCGCTCGATGTCCGCATCCGGCCGCGCGTAGACGTGCATCATCCGCGGCTCTCCGCCGAGCTGAGCCACGCCATCCCAGCGCGGATCTCCGACGCCGAGCAGAACGTGCCGGTGCCGTGGCACATCGATCATGCCGTGGTCGGCGGTGACCACGAGTCCGACCTGGGCGGGCACCGCCGCCGCGAAGGCCGCATCGACGTCCTCCAATGCCGCGAGCCACTGCGGGGAGGCGACACCATGCCGGTGACCGGCCTTGTCCACCTCGGGGATGTAGCAGTAGATCAGCGCACCCTCATGCTGTGCGGCGAGGGCCAGGGCGACGCGGACCCGCTCGCTCACGACGTCCTCCCCGACGTACTCCGCGCCGCGGAGCACGGCCTGGGTGAACCCGGATCCGTCGTACTCGCGCGGACCGACGGCGAAGCAACGGATGCCGTCCGCGGTCGCTTCCTCGAAGACGGTGCGGCTACGCTGCCACGTGGCCGGGTCGATGCCGTCGCTGACCCATCCGGAGAGCGGGTTGACCACCGCGCCGGAGGCCGGGTCGAGCACCCGGTAGCCGACCAGGCCGTGCTGTCCCGGATCTGCGCCGGTGAGCAGCGACGTCAGCGCCGCGGCCGTCGTGGACGGGAAGACCGAGCGAGCCACGTCCCGCTTGTGCATCATGCCGGACAGGTGCCGTGCGTGGCCGGCGTTCCCGCGCAGCTGAAGGGCGCCCAGACCATCGATGACGCAGAGCACGGCCGAGCGCGCGGATCCGAACGGCCCCGCACCGCGGAGCGCCCGCACGACATCCGACGCCACCCCGGTGATGCTCCGAGCGTGCGCGGGGGCGGCGGGTAGCATGAAGGACATCGGGGCCATCCTCCCACAAGCGGCTCCCGCAGCGTCCCGCCGGGGGCCGCGATCTGGACCGAAGCCTTCGGAGAGCTGACTGCATGCCACGGAAGTCGACCGCGACCGAGCCCATCGTCGAGCGCATTGAGGACGTCGACGTCTCCTCGGAGATGCAGGGGTCGTTCCTGGAGTACGCGTACTCCGTCATCTACTCCCGCGCTCTGCCGGACGCACGCGACGGCCTGAAGCCCGTGCAGCGGCGCATCCTGTTCCAGATGTCCGAGATGGGCCTGCGCCCGGACCGCGGCCACGTCAAGAGCGCGCGCGTGGTCGGCGATGTGATGGGCAAGCTGCACCCGCACGGCGACAGTGCCATCTACGACGCCCTCGTGCGCCTGGCGCAGCCGTTCGCCCTGCGCCTGCCGCTCGTGGACGGACACGGCAACTTCGGTTCCCTCGATGACGGTCCCGCTGCGGCCCGCTACACCGAGGCGCGCCTGGCACCGGCGGCGCTGGCGATGACGGAGAGCCTGGACGAGGACGTCGTCGACTTCATCCCGAACTACGACGGCCAGTTCCAGCAGCCCGCCGTCCTGCCGGCGGCCTACCCGAACCTGCTCGTCAACGGGGCCGCCGGCATCGCCGTCGGCATGGCCACGAACATGGCCCCGCACAACCTCATCGAGGTCGTCGCCGGCGCCATCCACCTCCTGGAGAACCCGGACGCCACGACCGAGGACCTGATGGAGTTCATCCCCGGCCCGGACTTCCCGACCGGGGGCATCGTGATGGGCCTGGACGGCGTGAAGGACGCCTACAGCACCGGTCGCGGCGCCTTCAAGGTGCGGGCGAAGAGCTCGATCGAGTCGCTCGGTCCGCGCAAGACCGGCATCGTCGTGACCGAGCTGCCGTACCAGGTCGGTCCGGAGCGCGTCATCGAGAAGCTCAAGGACGCGGTCAACGCCAAGAAGCTGCAGGGCATCAGCGACGTCGCCGACCTCACCGATCGCACGCACGGGCTGCGGCTCGTGATCACCGTGAAGACGGGCTTCGATCCGGCCGCGGTGCTGGAGCAGCTGTACCGGGTCACACCCCTCGAGGATTCGTTCTCCATCAACAACGTCGCGCTCGTCGGCGGTCAGCCGCGCACGCTCGGGCTGAAGGAGCTCCTGCGGGTCTACCTGGATCACCGCATCGAGGTCGTCACGCGCCGAAGCAAGTACCGCCTCGCGCAGCGGCAGGCGCGCCTGCACCTCGTCGATGGTCTCCTCATCGCCATCCTCGACATCGACGAGGTCATCCAGGTCATCCGCACGTCGGATGACAGCGAGACCGCCCGCACACGCCTGCAGCAGGTTTTCGATCTGTCCGAGCTGCAGGCCGAGTACATCCTCGAGCTGCGCCTGCGGCGCCTGACGAAGTTCAGCCGCATCGAGCTCGAGGCGGAGCGGGACAAGCTCCGCGCCGAGATCGCCGCGCTCGAGGAACTGTTGGGCAGCGACGTGCTGCTGCGGGGCCAGGTCGCGAAGGAGCTCGACGCGGTCGCGGAGTCCCTCGGCACGCCGCGTCGCACGCTGCTGCTGAACGCGGCGCCGCCGAAGACCCGTTCGGCCAAGGCTCCCGTCGAGCTGCAGATCGCCGATGCACCCACGACACTGTTCCTGTCCGCGTCCGGACGCGCCGTCCGCGTGGACCGCGAGGGCGGTGCAGAGCTCATCGCGCCGAAGCGGCGGAGCAAGCACGACGCCATTCTGACGACGCTGGAGACGACCACCCGCAGTGAGATCGGAGCCGTGACGAACCTCGGCCGGCTCGTGCGCTTCTCCCCCGTCGATCTGCCCTCGGTGCCCCCGGCGTCCATCCAGCTCGGCGCCGGCGTGCGCCTGACCGACTATCTCGGTTTCGCGGACAAGAAGGAGCGCGTGATCGCACTGCTCCGCTTTGACGAGGACACCCCGATCGCCCTCGGCACGCACGACGGCATCGTCAAGCGCATCGTCCCGTCGGCGATGCCCGTGCGTCCGGAGCTGGAGATCATCGCGCTCAAGCCGAAGGATGTCGTCGTGGGTGCGGCTCCCGCTCCGGATGACACCGAGCTCGTCTTCGTCTCCAGCGATGCGCAGCTGCTGCACTTCTCGGCCGCATCGGTCCGGCCGCAGGGGGCGCCGGCCGGCGGCATGGCGGGTATGAAGCTCAGCGCCAAGGCGGAGGTGATCTTCTTCGGCGTCGTCTCTCCCGACGAGCCGACCGAGGTCGTCACGATCTCCGGAAGCGACACAGTCCTCGCAGGCACCGATACCGGACGGGCCAAGGTCAGCGACTTCACCGAGTTCCCCGGTAAGGGTCGCGCCACCGGTGGTGTTCGCGCGCAGTCGCTGCTGAAGGGTGAGGATCGCCTGACGCTCGCCTGGGCCGGCCCGTCGCCGCGCGCGATCGGCACCGACGGCGCGGTGCGCACGCTTCCCGAAGGCGGCGCGCGCCGCGATGCGTCCGGCACCCCGCTCGAGGCGGTGGTCGGCTTCGTCGGCACCACGATCGGCACGGCCGCGCACCTCGTCGAGGAGTGATGGCGGGCGATCCGGCCGCAGTGCTGGCGCGGTACATCGCGGCGCTCGCCGCGCGCGATCTGGCCGCGCTCGATGACCTCATCGCCGCGGATGCGGTCTTCCACTTCACCGACGGAACGCACCGGGGCCGACCGGCGATCGTCGCCGCGACCGGCGCGGTCTTCTCTCGCATTCCGGATGACGAGTACCGGATCTCGGATGAGTCGTTGGCGATCCACGGTGACGAGGCCGTCGTGTCCTATGCCTTCCACTGGACGGGGACGATCGACGGCTCCCCCGCCTCCGGCTCCGGTCGCGGACGGACGGTCCTCCGGCGCACAGACCGGTGGCGCATCGCCTCCGAGGACCTCCGCGGCTGACGACGGCGGAGACTCCCGATCAGCGAGCGCCAGCGAGATGAACACCGCTCCCACCTCACGAACCGAGACCGCCGGGTTTCCTACAGCTGTGGACGATGGATCCCTACCTCCCACACATCGGCTCGCCTCCTCCACGCCCCAGCGCAACAAGACACGACGCGTGGCCTCGACACGCTTCCGAGAGGCGAAAGTATGGCTTCTCGTGACCCGCGAACCGGCGGCATAGCTCGGGCTACTGCGATGATCTGCCGGGGTGCGGAAAACACTACTGAACTGGGATTATCAACCTCGAGGTAGGCCTTGCTCGGGAGTAAAATCGGGGTATGGAAACCTCGATGGAGCGGGCCCGGGCGCTGATGGCGGCGACCATCGACGCCCTCACCGAAGTCCTCCACGAGAACACCATCCGCACGACGAGCGGCCCCGAGTTTCTCGACTTCGCGATCGAAGCCGGAGCGCTCCTGCGCTCCACCGAAGCGGCGTTGATCGTCGCCACCGCCGAGGCCGATCAGCGCTCGGCCGGGTCCGGGAAGGACCGGATCAGCGTCGCCTGCGGATGCCACAACGTCAACGAGCTGATGCAACGGACCACTGGTGCCGCACCGGCGACTGTCGCGCAGTGGTCACGGCTCGGGAAGTACGTCCGCGAAGAGCCCGCGCTGACCGGTGGCCGCCGCCCGGCGCGGTTCCCCGCGCTGCGTCAGGCCCTGCTGTCGGGCCGGATCGGCGCGGACGGGCTGAGCGCCGCCGCCGCACCTCTCGACGCGATCCGCGACCGCGTCCCCGCCGACCACCTCAGCGCGGCCGACCAGGCCCTCGCACTCGTCGCCACGGACGATGCGGACGACCTCATCCTCACCGAGAATCCCACCCCCGCGGCAGGAGACTGGGGTGCCCCCGCGGTGGAGGGCCCCGCCGCACAGATGCGGCGAGCGGTGCCGGCGGTGGTCGACACACTCCGAGTCCACGCGGCGGCGTGGGCCGCAGCGCTGGACCAGGACGGGGCGGTCCCGGACGAGGATCGCGCCCAGCGGATGCGGGTGCTGTATTTCGGACGCACCCGCGACGGTGTCGTGTCCCTCCACGGTCGGCTCCTCCCCGAAGTCGCCGCCCAACTGCAGACCGTCATCGACGCGATCACCAACCCGCGCGGGAAGCCCGCCGGCGTCCGCTTCACCGAGTCCTCCGACGACGAACTCATTCATGACCCGCGAACCATCGGGCAGCGCCGCCACGACGCGTTCGCTACCGCGCTGAACGTCGCCGCGTCCTCCGACCTGCCCGTCATCGGCGGCGCCGCCCCGACGCTCGTCGTCCACGTCACCGAGCACGACCTCGCCACTGGAACCGGATGCGCCCGGCTCCGTGGAGTCGACGGGGCCGGGAGTGACGCCCTCGTGCCTGTCTCCGTCGCCGCCCACACCGCGTGCATCGGTCAGATTCAGCGCGTCATCACCGGTAGGAACGGACGTGTGCTGGCGACCACGATCACGGACCGGATCTTCAACGCCACCCAGCGCCGTGCGATCGCGCTCCGGGATCGCACCTGCATCATCCCGGGATGCCACACCCCGGCACGCTGGTGCGAATACCACCACGTCACCGAGTGGAAGGACGGCGGCCCCACCAGCATCCACAACGGCGTCCTCCTGTGCTGGAACCACCACCGGTTCCTCGACACCAACGGCTGGAGCATCCGCGTGACCGACGGCGTTCCCGAGGTCCGAAGCCCTGAATGGCTTGACCCCACCCGCGCCTGGCCGCCCAGAGCAGCGCACCGTCGATGTGCTGTCCGGTGTCCGGAAGCGCCGGACCGGCCGTCGCGCTCGGCGTCTGGGGCGTCGTCGGCACCGGAGCCTCCGTGGGCGTGGCGGTGCCCGTGGGCGTCGCAGAGGGTGTCACGGAGGGCGTCGCAGTCGGCGTCGCGGACGGCGTGGCCGTCGGGATCGCTGTGGCGGTCGGCGTCGGCGTGGCGGTCGGCGTCGGCGTGGCGGACGGCGTCGGCGTGGCGGACGGCGTCGGCGTGGCGGTCGGCGTCGGCGTGGCGGACGGCGTCGGCGTGGGCGTCGCCGTAGCGGTGGGCGTCGGCGTCACGCTCGGCGTGGGCGTCGGTGTCGGACTCGGGCTCGGCGTGGACGTCGGCGTCGGGCTCGGGCTCGGCGTCGGCGACGTCGACACGGTCGGCGTCGGCGACGGAGACGGCGTGGGCTCGATGATCTCCGCGGCCACGCGGACGCGCGGCGAGGTCACCGTGGGGACTTCCGTCGAGCGCGCCGTCGCGATGTTGTCGATCGTGACGGACGCCGACTCCCCCGGCTTCAGCGCCGGGGCCTCGGGCATCCGGACGGTGAACATCAGGGTGATCGTCTCGCCCGGCTGCAGGACCGGAACATTCGCGGTCACGGTGCGCGTCGGGGCATCCCAGCCGGTCGTGCACGCGTCCACGCCGCTGCACACCGCGTCCACGCTGTAGCGGAGGCGGTCATCGAGCACGTCGGAGACGACGACGTCCGTCTGCTCCCCCGTACCGGTCGCGGTGGTGGAGACGACATACCGGATCGTCTGCCCGTAGGAGACCTTCCCGTCCGTGTCGGTCCACGCCCCGGCGGACTGCTCCTCCTGGCCGACCTTGGTGATCGCCAGGCCGGGGGCCACCGGGTCGACGGGCACGACCGGGGTGTGGGTGCAGTCGACGTTCGCTCCCGGCGCAGGCTCGCCGGCCGGGCACTCGGGCGTCGGCGGAGCCGGGTCGTCCTCGGTGTCCACGGTCGCGGTGTTCGTGTACGTCCCGGCCGGTGCGTCGGCGGCCACCGTCACGGTGATCGTCAGGACGACCGGCTCGCCACCGGCGGGCAGCAGCGCCGGATCGATGTCGCACGTCACGACGCGTCCGCTCGCGGAGCAGCGGTCGTCGCCGCCCGCGAACGAGAAGTGCTCGGGCAACTGATCGGTGACGGTCACCGGCTCGGCGAGGTCGGCATCGCGCCGACCGACGTTGCGCACCGTGATCGTGTAGTCGAACGTCTGGCCCGGGACGGCGGTGATCCCACCATCGTCCTTCATGATCCCGAGGTCCACGGGGGCCGCGGTGTTCGTGATCGTGCAGACCACGTCCTCACCCTGAGCGACGGTGACCGTCGCGGTGGCGGCGTCGATCGCGGTGGCGTTGCCGGTGCAGGTCCAGTCCCCCGCGGTGTACCCGATCGGTCCGCCCTGCTCCGCCAGCACGTAGTCGCCGGCGAGGACGGGAACCGCGGTCACGGTGCCGGCACCGGTCGTACCGGACAGCGAGCTCTGCCCCGTCGCGGTCAGCGTCCAGTCCGTCGCTGCGGCGTTGCCACCGGACGCGTTGTCCACCTTCTTCACCAGCGTGAGGGTTCCCGCGACGTCGCTGTTCGTGATCGTGCAGGTGACGCGCTCCCCGGCGCCGACGGTGAGTTCGTCACCGCTGATCGCGGTGGCGTTGCCCGCACAGACCCAGTCGCTCGCGACGTATCCGGCGGGGCCGTCCTCGGCGAGCGTGTACGTTCCCACCGCCACGTCCCCGGTCACGTCCGCGGTTCCGGTCCGACCGCTCAGCACGGCTACACCCTGCTGGGAGGCGGACAGGGTCCAGGCGGTCTCGAGTTCGGTGCCACCCCAGGAGTTGTCCACGACCTTGACGAGGGTCAGGTTCGCGGGAACATCGCTGTTCGTCACCTCGCACGTGACGTCATCGTCAGCCACCAGCGTGACCTGCCTCGTCTGCGCGTCGAACGAGCCGCCATCGCACGCGATCGACTCGAGGCGGTAACCGTCCCGTGCCTCCTCGCCGATCGTGTACGTCCCGGCGGAGACCTCGACGTCGGTGACCTCAGCGTCGCCCTCGGCACCGCGCAGCGGCGTCGGTCCGGCCGCGGTGAGGGTGAAGTCGGTGTCCCCCGCGGAACCGCCCCAGTCGTTCACGACCGTCTTGGTCAGGGTCAGGTGCGCCGGACGATGCGTGTTGGTGATCGTGCAGGTGACCTTCTCGCCGGCGGCGACGGTGACGTCCGCGCCGACCAGGGGTGCGGCGTTCCCGACGCACTCCCACCCGCCGGACGTGTAGCCGCCCGGGCCCGTCTCGGCGAGCGCGTAGGTGCCCATCGCCACGGTGCCGGTCACGTCCGCCGTTCCGGTCGTGCCGCTCAGCACGGCGTCACCGTTCCGCGACGCGGACAACGTCCACGCGGTTTCGAGCTCGGTGCCGCCCCACGCGTTGTCCACGATCTTGACCAGGGTCAGCTCCGCCGGAATGTCCTTGTTCGTGAGCTCGCAGCTGACGTCATCGTCCGCGGCCAGCGTGAGCCGGTTGGTCTCGGCGTCGAAGGTCCCACCGTCGCACGTCACGGAGTCGAGTCGGTAACCCGGCAGGGCCTCCTCGCCGATCGTGTAGGTCCCGAGCGGCACCGCCACGTCGGTGACCTTCGCCGACCCCTCAGTGCCCCGCAGGGTGGCCGGACCGGTCGCGATGAGGGTGAAGTCCGTGTCCACGGCCGATCCGCCCCAGTCGTTCACGACGGTCTTGGTGAGCGTGAGCCGCGCGCCGACGTCGGTGTTCGTGATCGTGCACGTCACGTCCTCGCCCGCGGCGAGCGTGAGCTTCTCCCCGCTCACCGGGGTGGCGTTCCCCACGCACACCCAGTCGCTCGCGACGTACCCGCTCGGACCGTCCTCGGCGAGCGTGTACGTGCCCACCGCGACGTCCCCGGACACGTCGCTCGTGCCGGTCTTGCCACTGAGCACCGCGGCGTCGCCCTGTGACGCGGACAGGGTCCACGCCGTGGCGACTTCCTGCCCGACGCCGGTGTTCTCCACGACCTTCACCAGGGTCAGGTGCGCGGGAACATCCGTGTTCGTGAGCTCGCACGACACCACGTCATCGGCGGCGACGGTGACCTCGTTGGTCGCCGAGTCGAACGTGCCGCCGGCACACGTGACCGCGTCGAGCGTGTAGCCCGGCAACGCATCCTCGCCGATCGTGTACGTGCCGACCGCGACCGGCGCGTTCGTGACGCCCGTGCTGCCCTCGGTACCGCTCAGCGGAGTCGGTCCGCTCGCGGTGAGGGTGAAGTCGGTGTCCAGGGCCGAGCCGCCCCAGTCGTTCACGACCGTCTTCGTCAGCGTGAGGGTCGCCGGACGCGCCGTGTTGGTGATCGTGCACGTCACGTTCTCGCCGGCGGCGATCGCGACATTCGCCCCGGCGACGGTGCCGGCGTCACACGTCCATGCGCCGGCGGTGAAGCCCGCCAGATTCGTCTCGGACAGGGCGTAGGTGCCCGGCGCGACCAGGGCCGTCGCGGCCGCGTCACCGGAAACCGCGCCGTCGATCACGGCCGTGCCGCCGAGCCGCGCCGTGAGGGGGAAGTCGGCCACCGTGGCGGACGGGTCGTAGGTGTTCTCGAGATCCTTGACCAGCGTCAGGGAGGTGGTCTGGTTCGTGATGACGCACGCGGGCGCGTCGGCTCCGGACGCGGTCGGGAAGACGGGGAAGGTCGCACCGGTCGCGGCACCGTTCTCGTACAGCACCACCTCGTGCGTCGGCGTCCCGACCTGGAAGATGTCCTGGTACGTGCAGACGATGCTCTTCAGCAACACGTCCGCCGGCAGCGCCGTCTCGGTGACGCGGTAGTCCGGCTCGCCGATGACGTTGCGCCACGTGTGCGTCTGCCCGATCCGGATCGTCGCCGTGATCGAGGCGGTGGAGGAGTCGGTATCGCTGACGGCGGTTCCGGTCGCATCCGCACCGGCGAGAGTCGCATCGTGCACGACGGCGCCGTCGCCCTGGTCGATCACGTACGTGAAGTCCCGGTCGGCGACCGCGTCCGGCCCGGCTTTGGTCACCGAGAGCTCGCCGCAGTTGCCGATCGTGAGGGGCTGCTTCGGGCCGAGGTAGTCCTGCATCTGGGCGTTGGCACTGTTACCGGTACGCGTCACGACAGGTCCCGCCGCCACGGACGCGCACGCGTTCTCCGGCAGGATCCCGGCCGCGGTGAGGTCGAACGCCGCCTCACCGAAGGTCGCCGGGTTTCCCCCACCGTCGGGGTTCGCGCCCACGGCGGCCACGTAGGCCATCGCGTTGGCATCGTTCACCCAGCCCTGCGCGGTCCAGCGCTGCACCCCGGTGAGCACGGACGCGCCCGCCGGGTTGAAGTCGTACTGCAGCAGCAGGTCACCCGTCGGACCGGCCGGCCCGGCCTCCAGGATCTGGTAGATCGTCATGTCACCCGTCGCCTTCGGCGCGCGGGTCCAGTACTGGTAGAGGATGACGTGCTCCTGGGTCCCGACGCGCACGATCTCCCACGCGCTGCCGGAACGACACAGGTCGCTCTTCTTGTTGACGTTGGCGGTGCCGATCGTCCAGGACGCGTAGTCGTCGATGGTCTGACTACCGGGGAAGGCCGTCGCGTCCTTCTTGACCTCTTCACCGTTCTCGGTGAAGTAGATCCCGTCGCAGACCTCGTCCGTGCGATCGTGCGCGAGGATGCCCGTCGAGTTCCCGTCCGGACCGTACGGGAGACTGTCCCAGTCGTTCGCGCCGGACAGATTCCCATCGATGGCGAAGCGCGTCTGCACGCCGTTGATGGTCACCGCGGAGGCGGTCGTGGCGGTGACGACGACGCCGGACGCGACGATCGCGGTGACGGCGGACGCGACGATCCAGCGGCGCGCACGGGCCCAACGGGTCATGGCTCTCCCTCAGCGCGGGAGAGGAGGGGGCTACCGCGCCAGCACCCACCGATGGTGAGTCTGGGATGAGACTAGAAAATACACACTGTCCAAAACAATACGACATACCGACATTCGTCGGATCCGTTACCGATTCGCGATAATCGACCGTACCTCGAACGGCGCGAGGGCCGCGTCAGGCGTCGATGGACTCGCGCGAGAGGCGGTCTGCGGAATCGATGATGAACTCCCGGCGCGGCGCGACGTCGTTGCCCATCAGGAGCTCGAAGACGCGGTTCGCCTCCTCCACGTCCTGCAGACGGACCCGACGCAGCAGGCGGCCGCCCTTCTCCATGGTCGTCGTCGCCAGCTGCTCGGCATCCATCTCGCCCAGGCCCTTGTACCGCTGCACCGGCTCCTGCCAGCGCCGACCGGCCTTGGTCAGCTTGGTCAGCAGCGCGTGGAGTTCCTTCTCCGAGTACGTGTAGACCGTCTCGTTGGGCTTCGAGCCCGGGTTCATGATGATGACGCGATGCAGCGGCGGCACGGCCGCGTACACCCGACCGGCATCCACCAGCGGGCGCATGTAGCGGAAGAACAGCGTGAGCAGCAGCGTCCGGATGTGAGCGCCGTCCACGTCGGCGTCGCTCATCAGGATGATCTTCCCGTAGCGCGCCTGGGTGATGTCGAACGTGCGTCCGGAACCCGCGCCGACCGACTGGATGATGGCGGCGCACTCGACGTTGGAGAGCATGTCCGACACCGACGCCCGCTGCACGTTGAGGATCTTGCCGCGCAGCGGCAGCAACGCCTGGAACTCGCTGTTGCGCGCATCCTTGGCGGTGCCGAGCGCAGAATCACCCTCGACCAGGAACAGCTCGCTGTGCTCCACGTCGTTGGAGCGGCAGTCGACGAGCTTGACCGGCAGAGAGGAGGATTCGAGCGCGTTCTTGCGGCGCTGGGTCTCCTTGTGGGCACGCGCCGAGACACGGGCTTTCATCTCGGCGACGACCTTGTCCAGCAGCTGGTTGGCCTGGTTCTTGTCGTCGCGCTTGCTGGAGGAGAACCGCGCGCCGAGCTCCTGCCCGACGACCTTGGCCACGATCTGCTTCACCGCCGGGGTGCCGAGCACCTCCTTGGTCTGGCCCTCGAACTGGGGCTCCGGGAGCGTGACGGTCAGCACGGCGGTGAGGCCGGCGAGCACGTCGTCCTTCTCCAGCTTGTCGGTCCCGGCCTTCAGGCGACGGGCGTTGGCGGCCACCTCTTTGCGCAGCACCTTCAGCAGCTCCTGGTCGAACCCCTGCTGGTGTGTCCCGCCCTTCGGCGTCGAGATGATGTTCACGAACGAGCGAGTGGTGGTCTCGTAGCCGGTCCCCCACCGCAGCGCGATGTCGACGGCGCACTCGCGCTCCACCTCGGTGGCCCGCATCGAGCCGTCCGCCTGCAGCACCGGCACGGTCTCACGGAAGTTCCCCGAGCCCTGCAGCCGCCAGGTGTCCGTGACGGGCGCGTCCGGGGAGAGGTACTCGACGAACTCCGAGATCCCGCCGTCGAAGCGGTACGACGTCTCGTTGACGTTCTCCTCCCGCTCGTCGCGGACGGTCAGGCCGAGACCGGGGACGAGGAATGCCGTCTGGCGGACGCGCGTCTCCAGCTCCGGCATCTGGAACGCGGCGTCCTTCGTGAAGATCTGCCGGTCCGCCCAGTAGCGCACCCGCGTGCCCGTGACCCCCTTGCGGACCTTTCCGACCACCCGCAGCTCACTCCCCTTCTCGAACGGAGTGAACGGCGCGTCCGGACGGGGGTCACCACCGTCGGCGAAGATGCCCGGTTCGCCGCGGTGGAAGGACATCGCGTACGTCTTGCCGTCGCGATCGACCTCGACGTCCAGGCGCTCGGAGAGGGCGTTGACGACGGACGCGCCGACGCCGTGCAGGCCACCGGAGGCGGCGTAGGACCCACCGCCGAACTTTCCGCCGGCGTGCAGCTTCGTGTAGACGACCTCGACACCGGTCAGGCCGGTGCGCGGCTCCACGTCGACCGGAACACCGCGACCGCGGTCCTGGACCTCGACGGAACCGTCGTCGTGCAGCACGATGTCGATCTGCTCACCGTTGCCCTGGACGGCCTCGTCCACGGAGTTGTCGATGATCTCCCACAGGCAGTGCATCAGGCCCGGCGAGCCGTTGGACCCGATGTACATTCCGGGACGCTTGCGGACGGCCTCGAGGCCTTCCAGAACCTGCAGGTGATGCGCGGAGTACTCGCTCGTCATGGTCTTCCCATGTTACGTGCGGCGCCTCGCGCGCCTGCGCAGGCGCGCCCGCGCGCGCGAGGCGTACGCGGTGAGCGAAACACCCCGGCATCGGACCGAACTGTCATGATCACGTGGTTGTATGAATGAACCCGATGCGTGAGTTTTCGACCCGAGGAGGCACTGCGATGACCACGATGACCACAGCCACGGAACCCGCCGCCTACCGGCTCACGGCCGCCGATCGATGCGACTCCTGCGGTGCACAGGCTTACATCGCCGCCGAGGTGAACGGCTCCGAACTGCTGTTCTGCGCGCACCACGGCCGCAAGTACGAGGAGAAGCTCCGCGCGATCGCGACCACCTGGCACGACGAGACCGCCCGCCTCGCCGAGGTCGTCTGAGCCGACCGAGATGTGAAAGAGCCCCGGCCGCTGCCGGGGCTCTTCTCGTTTCCGCGCTGCGCGTCAGCCGATGTAGCGGCGCGGAACGTCCGGCGCGAGGCGCAGCACGACCTCCTCGCCGATCGTGCCGATGCGCTCGGCGAGGTCCGTGGCGGAATCCGCCCCGTCAGCCCCGAACAGCGTGACGGTCTGGCCCGGCTCGATCCCCTCGGCCAGCGGCAGACGCAGCGTGTCCGCTCCGATCGCCGTCACCGGCTGCCGACCGGCCGCGGTGGCCGCGTGCAGGTTCCCGGCCGCCGTGGACAGCAGGCCGTCCGTGAACCCGGCGTCGACGATGACGTCCACCGGACCGACGCGACGCACCGGAGCGTGCAACGCCCCCACGGGCGTCAGACCGAGCTCGGCGTCGGAGGGGCCGTCGGTCGACCGGATGCCGTAGTGGAACGCCCCGATGCGAACCATGTCGTAGCGGAACTCCGGCCGGGCGAACGCGGCCGCGCTCGCCGCGAGGTGGAGCAGGTCGGGGGCGAGGCCGGCCGCGCGTGCGGCGGTCACCGCGGCGTCGAAGGCCACTCGTGCGTCATCGTCGTCAGAGTCGGAGGCTTCCGAGATGTGTGACCAGATGCCCACGATGCGCAGCAGGCCGTCCTGCTCCAGCTCGACGGCACGCGCCACGACGGCCGGCCAGTCCTCCGGTCGGACTCCGTTGCGGTGCAGGCCGGTGTCGATCTTCAGATGCACCCGCGCGATGGTCCCGCGCTGCGCGGCCACGGTCGCGACGTCCTCCAGGAGTGCGGAGGATCCGACGCCGAGGTCGAGATCAGCGGACAGGGCGTCCGCCACGTCGTCCGGACCGGCGAGCATCCACGTGAAGACACGCGGCTGCGCACCCGCGAGCTCGCGGACGGCCATTCCGGTGACCACATCGAGCGCGCCGATCCAGGAGACGCCCTCGACGATGGCACGCTGAACGATGGCCGCGAGGCCGTGCCGATAGGCGTCGTCCTTGACCACGAGCATCGGTTCGGCGGGCGCGACGCGCTCACGCACGGCACGGACGTTGGCGGCGAATGCGGCCAGGTCGACGATGAATTCGGCGGTCATGCCACGACCTCCCGCCGCGCGCGGCGGCCGATCGACACCAGCAGCTCCTCCGGACTCAGCCCGGTCAGGGCCACCCACTCCTGGATGGCCGGCTCACCCCGTTCCGGATCGCCGAGGTACGCGACCTCGTCGCCGATCGCCACGTCGAGGTCGCCGATGTCGACGACGCAGACGTCCATCGCGACGCGGCCCACGATCGGACGCGGCTCCCCCGCGACCAGCACGCTGAGCTGCGAGCCGAGAGAGCGCAGAATGCCCTGCGCGTAGCCTCCGGTGACCAGCGCGACGCGCGTGTCCGTGCTCGCCCGGTGCACGTAGCCATAGGAGACCCCCTCGCCCGTCAGCAGCGGCTTCACGCCGAGCACCCGGCCCACGAGCGTGAGCGCGGGGACGGCGCCGGACAGGGTGCCGGCGGTCAGGCCCGGCGTGATCACGGCGAAGGACTCCGGCACCTCGCCGGTGAAGGCGACGGGGCCGTCGTCCGTCATCGCACCGGCGAGGCCCTTCTCGCGGGCAACGCTCTCGAGCAGCTCGGCGCCGAGCCCCCACCCGTCATGCCGGAGGTCGACGAACACCTCGCGCGGGTGTCCGGAGAGATTGCGTTCCACCGCGGAGCGCGACACGCGCGCGATCGGGTGAGTCCGGCCGACGAGGTCAGCCGTGGTCGATGACGAGGTCATGCGTACGGCTCACCAGCTCATCACGGCTTCGTGCGCCGGACGGCTGCCGGTGCGGATGCCGGTGGCGAGCACGCGGGTTTCGTACAGCCCCGGGATCCAGTTGCCCTCGATCAGCAGCGGGCCGTTCGGTCCGACCGCGACGTCCCACCCGATGTACGGAACCTCCGGGATGACGCGGGCGACCTCATCGATCAGCGCGACGACCTGATCCCACAGCGGAACCTGGAAGTCGACGATGGACTTCTTCGATTCCGGGTGGACCTCGTAGAACGTGTCGTTCTTGCCCTGGTGACCACGGCCGACGGAATGGCCGTTCTCGTCCAGCATGGTGAAGAAGCCGCCCCAGCTGAACTGGTCGGAGACCGAACCGCGACCGAACTTCTGCACGCGGACCAGGAGGTGCACCTTCTCGCCGTCGAAGAACGACGTGATGCGCGTGGTGTTCACCGTCCCCGCACAGTACTCGGCGAGGTACGGGTGCTGGACGATCTGCTCCTCCACCAGCAGCTGTCCGCCGCCGACGAGCTCGTCGTAGAAGCGCTGCCAGTCGGTGATCTCGGTGGTGTCGTAGCGGAAGACGCCGTGACCCTCGCGGCTGATCGGGACCTTCGCGATGATCGTCGGATGCTTGGCGGCGAATGCCTGCAGGCCCGCGGCGTCGGATGCGGACAGGTCCAGCCACTCGCGGCCGAGGAACCGCTCGAACGTCTTGTTGAACGTGATCTTGGACGCGAACGTCTCCGCAGCCTCGCGGTCGTTCACCTTCAGCGCGATGTGGTGCTGGATCAGACTCGTCATGAACGTCTTGCGCTCGGCCGGCTTGAGGGACGCGAAGTCCGCCTCGTAGTAGTCGATGAACGCGGTGTCGTGGAAGGCGGCCCACCAGAGCATGTCGACGAACACCGGCAGCGTGTGGCGCTTGTGCTCCTTGCCGATCTTGCTCGCCAGGTCCCAGATGCGCTTCGGGTTGAAGCGGGCGATCCGGTTGGCGAAGTAGCGGGCGCGAGCCTTGACGTCGATCTGCATGGGGTGAGTAGCCGCCTTTCGAGGCTTCGGGGACCGTCGAAGATTCTATCGGCTCACCCTGGACGCGACCGGGGCGACGTTCCGCCCGTCGATAGACTGGGCGGATGGGTCAGCTCTCCCTCCGCGTGAAGTACCTCGTCGACCGCGCTCTCCACGTCCGTGGGTCGAACGTGGTCGAATTCGCCAAACAGACCAAGCGGGTGAGCAAGGCGCCGCTGCCGATCATCATGGCCGACATGCTCTGGTGCTCGGTGCGCTACGAGATGGGGTTCCGTGACTACGCGGTCTGGGACATCCGCACGTTGAAGGCCGCGGAGCGCCGCACCTGGATGACCCACCCGAAGGCGTACCGCCTGTCCGCGACGCTGAACGGCCCCGAGTCGCGCCAGGCGATGGAGGACAAGAAGCAGTTCCTCACGGACTTCGCCGACGTCACCGGGCGCGAGTGGATCGATGCCGCGGCCGCCTCGGAGGACGAGCTGACCGCATTCCTGCAGCGGAATCCGTCCGTCATCGCCAAGCCCGCGGACGGCTTCGGCGGCGCGGGCATCGCCAAGTTCGACGCCACGGACATCCCGGATGTCGCGACCTGGCGCGCGCAGCTCATCGCGGACAAGCAGACGCTCGTGGAGGCCGTGCTGGTGCAGCACCCGGAACTCGCCCGCCTCTACCCCCGCAGCGTGAACACCATCCGCCTGATCACCTACCTCGACAAGGCGGGGACGTTCCATGTCATCGCCGCCGTGCTGCGTATGGGCAACGGCGGCGTGATCGACAACTTCGCCGGTGGCGGAATGTTCACGATGCTCGATGAGGACGGCGTGGCGATGTACGGCGCCGTGGACAAGAACTCCAACGCGTTCCTCGAGCACCCCGCCACGAAGGTGCCGATCAAGGGCTTCCGCGTGCCCATGTACCGCGAGTCCGTGGAGCTCGTCGAGAAGCTCTCGCACCGCCTGCCCCACACGCCGTACGTGGGCTGGGACGTCGCGATCACCCCGGACGGCCCGGCGATCATCGAGGCGAACCACAACTCGTCGGTGTTCCAGATGAAGCCGTCCGTGTCCGGCGTTCGCACCGGCCTCCTCGCCGACTACGAGAAGGCCGTCGGCTTCTCCCTCAAGAAGTAACGCGAAACACGCAGACACGTCCGAGACACCCCGCAACGCGGGAGGTTTCGGACGTGCCTGGGTGATTCGCGGAGGGGGTGGGTGCGGTCAGGCGCGGCGGATGATGCCCATCGGCGTGGACTCGTGGCCCTGGCCGAGGGGGTTGTCCTTGAGGATCCGCACCAGGCGGTCCTCCTCTGCCTTCGACAGTGTCGAACCGAGGATGTTGCCGCCCAGGTCGTTGATGTCCACGACCGCGATGTCGGCGGTCGTCGACAGCAGAGACCGCAGGTCCTTCGCGACGCCCTCCGGGCGATCCGGGCCGAGCACGACGGACTTGTTGTACGGCGGGATCGTGCCCTTGGTGGGGCCGTCGATCGCGCGCGCCTTGGGCCCGGCGATGCGGTAGAAGTCGCCCTTGCGGCCGAACGCCTTGGTGACGGCCGCGACCGCGGCGGCGAGCAGGATCTTCGGCGTACCGCACTCACGCAGCGCCATCTCCATCGTCTCGGGCATGCCGAGTCCGATGCCGTAGGGCGTGCGCGTGACGTACTTCGAGAGGAAGTACGCCAGCTTGCGCGGGTGGATGTCCTCGACCAGGTAGGACCGGCCCTGCGTGATGCCGACGATCTTCTCCGTGACGAAGAGGATGTCGCCGTCGCGCAAGGTGCCGGCCGGGACGTACTCGGTGACGAACGCGTTCAGGTCGTCATCGGGCATGACCACGCGCGTCTTGATCGGAATGCGCTGGTACGCGACGCCGTCAACGGTGATCTCGAGGTGCTTGTTGGGATTCGCCTCTGCCATGTTCTCGCCCATCACTCCAGGTAATCCCGGAGCGACTGGGAGCGGCTCGGGTGGCGAAGCTTCGCCATCGTCTTCGACTCGATCTGGCGGATCCGCTCGCGGGTCACGCCGAAGGTGTCACCGATCTGGTCCAGCGTCTTCGGCTGGCCGTCGCCGAGGCCGAAGCGCATGCGGATGACGCCCGCCTCGCGCTCGCTCAGCGAGTCGAGGAGGCTCTCCAGCTGACGCTGCAGCATCGTGAACCCGACGGCGTCGGCCGGCACGACGGCCTCGGTGTCCTCGATGAGGTCACCGAACTCGCTGTCGCCGTCCTCGCCGAGGGGCGTGTGCAGCGAGATCGGCTCGCGACCGTACTTCTGGACCTCGATGACCTTCTCCGGGGTCATGTCGAGTTCCTTCGACAGCTCCTCGGGGGTGGGCTCGCGGCCCAGGTCCTGCAGCATCTGACGCTGCACGCGGGCGAGCTTGTTGATGACCTCGACCATGTGCACCGGAATGCGGATCGTGCGGGCCTGGTCGGCCATGGCGCGAGTGATCGCCTGACGGATCCACCAGGTCGCGTACGTCGAGAACTTGAAGCCCTTGGTGTAGTCGAACTTCTCCACCGCGCGGATGAGGCCGAGGTTGCCCTCCTGGATCAGGTCCAGGAACTGCATGCCGCGACCGGTGTAGCGCTTGGCGAGCGAGACGACCAGGCGGAGGTTGGCTCCGAGCAGGTGGCTCTTGGCGCGCTGACCGTCGCGGGCCACCCACTGCAGGTCGAGACCGAGCTGCGCGGACTTCTCCGCGGGGGTCATCGCCGACAGCTTCTCCTCGGCGAACAGGCCGGCCTCGATGCGCATCGCGAGCTCGACCTCCTGCTCGGCGTTCAGCAGGGGGACCTTACCGATCTGCTTCAGGTAGTCCTTGACCGGGTCGGCGGTCGCGCCAGAGATCTGCGTGGAGAAGACCGGGACGTCATCCTCGTCGGAGGACGTCAGCACGATCGCGCCGGTCGGCAGCGGCTCCGCCACCGGCTTGGTGGTGTTCTCGTCGTCGCCGGCGGCCTTGTCGTCGGACTCGTCGCTCGCGGCGTCGTCGCCGAGGTCTTCGCCCTCGTCGTCGTCAGCCTTCTTCTTGCGGCCCTTGGGGGCGGCCTTCGCCGTGGTCGCGCGCGGCTTCTTCGCCGCGGGGGTGGCGGCAGCCGTGCCGGTCGTCTTGGCTGCGGCCTTCTTACGAGCGGGAGTCTTCGTCTCCTCGGTCTCGGTGTCCTGGGCCGCGGTACGTGCGTTCTTCGTGCTGGCAGGGGTCACGTTTCACCTTTCACCGGACGGGTCCGGAGGTTTTCGGACACTAGTAAGACCCTTGTCAAGTTCGCTGCCGGATCGGAATCCGCGTTCGCCTGAACAATGGGTCGGTCACTCATTGTCTCACACGCGAGCGTCACCTCTTGACAGCCCGCGCACATTTATGCATCGCAACGTCGCGGAGCCGAGAAATGTTCCCGTCGGTCAGGAGGCGTCCTCGTCCGGACGCGGGCGCGTCGCGAGGAAGCGCTCCAGTTCTGCGGCGATCTCATCCGCGCTGGGCAGCGGCGCGCCGCCCAGGAGCGTTTCACCTTCATCCGTGCTCCGCCCGGCGCTGTACGCGTCGTAGCGCTGCTCCAGACCGGACAGCATTCGCTGCAGGTCCTCGTTGCCCGCGACCTGCTCGTCCACCCGCTCACGGAACTCCCGATCGGAATCGGCCAGCCCGTCCTCGGGGAACACCAGCCCGGTGGCCGCCGTCATCTTCTCCAGCGCGATCTCCATCGCACCGGGGTACTCAGTCTCGGCGAGGTAGTGCGGCACCAGCAGCACGAGACCAGCGACGGGCACCTCCTCCTGAACGAAGCGATATTCCAAGAGGTGTCCGGCCGTGGCGGGCACTTGCGTGTGCGGCTGCCAGACGGACTGCGCCTCGATGAAGTCGGAGCGGTTGCCGCTCACGGTGACGCCGAGCGGACGCGTGTGCGGAACCGGCATGCCGATCGCATGCAGCCAGGTCATCCCGGTCACGGCGTATTCGTCGGCGAGATCCAGCACGACCTCGGCGAACGCCTCCCACGCGAAATCCGGCTCGTATCCGCTGAGCAGCAGGAACGGCTGACCGAGCAGGTCATGCTCGAGAGTCAGCTCCAGGCGCGCGGGGCGGAAGTCCGTGAGGTGGTCGCGATCGAAGGTGATGATCGGTCGCCGAGCGCGATAGTCCAGCAGCACGTCGTTGTCGAACATCCCGAGGACCTCACGGCTCTCGTTCTCCCGGAAGCGCTCGATGAGCCCGGCCACGACGCCGCCGGCGTCGGTGAATCCGGTCAGCAGCACCAGCAGCGGCAATCCGCGCGGCACCGGCCGCAGGGGCACGGCGCGCTCGTAGATGTCGTCGGAGAGGGGCATCCCCCCATGCTACGAGGCGCCGAGGAGCGCCGGGTCCGGGGGCGCGCGCTGTCAGCGAACACGCGGACCGCGTGCGGGGCACCTCCGGCTCCCTAGGATGGAGGCATGTCGGTTCCGCAGATCTCCGTGTCCCCCGCAGCATTCGACCCGGAAGCCGAGGCCACCCTCCTCGTCGTCCCCGCTCTCCCCGCAGATGAGGTCCTCGCCGACTGGCCCGGTCTCGCTGCGGCTCTGCAGGCGGTGGAGTACACCGGGACCGCCGGCGCCTTCACTCGCGTGGCACTGCTCGAGCTCACCGACAAGCCGGTCGGTGTGGTCGGCCTGGGAACGGCCACCGGCGCGAACGCGGTTCGCGACGCCGTGGGTGCGGGCGTGCGGTCCTTCACGGGCGTGGACAAGCTGCACGTGCACGTGCTCGGCGCCGAGGACGGCACTGCGGCGGCCGCCGCTGAGGGCGCACTGCTCGGCGGCTACACGTTCGACACGTACAAGACCTCCGGCCGGACCGTCCGCGCGTCCGAGATCGTGCTGCACACCGACGCTGATGTCGATGTCGCGGCCGCCACGGCGGTGGCCACGGCCGTCGCGCTGGTGAAGGACCTCGGCGCCACTCCCGCCGAGTGGCAGAGCCCCGCGCAGCTCGCGGAGTCGGCCCAGTCCGCCGTCGCCGACCTGCCGGTGGAGGTCACCGTGTGGGACCAGGACCGCCTGGAGGCCGAGGGCTTCGGTGGCATTCTCGGTGTCGGGCGCGGATCGGACCGGCCCTCGCGTCTGGTCCGGCTGGACTACGCACCCGCCGGCGCCGAGCGTCACATCGCACTCGTCGGCAAGGGGATCACGTTCGACACCGGTGGCCTCTCCCTCAAGCCGGCCGCCAGCATGGTCGGCATGAAGACGGACATGATCGGGGCCGCCACGGCCCTCGCCGTCGTCCAGGCCGCCGCGCAGCTGAAGCTGTCCGTCCACCTCACCGCCTGGCTGTGCATCGCGGACAACATGCCCTCCGGTCGCGCGACGCGCCCCGGCGACGTCCTGCGCATGCACGACGGTCAGACCGTCGAGGTCCTGAACACGGACGCGGAGGGGCGCCTCGTCCTCGGCGACGGCCTCTCGATCGCCAGCTCCGAGCACCCGGACCTCATCATCGACATCGCGACCCTGACCGGTGCCATCGTCGTCGCGCTCGGCAACCGTCACACCGGTGTGTTCGGTGATGACGAGGTGACCGCCCAATACCTCGACGCCGCGCAGAGCGCCGGCGAGGCCGCCTGGGGCATGCCGCTGCCGGAGTTCATGGAGAGCGAGTTGGACTCCCCCATCGCAGACATGAAGAACGCGAACATGGGCAGCCGCGCCGCCGGCTCGTCCTTCGCGGGCCTGTTCCTGCGCCGTTTCGTCGGGCCCGTCTCCGACGAAGAAGGTGCGGACCGCATCCGCTGGGTGCACCTGGACATCGCCGGTTCGGCGACCAATGAAAGCGCTCCTTTCGGCTACACCGACAAGGGCATCACGGGCGCGACGGTGCGCTCGCTCATCGAACTGGTGTCGCGCTAGCCACAAGCTGCCGGCACCCGCTCACAGGAGGATCAATGGTGAATCACTCATTCGACATCGTCGTGCTCGGGGCCGGCAGCGGCGGCTATGCCGCCGCGCTTCGTGCCGCGGAACTCGGCAAGTCCGTCGCGCTGATCGAGCGCGACAAGGTCGGCGGCACCTGCCTGCATCGCGGATGCATCCCGACCAAAGCGCTGCTGCACGCCGCCGAGGTCGCCGACACCGTCCGTGAGGCCGGCACTTACGGCGTCTCGGCAGAGCTTGGGGGTGTCGATGCGGCCGCGGTCGCGCGATACCGCGAGGGAATCGTCGCGAAGAAGCACAAGGGTCTTGAAGGGCTCATCGGCAAGCGCGGGATCACCACGGTCCACGGCGAGGGGCGGCTGCAGTCGGACCGGACCGTCGCCGTGGGCGATGACGTCTACACCGGCACCGACGTGATCCTGGCGACCGGTTCGTACAGCCGTTCTCTGCCCGGGCTCGAGATCGGCGGACGAATTCTGACCAGTGAGGGCGCGCTCGCGCTCGAAGAGGTCCCGAGCAGCGTCCTGATCCTCGGCGGCGGCGTCATCGGCGTCGAATTCGCCAGCGTGTGGCGCTCGTTCGGCGCCGAGGTCACGATCGTGGAGGCCCTCGATCACCTGGTGCCCAACGAGGACCTCGCGGTCAGCAAGGGTCTGGAGCGGGCGTTCCGCCGTCGCGGCATCGCCCAGAAGCTCGGCGTGCGATTCGCGTCCGCCACGCAGACCGACGATGCCGTCACCGTCACTCTGGAGGACGGCACCGAGCTGTCCGCCGACTACCTCCTGGTCGCCGTCGGACGCGGCCCCGTGACGTCGGACCTCGGCTTCGAGGAGGCCGGGGTCAACCTGGAACGCGGTTTCGTCGTGGTCGACGAGGATCTGCGCACGACCGCCGAGCATGTCTGGGCGGTCGGAGACATCACGCCGGGTCTGCAGCTCGCGCATCGCGGGTTCCAGCAGGGCATCGCGGTGGCTGAGCGCATCTCCGGTCTACGGCCGGTGTCGATCCCGGACGTGCACGTCCCGAAGGTTACCTACAGTCACCCCGAAGTCGCCTCCATCGGGCTCACGCAGGAGCAGGCGGAGGCCGCGCACGGCGCGGACGGGGTGACCGCGTACGAATTCAACCTCGCCGGCAATGCCAAGAGCGAGATCATCGGCACGGGTGGATTCGTGAAGGTGATCCGCCAGGTCGACGGCCCCGTCATCGGCGTGCACCTGTTGGGCGACCGCGTCGGCGAACTGATCACCGAGGGACAGCTCGCCGTGGTCTGGGAGGCCTTCCCGGAGGACCTCGCGCCGCTGATCCACGCGCACCCCACGCAGAGCGAGGCGCTCGGCGAAGCCTTCTTGGCCCTGGCCGGAAAGCCGCTGCACGCGCTGTGATGGTCCCCGAGACCCGTTCGGCATCACTAGACTTGTCACAGAATTCTGTCATTTTGAAGGAGACATCGACATGAGCACATCCGTCGTCCTCCCCGCGCTCGGCGAGAGCGTGACCGAGGGAACCGTCACCCGCTGGCTCAAGCAGGTGGGCGACACGGTCCAGGCGGACGAAGGCCTGGTCGAGATCTCGACCGACAAGGTCGACACCGAGATCCCGTCGCCGGTGAGCGGCGTCATCGAGGAGATCCTCGCGCAGGAGGACGAGACCGTCGAAGTCGGCGCCGTCCTGGCCAAGATCGGCGACGGCAGCGGTGCTGCCTCGTCCGACGACGCGCCCGCCGCCGAGGAGCCCGCGTCCGAAACCGCCGAGGCCCCCGCCGCCGAGCAGCCCGCCACCGAAGCCGCGCCGGCCACGACCACCGCTTCCGGAGACGCCACTGACGTGACGCTGCCGGAACTCGGCGAGAGCGTCACCGAGGGAACCGTCACCCGCTGGCTCAAGCAGGTCGGCGACGACGTCGCGGTCGACGAACCGCTGCTGGAGATCTCGACCGACAAGGTCGACACCGAGATCCCGTCGCCGGTCGCCGGCACGCTGCAGGAGATCGTCGTTCCGGAGGACGAGACCGTCGAGGTCGGCGCCGTGCTGGCGAAGATCGGTTCCGGCGCGCCCGCTGCCGCAGCGCCGAGCGAGCCGACCCCGGCACCGGAGGCGCCCGCCGCAGAGGCCACGCCCGCACCGGCACCCGCCGCGGAGCCCGCACCGGCACCTGCCGCAGCTGCTCCCGCTGCACCGGCCCCGTCGGCTGCACCGGCCCCGTCGGCTGCGACGACCGAGCAGGTGTCCGAGGCCGCCAAGCCGACCGACGCGGCTCCCGCGGCACCGGCACCCGCCGAGGCGTCCGGTGACGAGAAGCTGTACGTCACCCCGCTGGTGCGTCGCCTCGCGGCGCAGCAGGGAGTCGACCTCAACTCCGTGAAGGGCACCGGCGTCGGTGGACGCATCCGCAAGGAGGACGTCCTGAACGCCGCGTCTGCTCCCGCTGCTGCGGCTCCCGCCGCGGCGCCGACCGCGGCAGCGCCCGCTCCGAAGCTCGAGGTTTCGCCGCTGCGCGGCACCACGGTGCCGATGTCGCGCCTGCGCAAGGTGGTGGCCGAGCGTGCCGTCGCCTCGATGCAGCAGACCGCGCAGCTGACCACGGTCGTCGAGGTCGATGTCACGAAGGTCTCGGCTTACCGGGACCAGGTGAAGGCGGAGTTCCAGTCCAAGACCGGCGACAAGCTGTCCTTCCTGCCCTTCTTCGCTCTGGCTGCGGCCGAGGCGCTGCAGGCGTTCCCCATCATCAACGCGACGGTCGACGGCACGGACATCGTCTACCCGGCCTCGGAGAACGTCTCGATCGCGGTGGACACCGAACGCGGACTGCTCACCCCGGTGCTGCGAGACGCGGGTTCGAAGAACCTCGCGCAGATCGCTCACGAGATCGCTGACCTCGCCGCACGTTCGCGCGACAACAAGCTCAAGCCCGACGAGCTCGCCGGCGGCACGTTCACGCTGACCAACACCGGTTCGCGTGGCGCACTGTTCGACACGCCCGTCGTGTTCCTGCCGCAGTCCGCGATCCTGGGCACGGGTACCGTCGTGAAGCGCCCCGGTCTGGTCCAGGTGGACGGCAAGGATGCGATCTCGATCCGGTCCTACGTCTACCTCGCGCTGTCGTACGACCACCGGATCATCGACGGTGCCGACGCGGCTCGCTTCCTGAGCGCCGTCAAGGCTCGCCTTGAGGACGCGAACTTCGCGGCTGACCTCGGGATCTGATCGCACGATCTCACGGCTGGTCCGCGACGTCATGGACGTCGCGGACCAGCCATTTCTCATTTCGGCGCTCGATCTCGACGATGTCGTCCCGCCCGTCCCCGGTCAGACGCAGCACGGCGATCCCGCCGTAATCGTCCACGAGTGCGACGTCCACGGTGTCCGCGGCCGGGAGCAGGTCCCGCAGCGCCGGGTCGGCGAGGGCGTCGGCACACGGATCGTCTGCGGCGCGGCACGTCCCGACGCGGGCGAGCAGGTCCCGCATCGTCGCGACCGGGTCCGCCGGCGTCGGCCCCGCACTCGATGCCGGGGCGGTCGCGGCATCGGCCGCGGCAGGTGAAGCACTCCGTGCGGAGGTGGAACGGAGGCTCGTCGGTTCCTGTGCCGCCCCCGCACCGTCCTTCGCGTCCGGCCACAGCGCGCCGACCAGCACGACCAGCACGGCCACGGCGGCGGCGACCAGCAGCGGCCGACGCCGGCCTCCGGCGGTCCGCTCCCGGACGGTCGCGAACGCGTGCGTGAGGGCGCCCCGCAGCCGAGCGCCGGCGGCGCGGCCGACCACGGGTCGCGCGGCACGCGTCCGGTTCCGCAGCGGGAGACCGGCGGCGCGCTCTCGACCGACGACGTCGGCCCGGGTGTTCGCGGGATCCCCGCCGGACGCGATGGGTTGCGGCGCGCAGGTCTCGAACAGGCGAGTTTCGAGCTCGACCCGCGCGGCACGGGTCCCGGCTCGGACGACCTGCTCGGACGCCTCCTCCAACAACCGACGAACCGTCCGGTCCGCGCATCGCTCCGCGGTGTCCGCCAAGGCGCTCGCCGATGCCGCCCGCACGTCCGTGCCGTCCCCGATGACGAACAGCGGGCGCCCGGCGTCGCTCACCCACCAGGTCCCGCTGGCAGGGCCTCCGCCGGGTTCGACGGCCCCGGCCGCCTCCTCGACCCCGCGCATCACGCTGACCCCGAGCGTCACCGCCTCTCCCCCGCCGACGGTCCCGCGCCGCTCCAGGAGCGCCGACAGCGGCGTGGGACACCACGGCATGACGGCCACGTGGCCCGGCGGGCTGCTCGCGAGGTCCGTCGGCGCCCACAGGTGTTCCGCGGCATCAAGTCGCCACAGCACCTCCGGCACCGCGTCCACGTCGATCAGCAGCACGCGCTCGCCTTCGCCGGACTCCTCGTCGATGGCGGCGAGGAGGCCGGCCGTCGGGACGTCGGGTGGAGCGATGTATCGAACCGGGCGGTACACGCCGTCAAGGAGGTTCTGGGTCATCGGGACAGCCTCGTCGGTCCCGCACGTCCGCGCAGGGCGAACGGACCGCACACGGAAGGACGTGGAATCCGTCTGCACTGGGGAGGAGTCGCCCGTCGAGCCCGGTATCCTGGATGCATGGCTGCACGCTCCGCTGCCCCCGAGAAACGTCCGGGGTTCTTCTCCCAGCTCAAGACGCTGTTCACGTTCACCCGTGATGTCTACTCCTGGCTCCCGTGGGTGCTCATCGCGATTCTCGTGGTGGGCATCGCCGTCGGCGTCGGTATCGGGTCCCTGATCCCGCCCGCCCAGATCTGGAGTGTGATCCTGTGGGGCATCACCGGGCTCATGCTCGGCGTGCTCGCCTCGATGATCCTGATGACGCGCCTCGCGACGCGCGCCATGTACAAGAAGATCGACGGCATGCCCGGCGCCAGCGGCCACGTCCTGTCGACCGGCCTGCCCCGGTCCTGGACCGCCTCGGACGAGCCCGTTCAGGTCAACGCCAAGACCCAGGAAGCCGTGTACCGCGCCGTCGGCAAGGCGGGCATCGTCCTCGTCGGCGAGGGCCACCGTGCGCGGCTGACGCGGCTGGTCAATGAGGAGCGGATGAAGGCGCGCCGCGTCGCCAGCGGTGTCCCCGTGACCGTTCTCTACGTCGGCGACGGCCCCGAGGACGTCACGATCGCGCAGCTCGCCAAGACCATCAAGGCGATGCCGAAGAAGATCGACCGCGCCACGCGCGCCGCCGTCATCCAGCGCCTCGCCTCGATGAACTCCGGCCTCGGCTCGCTGCCGATCCCGAAGGGCATCGACCCGACCAAGGTCCGCGCTCCGCGTCCGCGCTGAGTCCCGCACACACGAGAACGGCCCCGGCATCGCCGGGGCCGTTCTGCGCTCTCGTGGCGCCGTCAGCGAGCACGAACGAGGATCGTGCCGGCGATCTTGTCGTGCAGGCCGCGGTGGTCAGCGTCCCAGATGACGGCCGGGATCACGAGCACCAGCAGGATCGTGCGGACGATCGGACGCCAGACGCCGGTCCAGGCGCCGTCCGAGCGGACCAGCCGCAAGCCCATGATGCGGTGCCCGGGGCTGCCGCCGATGGTCGGGATGAAGAGGATCTGGATCACGGCGAAGAGCACGATGACCGCGATCGAGTCGTAGTCGAAGAAGGCGATCGCGATGATGATCACCGGGATGTAGTCGATGGCCAGGGCGGCGATGCGGCGACCGAGCTTCCCGATCGATCCGGGGCCGTCTTCGGGCAGGCCGAGGCGTTCGCCCGGGTAGAGGTTGACATCGGTGCTCACCCCTCCAGGCTATCGCCGCGCGTGTAACACACCCGAAACATTCGGGATACGGTTGAGCAATCCCATCTCGTTATCGTCGGCGTAGCTCAACTCCCGGAGCCACCGGCGAAATCATTGGAGTCTGAATGTTCAGCGAACCGTCCGAAGTCCTGGCCTACATCAAGGAGAACGACGTCAAGTTCCTTGACATCCGCTTCACCGACCTGCCCGGTGTGCAGCAGCACTTCAACATCCCCGCTTCGACCGTGGACGAGGAGTTCTTCTCGGTCGGACAGCTCTTCGACGGTTCCTCCATCCGTGGGTTCGCGAACATCCACGAGTCCGACATGCAGCTGATCCCGGACGTGTCCACGGCCTACATCGACCAGTTCCGCGCCGAGAAGACGCTGATCATGGTCTTCGACATCTTCAACCCGCGCACCGGCGAGGTCTACAGCAAGGACCCGCGTCAGGTCGCCAAGAAGGCCGAGAAGTTCCTCGCCTCCACCGGCATCGCGGACACCGCGTTCTTCGCCCCCGAGGCCGAGTTCTACATCTTCGATGACGTCCGCTACGAGGTCAGCGCCGGCAAGAGCTTCTACGCCGTCGACTCCGAGGAGGCCGCGTGGAACACCGGCCGCAAGGAAGAGGGCGGAAACCTCGCCAACAAGACCCCGTTCAAGGGTGGCTACTTCCCGGTCGCACCGGTCGACAAGACCGCCGACCTGCGCGATGACATGTCGCTGCGTCTGATCGACGCGGGCCTCGAGCTCGAGCGCTCGCACCACGAGGTCGGAACCGCCGGCCAGCAGGAGATCAATTACCGCTTCGACACGATGGTCCACGCCGCGGACGACATCCTGAAGTTCAAGTACATCGTCAAGAACACCGCCGAGCTCTGGGGCAAGACGGTCACCTTCATGCCGAAGCCGCTGTTCGGCGACAACGGCTCGGGCATGCACACCCACCAGTCGCTGTGGTTGGAGGGCAAGCCGCTGTTCTTCGACGAGAAGGGCTACGGCCAGCTCTCCGACATCGCCCGCTGGTACATCGGTGGTCTGCTCAAGCACGCCAACGCCGTGCTCGCGTTCACGAACCCGTCGCTGAACTCCTACCACCGCCTGGTGAAGGGCTACGAGGCGCCGGTGAACCTGGCCTACTCCGCCGGTAACCGCTCGGCCGCCATCCGCATCCCGCTGACCGGCTCGAACCCGAAGGCCAAGCGCATCGAGTTCCGCGTTCCGGACGCGTCCGGCAACCCGTACCTCGCCTTCGCCGCGCAGCTGATGGCCGGCATCGACGGCATCAAGAACCGCATCGAGCCGCTCGAGCCGATCGACAAGGACCTGTACGAGCTGCCCCCCGAGGAGGCCGCGAACATCCCGCAGGTGCCGAACTCGCTGCTGGACTCGCTCGAGGCACTGCGCGCCGACCACGACTTCCTCCTCGAGGGTGGCGTGTTCACACAGGAGCTCATCGACACGTGGATCGACTACAAGATCGACAACGAGATCCGCCCGATGGCCGCTCGCCCGCACCCCTACGAGTTCGAGCTCTACTACGGCGTCTAATTCCGTCGCCCTGATTTTCCGGGGGTGGACGCGGCGTAGATCGCACGTAGTCCGCATCTAGTCCGCAAAAAACGAAGCGCCCGCCCTGTGAAGGGCGGGCGCTTCGCTGTTCTCACCTGGGTTTGAGAACGTGCGCGCAGCCATCAGCCCACTCGGCGATTCGGCGGAGTTCTGCCGAGACCTCACGAAGGTCCAACGCCACCTCGGTCGCACCGCTGAGCGCGTGGCCACGGTCCCCGTACTCGACTTTCTCGATCGTCATCGCGAGCGTGTCGAGCATCGAATCAGCACGCATGAGCCCGTCACGGACCCCCGCGATCTCTTCGGAGATTTCGTAGTAGCGATCTTCGGGAGAGGTCATGCCGTGATATCCATTTCTTTGGGTAAGGGACGAACGAGCGCGGCCGCGACCGCCGCACGCGAGGACTCATCTTTGTCCGGCCACAAGTGCCCGTAGGTGTCGAGCGTCGTCTTCGCCGATGCGTGGCGGAGACGTGCCTGAACCGTCTTGATGTCCAGCCCCGCCGCAATCAGCAGTGACGCGAAGTAGTGGCGGAGATCGTGATATCGGAACCCGTCTGGAAGGCCGTCGACCTTCGCCCGCGCCTGCCGAAATGCTTCTTCCATCCGGTACGGCGTGACGGCTCGACCAAATGTGCCGACGACGATCGTGCCGCTCCCCCACTCGACGACGTTCGCATTCAGCATCACCGCGAGTTCGGGCGGGATCGGGATCGGCGTCTTCGACATCTCGGTCTTCAATGGCAGGTCCGGGTATTGGATCGCCGGCGTCACTACCCCGCGCATGAAGTCGACGTCCTCGACGCGCAGTGCGACCGCCTCCGCGACCCGCAGGCCCGCGAACGCGCCGAGCAGGATCGCCGGTCGAAAGCCTCGGTCGATCGAATCATGTAGCGCCCACACCTGATCCGTGGTGGCTACGTAGGCCCGTTGCTTCGCCGCCGCCGGCGATGTGCGCCGCGAGCACGGGGACTTGCTGACGAGACCATCGTGGACTGCGTCCGTGAACACCTGGGCGAGTCTGGCGTGAAGCGCGTACACGTACGACGGTGCCAGCCCGCGGGTCTGTAGTTCCACGACCCACGCTTTCACGTCAGATGGGCGGATTGATCGCAGCAGTCGGGAGCCGAGATCGCTCTTGATGACCGCGAGGTGTACGCGCGCCTGTTTCACTGTCGAGTCACGGTGCTTCGCGTATCCGACGATCCAGGTATCGCACCAATCCGCGACCGTCGTCTTCGCTCGCCGGGGGTCGATGTATGTACCTGCCTGAAGCGCCGCGACCTGCGCGGCACCGTGCGCCTCTGCGTCACGCTTCAGCCTGAAGTGCTTCGACGACTCTTTGCCAGCGTCATCGCGCCACCGGACGCGCCACACGCCGTCGGGGCGTTGCTTGACGTTATATGTCGGCATCATCTGCCCCCGACACCTCTTCGAGCGCCCGCTTCCACCCGGCGAGCACGCTCGCCATCCTGGACTCGGTAGGCGTGGCATCGCCAAGCTCATCCCGGTATGTGGCGACGAGGGCTTCAATTCCCGCGCGCACGTGATGGAGTTCTGAGAGGGCTAGCACGTCGTCGGCCACGAGAATCAGGTCGGGATTGGTGGTCGTCTGAGCGAGTATCTCGTCGCGCGTGGGGGGCCGCCCGCCCCACACGCATGTGTCGTCCAACTGACCTGCTAGCGTCATTCGCTCGACGCCGAGGGTGTGAAGTGCTTGCATGAACACTCGCTGGGCGGTGCGCAGGTCCTCGAACGCAACGCCTATTGACGACTCCCCTTCAAGTGCCGCCAGATCCTCCACGGACGTACCAAGCACTCGCGCGAACGCGATCGCCTCGGACGCTCGGAGCTGTCGTCCGCCGGACTCCAGGCGCGCGATCGTCGTTTGATGCATCCCACGTACGCCAAGCTCTGCCAAGCGCGAAGCCAGTTCCGCCTGGGACAAGCCCCTACGTTCGCGCAGCGCCTTGATATTGCGCCCGATCGATCCGTCGATAATCGCCGTGAGGTCCGGCCTGCGCCCTTGATTCTCAGTCACGGATGAATCCTCTCACGAGTCAGCATTGACAATCAACACATCTCGGCATATCGTCATTTGTGTTCGCACTCAAACACAGGAGGCAAGTCAATGCCCACGCTCCCACCCCACCCGCGGTTCTTCTTCGTACCTGAGATCGCGCGGGAGCTCCGCCGCTCAGAAGCCGCCGTTCGGTGGCTCATTCAGACCAAGACACTCAAGTCATCGAAGCTCGCAGGACGACGAGTGGTGACGCAGAAGCAGCTCGACGATTTCTTCGCGGATGCGTTCGCCGAAGACGCCGGATGACCGACTCCCCACGTGGCGCTGACATTTCGCGCGACAACTTCTACCCCCTGACTTACCGGGACCCCACAGGGGAAACGGCTGTGCGGAACCTTTCGGGCCGGACCGTGCAGATGTCATGGGAGAACGGGGCAACCATCTTCCTCGACGTTGACGATGTCCGCCCCTTCCTCGCCCGCCTCCACTTCCGGATGTCCCGCAAGGGACTGATCTGGGGAAAGAGAAAATCCGCGGTTGCAGCCGCGGATTCCAAGCCAAAACCACCACGTCACTGAAGGATTCGACATGCCCACTGTACCCGCCACCACGCCTTCTCGCCGATCGCCCTACCGGCCCGACACCATGACTGACCTCGAACTGACTGCCCCGCCCGCCGAGTGGTATGGCGACGACTACACCGGCGCGTGCACCGTCGCGGGGCCGACCGGAACCCGATGCATCGGGAAGCCTGCGCACTCGGGGAACCATTACTCTCAGCGCGTCACGTGGTTCCCGAACTACTACGTCACCACGGAGGACACCGAAGGCGTGACGCGGTATGGGCTCGCCAGCGGAATCCGGCCGTGCCAGGCGCACTACGTCGACGCCGAAGGGGGCGAGTTTCGACTGTCTCCCGTCCCCGTCTTCGACGGGATGACGATCGAAACCGCGCTGATCTACGTTGACGAGCTCCGCCGCCTCATTGACGTGGCCGCGCAGCTCTCCGCCGAGGGCGCCAGCGAGAGCGCCGCGACACCCGCGGCATGACCCCGCAACGCCAAAACCGCCGCCCGACTGACCATCGGACGGCGGTTCCTCGAAGTAACCCAATGACCATTCTCCCTGAGCCAGCGCGGGTTTCCGCCGGGGAGGTAGACCCATGACGTGGACGCGCCTCAGCGACGACTTCACCGACCGTGTCGACGTCATGAACCTATCGGATGCCGCGTTCCGCCTACACATGCACGCGCTCGTGTGGTCGAACCGTTCGCTTTCGGACGGACTCATCCCGATGAAAGCGCTCCACCGTATCGCCGTCGACGACAGCACGGCAACGCATGTCGAAGCCCTCTGCACAGCCGGACTGTGGCAGGCCGCGGACGGCGGGTATCAGGTCGAATGGAAGGACCAGGAACCGGCTGAGCGCGTCAAGATCAGGCGCGGCGGAAACGCAGATCGACAGCGCGCCTACCGTGACCGAATGGCTCGGCACGAGGCGGGCGACCACAGCACGTGCACGTCGTGTAACGCGTTACGTGACACCAAACGTGGCCGGGGAGTAACACCACCCCTACCCAACCCGTCCCGACCGTCTAGGTCAGGGA
The DNA here is from genome assembly GCF_000826185.2 of Microbacterium gorillae. Taxonomy (GTDB): domain Bacteria; phylum Actinomycetota; class Actinomycetes; order Actinomycetales; family Microbacteriaceae; genus Microbacterium; species Microbacterium gorillae. The sequence goes on along the minus strand of NZ_LN648873.1, from coordinate 269,211 downwards.
CGGGGGTTTGCAAGCACGTGATGAAAACGGCCCCCGACCGGAACGGTCGATCGGAATGCGTGGCCTGCGGCGACGCCATCAGCGAGCGAGCCGCATGATCGGCGGCGGACGTCCGAGCACGCGCAGCCTGCGGCAGTCTCGCGCGTTGCACGACGCGCTACACGACAGCCCACCACCGTGCACCGGAGATACCCGATTCACTCACGACGAATGGTCGCCAACCGAACTCACCGAGTTGGCGACCATTTGCCATTCCTGCCCCGTCCGCACCCTCTGCCGCGCGTTCGCGGACGCAGAACGACCGACCGCCGGCTACTGGGCCGGCAAGCCATACCCACCATCGAAGGAGCACCAATGACCACCACCGCCACGACCACCGGCCCATCCGACGACGGCGACCTGTCGGCTGACACGACACAGACGACCCACGACGACGATGCGATCGAGCTCGACACCAACGCGGACGCGGACGCCGACGACGAAGGACGCGAGCGGGGTGCGCGGGACGGTAACGCCGAAGCCGCACGCCGCCGCAAGCAGCTCCGCGCCGCCGAAGCCGAGCGCGACGACTACCGCGGACAGGTCGACGCCCTGACAGCCAGCGTGTCCGTCCTGCGCCGCCAGATGGCTGAACACGCCATCGAGCACGACCAGACGATGCGTCTTCAACGCCCCGCGGACCTCTGGGACATCGGCGGGTACGACGCCGCCGACCTCACCGGCGAGGACGGCCGGATCGATCCGGAGAAGGTTCGCGCCGCCGCCGAAACGATGACCCAGGAACGTCCCTACCTTGGCAAGGAGGTTCCCGGCCCGGGTGATCCGCATGCTCTTCTGAACGCCATCTTGCGGACCACCGGTGAGTCCAACGCGCCCGGCGACCCCTACGCGGCATGGGGTGCCGCAGTCAAGCGGTAACGAACAGCCCACCTGTGACGCCAGGAAACCCCGTCAGAACTGGCTACGCTTGATTCTGACGGGGATTCCTGGTTGAGCAGGCTCTCTCGAATCCACCGCCGAAGCGCCCAGAGGGCACCGACGAAGAACGCGAGACGCGGAACGTCGGACACATCCCAACTGGTCTGCGCACTCTCACGGAAGGCTCATCATGCCCGACACCCATCCCAACATCCCAAGCCTCAAAGTCCTCACCGGCGCCGCGATCGCCCCACTGCTCATCCGTCCGCTACAGACGGAGTCGGTCGCGATCGCCGCATCCACGTATATGGAAATCCGCGACGAATCGATCAGCTTCCCGATCATCACGACCGACCCGAGTGCGTCATGGGTCGCCGAGAACGAAGAGATCCCGATGTCAGAGGCCGCAGGCGCCTCGATCAACATCAAGCCGACGAAGCTCGCGGGGCTGACACACATCAGCAACGAGATCGCGAACGACTCGAACCCGACAGCCGCCGGCATCGCCGGACTCGCACTCGCGCGAGACATCGCCAAGAAGATCGACGCCGCATTCTTCGGACCCGAGAGCGCGAACGTCGTCCAGCAGTCGGGGCTCGAATCCATCCCGACCGGCGAATTCACCCACATCGACGCCAACCCGGCAACCTCCCTCGAAGCATGGGTCGACGCCCTCGCCGCCGCCGAAGCAGTCGGAACCGAACCGTCGACATGGGTCACCGACCCCGCGACCGCTCAGGCACTCGCCAAGCTCAAAACCGGCACCGGCTCGAACGTGTTCCTGCTCGGCCAGGGCGCCGAGAACGGCCCGTCCCGCCAGGTGCTCGGTGTCCCTCTCGTGGTGTCTCCGTACGTGCTCCCGGGGACCGTCTGGGGTATTCCTCGCGACCGCAGCATGATCATCATGCGCGAACGCGCGGAGATCGCCGTCGACAAGTCCTTCCGCTTCGGCTTCGACCAGACCGTGATTCGTGCAGTGTGCCGCGTCGGCTTCGGATTCCCGCACGCCGCGGGCATCGTCAAGATCACCAAGACCCCCTGACCCGGCCGGGGCGCCCGTTGGAAATCCGCGCGAGCGGGGGCGCCCCGACCCAGGTGTCAGACATGGACGGCTGACACCAACCCGCCGCCCGCCTGCCGACCCTCTCCGACCGGCAGGCGGGCGCACGCATTCCCGACCGCCTCACACACACGTGAGCCGCGCCAGCACGCGCCCCTCACACACACGTGTGCCGCGCCCCCAGCCGCGTTTATCGACCCCGCCGCCGCGAGCACCGCGCCGCCCCGGCCAGAACTGGTGAAAGGAACCACCACCATGACACCGACAGTCGCTGTGACCGAACGGCTGTTCTCCCGCACTACCCTCGCCGACGAACTCGACTCGCGAGAGCACCGCGCACGCAGCGTCATCGAGCGCGCCACCCTCGCCCAACTCGACGCGCTCGACCTCGACCGCATGATCCACGATGCCACCACCATCACACTCCCCGTCGTCGACTGGACGGCCCTGCGTGCCGATGTCACAGCCACCGACGACCAGTTGATGCGCGGCGTCGTCTGGTGGCCGTACAGCGGCCCCAGCGAGCCGTTCGGGTGGACACCGAACGAACGATGGATCACCGGCTACATTCCCGCCGCGACCGCGTCGAGCGCGACTGTCGCCGCCACGATCACCGCACGCACGCTCGTCGCTCGCGACCTCGACCGGCTCGCGCAGCAGACCCAGTCCCACGTGACGAGCTACCTCACGGCGCTGTGGGACGAACACCGCCGCGCCGCACCCTTGATCGCCGCGCGACTCCGCGACGCCGCCGCCCGGCGCCGCGCTCTACTCAACGCCGCCGCAGCACTCGAACGCCGACCCGACCAGCCCGACAACGAACCAAAGGAACCCGACCATGGCTGATGACCTTTCCGACCTCTACGCCGAACTCCGAAAACTACAGAGCGACGTGCACAGGCTCCAAGCGAACACGATGCTCGAAAACGCCGCGGTCGGTCGCGGCGGTGTCCGCTTCCACGACGGAGGTGGTATCAAGATCGATGACGGCGGATACCTCCGCATCACCGGCGGAGGGTTGCTCTACGTCGATGGCGAATGGTTCCTGATCGGAAACGGGAAGATCGACGGAGACGTCGACATGGCAGGAGACCTCACCGCGACCGGACGCGCGACACTCATCGGCCCCGTGGACGTCAAAGGCATCCTGTCGGTTCTCGCCGGCGGAAAGATCAAGGTCGGGACCGGCGTGACCCTCGAACCCGGCGCGGGCGCAGGAAAGGTCACCGTTTCCGGCGCGTCAGGTGACATGGTCATCCAGAACTCGCGCATCGAGTTCCCCGCCGGGGCGAAGCTCCAGCAGAACGCGCAGAACTTCGTGGGCCTGTTCTCCGACACCAGCGGAAGCATCACAGTCGGCGACGGCCGAGCCGAAATCGGGGCCGGGATCTACAGCATGACCATCACCGATGACGGGCACTTCTTCGAGTCGCTACCGCCCCACTCTGGCGAAGGCCTGGACTGGGTCGGCGTGAACTCATCGGGCAAAGTTCACCGGGTAGCGGGCAGCGCGTAAGGACGCGCGTCAGGTGATCTGCTCGGGTTCGTATCATCGAGAGCATGGACGAGCCCGAGCGGTTCCTGACGGCCGCGGAACTAGCGACGATGCTTCAATGCAGCCGCGCGTACGTGTACCGCCTCGCAAACACAGGCGCTGTGCCGACATACCGGATTGGCACACACCATCGATTCCTCGCATCGGAGGTTCGCGAGGCGTTGCGCGCCGAGCAGGAGAAGCCCATCGACATCTGGGAACGGCCGGCGCGGTCCCACTATGGTGGCCGGCGCGCACACACCTGGTGACGCGGCACTATCGTGTCCGCCGGACATGCCATCATGCAGGCATGAACTTCTCGCGGCGTTCGCCCCACGTAGCGCTAATCCCGGCCCTCGCCCTCACTCTGGTCGGATGTGCGATACAGGTGCCGTCGACACCGCAGGAGGCGAAAACAGCCAACTCGGGGGCGTCGCCGACGTCAAACGACACCACCACCACGGCGGTGCCCTCGACGGAACCGCCGGCCACCATACCCAGCTGGGTGCCGACGGACGGTGTCTGGCCTGAGCGCGACTACTGGCTAAATGAACGAATTGGGTTCGGCCAGCAGGTCGCTCACCCAATTGGCAAGTCGTTCGTCAACTCTGATCTTCGAGCTTCAGATTTCGCGCTCACTATCGCTCAACCACCGACAATTACTTCCGACGATGGCTGGCGGACCGCCACTATGACGTCGGTGGTGACGGTCGCCCGCATTCAAGACGCATGGCCGGACAGGGACATCGACCAAGGTGTCTCGTTCTGGTTCGAGCCCGGCGAGAGTCCCGAGTCGGCCGCGATGAATGAGGCTTGGGGACAACCTCGGCTCGACTGCGAGGACGACAACCCGCCTCTGAATACCAGCACTGAGTGCAAGGTTTCCTTCACGACTTACGAGTTCACCGCCTTCACGAATTCCTACTGGATGGTCAATCGAACGTTCGACGTCGCTGCTTGGCCTGGCCAGGGACAACCATGAGAATGGAACGCCGTGAAGTCGACGGAGTCATTGAGTGGCGAGACGGCTTCGGCGCGGAGTGGACAGCCCTAACCCAGCCGCTTGCCAACCAAGGCGCCGAGATGCTCGGCCTTATCGCTTATTGGGCGGCTTGGCTCGAACATGCCATCTCTCAATCGTGCATGATGATGTCCGATCACCCTGATGTCGCCGAACCGCTCGTGTCGGATGTCCACCGAATGAAGTCATCCGACATCGTCAATGCCATGCGCAAACTAGTAAGCCGGTCCGCCGACCCCGACGATCTTGCGCTGAGCGTACTTGAGCAGGCCACCGACGCCCTCGTCGCTCGAAACAAGATGCTCCACAGCGTCATCCTCGGCAATGACGCGAACGGTCGCTCCGCCGTGTTTCACCCACGCTACCCAGACGCAATCGACACAGTCGACCAGGCAGACCTCTTTGCGATCGCGCAACGTCTCTTCGACGCGTGCATGTCTGTCATGAGCATCGACTGGAGCAGGGTGGGTCTCGCCGTATCCACCCGTTAGTCCGCATTTGGTCCGCAAAAGTCTCAGCGGTGCGCGTGTCGACGCGTTCGCTCACATCAAGCGAAGCGCGTGATTCCGCGGAACTCACCCATCCCCGTCACCACCCAAGACCCCACGGATAGTTCGAGCTCTACTACGGCGTTTGACCCCGATCCGGAACGGCCCCGCAGCGTGGCTGCGGGGCCGTTCCGTCGTTCACCGACGTGTGACGGGGAGAGGTTAGGCTCGATCCATGCTCCGCCGCGCCGTCGTCCTTCCGGTTCTCGCCCTCGTGCTCGCTCTGGTCGGATGCTCCGCCGGTCCGACCGCGGTTCCGGCCGCTCCGCAACCGGCCGAACCGGCGCCCGCCGAAAAGGTACCGGCCGGGGTGGAACTGGACGAGGAGGGCTATGTCGTCTTCACGCTGATCGACAGTTGCGACGACGTGGCCGCGGTGGTCGGTCCCCTCATCGAGGGACTGGAGCCGGAGGAACGCAACTTCGTGGATGAGCGCGGCGCATCGTGCGAGTGGCACACGACGCTCGAATCGTTCGGCGAGAGCAACTTCGGGGCCAACTTCGCTTCCAACGATCTCGAGGTCACCGCAGTCGAAGACCTGATCGCCGGCGGCCTGACCGTGGTTGAGGACGCCGTCCTGGCGCAGCATGGAGGGATCGCCTACTACCTCGACGCCAGTCCGGAGTCGGCGACTGTTCTGATCACGAAGATCGAGACGCCCGAGGTCGAGATCAGTATCGGCGGCGCGAGCCTCAGCGCCGATCAGCCCACCACCCCCGAACAAGCCATCAGCATCGCCAAGCAGCTGCTCGGGTACTGAACGACAGCCCAATCTCAGGCGTGCAGGCGGCGCAGGGCGGAGACGACGTCCGCGTGCCAGCGGCGGGCGGCGGGAAGCGCGCCGAGGAAGATCGCGACGTCGTGGTTGACACCCTGGTACCGAACCACGCTGGCGTCGATGCCGGCCTTGCGCAGCGCGGCGCCGTAGGCGTCGCCGTTACCGCGCAGCGGGTCGTACTCGGCCGTGAGGATCACGGCCGGCGGCAGACCGGCGTGGCTGCTCGCCAGCAGCGGTGAGGCGTACAGATCGGTGGCGCGAGAACGGTCGCCGAGGTAGGTCTTCGCGACCGACAGCAGCTCCTTGACCGCGATGAACATCGGGATGCCAAGCGCCCACGTCGCCCGGAAGTCCACCGTCCGGCCGGTCAGCTCGACGACCGGAACCTCAAGCACCTGCAGAGCGAGCGGCGCTCCCCCGCGATCGCGATTCATCAGCGTCACGGCGGCCGCGATGCAGCCGCCGGCGGACGTGCCCTGCACCGCGATCCGGTCGGCGCGCACCTCCAGCGCGTCCGCGTGGTCGCGCACCCAGCACAGCGCCGCATAGCCCTGCTCGATCTGCGTCGGGAACCGGTGCTCCGGAGCCAGCGCGTAGTCCACGGCGATCGTGACGACCCCCGCGTCGGCGGTCCGGCGGCGATACGCCGCGTCGGTCGTCGGATAGTCGATGCCGCCGATGCGGAACGCCCCGCCGAAGAACGCCAGGACCACCGGCAGCGTCTGCTCGATGGAGGTGAGCGGTCGGTACACCCGCAGGCGCACGTCCGGGTAGCCGGGTACGGGAACGACATGCTCCGAGATCGACACCTCCGGTCCGACTGCTCCGACCGTCTCCAGCTCCTTGGCATCCCAGCGCAGGGCGGCGCGACGATGCTTCGCGCGTGCGGTGTCGTGCGGCCCGCGCGCCTTCTTCGGCGTCGGCGTGACCGGGTTCGGTACCGATGCGGCCACGGACCGATGGCCGGGACGAACCCGGTGCCAGGCCGCGGTGGCCTTCTCGCGCGCGCCGTCCCACGCCTGCCCCAGCAGATAGCGACGGTGCACGCGCAATCGTTCGGCGAAGAACGGGTCCAACGGCATGACGAAACCTCCGACTACCGAGCGTAGGTCATGGCCCCGACTCAGCCGTAGAAGAGCCGGTCGAACACGCGCCTCGACCGGCGTGTGGTGGCGAGGTAGTCCTCCTCCACCTGCGTGGCGGAGTGCTGCGGATAGCCGAGCAATCGGGCGATGCCGTCCAGGGCCTTGCGGTCGGTCGGCAGCACGTCACTGGTCCGCCCGGTCAGCAGAGTGTTGGCCGACCGCAGGCGGCTGGCAAGCAGCCAGGCCTCCCGCAGCTTCTCGGCGTCCTCCGCCCCCACGATGCCGGCTGCTTCCGCTGCGGCGAGGGCACCGAGAGTGGACGTCGTGCGCATCGCGGGCACGGCGTGTGCGTTCTCCAGCTGCCACAGCTGCACGAGCCACTCCACGTCGCTGAGCGACCCGGGACCCAGTTTGAGATGCCGGGATCGGTCGGCACCCTGCGGCAGGCGCTCGCTCTCGACCCGCGCCTTGATCCGCTTGATCTCCCGGATCGTGCGCTCATCGACGTCGACCGGGTACCGGACGGAGTCGGCGAGGGCCATGAACTTCGCCGTCAGCGCTCGGCTGCCCGCGGACGCTTCGGCGCGCAGCAGCGCCTGCGCCTCCCAGGGTTCGGACCATCGCGCGTAGTACTCGACGTACGCGTCGTACGATCGCGCGAGCGGGCCGTTGCGCCCCTCCGGTCGCAGATCGGCATCGAGATCGAGGGGCACCCGCGGGTCCTCGCTCAGGCGACGGAGCTCGGCCACGATGCGCAGGGAGAGCGTGGTGGCCTCCTGCGGGTCGACCTCCTGCGGGTCGAAGACGAACATGACGTCCGCGTCCGAACCGAAGCCCAGCTCTCGTCCCCCGAAGCGACCCATCGCGATCACGGTGAAATCGAGGGTGTCCGATTCCGGGGGAACGACCTCGCGGAACACCGCGCGCAGCGTCGCCTGGATGGTCGCTTCGGTGATCGAGGTGAGCGCCTCGGCGACGTCCTCGATCGTGAGGACGTCCAGGAGTGCGCCCATCGCCGTGCGCAGCAGCTCCCGACGCCGGAGGGCGCGGACCGCGCGCATCGCGCTCTCGATGGTCGCGTGCCGCTTCTGGATCGCCCGCGCCTCATCCAGCAGCGCGACGGAGCCGCGCGGACGCAGCGCCGCGTCATCGTCGAGCCAGGCGACCGATTCCGGAATCCACTCCATCAGTTCACCGACGTATCGTGAGCTGGACAGCACCTGCGTGAGGTGCTGGGCGGCGGCCGAGGAGTCGCGCAGCATGCGCAGGAACCAGGGCGAGTCCCCCAGTCGTTCCGAGATGCGCCGGAACGCGAGCAGCCCGTAGTCCGGGTCGACGCCGTCGCTGAACCACAGCAGCATCACCGGCATGAGGTGCCGTTGGATCGTGGCCTTGCGGCTCAATCCGGCGGTGAGTGCCGCGATGTGGCGCAGGGCACCGGCGGGGTCCGCGAAGCCGATGGCGGCGAGTCGATCGCGGGCCTGCTCGCTGGTCAGCACGAGCTCATCCGTGCCGAGGGCCGCGACAGCGGACAGCAGCGGCCGGTAGAACAGCCGCACGTGGATCTCTCGGATCTCCCGCTTGACGCGCTCCCAGAGACTCTGGACGGCGGGGCCCGTCTCGGCGAGCTGGGAAGCGCGGGCGAGGAATCGCATCCCCTCCGCACTGTCCGGCATCAGATGGGTGCGGCGGAGCTGACGCAGCTGCAGCCGGTGCTCGAGAACACGCAGGATTCGATAGTCGCGGGCGAACACCGCGGCGTCTTCTCGTCCGATGTATCCCTCGGCGACGAGGGAATCGAGCGCGTCGAGCGTCCCTCGGTCCCGGATGGACTCGTCGTGACGCCCGTGCACGAGTTGCAGCAGCTGAACGGTGAACTCGACGTCTCGCAGTCCCCCGGGCCCGAGCTTCAGCTGATGGTCGACCTCGTCGGCGGGGATGTTGTCCGTCACGCGCTTGCGCATGCGCTGCACGCTCTCGACGAAGTTGTCGCGCCCGGAGCTCTGCCACACCTTCGGCCGAACGGCGGCGATGTAGGCGTCACCGAGGTCCGGGTCACCGGCGATGGGACGGGCCTTCAGCAGGGCCTGGAACTCCCAGCTGGCCGCCCAGCGGTCGTAGTACGTCACGTGCGATTCCAGGCTGCGCACGAGGGCGCCCTGCTTTCCCTCCGGACGGAGGTTCGCGTCGACCTCCCACAGCGCCGGCTCGCGTTCCATGCCGGACACGCCGCGCATCGTCTCGACGGCGAGAGCGGTGGCCACGTCGATCGCACGGGCCTGGCTGAGCACGTTCTCGTCCGCGGACTCGGCGACGTAGATCACATCGACGTCGCTGACGTAGTTCAGCTCGCGGGCGCCGGTCTTGCCCATGCCGATGATGGCGAGCCGCGTGGCGTCGACCTCGGCCCGGGAGAAGCGTGCCCGAGCGGCGACGCGGGTGCGAGCAACGGCGAGGGAGGCCTCGATGGCGGCTCCGGCGAGGTCCGCAAGGGCCGCGCTGACGTCAGAGACCGCCGCGATCGGGTCTTCCTGCGCCAAGTCCCACGTCGCGATGCGAGCGAGTTGGCGGCGGTACGACACCCGCAGGTCGTTCCAGGCGGACTCGTCACCGGACGCCGCGAATCCGTCGACGATGCCGAGCGCCGCAGTGAACACGTCGGCCATCTCGCCTTCCTCCGGAAGTGCGCTCGGGACGCCCGCCAGCAGCACCAGCTGCTCGGGGTGGCGGTAGGCGAAGTCGGCGAGGCCGTCCGAGGCGCCCAGGGTGCGCCACAGGTTCGCGATGCTGTCCGCGGTGAGGCGGTCCGCGCGAGCGCGGTCCCCGTCGCGACGGACGACGCGCATGATGGCGCGCAGCGCGGCGTCCGGGTCCGCCGCCTCGGGAGCGGACACGAGGATCGTCTCGCGCGACAGGCCGGTGGCGGTGGCGAGCTCATCGAGCATCTCGTTCGCCGCGCTCAGCTCGCTGAATCCGCGGCGGGCGAGGTCGGTGAGGGAACCCGATCGGGCGCTGGTCGCCACGGCGACCTACAGCATCTCGAGGTTGGTATTCAGCTCGAAGGGCGTCACCTGGGCGCGGTAGTCGGCCCATTCCTTGCGCTTGTTGTTCAGGAAGTACTGGAACACCTGCTCGCCGAGCGTCTCCGCGACCAGCTCGGACTCGGCCATGTACTCCAGAGCATGGTCGAGGCTGGCCGGAAGCGGCGCGTAGCCAAGGGCGCGGCGCTCGGTCTCGGTGAGCGACCAGACGTTGTCCTCCGCTTCCGGGGGGAGCTCGTAGCCCTCTTCGATGCCCTTGAGGCCGGCGGCCAGCATGAGCGAGTAAGCGAGGTACGGATTCGCCGCGGAGTCGAGGGCGCGGTACTCGATGCGGGTCGACTGCGACTTGTTCGGCTTGTAGAGCGGGATGCGGATGAGCGCGGAGCGGTTGCTGCGTCCCCAGCAGATGAAGCTCGGCGCCTCGTCGCCGCCCCAGAGGCGCTTGTACGAGTTGACGAACTGGTTCGTCACGGCGGTGATCTCGTTGGCGTGCTTGAGGAGACCGGCGATGAACTGGCGTCCGACGCGGGAGAGCTGGTACTCCGCGCCCTCTTCGTAGAACGCGTTGCTGTCGCCCTCGAACAGCGACATGTGCGTGTGCATGCCGGAACCGGGCTGGCCGGACAGCGGCTTCGGCATGAAGGTCGCGTAGACGCCCTGCTCGATCGCCACCTCCTTGATGACCGTGCGGAACGTCATGATGTTGTCCGCGGTGGCGAGCGCGTCGGCGTAGCGGAGGTCGATCTCGTTCTGGCCGGGGCCGCCCTCGTGGTGGCTGTATTCGACGGAGATGCCGATGTCCTCGAGCATCCGGACCGAGCGGCGGCGGAAGTCGTGGGCGGTGCCGCCCGGGACGTTGTCGAAGTAGCCCGCGGAGTCGACCGGCTCCGGCTGGCCGTTCGCCCCGAGGCGCGAGGACTTGAGCAGGTAGAACTCGACCTCGGGGTGCGTGTAGAAGGTGAAGCCGCGGTCGGCGGCCTTCGCCAGCGTGCGCTTGAGGACGTGGCGGGGGTCGGCCACGGCGGGCTGTCCGTCCGGCGTCGTCAGGTCGCAGAACATGCGGGCGGTGGGGTCGATCTCGCCGCGCCACGGCAGGATCTGGAAGGTGGACGGGTCCGGCTGCGCGAGCAGGTCCGACTCGTAGGTGCGCGTGAGGCCTTCGATCGCGGAGCCGTCGAAGCCGAGGCCCTCGGCGAACGCTCCCTCGACTTCTGCGGGTGCGAGCGCGACCGACTTCAGGGTGCCGGTGACGTCCGTGAACCAGAGGCGGACGAACTTCACCCCGCGCTCCTCGATGGTGCGAAGAACGAAGTCGCGCTGCTTGTCCATCCGGATCCTCTCGTCGTGCTTCTGTCAGGCTACCGGGGCGGGATGCCCGCCCCGGTCACCGGCCCCGGTCAGTCCTTGCCCCAGTCGTCTTCGCGGGCGTCTTCGTCGGCCCAGGCGCGGGAGCGCTCCTTGATGATCTCCGGCGCGCGTTCCGCCTCCTCGCGGGTCGCAAATGGGCCGAGACGCTCCGGTGCGGGCGAGATCCGACCATGCTCGACCTCGCCGGTGTCGGAGTTGTACCAGTAGGCGTCGTCGTCGGACGGGTCGATGAATTCCTTCTCGGACATGAGTCCTCCTTCGTTCAGGGCCAGCCTATGGGCGCTCGCCGGGTCGAGCGAGGGTGTGTCGGCTTGGCGGGATGTTCGCCACGGGCAGGTTCCTCCGTTCGCGTGGCGCGTGCGGGCGCTGCTGGGGACCTGCACTGGCTCTGGTGCTCGCGCTCTTCTCGCCGAGAGGACCCGGATTCTTGGGGGCGGTGCTGTTTTTCATTGGTCGGCGCGCGGTCGCGATCCCTGTCTTTGCGCGAGTGCCCTCTTTGCGACAGGTTGGCCCGTGCGTGGCGGAGGTGGCCGGCTCTCGTTCCAGCCTTGTCGCGTTCATTTCGGCTTAAGACGACACGGGTTTTCGGGGTGGTGCTGTTCACGTGTCGGCGCACGGATGTCGGGGTGGTTGCGCTGGATGCGCTCGGGGTGCCGTGGCTGCTCTGCGTTCTGCGCTGAGGGTTCCGGCGGGGTTGCGTTTTCGGCTTAAGACCGCCCGTCGCGGATCGGCTCCCGTCGCCGGGTCGCGTTCCTGGGGTGGGCATTGGCCGACCGGTCGGCATCCCAACGCCGGTCGCCCCTGGGGTCGCTACCCCGTCACCGGCCGCGATCCCGTTGGCGACCCCGTTCTCGGTCGTTGGGTCAGCGCCGGAGAAACGAAACGTCGCGGGGCGCGCCGTGGGCGTGGTGGAGGCGGAGTTCTCCCCGGACATCACGCACCCCGCTTCGGCAGTCCCGCGGCCCGTGGGCCGGTCGAATGCCAGGTCTTCGTGGGGTCGATCCAGTCGGGTGGTCGCACTTCGGGGACGCCCTCTGTCATCCGGATGTCCCAGCCCATTCGGTCGATGAATCGGTGGTGGTGCCAGCAGATCAGCACCCCGTTATCGACATCGGTTTCACCACCTTGCGCCCATCCGGTGACGTGGTGGATTTCACACCACCGTGCCGGGGTGTGGCATCCCGGGATCACGCAGGACCGGTCCCGGGCACTGATCGCACGCCGCTGGTCAGTGCTGAACACCCGCTTGTCGATGGTGAGCTTGACGATCCGTCCGTTGGCGGCGGTGGTGAGGTGCTGGATCGTGCCACAACATCCGACATGCTTCGCCGCGGCGAACGGAACCGGCACATCCGTGCCCGTCGCATCTGCCCCGGGGATCGTGGCCCACCCCTCACCGGCACGAACGGTGTCTTCCGTCGCGTGGATCACCAGCACGGGTGCGCCGCCGCCGTTCGTCGGCATGTCGGGAGCGTTGGGGACCGCGGCAAGGATCGTGCCGAGGGCGTCGTGGTTGCGTTGCGCCATCGTCCGCACATCCGCGTTCTCGTCGGATTCGTCGGTGGGCCGGAACTTCACGCCCGCGGGCTGGCCGTGCGGGTTGTTGATCGAATCCAGCAGCACCGAGAGCGCACCGGCGACATCCGGGACGAGCTGACCGGTGATCGGCACGAGCCCGTTCCGCTTGACCCCGAGCCGCAAGGCCCGACCCGGGAACGCCTTCTCCTCTTCCGCCTCGGCACCGGTGATGTCCAGGTCGGTGGCCAGGCGGAGGGAAGCGTCCCGGAGGGTGTCGCACATGACCGGCGCACCGGTGGTCGTGGTCATCGCGGCGAGAACCTCATTGGCCTCCGCGAGGTCGGCCGCGTCGACGCGGTCCTTGACCTCCCGCAGGGGCCGGGTTGCGGCCTCGAGCCCGTCCGCCCCGATGGCTCCGGTGGTGAGCGCTTCACGGAGGGCGGGGAACTCAGCCGGCCGGATCTCACCCGACGCGAGCGTGCGCTTCGGCTTCACGACGGCCGCGAGTCGGCTCCATCGCTTGACGGTGGTGGGTGCGGCACCGGTGGTGCGTTGCATCACTTCATTCGCTGAACGGCAGTCGGAAGAAACGTCGAAGCGCTCTGCAGATGCGGAGCGCTTCTCGATGACGCCGGTGCCGACCACCAGGGTGGCTTCGACCTGCCGGTACAGATCGCCGACTCCGATCAGGAACCCGAGAACATCGTCCCGGTCGGCCGTGTCGAGGGTGCCGGAAACCAGGATGGAGCGGAGGTCGGCGACGGCATGAGCCATCGTTTCCCGGGTCCGTTCCATCGTCGTGTTCATAACCCATATTTTACGCCGGGGCACCGACATTCGACGTTGAATATCCCAGGCTGTGGATGGATTTCGGCCTGTGGAGATGAGGTTTCTCTCACCCCCGATCCCGCCGACCAACTGACCGTCGTTTCGTCTCGCTGACGCTCGCCGAACGACCAGCGCCGCGGCCCCGATTTGGAACGCGAGCCGGCGAGCGGAACGTCCCCATCCGCGGGGCCGTCTTAAGCGGAAGACCTGACGCGGCACGGAACGCGAGCCGACGTCCGGAACGTCCCCACCCGAGGGCCCGTCATAAGCGAAAGACCCCGGCCCAACGAGAACGCGACCCGGCGTCCGCAACGTCCCCACCCACGCGCACGTCTTAGGCGGAAGACCCCGGCCCGACGAGAACGCGACCCGTCCTGCGGAACGCCACCATCCACAGTCCGGTCAAAGCGAAAGCGGAACGCGCGCAGCGCACCACGGTCCGCGTCCAGCCGATAATCTGGCCCCATGACTTCAGCACGTGCGGTGGGTGTGGACATCGGGGGAACCGGAATCAAGGCGGGTCTGGTGGATCTCGCGAAGGGCGAGCTCATCGGCGACCGTGTGCGGGTGGCGACACCGTCGGGGGCGAAGCCGCAGGATGTTCTCGGCGCCGTCCAAGAGGTGCTCACGACCCTCGGCGTCGCCGAAGACCGCGTGCCGATCGGAATCGACTTCCCCGCCATCGTGAAGAACGGACGCACCCTGTCCGCTTCGAACGTGTCCGCGGACTGGAAGGACTTCGAGGCGGAGAAGTTCTTCGAGAAGGGCCTGGGCCGTGACATCCACTTCGTCAACGATGCCGACGCCGCCGGTGTGGCCGAGGTGCGATACGGCGCCGCGAAGGGCAAGCCGGGTCTGACGATCCTCACCACTCTCGGGACGGGCATCGGCAGCGCGTTCCTGTACAACGGCGTGCTCGTGCCGAACACCGAGCTCGGCCACCTGCTCTACAAGGGCAAGTCCATCGAGAAGTACGCTGCGGTCTCCGTCAAGGAGGACAAGGAGCTGTCCTACAAGAAGTGGGCCAAGCGTCTGCAGGTGTTCTACTCGCTCGTCGAGTTCCTCTTCTCCCCCGACCTCCTGGTGGTCGGCGGCGGCATCTCGAAGCATGCCGATGAATTCCTGCCGCTGCTCAAGCTCGACACGCCCATCGTGCCGGCTGTGCACCGCAACTTCGCCGGCATCATCGGCGCGGCGAGCCTCGCGGGCGACTGATGACCCGATGACGAAAGGCCCCGGCAGTGCCGGGGCCTTTCTCACGTCAGGGAACGGGCCGGCCTGTACGCCGGGTTCTGTCCCGAGACCGAAGTCCCATCGACGGCCATCTCTCTCGACGACACGTTGCCGTGCCGTTCCAGCGACCTACCCGAGGACTCGGCGAGCCGCGTCAACATCCTCTGTCTGGTCTTGCTCCGGGCGAGGTTTACCGAGCGAACCGTGTCACCACGGCCCCTGGTGGTCTCTTACTCCACCCTTTCACCCTTACCGGGACGAGTCCCGGCGGTCTTCTCTCTGTGGCACTGTCTCGCGGATTTCTCCGGGTGGGTGTTACCCACCGCCCTGCCCTGCGGAGCCCGGACGTTCCTCGGTGCGGTTGCCCGCCACGCGACCGTCCAGCCGACCCGTTCACCGTCCATTCTAGAACGCCGGCGGGCGACGCATTCACTGCGCCGCCCGCCGTTCGTTCCGATACGGATCAGTGGTCGATGGCACCCTCGGCGCCGTGACCGGTGAGCGAGCGGACCTCCATCTCCGCCGCGAGGCGCGCGTCCTCGGCACGGCGGTCGGTGATCGACCCCAGCCAGCCCAGGATGAATCCGAGCGGGATGGACACGATGCCCGGGTTGTTCAGCGGCCAGATCGCGAAGTTCACGTTCGGGAAGATGCTCGTCTCCGCGCCGGAGAACACCGGCGACAGGACGATGAGGATCAGCGCGCTGGCGAGCCCCCCGTACATGCTCCAGACCGCGCCACGCGTGGTGAAGCGCTTCCAGAACAGCGAGTACAGGATCGTCGGCAGGTTGGCCGAAGCCGCGACGGCGAAGGCGAGCGCGACCAGGAAGGCCACGTTCTGGCCCTGCACGCCGATACCACCGGCGACGGCCAGCACACCGATCACGATCACCGTGCGACGGGCGATCTTGACCTCGGCGTCGGGCTGGGTCTTGCCCTTCTTGATGACGTTCGCGTAGATGTCATGCGCGAACGACGCCGCCGCCGTGATGGTCAGACCGGCGACCACGGCGAGGATCGTCGCGAACGCGACCGCCGAGATCAGGCCGAGCAGGATCGGGCCACCGAGCGCGTTCGCGAGCAGCGGCGCCGCCGAGTTCACGCCACCGGGCGCGTTCTTGATGGCATCCGGACCGACGATCGCACCGGCACCGTAGCCGAGCACCAGCGTGAGCAGGTAGAACATTCCGATCAGGATGATCGCCCACACCACCGACTTTCGGGCTTCCTTCGCGGTCGGAACCGTGTAGAAGCGCATCAGGACGTGCGGCAGACCGGCGGTGCCGAGCACGAGCGCGAGACCGAGCGACAGGAAGTCCCACGGGTTGTGGCCGTACTGCAGACCCGGGTCGAGGATGGCGTCCGGCGGCGTCGTGGTGGACGCCTCGACCGCGGCACCGAGCAGCGTGTTCAGGTTGAAGCCGTTCAGCGCGAGCACCCAGACCGTCATGATGATCGCACCGGCGATCAGCAGAGCCGCCTTGACGATCTGCACCCAGGTGGTGCCCTTCATACCGCCCACGAGGACGTAGATGATCATCAGGACGCCGACCACCGCGACGACGATCGACTGACCGACCTTGTCATCGATGCCCAGCAGCAGCGACACCAGACCACCGGCACCTGCCATCTGCGCGAGCAGGTAGAACAGGCAGACGGCGAGCGTCGTGATGGCTGCGGCCATCCGGACCGGACCCTGCTTCAGGCGGAAGGACAGCACGTCCGCCATCGTGAACTTGCCGGTGTTGCGCATCAGCTCGGCGACCAGCAGCAGCGCGCAGATCCACGCCACCAGGAAGCCGATCGAGTAGAGGAACCCGTCGTAGCCGTTGATCGCGATGGCGCCGCAGATTCCGAGGAACGACGCCGCCGACAGGTAATCACCGGCGATCGCGAACCCGTTCTGGGTGCCGCTGAAAGAGCGACCGGCGGCGTAGTAGTCCGCCGCCGACTTGTTGTTGCGGCTCGCTCGGATCACGATGAACAGCGTCACCGCGACGAACAGGCCGAAGATGGTCATGTTCAGGACCGGGTTGTTCTCCACCTGCGTGGGCTCCACGGCCGCCAGAATCCCGTTCATGCGCGAGCCTCCGTCGCCTCGAGTTCGTCACGGATCTCCGTCGCGACCGGGTCCAGCTTCCGGTTCGCGTACCAGACGTACAGCCCGGTCACGAAGAACGTCCACACGAACTGGAACAGCCCCATCAGCAGGCCGATGTTGATGTAGCCCCACACGCGGATGGACATGAACTCGGGCGCGAAGCCGGCGAGCAGCACGAACACCAGGTAGAACACCAGCGACAGCGCGAACAGCGGGAACACGAAGCTCCGGTGACGACGACGCAGCTCACCGAAGCGCGCGCTCGTCTGGACCTCGATGTAGTCGATCGACTCCTCACCGGGTGTCGGGTGGAATGTCTCCGTCATAGAAAGGCCTCCTCGCCCTCGTCGCACCGGCGTCGTCGCCGGAATCGACATCGAGACGGCGTCGTCTCGACTGCGGACGATCGTAGGAAACTCTCAGACTCCTGCTATACCCCCGGATGGGGGTAGTACCCGAAATCGACCGCTGCCGACCTCACCGGGATGGTGCCGACGACGAGGTGCGCCCCGTCGAAACGGACGGAATTCCGCGGCTGAACGCCCGTCCTCCGCGAGCTACGGCATCCCGCCGCGGGCACGCGGAAATTCACGCCGAATGCAGTTCGCTCGGGCGCGTCGTCAGACCGAGGGGTCGATGCCGGCCGGGGTGTGATCGAGCACAGCCGACACGATGGCCTCGATCGCGAAGCGCGTCGTTCGGGCCAGTTCGATCGCGCCGGGCGAGAGCAGCCACTGCACCTGCAGGCCGTCCATGACCGCGACGATCGCCGCCGCACCGGAATCGATGAGCGCAGGCTCGGACACACCGCGCTGGGCGCAGACCTCGCGGAACGCCGACGCGATGTCCTCGCGCAGCCGGTCGTACCGCTCGATGAAGTACTGCTGCGCCGGGTGTCCGTCGGTGACCGACTCCCCCGAGAGCACGGCGAAGGCCTGGACGATGCCCGCCCGGTTCTCGTTGAGCTCCGCCGTGCGCACCAGGTGGCGGAACAGCTCCGCGCCACCGGGGATGTGCCGCCCGTCCAGGTGGTCGACGTCGGACTCGTCGCGGTAGGTCAGCACCTCGAGCAGCAACTGATCCTTGGAGCCGAAGTGATGCAGGATCCCGGCGTGGGTCATGCCGACCTGATCGGCGATCTCGGCGAGCGTGCCGTTCGCATATCCCTTGCTGCCGAACACATCGGTCGCCGCCGCCAGAATCGCGCGCCGCTTCGCGAGCGTTTCCGGGCGCGGGCCAGAAGCCTTCTTGACGTCCACCATGGTTCCGATCCCACCTCACCTTCGAGAAGATCCTGCCCCACTCGCCACCATCGGGCGGTGACCTCACGGGGTGAAACTGCGTGGCCGGATCGTTATTTGCGAACTTACTTACTCATGAGTAAGGATAACCACCAAGCGATGACGGCACCAGCACATCGCTCCGAGCGTTCGGCGCAGTCGCCGAACCCCGACGAAGGAGACAGCAGTGAGGCTGAAGTCCACTCTCACGGGGGCAGCGATCATCGTCGCGCTCTCGATCACGGCGCTCACCGGATGTTCTTCCGGTGGCAACGGCGACTCGGGCGATGCGAAGAGCCCGAAGGCCGGCGCGTCGATCACCGTCGCCAAGCCGGACGGCGCGATCCCGCCGGAGAACAACAACCCGTTCGTCGACGGTTCGGCGAACAAACTCGGATACACGAACGCCATCTACGAGCCGCTCGCGATCACGAACGCCATCAAGCCGAGCGAAGCCCCGGTGCCGTGGCTGGCGAAGGAGTTCACCTGGGCTGAGGACTACAAGTCGATCAAGATCGTCGCGCGCGACGGCGTCACGTGGAACGACGGCGAGAAGTTTACCGCTGACGACATCGCGTACACCTTCCAGCTGCTCAAGGACGTCCCCGGCCTCGACACGCAGGGCATCGGCGTCGCCTCCGTGGCCACGGACGGCGACACCGTCACGGTCACCTTCACGGACCCGATGTTCGTCAAGCAGGAGAAGGTGCTCAACCGCCAGATCGTGGCGAAGCACATCTTCGAAAAGGTCAAGGACCCGGCCAAGGACAACGTCGAGGACGCCGTCGGAACCGGCCCCTACAAGCTCAAGCAGTTCACCAACCAGAGCGTCGAGCTGACCGCACGGGACGACTACTGGGGCGGCAAGCTCGCCGTGCCGACGCTGTTCTACACGTCCTACAACGACAACACGGCGCTGACCACCGCCCTCGCCACCGGTGAGGTCGACTGGGCGCAGTCGAACATCCCGAACCGCCAGAGCGCCTACCTGGACAAGGACAAGGACCACAACGTCTACTGGGCACCGGCCAACCTCGGCATCGACACCCTGTTCGTGAACACCGCGAAGGCGCCGTTCGACAACGTCGCGTTCCGCCAGGCCGTGAACATGGTGATCGACCGCGGACAGTACGTCGACATCGCCCGCGAAGGCAGCGTCGACCCGCTGAAGAGCGTCACGGGACTGCCGAGCCCGGCCGGCGATGCGTTCGTCGCGAGCGATTTCAAGGGCAAGGACCTCAAGGTCGACGTCAACGGCGCCAAGAAGGTGCTCACGGACGCCGGTTACACCTTCGATGGTGACAAGCTCAAGGACCCGTCCGGCAAGGCCGTCTCGTTCACCTTGACCGTTCCCCAGGGATGGACGGACTACGTCACGGGTATCAGCCTCATCGCCGACGCCGTGAAGTCCATCGGTGTCGAGGCGAAGACGGACACCCCGGACGCCGACACCTGGACGCAGAACATCCAGACCGGAAACTTCGACGCCGCACTGCACTGGACCGACAGCGGTTCGACGCCGTACGACTTCTACAGCGACCAGATGGACGGCAAGTGGGTCACGGGCGCCGCGGACGGCAAGCTGCAGTACAACTTCGGCAAGTTCCAGAACGCGGACGCCACGAAGGCGCTCGCCGAGTACGCCTCGACGAGCGACGAGGCGGCCCGCACCAGTGCCCTGGCGACGATCGAGAAGATCTACGTCGACCAGGTCCCGGCGATGCCGATCGCTGCCCGCCCCGACATCGCGCAGTACAATACGCGCAACTATGTCGGCTGGCCGACGGATGAGGACCCGTACGCCTCCGCCGACCCGACCAAGCCGTCGGTGGCCTACATCCTGACCAAGCTCAAGCCCGCCAACTGACGACACGGGGCGGGGTCGCGCACGCGGCCCCGCCCCACCCGTCCACTTCGACCCCGGGAAGCAGCGTGTCCGAAACCTCCACCCTCCTGAGCGTGTCCGATTTCAGCGTCACCTACGACGTCGATCCTCCCGTTCAAGCCGTCAAACGCGTGTCCTTCGACCTCGACCGCGGTGAGATCCTCGGTCTCGCCGGCGAATCCGGATGCGGCAAGACCACCCTCGCCTACGGCATCCAGCGATTGCTGAAGGCCCCGGCGGTGATCACCGGCGGAACGGCGCTTTTCCACGACGCCGACGGCGAGACCATCGACCTCGGGACGCTGAGCGTCGGCCAGATCCGCGCGTTCCGGTGGGACAAGTCGTCCATGGTCTTCCAGGGCGCGATGAACTCTCTCAACCCGGTCATGAAGATCGGCAAGCAGCTCGCCGACGTGTTCAGTGCGCACCGCCCGGGGATGTCGCGTGCCGAGCGCACCGCTGCTTCCGCGGAGCTCCTGCAGATCGTGGGCATCGACGCCAATCGCCTGAAGTCCTACCCGCACGAACTCTCCGGCGGCATGCGCCAGCGCGTCATGATCGCGATGGCTCTGGCTCTCAAGCCCCAGCTGATGATCATGGATGAACCCACCACGGCGCTCGATGTGCTCGTGCAGCGGGAGATCCTGGAGCAGATCTCGGAGCTTCGTCACCAG
The DNA here is from genome assembly GCF_000826185.2 of Microbacterium gorillae. Classification (GTDB taxonomy): domain Bacteria; phylum Actinomycetota; class Actinomycetes; order Actinomycetales; family Microbacteriaceae; genus Microbacterium; species Microbacterium gorillae. Next base: position 248,339 of record NZ_LN648873.1, on the reverse strand, counting down.
TTCGGCTTCTCCGTGATCTTCATCACGCACGACCTGCCGTTGCTGCTGGAGATCTCGGACCGCATCGCGGTGATGCGCGCCGGCGAGATCGTCGAGCTCGACACCGCGTCGAACATCTACCACCACCCCACACACCCCTACACCCAGAAGCTGTTGTCATCGTTCCCGTCCCTCACCGGCGAGCGCGGCGGATTCCTTCGCGGCGAGGAGAAGAAGGCATGACGACCCTTGAAGTCCGTGGCCTGACCAAGCGCTACCGCATCCGCGGTTCCGGTTCCCTGCTCGCGCTCGATGACGTCTCATTCACTCTGAAGTCCGGGCAGACCATCGCCCTCGTCGGCCAGTCCGGCAGCGGCAAGTCCACGATCGCGAAGATCCTCACTCAGCTCGAGCGCGCCACCACGGGCGACGTGCTCCTGGACGGCAAGCCGATCCCCCGCCGCGGACGCGGCCTGCGCCACTACCGCCAGCAGTTGCGGATGGTGTTCCAGGATCCCTTCGCGTCGCTCAACCCCTATCACACGGTTCGCCACCACATCGAGCGGCCGTTGGAACTGGACCACGTCGTGCCGCGCGGAGAGGTCGACGCCGAGGTCCGCCGTCTCCTCGAGCTCGTCCAGCTCGACCCGACGCAGACCATCGATCGGCGTCCGCACGAGCTCTCCGGCGGTCAGCGCCAGCGGGTCGCCATCGCTCGGGCGCTCGCGTCACGCCCGTCACTGCTGGTCGCCGACGAACCCGTCTCGATGCTCGATGTCTCCATCCGTCTGGGCGTGCTGAACCTCCTCGCCGACCTGCAGCGCCAGTCCGACCTCGGGGTCCTCTACATCACCCACGACCTCGCCACCGCGCGACACTTCAGCGACGAGATCATGGTCCTTCACCACGGCCGCGTCGTGGAGCACGGCCCCGCGGACGACGTCATCCTGCACCCGAAGGACGAGTACACCCGCGCCTTGCGGGACGCTTCCCCCGACCCCGAGAAGCACTTCGCCGGAACCGACGGAGGCCGAGCCTGATGCGATTCTTCCTGCGCCGCGGCGCGTTCTACCTGTTCACCGCATGGGCGGCGATCACCCTCAACTTCTTCCTCCCCCGGTTCATGAAGGGTGACCCGGTCACCACCTACATCAACAAGAACCAGGGCCGGATCTCCCCCGAGGCCGCGGAATCGCTCCGCATCCTGTTCGGCTTGGACACCAACAAGACGCTGTTCGAGCAGTACATCCAGTACTGGAACCTGCTGCTGCACGGCGACCTCGGCCAGTCGTTCTCCAACGGCCTGGCCCCCGTCACGCAGGTCATCGGCCAGGCACTGCCCTGGACCATCGGTCTCGTCGGCATCGCGACGGTCATCTCGTTCTTCCTCGGTACTGCCGTGGGTGCGTGGATCGGGTGGCGACGCGGCAGCCGCGCGGACATCGTCGTTCCGATCACGACGTTCTTCTCGACCGTGCCGTACTTCTGGCTCGGCCTGATCGTGATCGCCGTGTTCTCCACCGGGCTCGGCTGGTTCCCGGCCTCGCACGCCTACGACAAGGGCTCGGTTCCCGGATTCAACCTCGATTTCATCGGACAGGTCATCCAGCACGGCACGCTGCCGGCGATCACCATCGTGGTGTCCTCGCTGGGCGGCTGGGTGCTCGGCATGCGCAACATGATGGTCACCGTCCTGGATGAGGATTACGTCACCGTAGCCGAGGCGAAGGGCCTCGCGCCGCGCCGCGTCCTCGTGGCCTACGCCGCTCGCAACGCCGTCCTCCCCCAGCTGTCCAGCTTCGCGCTTTCGCTCGGGTTCATCGTCGGCGGCACGCTCGTCATGGAGCTGGTCTTCTCCTACCCGGGCGTCGGGAAGCTGCTGCTGGATGCCACGTCGGCCAAGGACTATCCGCTCATGCAGGGGCTGTTCCTGGTGATCACCCTGACCGTTCTCGTCGCGAACATCGTCGCCGACATCGCCTACGCGGTGCTGGATCCGCGCACCCGCCAGATGGAGTCCTGAGATGAGCCAGACCGCAACCCTCGCGCAGGCCTCCGCGCCCGCCGAACCGCCCCAGCGACTGACGTTCTTCGGACAGCTCGGCCGCTCGTTCGCGATGTTCCGCAACGGCAAGTCGTTGACCGGACTGATCATCCTGGGGGTGTTCGTCCTGGTCGCCTTGTTCAGCGACCTCATCGCCCCGTACGGCCCGCTCGAGAAGGACTACAGCGCCCTGCGTCAGCCACCATCGGCCGCGCACTGGCTCGGCACCACCCACATGGGTGAGGACGTGCTCAGCCAGATCATCTACGGCACGCGGGGCGTGCTGATCGTCGGGTTCGCCGCCGGCATCATCGCCACCATCATCGCCGTCGCCGTCGGTGTCACCGCCGGCTACGTCAGCGGGTGGAAGAGCGAGGGTCTCTCGGCGCTGACCAACGTCTTCCTGGTCGTGCCCGGCCTGCCATTGGTGATCATCATCGCCTCCCAGTACGAGGACCCGCCCCTGCTCGTGATCGCGACGGTGCTGGCCATCACGGGGTGGGCGTGGGGCGCGCGCGTGCTGCGCGCGCAGACGATGTCCCTGCGCAACCGGGACTTCGTCCAGGCGGCTCGCGCGAACGGCGAGTCCCTGTGGCGCATCATCACCGTCGAGATGCTGCCGAACCTCATCGCGATCATCGCCTCGAGCTTCGTCGGCACCGTCACCGCCGCGATTCTGGGCCTGACCACCCTCGCCTTCATCGGGGTCATCCCGATCACGAACCTGAACTGGGGCACGATCCTGTTCTGGGCGCAGCAGAACGGCGCGTTCCCGGACTACTGGTGGTGGTACGTCCCGGCCGGTCTGTGCATCGCGCTCATCGGCATCGCCCTGTCCCTGATCAACTTCGGCATCGACGAGTATGTCAACCCGCGCCTCCGATCGGCCGGCGAACGAGCGCGCGCCCAGCGCAAGAAGGGCATCAAGCCCCACAGCGGCGTGACCGCCGTGCGCACCGACCTGGCTCCCGTTGATCCGATCGTCGCCGACCCGCTGCCGGATCCGGACGCCGAGATCCCGGTGCTCGACCCCCTCGCGACGCACCCCGAAGACTGACTCCCCCGCTGCCCTCGGGCGCCGCATCACCACACTGGAGCATCCCGTGACCTTTGCCTACCGTGACGCCGCACTGCCGATTCCGGAGCGCGTCGCCGACCTCATCGACCGCATGTCCGTGCCGCAGAAGGTCGGCCAGATGATGCAGCTGGATGCCCGCGACGACATCGAGGATCAGGTCATGCGCGTGGAGGTCGGCTCGATCCTGCACGCCTCGCCGGAGCGTCTTGCCCAGGCCCACGCGCTGACCGCGCAGACCGAGTTCGGGATTCCCCTGATCGTGGGAGAGGACTGCATTCACGGCCACTCGTTCTTCGACGGCGCCACGATCTTCCCCACCCAGCTGGGCATGGCTGCGTCCTGGGACGTCGCGCTCATCGAGCGTGCCGCACGGGCGACGGCCGTCGAGGTGGCCGCCACCGGCATCCACTGGACCTTCTCCCCCGTGCTGTGCATCAGCCGGGACCTCCGCTGGGGCCGGGTCGATGAGACGTTCGGTGAGGACCCGTTCCTGATCGGCGAGTTCGCCTCGGCGATGGTCCGCGGCTACCAGGGCGACGGACTGACCGACGAGACCGCGATCCTCGCCACGGCGAAGCACTTCGCGGGCTACTCCGAGACGCAGGGCGGCCGTGACGCCAGCGAGGCGGACATCTCCCGCCGCAAGCTCCGGTCCTGGTTCCTTCCGCCGTTCCAACGCGTGGCGGCGGAGGGATGCCGGACGTTCATGCTCGGCTATCAGACCATGGACGGCGTGCCGATCACCGTCAACGACTGGCTGCTGACCGACGTCCTGCGCGGAGAGTGGGGCTACACCGGCACCCTCGTGACGGACTGGGACAACGTCGGTCGCATGGTCTGGGAGCAGCAGGTGCAGCCGGACTACGCGCACGCCGCCGCCGCGGCCGTTCGCGCCGGAAACGACATGATCATGACCACGCCCGGTTTCCACCAGGGCGCGCTCGACGCCATCGCGCAGGGCCTGCTGGCGGAGTCTGACCTCGACACCGCCGTCGCGCGCATCCTCACCCTGAAGTTCGAGCTCGGGCTGTTCGAGAACCCGCGCCACCCGGACCCGGAGCGGATCGCGACCGAGCTCGCCACCCCTGAGCACACCGCGCTCAACCTCGAGCTCACCCGCCGCTCGCTGGTGCTGCTGGAGAACGACGGCGTGCTGCCGTTCGCCGGCGGCCTCAGCGCGGATGACTCCGGCCGTGCCGTCAGCGCAGAGCCCCGCCGCATCGCGGTCGTGGGTCCCCTCGCCGACGACGCGCAGACCCAGCTCGGCGACTGGGCCGGCAACTCCGGACAGGCCGGCTGGATGCCGGACGGGCACCCGCGCGAGATGATCACGACCGTGCTGGACGGCTTCCACCGCTTCAGCCCGGAGAGCTGGACGGTCACGTACGAACGCGGCGCGGAGATCCTGACGCTGCAGGATGACCCGGCCGGCACACACTTCCCGGACCCCGCAGGTCGTGCGCCCCACCCCGCCGGACGCCGACCAGATCGCCGCGGCCGTCGCCGCCGCCCGGGATGCGGACTACGTCGTCGCCGTCGTGGGCGATGTCATCGAACTGGTCGGCGAGGGTCGCTCCACGGCCACCCTGGAACTCGTCGGCGGCCAGGTGGCGTTGCTGGACGCCCTGGCGGAAACCGGCACTCCCCTGGTCGTCGTGCTGATGGCGTCCAAGCCCCTCGTGCTTCCGGAGTCGGCACGCCACGCCGCCGCGGTGCTCTGGGTCGCGTCTCCCGGAATGGCCGGTGGCCGGGCGATCGCAGAACTCGCGCTCGGACTCATCGAGCCGAGCGGGCGTCTGCCGATCTCGTTCGCTCGTCACGTCGGCCAGCAGCCGACGTACTACAACCAGATCCGCGGACAGCACGGCGACCGCTACGCCGACCTGACGCAGAGCCCGGCCTGGGCGTTCGGCGAAGGCCGCTCGTACACCACGGTGGCATACTCCGATCTCGTGCTCGAAGAGTCGGAACTGGACTCCGACGACACGGTCCGCGCGCGCGTCACGCTGACGAACACCGGCGACCGCCCCGCGCGCGAGACCGTCCAGGTCTACGTCAGCGACACCGTGACGACGGTGAGCTGGGCGGACAAGGAACTGAAGACGTACCGCCAGGTCGACGTGCAGCCGGGCGCGTCCGTGACGGTCGACATCGAAGTCCCCGTGGCCGCGTGTTCGATCGTAGACGCCGAAGGCATCCGCCGCGTCGAATCCGGCGCCTTCGAGCTGCGCGTCGGCCCGTCCTCGCGCGAGTCGGCTCTGCTGCGCGCCTCCTTCACCGTTCGCTGAAGCGGCTCACCACGTTGGGACCCGTGCGCGCTCGGTCGACAACCGGGGTGGGCGGGCGTCACGCCTTGACGGCGTCGGTGCCGATCGTGACGTCCAGGGGGAAATCGATCGGGAAGTCGCCGAACAGGAGCTTCCCCGCCGCGTCGGCGCTGTCCCGAATCGCCTGAGCGGCAGCCTCTGCGGCCTCGGCGGGCGCGTGGACGATGACCTCGTCGTGGAGGAAGAACGCCAGGTGCGGCGGGGCGTCGTCGCTGCCGAGCCTCGCGAGGCGCAGACGAAGGTCGGCCAGCCACGCCAGGGCCCACTCCGCCGCCGTCCCCTGCACCACGAAGTTGCGGGTGAAGCGGCCCCGCTCGCGTGCCCGGGACCGAGCCAGTCGTTCCTCACCCGGGGAGACGTCCGCGTCCGTGGCCGCGCGCTGCACGCGCGTCCACTCCGCGGACGCCGGTGGACAGGTGCGCCCGAGGAGGGTGGCCACGAGGCCGCCGTCCTCCCCGGTCTTCGCCGCCGCATCCACGACGCCCATCGCACGGGGGAACGCGCGACGCAGCCGCGGCACGAGGCGTCCGGATTCCCCGGACGTGGAGCCGTACAGGGCACCCAGCATGGCGTACTTCGCCTCCTGCCGCGTTTCCACGATCTTCTGCTCGACCAGGGACGCGTAGAGGTCGCGCCCGCGCGCGGCCGTCGCCATCGCGGTGTCACGGGCCATCCCGGCGAGCACGCGCGGCTCCAACTGGGCGACGTCCGCGGTGACCAGCTGCCAGCCGGGATCGGCGCGCACGGCCGCACGCAGCTGCCGGGGAAGCTGCAGCGCACCGCCGCCGGCGGATGCCCACCGACCGGTGACGACGCCACCGGGAATGTAGACCGGCCGGAAACGGCCGTCGTGGACCCACTCGTCCAGCCAGGTCCACCCGTTGGCCGAGAGCAGGCGGCTCATCCGCTTGTACGCGAGCAGTGGCTCGATCGCGGGATGCGTCTGGCGGGCGAGTTCCCACTTGCTGGTCGACTCCACGAGGACGCCCGCGCGGTGCAGCGCACGCAGCAGCTTCGGCTGACTGTCCAGACTCACCGCGGGATCGCCCAGCGCCTGTCGGACCCGCGCCGCCGTCTCGATCATCTTCGACGGCATTCCGCCGGCGGTTCGTGTGCCGAGCTCCGCGGTGAGGATGCGTTCGTGCTCCGCGACGTTCCACGGCAGCCCGGCGTGACGCATCTCCGCCGCCACGAGTGCGCCGGCGGATTCCGCCGCCGTCAGCAGCCGCAGGCGAGCATCAGTCCGCTCGAGGACATCGCGCTGTCGGACGAACTCGGCGACCGTCTCGCCGATCTCCCGCGGCACCGTGCCGGTCGGCACGTCCACGTCGAACAGCGTCGGGACACGCGCTCCCCCGTCCACGTCCGCGGCGATGTCCCAGTGGTGCGCCGCGCGGAGGGCCGTCGCGTCCACGAACATCGTGTCGCGCAGGATCGCGTGGCACAGGCGCAGGTCCTGGCATCGTTCGATGCGGACGCCGGCGGCGAGCAGGTCCGGGTACCACGCCGTGGTGTCACCCCACACCCACCGATGCGCGGCCGCGCGCGCCGCGACCCAGCCCGGGAAATCCGCCCGAGCCAGGCGCACCGATTCGATCTCCGCGTCATCCCACAGCGCGACGACGATCGCGTCGGAGTCCGGGTCCGCGCCGACGACCGCCCAGGTCGCGGTCACGGATTCTCCCGAGGTCACCGGTCAGAGACCGGAGTCCTCCGTGCGCACGAGGATCGCGCCGCACTCGGGGCAGAACAGGACCTCGTCGTCGGCAGCGCTGCGAATCGTCGCGACGTCACTGGCGGTGAGGATCACGCGGCACGCGTTGCACATGCTCTCTCGGAAGAGGCCTGCACCCACGCCATTGCGGGCGATCCGGTCGTACAGCGTCGACAGCGCCTCCGGCACCCGCCCCAGCACGGCGGCACGGTCGCGATCGAGACCTTCGATGGCCGTGGTCGCGTCGGCGACGAGTTCCTTCGCCTCGGCACTCAGGCGGGCGCCCTCCTCGTTCGTGGCGGCGATGGCCGCGCGCGTCTGCTCGACCTCCGCTTCCGCCGCCTCCAGACGCTCCATGGCCTCGAGTTCAGTGTCCTCCAGGCTCGACATGCGTCGACGGAGGCTGGCGATCTCGTTCTCCAGCGCCACGGCTTCCTTCGCCGATGCCGCGGTCAGGCGCTGTTCGTCGCGCTCGAGACGGGTGCGAGCGGTGTTGACGTCGCTCTCAACGCGGGCGATCTCGGCCTGGATGTCGTCGCGCGCACCGGCGCGGACGGTCAGCTCGTGCGTCTGCGTCTGACGCTGTGCTTGGAGCTCATGAATGCGAGCGACCTGCGGCGGATTCGTGCGCTGGGCGTTCGCCACGACCAGGCGGCGGTCGATGTCCGCGACATCGAGGAGGGAACGCTGATCTTGGGGGCTCGCTTTCACCCGTCCAATCTACCGCGTGCGACCCCGTGTCTCGGATGCCTCGCGTCGTGGTGGACGTCCCCGCTACATAAGCGCAGGGCTGATATTCACCACTCATCAGCCCGGGGCTGATCGAGGCGGTCGTCAGGTCATCCAGATCAGCAGCGCACCGGCCCCGGCAAGACCCCAGCTGATCAGAGAGCCGACGAGGAACTCCTCGGCTTTCGACCCGTCCGCGGAGTTCTTCGAGATCTCCGGGAACCGCACGATCCCCTTCGCCGCCATCAGTGCCGCGACCACGCCCTGCGCTCCCGTGAGCGCGAGGGCCACGATGATCCACCGTTCGAGCGGCCCGATCAGTCGCCCGCCGCGCATCTCCCCCGGCCGCAGGGGTTCGGTCAGCCAGCGCGTCCGCAGGGACTCCACCAGGCGGGCACGGAGCCCCGGCGCGCCCTGCTGCGTGTGACCGGTCGAGGTCACGAGCGACGGCTCCTCGGCGGCTCGCGCGCGGCGCAGTGCTCCGCGGCAGATCAGGTTCGCACTGAGCCCGAGGAAGAGCGCGACACCGATCAGCGCCACGACCCGCTCGTTCGAAACCCCGCCGAACGGGGACCCGGCGACGAATGCGAGGTCCACCACCAGAGGTCCGGCCAGCAGGACGAGCAGGGCGACGACGCCGAGGTACGCGAGAGCGGCTGCCGCCCACAGTCCGGTCAGGACCGGCCACAGCACGACCGCCACCAGGATCACCGGAATGCCCCACACGGGTGCGCCGAGTGGCAGCGAGATCACGGCGACGAGGACGGCCCAGCCGACCACGCCGATCATCGCCGACAGGACGGCATCGCGCCCCCGGGCGAATCTCGTGATGAACCAACCGACCACGTCCGCGCCGGCCACGCCGAGCACGATCAGTGCTGCGAGCATCATCATGTGTCGGCTCCCGTCCAGAGTTGCTGCACACGAACGAGCGTGCCCGCTCCGGAGCGGCGCGCGCTCTGCGACACGGCGGACTGCGTGATCCCCTCCGTCGCGGCGATCTCCCCCTGCACGCGCCCGGCGATGAGCGCCCGAGCGATCCTTCGCTCGCGCGCACTCATCGCGCCGATCAGGTCGTCCCGCAACAGGAGTGCCGCGTTCAGGTCGCGCGGATCGTCACCGTCCCGGACCGCCCACGTGCGTGAGGTCCCCGAGCGTCCGGCCGTCCGGTGCACGCGCTCGATCGCGGCCCGGGCGTTCCACCAGGCGCTGCCGTCGTAGATCGGCACGTCGTCGGCGGAACCGGACACGGTCACGGACTCGCCCTCCCCGATGCCGAATCGCACGTCCACGGGCTCGTCGGAAAGCAGGACGAGGGTCGTCGCGGCAGCGGCAGCCGCGAGCGAGGGGTAGATCACCTGGAACTCGTCGCCGGCGGTGGACCACAGCGTCCGGCGCGGAGGGACGGACTCATCCGCCGCCGCGAACGCCGCGTGCACGCTCGCCTGCGCGGCCGTTCGATCCTTCGCCTTGCGGGAGCCGACGATGTCGACGATCACAGCCGTGATGGTGTCCATGACTGAAGTATATGACTAATACTGCAAAAATATCAGCACATCGCTGATATTTGTCGACCGTGGGGGCAGCATCGGCTTGAGAACGCGTCGGGCCTCCCGGGTAGGCTCTCCGCCATGAGCGGCCCGCGTTGCAACGCGACCGACGAGTCCACGACCCGGAAATCCGAATGATCGACCCTGACTCCATCGCGCGCCTGCGGACCGAGTACGGCCTCGCCGGCCTCGACGTCGACGACCTCGCCGGCGATCCGCTCACCATGTTCCGCCGCTGGCTGGATGAGGCGATCGCGGCGGGGCTGCACGAGCCGAACGCCATGGTCCTCTCCACGGCGGACGCCGACGGCGTGCCGAACTCACGGATCGTGCTGCTCAAGGGCCTGGACACCGGATTCGTCCTCTTCACGAGCACCGCCTCGGCCAAGGGTCGGGAACTGGCCGCCAATCCGCGGTGCGCTCTGCTCTTTCCCTGGTACCCCCTCGAGCGACAGGTCCGGGTCGCGGGGACGGCGAGCGCGTTGACGCCGGCGGAGGTGCAGGCCTACTTCGACACGCGACCGCGCGGCTCGCAACTCGGCGCCTGGGCCTCGGCGCAGTCGACCCCGGTGCCGGATCGGGAAGCGCTTGAGCGGTCCTATGCCGAGGTGGAGTCACGCTTCGCCGACGCCGTCGTGCCGGTGCCGCCGTACTGGGGCGGCTACCGCATCGAACCGACGAGCGTCGAGTTCTGGCAGGGACGTCCGGCCCGCATGCACGACCGGCTGCGCTATGAGCGAGACGGCGACACCTGGAAGGTCGTCCGGCTGGCCCCGTGAGCCGAACCGAAGGGGCTCAACGAACTCGCGATCTCCCGCCTGGACTCACGCCGCGTGCGTGCGGTCATAATCCGCACGAGACCGCTCGATCGCCGGGAAGTGCTCCACCGACCATTTCGCCAGTTCGACGGCGACATCCACGAGCGTGCGGCCGCGATCGGTGAGTGCGTATTCCACGCGCGGCGGCACCTCCGCGTAGACCGTGCGAGTGACGAGTCCGTCGCGTTCGAGCTGACGCAGGGTGAGCGTGAGCATGCGCTGCGAGATCCCGGGGATGTGTCGCTGCAGTTCGGAGAAGCGCAGCGTGCTCTCGCGCAGCGTCCCGATCACCAGCAGCGACCACTTGTCGCCGATCCGATCCAGGACGCCGCGGATCGCGGGGGCGTGATCGGCCCGCGACCCCGTGCAGGCTCCCTCGTAGGGATGGACGATGGCAGCGTCGACCGATGTCACCCTGTTACCTCCGTGTGCCTTTTGTACGCGTGCCCGCGTTCGTTCATCATGGTCGGTAACTGATCGTAACCGACCCCACGGAACGGAACCCCATGCTCATCGCCCTCTGGATTCTCAACATCGTCCTCGCCCTCGCCTTCCTGGCGGTCGGCGGCATGAAGCTGCTGAAATCGAAGGACGCGTTGCTCGCCGGCGGCATGGGCTGGGTCCGTAACGCCCACCCCGCCGTCGTCAAGCTCGTCGGCGCTCTTGAGGTGCTCGGCGCGATCGGCCTGATCGCCCCGCTCGCCACCGGGATCGCCCCGATCCTCACGCCGCTCGCGGCGGTCGGCCTGGCGCTGACGATGGTCGGTGCGATCATCACCCACGTGTCGATGAAGGACCCGGCCAAGGCGACGCTCGTGCCGGCCGTCCTCGGCGTGCTCGCCATCGTCTCCGCGATCCTGGGCTTCCTCACCCTCGGCTGAGCGCACGGCAGTCCTGCGGTGGGCCCTGCCGGGATCGAACCGACGACATCCACGGTGTAAACGTGGCGCTCTACCAGCTGAGCTAAAGGCCCCTGCGGACGATCCTACCGGCCGCCGCAGGGGCACGCGTGTTCGGGACGGCAGGCCCGGATTCCGCTAACCGGAAGAGTCGGCCGCGGCTGGGTTTTCTCCTGCCGCCGCACCGCCCATGCCTCCGACTATGAGTAGGGTGGAGAGGCGTGCGGTTGTGCGGTTCCGACAAAGACCCCGGCCGCACGAATACGCACCCCTCGGCATGATCTGCCCGTTGACGAAAGGTCGCCCGGTGACTGTTCACGATCAGGATCCGTACTCTCAGGAACCCCTCGACTCCGACCCGGAGGAGACCGCCGAGTGGCAGGAGTCCCTCAGCGGACTCGTCGATGCCAAGGGCCACCAGCGCGGTCGCGAGATCATGCTGAGCATGCTCTCCAAGTCGCGCGAGCTGCACCTCGGGGTACCGATGGTCCCGACCACGGATTACATCAACACCATCGCCCCGGAGAACGAGCCCGAGTTCCCCGGCGATGAGGAGCTCGAGCGCCGATACCGCTCCTGGATCCGCTGGAACGCGGCCATCACGGTGCACCGCGCGCAGCGCCCGGGCATCGGCGTCGGCGGACACATCTCGACGTACGCCTCGTCCGCCGCCCTGTACGAGGTGGGCTTCAACCACTTCTTCCGCGGCCACGACCACCCGGGCGGCGGCGACCAGATCTTCATCCAGGGCCACGCCTCCCCCGGCATCTACGCCCGGTCCTTCCTGGAGGGACGCCTCAGCGAGTCTCAGCTGGACGGATTCCGCCAGGAGAAATCCGCCGCCCCGAACGGCCTGCCCTCCTACCCCCACCCGCGTCTGCTGCCGGACTACTGGCAATTCCCTCTACAACCAGGCCCACGTCTCCCCCGACATCTACGCCCGGTCCTTCCTGGAGGGACGCCCCAGCGAGTCCCAGCTGGACGGATTCCGCCAGGAGAAATCCGCCGCCCCGAACGGCCTGCCCTCCTACCCCCACCCGCGTCTGCTGCCGGACTACTGGCAATTCCCGACCGTGTCGATGGGTCTCGGTCCGATCAACGCCATCTACCAGGCGATGACGAACAAGTACCTCACCAACCGCGGCATCAAGGACCTGTCCGACTCGCACGTCTGGGCCTTCCTCGGCGACGGCGAGATGGACGAGGTCGAATCGCGCGGTCAGCTCCAGGTCGCGGCGAACGAGGGTCTGGACAACCTGACCTTCGTCGTCAACGCCAACCTGCAGCGCCTCGACGGCCCGGTCCGCGGTAACGGCAAGATCATCCAGGAGCTGGAGAGCTTCTTCCGCGGCGCCGGCTGGAACGTCATCAAGGTCGTCTGGGGTCGCGAGTGGGACGACCTGCTCGCACACGACGACTCCGGTGCCCTCCTCAACCTCATGAACGTCACCCCGGATGGGGACTACCAGACGTACAAGGCGGAGTCCGGCGCGTTCGTCCGCGAGCACTTCTTCGGCCGCGACCCGCGCACGCTGGAGATGGTCAAGGACTACACCGACGACCAGATCTGGGGTCTGCGCCGTGGCGGTCACGACTACCGCAAGGTCTTCGCCGCCTACCAGGCCGCCGTGGCGCACAAGGGCCAGCCGACCGTCATCATCGCCAAGACCGTCAAGGGCTATGGCCTGGGTCCGCACTTCGAGGGCCGCAACGCGACCCACCAGATGAAGAAGATGACGCTGGACGACCTCAAGCTCTTCCGCGACACGATGCACATCCCGGTCACCGACGCGGTGCTCGAGGAGAACCCGTACCTGCCGCCGTACTACAACCCCGGTGCGCAGGACGAGACGATCCAGTACATGCTGGACCGCCGCAAGGACCTCGGCGGATTCCTCCCCGAGCGTCGCACCACGCACGTCGGCCTGGAGCTGCCGGGCGATGACGCGTACAAGCTCGCGAAGAAGGGTTCCGGCACGCAGGAGGTCGCCACCACGATGGCCTTCGCGCGCCTCCTGAAGGACCTGCTGCGTGACAAGAAGATCGGCCACCGCATCGTTCCGGTCATTCCGGACGAGGCCCGCACCTTCGGCATGGACGCCTACTTCCCCACCGCCAAGATCTACAACCCGCACGGCCAGAACTACACCTCGGTCGACCGCGAGCTGCTGCTGGCGTACAAGGAGAGCCCCCAGGGCCAGATCATCCACGTCGGCATCAACGAGGCCGGAGCGGTGGCGGCGTTCACCGGCACCGGCACGTCGTACGCGACGCACGGCGAGCCGCTGATTCCGGTCTACGTCTTCTACTCGATGTTCGGCTTCCAGCGCACCGGAGATGCCCAGTGGGCCGCCGGCGACCAGATGGCGCGCGGCTTCATCATCGGCGCCACCGCCGGTCGCACGACGCTGACCGGTGAGGGCCTGCAGCACGCCGACGGTCACTCGCACCTGCTGGCGTCGTCCAACCCGGCGACGATCTCCTACGACCCGGCCTACGGCTACGAGCTCGCGCACATCGTGCGCGCGGGCCTGGACCAGATGTACGGCGGGAACCACGAGAACCCCGACGTGATGTACTACATCACCGTCTACAACGAGCCGATCGTCCAGCCGGCCGAGCCGGCGGACGTGGACGTCGATGGCATCCTCCGTGGCCTGCATCGCATCTCGGCCGGCGAGGGTGACGGCCTGCGCGCCCAGATCCTCGCCTCCGGCGTGGGTGTGCCGTGGGCGCTCGAGGCGCAGCAGCTGCTGAAGGACGACTGGAACGTGACCGCCGACGTATGGTCCGTGACGAGTTGGAACGAGCTGCGCAAGGACGGCCTGGCGGCCGACGAGCACAACTACCTGCACCCGGAGGAGGAGCCGAAGGTGGCCTACGTCACCTCCAAGCTCGCCGATTCCGAGGGCCCGGTGACCGCGGTCAGCGACTACATGCACGCCGTTCAGGACCAGATCCGCCAGTGGGTGCCGAACCGCTTCGCCGCGCTCGGTGCTGACGGCTTCGGGTTCTCCGACACCCGTGCCGCCGCGCGCCGGTTCTTCAAGATCGACGGACCGTCGATCGTCGTCCGCACGCTGCTCTCGCTCGCCGAGGACGGCAAGCTGGACCGCTCCGTCGTGAAGCAGGCCATCGACAAGTACGACCTGCCCAACGTCAATGCCGGTACCAGCGGGAACGCGGGCGGCGAGGCCTGACGCCGGTGGCGAACGCGCCTGCCGGGGACAGCACCGCACAGGACAAGGCCGAGACGCTGGCGTGGTTGCGCCGCATCTCGGGTGAACTGGCGACGGTGACCACGAAGCGACTCGAGGAGAAGCTTCCGTGGTACGCCGAGATGCCCCCGGCACGGCGCTCGTCGGTCGGCCTGGTCGCCCAGGCCGGGATCACCTCGTTCATCGACTGGTACGACGACCCCAACTCCACGCCCTGGATCGCGGCCGACATCTTTGCCGTCGCTCCGCGCGAACTGCTGCGCAGCGTGAGCCTGCAGCAGACGCTGCAGCTGATCAAGGTCACCGTGGAGGTGACCGAGGAGCGGGTCGCCGGCCGCGGAGACCATCTGCGTGAAGCGATCCTGCTCTACTCGCGCGAGCTGGCGTTCTCCGCCGCCGACGTCTACGCCCGTGCCGCCGAGGCGCGCGGTCTCTGGGACGCGCGGCTGGAAGCCCTCGTCGTGGATTCGATCCTCACCGGCGAGACCGATGAGGAACTGCCGAGCCGCATCGCGGCCCTCGGCTGGCACGGTCACGGCGAATGCGCGGTCCTGGTCGGCACCACGCCGGCGCAGTTCGACGTGGACCAGGTGCGCCGCCTCGCCCGCAAGCTCGGCGTCGACATCCTGATCGGCGTCCAGGGCTCGCGCCTCGTCCTCGTCGTCGGTCGCGCCCAGGACCCGGACACGGCCGAGACCGCGGATCACGTGGAGTCCACCGAACCGAAGACACCGTTCGCGGACATCGCCGCGCAGTTGGAGCCGTGCTTCGGCGCCGGACACCTCGTCCTCGGTCCGACCGTTCCGGCGCTCGTGGACGCCGGGCGCTCCGCCCGCGCGGCCCTCGCCGGGTTCGCCGTCGCCCGCGCCTGGCGTGCGGCACCGCGGCCGGTGGAAGCGGACGAGCTCCTCCCGGAGCGTGCGCTGGCCGGCGACGCGCTGGCGAAGAAGACTCTGGTCGAGCGGATCTTCGTCCCGCTGCAGGCGCACTCGTCCGACCTCGTCACGACGCTGTGGAGCTACCTGGACAACGGTCGCTCGCTCGAGGCCACCGCGCGCGAACTCTTCGTGCATCCGAACACCGTGCGCTATCGGCTCAAGCGCGTCAGCGAGATCATCGGCTGGGACGCCACCGGCCCGCGGGAGGCCCTCATCCTGCAGACGGCCCTCATCCTCGGCTCGATCGGGTCCCTGGAGGCCGCTCGACGTCGTCCGACACGCCGGGGAGCGTCCACGCTGTCGGGTTCACACAAAGCCTGATCCGTTTTCTGTGATGGTCCTGCCACCGATTCCGGAGAATCCTTGGCAGACTGGACCGGTGATCGTCGTGGCATGCCCCGGACAGGGCTCTCAGACTCCCGGTTTTCTGACCCCCTGGCTCGAGCTGGACGGTGTCCGTGAACGCGTCCAGGCGTTCTCCGACGCCGCGAAGGTGGATCTGCTCGCGCACGGGACGGAGTCGGACGCGGATACGATCCGCGACACCTCCATCGCGCAGCCGTTGATCGTGGCGGCGAGCCTGATCGCCTGGCAGGCGCTCGGCGAGGCGCGCGGACGCGCCGCGGGCGTCGCCGGACACTCCGTCGGTGAGGTCGCCGCCCTGGCGATCGCCGACGTCATCGATGGCGACCGCGCGCTGGCGCTCGTCGGCGAACGCGGCCGGGCGATGTCCTCCGCGGCAGCCGAGGAAGCCACCGGGATGAGCGCCATCGTCGGCGGCGTCGAAGAGGACGTCCTGCAGCGCATCGCCGCGCACGACCTGCAGCCGGCGAACTTCAACGGCGGTGGACAGATCGTCGCCGCCGGTTCGCTGACAGGTCTGGCCGAACTCGCCGAGGACGCCCCGCGCGGCGCTCGCGTCATTCCGCTGCAGGTCGCCGGCGCCTTCCACACGCGCTACATGGAGCACGCCCGTCCGGTCCTGCAGGCCGCCGTCGACGCCGCCGAGGTGGGCGGACCGGTCGGTACGCCGGACAAGCTGCTGTGGACGAACAGCGACGGATCGCTCGTGACCGACGGCATGCGCGCGCTGGAGCTCATCGTGCACCAGGTCACCTCACCGGTGCGGTGGGACCTCTGCATGGCGGGCATGATCGATCGCGAGATCACCGGGATGATCGAACTGACCCCGGCAGGCGCACTCACCGGCCTCGCCAAGCGCGGCATGCGCGGTGTCCCGACCGTCGCCGTCAAGACCCCGGACGACCTGGAAGCGGCCGTCGCCCTGCTGAACGGAGAGAACGAGTGACCTCCCCCACGCTCACCCAGGCCACCGGCCCCGCCCACACCCGCATCTACGCCTACGGCGCCGCTCGTGGCGAGAACTTCGTCACCAATGACGACCTGATCGAGCCGATCAACTCGTCGGACGAGTGGATCCGCCAGCGCACCGGCATCGTGACGCGCACCCGCGCGGTTCCGGAGACCAGCGCGACCGACCTGGCGATCACCGCGGCTCGCGAAGCCGTCGAACGCAGTGGCATCGATCCCGCGAAGATCGACCTGGTCATCTGCGCCACGATCTCCAACGCCCGCCAGACACCGTCGATGTCCGCCGTCGTCGCCGACGCCATCGGCGCCAACCCGGCACCGGCCTACGACACCAACGCGGCGTGCGCCGGATTCGCGTACGCCGTGGCCCAGGCGGACGCCCTGATCCGCGCCGGCGCCGGGACGTACGCCGTCGTGATCGGTGCGGAGAAGCTGTCCGACGTCGTCGACCCCACCGACCGGAGCATCTCGTTCCTCCTCGGCGACGGGGCCGGCGCGGTCGTCATCGGCCCGAGCGATTTCCCCGGCATCTCCGCCACGGTGTGGGGCTCGGACGGGTCGCGCGCCGACACCGTGTCGATGAACCACACCCTGATCGAGTTCCGCGACGGCACCGCGCCGTGGCCGACGCTGCGCCAGGAGGGCCCGAGCGTGTTCCGCTGGGCCGTGTGGGAGATGGCCAAGGTCGCCAAGCGCGCCCTGGAGGCCGCCGGCATCGAGGCGAAGGACCTCGCCGCCTTCGTCCCGCACCAGGCGAACATGCGCATCATCGACGAGTTCGCCAAGCAGCTGGGTCTGCCGGAGTCCGTCGTGATCGGTCGCGACATCGAGACGACCGGAAACACCTCCGCCGCCTCCGTGCCCCTGGCCACCCACCGCCTGCTCGAGGAGCACCCGGAACTGAGCGGTGGCCTGGCCCTGCAGATCGGTTTCGGCGCCGGTCTCGTCTACGGCGCGCAGGTCGTCGTCCTGCCCTGACCGGCCCCTAGACTGTCCCACGCCCAATCCAACAACAAGGAGTAACCATGGCACTCACGAACGACGAGGTCCTCGCAGGTCTTGCCGAGCTGATCACCGACGAGACCGGCATCTCGGCCGACGAGGTCGCACTGGAGAAGTCGTTCGCTGACGACCTCGACATCGACTCGATCTCGATGATGACGATCGTCGTCAACGCCGAGGAGAAGTTCGGCGTCAAGATCCCGGACGAAGAGGTCAAGAACCTCAAGACCGTCGGCGACGCGGTGACCTACATCACCTCCAACCAGGCCTGACATCCTTTCCGGGCATGCCGCCGGCTCTGAGAGCATGCGGCATGCCCGACCCATTTGACTTTCGCAGCACACTGCTAACGCACACTGACAGGGAGAGCGCATGACCAAGCGCATCGTCGTCACCGGCATCGGCGCCAGCTCCTCACTCGGGGGTACCGCCGAGGACAATTGGACCAACCTCCTCGCCGGCGTCTCCGGCGCCCGCACGCTCGAGCACGAGTGGGTGGCGAAGTACGAGATTCCGGTGACGTTCGCCGCCGAAGCGACCGTTCGACCGGACACCGTCCTCGCCCGCCACGAGGCCAAGCGCCTGGACCCGTCGACGCAGTTCGCCCTCGTCGCCGCCCGTGAGGCGTGGGAGGACGCGGGCTCGCCCGAAGTCGAGCCGGAGCGTCTCGGCGTCGACTTCGCAACCGGTATCGGGGGCGTCTGGACTCTGCTGGATGCCTGGGATGTGCTGCGCGAGAAGGGACCGCGCCGCGTCATGCCGCTGACGGTCCCCATGCTGATGCCGAACGCCGCAGCCGGCAACCTGTCGCTGCAGTTCTCTGCGCGCGCCTACGCCCGCACCGTGGTCAGCGCGTGCGCGTCCAGCACGGAATCGATCCTGAACGCGTACGAGCACTTGCAGGACGGACTGGCCGACGTGGTCATCGCCGGCGGTGCGGAATCCGCCATCCACCCGATCACGATGGCGTCCTTCGCGTCCGCGCAGGCGCTGTCCCGGCGCAACGACTCCCCCGAGACCGCTTCGCGGCCCGGAGCCATCGACCGCGACGGGTTCGTCATGGGCGAGGGCGCGGCCGTGCTGATCCTCGAGACCGAGGAGCACGCGAAGGCTCGGGGCGCGAAGATCTACGCCTACCTGGTGGGCGGTGGCGTGACCGCCGACGCCTACCACATCACGGCCAACGACCCCGAGGGTGGCGGAGCCGTCCGCGCCGTGGAGCAGACCTTGGAGATGGCCGGCGCCTCGGCGGACGAGGTCACGCACATCAACGCGCACCTCACCTCGACGCCGGTCGGCGATCCGAACGAGTACAACGCGCTGCGTCAGGTGTTCGGCGAGCGGATCGACCAGATTCCGGTGTCTGCGACCAAGGCGTCCACGGGCCACCTGCTCGGCGGCACCGGCGCCCTGGAGGCGATGTTCACGGTGCTGGCACTGCAGAATCGCATCGCTCCGCCGACGATCAACATGACCGAACCGGACCCGGCTGTGCCGTTCCGCCTGTCCGGGACCACGCAGGACCTCGGCTCCGGTGACCAGCTGGCGATCAGCAACTCGTTCGGCTTCGGTGGCCACAACGCCGTCGTGGCCTTCCGCAACGCCTGAAAGACCCTCAGTCCGCGAGACACCCAGGCACGTCCGAAACTCCCCGCATCGCGCGGTGTTCCGGACGTGCTTGGGTGTTTCGCAGATGGAAAGTGACGGAGCCCCCGCTTCCCCGCGGGGGCTCCAGCTCTATCGGGCGGAGATTCGCTTTGTCGGATTCCGGGAACTCGTCACCGATGCCCGTTACTCGCGCCTCCCCGCCCGAGTCTGTGGGATCGGCTCAGCCGACCTTGTGCAGCCAGACGACCGAGCTGTCGTCGCTGGCCGTGCGGAAGGGCTCCAGCTCGGCGTCCCAGGCGGTGCCGAGGGCGATGTCCAGCTCGCGCTGCAGTTCGAAAGCGTCGCCGGCGGCGATCTCCATGGCGTAGCGCAGGCGGTCTTCGCCGATCACGACGTTGCCCGCGCAGTCGGTCTGCGCGAAGTGGATGCCGAGGTCCGGCGTGTGCATCCAGCGACCGCCGTCACTGCGCGGCGTCGGATCCTCGGACACCTCGTAGCGCAGGTGCTCCCAGCCGCGGATGGCGGTGGCGAGGGCGGAGCCGCTGCCCGCGGGTCCCTCCCAGTAGAACTCGGCGCGCCGACTACCGGAGAGGACCGGCTGGTCACTCCACTCGAAGTTCACGGCCCGCCCGAGGGCACGCCCGACAGCCCACTCAAGGTGTGGGCACAACGCTCGCGGCGCAGAGTGGATGTAGATCACTCCGCGCGCCTGTGGTGTCGCCACGATCTGCCTCCGTTCGTCAGGTGCGTCTTCCCCTACGACCTGTCACGGAGTCCGTGGACGTGTTCGATTACTCCTGCATCATCTCAGTTGGATCACGAAATGACAAGCCTGTGATTCGGGCGCGTCATGCATCACGCACAGGCGGTCATCGGCGACGCGGCTTGTCCTCACCGGCGGTGGGTGCGTCGATGCTGACGTCCACCGGATCGAGCCCCCGGTGAGTCGTCCAGATCAGGGATTCTCCCTGCGCCGCGTGCTGGGAGGCGCGCACCGCGCGGTTGTCCGCCCAACCGTTCAGACGGTGTCCCGCGTGGCCGCGCACGTGTTCGAACTCGACGTCGTCCAGACCCGCTTCGCGACGCTCCTGCCGGGCCGCCATCAGCGCCTTCAGGATGTCCACGTTCTTCGTGGGCTGCTTGCCGGAGGTCTTCCATCCGCGCTTGTAGTGCCCGTCCATCCACTTCGTGTACGTGTCGATGGCGTACATCGAGTCGGCCTGGATCAGCAGATGTTGCACGTTGCCGTGGTCCCGGATCGCGTAGAGCACCGCGAGCAGCTCGCCGATGTTGTTCGTCCCCTCCGGAATCGAGCCGGCGGACCAGTGACCGTCCTCCCCGACCCACGCCCAGCCGGCGGGACCGGGATTGCCCTTGCAGGCTCCGTCAGTGGCGACGACGTAGTGGTCGACGAGTGTCACGTGCTGTCCTTCCGGGGGTGCTGCACCCTCCAGCCTAGGTGACGTGTCGGACTCACTCGGCCGGGCAGCTCTGCCGGACGTAGGCGGAATCGTCCGGGGACACCAGGTCGCGGTCCCGCAGCACGGCGGACATGCCGTCCGGGCGATCGCGGCAGAGCGTCGTGATCGGCACGTCCTGTGCGTCGGTGTATTCGATGTCCAGGACGTGCGGGCCGTAGACGTCCGTGTAAGCGGAGCATTCGTCGAACTGCGCGCACTCCTCTGTGACCGCGAAGTCGAAGCCCGCCTTCGCATGCATCGCGACGACGTCCTCTGCGGCGTTCTTCTGCGCCGCCGCCAACCCGTCGGCGTGGGCGCGGGCCACGAATGCCCTCGCCAGCGTGATGGCGTCCGCCCGGGTGAGCACTCCATCGCTGCGCGTGTAGGTGTCGAGATTGTCGAACTCCACGGCGTTGTATCCGGCCGCCGAGCATCCGTCGATCCACGGGCCGACGACCTCCAGGATCGCCGCACGGGACGCGGACGTGCGCGTGTCCAGCAGCACCTCGTCCGGCCAGTCCGGGTCGATGACCGGGTCGCCGCTCTCATCACGCAGCAGCACGCTGCTCGGCCAGTCCGCCTGCTCCCCCGGTTGCGTCTGGAACCCGTTGACGTAGCAGATGGCGTAGTCCACATCCGGGCGGGCCTCGGTACGGTCCCGCGCGACGACGGCGACGCCGTCCGGCGGCGAGTACGCACCCCCGAGCTGGTAGTCCATCTCGGCGCCCGTCGGCGGCAGCGCAACTGCCGAGGACGAAGAGCCGTGCGGTGCGGGCGAAGGCTCGGGATCGGCGGCGCACCCGGTCACGATCAGGAGACCCATCACGGTGGACACGAGGACGAGAACGAATCGAGAACGCACCGCCCCATCGTGCCTCATCGGACTGGAGACGAACCCCTGCCGTACGGTTCCAGGCGGATCGCCAACGTTGTTCCCTCGGCTGCCGAGAGAGAGGAGCCCGGAAACGACGATCCCCGCGTCCGGTGCGGATGCGGGGATCGGGAGTAGGGCGGGTGGGACTTGAACCCACGATCGTCGGGTTATGAGCCCGCTGCCTTGACCAGCTTGGCCACCGCCCCGTACCGGTGTCAGCCTAGCGCGAGCGTCCCCGCGGGGCGTTCACTCGCTGCGGGTGACGGGACCCTCATCGAACGGCTTGTCATCCGTGAGATGTGAGCGGCGGACCTCCGGCGACGAGGTGTCGGACACCGGCGCGACCGCGGAGCTCGCAGCCGCGTCGGAGCCGCGTTCGATGGGCAGCTCCTGGCTGTCGCTCACGACCTGTGGGTGGTAACGCGCGAGTTCGATCACCCCGAACGTCGCCACCGCCCCGGACACGGCGAACGCGACGTACGCCCAGGTCGGTGCGGTCGTGGCCTCGCGCAGCACGAGCAGGCCGATCAGGACGGCCACGATCGGGTCCACCACGGTGAGTCCGGCGATGACCAGGTCCGGGGGCCCGGAAGCGTGTGCGGTCTGGACGAAGTATCCACCGATGAGAGTTCCCGCGACCAGCGCGATGACGCAGACGAGGGTCAACCATTCAAAGTCCTGCGCCTGGATCCGCTTGATGACGACCTTGGCCAGCGTTGCGACGAAGCCGTAGATGACGCCGGCACCCATGATGTAGAACAGCGCCTTCATCTTGTTGCGCAGCAGGATCCAGAGCGCCCCGAGCACGATGATGACCACGACGAGGATCCCCAACAGCGTTGCGAGCTGACCCTCGGTGACGAAGCGGTCCTCAGCGTAGATGGCGGCGACCACGACGAACGCGAGTGTGCCCACGATGCACATGCTGATCGCGACGATGGACCGACGCGTCGGCGTGAACCCGGTCACCCGCGCGTTCAGCAGCGTCGTGATCACGAGTGCCACCGCTCCGAGCGGCTGCACCACGATCAGGGGTGCGAGCGCGATCGCCGAGAGCTGACACACGATCGCGACGCCGAGCAGCAATGTTCCCACGAGCCAGGACGGACGCGTGAGCAGTTTGAAAAGCTGGCTCCGGTTGAGTCCGGCCCCGGCATCCTGGCCGCTCAGTCGCTCCACCTTGGTGACTCCGCGGTGCTGGTACTGCGCACCCAGGGACATGAAGACCGCCCCGGCCAGCGCCAGCGGAATCCCGAGCAGCAACTTCGGGTTCTGCAGGAACCCGACCAGGTCGGTCACGTTCGGTGCCGTCGCGAGAGCTGCCCACATCACCCTTCGAGAGTAGCCGGGCGGCGGCGCACTAGGCTCTAGACGTGGCCGTACTTCCGATCCGAATCATGGGCGATCCCGTCCTGCACTCCCCCGCATCACCCGTCGGCGAGATCACCGACGAGATCCGCACACTGGTGGCGGACATGTTCGAGACCATGGACGCCGCCCCCGGCGTGGGACTCGCCGCGCCCCAGGTGGGCGTGGCGCTGCGGCTCTACACCTACACGTACGAGGACGACGAGGGCGCCCCCTGGCGCGGTGTCATCATCAACCCGGAACTGTGGATGGTTCCGCTCGAGCCGGGCTTCCCGGACGAGGACGACGAGTCCGAGGGCTGCCTGTCGTTCCCGGGCGAGAGCTTCCCGCTGCGGCGCTCCGACCGTGTCCGCGTCACCGGCACCGACCTGGACGGTGCTCCCGTCACCATCGAGGTGTCGGGGTGGCGGGCGCGCATCATGCAGCACGAGTTCGATCACCTCGACGGCGTGCTCTACATCGACCGCATCGATGACCGCGACTGGAAGACGGCGCAGAAGATCGCGAAGAAGCGCGGTTGGGGTCGTCCGGGCCACGCCTGGACACCGGGAGTCGATCAGCCGGAGGCGTGACCGCCAGCCGGGTGATCGCGACCCGCATCCGCGCGCCGTCGCATAACGGATCGGTGTCAGTACCCCCGGATGTGCACGATGGTTTCGGGATTCTGAGAATCGCCTCCTAAGATCGATCCGGGCGTCGTCCTCGCACGCGCCGTCCGAATTCGGGGCCGTATCCGAGCGGCCACACACTGATGGGGAGAAAATGACCAACGCAACTGTGATCCGCCGCACCATGACCGCGGTCGCCGCCCTTGCCCTGGCCGGTGGCCTCGCCGGCTGCAGCACCCTGTTCGGTGCTTCCGCCACCCGCGACGACGAGGGTCAGGTCACCGAAGCCGGTGACCAGAGCGCTTTCGACGTGAAGGTCGGGGACTGCCTGATCGCCCAGGACCAGGACGAGGTCGACACCGTCCCGACCGTGCCCTGCGACAAAGAGCACGACGAAGAGGTCTACTACAACTTCGACGTGACGACCACGGACTACGACTCCGACGAGATGAACACCGAAATCGGTGACAAGTGCATCGCCGAGTTCGAGAAGTACGTCGGCATCGCGCTGGACGACTCCACCGCCTACGACGCGTACCCGATGGTCCCGACCAAGGCCTCCTGGGACGGCGGAGACCGCCAGGTGACCTGCATCGCAACGGCCGCGGACGACTCCAAGCTGACCGGTTCCATCAAGGGCACCGCGAAGTAATCACCGACACCGAAGGGCCCCCGCTGTGTGGGGGCCCTTCGTGCGTGATGGGCTGTGCGCAGTGCATACCGTCGCTACCATGTGGCCATGTCCCCCACCCCCACAGCGTCGGGACCGTTTCCCGCGCCGAAAGCATCCCCCGTCCGCACCGCCGCCCGGCTGGACCGGCCCTTTCTGATCGGGTTCCTGCTCACCGCCGGCGGCCTGAGCGCACTGGTCCTCGGGATCGCACTGTCGAATCTGTCGACGGTGCTGGTCTCGATCGGGTTCGCCGTCTTCCTGGCCCTCGGGCTGGAGCCGTTGGTGCGCGCTCTGGTACGGCGTGGGGTGCCCCGCGGCTGGGCGGTCGTGATCGTCTTCGGTCTGGTCATCCTGTTCGTCGCCGGAGTGATCGCGATCGTCCTGCCGACCGTGATCGGTCAGCTGACGGATTTCGCTCACTCCGTCCCCGACCTCATCCGCGGCTTCCAGCGATCCGAAGTGTTCCGGTTCCTGGAGCAGAACCTCGGGGACGGGTTCGACTCCGTCGTCGCCGACGTGCAGTCCTTCCTCACCGACCCGGGCAACATCCTGGCGATCTCAGGTGGCGCACTGCAGGTCGGCATCACGATCGCGTCAGTGGTCTCCAGCACGATCATCGTCGTGGTGCTCACGCTCTACTTCGTCGCCACTCTGCCCGCCATCAAGCGCGCGGCGATCACCCTGATCGCCGCCCGCCGTCGCGCCCGAGTGGCGGAACTCGCCGATCGCATCGCGGAGTCCGTCGGCGGATACCTCAGCGGCATGGCGCTGCTGGCGCTGTGCAACGCGGTCTTCGTCTTCGTGCTGCACCTGATCCTCCGGCTGCCTTTTCCGCAGCTGATGGCGGTGCTCGCTTTCTGCATCACCCTCATCCCTCTGGTGGGCTCGGTCCTGTACGGGGTGATGGCGGCCGTCCTGGCGCTTTTCTCGGATCCGACGGCGGCGCTCATCTTCGCCGTCGTGTACCTGATCTATATGCAGCTCGAGGCATACCTGCTCACGCCGCGCGTGATGAGCCGGACGATCGCCGTGCCCGGCTCACTGGTGATCATCGGAGCCCTCGTCGGTGGCACCTTGCTCGGCCTGCTCGGCGCGCTCGTCGCCATCCCGGTGACAGCGGCGATCCTGCTCATCGTGCGTGAGGTGTGGATCCCCCGCCAGGACGCGCTCACGTGACGGCGCGACCGGCCAGAGCTGCATCGAGGGACTCGAGGATGTCCTCGCAGCGCTCGAGGTCCTCGGGCGTCCCGGACAGCTCGAATTCGAACAGCACGGGGCGGCCGGACGCGCGCGAGAGCTCGCGTGCGGCCGCTTGGTAGAACTCACCGAAGTTGCGATTGCCCGAGCCGATGATGCCCACCAGGCGACGCCGGGTCACCGGTGAGCGCAGGAACGCCCGCACGGGCGCGGGCAGTGTGACCTGGTCCCGGTTGCCCGCTTTGTACGACGGCGTCAAGAGCACCCACGGCCCGTCCGGTTCAGAGCGGCGCACCTCGGCGTCCGCCAACGATCGAACCTCGCGCCCGTCCCGCGCGAGCGCCGCGGCGAATCGTCCGGTGAGATTCGACACCGACGAGTAGTAGTAGACGGGGACCGGGGGCATGAGCCCATTCTCCGCCCGTGCCGAACCCGTCGGTGCGGCACCGGCGGTGGAGAAAACCCTCCGGCATGTCGTACCGGTGGCGCGAGCACAATCGATCCACCGGCCAGCGTCCGGCATCGGGGAAGGGGACATCGTGGCGACACGCACCGTGACATCCGGTGAGCCCGGAATAGCCCGCTCTCGACGCGGTCGCGGGTTCGTCTACCGCTCCCCCGATGGCACCCGGATCACCGACGACATCGACCTCAGCCGAATCCGCGAGCTCGCGATCCCGCCGGCCTGGCGGCAGGTCTGGATCTGCGCGGACGAGGACGGCCACATCCAGGCGACGGGCGTCGACGCGGCCGACCGCACGCAGTACCGCTACCACGAGGACTGGACGCGGGCGGCGGCGGAACAGAAGTTCGACCGCATGATCGAGCTCGCCGCCACCCTTCCGAGCGCCCGTCGAACCGTCACCAGAGACCTGCGCGCCGCGGACGACGGACGCGAGCATGTCCTGGCTGCGGCCTTTCGGCTCCTGGACAGCGCGTATCTCCGCATCGGCTCCGAACGCTATGCGCGCGAGCACGGCAGCGTCGGCCTGATCACGCTGCGGGCGTCGCACGTGGAAGTGTCCGGGCGCTCGATCACTCTCCGCTTCCGAGGCAAGAGCGGGGTGCCGTGGGAATCCCGCTTGAGCGACCCGGACCTCGCCCGCACGCTCCGGCGGCTGCAGGACGGCGGATCGCGCCGACGCCTGTTGGCGTGGGAGGACGGACGGCGGCGTCGGTCGGTCCGGGCATCCGACATCAATGACGACTTACGCGCGCGGACGGGCGGCGACTACACGGCGAAGGATTTCCGGACGATCCATGCACGGCGACCGCAGCGGCATGCTTCGCGCGCATCGGACCCGCGGACTCCGCGGAAGCCGGTGATGAAGCGGTGCGGGAGACCGCGGAGGCGCTCGGGAACACCATCGCGGTCGCCCGCGGCAGCTACATCGACCCGCGCCTGTTCGCGGCATACGAGAGCGGCCGTACCGTCACGCTGGGTGGCCGGAGCGTCGAGGCTCAGACGCCCGCACTGCTGACCGCCTGACCGAGACGGCCGGCGTCCGGCGCGGCGATGCGGTCACTTCGTGGGGTCCGGCTGCAGTTCGATCTTCTTCGTCATCGTCGATGTTCCGTCCCGTACGATCGTGACCGACACGCTGTCGCCGGGGGCCGATCGCACGGTGAGGTAGGCCAGCGACACCACGGTGGGGGGCTCCTGCTCCCCCAAGCGGGTGATGAGGTCGCCGACCTGAACGCCCGCGGCATCGGCCGAGCCGCCGGCGACCACGGAGGTCACCACGAGCCCCGGCGGGACGCCGAACTGCGCCGCCACCGCCGGCGTGAGGGTCGCGGTCTCCATGCCGAACGAGGGATGGTCCACGCGTCCGTTCTCGATCAGGTCGTCGGTGATCGCACGCACGGTGTCGGCGGGGATGGCGTAGCCGATCCCGATGCTGCCGCCGCCTCCCGTGCCATTCGCGTCCGGGACGGTGGTGATGGCGGTGTTGATGCCGACCAGGGCGCCGGCGCAGTCCACCAGCGCGCCGCCGGAGTTGCCGGGGTTGATCGCGGCGTCCGTCTGGACCGCGCCGGTGATGACGGTCACGCCGCCGTCGCCGGTGGGGAGGTTCACCGAGCGACCCAGGGCGCTCACGATGCCCGCCGTCACGGTGTTGCTGCGCCCGAGAGGTGCGCCGAGAGCGACCACCGGCTGCCCGACCCGCACCTCGCCGGACGCCCCGAAGCGAATCGCCGGAAGTGTGCCGTCGCGCTTGACGCGCAGCACCGCGAGGTCGGTCTGCGGATCGCGCCCGACCAGCTCGGCCTCGAGGCGTTCCCCGTCCGCAAGGGTGACTGCGAGCGAACCCGAGACCGCGGACCCGGTCAGCGCGGAGGAGATCACATGATCGTTGGTGACCACGAGGCCGTCGGTGGACAGGATCGCGCCGCTGCCGTTCCCGCTGCCCGCCGCCCCGCTGGCCCAGACCGTGACGACCGTGGGCAGCACCCGGTCCGTCACTTCCACCGCGTCACAGGATCCCGCGACCGCACCCGCATTCCCGCGACCTGCAGCCGCGCCGCCGACGAGTCCGCCGACGAACCCGATCGCCAGGACGCCGACCGCTGCGGCGGCGAGCAGGAACGGACGGGCACGCCACCACGGGCGCTTCGCAGGGGTCGTGAGCATCGGGCAGTCCTCCGCCCTCATTCTGCGAAGTCCGACGCGGTGCACGGCAAGGGTGGACGCCGCTCAGCGGTACCGCCCGACCGTGTTCCGGTGGCGCGCATACCGCGATTCGGGAAGGTCGAACCGAGATTTCCGCGGTCCGGAATCGACGGTCGCGGCGGACCATCTGCTGGCAGGATGTCCCAACGCCGGGACGATCCGGCACGACGCGAGATGGCCCGCCAGTGGGTCGTGTGAAGGAGCACATCGTGACACAGTTCGCCGCGCCCACCGGGACCGTCGAAGACATCTGGACCCTCGATGTCGGACGGTTGACCTTCGACGCCGGGTTGGTGATGCTCGGCGGTTCCGGGCAAGTCCTCTCCCCCATCACCGCCACTCTCATCCGGCACGAGCGCGGACTCGTCTTGTTCGACACCGGACTGGATCCGGCCGCGGCCGGGCGCGCCGTGGAGGAGTTCGGTGAACTCGCGTCCATGTTCGAGATGCTCTACACGCCCGAACAGCGGGTGGACGCGCAGATCCAGCTGATGGGATTCGACCCTGCTGAGGTGACGCACGTGCTCATCTCGCACTCGCACTTCGACCACTCCGGAGGAATGCGGCTGTTCCCGAACGCCAAGTTCTACATCGGCGCGCCGGACCTGCAGTACGTGTTCTGGCCGGACCCGTTCCCCACCGCGTTCTGCCGCTGGGAGGACTTCCAGGCGGTGAAGTCCCACGAGTGGCACCCGGTCCGCGGCGATCTGGATCTGTTCGGCGACGGGAGCATCGTGTTCCTGGAGCTTCCCGGCCACACCCCCGGCAACCACGGGCTGATGGTACGGCTCGCGGACGAGACGATCCTCATCACCGGCGACACCATCCATCTGGCCGCGGCGCTCGAGAACCGGTTTCCGATGGGCGGTGATCACAACACGTCCGACACGGTCCGCTCGATCGACCGGCTGCGTCAGCTGCGCGACTCCCACGATGCCGCGGTGTGGGTGACGCACGACCCGATCAGCATCGACGCACATGGCGGGTTCGGCAGATACCGGGGTCGTCGCTGATGGCCGTGATGATCGAGTACGCCTGCCCGTGCGGGGGTCGCTTCGACTCCTGGCAGAGCGCCCCGGCGGCGGCCGCTCTCCCGTGCCCTGCCTGTGGCCAGCCGGCGCGACGCCGCTACGGCTTCCGGACCGGAGCACGCCCGAGCGACGCCGCTCCCGCCTCCCCCGGTCACGGCGATCACGACGCACCGGGGTCCTGCACCCTGGTTCCCACGGCGGCCCGCGCGCTGGCCGCCCGGTGGCGTGGAGACGAGCGAGCGCTGCACCGCGAGTTCGCCGCGCAGGAACGTGCCACCTCCGCCGGGACTCTCGATCCCACCGCCTCGATCACCACCGCGGTACCGCTGACGCACGCGTGAACGAGCACGAATAAGGCCCGAACTTCCGCGGAAGTTCGGGCCTTTCTGGCTCCCCCACTTGGACTCGAACCAAGAACCTGCCGGTTAACAGCCGGCTGCTCTGCCAATTGAGCTATGGAGGATCATCACCCTCGCGGGCAACAGAGAAAGCCTAACAGATCTCGGATGCCCCAGACGAACCGGCCGACCTCCGGGCGTGCCGGACGGGGCCTTCCGATCAGGACCCGATGATCGAAACCGGGCTGGTGGCCGGCGGGCGCGGGATCGCGGTGTGGTCGCCGACCGCGACGACCGTGCCCGCGCGCAACGCCATGGTGTCCGCCTGCAGTTCGCGCGCCAGATCCGGGTCGTTCGTGACCAGGAGCGCCGCCATCCCCCATGCCTTCTGGCGGCGCCGGATGGCGTCATACACGACGTGCTTGACCTCGATGTCGAGGTTGGCCATCGGCTCGTCCGCGATCAGCACGGTCGGATCCAGAACCACGGCGTGCGCGAAGGCGACGCGCTGGAGCATTCCGGCGCTCAGCTCGTAGGGGTACTTGTCGGCCGCCCCCAGCGGAAGGTGCATCTCGTCCAGGAGCGACGCGACGCGCACGGACAGCGCCTGCTGGTTCACGCGACGATCACGGCTCGTGATCGGATACGCGATCGTCTCGCCGACCGTGAGACGCGGCGGCAGGACGGCACCGGCGCTCTGCGGCAGATAGCCGGTGTGGTAGACCCACTCCCGGCGTGCCCGCCCCGGATGGCGCACCGAGATGCCGCCGACCCACGCCTCACCGCCCACCGGAGCGAGGCCGTCCGGCTTCTGACCGGCCAGAATCGCGGCGAGCGAGGACTTCCCGGAGCCGGTGGCACCGGAGAACGCGAGCGCCTTCCCTGGCTCGAGAACGAAGGACACCCCGTCCACGACGCGCACGCCTGCAGAGGTCCCGATACTGAAGTCGACCGCTCGAATGGCAGCGGACTCATCCCGACGTCTGGCCATGCCTCCATGATCGCCGAATCCGGCGGACGGTGCTACTCCTCGCGCAGGCGTCGCGTCTCCATCTCCAGCTCGACGATGCGCCGGGAGATGGCCCGGCCCTCCTCGGATTCCGCGGTAGCACGCCGCAGGGCGCCGACCAGGTCGTGCTTCTGGCGCTTCAGATCCCGGTCGATGAGATTTCTGACATGTTCCGCGGCGACGTTCTTCGCGGCCGTCTCTGAATTGGCGTGGAACTCGCTGGCCAGCAGCTCGCCGGCGAGCACCCGATACGGCTCGCGGACGTTCTCGACCGCGGTCATGGCCCACCCTGGGCGACTGCGCTCCGGAACCGCGCGGATTCCCTCGCGCACCGCGTCCAAGCCGGGGTGGGTGAGCTGGACGCCGACGGCGCGCGTCAGCAGCGGCGTGTCGATGAGGTGCCCGAACTGCAGGATCGCGACGAGCGCCTCAGTGTCCTTACGGACCTCGGGGGTGGACGGCAGAGTCGCCAGCGTGACCGACTGCAGCGCCGGCGTGGGCGCGGGCTGCTCCGGGGCGGTGTGCCGCGTCGGTTCGGCCCCCTTCTCCCGGCCGCGGTGCAAAGCGGACTGGACGGCACGGTGGACGTCACTGAGATCGCTGCCGACGCGCTGCGCGAGCACACGCTCGTACCCGGCCCGGGTGGGGGCGTCGGCGATGTCCGCCACGATCGGCACGGCTGCTCTGATCGCCCCGACGCGACCTTCGACGCTGGCCAGGTCGTAGCCGGCGATCTTCTGGTCGATGACGAACTCGAACATCGGCACCTTGGTGTCCATCAGCGCCCGGACCGCGCCGTCGCCGCGCTGCAGGCGCAGATCGCACGGGTCCAGCCCGTCGGGCGCCACCGCAACGTAGGTGCGGGCGTTGAACCGCTTGGAGTCCGCGAATGCACGCAGGGCGGCCTTCTGGCCCGCGGCATCCGGATCGAAGGTGAACACGACCTCGCCGGCGGCGGACTCATCCCCCATCACCCGTCGCAGCAGCGTGATGTGGTCCGTGCCGAACGCGGTGCCGCAGGTCGCGACCGCGGTGGTGACGCCGGCCAGATGCGCGGCCATGACGTCGGTGTAGCCCTCCACGACCACGACGCGCTTCGGGTCGCCTCGGGAGATGTCGCGCTTGGCGAGGTCCAGGCCGTAGAGCACCTGAGCCTTCTTGTAGATCGGCGTCTCCGGGGTGTTCAGGTACTTCGGGCCCTGATCGTCCTCGTACAGCTTGCGTGCACCGAAGCCGATGGTCTGGCCGGTGACGTCGCGGATAGGCCAGAGCACGCGGCCTCGGAAGCGGTCGTACACGCCACGCTGTCCCTGCGAGACCACGCCGGCCGCGGTCAGCTCTTCGACGCTGAAGCCCTTCCGGCGCAGAGCGTCGAGCATGTTGCTCCACCCGCGCGGCGCGTAGCCGACGCCGAAATGCGCCGCCGCGCCGGGGTCGAAGCCGCGGGACCCGAGGAACCGTCGCGCGGTGTCCGCTTCCGGTGTCATCAGCTGCTCGCGGAACCACTCCGCCGCCGCGGCGTTCACCGCGTACAGCCGCGACCGCCCACTGCTCTCGTTCGGGGCGGAACCGCCGTCCTCGTAGTGCAGCGTGAAGCCGATCCGACCGGCCAACCGCTCCACCGCCTCGGTGAAGCTGACATGGTCCATCTCGCGCAGGAACGTGTAGACGTCCCCGGAGGCGCCACAGCCGAAGCAGTGGTAGAAGCCGACCTGCGGACGCACGTGGAAGCTGGGGCTCTTCTCATCGTGGAACGGACACAGGCCCTTCATCGAACCGACGCCCGCGGATCGCAATGCGACCCGCTCGCCCACCACGTCGGCGATGTTCGTCCGGGATTTGACCTCGTCGACGTCCGCCTGCGCGATGCGCGGCATCACAGTCTCCAGAGAGCGGGTTGCGAGATCCCCGGTGCCCAGATGCCGATCTCCACCGGGTCGAGATCGCCGACGAAGCGGCGGTGCCAGGCCACGGCGGTCTGGTCGGTGAGGCTCGCGACCTGGTCCACGACGATGCGGCGCCGGGTCGCGTCGTCGGCGGCGGCCGCGAAGTCGGCCGCGAACACAGGATCGAGCGCGCGCTCGCCGTCGGCCCAGAGGGCGTTGGCCAGGCGCTTGAGCACCCGACGCTGCTCCTTGTAGAGCTCCTTGCGGCCGTCGATGGACACCACGGTGGCCCCGATGATGCCCTTCAGCACGGCGACCTCGGTCTCCACCACCCGCGGGACCACCACGTGCGCGTGGTAGCGCGTCATCGACTCGACCGGATACGCCTCCTTGGTCGCCGTGGTGGCGGCCCGGGCGAAGCGGCCGATGAGCTCGCTGGTGAGGTTCTTCAGGCGGGCGAGGTCGGCGCGGGAGTGGTCGAAGCTGCGCAACCACTGCGGCAACCGCGTGAGACGGTACAGCGCGTCATCCAGCTCATCGCGGGAGAAGTCGTAGCCCACCCACGTCTGGATCGCCGACACCAGCGCCTCATGCTCGGCCGGATCGTTCAGACGCGCGGGGTTGAGGTAGCCGTTCATGACGGCGTCCTCGAAGTCGTGCACGGAGTACCCGATGTCGTCGCTGAGGTCCATCACCTCGGCCTCGATGCAGCGCACGCGCCCCGGCGCACCCTGGCGCATCCAGTGGAACACCGGCTCATCGTCGGGGTACACACCGAACTTCAGCCGTCCGCCCGGGTCGGGCAGCGGAGCGTCCGCGGTCCACGGGTACTTGCACGTGGCGTCCAGGCTCGCGCGGGTGAGGTTCAGCCCGTACCCGGTGCCGTCCTCGTCCATCACCTTCGGCTCCAGCCGGATGAGGATCCGCAGCGTCTGCGCGTTGCCCTCGAAGCCGCCGATGTCGCTCGCCCAGTCGTTCAGCGCGCGCTCGCCGTTGTGACCGAACGGCGGGTGGCCGAGGTCGTGGCTGAGGCATGCGGTGTCCACCAGGTCCGGATTCAGGCGCAGGCTCGTCGCCAGCTCCCGACCCACCTGGGAAACCTCGAGCGAGTGCGTGAGGCGGTTACGAGCGAAATCCGCGGGGCTCGCCGGCGAGAGCACCTGCGTCTTGGCCGCGAGCCGGCGCCACGCGGCGGAGTGCAGCACGCGCGCGCGGTCGCGGGCGAAGTCGTCTCGTTCGGAGCGGTGCTGCTCCCCGTGGAAGCGTTCGACATCGGCCGCATCGTATCCGGCGGGGACCCGGACCGATGCGCCGCGCGCGTCAGCCGCCACTGGTGTCCGCTTCGGTCTCGGTCATCTCGGACGCGTGCTCGGCGGCGATGTCATGCGAGTCCAGCCACCCCTGCGGGAGGACGGTGCGCTTCGGGGAGCCTGCGCGACCGCGCTGGCCCTCGGCCGCCGAACCCGGATACGGTGCGTCCAGCTCGAGCGTGGCCAGCAGGTCGTCCACCTCGGCGAGCGTGGACACCTTGGCCAACGCGGCGCGGGTGTCGCCCCCGACCGGGTAGCCCTTGAAGTACCACGCGACGTGCTTGCGGATGTCCTTGCAGCCACGGTCCTCGTCCTCGAAGAACTCGACGAGCAGCTCGGCGTGCCGCCGGAACGCGTCCGCGACGAAGCCGAGCGTGGCGTCCACCGGCGTGGTCGGCAGGTGGCCGAGCGCGGCGGCGAGATCACCGAACAGCCACGGGCGGCCCAGGCAACCGCGACCGACGACGACGCCGTCGCAACCCGTTTCCGCCATCATCCGCACCGCATCATCGGCGGACCAGATGTCGCCGTTGCCGAGCACCGGAACCGAGGTGATCGTTTCCTTGAGCTTCGCGATCGCGGACCAGTCCGCGTGGCCGGAATAGTACTGGCTCGCAGTGCGGCCGTGCAGCGCCATGGCGGCGACCCCCGCGTCCTCGGCCATGCGTCCGGCATCGAGGTAGGTGAGGTGGTTCTCGTCGATGCCCTTGCGCATCTTGACCGTGAGCGGCAGGTGCTCGGCGGCCTGCACGGCGCCGGTGACGATCTCGTTGAACAGGCTGTGCTTCCACGGCAACGCGGAACCACCGCCCTTGCGGGTGACCTTGGGGACGGGGCAGCCGAAGTTCAGATCGATGTGGTCCGCGCGGTCCTCCGCGACGATGATCCGGACGGCCTCGGCGACGGTCTTCGGGTCCACGCCGTAGAGCTGGATCGACCGCGTCGTCTCGGACGGGTGGTGCGTCACGAGGCGCATCGTCACCTCATTGCGCTCGACGAGCGCGCGCGAGGTGATCATCTCCGAGACGAAGAGCCCGGCACCGTACTCGCGGCACAGGCGGCGGAAGGCCGTGTTCGTGATTCCCGCCATCGGAGCGAGCACGACCGGAGCATCCAGCTCGATCGGCCCGATCCGCAACGGCGCGGTGGACGCACCCGTCTGCGGGGCGGCCGTGGGAGCCAGAAGAGTGTTCACTCCCCCATTCTTCCAGATCCCTCCACACCCGGCGCCACGACCCGCGCTCCGCAGTAGGCTCGGCACATGAGCGAGACGACCACGGACCTGCGCACCATCCCCTTCGCCGGAGCGGACGGGAGTGAGCACACGCTCGCCGAGTACGCCGACGATGTGGTGCTGGTGGTCAACGTCGCCTCCAAGTGCGGTCTGACTCCGCAGTACGAGCAGCTCGAGCAGCTGCAGAAGGCCTACGCCGAGCGCGGCTTCACCGTGCTCGGCTTCCCGTGCAACCAGTTCCTCGGCCAGGAACCCGGTTCCATGGACGAGATCCTGGACTACTGCTCGACGACCTGGGGCGTCTCGTTCCCGATCCTGGACAAGATCAAGGTCAACGGTTCCGGCGCCGCTCCCCTGTACAAGGCGCTGAAGAAGGCCAAGGACGTCGAGGGCACCAAGGGTCCGATCATGTGGAACTTCGAGAAGTTCGTCCTGACGCCCGGTGGCGAACTGCACCGGTTCCGTCCGCAGACCAAGCCCGACGCCGAGGAGATCGTCTCGGTCATCGAGGCCAATCTGCCCCGATGAGCGCGGGCCCCGCGCCCCTGCTCTCCCCCACCGACCCGCTGCCGACGCACGACCGCGTCCTGGTGTGCGGCGTCACCGGCATTGGCAAGTCGACGCTCTGCCGCGCCGTGTCCCGGATGTGGGACCTGCCGTACACCGAGCTGGACAGTCTGTACCACGGCCCCGGATGGACGCGTCGTGACACCTTCACGGCCGACGTCGAGCGCGTGGCGGCGAGCGAGCGGTGGGTCAGTGAGCTGCAGTATCTCGGGGACGGCGCCGGCTATCTTCTTGCGGACCGCGGGCAGCTGCTGCTCTGGCTGGATTATCCGCGCCGGATCGCCCGCGCCCGACTCTGGCGACGGACCCTTCGCCGGCGCCTCGACGGCGCGGAGATCTGGCCGCAGACCGGGAATCGCGAGGGGCCGCTCTGGCGGGCCCTGGTGGACGAGAACCACCTGCTCCGGTGGGAGGGGCGCACGCACGCGAAGTGGCGCGAGCGCTACATCCCGGAGCTGCGACGCTCGCACCCGGACCTCGCTGTCGTGCGCTTCGGTCACCCGCGTGAGCTGGAGGCGTGGCTCTCCGCCCGCGCCGATGCCACGCCCCGGTGACCGCACGCGCCGGCTGAGAAAGCGGTTCTGACCGACACCGGCCGGGGAAAATCAGCCGCGACGTGGGGCGTTGTCGCAGGAATCAGCACCGCGGGCATGGGAGAATGCGGCGGGATCGTTCTGGGGGAAAGGATGCGCGGTGGCGAGACACGCGCAAGCGAAATGGAAGCGCACGCCGGTCGGCGTGGTCGTGGCCGTCTGCGTCGTCCTGGCGTTGATCGCGGTCGGCGGGGCGATCGGCGTCCGCCATCTGCTCGGCGGCGGTGGACTGTTCGCAGCCGGGGCCACACCACGCCCCACGCTCACGCCGGTACCCGCGCACACGACCCCGAGCGCTCCGCCGTCACCGCACAGCCCGTCGGCACCGACCACACCGCCCGTGTCACCGGCCGCACTGCCGTGCGACGGCCCGACCACGATGTCGGTCATGGCGCACTACGACGATGATCTGCTCTTCGCCAATCCCACCCTGATGAAGGCCGAACGCGACGGCGGGTGCGTTCGCACCGTCTTCGTCACGGCCGGGGATGCCGGCAAAGGTTTCGGCTACGTCAAGGACCGCGAAGAGGGCCTGATGCGCGCCTACAACATCATGCGCGGGGCCCCGGTGGACGCCCGGTGGGACGTGCGCGACGTCGATCTGCGCACCGGGCTGCACCTGACCACGGTCAGCCCCCAGGGCGATCCGCGCATCACGGTCGTCCTGATGCGCCTGCCCGACGGCGACATCGACGCGAACGGTTTTGATTCCACCGGTCACGCGACGATCATGCGGCTGCTGGACGGCGACATCACCGAGGCCCGTCAGCTGGACACGGATCGCCCGGTGACGCGGGAGGAGCTCGTCACCAGCGTGCAGGAACTCATCCGTGCCTACGACCCGCAGACGCTGATCGGCATGGTCCCGCTGGAATCGCACTGGCACGTCGGTGACGACCCCCGGCGTCCCGATCATCCGGATCACGGTGCCGTCGGATCCCTGCTGCGCACCGCCTGGACGGAGATGGGATTCCCGGAGAGCAAGGTGCGCTACGCGGTCGGCTACCCGGGACGGTCGCTCGCGGCGAACGTGTCCGGCGAAGACCTCCGCATCAAGATCGATGCATTCCGGACCTACTCCGCCAAGGACAGCGTCTCTCGGTGCACCACGGACGAGTCCTGCCTGAAACTCAAGCCCTTCGGCACGTCGCTGCAGCGCGAGTACCTGCTCACGGACGCCGAACTCTTCTGACGCGGATGCTCCCGCCCGCGGCAGTCGTGCGCGCAGGAATGTGCCGGAAGTGACCGCGACGTTCAGAGTGTGCGGACGTGCCGCAGCTCGCGCAGGTCGCTCGCCCCGCCCGCCGCGCCGATCTTCACGGTGCCGTCGCCGTGCCAGCCGTGGCGCTCGTAGAAGCCGATCGCACGCTCATTGCCGTCCAGGACCCAGAGATACGCGGAGCTGAACCCGTCCGCGCGCAGGTCGTCCTCGACACGGGTGATGAGTGCATGCCCGACCCCGTGGCCCCACGCGTCCGGAGCGGCATAGAGACCACTCAGCTCGCCGCGGTCCTCCAGGCCCTCGTCACGTCCGCGACCGAAACTCGCCCAGCCCACGATCCGCCCGTCCAGCTCCGCGACGCGCAGACCGTGCTCTGAGGAACCGATCAACGCCGACCAGCGCTGTGTGCGCTGTGTGAGATCCAGCCCGTCGAGGACCTCATCGGCGATGAGTCCGCGGTACGCGACGCGCCAGCTGTCGATGTGAACGCCCGCGACGGCGTGCGCGTCCGACTGCTCGGCCCAGCGCACCTGCACGGCTGTCATCTCAGCCCGCCACCGCGTCGGGGGTGTCCACCGCTCCGCCGAAGCGCCGCTCGCGACCGGTGTAGAGGTCGATCGCGTGCCAGAGGTCCCGGCGCGTGAAATCCGGCCACAGGGTGTTCAGGAACACCATCTCGGCGTACGCGGACTGCCAGAGCAGGAAGTTGGAGGTGCGCTGCTCCCCCGACGAGCGGACGAACAGGTCCACGTCCGGCATGTCCGGCTGGTAGAGGCGCTTGGCGATGAGCTTCTCGGATACCGCGGACGGCCGCAGCCGACCGGCCGCGACGTCATCCGCGATGCCCCGCACCGCGTCGGCGATCTCGACCCGGCCGCCGTAGTTCACGCACATCGTCAGCGTCAAACGATCGTTGCCGGCCGTCAGTTGCTCGGCGTACTGCAGCTCCTTGATCACCGATCCCCATAGGCGCGGCTTGCGTCCGGCCCACCGGACCCGGACGCCCCACTCGTTGAGCTGGTCTCGGCGGCGATGCAGCACGTCTCGGTTGAAGCCCATCAGGAAGCGGACTTCATCCGGCGAGCGCGTCCAGTTCTCGGTGGAGAACGCGTACACCGACAGGTGCGTCACCCCCGCCTGCAGGGCTCCGGCGACCACGTCCAACAGAGACGCTTCCCCCGCCTTGTGACCTTCGATACGGCTCAGCCCCCGGCGGTTCGCCCAACGACCGTTGCCGTCCATGACGATCGCCACGTGCTTCGGCACCGTGCCGCGGGCGTACGCGGGCGGGTACTCCCCCGTCCAGTCGACCGGGCGGAACGGCTCGGCGTCACGGTGGGTGAAGGGTTTCGGGGTCACACGGTCTCCACGTGGGCCAGGGAGCGGATGCCCCGCTCGATATGCCATTGAGTGTAGGCGGCGATGAGCCCGGACGCGGCGCCGATGTCGCGCTGCTCGGCGGCATCCACGAGGTCCCAGTCGCCGCGCATCAGGGCGGCGAGCACGGCGACGGTCGTGGGCGTGACCCGAGCGGCGCCCGCCGGCGCGCACCCGCGGCACACCATGCCACCCGCCTGCGCCACGAAGGAGTCGTGCGGGCCCGGAGCGCCGCAGCGCGCGCAGGCGTCGAGGGCCGGCGACCAGCCGGACATCGCCATCACGCGCAACAGGTACGAATCCATCGTCGCGCGCGGCTGGTGCTCACCGCGGGACAGGGAGCGCAGTCCCCCGACGAGCAGCAGGTACTGCTGCGGGGTGGCCTCGGCGTCGCTCAGCCGGTCCGCGGTCTCCACCATCGCGCTGGCCGCGGTGAAGCGGTCGTAGTGGATCGCGATGTCGGCGCCGTACGCGCCGAGCGACTCGGCCTGCTGGATGATGTCCAGCGAGCGGCCGATGTGCAGCTGCACGTCGGCGACCATGAACGGCTCCAACCGCGCGCCGAAGCGGGACGAGGTCCGTCGGACACCCTTCGCGACCGCCCGGATCTTGCCGTTGCGCCGACTGAGCATTGTGACGATGCGGTCCGCCTCGCCCAGCTTGTGGGTGCGCAGGACCACCGCTTCGTCTCGATAGGTGGGCACCGATCCATTATCCGCCGTGCCACGGACAACGTCGCTCGGCGCACCGGGTGGCTCGCGTGCGCAATACCCGCGCTCGACACGGCGGAATCCGACCGGCACTGCGGAGCACGCGCCGCGGTGTCCGTGGCCCCACCTAGCGTCGACACATGGACATCATCCTCATCGCGGGGCTCTGGCTTCCGCATACCGTCTGGGCGCGCACCGCCGCCGCCCTCAACCGCCGTGGGCATCGGGCCACGACGGTGCGACTGCCCGGGGCGGACGACGACGCGCGCCGGGTCCGGCTGGACGACCAGCTCAGCGCGGTCATCACGGCCGTCGACGCGGCCGACCGGCCGCTCGTGGTGGGTCACTCCGCCGCCGCGACCCTGGCCTGGCTGGCGGCCGACCGGCGCGCTGAGAGCGTGGCCGGGGTCGTTCTCATCGGCGGCATGCCGCGATCGGACGGCGAGTCCTACGCCGCGTTCTTCCCCGTTCACGAGGACGGCATGCACTTTCCCGGCTGGGAACCGTTCGCGGGGCCGGACACCGCAGATCTGTCGCCGCAGGAACTGGACGACCTCGCGATCTCGGTCCGTCCCGTCTCGCGCGGTGTCGCGCTCGGCGCGGTCCGCTACACCGATGCCGCGCGTCGCACCGTGCCGGTGACGGTGATCTGCCCGGAGTTCTCCGTCCACGACGGCGAGGAGTGGATCGCCTCCGGCGAGGTTCCGGAGCTCTCCGCCGCCACCTCAGTGGATCTCATCGACATCGACACCGGACACTGGCCGATGATCAGCTCCCCGGATCAGCTGGCCGAGGCGATCGATGAGGTCGGGGCGTCACTTCTGGCCGGGGTCTGACCCACCGCCGCTCGCACCGTCCTTCGCCGGAGCGGCGGGCTGCGTCGCCTGCGAGGGGTCCGCCGCCTCGAACGTCACCGTGCGTTCGTCGAGGTCCACACCGGTCAGCCGGACGCGGACGTGCGCGCCGGGTTCGCCACGCACGAAGGCGTCCGCCTCCACCGGCGGGTCGACCAGTTCCACGCGCGCCCGCTCGTTCCGGCGCTCCAGCACGATGGCGTCGAATTCCGAGCCCACCCGCTTGTCCATCACCGCTGCGGTGACCACCGCCAGGGACTCTCGTTCCACGCGACCCGCCCGCGAGCCGGACTCCTGCATGATCTCGGGCAGGCCCTCCAGGCCCGCGGTGGCCCAATCCGGGACCGGACGACCGTTGGCGATGGCTTCGCAGTGTGCGAGGACGTATCGATCCACGAGTCGACGCAGCGGTGCGGTGGTGTGGGCGTACGGTGCGCCGATCGCAGCCTGCGTCACCTCATCATCGGGTCGGGTGCCGTTCAGAACCACGTACCCGGCGCCGCGGAACAGCCGACGCGCGGCATTCAGGATCGCCAGGGTCACCGGGGATTCGCGCGGCAGGCGGCGCAGGTAGGCACCGTAGTCCTCGTCCGGGAGCCAATCCACACCGAGCGCCGTGGACTGCTTGCGGAACTCCGCCATGTCCTCCGCCGACGGCCGCGGCATCGTCCGCAGGACTCCGACACCCGCATCGAGCTGAAGACGCGCCGCCGCCATCCCGGTCATCAGCGAGATCTGCGCATTCCATTCCTCCACCGGCAGCATGCTGCGCCGTGTGATGTGCCAGCGGCCCCCGCGCAGGACGACCTCCTCGTCCGGCAGCCCGAGGGATGCCCCCTGACGGCCGGCTTCCTGGCTGATGCGCAGTCGCCCGACCTCCCGTAGCGGCACCAGCGCGGGGTCGCCCTGCTCGATGCGCTCCTGCGCTTCCACATAGCTCAGTTGCTCGCGTGAGCGTACGCGCATTCGGCGCAGGGTGGTCTCGGTGACCGCTCCGGACGCGTCGAGCACCATGCGCCAGACGTAGGCGCCGCGTTCCACGTCCGGCAGCAGACTGGCGGCGTCCTCGCTCAGCACGCGGGGGTGCAGCGGAATCGTCTCGTCGGGGGCGTACAGCGTCTGTCCACGCTCGCGGGCTTCCCGGTCGACCGCCCCGCCCGCGGGTACCACGGCGGGCAGGTCCGCGATCGCGTAGTGCACGACGAACCCGGAACCCTCGTGCGCGATGGCGAGGGCCTGATCCAGGTCACGAGAACCCGCCGGGTCGATCGTGACGAACGGGATGTTCGTGCCGTCCTCATCGGGCAGGACGACCGAGCGCGCTGCGCTCTCGGCCTCCGCGGTGACCTCCGGTGGGAAGTCGGCGGTCACCCCGACGGCTTCGCGGACCGCTCGCAGGTTCTGCTCGATCCACTCGGAGGACTGGCTCAGTCGGGTGTAACGCATCGGCATGCCGTCAAACGTAGCCCGCGGACCACCGGTCTGTCCGGGGCACGCCAGAATGGACGGGTGAACTCCGATGTGCTCATCATCCCGCTGTGGGCCGATCTGACGGCTGTGGGCCTGGGCGGACTCCAGGGCGCGATGTTCGCGGCCGGGTTCCAGGGTCAGCGCCGCCTCGACCCGCTCGGCGTCGCGATCATCGGCATTCTGATCGGCATGGGCGGCGGTCTCATCCGCGACCTGCTCCTCGGTGTGCCGCCGGCGACGCTGCAGTCCAACTGGTATCTCATCGCGGCAGCCGGCGCGGCCCTGCTGGGCATGCTGATCTCCAGCCTGCTGCGGCGGGTGAACGCGCTCGTGGTGGTGCTCGACGCCGTTGCGATCGGCATGTTCGGCGCGTTCGGCACCGCGAAGGCTCTGGTCCTCGGTGTCCCGGTCATCCCGGCGATCTTCATCGGCACGGCCGCGGCTGTCGGAGGGTCCATCCTGCGTGACGTGATCATGGGCCTGCCGGTCGCGATCATGCACGTCGGGTCGCTCTACGCGGTCGCCGCGATCGGCGGGTGCTCGGTGCTCGCGGTGAGCGTGAAACTCGGCGTGGGGATCGTGCCGGCCGCGATCATCGGCATCGTGGTCACGGCCGTCATTCGCGTCCTGGCCGTCGTGTTCGACCTGTCCCTCCCGGAGCAGCGGGAGCTGCATCGCCGCAAGGTCGCCGCCGAGACCGGCGTCATCCCGATCGTCAAGCCCTGACCCGCGAAACACCCAGGCACGTCCGAGACTCCCCGCATTTCGCGGTGTTTCGGACGTGCCTGGGTGTTTCGCGGAGTAGAGAAGGGTCAGACCAGGACGGCGTCCGCCTCGGCCTGACGGCGCGTGCGGATCGAACGGTTGACCGCCGAGACGATCGCCTTCAGCGACGCCGTCGAGATGTCGTTGTCGATGCCGACGCCCCAGAGGCGGTCGCCGTCCACCTCGAGCTCGATGTAGGCCGCGGCCTGCGCGTCGCCGCCGGCGCTCATGGCGTGCTCGACGTAGTCGTACAGCGTGATGTCGAAGCCGTGCTCGCTGGCGATGTTCAGGAACGCCGCGACCGGACCGTTGCCGACGCCACGCTGCTCGACGCGCTCGTCGCCGTCACGCATGGTGACCTCGAGGATGACGTCGCCCGTCATGTCGCTGGCGGTCCGGGTGCTCAGCAGCTCGAAGCGGCCCCACTTGCCCTCGGTGTCCGCAGCCGGCAGGTACTCATCGGAGAACGTGTTCCAGATCTCGTCGGAGGTGATCTCGCCACCCTCACCGTCGGTCTTGGTCTGCACGACGCCGGAGAACTCGATCTGCAGCTTGCGAGGCAGGTCCAGGTTGTGGTCGGTCTTCAGCAGGTACGCGACGCCGCCCTTGCCGGACTGCGAGTTCACGCGGATGACGGCCTCGTACGAGCGGCCCAGGTCCTTCGGATCGATCGGCAGGTACGGGACCGCCCACTCGATCTCATCGACCGTGACGCCGGCAGCGGCGGCCTTGGCCTCCATGGCCTCGAAGCCCTTCTTGATGGCGTCCTGGTGCGAACCGCTGAACGCGGTGAAGACCAGGTCGCCACCCCACGGGCTGCGCTCCGGGACGGGCAGCTGGTTGCAGTGCTCGACCGTCCGCTTCACGCGGTCGATGTCGGAGAAGTCGATCTGCGGGTCGATGCCCTGCGTGAACATGTTGATGCCCAGTGTGACCAGGTCGACGTTGCCGGTGCGCTCACCGTTGCCGAACAGGCATCCCTCGATGCGGTCCGCGCCGGCCATGTAGCCCAGCTCCGCGGCGGCCACGGCGGTGCCGCGGTCGTTGTGCGGGTGCAGCGAGATGACGACGTTCTCGCGGCGGTTGATGTGGCGGCCCATCCACTCGATCGAGTCGGCGTAGACGTTGGGCGTCGCCATCTCGACAGTCGCGGGCAGGTTGATGATGACCTTGCGGTCCGGCGTCGGCTCCAGGACTT
The DNA here is from genome assembly GCF_000826185.2 of Microbacterium gorillae. Taxonomy (GTDB): domain Bacteria; phylum Actinomycetota; class Actinomycetes; order Actinomycetales; family Microbacteriaceae; genus Microbacterium; species Microbacterium gorillae. Next base: position 204,688 of record NZ_LN648873.1, on the reverse strand, counting down.
CCAGGACCTCATTGCAGATCTTCACCGCGAAGTCGAGCTCGGTGCCGGTGTAGCTCTCCGGCGAGTACTCGTAGTAGACGGCCGTCTCCGGAATGCGCTTCTCGTACTCGCGGCACAGGCGCGCACCCTCGAGGGCGATGTCGATGATGCCCTGCTCGTCGGTGCGGAAGACGACCTCACGCTGGACGATGCTCGTGGAGTTGTACAGGTGCACGATCGCCTGCTTCGCCCCGGCGATGGCCTCGTACGTCCGAGCGATCAGGTGCTCGCGCGACTGCGTCAGCACCTGGATCGTGACGTCGTCCGGGATCAGGTTCTCCTCGATCAGCTGACGGACGAAGTCGAAGTCCGTCTGGCTCGCGGACGGGAACCCGACCTCGATCTCCTTGTAGCCCATCTGCACGAGCAGCTCGAACATGATGCGCTTGCGCTCGGGGCTCATCGGGTCGATCAGCGCCTGATTGCCGTCGCGCAGGTCGACCGCGCACCAGCGGGGTGCCTCGGTGATGCGCTGGGACGGCCAGGTGCGGTCGGGCAGATCGACCGGCAGGATCTCGTGATACGGCCGGTACTTGTGGATCGGCATGGACGACGGCTGCTGGGTGTTCTTCATGGCTTCGCTTCTCTCATTGCGGCTATGCGGGCCAACGCCAGACTCCGCGACGAGGAAGGCCCTAGAACGAGGTCTCGTCGCGGCGGCTAAGGAGAAGCACAGCCATGCGCATGACGCCATCGTAACACCAGATCCTGGCCGGCCCGATTCCGGCCCGACCGGTACGGCATCCCCGTCCCGCCATACCCAGAACACTCCCCCGGACACGCAGACGTGGGCTGGACCGGGCGAGCGGGGTCCAGGGTGGGATTCCCGGACGAAGGAGGCTGTCGTGTCCACCACTCATCTGCTCCCCACCCGCGATGATGTGATGCGTCTGGACGGGCCGCACCGCGCCGCGATCACGGTCTACGCCCCCACGGACCCGGCGGATGCCGCGACCGGTCGCGCCGCCGTCGCCAGCGGGGTGGACGCCGGCGTGCGCGCACTGCGTGCACGCGGCCTGACCCGTCTCGACGAAGAGCGCATCCGCGCCGGTTGGGAGGAGATCCGACGCGGGCGTCTGCGCGAGCACCTGTCCCGATCCGTCGCGCTGTACCTCTGTCCTGCGCTGGCCGAGGTCTGGGTTCTGCCGAACCGGGTGGTGCCGCAGGTGCAGGCCGCCGACCGGTTCGACGTCGGCCAGCTCATGCGGGCCGTCACCTCCGCACAGGAGGCCTTCGCCGTCACCCTGTCCGCGGACGGGTGGAACCTGTACCGCGCCACCGCGCGGACCCGGGCGGCCGAGCTTCCGATCGATCCGACCCATCCCGAGGACGTCGCCGACGCCACCAACCGAGCCACCGTCCGTGACCGTTCGCACGTGCGCCGCCTGGTCGGGTACGAGGGCAAGAAGCTGCTCCTGGAGAAGTACGCCGCCCGTGTCGCCGCGGCGGTCGACACGGAGCTGGGCGCGCTGGATCCGTCCGGTATCGCTCCGCTGTTCCTGTTCGCCGCGGAGCCGCTGCTGTCGATGTTCCGCTCCCATCCGCAGCGGCGCCCGGTCCACGCGGTGCGCGGCGCGGCGGACCGCCTCACGGACCACGCGGTGGACGCCGCGATCCGCAGCGGTCTGGAGGTGGCCAACGCCGAGGGTGTGCGGGAGATCGCGGATGCCATCATCCACACGGATCAGCGCGACCTCGTGGCAGAGGACCTGTCCGAGATCGCGCGCGGCGCGGTCACGGGCGCGATCGACACGCTCGTCTACGACACGGCGGTGGACGAGATCGGCGAGCTCGATGACATCACCGGCGCCCTGCGCTTCGGTGAGACCGGCAGCGATCTGCTCTCCCGGATCGCGGTGGCCGTCCTCGCCGGCGGCGGTCACGTCGTCGCCGCTCGTCCGGAGGAGCTCACGCTGCCCTCCTGCGCCGCCGGCGCCGTCGCGCGCCTGCGCCGTCCCCTCGGCCGCGCGACCGCCACCGTCGCCGAGCCCGCGCGGGGATGACACCCGCGCCGTCAGAGGCCGAGGCGACCGGGAGCGGTCAGAAGCCGAGGCGACCCAGCTGCTTCGGGTCGCGCTGCCACTCCTTGGCCACGCGGACGTGCAGGGAGAGGAAGATCTTCATGCCGATCAGGGGCTCGATCTGCGCGCGGGCGGTGGCACCGACCTCGCGCAGGCGCGCGCCCTTGCGGCCGATGATGATCGCCTTCTGGCTGTCGCGCTCGACGACGATGTTCGCGTAGACGTCGGTGAGGGACCCGTCCTCGCGCTCGGAGATGTCCTCGATCGTGACGGCGATGGAGTGCGGCAGCTCATCGTGCACACCGGACAGCGCCGCCTCGCGGATGATCTCCGCGATGCGGTCCTCGAGGGACTCGTCAGTGGTGACACCCTCCTCGTACAGCGCGGGGCCCTCCGGCATCAGCGCCAGCAGTTCGTCGGAGAGGACCTCGAGCTGATCGTTGGTCACGGCGGAGAGCGGGATCACCGCGGCCCAGTCCTCACGCAGGGAGTCGACCTCCATGAGCCGCTCCATGACCGCGTCCTTGCCGGCGGCGTCGGTCTTGGTCACGATGGCGACCTTCTTCGCCCGACCGTAGCCGTCCAGGGACGCCGCGATACGACGGTCGCCCGGTCCGACCTTCTGGTCCGCCGGAACGCAGAAGCCGATCACGTCGACGTCACCGAGGACCTGCTCGACGAGGTCGTTCAGGCGCTGACCGAGCAGGGTGCGCGGCCGGTGGATGCCCGGGGTGTCCACGATCACGAGCTGGCCGTCGGGACGATTCACGATGCCGCGGATCGCGCGGCGCGTGGTCTGCGGCTTCTCGCTGGTGATCGCCACCTTCTCCCCCACCAGAGCGTTGGTGAGCGTGGACTTGCCCACGTTGGGCCGTCCCACGAACGTCACGAATCCACTGCGCATCATTCCGCCTTCCTGATCACCGAGTGCTCCCCGGTGCGCGGGCGCGAACCCGCTTCGTCTTCGACGGGCGCCTCGGCCCGTTCCACGATCACCGTCGAAACGCCCCGATGGCGTCCGAGGGTCTGATCTCCGGTGATCACCAGACCGGCGATGTGACCGACCGCGCCGGTCTCCGGAATCTGCCCCAGCGCCTTCGCCAGCAGTCCGCCGATGGTGTCGACCTCGTCGTCTTCGAGGTCCATGTCGAACAGGTCGCCGACCTCGTCGAGTCCCACGCGGACGTTCACGCGGAACCGGCCGTCGCCGAGGTCCACGCTCTCCGCCGCCCGATCGTCGTACTCATCGGAGATGTCGCCGACGAGCTCCTCGATGAGGTCTTCCAGTGTGACCAGGCCCACGACGTCGCCGTACTCGTCGACGACCATGCACACGTGCACGGCGTCGCGCTTCATCTGCTGCAGCAGCGTCTCGGCCTTCATCGACTCCGGGACGAACACGGCCCGGCGGGCGATCGGCTTGGCCGGAGCATCCCAGACGGGCTCCCCCTCGCCGTGCTCGCCGTACAGGTGGCGGACGAGGTCCTTGATGTACAGCACGCCCTCGACATCGTCGCCGTCCACGACCGGGACGCGCGAGACGCCGGTGGACAGGAACAGGTCCATGGCCTCCCGCGCGGTCTGCTCGACATCCAGCGAAACCCAGTCGGTGCGCGGCACCATCACCGCGCGCACGAAGCGGTCGGTGAAGTCGAACACCGAGTGGATGAGCTCGCGGTCGTCCTCCTCGATGAGGTCGGCGCGCGCGGCCTCATCGAGCATGCTGAGCAGCTGGTCCTCGGTGGTGAACGATGTCCCACGTGCGATGCCCGGGGTCAGGCGGTCGCCGAGCACGACCAGGCCGTGGGCGAGCGGACCGAGCAGGATGCGCGAGAACCGCACGAGCGGCGCCGCGCTGCGCAGCAGGCGCGTGGCGTGCTGACGGCCGACGCTGCGTGGGCTGGCACCGACGAGCACGAACGAGATCAGCGTCATCACGACGACGGCGAGCAGGAGGGCCCACCAGATGTTGTCGATCATGAGCATGAACGCCGCCGTGACCAGCACCGCGGCGCCGGTCTCGGTGAGGATGCGCATGAACACCACGGCGTTCATGTGGGCACCCGGATCCGTGCCGATGCGCCCGAGGGCGACGGAGTTGCGGCCGTCCTCGTGGCTCCACTCGATGAGGTCGGCCCGGCTGGTGACGCTGAGTGCGGCGTCGAGCGCGGCCATCAGACCGCCGATGGCGACCAGCACGACGGCGGCCGCGATGAGGATCAACCCGAGGGTGATCGGTGACATCAACGCGCCGATCGTCGCTCGGCGGATCCGAAGGCGGCGATCAGTTCGCGCTGCAGACCGAACATCTCGCGCTCCTCATCGGGAGTGGCGTGGTCGAACCCGAGCAGGTGCAGCAGGCCGTGCGTGGTCAACAGGATCAGCTCGTCCAGCGTGGAGTGCTTCGCCCCGACGGCCTGGACCTCGGCGACCTGCGGGCACAGCACGATGTCCCCGAGGAGGCCGGGAGCGGTCGGACGGTCCGGCGTACCCGGGCGCAGCTCGTCCATCGGGAAGCTCAGGACGTCGGTGGGGCCGGGCTCGTCCATCCACTGCAGGTGCAGGGCCTCCATCGCTCCCTCGTCGACCAGGACGATGGCGACGTCGGCGTCCGGACTGACGTTGAGCTTCGCGAGGTTGCTCTCGGTCAGCCGCAGCAGCACCGATTCGTCGACGGCGACGCCGGATTCGTTGTTGATCTCGATCATGTGGTCTCAGCCTCGCTTGGGGAGTCGGTCTCGGGGGCCCGCGGGGCGGGCGGAGCGCCGTTCGGCGCGATTCGCGAACTCACTGGCCTGATCCCGCTCGTGTCGGGCGGCGGCGCGCTTCTCGTCGTACTCGCTGTACGCGTCCACGATCCGGCCGACCAGGGAGTGGCGGACCACGTCGTCGCTGGTCAGGCGGGCGAAGTGGATGTCGTCGATGTCGGACAGTACCCGGCTCACGAGGCGGAGCCCGGAGGACCCGGTGGGCAGGTCCACCTGGGTGATGTCACCGGTGACGACCATCCGGGTGCCGAAGCCGAGGCGCGTGAGGAACATCTTCATCTGCTCGGGCGTGGTGTTCTGCGCCTCATCGAGCACGACGAACGAGTCGTTCAACGTGCGACCGCGCATGTACGCCAGCGGCGCGACCTCGATCGTGCCCGTCGCCATCAGCTTCGGCACGATCTCCGGGTCCATCATCTCGTTCAGCGCGTCGTACAGCGGGCGCAGGTACGGGTCGATCTTGTCGTTCAGCGTGCCGGGGAGGAAGCCCAGCCGCTCCCCCGCCTCCACCGCCGGACGGGTCAGGATGATGCGGCTGACCTCCTTGCGCTGGAGGGCTTGGACGGCCTTCGCCATCGCGAGATACGTCTTGCCGGTTCCGGCGGGGCCGATGCCGAACACGATCGTGTTCGCATCGATCGCGTCCACGTAGTCGCGCTGACCGAGGGTCTTCGGCCGGATCACCTTGCCGCGTGAGGACAGGATCGGCTCGCTCAGCACCTCGGACGGGCGGATGCCCTCCTCGCGCTGCAGAATGCGCGAGGAACTGGCGACGTCATCCGGCGCCAGATCCGCCCCCCTCCGGGTCATCGCGATGAGTTCGTCCACGAGCGCGCGGGCGGCCGCGACCGCATCCGGCTCACCGGTGAGGGTGATCTCGTTGCCGCGGACGTGCACGTCCACATCCGGGTGTTCCTTCTCCACCATCCGCAGCAGACGGTCCTGGGGCCCGAGGAGGCGGACCATGGCGATGCCGTCCGCAAGGATGCGAACGGTCGTCGTATCGTCAGAAGCCAACGAGAGAGTCCTTCGTGAAATTGCCGAGCACATGCGCGTGCACGTGGAAGACGGACTGCGCGACGCTTGCACCGTTGTTGAAGATGAGCCGGTACTCGCCGTTCGCGTGCTCGTTCGCGAGCTGCTGCGCGGCGGCGACCATTTCGGCCATCAGGTCCGGATCGCCGGCGGCGAGCTCGGTGACGTCACGGTACTGCTCCGTCTTCGGAATGACGAGAAGGTGCAGCGGCGCCTGCGGGTTGATGTCCCGGATCGCGAACACGCGGTCGGTGTTCAGCAGGATCTCACCGGGGATCTCGCCGGTGAGGATGCGCGTGAAGATCGAGGGCTCGCTCATGCGTCCAGTCTACCGACCGGCGCTCACCAGCGTCCGAGGGCGACGGATGCCGCGGCGAGCGCCGCCGGACCCGCCGTGGAGGTGCGCAGCACGGTGTCGCCGAGCTTCACGACGCGGGCGCCCGCGTCGCGGAGGCGCTCCAGCTCTTCGGGCGCGATGCCACCCTCCGGACCGACCACGAGGACCACGGTCCCGTCGGCGGGCAGCTCGACCTCCGTCAGGCGCGCGGTCGCGCTGGGCTCCAGCACCAGCATGAGAGCGTTCTCCGCCCCGGCGCGGCGGACGAGCGCATCGATCCCCTCCGGGTCGGACACGTGCGGCAGATGAGCGCGATGCGCCTGCTTGGCGGCCTCCCGCACGATCGTTCGCCAGCGCTGCACGCCCTTGGCCTGCTTCGGCCCCTCCCAGCGCGACACGCTGCGTTTGGCCTGCCACGGCACGATCTCATCGACACCGAGCTCGGTCGCCGCCTGGACCGCCATCTCGTCGCGGTCCCCCTTGGCCAGTGCCTGGACCAGGACGAATGACGGCTGCTCCAGCGGCACGGTGGTGCGTTCCGTGATCCGGACCAGGACGCGCTTGGGCGCGACCTCGAGAACCTCGCCCGTGTGCCAGGCACCCTGGCCATCGCCGATCGTCACCGTCTCGCCGACGCGAACGCGCCGCACCGTGGCGGCGTGGTGCGCCTCGGGCCCGGTCAGCTCCACCTCGTCCGAGAGGAGCGCGGCCGGGTCATCGACGAGGAAGTGCAGCGCCACGTCAGTGCGTCCGGAAGCGATCGCGCAGCTTGGAGAACAGTCCCTGCTGGAACTGCGCCAGCTGCGGTCCCGGGGCCTTGCGGCGCTTGGCGAAGTCTTCAACGAGCTGACGCTCCTTGGCGTCGAGCTTCGTGGGGGTCACCACGTGCACGCCGACCCGCAGGTCACCGCGGCGGCTGCCGCGCAGGGGCGTCACTCCGCGGTCCTTGATGGTCAGGACGTCGCCGCCCTGCACGCCCGCGCGGATCTCCAGGTCCACCGGACCGTCCAGACCGTCGATCGAGGTCGTCGTCCCGAGGATGGCGTCGGTCATGGAGACCTCCAGGGTCGCGAGCAGGTCATCGCCGTCGCGCGAGAAGACCGGGTGCGGGGCGACCTGCACCTCGACGTAGAGATCGCCGTTGGGGCCCCCGGCCTGGCCGACCTCGCCGGACCCCGGCAGCTGCAGACGCAGTCCGGTCTCGACACCGGCCGGGATGTCCAGACCGACGGTGCGGCGGGAGCGAACGCGACCCTGACCCTGACAGGTCGGGCACGGGTTCGGGATGACGGTGCCGTAACCCTGGCAGGACCCGCACGGCGCGGTGGTCACGACGGGGCCGAGCAGGCTTCGAACCTGGCGCTGCACGTGGCCGGAGCCGCCGCACACGTCGCACGTGACCGGCGAGGTGCCCGGGGCGCAGCACGAGCCCTGGCAGGTCTCGCACAGCACGGCCGTGTCCACCTCGATGTCGCGGTGCACGCCGAAGACGACATCGCCGAGGTCGAGGGTGATGCGAACCAGGGCGTCCTGGCCGCGCTCGCGCCGGGACCGCGGCTGCGCCGCCCGCCCGCCGCCGCCTCCGGCACCGAAGAACTGCTCGAAGATGTCGCCGAAGCCGCCGAATCCGCCGGCCCCGCCGAACGGGTTCTCATCCCCGCCCATGTCGTAGCGACGGCGCTGCTCCGGGTCGCTCAGGACGTCATACGCGTGCGTGACGTTCTTGAACTTGTCCTCGGCGTCGGGAGCGGAGTTGACGTCCGGGTGCAGCTCGCGCGCGAGCCGCCGGTACGCCTTCTTGATCTCCTCCGGGCTGGCGTCCTTCGCAACGCCCAGTACCTCGTAGTGGTCTGCCACTTTCACCTCTCCGGCACGTCAGGGACGTGCGTCGTCCTCGTCCAGCAGCGTGGTGAGATAGCGCGCGACCGCGCGCACCGCCGCCAGGTTGCTCGAATAGTCCATGCGCATCGGGCCCATCAGGCCCACGCGGGCGCTGGCACCGGATGCGTCGTAGTCGCCGGCGACCACGGCCGCCTCCGCCAGCCCGAACGGTTCGTTCTCGCGGCCGATGCTCGCGGACAGGCCGTTGCCGTCCGAGGCCATCTCGCCCATCAGACGCAGCAGCGTGACCTGCTCCTCGATCGCCTGCAGCAGCGGGTGGATGCTGCCACGGAAGTCCTGCTCCCGCTGTGCCAGGGTCGCGGCTCCCGCCATGACCAGGCGGTCCTGGCGGAACTCCGCCAACTCCTCGGCCACGAGGCGAGCGAGGTCGTGCACGACGACCTCTGATCCCGGTTCCTGGGACAGCAGCGTCGCGATGTTGTCCGCTCCGGCCCGGGCGGATTGTCCGGTCAACAGGGACGCCAGGCGGGTGCGCAACGCCCCCACCTCGTTCTCCTCGACCGGCTCGGACACGGTGCCCACGCGCTGAGAGACGCGGCCGGTGTCCGTGACCAGGATCACCAGCATCCGCTGGGGCGCGATCAGCACGAGCTCGACGTGCGTCACGACGGCGCGGGCGAAGGACGGGTACTGCACGATCGCGACCTGACCGGTGATCCGGGTGAGCAGGCGGACCGTGCGCGTGAGCAGGTCGTCGAGATCGGCGGGGTCCGCCAGGAAGGAGGTGATCGCGTGGCGCTGAGCGGTCGACAGCGGTCGCAGCTGAGCCAGGTGGTCGACGAACATGCGGTAGCCCTTGTCCGTCGGGATGCGTCCGGACGAGGTGTGCGGAGCGGTGATCAGCTCCTCTTCCTCCAGCGCCGCCATGTCGTTGCGGATCGTGGCCGCGGACACCCCGAAGGCATGTCGGTCCACGATGGACTTCGAGCCGACCGGCTCGTTCGTGTCGACGTAGTCCTGCACGATCGCCCGCAGGACTTGCAGTCCGCGTTCGGTGACCACAGCTCCTCCTCCGGTTGGCACTCACACGTTTCGAGTGCTAATTCTAGCCACCCCACCTGGACGCCGGCCAAGACGCGCGGGCTTGCGGCTGATCGCGGCTCGCGTCGCCACCGGCCGACTCAGGACCGCGCGATCACGGCGAGGGCCTCGTCCAGCTGCAGGTCGGTCACGGCGGCGTAGCCGACCACGACTCCCTCCGGGTCGCCGTCCCGCATCACCAGTCGGTAGTCGTCCAGGTCACCGCAGGCGATCCCCGCCCGCCCGAGTCTGTCGCGGAGCGCCTGACCGGCGACATGACCGCGGGGCCAGCTGATGACCGCGTGCAGGCCGCCCTCCAGAGCCGAGAGCGTGAGGCCGTCCGCCAGCCGGACTCCGGCCACGAGCGAGCGGCGATGCGCGTAGACCCGGCGCATCCGGGCGATGTGGCGCCGGTAGCCGCCGCCGGCGAGAAAGTGTCGAGCGGCGTCCTGCACCTGCTGGGCGACCGGCGTGGACAGCAGCTCCCGGGTCGCGTGCACGGCCGCGGCGACCTCCGGGTCGGGGATGACGAGGTAGCCGAGACGCAACGCCGGACTCACCGTCTTGGAGAAGGTCCCCACCAGAACCGCGGGGGCGCGCGGCACGAGCCCCGTGATCGCCGGCAGCGGCGCCGAGCCGTGCCGGAACTCACTGTCGTAGTCGTCCTCGATCACGACGGCATCATGCTCGCGGGCCCACTCGAGCAGGGCGTAGCGCCGGGCGACCGGCATCGCACCGCCGACCGGGTACTGGTGGCTCGGCGTGACGATGATCGCGTCCAGCGCCGGCAACCCGGCGGGATCGACGGACCCGTCTCGTACCGGGATCGCGATCGGTTCATCGCCGAGGGCGGTCACCGTGCGCCGGGCGTAGCGGTACCCGGGATCCTCCAGCCCCACCCGCAGGCGCGGCTTCCCCTGCCGCAGGGTCAGCAGCATCAGCAGGAACGCCTCGGCCGTCCCCGCGGTCACGACCACGTCTCCGGCCGCGCACTCCACCCCGCGGGTGCGCCGGACGTGCGCGGCGATCTCTGCTCGCAGGCCCGGGTCACCGGCGAGGTCGGGCAGGTCGACGGGCACCGCGTCGGCCCCGCGCCGCCAGGCGGCACGCCAGGCCGGGTCGGTGTCAAGACCGACGGTGCCGGGACGCCCGGGACGCAGATCGATGCGCGGCTCCGGCTCGCGTGCGGTGGTGTCCGGCGCGACGGCCGGCGGCGCGGCGGGCCGAGCGCTCACCGCCGCCGCGACGCGCGTCGCCCCGCCGGGCCGTGTCGCGAGAAAGCCCTCGCCGAGGAGCTCCTCGTACGCCTGGACGACGCTGCCGCGTGCGATGCCGAGATCGGCGGCCAGCACCCGAGTCGCGGGCAGCGTCTCGCCATCACGCAGCACGCCCGCGGTGATCCCCTGCCGCAGCCGGGCGACGAGCTCGGCCCGTCCGCGTGCACCGCGCAGGTGCTCGACCAGAGCGAGTTGGTCCGTGTCCGCCGTGCGCATGAAGCCTCCATTGGTACATGGGAAAATGCTGATTCCGGTCTTTCCAGTGAACCATGACAGATCGCACGCTGGAGTCATGATCTCGAACTTCGCCCCGGTCGCCACTCGCCCGCTCCCCCATACGCTCGTCGGTGAGCACGTCACCCTGAGCCCCCTCACCGCGGAGGACCTGCCCGGCCTGTACGACGCGATCGGCGTGCCCGAGGTGTTCGCCGGCGGGTACGGCGGTGGTCCTGCTGCAGCTCCCGCGGACTACGACGACTTCGTCGCCTGGGCGTCCTGGCGCCTGCGCTGGAACGACGGACTCGTCTTCGCCGTGCGCGACACGACCGGCACCATCATCGGCACCTCCACGATGGCCGATTTCAACGAGCAGCTGGGGCTGACGCACATCGGCTGGACGGCGTACGCCCCGCGCGTCTGGGGAACGTCGGTCAACCCCGAGACCAAGCTGCTGCTGCTGACGCTCGCGTTCGCGTCCGGCTACGGGCGCGTCCGGATCATGGCCGACGAGCGCAATGGCCGCTCCCGCGCCGCGATCGCGAAACTCGGCGCGACATTCGAGGGCATCGCGCGCCGGACCGCCCGCCGCGTGGACGGATCGTGGGCGGGCGTCGCGGAGTTCTCGATCCTGGACGACGAATGGCCGCGCGTACGCGCCGGGCTGCTCGCCCGCCTCGGGCGGTCGGAGTGAGGGGTCAGGACCGCGCGGAGTACTCGTCGAGGACCGCGATCATCCGGGGCTGGTCGAACTGCTCCGCGATCTGGCGCCCGGTGCGGAAGCCGGCGTCCGGGTTCGCGCCCGCCTCCAGCAGCAGGCGAAGGGCGTCCTCATCGCCGCGGAAGACGGCGGAGGTGATCGCGGTCTGACCGGCGGCGTTCTCCAGGTCCAGGTTCGCCCCACGGCGGATGAGCTCGGCGAGAGCGTGCGGCTGCTTGAGGTACGCCGCGATGATCAGCATGGTGTCGCCGCGGCGGTTGCGCACGTCCACCGGGACCCCGGCGTCGATCATCTCGCCGAGCGGACCGACGCGCCCCTCCCGGACCAGGTCGAACGTCCCATCGATGACCTCATCGCTGAGTCCGGCCCCGGGCTGCGTCGTATCACTCATGCCCCCATTCTCCCGTACGCGGGGGGCCTCGCCCGGTCGCGAGGGGTCAGTCAGTGAGAGCGCGAACCACGGCATCGGCCAGCAGACGCCCGCGGAGGGTGAGGACCACACATCCTCGCAGCGCGTCGGTGGGCTCGACGAGGCCGTCCGCGATGAGACCGGCGACGGCCGCGCGCCGGTCATCCGCGAGTTCGGACACCGCGAGGCCCTCGCGAATACGCGAGAGCAGCAGCACGCGCTCGAGCCGTGTGGCCTCCGCATCGGGCGTCTCGGACGCGTGAGCCGGCGACGTGCCGGCGGCCAGCCGCTGCGCGTACGCAGCCGGGTGCTTGACGTTCCACCAGCGGACACCGGCGACGTGGCTGTGCGCGCCGGGGCCGTAACCCCACCAGTCGGTGCCGCGCCAGTAGGCCAGGTTGTGCCGCGAACGGTGCTCCGCGCCGCGAGCGAAGTTGCTGATCTCGTACCAGTCGTACCCCGCCGCACCGAGCAGCGCGTCAGCGAGCTCGTACATGTCCGCCTGCAGGTCGTCATCCGGCGCCGGAACCTCACCACGGCGGATCTGCCGCGCGAGCTTGGTGCCGTCCTCGATGATCAGCGCGTAGGCGGAGATGTGGTCCGGGTCCAGCGCGATCGCCGTCTCCACCGACCTCCGCCAGTCCGACACGGACTCCCCCGGTGCGCCGTAGATGAGATCGACGCTGACATCGAGCCCGGCCCGGCGCGCTGAGGCGACCGCGGTGGCCACGTTGGCCGGATCATGCGTGCGTTCGAGGGCGGCGAGCACGTGCGGCACGGCGGACTGCATGCCGATCGACATGCGCGTGACCCCCGCCGCGGCGAGCTCCTCGGCGACCGCATCGGTGACGGTGTCCGGGTTCGCCTCGACGGTGATCTCGGCGCCGTCAGCGAGCCCGAACGTGTCCCGGACCCCGTTCAGCATGCGGGCGAGGTCACCGGCCGGCAGCAGGGTGGGCGTGCCGCCGCCGAAGAAGACCGTGGACGCCGGACGCAACCCACCCGCACGCGTCAGCACGTCACGGGAGAGCGCGACCTCGTGCAGCAGCGTGTCGGCGTAGGTGTCCTGGCGCGCACCCCGCAGTTCCGTCGCGGTGTAGGTGTTGAAATCGCAGTAGCCGCAGCGCACGCGACAGAACGGCACGTGCAGGTAGACGCTGAAATCGGCGGCCGGATCGATCGTGACTCCCGGGGGCAGCGCACCGTCAGCCGGAACCGGATCTCCGTCCAGGAGCGGTCCGCCCATCAGCCCTGCGGGGTGGTGTACAGCGGCGAGATCGCGCGGAGGTAACCCGTGAACAGCGCCTTTCGCCGACGACGGATCAGGGCCGGGATCACCTTGTACAGGTACGCGCTCGGGGCGTCGAAGGCGCGCACCGTGAACCACACCTCGTCGTTCTGACCCCACTCGATCATGAACGATTCCTCGCCGGAGACGACCGAATCGGACACCGTGCCGAGGGCGAAGCCGACGCGGCGCTTCTCCTCGATCACGAAGATCACCCGCAGTTCGGCGTCGGCGCGGAAGCCGGCCACGCGACCGTTCAAACGCACGGACATACCCGGCCCGACGAACGGCGTGCCGTCCTCGTCGAAGCGCTGCTCGACCTCGTGCCGGCTCGGCGTGATCGGGTTGCCCTGATCGTCGAAGCTGACGCCGAGATACGCGGGTCCGGAGGCCGGGCGCACATCCGAAACGCTCAAGCCGGAGGCCTTCTGCGCGGTCCAGGACAACAGCGCGTCACTCGCCGAGCGGAAGCGGTCCTCGCCCGACCCGAGACGCCACGACTCCTCGGCCGGAGTGCTCTTCTCCGGCGGGTACTGCATGAGGTCCTGCGCCTGCGTCGCGCCCACGGCGGCATAGTCGACGGTCTGATCGTCGTCACGGAACGTCCCTCGGCGCATGAAGTACAGCCTAACGTTTCCGGGCCTGGCAGGATGCCGACCATCCCCCTCGACGGCAGTGGTCGCGGGCCCGATCGCCCGGTCGACGCACGCTGGATGAGAGCCTCTCCCGCCGCAGGTGAGAGGCCGAGAACGGTCCGCAGGGACGGCGGACTACTTCTCCTTGCCCTCGATGTCGCCGGAGAGCGCGGCGATGAACGCCTCCTGGGGGACCTCCACGCGACCGACCATCTTCATGCGCTTCTTTCCCTCCTTCTGCTTCTCGAGGAGCTTGCGCTTGCGGGAGATGTCGCCGCCGTAGCACTTGGCCAGGACGTCCTTGCGCATGGCCCGGATGTTCTCGCGGGCGATGATGCGGGCGCCGATCGCAGCCTGGATCGGCACCTCGAACTGCTGACGCGGGATGAGCTTGCGCAGGCGCTCGGTCATCATCGTGCCGTAGGCGTAGGCCTTCTCGCGGTGCACGATCGAGCTGAACGCGTCGACCTTCTCGCCCTGCAGCAGGATGTCGACCTTGACCAGGTCCGCCTCCTGCTGGCCAGCGGGTTCGTAGTCCATGCTCGCGTAGCCCTGCGTGCGCGATTTCAGCTGGTCGAAGAAGTCGAACACGATCTCGCCGAGCGGCACGGTGTAGCGCAGCTCGACGCGGTCCTCGGAGAGGTAGTCCATGCCGAGCAGCGTGCCACGACGGGACTGGCACAGCTCCATGACCGTGCCGACGTAGTCCTTCGGCGTCAGGATCGCGACCTTGACGATCGGCTCGGACACACTCGCCACACGACCGTCCGGGTACTCGGAGGGGTTCGTCACGATGACGGTCTCGTTGTTGTCGCTGGTGAGGACCTCGTAGATCACGCTGGGCGCGGTGGTGATGATGTCCAGGCCGAACTCACGTCGCAGGCGCTCGGTGACGATCTCCAGGTGCAGCAGGCCGAGGTAGCCGCAGCGGAAGCCGAAGCCGAGGGCGACCGAGGTCTCCGGCTCGTAGACCAGAGACGCATCGGAGAGCTTGAGCTTGTCCAGCGCCTCCCGCAGGTCGGGGTAGTCGGAGCCGTCGATCGGGTACAGACCGGAGAAGACCATGGGCTTCGGGTCGGTGTAGCCGGACAGCGCCGTGGTCGCGGGCTTGCGGGCGTTCGTGACGGTGTCACCGACCTTGGACTGGCGGACGTCCTTCACACCGGTGATGAGGTAGCCGACCTCGCCGACCGCGAGGCCCTGCGTCGGCAGCGGCTCCGGGCTGGAGACGCCGATCTCCAGCGCCTCGTGCGTGGCCTTCGTCGACATCATCTGAATGCGCTCGCGCGGCTGCAGACGGCCGTCCACCATGCGGACGTAGGTCACGACGCCCCGGTAGGTGTCGTACACCGAGTCGAAGATCATGGCGCGGGCGGGCGCGTCCGGGTCGCCGACGGGCGCCGGGATGTCCCGCACGATCTTGTCCAGCAGCTCGTCCACCCCGACGCCGGTCTTGCCGGACACACGCAGGACGTCATCCGGCGAGCCGCCGATGAGGTTCGCCAGTTCCGCGGCGAACTTCTCCGGGTCCGCGGCGGGGAGGTCGATCTTGTTCAGCACCGGAATGATCGTCAGATCGTTCTCCAGTGCGAGGTACAGGTTCGCGAGCGTCTGCGCCTCAATGCCCTGCGCGGCGTCCACCAGCAGGATCGCGCCCTCGCAGGCGGCCAGGGACCGGGACACCTCGTACGAGAAGTCCACGTGTCCGGGGGTGTCGATCATGTTCAGCGCGAACGCCTGACCGCCCTGCTCCCAGGGCATGCGGACGGCCTGGCTCTTGATCGTGATGCCGCGCTCGCGCTCGATGTCCATGCGGTCCAGGTACTGCGCCCGCATGTCGCGGTCGGAGACGGAACCGGTGATCTGCAGCATGCGATCGGCCAGCGTGGACTTGCCGTGGTCGATGTGCGCGATGATGCAGAAGTTTCGGATGAACTCGGGCGGCGTCGCGGCGGGCTCGAGCGGCTTCAGGGCGCGTGGAGACATATCCGCATGAGTCTACCGGCTCCGCCGCTCGCCCCCTGCCTGCCCGCGTCTCCGCACGGCCGCGAGTTCGTCCCCTCGCGAGGTGAGAGAAACCTCACCAGGGTGAGAGAACGTTAACCGCCCCGTTGTTGTCCGGCCCCCGGATCCTCCGATTCGATCGAATCGTGCGCATCCTCCGTGCACTCCTTCCCCTGGAGGTTTCCCCGTGCCCCTGGCCACCCCACCACGCCGCGCGTCGGCGGCCGCCGTCGCAGCTCTGCTCGCGGCGGCGACGTTCGTCGCCGTCCCCACCGCCGCCACCGCCGCGGCCCGCCGGGGCCGGCCCCGACTCCCCCGTCCTGATCGATGAGGTCTACGGCGGGGGCGGCAACAGCGGCGCCCCGTTCAACCGCGACTTCATCGAGCTGCACAACCCCGGCACCGCGCCGGTGGACGTCTCCGGATGGAGCGTGCAGTACGCCTCCGCCACCGGCGCCTCCTGGCAGGTGACCAAGCTCGGCGCTCGGGCCATTCCCGCCGGCGGCTCGATCGTCATCGGCGAGGCCCTCGGCGCGAACACCGCCCTGCCCGGCTTCGACGTGGACGTCGACGTCGACGGCACGATCGCGATGAGTGGGACGGCCGGAAAGGTCGCGCTGGTCAGCTCGGAGCAGGCGATCACCGGTGCCACCGGCATCGCCACGCGCGACGACGTGGTCGACTTCGTCGGTTGGGGCAACGCCGGCGACTGGGCCGGAACGGGTGCCGCCCCGGCCACGACCAATGCCACCTCCGTCTCTCGCGTGCAGCACGCGAACACCGCCGACAACCGGGTGGACTTCGTCGCCGGGGCCCCCACTCCGGACTCGGGCGGCAGCACGGACCCCGTGGACCCGGTTGACCCGACCGAACCCGTCGCGGCGAGCATCGCCGAGGTGCAGGGCACCGGTGCGGTGTCGCCCTTCACCGGACAGAGCGTGATCACGTCCGGATTCGTCACGGCGTCCTACCCGGTCGGTGGATTCAACGGCTTCGTCATCCAGACCGCCGGCACCGGTGGAGCCGTGGACCTCGGCAGTCACCTCGCCTCCGACGCCCTGTTCGTCTACGCCCCGCAGCAGGTCGGCGCCGTAGCCCTCGGCGACTACGTCCGCGTCACCGGTGCGGTGACCGAGTTCAACGGGCTCACCGAACTGACCGTCGATCCGAACGGCATCGAGCAGCTGGATGCGGCGACCGCGAGCGCGCCGATCCCGGCGGAGATCGCCTGGCCGGCCACCGACGCGGAGCGGGAGTCCCTGGAGTCGATGCTGGTCAGCTTCGCCGAGCCGTTCACCATCGCCGACACGTACAGCACGATGCAGTATGGCGAGGTGGGCCTGGCGGCCGGCAGCGCACCGCTGCGTCAGCCCACCGACGTCGGCCGTCCCGGGTCCGCCGAGGCCGCGAGCGCCGCCGCCGACAACGCCGCCCGGGGCGTGCACCTCGATGACGGCGCGTCGACGAACTTCACGTCCGCGGCGAACACCGGCCTCACTCCCCCGTACCTCTCGCTCACCGAGCCGATCGCCGTCGGCGGCACCGCGGTGCTGGAGCGTCCGGTGATCGTGGACTGGCGCAATGACACGTGGAAGCTCAACCCGACCTCCCCGCTCGTCGGCGACGGCACCGGGGTCGACGACGGCGTCACGTTCACAGCGAACCGCACCGACGCCCCGGCTGCGGTCGGCGGCGACATCAGCGTCGCCTCGTTCAACGTCCTGAACTACTTCACCACCCTCGGCGGAGACAACCCCGCCTGTGTGGCGTACCGCGACCGGTCCGGCGCGCCGATCACGGTCAAGGAGGGCTGCGATCAGCGCGGCGCCTGGGACGCGGCGAACCTCGCCCGCCAGCAGGACAAGATCGTCGCGGCGATCACGGGCCTGGACGCTTCGGTCGTCGGACTCATGGAGATCGAGAACTCCGCACGCCTCGGCGAACAGGCCGATGAGGCGCTCGCCACGCTCGTGGGCGCGCTGAACGCGGCCGCCGGGGAGCAGCGCTGGGACTACGTGCGTTCCGCCGAGGTGCAGCCTCCGATCGCCGAGCAGGACGTCATCACGAACGCGATCATCTACCAGCCCGCCGCCGTCACGCCCGTCGGGTCCGCGGCGATGCTCGCCGATCAGTCCGGCGCGGGCCAGGCGTTCGGCAACGCGCGCGAGCCGATCGCGCAGTCCTTCCGCGCGACTGCGGGCGGCGAGCCGTTCACGGTCGTCGTGAACCACCTCAAGTCCAAGGGGTCCGCGGGTCCGTGGCCGGGAGACGCCGATACCGGAGACGGGCAGGGGTCCTCGGTGGAGTCGCGGGTGCGCCAGGCCACGGCGCTGCGGGACTGGGTCGCCACTGATCCGACCGGCACCGGTGCCGCCGCGCAGTATCTGCTCGGTGACTTCAACTCCTACGGGTTCGAAGACCCGCTGGTGGTGCTGTACGACGCCGGCTTCGTCGATGCGGAGCACCACTTCGAGCTTGCGAAGAGCTCATACGTCTACGGCGGGCTGTCCGGGTCCCTCGATCATGTGCTGCTGAACGCCGCCGCGGCCGAGCGCTCCACCGGCGCCGATGTGTGGCAGATCAACGGTGGCGAGCCGGTGGCCCTGGAGTACAGCCGCTACAACGCCGTCGGGTCGCTGTTCTACGCCGCAGACCCGTACCGCTCCAGCGACCACGACCCGGTCAAGGTCGGACTCCACGCGGGACTGTCCGCGTCCACGACCGCCCTCGCGCTGGATCGCTCCACCGCGACGACGGCCGAGGTCGTCACGGCGAGCGTCACGGTCACCTCGGACGTCCCGGCCGCGGGCACCGTCGAAGTGCTGGTGGACGATGTCGTCGCGGGCTCCGCGACGGTGACGGACGGAACCGCGACCGTGGCGCTGTCCGGCCTCGCTGTCGGTCCGCACGCGCTCACGGCCCGATTCACCGGATCAGGCACGGTTGCCGCCTCCGTCTCGGCGGCGGTGAACCTCACCGTGACCGCCCCGGTCGCCACGATCCGCAGTCGCACGACGCTGGTCGCGCTGCCGCCGATCCACTCGCAGCTCTGGCGCACGACGCTGATCGCCGCGGTCTCCAGCGCCGGGAGCACGGCCGGCGTCGTGGAGTTCCGTGAGGGTGACACGCTGGTCGGCACGGCGGTCGTCCGGCACGGTGTGGCGTCCCTGAAGCTGCCGGCGAAGCTCAGCCGCGGGGTGCACACCTACACCGCCACCTTCGTGCCGTCCGATACCCGGGTGGCGTCGTCCCAGGACAGCGCGCGCGTCCGCGTCCTGTTCTGACCCACGCTCGCTCCCGTTCTCGGCACTTCCGCGGCGCCGGATCTGCCGAGAGCGGGAGCGAGCGTGCCCTTGCTCACACCTACGACAGGTCCCGTCGCGCGAAAGTGCCGAAGGTGGGAGCGTCCGGAGAATGACCCGTCACCGGCGGAAACCCACGTAGCATCCCCCTATGACGGTCTCGGTAGTGCTGGTGCACGGCATCCGCACCTCGGCCACCATGTGGCGTTCGCAGGTCGAACACCTGCAGACGCGAGGGGTGCCCGTCGAAGCGATCGATCTACCCGGGCACGGTTCGCGGCTGGACGAGGATTTCACTCTCGACGAAGCCTTCGCGACGATCGACGCCGCGGTGATGCGTGCGGCCGAGCTCGGGTCGGTGCTCCTGGTCGGACACTCCATGGGCGGACTGGTCTGCACCGCGTACGTCGGCGGCGACCCCGCCTGCCTCTCCCGAGACGGCATCCCTCTCGTGTCCGGCTTCATCGCCGCATCCTGCACCGCATTCCCGCACGGACTGGGCCTGGCCACCTACCGCCTGCTCGCGGCCGGGTTCAACCGTCTCCCCGAGCACGGGGCGTGGCTCACCGAGCGCGTCCTGACGGCGACGCTGCCCGCGGACACGCGGGACGACTTCGGCGCCGGCGGCTACGCGCACCGGACCCAGGACGCCGCCCTGTCCAGCCTCGCCGCACTGGACCTCGCCGCGGACCTGCCGCGCATCGAGCAGCCGCTGTGGTTCGTCAACGGACAGTACGACCAGCTGCGGCTGAACGAGCGGCTCTTCACCCGGCTCGCCCCGCACGCCGAGCTCATCGTCATACCGAAGGCGACCCACCTCGTGACCGCGATGCAGCCGCGCGCGTTCAACGCCGCGCTGGACCTCGCGATCGCGGTCGTCGCCCGCGACACCGCCCGCCGGCACTGACCGACGCGGTCACGTCGTCGCAGCGGGAGGGCGCTCTCTGGCCAGTGCGGTGAGTCCGGCGCCGACGAGGGACAGCACGGCGGACGCCGCGAACAGCAGCCAGAACCCGCCCACCGCCGCCACCAGGACTCCGCCGATCAGCGGCCCGAGCAGCTGGCCGAGGGCCGCGGTGACCGTGACGACGCCCAGGTCGCGCGCGTGCCGGGCGGGGTCCGGCAGCAGGTCGGTGGCGAAGGCGAGGCCGGTGGTCATGAACGCCCCGTAACCGACTCCCAGGAGCGCCGCCGCGATCAGCGTCATGGTCCAGGTCGGGCTGAACACCAGCAGCGCGGCCGCGACGCCCTGGATGGCGGCGCTCACGACCGTCGGGATGCGCCGCCGTCCCGTCCGATCGGACCACCATCCGGACAGGAAGGACGCCAGCACCACGAACACGGTGTACACGAGGATCGCGATGAGCAGGTTGTCCTCGGCGGCGCTGCCCTGCCCCAGCCCGTACATCAGGAAGAACAGCAGCAGCGTCGTGCCGAGCGCGTTGCCGATGTTGAGCACAAGTCGGCCGGCGAGCATCCAGGCGAAGTCGGGATCGCGCAGCGCATCCCGCCGGTTCCCCGGCGAATGCTCCTCCTCGTGCGTGGGAGGCGGGTCCGGCAGCAGCAGCGCGGCGACCGAACCGACGACGGCGATGATGCCGGCGAGGACGAGATAGCCGGCGAAGACCCCGAGCCCGAACAGCACGACGGTCCCGACCCCGACGATGATCCCGACCGCCTGCGCCGAACTCGCCAGAGAGGCCGCGGTCCCCCGCTGCTGCTCCGGCAGTTGATCGGCGATCATCGCGGTGAACGCCGCGGACGCGACCGCCAGCCCCACCGACACCCCGGTCCAGGTGAGTCCCACCGGCCACGGGCCGTGGACCATGCCGGTCGCGACCAGGAACACGGCGGCCATCAGGACGCCGCCGAGCGCCCACGGACGCCGCCGACCGAAACGAGTGCGCGTGCGGTCTGACAGCATGCCCGCGAGCGGACCCGCGATGACTCCGGCGAGACCACCGATACCGAGCACGACCCCGGTGGACACGACGCCGCCGACCCACCCGGCCGCATCGTCGGGAGTGTTCAGCTGGATCGGCAGCAGCAGTTGCACCGGCGTCAGTTGAACGGTCCAGATCGCCAGCCAGGCGGCGGCGAACAGGGTCATCCAGCGCGCCCCGACGCGGGCGGTGCGCGGAACGCTCACGCGCGGGCCGCTCACGCGCGAGCCGCCGCGATGAGGTCCCGATACCACCCGAACGACGCCTTCGGGGTGCGCCTGCCGTCCGGGGCGACGTGGGTCAGACCGAACCGCTGGGTGAAGCCGTCCGCCCACTCGAAGTTGTCGAGCAGGGACCACACGGTGTACTCGTCGATGGTCACGCCGGCCGCGATCGCGGCACCCACCGCGTCGATGTGGCCGCACAGGTACGCGATGCGGTCCCGGTCATCGATCGCGGTCGCATGATCCGGTTCCGGGAATGACGCCCCGTTCTCCGCGACCACGATCGGGGGCAGGTCGCTGGCGTAGCGGTCGCGGAAATCCAGCAGCAGATCCGTGAGCGCGGTCGGGACGATCGGCCACTCGGACCCGAAACCGGTCACCGGGGCACCCGGGGTCGGCACGATCTCGAAGGGGATCTCGCCGGCCGCCGCCGTCACCGTGGTGGGGTTGTAGAAGTTCAACCCGTACACGTCCAACGGCGCGGAGATCACCTCCATGTCCCCGTTGTGCACCGGCATCGGCGGCAGGCCGAATGCGGTGAGATCCGGATACTGCCCGACGAGGACCGGGTCGGCGAACATACGGTTGTGCAGCAGGTCGTAGACGGCCGCCGCAGCGACGTCCTCGGCCGTCTCATGCCTCGGGCGGACGAGCGTGTGATTGTTGACGATCCCCACCTCGTGCGCGCCCGCGGATCGCAGCTCCTGCAGGGCCAGACCGTGCGCGAGCAACTGATGGTGAACCGTGGGAAGGGCTCCGAACAGGAGTTCCCGCCCCGGCGCCAGCGTCCCGATGCCGTATCCCTGCAGCGTGGTCGAGACGGCTTCGTTGACGGTGTACCAGTGCCGCACGCGGTCACCGAAGCGGTCCGCGACGATCCCGGCGTACTCACCGAAGCGCAGCGCCGTGTCCCGTTCCAGCCAGCCGCCCGCCGCCTCGAGCGCGACGGGCAGGTCCCAGTGGTACAGCGTCGGGAACGGAACGACCCCGGCCTCGAGCAGGGCGTCGATGAGGCGGTCGTAGTACGCCAGGCCGGCTGCGCTCGGAGCGCCGACCCCGTCCGGTTGGATCCTCACCCACGACAGGGAGAACCGGTAGCGGTCCACCCCGAGCGAACGCACCAGCTCGACGTCCTCGGCCCAGCGGTGGTAGCTGTCCGCACCCTCGTTCGCCGTCGTGCCGTCGCGGACCGCGCCGTCCCGCTCGACGAAGTCGTCCCAGATGCACCGACCACGATCGTCCGCTTGTCGTCCGCCTTCGATCTGGAAGGCGCTGGTGGCTGTGGACCACCGGAACCCGGGCGGGAACACGGTGAGGTCGACTGCGGTCATTCGGCTGACTCCTCGGACGACGTCGTGCGAGTGGGGGGCGGGGCGGCACGCCCCTTGAGGATGGAGAGTACTCCCGCCGATACGGGGCGCGTCAACCACCGATCGCGCGTGATGCGCCACTCGCGCGGTCAACGACTCCGGCGGGACGGGCCGGTGGTCATCCGGAAGCGATGTTGCTGGTAGACTCGGTGTTTGACTTGCGTGTGGGTTCTTCCCTCACGTCGTCGGGAACAGCCCTCTTCCTGGTCTCGACACACCTCATCCAACCGGAACGAAAGTCAGACCACACGTGGCAAACATCAAGTCGCAGATCAAGCGCATCAAGACCAACGCCAAGGCGACCGAGCGCAACAAGGCCGTCAAGAGCGAGCTGAAGACGGCTGTCCGCCGCACCCGCGAGGCCATCGCCTCCGGCGACAAGACCGCCGCTGAGGCCGCGCTGAAGACCGCGTCGCGCAAGCTCGACAAGGCCGTCGGCAAGGGCGTCATCCACGCCAACAACGCCGCGAACCGCAAGTCTTCCATCGCGAAGCAGGTCTCGGCTCTCTGAGTCACCTCGCACGAAGGCCCGCACCGATTCGGTGCGGGCCTTCGTCGTTCTCGGGATCGGGAACGGCTTGGTCAGCGGACGGGCGCTTCCCCGAAGGGCGCGCGCGTGGCGATGACGGTGACCAGACGCTCCAGGGCGAAGACCGGATCGCGGGAAGCACCCTTCACCTCCGCGTCGGCACGGGCGGCGGCCTGGATCGCGATCGCGAGGGAGGTCTGCGTCCAGCCGGACAGGTCACGCCGAGCGCGGTCGACCTGCCAGTCCTTCATGCCGAGGCGGGCGGCGAGGGCCGAGCTGGATTCGCGGGTTCCGGCGACGCGCGCCATCTGGCGCAGCTTCATCGCGATCGCGGCGACCATCGGCACCGGATCGGATCCGGACGCCAGCGCCTGGCGCAGGTTCAGGAGCGCCTCACCGTACTTCCCGGCGATCGCCGCGTCGGCGACCGTGAACGCGGTCGTCTCCACACGTCCGCCGTAGTAGCGGGTGACGATCTCGTCGGTGATCTCCCCCGGCACGTCCGCGATCAGCTGCTGGCACGCGGCGGCCAGTTCCGTGAGGTCGTCGGCGAACGCGTTGACCAGGGACCGCAGGGCACCGGGTGCGATCTTGCGGCGGACGGCGCGGAACTCGCCGGCCGCGAAGTCGAACCGGTCCGCGTCCCGTTTGACCGCCGGAGCCGGTACCTCGACACCGCCACCGACGCCGGAGCGGATCGCGTCGAGCAGCTTCTTGCCGCGCACGCTCGCGCCGGTGTGCCGGAGGATGACGGTGGCGCCGTCCTGTGGATGGTCGAGGTACGCCACGGCCTCGGTGATGAAGGCATCGCTGGCCTTCTCGACGCCGGAGACGCGGATGAGGCGCGGCTCGCCGAACAACGACGGTGAGGTGACGGCGAGGAGGGTGCCCGGCTCGTAGTCATCGGCGCGGAGGTCGGTGACCTCCAGCGACGGGTCCTCCGCACGCAGGTACTCGCGAATGCCCGCGATGGCGCGTTCCGCGCAGACCTCTTCCGGGCCGGAGACCAGCACCACGGGGGCCGGTTGCGGCTCACGCCAGGACAGCTGCGGAATCGCGGACGCCTTCTTCGCGGGAGCTCGTCGCGGTGCCGGAGTCATCCTCCGAGCCTACCCGCCGGGAGCGACGTCCGACGGCGGCGAACGCTCCGTCCACGCCGCCAGGGCGCCCGCGCGCAGCGCGAGAACGACGAGGCCGTCCACGTCCGTGCGTAGGACCGTGATCCCGAGCCCGGACAACAGGTCAAGCGTCTCGGACCGCGGATGGCCGTAGTCGTTGTCGGCGCCGACCGAGATCACCCCGACCGTCGCCTGAAGCGCCCCGTACAGCTCGGCGAGCTGGTCGGCGCTTCCGTGGTGGGCGACCTTCACGACGGCGTAGGGCGGATGCAGCACCGCGGACGAGAGCAGAGCGCGCTGGCCCGTCGCGGACAGATCACCCAGGAAGAGCGTGCGCGGCAGTCCGCCACCGGTGACCTCCACCACGACGCTCGCGTCATTGCCCGGTTCGACGCCGGCGGCCGGCCACAGGATGCGCCAGCGCGCACCGCCGAGGTCACCCTCCTCTCCGGAACGCGCCGCCGAGACTGCTGCCCCTCCGGCGGCCAGGTCGGTCAGGATCCCGGCACGATCCGGCGGCGGCGGACCGTGCACGACCCGATCCACCCGCCCGACGAGCGCGCGCACTCCCCCGGCATGGTCCGCGTCGAAATGCGTCAGCACGAGCAGGTCCACCTCGGTGACGGCGAGGCGGTCGAGGCACGCCACCAGCAGCGCCGGGTCCGGTCCGGTGTCGATCACCGCGACCGAGCCGGCCGAGCGCACGACCAGAGCGTCACCCTGACCGACATCGCACGCGGCGACGCCGTCGCCGACGGGAGCGGTCAGGGGTGCGAGCGCGGTCCGCATGCCCCATCCGCCCAGGACGACGCCGAGGGTGACGCAGACGACCACGACGGATGAGACGACCAGGCCCGGGCGTCCCGGGCGCACCAGCAGCACCGCGAGCGCCGCGCACACGACAGCGAGGCTCACCACCCCGACCGGCCCGCTCCACCACGGCAGTTGCGCGCCCGGCAGCGCGGCGAACAGCCGTGCCGTCCCGGCGACCCACTGCGCCGGGACCCAGGCCAACGACGCCAGGACGACCCCGAGGACGGGGATTCCCGCGGCGAGGCAGGCGAGCGTGCCGAGGACGGTGGCCAGGGTGGCGGCCGGCCCGGCGAGCACGTTCGCGAGCACGCCTCCGAGCGAGACCGCCGGTGCGAGGAGGACGATCAGGGGTGCACACGCCACCTGGGCGGCCAGCGGCACCGCCACCCCGAGCGCCCACGTCCGGGGCAGTACGCGTTCGAGGACCCGGGCGAACGGTCCGGCGAGCGTCAGCAGAGCCCCGGTGGCCAGGACCGAGAGCGCGAAGCCGATCTCGGTGGCCAGCCACGGGTCGAGCACGAGCAGCACCGCCACGGACAGGCTCAGCACGCTGATTCCCGCCGCGGGACGGCCGAGCAGCACGGCGAGCATCGCCAGCGCCGACATCGTCGCGGCGCGGACGACACTGGGTTCGGGCGTGACCAGCAGCACGAATCCCGCGAGCGCGGCCACCGCGACGAGCACGCGTCCACCACGCGGCAACCGCATGAGCGCAGCCAGCGCGAACACCGCTCCGGTGATGACCAGGCAGTTCGATCCGCTGACGGCGGTGAGGTGACTGAGGCCGGTGGTCTTCATCGCGCCGTCCAGCGCCGACGAGACGGCGGAGGTCTCGCCCACGGCGAGGCCGGGCAGCAGGTCGCCGCCCTCGCCCGGCAGGTGGGCGCACAACGCCACGAGCCCGGCGCGCAGGTCCGCGGCCACGCGCAGAGCGCCCATCGGTGGCGTGAGCACCGTCGGCGCGGTCCCGGCGAACACGGTCACGACGGCCCGATCGCCGCCCGACGTCGCACGTGCGTCGCCGCGCACCCGCACGCGTGCGCCGAGGTCCAGCCCCGGGGGTCGATCTCCGCTGTACAGCACCATGACGGGCCCACCGACGTCGTCAGCCTCGGCTCGTCCGGTCGCCGTCCCGGAGAAGCGCCAGCCGCCGGTCCCGGCCGGCTCGACCTTCGTGGTGACCGCGACCTCGAACGTCGTGACGGTGTCGACCGCCGCGAGGGCCCGTCGGGGAGGTTCGAGGATCGCGACGTGCGAGGCAGCCGATGCCGCGAGCGCCAGGGCGACGATCACCATCCCGGCACGCCGCACGCTGATGGCCACGGCCACGAGGGCGATCGTCAGAACCCACAGGACGACGGTGAGCGGGAGCGCGGTGTCCGGGAGCACCGTGGCCGCGAGCGCCGCGCCGCGGGCGGCACCCGCCACCGGCACCATCCGGGCGCGGGCGACCCACACCGTCCGCTCCGCGGCCACCCGGTTCACACGCGCACCAGCGGCCGGATCGCGGACATCATCTTCTCCCCGATCCCGGAGACCGACAGCAGATCCTCCACGGTCGCGAATCGACCGTTCTCGTCCCGCCACGCGATGATGCGTTCGGCGAGCGCGGGTCCGATGCGTGGCAACGTGTCCAGCTCCTCCGCGGTGGCGCTGTTCAGGTCGATCCGCTCATCGCCACCGGAGGCCTCCGTGGCAGACGCCTCTCCCACCCGCGGCACCACCACCTGCTCTCCGTCGGTCACCGGTCGGGCCAGGTTCACCGCGTCGCGATCCGCGTCCGCCGCGAGTCCCCCGGCCGCGGCGACCGCGTCGACCACGCGCGCCGAGGCGGGCAGGAGGTAGAGTCCGGGCGCGTTGACCGCTCCCGACACATGCACGTAGAGCTCCGCGGCCGTCACGGCGGGAGTCACCGCGAGCGTGCGTTCTGCGGAGGACGCCGCCGAACTCAGCACACCGAAGGCGACCGTGCCCCCGAGCGCGGCCACGACGATCGCGAGAGCAGCGCCGACACCGATGCGCCACCGGCGAGGGGCGCGCACGAACTCCGGTTCCGCATCCACGCCGGCACGCTACGGCGCGTCGAGCCGCGCCCACCGATCCGGCCCGCCTGCGATAGCAGACGGGCACCGCAACCCCGTTGGGGAGGAGCACCTGACTTTCCGCGTCCACCGATGATTAGATAAGGTCGGGGATCGGGGGATCAGATCGAGACGAATACGGACGTGGTCGTCATCGTCGATGAGCACGGGGTTGCGATCGGAACGCACCCGCGCGCCACCGTGCACACTCTCGTCACTCCCCGTCACCTCGCGTTCTCGCTCCATCTCGTGACCTCCGACGGACATCTGCTCGTCACCCGTCGTTCGGTGACCAAGCACGCCTGGCCGGGCGTGTGGACGAACGCCTGTTGCGGCCATCCACTTCCCGGGGAGGCCCCCATCGACGCGGCGGTGCGGCGCGCCGGGGAGGAGCTCGGGCTCACGGTCCGGGAGATCCATCCCGTGCTGCCGGACTTCTCCTATCGCGCGGTCGATCCCCGCGGCATCGTCGAGGATGAGATCTGTCCCGTGTTCGTCGGACGCGTCGACGCCGATCCGGCTCCGGATCCGGACGAGGTCGAGGAGTGGACGCTCGCACCCGCTGCCACCGTGCTGCGCTCCGTGACGGAAACACCGTGGTTGTGGAGCCCGTGGTTCGTTCTGCAGGCCGCCGATCCCCGACTGTCCGCGGCCCTGGACCTGGCCGTCGCCCGCGCATGACGTCGCCCGCCGAACTCACCGATCACCTCCGGGAGGTCGAGCGTGAGCTCGCGGACGTCATCGCAGAGCTCACCGCGAATGCTCCCGGGTTGGCCGAATCAGTGCGCACGGCCGTCACCGGCGGCAAGTTCATCCGTCCCCGTCTGCTGCTGGACGTGTATGCGGCGTTCGACGGTCCGGCGAGTGCGGACGCGGTTCGGCTGGCGACCGCGATGGAGCTCTGGCACGCCGCACTCACCGTTCACGACGACGTGCTCGACGGCGACGACCGACGTCGCGGAGAGCTCAACCCGATCGGCATCGGCCATCGCACGGCGGCGGAGCTCGGCGACGCGCGCGCAGACCTGCTCGGCACGGCGTTCGGCGTCCTGACCGGAGACCTGCTGCTGTCGGCGGCGATGCTGCGGGTGGGTGAGCTGGAGGCCCCGCGACCGGTGCGTGCGCGGCTCGCAACGCTGCTGCGTGCCGAGATGGCGCGCACCGCGGACGGCGAGTTGCGTGATGTCCGCGGTGGTGTCGGGGGCGGGCACGGTCCGTCCGTGGTGGAGGTGATCCGCCTCACCCGCGATAAGACGGCGGGCTACTCGTTCGTCGCACCGCTCGTCGCCGCGGCGATCCTCGCCGAGCGCGGCGAGACGGACACCACCGCGCTCGTCCGCATCGGTGACCTGCTCGGTGAGGCCTACCAGGTGCGCGATGACGTGCTCGGGGTCTTCGGTGACCCCGAGCGGACGGGCAAGACCACGATCGGGGACCTCCGCGAGGGCAAGCGCACGCTGCTGATCGCATTCGCGGAGGGACACCCGGCCTGGCGCCGTGTCCGCGACCGGCATGGTTCAGCCCAGCTCACCGTGCAGGACGCCGCGCGCATGCGGGAGGCACTGGAACGATCCGGCGCCCGCATGCGCGCCGAGGCGCATGCGGCACGGTCGGCGCGGGCCGCGGTGCAGCACGCCCGTGAAGCGCGACTGCCGACCGCGGTGGTGCGGGTCATCGCGCGGCTCGCCGACAGCGTCTGCGAGCGCGAACGATGAGTCGCGCCGCCCTGGACCGCTTCGAGCTCACCGCCTACCGCGCGTGTGTGACGGTCATGCGGGAGTACTCCACGTCGTTCGGCTGGGCGTCACGTCTGCTCGCTCCCGGCATGGAGCGGGACATCGGCGCCGTTTACGCGATGGTGCGCGTGGGCGACGAGATCGTCGACGGCACCGCTTCCCAGGCGGGCTTCACCGGCGCGCAGTGCTCGCGTGCGCTCGATGACTATGAGCAGCGCGTCCTGACGGCGGTGACGGACGGCTTCAGCTCCGACCTGGTCCTGCACGCGTTCGCTCGGACGGCACGCGCCTGCGGTATCGACGGCGCGCTGATCGCACCGTTCTTCGCCTCCATGCGCGCCGACCTCGCACCCGTCGATTTCACGACCGCGGACGAGCTGGACGCGTACGTGTACGGCTCCGCCGAGGTCGTCGGTCTGATGTGTCTGCGCGTGTTCACGCGGATGCGGCCCCTGTCCGGTCGGGACCGCGCCGAGGCGGAGGCGGGCGCGCGGGCCCTCGGCAGCGCGTTCCAACGCGTGAACTTCCTGCGTGATCTCGGAGACGACGCCGAGCGGTTGCACCGCCGGTACCTGCCCGAGCTCGACCCGGCCGATCCGGATCGTATCGGGCGAGCAGCGGTCATCACACGGATCCGCGCCGACCTCCGGCGGACTCCCCCGCACCCTCACCCTCCTCTTTTCGTCGGCAGCGTCAGATGTGTATAAGAGACGGGACCCCACCGATCGCATCGAACGCGTCCCCATCGCGGAGCTCACGTCCGCGCGCATTCGCGTCCCGCCGGTGACGAAGGCCCGCATCCTCGCGGGCGCGGTGACGGGAGCGCGCGGATGAGCCGCGTCGTCATCGTCGGTGGTGGGGTGTCCGGGCTCGTCAGCGCCGCCCTCCTCGCCCGGGAGGGACACCGCGTCACCCTCCTCGAGCAGGGTGCGGCCGTCGGCGGCCGAGCGGGCATCTGGCGGCGCGACGGCTTCACGTTCGACACCGGACCCAGCTGGTTCCTCATGCGGGAGGTGTTCGAGCACACCTACCGGATGCTCGGCACGACGCTCGCGGCGGAGCTCGAGCTGCGCCGCCTCGACCCCGCCTACCGGATCCATCTCGCCGGCGATCCCGAGCCGTTCGAGGTGTCCGGGGACTACGCCGTCACCCGCGAGCGGTTCGAGGCGCGCGAACGCGGAGCCGGGGCGGCGCTGGACGCTTACGTCGCGTCCGCGCGGGAGGCGACGACGCTCGCCGAGGAACGGTTTCTCTGGAACCGGTTCGATCGCCTCGGCCCGCTCCTGGACGGAGGCGTGCTGCGGCGGCTCCCCCGCTTGGGCGGACTGCTGACGAGGTCCCTCGACGGCTTCGTCCGCGGCCGCTTCCGCGACGCGATGCTGCAGCGGGTGCTCGGCTACCCCGCGGTCTTCCTCGGAACCCGGCCGGAGCGCGCCCCCGCGCTGTACCACCTGATGAGCTCATTCGACCTCGACCAGGGCGTCTTCTACCCGATGGGCGGATTCGGGGCCGTGATCGCCTCGTTCGAGTCTCTCGCGCGCGACGCCGGCGTCGCGATCCGCACCGGAACGCGCGCGATGCGGATCCGCCTGCATCCGGGCGTCCGGCGGGTCGCCGCCGTGTCCGCGTCCGGTCCAGGCGGAGCGCTGACGCTCCCGGCCGATCGGGTCGTCGTGGCGTGCGATCAGGGCACCGCCCTGCCCGCCCTGATCCCCGAGATCGCCGCACGGGTGCACCGCCGAGTGCGGCGTGCCGAGCCGGGACCGGGTGCCGTCCTGGTCATGCTCGGCGTGCGCGGACGGCTGCCCTTGACCCACCACACGCTCGTTCTCGTCCGGGACTGGTCCGCGAACTTCGACGCCGTGTTTCGGGATCGCGCCATCCCGGACCCGGCGTCCCTGTACGTCTGCGCGCCGAGCGTGTCGGACCCGTCCGTCGCCCCGGGCGGGACGGAGAACCTGTTCCTGCTCGTCCCCGTCGGCGCGGATCCGGAGCTCGGGTCCGGAGGCGAAGACGGCACCGGGGATGAGCGCATCGAGCGGGCGGCGGACGCCGCGATCACAGCCCTCGCCGACGCCATCGGGGTGCCGGACCTCGCCGAGCGCATCATCGTGCGCCGCACCGTCGGGCCGACCGACATGGCTCGGGACCTCGGCGCCTGGCGTGGCGGAGCCCTCGGACTCGCGCACACGCTCGGGCAGAGCGCGATGCTGCGCGGCTCCGTCCGGAGCCCGGACGTCCGCGGCCTCTACACCGTGGGCTCATCCAGCGTTCCCGGCATCGGCGTGCCCATGTGCCTGATCAGCGCCGAGCTCCTGCTCAAGCACGCGCGCGATGACCACAGCGCCGGACCGCTGCCGGAGCCGGTGACGTGACCGGCCTGTACGCGATCGCGATCACCGTGTCCGTCCTCGGGATGGGCATCATCGACGCGCGCTGGCGGCTGGCGCTGTTCCGCGATCCGGTGGCCACTCTTGCCGCGGTGATCGTGGCCGCGCTGATCCTGCTCGCCTGGGATCTCGCTGCCGTGCACGAGGGGATCTTCGTGCTCGGCGACTCCCCCGCCCTGCTCGGCGTCCGGGTGCTGCCGGACATGCCGGTGGAGGAATTGGGCTTCATCGTGTTCCTGCCGTACTGCGGCCTGGTGATCTGGCGTGCCGTCGCGACGCTCCTGACTCATCGGTTCCGGGCGGAGGGACGACGATGACGCTCCCGGCCCTCGCCGTGCCGTTCCTGCTGCTCGCCGCCCTGCTGCACGCTCTCGGCCTCAGCCGCGTGCCGTCCGCCCGACGGCGGGCGAACCTCGTCGGCACGGGTATCGCCGCCGGCGCGATCATCGTGCTGACGATCGTCTTCGACAACGTGATGATCGGTTCGGCGCTGTTCGACTACGACCACGCCGCCCTGCTCGGGGTGTACCTCGGCGCCGCCCCCGTCGAGGACCTCGTCTACGCGGTGACCGCACTGCTGGCGGTCACCGGCGTCTGGAACCTCACCCACCGCCGGACGGAGGCCGATGTCTGACCTCACCCGGCTGCTGCTGTCCTCGCGTCCGCTGAGCTGGATCAACACCGCCTACCCGTTCGCGCTGGCCTACCTCGTCGGCACCGGCGGCATCGACGTCGTCGGCGTGATCGGCACGCTGTTCTTCCTCATCCCGTACAACTTCGCGATGTACGGCATCAACGACGTGTTCGACTACGAGTCGGACCTGCGCAATCCGCGCAAGGGCGGGGCTGAGGGCGCCCTCGTCCCGCCGCGCCTGCATCGAACGGTGCTGATCTCCACCACCCTGGTCTGCCTGCCGTTCCTGGTCTTCCTGATCATCGTCGGGTCCTGGCCGTCCTGGATCGTGCTCGCCGTGGTGATGCTGGCCGTCGTGGCCTACTCGGCCCCACCGCTGCGCACCAAGGAGATCCCGGTGCTGGACTCGATCACCTCCAGTACGCACTTCGTGGGTCCCGCCGTGTACGGCCTCGTCCTCACCGGCGCCGAGTGGACGAGCACGACCTGGCTCGTGCTCATCGGTTTCTTCCTGTGGGGTGCGGCGAGTCAGGCGTTCGGAGCGGTGCAGGACATCATCCCGGACCGGGAAGCCGGTATCGCCTCGATCGCCACCGTGTTCGGCGCGGCCGGCACCGTGCGCGCGGCGATCGTCTGCTGGCTGGCCGCCGGTGTCTGCGTGGCAGCGACCGGCTGGCCGCTCGCACCGCTGGGCCTGCTCGCGCTGCCCTATGTCATCGCGGTCTGGCCGTTCCGCGATCTCACGGACGCCACCTCCGGCGCCGCCCGCCGCGGCTGGGCCCGGTTCCTCTGGCTCAACTACGGCTGCGGCGCCGCCCTCACGATCTGGCTCCTCGCCGTCGCCTTCGTCCTGCGCTGACGCACCCGATCGTGCCGCCGTTCAGCCGAGCACGGCCCTCAGCCGGGCCTCGAGGTTCTCCAGCTGCGACCGGTCCTCGATCAGCGAGTCCCGGCCCGGTGCCGGGAGGTTGCCGACGATGTCCATCACGTCGAGGTAGGGCTCCGGCGCGACTGAGGTCAACGCGGTGTACGACCGGGCGAACGCCGCCCCCACCGCCGGCCCGTGGTGCAGGGAGAGATGTGTCGACCACCCCGCGGATGCGCCCGTCCTGCCACAGGACGTTTCGAGGTTGGAAGTCGCGATGCAGGAACGTTCGATCGGGGGCGGGCGGTCGCTCGGCGCGGAGCAGATCGAATGCCGCCGACCAGAGATCGGGGTGAGCGGACCAGGCCGGCACGACGTACTTCGCCTCCCACACCCACGACTGGTAGTCCCGCACCGGGATCGTCGGGGTCACGGCGTGGATGTCCGCGAGCATCGCGGCGAGCATGTCGAGGGAAGCGGGGTCCGTGCGATCGATCTCCACTTTCCCGGGCAGGAGACTCATCAGGTGCGTGGGAACGGTGCACTGCACCCCGGTCGCGTCGAGCGCGATCGTGCGCGGCGCCGGTACCGCGGTGCGCGCGAGCAGGTGCTGCACGTCGTGCTCGCGCGTGGTGAGGGCTTCGCCGTGAGTTCGCCACGGTTCGCGCGTCATCATTCGGCAGACGGCCGTGGCCTCGGTGCCCGAGAGCTTCAGCATGGTGGAGGTCCACCCGCCGACCAGAGGCGTCACGTCCAGCGTCTCGCCGATCCAGCGGGAAGCCCACCGGAGCATCGGTTCCAGGTCGGGTTCGCCACTCACCACCACCCGCTCATCCTGTCACGGTGGACGTCCCCGCAGCGGGTCCTCCACCGCCCTGTTCGGACGCGTGTGCTGCCGCGCGGGTCCGGAACGCACGAAGGCCGGACCCGCGCGGGCGAGGTCATCAGAGCACGTCGACGATGATCGCCGCGTAGTTGTCCGGGGCACCCGCGGACTCGACCGCGGCCGTGATCGCCCCCGCCGCTTCGTCCGCATCGCCGTCCAGCAGCGCGCAGAGCTCGGCTGAGGAGAACAGCGCATGCACGCCGTCCGTGGTGAGGACGAAACGGTCCCCGGATCGGACCGGCACGACGCTCAGGTCCGGATCCGCCGCGAGCCCCGAGCCGAGCGCGCGATTCAGCATCGCTCGGCGCGGGTGCAGACGCGCTTCCTCGGTGGTGAGGGATCCCGACTCCACGAGCGCGGCGACCTCGGTGTGGTCCCGCGTGAGAGCGCGCAGCTCGCCGTCGCGCAGGAGGCTGACCCGCGAGTCGCCGAGGTGTCCGATCGTGGCGTTCTGCCCCGTCAGAGCGAGCACGGTCAGGGTGCTGCCCTCGTCGTCCGCCCCGGCGAAGGCGTCACCGGCGCGTCGGAAGGCGGCGTCCACCTCGTCCGCAGACGTGAGAGGAAGATCCCCCAGGGCCCCGATCGCGGTCGCGCCACCGACGCCCTGGTGAAAGCCGTCGGCGACGGCCCACGAGTGCATGCCGACCCGGATCGCGTCCTGCTGAATCGCTCGCGCGCCCTGGCCCACAACCGTGGCCACGCGCGTGCGCGGTGTGTTCTCGGTGTTCATCTCGATCTCCTCCCGGAGTCTCGTGACGATGCCGTGGACCAGTGTGCGACGCGAACGGGTGTCCGCCTCGACCTGTCGCCAGTACGACTCCACCAGCGTCGCGCGGACGCCCGGCGCCGCCTCGACGACGGCGCGGATCCGGGTCAGCGGCATGCCGATCCCCCGCAGCGCCGCGATGAGCCGGGCGGGCTCGAGCTGCGCCTCGTCGTAGAACCGGTAGCCGGTGAACGGGTCCGTCCGGGCGGGGGCGAGCAGATCGAGCTCGTCATACAGGCGCAGCGCTTTGGGCGTCAGGCCCGTCCGTCCGGCGAACTCCCCGATCGGCATCCGCGGCATGGGTCCTCGTCTCGTCACGGCCGCTGTCTCTCAGCGGCTCGATGACCAGCGTTCATTCTCCCCCAGGGACAAGGTCAACCCGGAAACGCACGAGGCCCCGAACGGATCCGGGGGCCTCTGCGCTGCTCAAAGGTCACTTCGTGGCGAAGCTCACGATCTTCGGGGCGCGAACGATGACGCGAACGATCTCGCGGTCGCCGAGGGAGCGCTGCACCTTCTCATCGGCGCGGGCCAGCGCCTCCAGCTCCTCGGGCGAGATCTTCGCGGACACGGACAGCGACGAGCGCACCTTGCCGTCGATCTGCACGACGGCGGTGACGTCGTCCTCGACCAGCAGAGACGGGTCGGCCGTCCGCCACTGCTCCAGGCCGACGAAGGGCTCGCGTCCGAGCACCTGCCACATCTCCTCCGCGGTGTGCGGGGCGATCAGGTCCAGGACCAGCGCCACGGCCTCGGCGGCTTCACGGACCGCGGGGTCGGCGGCACCGGCGCCGGAGTCGATCGTCTTGCGGGTGGCGTTGACCAGCTCCATCAGGCGGGCGACGACGACGTTGAACTTCGTCTGCTCGACCAGGCCCGGGGCGTCCGCCCACAGCTTGTGCGTGACGCGACGGAGGGCCGTGTCACCGTCGGCCCAGACCACGTCCGGGGCGCTCGTGACGTCGTGCGCGATGCGGAGGGCGCGGGCCAGGAACTTGTGGGCGCCCGTGGTCGAGACGTCCTTCCAGTCCTTGTCATCCTCCACCGGACCGGCGAAGGCCAGGCCGACGCGCAGCGCATCGGCACCTTCCGCCTGGAGCTCCTCGTTGAACAGCACGAGGTTGCCCTTGGACTTGGACATCTTCGCGCCGTCCAGGATCACCATGCCCTGGTTGATCAGGCGCGAGAAGGGCTCCGTGAACTCCACCAGGCCCATGTCATAGAGCACCTTGGTGATGAAGCGCGCGTACAGCAGGTGCAGGATGGCGTGCTCGACGCCTCCGACGTAGGAATCCACCGGTGCCCAGCGACGCGCCTGCTCGGGGCTGAACGCCTCGACGTCACTGTTGGGGTTCAGGAAGCGCAGGAAGTACCAGGACGAGTCCACGAAGGTGTCCATCGTGTCCGGATCCCGTCGCGCCGGCTCGCCTGTCTCCGGGTCCACGGTCGTGACCCACTCGGTGGCGGCCCCCAGGGGCGAAGTGCCCTTCGGCTTCAGATCCAGGCCCTCCGCGCTCGGCAGGGTGACCGGCAGCTGGTCCTCGGGGACCGGCACGATACGGCCGTCGTCGGTGTGGATCATCGGGATCGGCGTGCCCCAGAACCGCTGGCGCGAGATCAGCCAGTCCCGCAGCCGGAACGTGGTCGTCGCGCGACCGGTGCCGGCGTCCTCCAGCTGCGCGATGACGCGCGCGATGGCGTTGCGCTTGCTCAGGCCGTCCAGCTTCCCGGAGTTGATCAGGCGTCCCTCACCGGTGAGCGCGACACCGGTCTTCGCGGGATCGATCGAGTCCAGCTCGACGATCTCGGCGTCCGGATCGATCACCCGGATGACGCCGGTGGCCGATGCGGTGGTGTCGACGACGACCCGGACGGGCAGATCGAACGCGCGGGCGAAGTCCAGGTCACGCTGATCGTGCGCGGGCACGGCCATCACGGCACCGTGACCGTAGTCGGCCAGGACGTAGTCCGCGGCCCAGATCGGCAGGCGTTCGCCGTTGACCGGGTTGACGGCGTACCGCTCCAGGAAGACTCCGGTCTTCGGGCGATCCGTGGACTGACGGTCGATCTCTGACGTCCGGCCGACCTCCTCCAGGTAGGCCTGGAAGCGCATCCGCACCTCGTTGGACGCCCCGGCGGCCAGCTCGGCGGCCAGGTCGGAGTCGGGAGCGACGACCATGAAGGTGGCGCCGTGCAGCGTGTCCGGGCGGGTGGAGAAGACGCTGATCTTCTCCTCGCGTCCCTCGATGACGAAGTCGATGTCCGCACCGGTGGACCGGCCGATCCAGTTGCGCTGCATCTGCAGCACCTTCGACGGCCAGGAGCCCTCCAGCTGGTTCAGGTCATCCAGCAGGCGGTCGGCGTAATCGGTGATCTTGAAGTACCACTGCGTCAGCTTCTTCTTGACCACGGCGGCACCGCAGCGCTCACAGTGGCCGTCGACGACCTGCTCATTGGCCAGCACGGTCTGATCGACCGGGCACCAGTTGACCGCGCTCTCCTTGCGGTAGGCCAGCCCCCGCTCGTGCAGCTTCTGGAACAGCCACTGGTTCCAGTGGTAGTACTCCGGGTCGGACGTGTGCAGCTCTCGCGACCAGTCGAAGCTCACGCCGTACGCCTGGAACGCCGCCTTCTGCTGGGCGATGTTGTCGTAGGTCCACACCTTGGGGTCCGCACCGCGCAGGATGGCGGCGTTCTCCGCGGGCAGGCCGAAGGAGTCCCACCCGATCGGGTTCAGGACGTTGTGGCCACGGTGACGCCAGAAGCGCGCCACGATGTCCGAGTAGAGGTAGTTCTCGGCGTGACCCATGTGCAGGTCGCCGGAGGGGTACGGGAACATCGCGAGGATGTACTTGCGCGGACGGGGGTCATCGTCGCCACCGGCGCGGAACGGGTCCGCCTCGGCCCAGGCGGCCTGCCACTTCTGCTGGATGGCATGCGGATCGAAGGCCGTGTCGACGACGGCTTCGGGCGACGTGTTCTCAGTCACGGACAACCTCACGAGATGAAAGCGATGGGCGCCACACGGACGCATCCATCCAGGTTACCGCGCTCTCACCAGCCGTCCGGCCGCGCTGCTCCCAGCGCCGCCAGCGGGGTCCGGGCCTTGATCCCGACCTCGGTGACCTCCTCGGTCGCCACCGACCCCCAGGTGATGCCCCCGCCGGCTCCGACGTGCGCCGCGCCGGGCTCGATGACGATCGTCCGGATCACCATCGCCAGATCCAGGGCTCCGGCGTCCGAGACCCAACCGAAGCATCCCGCGAACACTCCCCGCGGTTCCTCCTCCAGCTCCGCCAGGATCGTCATCGCGGACAGCTTCGGGGCACCGGTCATGGAGCCGGCCGGGAACGTCGCGTCCCACAGCTCCCCCACCGTGAGCCCGGGCTCGGCCCGTCCCTCGACGGTGCTGACCAGCTGGTGCACGGTCGGATAGGTCTCCACCTGCCACAGGGCGGTCACGCGCACCGTCGCCGGATCGCATACGCGCGCCAGGTCGTTGCGCATGAGGTCGACGATCATGACGTTCTCGGCACGCTCCTTCTCGCTGGCCAGCAGCTCGGCGCCCAGGCGCGCGTCCTCGCTGATGTCCGTGCCCCGCGGTCGCGTGCCCTTGATCGGGCGGGTGGTGAGCAGTCCCCCCTCAGCGTGCAGGAACAGCTCCGGACTCACGCTCAGCATCGACGTGTCCCCGATGCGGATGAACCCACCGTGGTGCGAGGGCGCGGCCGCGCGCAGCCGACGGTAGACGGCGAGCTCGTCGTGCTCGCCGGGAACCGTGAACCGCGTCGTGAGACAGAGTTGATATGCGTCGCCGCGTCGGATCCGCTCGCGACACGCGGCGATGAGCGCGGCGTGCCGGCGGGCCGAGACCCGTCCGACGGCGGTCCCGCGATCCGGGGCGGGCGGGACCGGCCCGGGGGCACCGGCGGCGGGGGGGCGCGCCCCGGCCCCGCGCGTGGGAGGGGCGCGGCGGGCCGGCGGGCCGAGACCCGTCCGACGGCGGTCCCGCGATCCGGGGCGGGCGGGACCGGCCCGGGGTCACCGGCGGCGAGGAGGCGCTCCACGTCTCCGCGCGTGTGCAGGACACGGTTGGCGTGAT
This sequence comes from Microbacterium gorillae, assembly GCF_000826185.2. Lineage (GTDB taxonomy): Bacteria > Actinomycetota > Actinomycetes > Actinomycetales > Microbacteriaceae > Microbacterium > Microbacterium gorillae. The sequence goes on along the minus strand of NZ_LN648873.1, from coordinate 166,257 downwards.
CGAACGCCACGACGCGGTCCGCGCGGATCCAGCGGGACGCGTCCGGGTCCCGCTCGGCATCCAGCCCCATCGCGCGGGCACCGAGCTCGTAGTCGAGCCAGCCCACGCTGCCGCCGGCGAGCGGGCCGGCGGGCTCGGCCGGGCCGCCGAGCCCGGTCGCGGCCACCATGTCCAACGTGGCGCGCGCCCCGGCGCCGATGAAGCTCCACCCGTGCGAGGCCTCCGCACCGGCGTCCAGCCAGAACAAGTCCGGGACGTCGGCGGCGAGCGCGAGGAACACCGCCTCGGGCTCGATCCAGCGCTCGTGCCGGATCACGGGATCGGGTGCGGCCACGCCCTCAGCCTAGGGTGCGCCGACCCGGATGAACGAGGCGCGACGCCTTCCTGATCGAGACCGATGCCGCCGCACGCGGGTGGGGCGCGATTCCCGCCGACCGCACAGGCTCGCCGGGCGGGCGTGACCTAGGCTTCCCCTGTGACTGAGTTCGTCGATGCCGTACTGCAGTGGGTGCAGGCCGTCGACCCGGTCCTGCGCACCGTGATCGCCGGCATCGCGATCATGCTGGAGACGAGCGTCCTGGTCGGTCTCGTGGTTCCCGGCGACACGATCGTCATCGTCGCCGCCACCGGCGTCGCCTCCGTCCCGGAGGGCATCGTCCTCGCCATCGGGGTGATCGCCGGTGCGCTCATCGGTGAGACGGTGGGCTTCTTCCTCGGTCGCTGGCTGGGTCCGTGGATCCGGTCGTCCTGGCTCGGTCGCAAGATCGGCGAACACAACTGGGAGCGGGCGGACCGCTACCTCGCCCGCCGTGGCGGCCCGGCGATCTTCCTGTCCCGATTCCTGCCGGTCCTGCACTCGCTCGTCCCGCTCACGGCCGGAATGGCGGGCTACTCGTACCGCCGCTTCCTGGCCTGGACATTGCCCGCCTGCGCGATCTGGACAGCGCTGTACGTCACCGTGGCCGCGACCGCGGCCGGGTCCTACCGCCAGCTCGGCGACCAGATCCACGGCGCCGGGTACATCTTCGTCGGCATCATCGTGCTGTTCCTGCTCGGGGTGTTCGTCACGAAGAAGATCATCGAGCGCAACGAGCGTCACCACCTCGAGGCCGACGACCACTGACCGGCGGCGGTGCGGACCGCGCGGAACGTGACAGACTGGAGCCGATGGCCTCCGCATCCGACCCGAAACCCCGGATCCACCCGCTCGCACGCGTCGAGTACCAGTACCACGCGTGGCGTGAGCGGCGCGCGCGGGCCCACAGCAAGCGCGCAACGATCACCCCGTTCCCCGGATACGGCAGCACGTCATGGGTCCGGGTCCTCGGCCGGGTGCTGATCGTTCCACCCCGGCCACGCACGGCCAGCGGCGAGTACGCGAGCGTCCGCGGCTGGCGGAGCTTCCTCGGGATTCCGGTCGGCTTCGCACAGGTGACGGTCACGGTCGGCGGTGACGTGCACGAGCTGGTCACGGACCGCGGCGGTGTGCTCGACCAGGTGATCCCGGCTCGTCTGGAACCCGGGTGGCAGACCGTGCGAATGGCGGTGGAGGGCGCGGCCGTGGACGCCCAGGTGTTCATCGTCGCGGACGATGTCCGTTTCGGCGTGGTCAGCGACATCGACGACACCGTGATGGTGACCGCCCTGCCTCGACCCTTCGTCGCCGCCTGGAACTCCTTCGTCGTCGATGAGCACGCGCGTCTGCCGGTGCCCGGGATGGCCGTCCTCATGGACCGGTTGATGCGTACGCACCCGGGCGCGCCGATGATCTATCTCTCCACCGGGGCCTGGAACATCGCGCCCACGCTGACGCGGTTCCAGCAGCGCCACCTGTTTCCCCCCGGCAGCCTGCTCCTGACCGATTGGGGGCCCACGCACGATCGCATGTTCCGCAGCGGCCAGGACCACAAGCAGGACAACCTGCGTCGGCTCGCCGCCGAGTTCCCGAACATCCGCTGGTTGCTGATCGGCGATGACGGTCAGCACGACGACGCCATCTACACGGCGTTCGCGCAGGAGCATCCGGACAACGTCGCCGCGGTCGCGATCCGTCGACTGTCCCCGACCGAGGCGGTCCTCGCGGGCGGTCGCACGCTCGTGGACGACCACGCGCCGGTGCCATGGGTGAGCGCGTCCGACGGCGCAGGTCTTCTGGAGCAGCTCCAGGAGAACGGCGTCACGCGCTGACGACCGACGCTGTCCGACCCACGCCGTAGGCTGGCCTCATGTGCGGACGTTTCGTCGTGGCCGAAGTCGGATCCGAGCTCGTCTCGGTGCTGCGGGTGGACCTGGTCGGTGACGACCTGCCCGCCCCCTCCTACAACGTCGCGCCGACCGATCGTGCCGCGATCGTGCTGGACTCGGCCAAGACCGAGCCACCGACCCGACGTCTGGAGGGCGCGCGCTGGGGCCTCATCCCGCCGTGGGCGAAGGACCCGAAGATGGGCGCGCGCGCGTTCAACGCCCGGTCCGAGGAGCTCGAGGACAAGCCGATGTTCCGAGGCGCATTCGAGAACCGTCGCGCGGTCATCCCCGTGACCGGCTACTACGAGTGGAACACCACGCCCGAAGGCAAGCAGCCCTACTTCATCCGCCCGGCGGACGAGTCACCGCTGTTCTTCGCCGGCCTGTACGAATGGTGGAAGGACCCGTCCAAGGCGGCGGACGATCCGACCCGCTGGACCCTCAGCTTCACGATCCTCACCCGGGACGCGGCCGGCCCCCTCGCCGAGATCCACGACCGGATGCCGGTGTTCGTCGACGCCGACTACGCCGACGCCTGGCTCGACCCCACCGTGGACTACGCCCGCGACATTCTCGACGCCGCCGTGGACGCCGCCCCCGAGCTCACCGAACGCCTCGAGCTTCGCCCGGTCTCGACCGCCGTCGGCAACGTGCGCAACAACGGGCCCGAGCTGATCGAACCGCTCGCGTAGCATGACGAGAAAGCCGCCTCCCGAGGGAGGCGGCTTTCTCGTCGTGCGGTCTCGCTCAGCGAGCGAAGTATCCGCGGTAGTACTCGTAGACCCAGCCGACGATCGCGACCAGGAAGATCGCCACACCGATCGGCAGCAGGAACTGTCCGACGGCCAGGCCGATCAGGAAGATCGCCGCGGAGAAGGCGAGCACGAGCGGCCACCAGGACCACGGGCTGAACTCGCCCATCTCGGGGTCGCCGTCATCGATGTCGGCCGTCAGGGTGTCCTCGGGCAGCTCGCCGCCCTGCGACTTGTGCACCCGGCTCAGGTAGAACCCGATCATGATGCCCATCAGCATGGTGAAGTACATCGCGACCGACCCGACCCACTCGGGGTGGCCGTTCTCGAGAATGTTCCACACCGTGTATGCGGTTGCGACGACGCCGAAGAAGATCGCGAGGATCCACCAGAGGTTGACGTTGGAGCGCATTTACTTGCCCTCTCCGTTCTCGGCGACCACGACCGGCGAGGCTGCGGGCACGAAGCCCTCCGCCGCCTCCGGGTGGTTCAGGTCGAACGCCGGACGCTCCGAGCGGATGCGCGGGATCGAGGTGAAGTTGTGCCGCGGCGGCGGGCAGGAGGTCGCCCACTCGAGCGATCCGCCGTAGCCCCACGGGTCATTGACCGTGACGCGCGGCGCCTTGCGAGCGGTGATCCAGACGTTCAGGAAGAACGGGATCATCGACATGCCGAGGATGATCGAGCCGATGGTGGAGACCTGGTTCTGCCAGGTCCAGCCGTCGTAGCTCGAGTAGTCGGCGTAGCGACGCGGCATGCCGTCCACGCCCAGCCAGTGCTGGATGAGGAAGGTCATGTGGAAGCCGATGAACAGCAACCAGAAGTGGATGTAGCCGAGACGCTCGTTCAGCATCTTGCCCGTCCACTTCGGCCACCAGAAGTAGAAGCCCGCGAACATGGCGAACACGACGGTTCCGAAGACGACGTAGTGGAAGTGCGCCACGACGAAGTAGGAGTCACTGAGCGCGAAATCCAGCGGCGGCGAGGCCAGGATGACACCGGTGAGACCACCGAACACGAACGAGACCAGGAAGCCGAGGGCGAAGACCATCGGTGTTTCGAAGGTCACCGAACCTCGCCACATGGTGCCGATCCAGTTGAAGATCTTCACACCCGTCGGAACCGCGATGAGCATCGTCATCAGCGAGAAGAACGGCAGGAGCACCGCGCCCGTCACGTACATGTGGTGCGCCCAGACGGCGACCGACAGGGCGGCGATGGCGATCGTGGCGTAGACCAGCGTCTTGTATCCGAAGATCGGCTTGCGGCTGAACACCGGGAAGATCTCCGAGACGATGCCGAAGAACGGCAGCGCGATGATGTACACCTCGGGGTGGCCGAAGAACCAGAACAGGTGCTGCCACAGCAGGACTCCGCCGTTGGCCGGGTCGTAGATGTGCGAGCCGAGGATGCGGTCCGAAGCGGCTGCGAACATCGCCGCGGCCAGCACCGGGAAGGCCATCAGGACGAGCAGGCTCGTGATCAGCGTGTTCCACGAGAAGATCGACATGCGCCACATGGTCATACCCGGCGCGCGCATCGTGATGATCGTGGTGATGAAGTTCACGCCACCGAGGATGGTTCCGAAACCGGACATGCCGAGGCCGACCATCCAGAGGTTTCCACCCGCGCCCGGCGAGAAGGACGCATTGGCCAGTGGCTGATACGCGAACCATCCGAACGAGGCCGCACCCTGCGGGGTGAGGAAGCCGGCGACGGCGATCAGCGAGCCGAACAGGAACAGCCAGAACGCGAATGCGTTCAGACGCGGGAACGCCACATCCGGCGCACCGAGCTGCAGGGGCAGGATCGCGTTGGCGAAACCGGCGAACAGCGGGGTCGCGAACATCAGCAGCATGATCGTGCCGTGCATCGTGAACAGCTGGTTGTACTGCTCCTTCGTCGGCACGATCTGCATGCCCGGCGCGAAGAGCTCAGCGCGGATGATGAGGGCCATCACACCGCCGAGCAGGAAGAACAGCACGGAGGCGATCAGGTACATGTACCCGATGGTCTTGTGGTCAGTGGAGGTGATCCACTTGACGATCAGATTGCCCTTCTGCTCGACCCGGGTCGAGCTCATCAGGGCCGCCTGACGCGGCGGAACCGTCGTCGGACGCGCGTCAGCGGGAGCTGCGGTCGTCGTCATTTCAGTGCTTCTCCTCACTGGACTGCGCCCCGGTACCGGGGAAGTTGGAGAGTCGGTCGTACTCGTCGCCGATCGGGCCGGTCTGACCCTTGTCCTTCAGCGAGGCCAGGTAGTCCTCGTACTCGGCGTCGCTGACGACCTTCACGTTGAAGAGCATCATCGAGTGGTACTCGCCGCAGAGCTCGGCGCACTTGCCCTGGTAGGTGCCCTCTCGGGTCGGCGTGAAGGACCAGTAGTTGTCCCGGCCGATGTACATGTCCTTCTTGTACAGGAAGTCGATGATCCAGAACGAGTGGATCACATCGCGCGACTCGAGCTGGATCTTCACGCTCTTGTTGACCGGAAGGTACAGCGTGGGCAGCGCGGCCTGATCGATGTCGCCGTTCGCGGCGGGCTGGGCCTGAACGCCCATCGTCCACACGTCATCCGAACCGTCAGCGGCCGTGCCGTGGTACTCGAAGTCCCACGACCACTGCTTGCCCGTCGCGGTGATGGACACGTCCGGGTTCTCGGTCTGCGTCTCCAGCGTGACCTGATCACGTGCGGTGAAGAAGAAGAACCCGACCACGAGGATCAGCGGAATGATCGTGTAGAAGATCTCGATCGGCATGTTGTACCGCATCTGCACCGGCAGGCCGGTCTGGCCCTTCCGGCGGCGGTACGCGATGGCGGCCCACCCCATGAGGCCCCACGTGATCACACCCACGATGAGGAGCACGATCCAGGAGTTCACCCACAGGCTCGAGACCATGTCGGTGTGGTTGGTGGCGGGCTCGGCGTAGGCATTGCCGTTCTCGTCCATGAAGCCGGGCAGGAACCCGTTCAGCTCCTGAGGCGTGCAGCCAGCCAGGAGAAGGACGCCGGCGCCCAGGCCAACAGGCAGGGCGACCCGGCGGAGGTGACGTTTCGACGGCACGATGCACCTTTCCGATCGGTAGTCAGTCAACTCTCAGTCTAGGGCAAGCGAACCCCCGGTTTGGGTCACGCCGCCACCCTGGCGCGTCGCATACCGACTGCGTGTCGGCACACGCGCTTCACATCAGCGGTTAACCGCCGTGGACGCGATGTCACGATCAGATAACGGGGCCTGTCCCCCGTCGGCGCGTCGTGTCCGCGAAAGGACGGAGGGGCGTCGGACCGATCGGTCCGACGCCCCTCCGTGGTGAATGGATCAGTGGAAGCTGTCGCCACAGGCGCAGCTGCCCGCCGCGTTGGGGTTGTCGATCGTGAAGCCCTGCTCGCTGATCGTGTCCTTGAAGTCGATGGCGGCACCGTCCAGGTACGGAACGGACATGTTGTCCACGATGACCTCGACACCATCGAAGTCGACCGTCTCGTCGCCATCGAGGTAGCGCTCATCGAAGTACAGCTGGTAGATCAGTCCGGAGCAGCCGCCCGGCTGCACGGCGACACGCAGGCGCAGGTCATCGCGACCCTCCTGCTCCAGCAGACTCCGGACCTTCGCAGCCGCAGCGTCGGTCAGCGAGACACCGTGGGCCGGTGCCTGAGTGGTGGCGGTGGTGTCCGTCATGACTTCCTCCTGAAGTGTGCGCGCCGATGTCCGGCGATTCGAGTCTACCGGCGGGTCGGGCGTGGCGGCGCCGTTTCTCAGCCCTTGCGCTCGTTCAAACGGGCCAGCAGAAGCGCCTCGGTGGCCAGGGCGTTGGCGAACGTGTCCAGGTGCAACGACTCGTTCGGGCTGTGCGCTCGAGCGTGCGGGTCCTCGACGCCCGTCACGAGGATCTGCGCCTGGGGGAACTCGCGCACGAGGTCCGAGATGAACGGGATGGAGCCGCCGATGCCGAGGTCGACCGGCGCGACTCCGTACGCGTCGTGCATGGCACCGCGGGCGATCTCGGCGGCCTCGCCGCTGGTGTCAGCCAGGAATCCGTCGCCGAGGTCGACTTCCGAGAAGGTCAGTTCCGCGCCGAACGGGGCGTTCGCACGCAGGTGCTTCTCCAGTGCTGCGTAAGCATCGGCGGCCGACTGTCCGGGAGCGACCCGCGAGGAGACCACGACGGTCACTTCCGGCGAGATCGTGTTGGACGCCGCGCCCACACTGGTGAAGTCGATTCCGGTGACGGTCACCGACGGCTTGTTCCAGATGCGGCTGAGGATCGTGCCGGCGCCGATCGGCGTCGTGTTCGGCAGCAGACCCGCCTCATCACGCAGGGTGTCCTCCGTGTAGGCCGGGGTGTCCGTGTCCCGCACCGCGAGACCTTCGACGGCCACCGCCCCATCGGCGTCCCACAGCGTGCTGAGCAGCTTGATCGTGGCGAGCATCGCGTCGGGGACGGCGCCCCCGAACATGCCCGAGTGCGACGCGTGCTCCAGGGTGCGCACCGTGAGCGCGAACTTCGCGTTGCCGCGCAGGGACACCGTCAGGGCGGGCGTCACCGAATCCCAGTTGCCGGAGTCCGCCACCACGATGACGTCGGCGCGGAGGGCGTCCTTGTTGTCGTTGAGGAACTGCGCGAAGGAGCGGGAACCGTACTCCTCCTCCCCCTCGATGAACAGCGCGATGCCGAGGTCGAAGTCGTCGCCGACGGCTTCGGTGAGCGCGCGGATGGAACCGATGTGCGCCATGATCCCGGCCTTGTCGTCGGCCGCACCGCGGCCGTAGAGGCGGCCGTCGCGCACGGTCGGCTCGAACGGCGGTGTCTGCCACAGGGCCTCGTCCCCGGGCGGCTGCACATCGTGGTGCGCGTAGAGGAGGATCGTCGGAGCACCGTTGCGGGCGGCGCGGCGGGCGAGGATCGCGGGTTGTCCGTGCTCATCCGTACCGGGGATCGCGGCCGTGCGGATCTCGACCGAGTCGAACACGCCGGTCCCCTCGGCCAGCGCCTTCACCGCTTCCGCGGAGCGCTGCAACTGGGTCTGATCGAACGCCGGCCAGGCGATACCGGGGATGCGCACCAGCGAGCCGAGATCGGCGAGCGCGGCGGTGACGCCGCCGCGAGCGGCGCCGTGGACGGCGGCCTCGGTGGGGGTCGGATCGGGACGTGAAGACTGCTCAGAGGTCATGCGGGTAATCTTATGGGCGTTCCCCACCCGAGACATGAGGTTCACCCGTGGCACAGAAGGCCGAGATTCCCGCTCCCGACGCCGAGGACCGCTCGACGAGCGGTAAGGGTCGCGCGACTCCGACGCGCGCCGAGCAGGAGGCCGCACGCAAGCGTCCACTCGCCCCCGACACCAAGGAGGCCAAAGCGGCCGCCCGCTCCCGCGCGAGCGAGCAGCGTCGCCGTGCCTCGGACGGCATGGCCGCCGGCGAGGAGAAGTACCTCCCGGCCAAGGACAAGGGTCCGCAGCGCCGGTTCGCGCGTGACTACGTGGACGCCGGGTGGCACGTCGGCGAGATCATCATGCCAGCGATGCTCGTCGTGATCCTGATCTCGATGATCCCGAGCACCGCGGTGTACTACATCGCCTTCCTGGCGCTGATCGTGCTCGTCCTGTTCATGGTCGGCGACATGCTCATCCTCGGCCGCACGGTGAAGAAGAAGCTCGCCGCCAAGTACGGCGAGGACCGCCTCGAGCGTGGCCTCGGCTGGTACTCGGCGATGCGCTCCATGCAGATGCGCTTCATCCGTCTGCCCAAGCCTCAGGTCAAGCGCGGGCAGTACCCGTCCTGATCCTGGCCCTTCATACGGAGCGCGCGGAGTCCCCCGGGGCCCGCGCGCTTCGTCGTTCGTGGGGTCAGCCGCGGCGCAGCCCGCGGTTCAACGAGCGGCCCCAGAACGGGCCCTCGTAGATGAAGGCGCTGTAGCCCTGCACCAGGTCCGCGCCCGCGGCGCGGCGCTCGCGCACATCGTCGGCGGTGGTGACGCCACCGACGGAGATCACGCAGAACTCGTCGGGCACGGCGGCGCGGATGACCCGCAGCACCGCCAGGCTCCGCTCTCGCAGCGGAGCACCGGAGAGCCCGCCGGCGCCGATGGCCTCGACCTTCTCGGGCGGCGTCGTGAGGCCCTCGCGAGAGATCGTGGTGTTGGTCGCGATGATGCCGGCCAGGCCCTCGCGAACGGCGAGCTCGGCGATGCCGACGATCTCCTCGTCCGGGAGGTCCGGGGCGATCTTGACCAGCAGCGGCGTGGATCCCGCCGCCCCCTGGACGGCGCGCAGGAGCGGCGCGAGCGTCTCGACGGCCTGCAGACCACGCAGTCCCGGCGTGTTCGGAGAGGAGACGTTCACGGCGAGGTAGTCGGCGTGCGGCGCGACGAGGCGTGCCGAGGTGACGTAGTCGGCGGTGGCGTTCTCCACGTCCACCACGCGGCTCTTGCCGATGTTCGCACCGATCACGATCCGGGGTGCGCGGCGGCGGAGGGCGCGCAGGCGATCGGCGGCGGCCGCGGCGCCGGCGTTGTTGAAGCCCATCCGGTTGATCAGCGCGCGGTCGGCGACCAGACGGAACAACCGCGGCCGCGGATTGCCCTCCTGCGGCACGGCGGTGACGGTGCCGACCTCGACGTGCCCGAACCCGAGCGCAGCCAGGCCCCGGACCATCTTGACGTCCTTGTCGAAGCCCGCGGCGATACCGAACGACGACGGGAAATCGAGTCCGAGGGCCCGCGTGCGCAGGGCGGCGTGCGGTGCCGTCAGGGCGCGGACCATCCAGGAGAACGGACGAACGCCGAGCAGGCGGATCACCGGCACGGCCAGGTGGTGCGCGCTCTCCGGGTCGAGACGAGACAGGAAGACGCGGAACAGGAGTCGATACATCGCCTCCAGGCTACTGTTCCCGGCGCGGCTCGCGCGCCACCGGTCCCGGGCTCAGAGCTCGGGCTCCGCCTCCGCGACCCGCTCATGATCGGCGCGGAGGTCGCCGATGGCGCTCTCGAAGTCCTCCAGCGAGTCGAACGCCTGGTAGACGCTGGCGAAACGCAGGTACGCGACCTCGTCCAGAGCCCGGAGCGGTCCGAGGATGGACAGCCCGATCTCGTTCGCGTCGATCTGGCTCTGGCCGGTCTGGCGCACGGCCTCCTCGACCTGCTGCGCGAGCAGCGCCAGATCGCCGTCGGTGACCGGACGCCCCTGGCACGCCTTGCGAACGCCTGCGACGACCTTGTCCCGACTGAACGGTTCGACCACGCCGGAGCGCTTGATCACGCCGAGACTCGCAGTCTCCAGGGTCGTGAAACGGCCGCCGCACTCGGGGCACTGGCGGCGGCGACGGATCGAGAGTCCGTCATCGCTGGTGCGGGAGTCGATGACGCGGGAATCGGAATGGCGACAGAACGGGCAGTGCATAGCACTGGCCACGATACGGCAGCCACGCCACCCGACGCGCCGTCGCTCTCCCCTTCGCCCCTTTCACGCCCGTGTTCCTGCCACTCGTGGGAGCATTCCTGCGGTCGCTCTCGCGTACGGCGGATCCCGAAGCAGGGAACTGCGAAAGTCGGGAGCGACCTGTCAGACGAAGCGGGCCGTGACAGCTTCGCCGTGCGCGGGCAGGTCCTCGGCCGTGGCCAGGGCGACGATCGCTTCGTGCACCTCGGCGAGGGCGTCGCGCGAGTATTCGATCACCTGCTGCGGCCGCAGGAACGTGCTCGCGTTCAGCCCGGCGGCGAAGCGTGAGGTCCCTCCGGTGGGCAGCACGTGGTTGCTGCCGGCGAGGTAGTCCCCGAGGCTGACCGGCGAGGACGAACCGATGAACAGGGCACCCGCATTGGTGAACTCCCCCGCACGCGCGGCGGCATCCGCGATGTGCAGCTCGAGGTGCTCCGGCCCGTACGCATTGCTGACCGCGACCGCGTCCGCGGGCGAGTCCACGAGCACGATGGCGGACTGCGGACCGGACAGCGCAGCCGCCACCCGCTCCGCGTGCTTGGTCTGCGCCGCCCGGCCGGCGATGTCCCCGGCGACGGCGATCGCGAGCACTTCGGAGTCGGTGACGAGGACCGCACCGGCCTGCTCGTCGTGCTCGGCCTGGCTGATCAGATCCGCCGCGACCAGGGCCGCATCGGCGGTGTCATCGGCGACGACCAGGATCTCGGTGGCACCGGCCTCGGCGTCGATGCCGACGAAGCCGGACACCGCCCGCTTCGCGGCCGCGACGAAGTTGTTCCCCGGGCCCGTGACGACGTCGACCGGCTCCAGCCCCAGGCTCGGAACGCCGTGGGCGAGGGCACCGATCGCTCCGGCGCCGCCCATGGCGTAGACCTCATCCACGCCGAGCAGTGCCGCGGCCGCGAGGATCGTCGGGTGCACCCGACCGTCGAACGCGCGCTGCGGTGGTGAGGCGAGGGCGACGTCGTGGACGCCGGCGACCTGCGCGGGAACCACGTTCATGATGACGCTGGACGGGTAGACCGCCTTGCCACCCGGGACGTACACACCGACCCGGCTGACCGGCTGCCACCGCTGCGTGACGGTCGCGCCCGGTGCCAGTTCGGTGACCGCTGGGGCCGGAATCTGTGCTGCCGAGGCGGCGCGCACGCGCGTGATGGCCTCGGTGAGGGCGAGGCGGACGTCCTCGTCCAGGTTCGCCAGCGCGTCATCCAGGTGCTCACGCGGGACGCGCACGGCGTGGTCGGCGACCCCGTCGAAGCGTTCCGCCTGCTCACGCAGTGCGGTCTCACCACGGGCCGCGACGTCTGCGACGATGTCGTCGGCGACGGCCTGGGCGGTGGCGCGTGCTTCGGTGGCACGCGGAAGGGCGGCGAGAAGTTCGGCGGGCGTGAGGTCACGGCCGCGGAGGTCAATGGTGCGCATCAGTTGCGAATCACTCCGGTCACATCGGTGAGCAGCCCCACTCGGCCGTCCGCGTCGCGGACGAGGAAGGAGCCACCTCGGTCTTCGATGACAAGCGACCAGGCCGTCGGTCCCACCGTGAACAGGACGCGACCGCCATCGTCGACGACGGGACGCTCATCCGGCACCAGGGCCCAGAAGGCCTCGTGCGCCGGCGAATCGGACGGCACCGGATACGTTCCGGACAGCACGGCCGCTCCCGTCGTCTCGGTATGCTCGAGCGTCTCCAGCGCGGCGGACGGGAAGATGTCATTCACGGCACCGGCTCCGGTCAGCCGTGCCGCATCGGCGGGTGCGGCCGTCGCGGCGCTGCCGGGTTCGGACGGGAGGTCGCGGGCGACCGAAGGCTCGGTGCGTGCATCGGCGCTCGCCAGCGGCGATTCCGGGATGTGGGCGTCCGGTCCGGGGACCGGCACCTCCCGCGCGGGTTGCTCGGCCGTCGCCCGCAGGCCAGGGGTGTCCGGACGCGGGTGCGGCGCGTGCGTGCCGGGCATCGGAACGACGCCGAGGCTGCCGGAGACGGGAGACTCCGGCTGCACGACCACCGGAGCCGCCGCGGGCGATTCGACGGCCAGGGGCACGGCTCCGGCCGGCAGAGCGAGCTGCGGGTCCGGGCCCAGGCCGAGCGCGGGAACGAGCGGACCGACCAGCCAGACGAGGAGAACGAGGACCGCGACCAGCAGGCCGATCGTTCCGACGACACCGACGAGGACGTTCAGCCACCCGATCACCGCACCGATCCCGACGATCACGACCAGGCGTTCCAGCGTCACCCCCGCCATCGTCAGCGAGGGCTTGCTCAGCCGACGCACGGCGAGCAGGGAGATCGCGAGCGCCGGACCGGCGGCGGTGAGCAGTCCGTTGGCGCCGATGAGCAGCGGCGGCCGATACATCACGGGTGTCAACGACACGAACGACAGCACGATCGACACCAGCAGCAGTCCGACGACCACGACTTCGCGCAGCGGGAAGGGTCCGAGGCGAACGGGCTCGCCTGCCGGGCGGGGCGCGCGCGGGGGGCGGCCGGTGGCCGCGTCGAACGGTGACGCCATCGCGGACGTGGCGGGAGCCCCCGGGTCGGCGACGTACGGCTGCGAGACCGATCCCGGATCCGGGACCGGACGACCGGGCGCGGGCGCCGACCCGGCCGGAGGGACGAACGTCTGCGATGCGGCGAACTGCGGCGCCGGTGTCCCCGGTGCGCTCTCCCCCGCTGCCGCGGACACCTGCGGCGCACCCGGCGCGAAGCGCGATGCGTCCGGCGCGGCCGACGGCGCGGCCGTCGGCGTCCAGGGTGCGGAGTCCGCGGCCACCGGCCACATGCCCGACGGTGCTCCGGTCACCGGTCCGGTCGCGGACGCGGGCGCGTCCGGGCGGGGCTGGTTGGGGTCACTCACCGTCAGGTCCTTCCGTCGCCCGCGAGCGCGGGCCGTGCGCGTAGATTTCAGTGTGGCACGTCAGCCGAGGCACTGCGGACCGAGCAGCGACTTGAGATCGCCGAACAGTTCGGTCGTCACGGACACCCGATGCGGAACCTCGAAGACCTTGGCACTGCGTCCGCGATGCATCTTGAGGGTCACCTCGGTGTCGCCGGAGTTCCGTTCCAGGACCTCCAGCAGGTCCACCATGGTTCGCTCCGTGGCCCGTTGCTCCGCCATCACCAGAGTGAGCGGGCCGCTCGCCGCGAACGAGCCCACGTCCGGCGCGAACGCGGACTGCGCGTGCAGGTTCATGCCGTCATCGCGCCGTGAGACCCGCCCGCGGACGGCGAGGATCGCATCGCCCTGCAGCACGTCCTGGAACTCCAGGTACGTCTTGCCCATGAACATGACGGTGATCTCACCGCTGAAGTCCTCGACGGTGATCATGCCGTACGGGTTGCCGCTGGCCTTCGCGACGCGGTGCTGGACGCTCGTGACCAGGCCGGCGACGGTGACCTGCTGACCGTCCTCGATGTCCTCGCTGGTCATCAGCCGCTCGATGCCGATGCTGGCGTGCTTGGCCAGGGCGACCTCGAGCCCGGCCAGCGGGTGGTCCGAGACGTAGAGGCCGAGCATCTCGCGCTCGAACGCCAGCTTGTCCTTCTTCACCCACTCCGGGCGCTCCGGCACCTTGGCCGGGACGCCGTGCTCGGAGTCGTCGTAGAGGCTGTCGAAGTCGAAACCGATGGCGCCGGTGGCGGCCTTGCGCTTGGTGTCCACGGCCGCCTCGACGGCGTCCTCGTGGATCTCCATCAGCGCGCGGCGGGTGCTTCCGGTGGAGTCGAAGGCGCCGGCCTTGATCAGCGATTCCACGGTGCGCTTGTTCGCGGCGTGGGCGGGAACGCGGTCCAGATAGTCGTGGAAGGAGGTGTACGGCCCCTCCGCACGCGCCGCGATGATGCCGTCCACGACGTTCGAGCCGACGTTGCGGACCGCGCCGAGGCCGAAGCGGATGTCCTCACCGACGGCGGCGAAGTACTTGATCGACTCGGACACGTCCGGCGGCAGGACCTTGATGCCCATCCGGCGGCACTCGTTCAAGTACAGCGCCATCTTGTCCTTGGAATCGCCGACGCTGGTCAGCAGGGCGGCCATGTACTCGGCCGGGTAGTGCGCCTTCAGGTACGCCGTCCAGTACGACACCAGGCCGTACGCGGCGGAGTGGGCCTTGTTGAAGGCGTAGTCGGAGAAGGGCAGCAGGATGTCCCAGAGCGCCTTGATCGCGGCCTCGCCGAAGCCGCGCTCGATCATGCCGTTGTGGAAGCCCTCGTACTGCTTGTCCAGCTCGGACTTCTTCTTCTTGCCCATGGCGCGGCGCAGGATGTCGGCCTGACCGAGCGAGAACCCGGCGACCTTCTGCGCGATCGCCATGACCTGCTCCTGGTAGATGATCAGGCCGTAGCTGATGTCCAGGACGTCCTTCAGCGGCTCCGCCAGCTCCGGGTGGATCGGCGTGACCGGCTGCAGACCGTTCTTGCGCAGGGCGTAATTCGTGTGCGAGTTCGCGCCCATCGGACCCGGGCGGTACAGCGCGATGACGGCGGAGACGTCTTCGAAGTTGTCCGGCTTCATCAGGCGCAGCAGGGCGCGCATCGGGCCGCCGTCGAGCTGGAAGACGCCCAGCGTGTCGCCGCGCGCGAGGAGGTCGTACGAGGCTCGGTCATCCAGCGGCAGGTTCTCCAGCTCGAGCGTCTCGCCGCGGTTGGCGGTGATGTTATCGAGCGCGTCCGAGATGATCGTGAGGTTGCGCAGCCCCAGGAAGTCCATCTTGATCAGGCCGAGCGACTCGCACGCCGGATAGTCGAACTGCGTGACGATCTGGCCGTCCTGCTCCCGCTTCATGATCGGCACGATGTCGATCAGCGGGTCCGAGGACATGATCACGCCGGCGGCGTGCACGCCCCACTGGCGCTTCAGGTTCTCGATGCCGAGCGCGGTGTCGAACACGGTCTTGGCTTCCGGGTCCGCGTCCACCACGGCGCGGAACTCGCTGGCCTCCTTGTACCGCGGGTGGTCGGGGTCGTACATGCCGGTCAGCGGCATGTCCTTGCCCATCACCGCGGGCGGCATCGCCTTGGTCAGCTTCTCCCCCATGCTGAACGGGAAGCCGAGAACGCGGCCGGCGTCCTTGAGCGCCTGCTTGGCCTTGATCGTGCCGTACGTGACGATCTGCGCGACGCGCTCATCGCCGTACTTCTCGGTGACGTACTGGATCACCTCGGTGCGGCGCCGGTCGTCGAAGTCGACGTCGAAGTCAGGCATCGAGACGCGGTCAGGGTTCAGGAACCGCTCGAAGATCAGGCCGTGCGGGAGCGGATCGAGGTCGGTGATGCGCATCGCGTACGCCACCATCGAGCCGGCACCGGACCCGCGTCCGGGGCCGACGCGGATGCCGTTCTCCTTGGCCCAGTTGATGAAGTCGGCCACGACGAGGAAGTAGCCCGGGAACTTCATCTGGGTGATGATGCCGACCTCGTAGTCGGCCTGCTTGCGCACCTCGTCCGGGATGCCGCCGGGGTAGCGGAAGTGCAGCCCCTTCTCGACCTCCTTGATGAACCAGGTGTCCTCGGTCTCCCCCTCGGGCACCGGGAAGCGCGGCATGTAGTTCGCGGACGTGTCGAACTCCACGTTGCAGCGCTCCGCGATCAGCAGCGTGTTGGACACGGCCTCGGGGTGATCGCGGAACAGGTCGCGCATCTCCGCGGCGGATTTCAGGTAGTAGCCGTCGCCGTCGAACTTGAAGCGGTTGGGGTCATCCAGCGTGGACCCGGACTGCACGCACAGCAGCGCCGAATGGGCGTCGGCGTCGTGGCGGTGCGTGTAATGCAGGTCGTTCGTGCCGACCAGCGGGATCTTCAGGTCCTTCGAGATCTTCAGCAGATCGCCCATGATGCGGCGCTCGATGTCGAGGCCGTGGTCCATGATCTCGGCGAAGTAGTTGTCTTTGCCGAACAGGTCCTGGAACTCCGCCGCGGCGGCGCGGGCCTCGTTGTACTGACCGAGGCGCAGCCGCGTCTGGATCTCACCGGACGGGCACCCGGTCGTGGCGATCAAGCCCTCGCGGTACGTGTTCAGCAGCTCCCGGTCCATGCGGGGCTTGAAGTAGTACCCCTCGATGCTGGACAGCGATGAGAGCCGGAACAGGTTCTGCATGCCGGTGTTGTTCTCGGCCCAGATGGTCATGTGCGTGTACGCACCGGATCCGGACACGTCGTCGCGGCCCTGGTCGGCCGTACCCCACTTGATGCGCGTCTTGTCGGTGCGGTGCGTGCCCGGCGTCACGTACGCCTCGATGCCGATGATCGGCTTGACCCCGCCGGCCTTGGCGGTCTTGTAGAACTCGAACGCGCCGAACGTGTTGCCGTGGTCGGTGACGGCGATCGCCGGCATCTCCTGTCGGGCGGCCTCCTCGACCATCGCGCCGAGGCGGGCCGCACCGTCCAGCATCGAGTATTCGCTGTGGACGTGGAGGTGCACGAAGGAGTCGGATGTCACGCCTTCGAGCCTACCTTCGGCCTCGGACGCCGACGGCCGGGTCATGGCCCCGATGGGCGTGTCCCGGCCGTCGTCGCACCGTGCCGAGGGGAGGCGGCACGGTTGGTCTCACTCCCGCATGCCCTGGTCGATGTTCTCGTAGGCGATGCCGTCCGCGAACGAGCCGAGCAGGCCCATCGTCACGGTGATCAGCCCGCCGGACAGATCGGGCAGCGGAGCCGGCGTGTCGGCGCCGAACGTGTAGGACGCCCCGTCACCGAGGGTCGCGGTGATCGAACCGATGTAGACGCGCACGTTTCCGCTCAGCGTCATCCGGTCCGCGGTGGTGACCAGCGCCGGTCCCTGCGCCTGACGCACGGTCAGCGAGAAGCCCGTGATCGAGATCTCCTTCGCCTCGATCCGCAGCGCCGGCACGGTCGTGCCGTCATCGAGCGGGACGTTCACCAGCGCGATGCCCCGCAGTCCCCGGAAGGACATTCCCCCGGACCCCATCTGCGCCGGTGGTGTGGTGAACACCGGGGCCTCAGGATCGTCCACCGGCTCGGCGGGCGACGTGGTCGGTTCCGGCGCGGGAGCCGGTGCCGATGTGGGAGTCGGTTCGGGCACCTCGATCGGCTCCGGCTCGATCGGGCCGAGCGTGGCGGCGGTCGTGGGAGTGGGAGACTGCGCCGCGGTCGGCGCCGGGTCGGGGTGCGGATCCTCGTCGCACGGTTGCAGGATGAGGCTCTTCCAGCAGAACTCCGTCGGGCGCGGTCCGATCGCGGTCGGCGCCGCCGTGCCGCCGACGATCACGGGCACGAGGAGCGCGACGGCGAGCGCCGCGGTGACGCGCGGAGTGCGGTTCACGCGGCCGTTCCCCCCGCCTCTGTCCCCGGCAACGCACGTTCGCGCGCCTCGGGCGTGAGCCAGGACACCGCGATCACTCCGCCGACCGCGCCGAGGACGGTCCCCAGCAGGAATCCGCCGAGGTTCACACCGACCAGGGCGTACAGCGCCACGACGAGCGCGATCACCCCGTAGAACACGTGATGCGCGGGCATGAGCACGATGAGCACACCGAGGACCACGAGCACCACCGGGATGACCATGGCCTGCAGGCCCTGGATCCCCAGTTGGATGTGGATCCTGCCGATGTCGAGCTGGCCGGAGAAGAACATCTCGATGCCGGCGATCGCGATCAGCGACCCGCCGATCAGCGGACGCTCCCGACGCCAGCGCGCGAACCGTGCGCGAACGCCGGCGGCCGCCTCCGGCGCGACGAGAGTGTCGGCCGTCTCGAAGTCCTCGGTGTTCGATGTCTCCGGATCCGGCAGCGCGACCGGGATCACCACGGTGCGAACCGCACCGATGCGCTCCTCCGCCTCCGCCCCGGCTCGCTCCCGGGCGGCGCGGCGAGTCAGAAGCATCCCTTCGTCCCGTCGGTCAGTTCGAGCTCCATTCCGGTGAGCGTGAACGTGGAGGCCTGCGTCGACCACGCGGTCTGCTGCAGTCCGGTGATCGTGATGGTGTCGGAGTCCTGCGCGAAATCGCCGGCCGAGCCTTTCGCCTCGGTACCGACGGTGGACGCGTCCACCCCGATGCGGATGTTGCCGAACTTCGCGTCTCCGCGCAGACCGGTCATTCCGATCTGCAGATCACTGGCCCCGGCGGGTGTGTCCCCTCCTCCGGCATGGATGAGGATGCCGACCGTGCCGAGGGGCGTCTCGCTGGAGACGGACTGGCAGAGATCGGACAGGGTCGCCTGCTTGATGTTGGCGATCGCGACCGCGTGCTGCGCTCCCTCGGTGTCCTCCGCGACACCGGCGTACTGCGAGAAGCCCGTGCCGTCGAGGGTGGACGCGCTGATCTGGAACTGGCTGCCGGACACGGCGAAGGAAACGGGCACCGCGCCCTGCGCGACTCCGCCGAGGAGTGCTCCGGCGACGACCCCGACGGGGACGGCGGTGAGGATGACGCGGCCGGTGCGGCTGCGAACGAACTGACGGAACTTCATCGATCCTCCATCATGGATGTGTGGGATCGGCACCGTCGCCGATCGCCGGGGACCACGCTAACTGCAATTGACTCCGAGTCAATAAGCCCCGGGGGAAGATGAGGGAAGATTCATGCCGTCCTCCACACGACGTCTGAGCCCTGAGGAACGCCGAGCCCAGCTCGTGCGGATCGGGGTGGACTTCCTCGCCGAGCGGCCGCTGGACGAGCTGACCATCGATGCGCTCGCATCCGCCGCCGGTGTCTCCCGGGCGCTGGTCTTCCACTACTTCGACAGTCGCCCTGGCATGCACGCCGTCATCGTCACCACCGCGCGCGATGCGCTGCTGCGCGCGACCGAACCCGATGCCACGCTGCCCCCTCGCGAGCGAGTGCGCGACGTGCTGCACCGCTTCGTGCACTTCGTTCGGGAGCACGAGGGAACCTTCTACTCGCTCGTCCGCGGCGTCGCGAGCGCGGACACCGCTGTGCGCGGTGTCGTCGCCGACACCCGTGCGGCCAACGCTCAACGGCTCGCGGACGTCTACCTGGAACTCGGCGAAGTCGACACCCCGTTGCTGCAGGTCGCGCTCCGTTCCTGGGTCGCGTTCGCCGAGGAGGCGCTCGTCGAACTCGTCATCGACACGGACACGCGCGCCGCCGAGATCGTCGCATTCCTGGAACGGAGCCTGGACGGCGTGGTGGCCGCGACGGACACCGACCGCTCCCTACGCTGAGTCCATGCCGACTCCGGAATACGTCCTCGAACTCCGCCGCCATATCGGGCATGCACCCCTGTCGCTGGTCGGCGTGACCGCGGTCGTCCTGCGCGGCGATGAGGTCCTGCTCGGTCGTCGCTCGGACAACGGGCTCGTCGCGCCGATCACGGGGATCGTGGATCCGGGCGAGGAGCCCGCCGTCGCGGCACGCCGTGAAGCAGCCGAGGAGGCCGGTGTCGAGATCGTCGTGGAGCGCCTCGCCGCCGTGCACCAGCTCCCCCGCATCACCCACGTCAACGGCGACCAGGCGGACTACCTCGACCTCGTGTTCCGCTGTCGGTGGGTCTCCGGCGAGCCGCGGCCCGTGGACGGAGAGATGAGCGCGGTGAAGTGGCACCAGCTCGACGCGCTCGAGGGGGTCGTCTCCCCCGACATGCTCGAGCGCATCCGCCTCGCCGCCGACGCGCACGGTGAAGCCCGCTTCCGCACCTGAGGCCGCCGCCGCGGATCAGATCGAGCCGCGTCTCAGCCCAGGGTGGCGGGCCGCGGTCGGTCCGTGCCGAGCACGTGCTCGTCGAGGAAGCCGAGGAAGGTCTCGTACCAGACCTGCGCGTTGCCCCGACCGAGGATCCAGTGACCCTCGTCCGGGAAGTACAGGAAGCGGTGCCGCGTGGACCCGTCCGCGTTCTTCGGCGTCGCCGAGCGCGTGAGCAGGTCGTACCAGAGCGCGTGCCCCTGCGCGATCGGCACGCGGTAGTCCCGATCACCGTGGATCACCAGCATGGGCACCGTGATGTCCGCGACGAAGGCGTCGGGCGAGTAGAGCGCGTTCTGGTCGACCATCGAACGCGACCAGCCGTCGTTGTCCGTGGTCCGTCCCATGATCTCCGTGTCCCACAGCGAAGCGTGCGTCACGATGCAGCGGAAGCGGTCGCCCGTGTGTCCGGCGACCCAGTTCGCCATGTATCCGCCGTAGCTGCCGCCGGCGAAGGCGGTGCGTTCGGCATCGATGTCGGGCTCCGCGATCGCGGCGTCCGTCAGCGCCATGATGTCGGTGAACGGCGCGCCACCCAGCTCGTGCTGACCGCGCTCGATCATCGCCTGGCCGTAGCCGGTGGAGATCGCGGGGTCCGGCAGCAGGACGGCATATCCGGCCGCCACGAACGGGTTCGGGTTCCAGCGGTAGGTCCACGCGTTCCACGACCCCCAGGGGCCGCCGTGGGCGAAGACGACGAGCGGGTGCGGTCCGTCGCCGTCCGGAGTGCGCAGCCAGGCCCGCACGGGCGTACCGTCCACGCCGACGGCGTGCACCTCGCGAAGCCGACCGGGCGCCGCCAGGACCGTGCCCGGGTTGGGCAGTTCGGTCACGGTGCCCTCCGACGGATCCACCGAAACCGGGTGCGGCGCCACGTCGATGCCCGACGCGAGCAGGACGACCGAGCCATCCGCGATCGAGGGCGCTCCGAAGCTCAGGTCCTGTTCGGGTCCGCCGGCGAGCAAGCGCGGCGCGGCGTCGCTTGGACCGCCGACCCAGACCGCGCCGCGTCCGCCGTCATCGCCGGATGCCACGATCGTGTCATCGTCCACCCACTCCGCGGCGATCCACCGGTCCAGGTCCGGCCACAGGTCTGCGGTGGATCCATCGGTCAGATCGAGCACCTGCACGCGGTCGGCCAGGCTCTGTGTTCGCGTCCACTGGGCCGTGCGAGAGACGAGGACCCGCGTGCCGTCCGGGCTGACGCTGCCGCCGTGGAAGTCATGCGTCTCGGTCGGCGTCAGCAGCGCCCGCGCCTCGTCGTCGCCGACGAGGTCCACCCGGTACACCTGACCGGAGCCGAGCATGCCGGGCAGGTCGATCGCCATCGTGACGATCGCGAACGTCCCGTCCGGGGCGACGGTCCAGTCGCGGAGGGTCCCCGCGGGCAGGGTGAGGTGGCGGAACCGGATCAGCTGCGGTTTCGGGGCATCGTCCCCGTCCGCGACCTCCGGGGTGGGTGCGATCGCACCGGCGATGTCCTCCGGCAGGTCCGCGACGGCGAGAGTCCGTCGTGCCGGACCGAGATCAGCATTCCACTGCCGCACCGGGAAGCCGGCGTGCAGCACCGCGCTCACCTTCGCTTCGGACCTCTCCGCGCTGAGCTTCGCGTGCGATTCCTCGTCGTCGGCCTGCGAGTGGACGGACACTTCGGCGACCAGACGGCCCGAGCGCGCCACCAGCCCACCGAATCCGCCGGGGCGTGACGCGAGCTCGCGGGCCTCTCCACGGCTCGGCAGAGCCCACAGCTGCGCGTCGTCGGACTCCTTGCCGTCCTCCCCGACGCGCTTGGCGGTGAACAGCGTGGTGCCGTCCTCCAGGAGCGCCACGGACCCGACCGACGCATCGCCCCGGGTGAGCGGGATGAACGAGCGCGATTCGATCTCGACGAGGCCGGTGCGATACGCGTTGTGGGCGTCGTTCGGACGGGAGACGAGGGCGACGATCCGTCCGCCACGGGTGGTGATGAGCCCGTTCAGTCGGTTCGCGTCCAGGAGTTCGGTGATGCTCTCAGCGGTCATCGGTCCATCCTGTCACCGACCCGCGACCGGCGAGCCGCCCGTGCACCGGCGGGTCAGCCGGCCTCGAGAACATCGACGGCGTGCTGCAGGTCGGCGGGGTAGGGCGAGGAGAAGCTCACCCACTCCCCCGTCCCGGGGTGTTCGAATGCGAGTCGGTGGGCGTGCAGCCACTGCCGCGTCAGCCCCAGCCGAGCGGACAGCGTCGGATCCGCGCCGTACAGCGGATCGCCGACGCAGGGGTGCCGCAGCGCCGCCATGTGCACGCGGATCTGGTGCGTCCGTCCGGTCTCCAGGTGGATCTCCAGCAGCGATGCACCGACGAAGGCTTCCAGCGTCTCGTAGTGCGTCACCGAGTCCTTGCCGTCCGGGCGCACCGCGAACTTCCACGAATGCGTCGCATGCCGTGCGATCGGCGCATCGATGGTGCCGGTGAGCGGATCCATGTACCCCTGCACGACCGCGTGATAGACCTTCTCGACCGTGCGGTCCTTGAACGCCCGCTTCAGCAGCGTGTATGCGCGCTCGCTCTTGGCGACCACCATGAGCCCACTCGTGCCGGCGTCCAGCCGATGGACGACCCCCTGCCGCTCCGGAGAGCCGGACGTCGAGATGCGGTACCCGGCCGCGGCGAGGGCACCCACCACGGTCGGCCCCTCCCACCCCGGCGAGGGGTGCGCGGCGACGCCCGCCGGCTTGTCGACGACCACGATGTCGTCGTCGTCATAGACGATCCCGAGTTCATCGACCGCGGTCGGGACGACCGTGAGCTCCGCCTTCGGCTGCCACGCGACATCCAGCCGCGCACCCGCCACGAGCCGGTCGGACTTCCCGACCGCACGTCCGTCCAGGAAGACACNTGGGCCGACCCCCTGCCGCTCCGGAGAGCCGGACGTCGAGATGCGGTACCCGGCCGCGGCGAGGGCACCCACCACGGTCGGCCCCTCCCACCCCGGCGAGGGGTGCGCGGCGACGCCCGCCGGCTTGTCGACGACCACGATGTCGTCGTCGTCATAGACGATCCCGAGTTCATCGACCGCGGTCGGGACGACCGTGAGCTCCGCCTTCGGCTGCCACGCGACATCCAGCCGCGCACCCGCCACGAGCCGGTCGGACTTCCCGACCGCACGTCCGTCCAGGAAGACACCGCCGGATTCGGCGACCTCCGCACCGAACGTGCGCGAGACCTCCAGGAGCGTCGCCAGGGCGGCGTCCACGCGACGCCCGTCGAGCTCATCCGGGACGACGAGACTCCGCGATTGCAGACTCACCCGGCGGCGCCGCCGCGCGGCGCCTCCGAGCCGTCCACGTCGGGATCCGTCGCGTCGGCGGCGTCCGTGAAGGAGTCGTCGACATCCGACGCCTCCTCGGCGGCGGTCGCCTGCTCGGCGGCCTTCTGCTCGGCTTCCTCGCGGAGTCGGCGTTCCTTGCGGCTCTCGTATCGGTCGTTCTCGTCGAATTCACCCATGACGACATCATGCGCCGATGCGGACGCGGGCGCATCCTTCTCCCGCGACTCGCGGGTCCCGTCCAGACGTTGCCCCACCAGCACGAGCAGCGCGATCGAGATCATGCTGCACACGATGAAGATGTCCGCGACGTTGTAGATCGCCGGCATCATCCACGGGGTGTTGATGAAGTCCACGACGTGCCCGACGCCGAAGCCCGGGTCACGAACCAGGCGGTCGGTCAGGTTGCCCAGCACGCCGCCCAGCAGCGCACCGAGCACGACGGCCCAGAGGCGCGAACGCACGCGCGTGAACATCAGCACCACGATGACGATCGCCACGATGGCCAGAGCGATGGTGAAGACCCAGGTCACGTTCTCACCGAGCGAGAACGCGGCGCCCGGGTTGCGCACGAGCGTGAAACGCAGGAATTCGCCGATGACGTTCGCCCAGTCGCCCTCGCGCAGGTCACGCAGCGCGAGGTACTTGGTGAACTGGTCGGCGGCCAGTACCAGGACCGCGATGATCGCGATCGTGGTACCGGCCGCCGCCTTGTGGATCGGTGTCCGGCTGGTCACCGGTCTCAGAGACCGATGGCCGAGACGGGCGTGTTGCCCGACGCGGTGCCTGACTGGTCGAGGTCCTTCAGCTGACCCTCGATGTACTTGCGCAGGTTGGCGCGGTAGTCCCGCTCGAATCCGCGCAGCTCGGTGATCCGGCCCTCGAGGACCTGGCGCTCGTCATCGAGACGCTTGGTCTCGACGCGGCTCTTCTCCTCCGCGTCGTCGACGATCTTCTTCGCCTGCTTCTCAGCGTCGGCGATGAGACGGTCGCGCTGGGTCTTGCCCTCGGCGACGTGCTCGTCGTGCAGGCGCTGAGCCAGCTCGATGATGCCCGCGGACGCGGCAGCACCCTGGGGTTCACCGGCGGCGACCGGAGCGGCCAGCGGAGCCGCTTCGGGCTCAGGCTTGGCAGCCTCGGGCTCGGGCTTGGCGGCTTCCGGCTCGGCGGCGGGAGCCGCGGCTTCGGCCGGCTTCTCACCGGACTCGTACGCGGCGAGCTTCGCCTTGAGCTCGGTGTTCTCCTCGATGGTCTTGCGCCACTCGACGACGATCTCGTCGAGGAAGTCGTCAACCTCGTCCGGGTCGAAACCCTCTTTGAACCGGACATGCTGGAACTGCTTGGTGACGACGTCATCCGGGGTCAATGCCATGATGGCTCCTTTGTACTTCGATCAGGTCAAGGTCTCGGCAGGGCCGTCGGACGCTCGCTCCGAACACTCAGCATAGCCCGACGATCATCACCGCGCGAAGATGCCGGTGAATGAGATCAGCACCAGCATGATCAAGAACGTGAGCGAGAATCCCAGGTCCAGGGCGATCGGCCCGAGGCGCAAGGGGGGAATCACGCGCCGGAAGAACTTCACCGGCGGGTCCGTGATCGTGTAGACGAATTCCGCGAGCACGAGAGCGAACCCACGGGGGCGCCACTCCCGATTGATCGCCGGAACGAGGTCCAGAATCATCCGGGCGAAGAGCGCGATCAGATAGAGGTATTCGGCGAAGAGCAGGATCCGAGCGATGATCCCGACGACGTCGGACACGAATCAGGACTGCGCGAAGGGCACAGCCTCGGAGTCGGCGTGCTGAAGGCCACCGTCCCCCGAGACCGAGATGTTCGCCGGCGAGAGCAGGAACACCTTGCTGGTGACGCGCTCGATCCGCCCGAACAGGCCACTGGAGAGGCCGCTGGCGAAGTCGATGAGGCGACGAGCCTCGGCGTCGGCCATCTGCGAGAGGTTCATGATCACCGGAACACCGTCACGGAAGCTCTCCGCGATGATCTGCACGTCGCGGTACTGCTTCGGGTGCACGGTGAGGATCTCGCTGACCGAACCCGCAGCGGCCACCGGCTGGCGGACGACGGTCGGGCGGCGCAGCGGGGTCACGGGAGCCTTCGCCTCCTCCACGACCTCGTCGCGGTGACGCGAACGCGCGGGAGCCTGCTCGGCCGCGGGCTCGTCGTAGACCTCTTCCTCGTCAGCGAGGCCGAGGTAGACCATGGTCTTCTTGAGCGGGTTCGACATTGCGTCCTCCGTGTGTGTGCTCGTCTTCTTGCAGGTTAGCGCCGGTCAGGGCGCGGTCCCGTGATTGCGGAACCGATGCGGAGGTGTGTCGCGCCGTGCGCGATCGCTTCCGCGAAATCGTGACTCATCCCCGCGGACACCCAGTCCGCGTCCGGAGCGACGGCGCGCAGAGATGCCGCCAGGCCGGCGAGGCGCTCGAACGCCCGAGCGGGCTCCTCGTCCAGCGGCGCGACCGCCATCAGGCCGCGCAGCCGCAGGGAATCCAGGCCGAGCACGTGCTCGGCCAGGGCGGTGAGATCCGACGGGGCGACACCGCCGCGTCCGGGGTCGTCGGTGAGATTGACCTGCACCAGCACATCCCGGACATCACCGGGCTCGGCCACGGCGTGCAGCGCGTCGGCGAGCCGAGCGCGATCCACGGAGTGCACCACGTCGGCGCCGGCGCGGACGGCACGCGCCTTGTTCGTCTGCGCCTGGCCGATGAAGTGCCAGCGCAGTCCGTCCAGATCGCCGAGCTCCGCGCGCTTCGCGGTGAGCTCCTGTTGGCGGTTCTCCCCCACGTCGCGCACGCCGAGGTCGTGGAGCTCGCGCACCAGCGATGCCGGATGGAACTTCGTCACCACGATCCGGGTGATCTCCTCGGGCGTGCGACCGGCAGCCCGAGCCGCGGAGGCGATGCGCGCATCGACCTCCGCGAGCCGGGTCCGCAGGTCGTCGTTCACTTCAGGAAATCGGGGATGTCGATGTCGTTGTCATCGAAAGCGGTGTCGTAGCCGCCCGGCTCGGGCAGCACGTTCGCGGGAACCGGCGTGCGAGCGGGCTCGGAGACGGCGGGCTTGTCGTCCTTCTTCTCCGACTCTCCGGCGTCGTCCTTCTTCTCCGGTACGGCCTTGTCCGCCGCGGGACGACTGACCGACGGAAGCTCGAGGCGCGGCGTGGGCTCGCCCGCGTCGAAGCCCGCCGCGATCACCGTGACGCGGACCTCGTCGCCGAGAGTGTCGTCGATGACCGTCCCGAAGATGATGTTCGCTTCCGGGTGCGCCGCTTCCTTGACCAGCTGCGCTGCGTCGTTGATCTCGAAGATGCCGAGGTTCGAACCACCCTGGATCGACAGCAGAACGCCGTGCGCGCCCTCGATGGACGCCTCCAGCAGGGGCGATTCGACGGCGAGCTCTGCGGCCTTGATGGCCCGGTCCGCTCCTCGCGCGGAGCCGATGCCCATGAGGGCGGAGCCGGCGCCCTGCATGACGCTCTTCACGTCGGCGAAGTCGACGTTGATCAGACCCGGGGTCGTGATCAGATCGGTGATGCCCTGCACACCGGCGAGGAGAGCCTGGTCAGCGGTGGCGAAGGCCTCGATCATCGAGATGCCGCGGTCGCTGATCTCCAGGAGGCGGTCGTTCGGCACCACGATGAGGGTGTCGACCTCTTCCTTCAGGCGTGCGACACCCTGCTCGGCCTGCTGCTGACGGCGGCGGCCCTCGAAGGAGAACGGCTTGGTGACGACACCGACGGTCAGCGCACCGATGGACTTGGCGATCTTGGCGACGACGGGAGCGCCACCGGTTCCGGTGCCACCACCCTCACCGGCGGTGACGAAGACCATGTCGGCACCGCGCAGGGCCTCCTCGATCTCCTCCGCGTGGTCCTCCGCGGCGCGACGGCCGACTTCGGGATCGGCACCCGCCCCGAGGCCGCGCGTCAGCTCGCGTCCGACGTCAAGCTTGACGTCGGCGTCGCTCATCAGCAGCGCCTGCGCGTCCGTGTTGACCGCGATGAACTCCACACCGCGCAGGCCGATGTCGATCATCCGGTTGACGGCGTTGACGCCACCGCCGCCGACGCCGACGACCTTGATCACGGCGAGGTAGTTCTGGTTCTGGCTCATGCCGGCCTCCGTGTCGTGTGCCCTACCGTTCAACCTTCACCCTCAGGTATAGGGTTAAAGTATTTCCCGGCATACATTTCTCTCGATTGACGGTATGCGGACCAGAGCGGAACACGCTGAAGGGCGCGCCGCGTGTCGGCGAGAACGCGCGCGGATTCGCGACACTCGGGCGTGTCTGCGGGCTCAGTGCATCACGACGGCGGTCGGCGAGGAGACGTCGTAGTGCGTGACCACACCCGGCGGCCGCGCCTTCATCGACACCGCGAGGACTTCGGCTTTGAGGACGGACTGCTCCGCGCTCCCCCAGACGATCGTCACGCCGCTGTCGGCGAGCGTCAGCGTGACGTCATCGGCGGTGGTCGCGGTCACCGTGGCGAGATTCGCGCGGATGTCCGCCGGCAGCGACCGGATCACCAGCCCGACGGCCGTGAACGCCTTCGACCCCGCCTCGCCGGCGGAGATCACCCCCCCTTGTCCGCCGCCGGCTCCAGATGTGTATAAGAGCCGGCCGTGACGTCATCGGCGGTGGTCGCGGTCCCCGTGGCGAGATTCGCGCGGATGTCCGCCGGCAGCGACCGGATCACCAGCCCGACGGCCGTGAACGCCTTCGACCCCGCCTCGCCGGCGGAGATCAGCGGCTCACCCGCGGGTTGCTCCGGCGTGGTGCTCAGCGCGACGCCGGCGGCATCGACCAGCGTGTAGCCCGCCGCCGAATCGATCACGCCGATCGGTGTCCGCTCGACGATGCGCACCACCAGCTCGTGCGGCGGCCGGGCCTCCACGGAGTAGGTCTCGACCAGGGGGAACTTCACCAGCTCAGCCTTGATCGCGCTCGCGTCCACCGCGGCCAGCGGTGTGCCCACCTGGGCATGGAGCGCCTTCTCCACGGTCTGGGCCGGGAGGGTCTTCGTCCCGGTGACGACGATGGTCCGCACCGCGAACAGCGGACTGTAGGCGACCGCGAACGACCCCGCGACGACCAGGACGACGGCCGCGAGCGATACGAGCCAGATCATCCGACGCCGCCGCGACCGCACGGTGAAGCGGCGGACCTCGCGGCGCAGCGTGCGCCGCCGCGCCCGTGAAGCGCGCCAGACGTCGCGCAATCCCGTGGGCGCCGCGTCCGCGGTGTCGGCTTCGTCCGCCGTGTCTTCCTCAGCGACGTCCGTAACGGTCTCCGGCTCGACATGCAGCGGACGAATCGGCGCCGTGGCGTTCGGATCGACGGACTCCGCCCACCCGTCCAGGGTCTGCACGTCGACCGCTGTGTCCACCTCGTCGGGACTGGTCACGGGCACCCGTGGCTCACGCTTCGCCGCACGCCGGGGCGCGACCGGCGGTTGCGGCGTCTCGTCCGACGCGCGCTCGGGCGGGGTCGGCAGCGGATCGGGGCGGCGCATGCCTCAGTCCGCGTCCTCCGCGAGGGCGTCCAGCACCTGCGGGATGATGAGGTTCACGTTGCCGCAGCCGAGCGTGACGATGAAATCGCCGGCGCGCGCGACGGAGGCGACGTAGTCCGCCGCCTTCTGCCAGTCGGCTTCGAAATGCACGTGCGACGGGTCATGGAAACGGCCGCTGACCAGTTCACCGGTGACACCGGGCACGGGATCCTCTCGAGCGCCGTACACGTCCAGGACGACGGTGTGGTCAGCGCCGTCCTCGAGCACCTGCGCGAACTCGCCCGCCATCAGCTGCGTGCGACTGTACGTGTGGGGCTGGTGGAGCGCGATCACGCGGCCGGTACCCACGACCGTGCGCGCCGCTGCGAGGATGGCGTCGACTTCGGTCGGGTGGTGCGCGTAGTCGTCATAAACGCTGACACCGCGAACGGTGTCGTGCAGCTCGAAGCGCCGCGCCGTCCCGGCGAAACCTTGAACCGCGCGTACGGACGCCTCGAAGTCCTGTCCGAGCGCGATCAGGACGGCGACGGCACCGGTGGCGTTGATCGCATTGTGCAGGCCGGGCACCTTCAAGTGCGCCTGCGCCGAGCGCCCGTCGTAGTGCAGCGTGAAGGCCACGTCGCCGTCGGTGACCACGTCGGACAGACGGACGTCCGCGGCCGGGTCCTCCCCGAAGGTCAGCACGTGCGGATGCGAGATCGCAGCCAGCACCGTCCGCGCGCCGGGATCATCGACCGAGATGACGACGGCCTCGCGCGCCTCGTCGGCGAAGCGGACGAACGCGGCGTCGAAGGCTTCGCGCGAGCCGTAGTGGTCCAGGTGGTCCGGGTCGACGTTCGTGATGAGCGCGATCGAGGTGTCGTAGAGCAGGAACGTGCCATCCGACTCGTCCGCCTCGATGACGAACAGTTCGTCCGAACCGACGCCGCTGGACACGCCGAGTTCGGCGATCACGCCGCCGTTGACGAAGGTCGGCTCCTCCCCCAGTCGCTGCAGAGCGGTGACGATCATGCCGGTCGAGGTGGTCTTGCCGTGCGCGCCTGCTACCGAGACCAGGCGGCGCGCGCCGATGAGCCAGTGCAGCGCCTGCGAGCGGTGGATGACGTGCAGTCCGCGCTCCTTGGCGAGGACGAACTCGGGGTTCTCCGGCCAGATCGCACCGGTGTGCACCACGGTGTCGACGTCGTCGGCGAGGTTGGCCGCGTCGTGCCCCACGTACACGGTGGCACCGGCGTCGGCCAGCGCGCGCAGCCCGGGACTGTCGGCCCGGTCGGAACCGGACACGCGAATGCCACGGGCGAGGAACATGCGCGCGAGTCCACTCATTCCGGAGCCACCGATGCCGATGAAGTGCGCGGCCCGGATGTCGTCGGGAATGGGGAGGCTGAGATCAGGTCGAATCATGACCGTCCCAGTTTAGATTCGCCCGGCCGCGCATCTCCTCAACGGCACACCTGCTCGGTGGGGCGATGAACGTGGACGCGGTCGTGTTCACCACGGGCGCCGATCGCCCGCGCGATACCCTGAACCGTCCGGATCACACTCCCGGCGGCGCGCAGGAGGCACTGTCATGATCGTCATCGACCCACGCTCCGCCGTTCCGCCGTTCGAGCAGCTGCGCAGTCAGTTCATCGACGCCGTGTCCTCCGGCGAGATCGCCGGCGGTGAGAAGCTGCCCACCGTCCGCCGCCTCGCGGAGGAGCTGGGACTTGCGCCCGGAACCGTGGCGCGGGCGTACAAGGAGCTCGAGGCGTCCGGAATCATCGAAACCCGTGGCCGCAACGGCACGTTCGTCCTCCCGCAGGGCGACGGCGTCGCCCGCCGAGCCCAGCAGGCGGCCGCCGATTTCGCCGCGACGATCCGCGCCCTCCGCCTGGACCCGGGTGCGGGATCGCGACCTGGCGATCCGTGACCTGTCAGCGGAGGTGGGGGCGGCCCTGCCGCCACCCGCCTGCCCCCCCCCAACGCCCTGACCCTGGCCCGCCAACCCCCCCACGCCTGACTCCCGCCCCGTCCCGCCCCAGTCCGTCCCCGGCCCCGGGTTCTGCAGGATCTCCCGGGATCCGCAGGAAGTCAAACAGTTCGGCAGGACGGCGGGCCCCGGAAAGTCGCGGACGACAGGTCGCCGCTTCCTGCGGAACCGCAGGAATCCTGCGGAACCGTCGGCTGCGGGAGCGACTCAGGCGGGAGCGACTCAGGCGGGGTGGGTCAGGCGGAGGAGGGACCGAGGTGGCGGACGAAGAACCGGACGGCGTCGTCGCCCGCCGACGAGGGCACACCGGTGTGTCCGCCCATGCTGGCGTACAGCGTCTTCTCCGCCGAGCCGAAGGCGTCGAAGAGATCCAGCGCGGCCTGCCGATCGTTGCCCTCGTCGTCCCACTGCAGCAGGACATGCAGCGGAATCGTGACCTGGCGCGCCTCGTCCCGGGTCGCTCGCGGCACGTAGCTGCCCGAGAACAGGCTCGCGGCGGCGATGCGCGGGTCGATCGCGGCCAGGCGCGTCCCGATCGCGATCACGCCGCCGGAGAAGCCGACGCGACCGGTGAACTCCGGCCGCAGCAGCATCTCATCGAGCGCGTTCTGCCACTCCGGAACGGCCTGATCCACCAGGGGCAGGATGAGTCGGTCGACCACCTCGTCAGCCGGCTTCTCCCCCGCGTCGATCGCCCGGCGCAGGTCCGCGCGCGCGGCGTCCACCTCCGGCATCGGCGCGCGTTCGCCGGCGCCCGGAGGTTCGATGGCCAGCGCCGCGAATCCCTGCTCGCTCAGCGCCCGAGCCCGCGCCGCCAGCCTGGGACGCATCCGCTCCAGCCCGAGACCGCCCGGTTGTCCGAGCAGGATGAGGGGAACGGGGGTGGCCGGTGAGGCGAACGTCGGCGTCCAGAGGACGCCGGGGACTCCGCCGACGGTGAGCTCACTTTCATCCGGCTCGTCGAGTCGTCGTACGGTTCTCGTGTGCATTTCGGACCTCCCGGACATTCGCCGACCGGCGTCCGGACTGCTCCGTCACCGCCACGCGGCCCGACGTTAGCACTCGCACCACGCCGACCCAAGGAACTCAGTGCCGGAGCGCGCGATCCACGAGGTCGATGACGTTCTCGGTGCCGTGGCGAGTCCCGACGTGCTCTGCGGCGACGCGCATCCGCTCCCGAGCGTCGGCGTCCCGCAGCAGCGGAACCACCCGCTGACGGACGGCATCCGGCGTGAACTCACCGTCGTCGATGATGATCGCCGCCCCCGCCTCGACCGCGGATGCGGCATTCAGCCGCTGTTCGCCGTTGCCGACCGCATACGGGACGTACACCGCGGGGATGCCGAGCGCGCTGATCTCGCTGACGGTGCCGGAACCGGACCGCGACACGATGAAGTCGGCGACCGCGAACGCCAGGTCCATCCGGTCCAGGTACGGAACGACGACATAGCCCGGCACGCCCGGATCGACCAGCTCGTTCTTCTCGCCCGTCGCGTGCACGAGCTGCCATCCGGCATCCAGCACGTCCTGCCAGGACCCGCCGAAGGCGGTGTTCAGGCGCAGCGCCCCGAGCGAGCCCCCGAAGACGAGCAGCGTGGGCTTGGCCGGGTCGAGGCCGAAGTACTCGGCGGCCTCGACTCGGGTACCGGCCCGATCCAGGTCCACGATCTCGCGGCGCAGCGGCATCCCGACGACGGTCGCACGACGCAGGGGTGTGCCGGCGAAGGCCACGCCGACGCCCGCGGCACCGCGCGCGCCGAGCACGTTCGCCAGGCCTGGGCGAGCATTCGCCTCGTGGACGACGTACGGGATGTGCTCGCGCTTGGCTGCGATGTACGCGGGCGCGGACGCATACCCGCCGAAGCCGACCACGACGTCGACACCGTGCTCACGGATGTGGGCGCGGACCTGCGCGATCGCGCGCAGGAAGCGCTTCGGGAACGCCAGTGCGGCGGCGTTCGGTCGGCGCGGGAACGGCACCTTGTCCACGATCAGCAGCTCGTACCCCCGTTCGGGGACGAGGCGGGCTTCGAGCCCCTCCTTCGTCCCGACCACCAGCACGTCGGACTCCGCGTCGCGTGCCCGGAGGCCATCGCCCACCGCGAGAAGCGGGTTCACGTGCCCCGCGGTTCCGCCGCCGGCCAGGAGGTACGTCGTCATCCTTCGATCCTCTCACCCCGCGTTGCCGGGCACGAATCGTCGCTCGAGCGCCGGGTCAGAGCGTGTCGATGCGCTGGACGGGGTTGCGCACCCGCACGGGGGTCGGCGCCGGCGCGTCCGCGGGCAGCGTCCGCGCGAACGACAGCAGCACGCCGGCGGCGATGAGGACGGACAGCAACGACGTCCCGCCCTGGGACAGGAACGGCAACGGCACACCGAGCGGCGGAGCGAGCCGGAGCACGACGGCGATGTTCACCAGGGCCTGGCCGACGATCCAGATGGCGATCGCGCCCGCGACGATGCGGACGAAGGTGTCATCCGTGCGCCGGATGATCCGGATCGCCGCGAACGTGAACACCGCGAACAGGGCCAGCACGACGAAGCAGCCGATCAGGCCGAGCTCCTCACCGATGATCGCGAAGATGAAGTCGTTGCCCTTCGCCGGCAGCCACCCGTACTTCTCGGTGGAATTGCCCAGCCCCACCCCGAAGAGGCCGCCGTTGGCCAGCGCCCACAGGCCGTGCTCCTGCTGATAGCAGAGGGCATCGCTCGCGGAGCAGTTCGGGTCGAGGAAGGACGTGATGCGCTGGATGCGGTTGGGGCTGGTGATGGCCAGCACCGCCACCGCCACCGCCGCCACGGCCAGGGGGAAGATCAGAATCCGCAGCTTCACGCCGGCGAAGAACAGCGCGGCGAACACGACGAGCATGATGATCATCGCGGTGCCGAGGTCCTCGCCACCGAGAACGCTCGCCAGCACGAGAATGACCACCGGCACCAGCGGGATCGCCAGGTGCTTCCAGTTGGTCAGCAGCGCTTCCTTGCGCGCCAGGATGAAGCCGATCCAGATGGCGGTCGCGAGCTTGAGGAACTCGGCCGGCTGGGCCTGGGCGACACCGAGGTCCACCCACCCGACGTTGCCGTCGTTCTCGATGGCGAGCGGTGTGTAGATCAGCATCTGGAAGGCGACCGCGAGGATCAGGATGGGCCAGGCCATCCGCTTCCAGAACGTCAGCGGGAATCGGCTCAGCACGAACATCAGCGGGATGCCGACCGCACCGAAGATGCCCTGCTTGAGGGCGATGTCGAACGGATCGGTGCTGGCGGAGGTCGCCGAGAGCACCATCACGAAACCGAACACGGTCAGGAAGATCGCAACGGCTGCGATCAGCAGGAACTCCGAGGCGAGCGGACGGAACTGCCGTCCCAGCGAAACGCGCGCGGCGAGTCCGCGGCCGGGGCCGTCAGACTTCCCGCTCGGGGGAACCGGCGTCGTCGCCATCCGCGTCCCCTCGCTCGATGCTGCTGCGTACCGCCGCGGCGAACTTCTCGCCGCGTTCGTCGTAGCCGGTGAACTGATCGAAGCTCGCTGCTGCCGGAGCGAGCAGGACGACGTCTCCGTCCTGCGCGATCCCGCTCGCGATCTCGACCACCCGCGGCATGACATCCTCAGTGTCCGTTGCCTCGACCTCGTACAGCGGGACGTCCGGCGCGTGTCGCCCGAACGCGTCCACCACCTCGTGCCGGTCGACGCCGATCACGATCGCCGCCTTGGCCGACGGACCGCGCGTGGCGACCAGGTCGGAGATGTCCACGCCCTTCAGCAGGCCACCGACCACCCAGATCGCTCCCGGGTAGGCGGTCAGTGAGGACGCGGTCGCGTGCGGGTTCGTCGCCTTGGAGTCATCGATCCAGGTGACGCCCTTCGCGCGCGCCACCAGCTGGATGCGGTGCGGGTCGAGCTGGAACGTCCCGAGCGCGTCCCGGATGTCCGCCGGAGAGATCCCGAGGCTGCGGGCGAGGCCGGCGGCGGCCAGGATGTTCGCCACGATGTGCGGGGCGGACAGATGCCGCTCGGCGAGATCGTCGACCGTGATCAGCTCGAGCGCGGACGTGTGCCGCTCGTCCAGGAACGCACGGTCGACGAGGATTCCCTCCACGACGCCGAGGTCGCTCGGGCCGGGGATGCCCAGATCGAAGCCGATCGCACGCGCGCCTTCGACCACGTCGGCGTCCTCGACCATGCTCCGAGTGGCCTCGTCGCCCTTGTTGTAGACGCAGGCGACGCGGGTGTTGCGGTAGACCACCGCCTTCGCATCGCGGTAGGCCTGGAACGATCCGTGCCAGAGCAGGTGGTCATCGGCGAGATTGAGGCAGACGGACGCGTGCGGCACGAGTGCGCCGACGCCGTCGTTGTTGCCGATGTACCAGAGCTGGTGGCTGCTCAGTTCGACGACGAGAACGTCGAAGCCGCCGGGATCGCGCACGGCATCCAGGATCGGCGTGCCGATGTTGCCCACCGGGGCGGCGCGCAGTCCGCCCTGCACGAGCATCGCCGCGGTCAGACGCGTGGTGGTGGTCTTGCCGTTGGTACCGGTGATCAGCACCCACTCGGCAGGGGTGCCGTCCGGACGCGTGACCTTGTCCCGTACGCGCCAGGCGAGTTCGATGTCGCCCCACAGCGCGATCCCGGACTCCTGGGTCCATCGGATCACGGGATGATGCGGCGGGAATCCGGGCGAGGCGACGACGACCTCGGGGTCGAAGTCGACCAGCGCGTCCGGCACGGTTTCCAGAGAGCCGAGGTGCAGACGCGCGCCGATCACCGGAAGCAGCTTCGCGTACTCCTCGCTCGCCCCCTCGGTGACCACGAGCACGTCCGCGCCGAGCTCGGTGAGCGTGTCGGCGACCGAGAAGCCGGTGTCGGACAGGCCCAGCACGGCCACCCGGAGTCCCTTCCAGTCCGCGTACCAGCTGGTGAGGGAATCGAGTCGACTCATGTGCGTGACAACCATTCGACGTAGAACAGACCCATTCCGGTGGCCGCGAGGATGCCGGCGATGATCCACATGCGCACGACGATCGTCGCCTCGGGCCAGCCCCGGAACTCGAGGTGGTGGTGCAGCGGACTGTTCAGGAACAGGCGCTTGCCGCGCGTGAGCTTGAAGTAGAGCCGCTGCAGGATGACCGATCCGGACGCGATGACGTAGACGCCCGCGACGATGATCATCAGGAGTTCGGTGTGGGTGAGGATCGCCATCGCGGCGACGACGCCACCGATGGCCATCGATCCGGTGTCACCCATGAAGATCTTCGCCTTCGGCGCGTTCCACCACAGGAAACCGATCAGGGAACCGATGAACGCGGCCGAGACGATCGCGAGATCGAGAGGATCGCGGATGTCGTAGCAGCCCGCGTATGCAGACGGCGTCAGCTCACCGCTGCAGCGCTGGTTGAACTGCCAGAAGGCGATGAGGCTGTACACGCCGACCACGAAGATGCCCGAGCCCGCGGCCAGGCCGTCCAGGCCGTCGGCGATGTTCGCGGAGTTCGATGACGAGACGCCGAGCAGGGTGATCCACGCCAGATAGAGCAGCCAGCCGATCGCCAGTCCGAGGATCGGCCACAGCGGGGTCAGCTGCTCCAGCGAGCGGAAATCGAGGAACGGGATGTCGCGGAACAGCGACACGGCGCTGGACGCCGGTGTGATGCCCCGGTCGTTCGGGAAGTTCAGGGCGGCGACGCCGAACACCACGCTGACCAGCACCTGCCCCGCGATCTTGCGCCAGCCCGAGAGGCCGAGACTGTTCTGCCGTTTGATCTTCAGGTAGTCGTCGACGAAACCGACCGCCCCGAAGCCGACCATCATCCACAGCACGAGCAGGCTCGAGACATTGGGCGGGAATCCGCCGGCGTAACTGCCGACGAAGTAGCCGATCAGGGTGCCGAGGATGAAGATCACGCCACCCATCGACATCGTGCCCCGCTTGGCGCCGTGCTGCGGGTTGTTCATGCTCTCCGGCGTGCGGATGACCTGCCCCCAGCCCCAGCGCTCGTACAGGCGCAGGAAGACCGGAGTCAGGAACAGCGTGAAGGCCAGCGAGACCGCGGCTGACGACAGAAGTGACCTCACGAGAAGAATTCTCCCATCCGGTCGCCGAGGTGTCGAAGTCCCGCGGAATTGGACGATTTCACGATCACGCGATCACCGTCCCGCAGCTCCGTCTTCAGGTACTCGAACGCCTCGTCCGCCGATTCGAAGAACACGGCCTCACCGTCCCAGGAGCCCTCCGCGATCGCGGCGAGATACAGCCGGCGGGCCTCGCGGCCGACGACGACGATGCGCTCGAACCGCAGGCGAACGGCGAGGAGGGCGATGTTGTCATGCTCCTCCCCCGCGAATTCACCGAGCTCGCTCATGGCGCCGAGGACGGCGACCTTGCGCTGCCCGGGTTCGGCGATCTGGGCCAGCGTGCGCAGAGCCGCGGACATCGAGTCCGGGCTGGCGTTGTAAGCGTCGTTGATGATGCGGACGGATGCGTTGCCCATCGGCTGCATCCGCCAGCGCTCGGCGAGTTCCACGGTCTCGATGCGGGCGATCGCATCCGCGACGGGGACGCCGACGGCGCGCGCCGCCGTGATCGCCGCGACCGCGTTCATCACGTGGTGGGCGCCGAGCACGCGCATCCGCAGCGGATGGTCCACCCCGTCGACGGTGACGATCGCGGTCGTCCCGTCCCCGGTCACGGCGACATCCGACACGCGCACGTCGGCGTCGGCGGCATGCCCGAACCAGAGAACGCTCTCGTCATTGGCCGCGGCGATCTCCTGCATGCTCGCCACCCGGGCGTCGTCGAGGTTCAGCACGGCGGTGCCCCCCGGACGAACGGCCGCGATGAGCCGCCCCTTCTCGTACACGGTGTGCTCGATGCCGCCGAAGCCGCCGGCGTGAGCCATGCCGACCATCAGCACGACACCGACGTCGGGGTTCACCAGACCCGCCAGGCGTGCGATCTCGCCGGGACCGGACGCCCCGAACTCACTGACCAGGTACCGCGTGGTGTCGCTGACGCGCAGCATCGTCAGGGGTGCGCCGACCTCGTTGTTGAACGAGGCGATCGGCGCCACCGTCTCGCCCTCGTCGGAGAGGATGCGCGCGAGCATGTTCTTGGTCGTCGTCTTGCCGTTGGACCCGGTGATGCCGATGATCCGCAGGTCACCGTGCGCGCGGACCCGTGCCACCACGGCGCGGGCGAGATCGGCCAGCGCCGTCACGACGTCCGCGACGACGATCTGCGACACGGGCTCCGCCACGACGTGGTCCACGATCGCGACCGCTGCCCCGTTGTCGATCGCCGCACGGACGAACAGATGCCCGTCCGTGACCTCGCCCGGCTTGGCGAAGAACACGCCACCCGCGACGATCTCGCGGGAGTCGGTCTCGGCCGGTCCGGACACGATGGTCGCGGGTCCGGCCGTCCCGTGGGCATGGAGGTGTCCGCCGAGGATCTCGGCGATCTCGGCGAGGGTGAGGGAAATCATGTGGGGTGGTGCTCCGTGGGTGCCGGACGCGCTCAGTTTCCGAACTTCGGGAGCGGATCCGTGAAGGGTGTCGCCGACGGCAGGACGCGATACGTCTTCAGGACCTGCGTCATCGCCTTCTGGAATGCGGAGGCGTCAGCCGTGGACGAGGTAATTCTAGTCGGCTGATCCAGGGTGACCATCACGACGTACTTCGGATCGTCCGCCGGGGCGAAGCCGATCAGCGACGTGAAGTAGACGCCCTGCTTGTATCCACCGGTCTTCGGGTCGTACAGCTGGGCCGTTCCGGTCTTCGCCGCGATGCGGTAGCCGGGCACCTTGATCAGGTCCGCGACGCCACCCTGCTCGGCGACGTTCTCGATGAGCGTGCGCAGCTCCGCAGAGGTGCCCTCGCTCATCACGCGCTGCGGCTTCGCCGTCGGCGTGTCGGACACCGTTCCATCCGCTGCGGTGCAGGACTCCACGAGCTGCAGCGGCTCCTTGACGCCGCCGTTGGCGATGGACTGGTAGAAGCTCGCCGCCTGTGCCGCCGTCACCGTGAAGTGCTGACCGAATGTCGTGGTGTAGATCGACTGCGCGTCCCACTCCGAGGCCGGGTGCAGCTCGCCCGGCTCCTCGCCCGGGAAGTTCACCGCGGTCTTGGTTCCGACCCCGAACTTCGCCAGGTAGTCGTGCCGCTTCTCGGGCGAGACCTTCGAGCCGAACATGGACAGTCCGACGTTGGACGAGTCGATCATCGCGCCGGCAATCGTGTAGTCGTAGGTCGGGTGCTCGAACGAATCGCCCAGGCGCGCGCCGTTGGGGAACTCGTAGTAGTCCGGCGCCTGCACCGTGGTGGTGGCCGGATCGATCGCCTTCTCCTCCAACAGGGACGCCGCCGTGGCCGCCTTGAACGTCGATCCGGGCTCGAAGGTGTAGCTGAAGATCCGACTTCCTCGGTCGTCCGGCTGGGAGGCGGACACGTTGTTCGGGTCCACCGTGGGGTACTCGGCGGCCGCACGGATCTTGCCGGTCTTCACCTCGACGACCAGGACGGTGCCGCTCTGCGCCCCCTGCTTCTTCGTCTCCTCCGCGATCATCTGCTGGAGGTACCAGTTCAGGTCGCGGTTGATCGTGAGCTTCAGCGTTCCGCCGTTCTGGGCGGCCGTCGTCTTCAGAGACCCGGGGATCATCTCGCCGCCGGTGCCGTAGAGGTAGCTCTCCGAGCCGTCCTTTCCGGCGAGGCACTGCTGATCAGCCAGCTCGAGCCCGCCGGCACCGACCACGCCGGTCTGGTCCGCATTCGCGTTCGTGAAGCCGATGATGTTGCCGGCCACGGCGCCGTCCGGGTAGGTGCGGGACTGCACGCCGGCGTACCCGATGTAGACCAGATCCAGCGCGCGCAGTTCCTCCATCTTCTCGGTGGGGACATCGCGCTTCAGCAGCGCGTACTGGCTGTCCGGGTTGCCCTCGACGTTCTGCGCCACCTTCTTCTGAACGTCCGCGCCGGAGATGCCGAGGATCGCGCCGATCTTCTCAGCCGCCGTCGGCCAGTCCAGGGCGGGCAGGTCCTTGGCGTCCGGCTCCTTGGCCCGCTTGGCCTCGAACGCGGTGATGATCGACGGATCGACGGCGACGTCGTACGTCACGGTGCTGGTGGCCAGCACGTTACCGGCGGAATCGACGATGTCTCCGCGCGCACCGGCGAGGGAGCGGGTGTTCCCGGTCTTCTTCACCGACTCGGAGACGAGCTCCTCCGCGTTCACGACCTGGATGTCCACGAGGCGGACCGTGAACGCGAGCATCAGGACCATCACCCCGCCGAACAGGACGACCGTGCGGCGGCGCGGTACTCGAGCGCTGGCCGCGAACCTCTTCGCCATGCTGTCGGTTCCTCTCGGTCAGTGCGTCTGCGGGCTCGGCAGCCCCTCGGTGATCGCGGGTGGTGCCGCACCGGCCGCCGTCGAACCGGCGGGAGCCTCTTTGGCAGTGTTACCGGTGATCGTCTTATCGGGCTCGGTCACCAGCGGCGTGTTCGCGATCAGGGAGTTCGGCACCGCCGATTTGGCGGCCGCGATCGAACTCATGTAGGTCACGTCGGCGGCGCCGATGATCTTGCCGTCGCTCAACTTGATGTACGTCGGCGAGCCGCCCACGACCATCCCCAGTGCGGTCGCGTTCGAGGCCAGGTACTGCGGCGAGCTGAGGCCGGCGACCTGGTCGTACAGCGCCTGACCCTGGACGGTCAGGGACCGCTGCTCCTCGGTCAGGGAGCGGATCTCGAAGGTCGTCTGGGTCGTCGCGATCGAGAAGCCGAGCTGGAGAGCACCGATCACGGCGGCGCCGATGACGGCGGTCAGGGCGTAGGCCAGCTTGGGACGACGCCGACGCGTCGGACGCTCGAGCGCCCGCAGATGGCGCTCGGCGTGCTCGGAGCGCCGCCGCTCGGGCAGCAGGGCGGACAGGGCGGTGCTCACAGGGCCTCCCGGATTCGTTCCACGGCTCGCAGCCGTACGGGCTTGGCGCGCGAATTGCGCTCCTGCTCCTCAGCACTCGCCTGCTCCGCGCCCTTGGTGAGGGTTCGGAACCGCGGTGCGTGCTCTTCCAGCTCCACCGGCAGTCCGCGCGGTGCCGTGGAGGCCGTCGCCTGCGCGAACGCGCGCTTGACGAGGCGGTCCTCGAGCGATTGGTAGGACATGACGACGAGGCGTCCGCCGACCGGCAGCAGATCGAGAGCCGCCGGAATCGCGGTGCGGAGGGCGTTCAGCTCGCCGTTGACTTCGACGCGCAGCGCCTGGAACACCCGCTTGGCGGGGTGCCCGGCACGGGAGACGGCAGCGGGCGTGGCGTCCTGCAGAATCTGCACGAGCCGCCCCGACGTCGTGACCGGCTCGACGGCGCGTGCGGCGATGATGTGCCGCGCGTAGCGACCGGCGAGCTTCTCCTCCCCGTAGATCTCGAAGATCCGGCGCAGCTCTCCCTCGCTGTACGTCGCGATGATGTCGGCCGCGGTCGTGCCCGTGGTCTGGTCCATGCGCATGTCCAGCGGCGCGTCCTGCGAGTATGCGAAGCCACGGTCGGCCTCATCCAGCTGCAGGGAGCTGACGCCGAGGTCGAACAGGATGCCGTCGGCGTGGTCGAAACCGCTGGAGCGGACGGCATCGGCGATTCCGTCGTACACGGTGTGGACGAGTTGCACGCGATCGATGTGCGGCGCCAGGCGTGTCCGGGCGATCGTCAGCGCGTCGGTGTCCCGATCCAGGCCCACCAGTTGCACGTCCGGAAACCGATCGAGCAGCGCGGACGAGTGCCCGCCCATGCCCTCGGTGGCATCGACGAGCACGGCTCCGGGCTCGGCGAGCGCGGGGGCCAGGAGCTCGACGCAGCGCTCGAGCAGGACGGGGATGTGAATGTCTTCGATGCTCATGATGTCTTCGGCGGGTCCTGCGCTCTGATTCCCCTCCGAGACGACCTGCCGCCGGGGAAGTGGCTTCAGGGCGAATCAGCTGGGAGTCAGAACGCAGGTCAGAACAGGCCGGGGATCACCTCCTGCTCCATCTCGGCGTAGGAGGACTCGTTGGACTCGAGGAACGCGTTCCAGGCGGACGCGTTCCAGATCTCGGCGTGCGCGCCGACGCCGGTCACGACCAGCTCCTTCTCCAACCCGGCGTACGCGCGCAGCGCCGGCGGGATGGTGATGCGGTTCTGGTTGTCCGGCATCTCCGCGCTGGCTCCGGAGAGGAACATGCGCAGGAAGTCCCGCGCCTGTTTGTTGCTCAGCGGAGCCTGACGGATGCGCTCGTGGACCGATTCGAACTCGTCATTCGAGAACACGTACAGGCAGCGCTCCTGTCCGCGGGTGATGACGACGCCGCCGGCGAGATCCTCACGGAACTTCGCCGGGAGGATGACGCGGCCCTTGTCATCGAGCTTGGGGGTATGGGTGCCCAACAACATCGCCGCCACCCCCTCTCTTCACCGGCCTGTCGAGATGAGCCCCACTTTACTCCACTTCACTCCACATTTGCATGATGATCGCGATGTTTCTCCAGACGCGCATCGCACAAGCCGCGGAAACACGCGGATTTTTCTCGGGGAGGGAAGTGGAGCGAAATTCCGCCGCCCCTCCCCCGAGCGTCCGACGGCGCGAAGGACAGCGCCGTCGGACCTCGTCATCACGCCGCAGAACGCGCCGATCGCGCGGTTCGGAGGGAGGTCTGCGTCCGACGGCGCGAAGGACAGCGCCGTCGGACCTCGTCATCACGCCGCAGAACGCGCCGATCGCGCGGTTCGGAGGGAGGTCTTGGACGCCGGGGAGGGAAATGGAGGGGCTCGGGGAGGGAAGTGGAGAATCGACCGGGAGGCCGGTGGAGACGGTTCAGCTCACCCGGCGCCGCTGCCGAGTCCGGAGACGACGAAGGGCGCCGACGAGATCGTCGGCGCCCTTTCGGAAGAAGGTCGTGTCTGTGGTGTCAGTGGTCGGGATCGTGACGACGATCCCACCGGTCGTTCATCCGGTCCATGAACCCGACGTTGTGCTGGGACGGCGCTTTGGCACTGTCCTGGGTCGGAGCGTCCAGATCGAACGGATCACGCGAGCGACGCATGGCGACGATGACGCCGAAGAACATCAGAGCGAAGCCGAGCACACCGACGATGATGCCGACGAAGGCGGCGCCGCCGAGCGACTGGAACAACGAGACGCCGGCGACGAGAGCGGCGAGACCGACGACGACCAGGAGGGCGCCGTAGACGAGGTTGCGATAACTGAAGGAACGGCCGCCCCCGGCGGAGACCACGTCCGCGTCGTTGTGGAGCAGATTCCGCTCCATCTCGTCGAGGAGCCGCTGTTCCTGTTCGGAGAGTGGCATCAGGCCCCCTTTGTGTTGTGCGCTGGCTTCTCAGTCTATGCCTGAGACGGTCACTAGGCTAGGTCCGTGGCAGGCTCCCAGGACGTTCCCGAAGCGGTTTCTCAGCGACTGCGGGGCTTCGTCTCCCAGCAGCGGTCCGCGGTGTCCGCGGAGAGCCCCGATGCCGCGCTGCTGATCGACGCCGCGGAGTCTGCTCTGGCCGGCGGCAAGCGCCTGCGCGCACGATTCTGCGAGACCGGATGGCGCTCCGTCTCCCCCGCCGTCGGCTCCGCCGCCATCATCGATGCGGCCGCCGCGCTGGAGATCTTCCAGGCCGCCGCTCTCGTGCACGACGACATCATCGACAACTCCGACACGCGGCGCGGTCGCCCCAGTGCCCATCGCGCTCTCGAGGCGATGCATCGCGCGGCGGGATGGACCGGGGATGCCGCCGCCTTCGGCCGCTCGGGCGCGCTCCTGCTCGGCGACCTGCTGGTCGCGTGGAGCGACGACCTGTTCGAGTCCGCGTTGGCCACCCTGGCCGATCCCGCTCTCGCCCGCGACGAGTACGCGCGCATGCGTCGCGACGTGACGCTCGGGCAGTTCCTGGACATCGCTCAGGAGTCCGCATGGATCGTGCAACCCGACGACACCCACGCTGATCGCGCGCTGGAGGTGGCCTCCCTCAAATCGGCACGGTACAGCGTGGTGCAGCCCCTGGTCATCGGCGGCGCGCTCGGGGGCGGATCCGCCCCACAGCTGGACGCGCTGCGCCGATTCGGGATGCCCGTGGGCCTGGCGTTCCAGCTGCGCGATGACGTCCTCGGTGTCTTCGGCGACAGCTCGGTCACGGGCAAGCCGACCGGCGATGACCTGCGCGAGGGCAAGCGCACCCTGCTGGTGGCCTACGCCCGCGAGGGAATGAGCGATGCGGATCGCGCCGCCTTCGACGCGCGGCTCGGAGACGTCGACCTGGAGGAGGCGTCGATCACGCGCATGCAGGACGGCATCCGCGACACCGGCGCGCTGGCACGCGTCGAAGAGCGCATCGCGCAGTACCAGCGCGAAGCCGACGCGGCCCTGGCCGCGGCGCCGCTGACCGCGGACGCGATCGAGGAGCTGAGCGTCCTCGCCGACGCGGCGACGCGGCGCTCTGCCTGAGTCGGTTCAGCCGAGCGCGGCGGCGACGCGGCGGACCTCGCTCTTGCGTCCCGCGCGCAACGCCTCGATCGGGGCGAGCCCGATCGACTCCTCCGGGGCGAGCAGCCAGTCGATCAGCTCGTCGTCGGCGAAGCCGGCGTCCTTCAGCACGATGATGGTGCCACGCAGGGACGACAGCGGGTGCCCGTCGACGATGAACACG
This sequence comes from Microbacterium gorillae, assembly GCF_000826185.2. Taxonomy (GTDB): domain Bacteria; phylum Actinomycetota; class Actinomycetes; order Actinomycetales; family Microbacteriaceae; genus Microbacterium; species Microbacterium gorillae. Next base: position 121,672 of record NZ_LN648873.1, on the reverse strand, counting down.
GACGGCACCTTGAGCGCGCCGTCGCGGCGGGAACCGACGAGGTGCTGGTCATCGAGGAGCTTGCGGACGCGGCTGAGCGATTCCCCGAGGACCTCGACGAGGTCCGGAAGAGCGAGCCAATCGGTGGAAACGGGAGCGGAACCTGCGGAAGTCACCCCACAAGTGTCTCATCCGCACGGGCTCGGCCGACGCCGATTCGTGACCAGGAGGGGCGAGCCGTTCCCAGGTAAGGCGGGAATCGCTTCGTAGACTCGGGTCGTGACCACCAGCCAGACCGCCGACCCGCTCATCGGGCGGCTCGTCGACGGCAGGTACCGCGTCCGGGCTCGGATCGCCCGCGGCGGTATGGCCACCGTATACGTCGCGACCGACCTTCGCCTCGAGCGACGCATCGCGCTGAAGGTGATGCACGGGCACCTGAGCGATGACACCGTCTTCCAGAGCCGCTTCATCCAGGAGGCTCGCGCCGCGGCTCGGCTCGCGGACCCGAACGTGGTCAACGTCTTCGATCAGGGTCAGGACGGCGAACTGGCCTATCTGGTGATGGAGTACCTCCCGGGCATCACGCTGCGCGAACTGCTCAAGGAGCAGCGCCGTCTCACCGTCGGCCAGACGATCACGATCATGGATTCGATCCTGTCCGGTCTCGCCGCCGCACACCGCGCCGGAATCGTCCACCGCGACGTCAAGCCGGAGAACGTGCTGCTGGCCGAGGACGGCCGGATCAAGATCGGCGACTTCGGCCTCGCGCGCGCGACCACCGCGAACACCGCGACCGGTCAGCAGCTGATGGGCACGATCGCCTATCTCGCCCCGGAACTGGTCACCCGCGGTACCGCCGACGCCCGCAGCGACATCTATGCGCTCGGCATCATGCTCTACGAGATGCTCGTCGGCGAGCAGCCCTACCGGGGCGAGCAGCCGATGCAGATCGCGTTCCAGCACGCCACCGAGTCGGTGCCGCGCCCGAGCGTGCGCAACCCCGGGGTCCCGGAGCAGCTCGACGAACTCGTCCTCTGGTCCACCGAACGCGAGCCGGATGACCGGCCGACCGATGCCAAGGTGATGCTCGACCGTCTGCGCGAGATCGAGCGGCAACTGGGCGTGGCTCCGGTGGTGGCCGCCACACGCGAACCGCTGCCCACCGCCGGACTCGCGATTCCGGACGAGCCGCTGCGCACCGAGGGTGCCACGATGGTCCTGCCCGCCACCGGTGCGGTGCCCACGGGTCCGGTCGAGACCGGCGATAACAGCACCCGTCTGCGGAAGGTCGTCTCCCGTAACCGCCGCCGCGGTGGCTGGTTGGTCGTCCTGGTCCTCGTTCTCGCGGCACTGGCCGGCGGCGCGGGTTGGTGGTTCGGCTCCGGGCCCGGTTCGCAGATCGCGATTCCCGATCTACGGGGTGCGAGCTCCGACTCAGCGGTCGCGCAGTTGCGGGACCTCGGTCTCACCGGCGTGCCCGCGGACAAGGCCGATCTCGACGTCCCCGCCGGCAAGGTGGTGTCGACGAAGCCGGGTTCCGGTTCCCGGGTGGACGCGAAATCCTCCGTCACCGTCTACGTCTCGACGGGTCCGGCCGCCGCGAAACTCGCGACCTTCGTCGGCGTCACCGAGGAGCAGGCGACCTCCGTGCTCGGCGACCAGCACATCGACATCACCAAGACCTCCTACGTCTTCACGGGTGACGTCGCCGCCGGTCAGATCATCTCCGTGACCATCACCCCACGCGCCGGCGGCGACGCCGTCGCCTGCACCGAGGGCTGCAGCGTCCACCAGGGCGACAAGGCCGCGCTCGCCGTGTCACGCGGCGACCTTCCGACGGTGAAGGGTCTTCCGGAAGCAGAAGCTCGCGCCAAGCTGACCGCCGCGAAGCTCGTGGTGGAGGCGACCTCGGGAGGTGTTTTCGACCCAACTGTGAACGCTGGCCTCGTCGCCTACGTTAACGGTCCGCGCGACCGCGACTGGCAGGAAGGCGACTCGGTGACGCTGGTTGTCTCACGAGGCGCGGTCCCAGATGTCGCCGGCAAGTCCGAATCGGATGCTCGTAGCACCCTCGACGGCGTCGGGCTGAAGGTCAGTGGCGAGAACCAGACGGAGTTCAGCGACACGGTCGATAAGGGAGCAGTCATTGGCATTGCCGATCGTGAAAGCGGAAACTGGTTCCCCGGGGACACGGTGACTCTCATCGTCTCAAAGGGCGTGGACCTTGTGACTGTGCCGACCATGGGCGCCATGACGATCTCACAGGCCGTCGACGCCATCCGCGCTGCCGACCTTGTCCCGATCGTCCCGCCGGACATCGACCGCCGCCTGTGGTCGTTCGTGCCGGCGGTCAACACCGACCCACAAGGCGGGACGTCCGTACGTCGTGGCTCTGAAGTGACGATCACCGGTCCGTGAGGTTGCGGGCGCTCGGTCACAGGAACAAACGCGCACTACTGACCCGAAGACCCGCGCTTGGACACGAGCAAGGCAATGAGGCTTAGTGCGAGCGGGGGCAGCGCCCACCACGCCGCAACGAGGTAGCCGTCCGGGGTCGGGTACTCCCCCTCGGCCGGAGTCGCCGCTGCCAGCATCGCTCCCGCCAGCGCGCTGCCGACGCTGAAGCCGATCTGGCGCAGCACCTGGTTGACCGTGAGGACGCTGGCGGTCTCCGCTGCGGGCACCCCGGTCAGAACGAGGGCGGGCATCACGGCCGACACCGCGCCCACGCCGAAGCCCAGGACGGCCATCGCGACGAGGACGAGGATCAGCGACGTGGTCCCGGCCGCGAACACCACCGCAGCGAGCATCACGGCACCGATCGCCACGACGAACGCGCCCCGGTCTCCGACGCGGACGATCAGCGGTGGTGTCGTTCGACCGGCGACGAATCCGAGTGCGGAGAACGGGATGAGGGCCGCCCCGGCCGCGACGCCGGCGAGAGCGAAACCGTAACCCGCGTCGGCCGGGGTCTGCAGGAACCGGGTGAACAGGCTGAACAGCAGATACATCCCGATACCGGAGACGAGCATCGCGCCGTTCGCGCGGAGGACGGTCGGGCGCGCGAGCAGGCGCAGATCGACCAGGGGCGTCGGCGTGCGCAGCTCGACGACCACCCAGGCCACGAGAACGCCGACGGTCACCAGCGGCAGCAGGACCGCCGAGGAGGCGGAGGCCCACACCGCCGGGACCGCGATCGCGACCAGCACCCCGAGGGTGCCGACGCCGAGCAGGACCGCGCCCACGATGTCGATGCGGGGCGGCGGCGCCGGCGCTTCCCGGGGCACCGCCCACCAGGCCACGACCAGGGCGATCACCGCCAGGACCAGCCCGAGGCCGTAGGCCGCACGCAGGCCGGCGAGATCGTCGATCCAGCCGACCAGCGGGTAGCCCACCCCGATGCCGACGGTCGAGGTCACTGACAGTGCCGCGATCGAACGACGTCCGCGCTCGTCGGGCAGGTGGGAGCGCGCGACGCTCATCAACAGCGGCACGCTTCCGAGCGCCAGCCCCTGGAGTCCGCGCCCGACCAGGAGCAGCCAGAACGGCCCCGGGGCCGTGGTGAGCACGGCCCCGATCACGACGGCGACCAGTGCGCCGAGAATCACCGATCGACGCTGCGCTCCCCCACCGAGTCGCCCCAGCACGGGTCCGGCGACGGCGCCGACGAGCAGGGTGATCGTGAGCGTCCACTGCGCGTCATTCAGGGAGACGCCGAGTTCACGCGAGACCGGCGTGATCAGCGGCGCCCCGAGGCTGCCGATCACCGCTCCGACGAGAGCGACGACGACGAGCGCCCCGCTCAGGTGTCGCGTCCGGTCCGGCACGCGCCCACCCTACGCCGCGCGAGACACCCGGGCACGGCCGAGAAACCGCGCAATGCGGGGTGTTTCGGCCGTGCCCGGGTGTTTCGCGGAAAAGGTCAGCGGTTCTCGAGCTGCTCCGCCACGAGGAAGGCGAGCTCGAGGGACTGCATGTGGTTCAGGCGCGGGTCGCACAGCGACTCGTAGCGCGTCGCCAGGGTCGCCTCGTCGATCATCTCGGATCCGCCGAGGCACTCGGTGACGTCGTCACCGGTCAGCTCGACGTGGATGCCGCCCGGATGGGTACCGGCCGCGCGATGAGATTCGAAGAACCCGACGACCTCGTCGACGACGTCCTCGAAGCGGCGCGTCTTGTAGCCGGTCGGCGTCGTGATGCCGTTGCCGTGCATCGGGTCGGTGACCCACAGCGGCGTCGCATCCGCGGACTTGATGGCCTCCAGCAGCGGCGGCAGAGCGTCCCGGATCTTGCCCGCCCCCATGCGCGTGATGAAGGTCAGGCGTCCCGGCTCGCGGTTCGGGTCGAGCTTGTCGATCAAGCGCAGCATCGTGTCGATATCCGTCGTGGGACCGAGCTTCACACCGATCGGGTTGCGGATCTTGGAGAAGTAGTCCACGTGCGCGCCGTCGAGCTCACGCGTGCGCTCGCCGATCCAGAGGAAGTGCGCCGACGTGTTGTACGGCGTCTGCGTGCGGGAGTCGATGCGCGTCATGGGCGCCTCGTAGTCCATCAGCAGGCCCTCGTGGCCGGTGTAGAAGTCGACGCGCTTGAGCTCCTCGAAGTCCGCCCCGGCGGCCTCCATGAACTTGATGGCACGATCGATCTCCGCGGCCAGACCCTCGTACCGGGCGTTCGCGGGGTTCGAGGCGAAGCCCTTGTTCCAGCTGTGCACCTCGCGAAGATCCGCGAAGCCGCCCTGAGTGAACGCGCGGATGAGGTTCAGCGTCGACGCGGCCATGTGGTAGCCCTGCAGCAGACGCTGCGGGTCGGCCACGCGAGACTTCTCGGTGAAATCGAAGCCGTTGACGATGTCGCCGCGGTAGGCCGGCAGCGTGACGTCACCGCGGGTCTCGGTGTCGCTCGAACGCGGTTTGGCGAACTGCCCCGCCATGCGTCCCATCTTGATGACCGGCATGGACGCGCCGTAGGTCAGGACGACCGCCATCTGCAGGATCGTCTTGATCCGGTTGCGGATGTTGTCGGCGTTGGCACCGGCGAACGTCTCGGCGCAGTCGCCGCCCTGCAGCAGGAACGCCTCACCGGCCGCCGCGCGACCGAGTTTCTCGCGGAGCTGGTCGACCTCGCCGGCGAACACCAGCGGCGGGAAGGATGCGAGTCGCTGCGAGGCGTCGGCGACGGCGGCCGCATCGGGCCACTGCGGCTGCTGCTTGATGGGAAGGGAGCGCCACGAATCGAGGTCTGCGAGGGACATTACTTGATCGTATCGCCCTGCAGACGGTGCTCCGGACCGTACGACGGCGTCCGCGACGGCAGGTTACGCCGCCGCTGCCGACGTCACTTCCGACGGGGCGCGCGGAGGCGATCTTTGACGGTCGAGGCGTACACGTCCTCGTAGGTCTGCTCGCCGAGCTGCTGCAGCGAGACCATGATCTCGTCGGTGATGCTGCGCAGGATGTACCGGTCGGATTCCATGCCCTCGAAGCGGGAGAAATCGAGCGGTTCACCGATCACGACTCCGACCCGCTGGATGCGCGGCATGCGCTGTCCGATGGGCATCATCGTGTCGGTGTCGACCATGATCACGGGCACCACGGGAACCTTCGCCTCCAGCGCCATCCGAGCGATGCCGGTGCGCCCGCGGTACAGGTGCCCGTCGGGACTGCGCGTTCCCTCCGGGTAGATGCCGAGCAGGTCCCCCCGGCCGAGGACGCGCAGGCCGGTGTTCAGCGAGGCTTCGGAGGCCTTGCCGCCGGAGCGGTCGATGGGGAGCTGACCGGTGCCCTTGAAGAACATCCGGGTGGCCCAGCCCTTGATCCCCTTGCCGGTGAAGTAGTCGCTCTTGGCCAGGAACGACACCGGGCGATCGATCATCAACGGCAGGAAGATCGAATCCGCGAAGGACAGGTGGTTGCTGGCCAGGATGGCCGCGCCGGTGCGCGGGATGTGGACGCGTCCGGTCACCCACGGCCGGAAGATCGCCTTGATGATCGGCCCGATGACGACGTACTTCATCAGCCAGTAGAACATCAGTGACGTCCTTCCCGAGCGAGATCGCCCACCCCGATCACTCCGGCGTCGTTGACCAGACGCGCGATCGCGAAGTCCGCGCCCGGGCGGTTGCCGTGTGCCGGCACCGCCGTCGCGTAGGCTTCGCGCATCGGTGCCAGCAGAATCTCACCGAGCTGTGAGACGCCGCCACCGATCACGAACAGTTCCGGATCGAACGCCGCCTGGAACGTGCCGCAGGCCTCCCCCAGGGCGGACGAGATCCGGCGCAGCGCCTCGATCGCTCCGCTGTCCCCGGCGCTGACCAGCCCCGAGATCGTGCGCCCGTCGAGGGTGCCCTCGCTCTCCCGTGCCGCGGCCAGCGCAGAGCCGATCCCGCCTGCATCCGCGAGCTCACCGGCGATGCGCTGGAGCGCGCGTCCGGACGCGTACTGCTCGATGCACCCGTGCTGTCCGCACCCGCACTGGAGACCGTCGCGCTGGAAGCGCATGTGGCCGAGTTCGCCGGCGGACCCGTGTCCGCCGCGGTACAGCGCGCCCTCGGTGATCACGGCTCCGCCGATTCCGGTGCCGATCGTGAGCATGATCATGTTGCGCGTGCCGCTTCCGGCCCCGAACCGGTACTCCGCCCATCCAGCCGCATTGGCATCGTTCTCGATCACCACGGGCAGTCCGACGCGTGGTTCGATGCGCGCGCGCAGCGGCTCATCGCGCCAGGCGATGTTGGCGGCGTAGGTCACCACCGATCGGTCTCGATCGATGAAGCCGGCGGCCGCGATCCCCACCGCGCCGACGGACGGGTGACGCTGCGAAAGGTCTGTGATCATGGCGACCACGGCGTCCTCGATCTCACGCGGGTCGCGCGGCGTGGGCACTCGGAGTGGGTCGATCAGGCCGCCCGAGGCGTCGACCACACCGCCGGCGATCTTGGTTCCCCCGATGTCGATGCCGACTGTGAGCAACTCGCGCGTCCTTCCGTCTTTCGTCGCGCGCGCACGCGACGGTTGGAAGTCTATCGGCGCGGTACGACGCGGTCGGCGCCCACGCCCCGGATCGACCCGGGCTCCCACCGACTTCGACACTGAGTGCCACGTCATCGGGTATCTGGTGCCATAGACTCGAGGAGACGACGGCACGTGAACCCGCGCGCCGCGTCGTGCACGTCCTGTCCGGTACCGAAGGAGCTGCCGTGGTTGAATTCGACATCCCTGCCATCGTCCCCGCCGATCCCGAAGCGAACGTCACCGATCTGCTCGAGAAGCGCGTCGCGGCCACCCCGGATCTCGCGCTGTTCAGCGTCCCGGTCGGCGATGGCTGGCGAGACGTGACCGCGGCCGAATTCCGCCGGCAGGTGATCGGCCTCGCGAAGGGATTCGTGGCGGCCGGCATCGAGCCCGGCGACAAGGTCGGCTTCCTCGCGCGCACCACCTATGAGTGGTCGCTCGTGGATTTCGCGCTGTTCTACGCCGGCGCCGTGATGGTGCCGATCTACGAGACCAGCTCGCCCAGCCAGATCCAGTGGATCCTGGACAACTCCGGCGCCATCGCGCTGATCGTCGAGTCGGCCGAGCACTTCACCCGCTTCGACGAGGTGGCCGGGGATGTGCCGAACGTCCGCGAGACCTGGCAGCTCGCCCTGGGCGCGATCGACACCCTCACCGCGTCCGGGACCGAGGTGCCCGACGAGGAGATCGAGCGACGCCGCAACATCGCCGTCGGCTCGGACATCGCCACGCTCATCTACACGTCCGGCTCCACCGGGCGTCCGAAGGGCTGCGTGCTCACGCACAGCAACTTCGTGGAGCTCTCGCGCAACTCCGCGAAGAGCCTCGCCGAGGTCGTCGAGCAGCCGGGGTCCTCCACCGTCCTGTTCCTGCCGCTGGCGCACGTCTTCGCGCGCTTCATCGCGATCCTCGCGATCCACTCCGGCGTGCGCACCGGACACCAGCCGGACACCTCGAAACTGGTCCCGACCCTCGGCTCGTTCAAGCCGACGTTCCTCCTGGCCGTGCCGCGCGTGTTCGAGAAGGTCTACAACTCGGCGGAGCAGAAGGCCGAGGCCGGCGGCAAGGGCAAGATCTTCCGCGCCGCCGCGGCTGCCGCGATCGAGCATTCCAAGCGGCGGCAGGACGGCGAGAAGATCCCGTTCGGGCTGAAGGTGAAATTCGCCGTGTTCGACAAGCTCGTCTACGGCAAGCTCCGCGAGGCCATGGGCGGCAACGTGCGCTACGCCGTCTCCGGCTCCGCTCCCCTGGGTGCGCGCCTCGGACACTTCTTCGACAGCCTCGGCATCGCGATCCTGGAGGGCTACGGCCTGACCGAGACCACCGCGCCGGCCACGGTGAACCTCGCCCGCAAGATCAAGATCGGCACGGTCGGTCCGGCGCTGCCGGGCGTCGCGATCCGCCTCGGCGAGGACGACGAGATCCAGGTGCGTGGCGTCAACGTCTTCAAGGAGTACTGGCAGAACCCGGAGGCCACCGCCGAGGCGTTCCTGGACGGTTGGTTCCGCACGGGCGACATCGGCTCGTTCGATCAGGACGGATTCCTCACGATCACCGGTCGCAAGAAGGAGATCCTGGTCACGGCCGGTGGTAAGAACGTCGCCCCGGCCCAGCTCGAGGATCCGATCCGGGCGAACCCGATCGTGGGCCAGGTCGTCGTCGTCGGCGACCAGAAGCCGTTCATCGCCGCACTCGTGACCCTCGACACCGAGATGCTGCCGACCTGGCTCGCCAACAACGGTCTGCCGAAGGACATGTCCCTCGCCGACGCCGCGAAGAACGAGAAGGTCCGCGCCGAGGTGCAGACCGCGATCGACCGCGCCAACAAGACCGTGTCGCGTGCCGAGTCGATCCGGAAGTTCGTGATCCTGCCGACCGAGTTCACGGAGGAGTCCGGACACCTCACGCCGAAAATGTCGATCAAGCGGCACGTGATCGTGAAGGATTTCGCCAGCGAGATCGCCGAGCTGTACGCGGCTCCGGCCCCGGCGACGACGAACGTGTCCGTCACCGGCTGACGCCGTACGACGCAGAACGGCCCGGACGTCTCGTCCGGGCCGTTCTGCGTGGTGCGTCAGAACCAGTCGCTCTCGCGGATCTCCCGCATCGCGACCTTCCGCTCCTCGGGCGTGAGTCGCTGCAGGTAGAGCATGCCGTCCAGGTGGTCGGTCTCGTGCTGCAATGCCTGGGCCATGAGTCCGGTCCCCTCGAGCACGACCTTCTCGCCGTCCAGGTCGACGCCCTCCACGCGGGCGTAGGGGTGACGCAGCGCGTCGTGCCACAGACCCGGGACGGACAGACACCCCTCGCCGGTGGGCACCGGCTCGCCGCGCACCTCGACCACGACCGGGTTGAGGATGTAGCCGACGGAGCCGTCGACGTTGTAGCTGAACGCCCGCAGGTTCACGCCGATCTGCGGGGCCGCGACGCCGGCCCGGCCCGGTTCGCGAACGGTGTCGATGAGGTCGGCGACCAGGGCGCGGACGCCCTCATCGACTTCTCCGACCGGAGCGCTCACGGCGCGGAGCACCGGGTCGCCGAACACCCGGATGGTGCGGATGGCCACCTCAGGCCGCCGACGAGGATGCCCCGCGCAGCGCGGCGATCACGAGCGCGGCCAGTTCCCGAGCCGCGATCCGCGTCTCAGGCTGCAGGTCACGGAAGTGGATCGCGCTGCCGGAGGCGATCTGCGGGTCGTACGGAATCCGGACGACCGCGCGCACGCGGCTGCGGAAGTGGTTCTCGACCTCGGTCATCCGCACGACGGGCGCGCCCGAGGACGTCTGGTTGAGCACGACGACGGCCTCCCGGGCGAGCTGGGAGAACCCGTTCGTCTCCAACCAGGTCAGCGTCTCGGACGCCAACCGCGCCTCATCGACGCTCAATCCGGCGACGATGACGAGCTGATCGGCCAGGTCGAGGGTCGCACCCATGACGGAGTGGACGATACCGGTTCCGGTATCGGTCAGCACGACCGAGTAGTACCGGCTCGCGACCTCCGCGACATCACGGTAATCCTCGTCGCTGAACGCCTCGGAGACCCGGGGGTCGGCGTCGCTGGCGAGGACGTCCAGGCGCGTCTCGTCGCGCGCGACGATGCCGGACAGGTCGTTGTAGCCGTTGATCTGGTCGCGAGCGCGCACCAGATCGCGGACCGTCTTCGGCGTCGTGCGGCTGATCCGCTCGGCCAGGGTGCCCCGGTCGGGGTTGGCGTCCACGGCGACGATGCGGTCATCACGGGCGTCCGCGAGAGCCATGCCGACCAGGGTGGTGACCGTCGTCTTGCCGACGCCGCCCTTCCGGGAGAGGACGGGTACGAAGCGGGAGCCGCCGGTCAACGGCGCGGCGATGCGTGCGGTCAGCGCCTTGCGCTCACGCGCGCGCTTGCCGTCGCCGATGTTGATGCGGCGGCCGGAGACGGTGTACAGGAAGTGGCTCCAGGCGCCCTCCGGCTCCGGCTTGACGAGCTGGTGCGGGTCAAGGAGGCGATCGGCGGTGAGCAGGTCGGCGCTTTCCCGGCTGGCATCGCCGCCGAGCTGGTCCAGACGCTTGGACTGCAGCGGAACCTCGCCCGTGGCACGGGTGGCCACGCGCTCGTTCTCGTGCGCATCCCGACGCAGGCGCACCGGCTTGTTCTCAGTCTCCGCCACGTCGTCCTCCTCGACGGCACGCTGCCCCCTCGGCAACTGCTCGGTCTCAGTCTGACTCACGGCGTCGTCGTTCGCGACGTCCTCCGTGGCGTGGGCCGACGACGCGGCCGGGCGCGGGGACTTCACAAGGGCTGGCGCGACCTCGGCCTCATCCGCCGCACGCTCGGCTTCCGCGGCACGCTCCGCCTCCGCAGCAGCCTCGGCCTCGGCAGCACGCTCGGCCTCCGCAGCAGCCTCAGCCTCAGCGGCACGCTCAGCTTCCGCGGCACGCTCGGCTTCCGCAGCACGCTCCGCTTCCGCGGCACGTTCGGCTTCCGCGGCACGCTCCGCCTCCGCGGCACGCTCCGCCTCCGCAGCAGCCTCAGCCTCGGCAGCGCGCTCGGCCTCCGCGGCACGCTCGGCCTCTGCAGCGGCCTCAGCCTCGGCAGCAGCCTCGGCCTCCGCCGCAGCCGCGCTTTCCACCTCAGCTGCGCGCTCGGCTTCGCGTGCGGCACGGCGTTCTGCCTGCTTGCGCTTCTTCTTGGACGGCCGAGAGGACTGCGAAACGGGCGCGGCGGCGATGGCCGGCTCCTGCACGTCGGACTCGTCAGGATGCTTCTCGTCGGCGTCGGCGTTCGCGGCGTCGTCCGTGTCGTCTGCGTCCTCGTCCACGGCGTCGGGCTGCGCAACGGCGGAATCATCCGACACGACGGGCTCGTCCTCGGCACGTGCAGCGGCGTCGTCAGCGTCCGCCACGGCGACGGACTCGTCCGCCGCGGCGACCGATTCCTCGGATTCGTCCGTGACCGCCGGGTTCTCACCCTCGTGGTCAGCGCCGTCCGCGTCCGCTCGGTCGACGTCTTCGGGCTCTGCCTCTTCCCCGTCCTCGTCCTCCGAGACCAGTTCGGCCTCGACGGTCTCGACGTGCTCGGTGTCCTCGCCGGCGACGTCCCCGGCCGTGTCACGGTCGGCGACGTCGCCGGAGAGGATCGAGTCGAAGAGCAGTGAGACGTCGTCATCATCCACGACGTCGTCGTCGATGTCCTCGGTCTCCTCGGGGAGCACGACGTTCACGTGCGCCGTGTTCGTCCCGAGGAAGCCGAGTCCGGACGTGTCGATCATCCCGGTGTCGGCGAGAACGCCGTTTTCGGGTTCGTCCATCGGCGCCTGCGGATTGAGGTCAGACGTCACTGCTTTTCACACTCCAAGCGTGGGGCGCGGGGCGGTCCCGCGAGCCTAGATTATGAGGTGGGCCGCACGACGACCAGCAGATCACCGGCTTCCACCTGCTGCGCACCGGTGATGGCGAGCCGCTCCACGACACCCGAAACGGGACTCGTGATACCCGCTTCCATCTTCATCGCCTCGATCGAGGCGACGGGTGCACCAGCCTCCACCTTATCTCCCACCTGCACCTTGAGCGTCACGACGCCGGAGAAGGGCGCCGCCACCTGACCCGGCTTGGAGGTGTCGGCCTTCTCCGAATCGCGGTCCTCCACGGCGATGCTGCGATCCCGGACGAACACCGGACGAAGCTGACCGTTCATCGTCGTCATGACCGTCCGCATGCCCTTGGCGTCGGCTTCACCGATCGCCTCGAGGCCGAAGAACAGCTGCACGCCACGGCCCAGCTCGACCTTGTGCTCGACACCCGGCTCCAGGCCGTAGAGGTAGTCGGTGGTGTCCAGCGCGGACAGGTCGCCGTAGGCCTCGCGACCCTCCGTGAAGATGCGGGTCGGCGCCGGGAACAGCAGGGTGTTCAGCATGCTGCGACGCTCCGCGGAGCTGCCGGCCAGCGCGGCCTCCTGCTCGTCGGTGATCGGCGTGACGCCGATCTTGACCTCGCGACCGGCGAGGACCTTCGAGCGGAACGGCTCCGGCCAACCGCCGGGCAGGTCGCCGAGTTCGCCCGCCATGAAGCCGACGACCGAGTCCGGGACGTCGTACTTCTCCGGGTTCGCCTCGAAGTCCGCGGGATCGGCCTTCACTGCGGCGAGGTGCAGCGCGAGGTCACCGACGACCTTGGACGACGGCGTGACCTTCGGCACGCGGCCGAGGATGCGGTTCGCCTCGGCGTACATGTCCTCGATGAGCTCGAAATCGTCCGCCAGGCCCAGCGCGATGGCCTGCTGGCGCAGGTTGGACAGCTGTCCGCCCGGGATCTCGTGGTGGTACACGCGACCGGTCGGGCCGGGCAGTCCCGACTCGAACGGTGCGTACACGTTGCGCACGGCCTCCCAGTAGGGCTCGAGATCCGAAACCGACTGCAGGTCCAGCCCGGTGTCCCGCTCGGTGTGCGCGAGCGCGGCGACCAGTGCCGACATCGAGGGCTGGCTCGTGGTGCCGGACATGGGCGCCGAGGCGACGTCCACCGCGTCCGCGCCGGCTTCCGAGGCCGCGAGCAGCGTCGCGAGCTGGCCGCCCGCGGTGTCATGCGTGTGGACGTGGACCGGAACGTCGAACCGCTCGCGCAGGGCAGCGACGAGCTTGCGCGCCGCCGCCGGCCGCAGCAGGCCGGCCATGTCCTTGATGCCGATGATGTGGGCGCCGGCAGCGACCATCTTGTCGGCGAGGTTGAGGTAGTAATCCAGCGTGTACAGGTCCTCGTCCGGGCTGAGCAGGTCGCCCGTGTAGCACAGCGCCGCCTCCGCGACCGCGGTGCCGGTGGCGACGACCGACTCGATCGCCGGACGCATCTGCTCGACGTCGTTCAGGGCGTCGAAGATGCGGAAGATGTCCACACCGCTGGCCGCGGCCTCCTTCACGAAGGCGTCCGTGACCTCGGTCGGGTACGGCGTGTACCCGACGGTGTTGCGTCCGCGCAGCAGCATCTGGATCGCGACGTTCGGCAGCGCCTCGCGCAGCTTGTCCAGGCGCTCCCACGGGTCCTCACCCAGGAAGCGCAGCGCGACGTCGTACGTCGCACCGCCCCAGGCCTCGACCGACAGCAGCTGGGGCAGCAGGCGCGCCTCGTAGGGCGCGACCGCGAGCAGGTCCTTGCTGCGCACGCGCGTCGCCAGCAGCGACTGGTGGGCGTCACGGAAGGTGGTGTCGGTGACGGCCAGGGCGGTCTGCTCGCGCAGCGCCTTGGCGAAACCCGCCGGGCCGAGCTCGAGCAGCTGCTGGCGCGAGCCGTTCGGGGCGGGAGCCGTCAGGTCGATCGTGGGCAGCTTGCTGACCGGGTCCAGGTGCACCGGGTTCTCGCCGTTGGGCTTGTTCACCGTGGTGTCGACGAGCCAGTTGAGCATCTTGGTGCCGCGGTCCTTCGACTCACGCCCCTGCACCAGCTCCGGGCGCTCGTCGATGAACGAGGTCGACAGGTTGCCGGCCACGAAGTCCGGGTCATCGAGGACGCGCTGCAGGAACGGGATGTTCGTGGACACGCCGCGGATCCGGAACTCGGCCAGAGCACGGCGGGCGCGCGAGACGGCCGCCTCGAAGTCGCGGCCCCGGCAGGTGAGCTTGGAGAGCATCGAGTCGAAGTAGGGGCTGATCTGCGACCCGGCCGCGGTGGTTCCACCGTCGAGGCGGATGCCGGCGCCACCGGGCGAGCGGTACGTGGTGATCTTGCCCGTGTCCGGGCGGAAGCCCTGTGACGGGTCCTCCGTGGTGATGCGGCACTGCAGCGCGGCACCGCGCAGGTGGATGTCGTCCTGCTCGAGGTTCAGCTCGGCCAGCGTCGCACCGGCGGCGATGCGCATCTGCGCCTGCACCAGGTCGACGTCGGTGACCTCCTCGGTCACGGTGTGCTCGACCTGGATGCGCGGGTTCATCTCGATGAAGACGACCTCGCCCGTGCGGGGTCCTGCGGTCTCCAGCAGGAACTCGACGGTGCCGGCGTTCTGGTAGCCGATCGACTCGGCGAAGGCGATCGCGTAGCGGTGCAGGTCGTCCTTGATGTCCTGGGCCAGGTTCGGCGCCGGCGCGATCTCGATGACCTTCTGGTGGCGGCGCTGGACGGAGCAGTCGCGCTCGAACAGGTGCACGGTGTGGCCGTGTGTGTCAGCAAGGACCTGCACCTCGACGTGACGCGGACGCAGCACCGCCTGCTCGAGGAACATCCGCGGGTCGCCGAAGGCGGAGCCGGCCTCACGCATCGCCTCGGCCAGGGCCGGAGCGAGCTCGTCCTTCGACTCGACGCGACGCATGCCACGACCGCCGCCACCGGCGACGGCCTTCGCGAACAGCGGGAAGCCGATCTCGTCGGCCTGCGCGACCAGCGCGTCGATGTCATCCGAGGCGGGGGTGGAACGGAGCACCGGGACGCCCGCGGCGATCGCGTGCTCCTTCGCGGTGACCTTGTTCCCGGCCATCTCCAGCACGTGCGAGGGCGGACCGATGAAGGTGATGCCGTTCTCGGCGGCCTTGGCCGCGAGGTCCGGGTTCTCGGAGAGGAACCCGTAGCCCGGGTAGATCGCGTCAGCGCCGGCGTCGAGAGCGACGCGGATGATCTCGTCAACGTCGAGGTACGCCTGAACCGGGTGCCCCTCCTCGCCGATCTGGTAGGACTCGTCCGCCTTCAGACGATGCAGGCTGTACCGGTCCTCGTACGGGAACACTGCCACCGTCCGGGCACCGACCTCGTAGGCGGCTCGAAACGCGCGAATCGCGATCTCTCCACGATTCGCGACCAAGATCTTCGTGAACATGGGGCCTCTGACTTCCATGAGAAATGGGGGTGGATGGCTCTCACAGCCTAGGGGACGGTAACGTGGATGATTGTGCACGTACTCAGCGTCAGCTCTTTGAAAGGCGGAGTCGGCAAGACCACGGTCACTCTCGGTCTCGCCTCCGCCGCATTCGCGCGCGGAATCCGCACCCTCGTCGTCGACCTGGACCCCCAGTCAGACGTCTCGACGGGTATGGACATCCAGGTCGCCGGTCGCCTCAACATCGCCGATGTCCTGGCGAACCCGAAGGAGCGCGTGGTCCGCCAGGCGATCACCTCCTCCGGCTGGGCGAAGGTGCATCCGGGGACGATCGATGTGCTCATCGGCAGCCCCTCCGCGATCAACTTCGACGGACCGCACCCGTCCGTGCGCGACGTGTGGAAGCTCGAGGAGGCCCTGGCCACCATCGAGGCCGACTACGACCTCGTGCTGATCGACTGCGCGCCGTCGCTGAACGCCCTGACCCGCACGGCGTGGGCGGCGTCGGACCGCGTGATCGTCGTCACCGAGCCGGGATTGTTCTCCGTCGCCGCCGCGGACCGCGCCCTGCGCGCGATCGAAGAGATCCGCCGCGGCCTCTCCCCCCGTTTGCAGCCGCTCGGCATCGTCGTGAACCGCGTGCGTCCGCAGTCCATCGAGCACCAGTTCCGGATCAAGGAACTGCGCGACATGTTCGGCCCGCTCGTGCTCTCGCCGCAGCTGCCGGAGCGCACCTCCCTGCAGCAGGCTCAGGGCGCCGCGAAGCCCCTGCACATCTGGCCCGGCGACTCCGCGCAGGAGCTCGCCGCCGACTTCGATGCTCTCCTGGACCGCATCATGCGCTCCGGACGCATCCCCGCCCCCGGCGAGACCGCCGTCGCCGCGGAAAAGGCGTAACACCGCGTCACACGGGCCTCCGGAAGCACTTCCGGGGGCCCGTTTCGCATGTCCGGTTCGCTGTCAGACCAGGTGCCAGACGCCGTCGTCATCGAGCGTGGCTGCACGCGGCGCCCCGGCCGGACGCAAGACATCGGTGAGCCAGAAGGTGGCGTCCGGGTCCCAACCCGCGATGACGCTGGCGGTGTCATCCGATACATCGATCACGGTGCCGGCGGCGGCGAGATAGGCGGCCGCCGTCAGATGAACTCCGTCCCAGTGCTCGCCGACGCGCTCCCAGTCCGGCACGACCCAGGCTCCGGCGCGGCCGGTGGTCCGAAACCAGTCGTGCCGCTTCGAGGCGGTGACATCCAACGGGTACTCGCGGCACAGCGCCGCCCAATCCGCGGCGGAGCGGATCTCGAACACGCGTCCGGTCGCCGTGATCGGGTGCAGATGCGCCCGGTGCCACCCCGCACCGTCCTCGACGAGGGACAGCGCCTCCGGAAGTCGGGCCACGGTGTGCGGCACACCCCAGGGCACGGACCACCACGCTCCACTGAACATCGCGGCCGGGTCGACGGGCCGGTCCCGCTGTGCTCGCTCCTCGTTCTCCACGGCGTCGTGCCGCCCCCGATGATTCGCTGCGGCCACGGCGAGGTCCGGGGCCGCCAGATCGTCACCCCAGGTGACGACCCACTGCTCTGCGGCGGCCGGCTCGTCCCAACACCCGGGGGCGAGAACGGCAACCCGACGTGCCGTCTCCGCGAGGGCCGCGCGAACCACGGGAACGGCGCCCAGAACTTGCCTGCCCATCGGCTCCTGCCAGTAGCGCGCGCACTCCACCGACTGCGTGAAGGCGCGAGCGATCGTTTGCGGTGTCGGGTGAGATGCGCGCTCGGTGATCAGCGCAGCCACCTCCTCCGGGGTGACGACCGGATCCTGCCCGACCTCGTCATCGTCGTCCGAAAATCGGATGACCGCCATCGCGGGTGTGCCGTACACCGGGTCGATGATCGTCGATGCCCAGAACCACGCCCCGTGGACCGCTTCATCGTCCGTGGCGACGTCGTGGCACAGCCAGCGGCCGCGCGGCCCGGCCAGCAGCTGCTCCGCGGTGACCATGGCTCTCCCTTCGCCTCGATCAGTCGTCAGCGGCGACGACCTCGATCTTGAACCCGGTGGCGTTCTCCAGCCAGCCGGCGTAGTGGTCCGGTCCCCCGGCGTGCGGGAAGCGCTCGTGGTACAGCGGGGTCCAGCCATGAGCGGACCCGGCCGCCATGATCGCGTCCGCGGCACCGCGGTCCGGAACCGTGAACGCCAGATGATTCACCCCCGGACGTCGGCGGTCGTGCGGGTCGTCGGTGAGGTTCGGCGAACCGGTCAGCGTGAGGTACGCGCCACCGTCGCTCCAGGTCTCCCCGTCCGGCCAGGTCGCCGTGCGGGTGTAACCGAGCGCGGTCAGCAACCAGCGCCAGTCATCGAGCCGATCGCCGGATTCGGCGATCCAGATCTCGACGTGGTGCAGCGGCACGACGCGTGCGTCAGGCGGTGCGCTTCGCGCGGCGAGCCGCGAGTTCGTCGACGGGGTCCGGCGCCGTGGGATCGAACTGCACGAGCGTCGATTCCACCTCGCGCAGGACCTTGCCGACGGCGATGCCGAAGACGCCCTGACCACGGCTCACCAGGTCGATAACCTCGTCGCTGGAGGTGCAGAGGTAGACCGACGCGCCGTCGGACATCAGGGTCGTGCCGGCGAGGTCGCGGATGCCCGCGGCGCGCAGCTGCTCGACGGCGATGCGGATCTGCTGCAGGGAGATGCCGGTGTCCAGCAGACGCTTGACGAGCTTGAGAACGAGGATGTCGCGGAAACCGTAGAGCCGCTGCGAGCCGGACCCGGACGCGCCACGCACGGTCGGCTCCACGAGCTCGGTGCGGGCCCAGTAGTCCAGCTGGCGGTAGGTGATGCCGGCGGCGCGAGCCGCCTGAGCACCGCGGTAGCCGACCTCGTTACCGAGTTCCGGCATGCCATCCGTGAAGAGCAGGTCCGCTGTGAGGTCCGTGCCATCGCCCTCGTCGAGCTCCATGCCCGCACCTCCTCAGAAAAACTCTCAACTACCACTCCAAAGTTAGAGCAGTCCCTCTCGCCGACCAACGACATCCGCGAATCGAATTCGGCGTGTCGTCATCATGACAGCATGCGCTCCACCGCGCTCGTCAGGAAGATCTTCCGTACGTCGTCCATGCGCGCGGCCAGTTCCGGCACGAGCTCGTCCGCGCGGGCTCGCGAGGTCGCGTCCGTCCGCCGCAGCAGCGTGGACATCGACGACTCGATCAGCGCCGCGTCGCGCTCGGCGGCCTGCTTCAGGCTGCGGACGTGGCGCGGTTCGATGCCGTGCCGGTCCAGCCCCACCAAGCCGCGCAGCAATGCCAGGGTGGACTCCCCGTAGGTGTCCGACGCGGCGATGAGGCCCGTGGAGATCGCGTCGTTGAGCAGCTGCGGCGCGGCTCCCGCGGCGTGGAGCAGATCCGCGCGGTCGTAACGGCGCGACGCGACGTGGATCGAGGGCGGAGCCGGTACCGCGGGCTCGCGTCCGGCGTCCCGATCGTCCAGGTACTCCCGAATGACCTGCAGCGGCAGGTAGTGATCACGCTGCAGGGTCAGCGCCAGCGTCAACCGCTCGAGGTCGGCCGGCGAGAACTTGCGGTAGCCGGACGGGGTGCGCGCCGGCGTGACGATGCCCTGCACCTCCAGGAAGCGCAACTTGGAGCTCGTCAGAGCGGGAAACTCGGGCGAGAGCCGCGCCAGCACCTGACCGATGCTCAGCAGGCCCGCCGCCGCACGATCGCGGGCGGCGGCCGCCATCATCCCTCTGCCTGAATGTCGGCAGGCGAAACGAAGAAGTTCAACCGGAACTTGCCGATGCGAACCTCGGAGCCGTTGCGCAGCACGCCGCGATCGACGCGTTCGCCATCGAGATACGTGCCGTTCAGCGAACGCTGGTCGATGATGTCGAACGCGCTGCCGGAGCGGGTGATCTCGGCGTGACGGCGCGAAACCGTGACGTCGTCGAAGAAGATGTCAGCCTCGGGGTGGCGGCCGATCGTGGTCACGTCCGTGTCCACGAGATAGCGCGCGCCCGCAGTCGGACCGGAGCGCACGAGGAAGAGAGCGGAACCCGAGGGCAACGCCTCGATCGCCGCGATCTCCGTCTCGGTCAGCTCCGCACCGAACGGCACGAAGGACAGATCGGAATCGTGACCCCCGAACGTCTGGGTCGTATCCGTCCCGCGATCGAGGTGGTCGCCGTCACGACGAACCTGGTTCAGCCCGTTACCTGCTTCAGACACGCTCATCCTCCTCCGCCCCAGCCTAGCCGATCGGCACCCGCCGACGACAGTCGGTGCACAGTCCGCGCGCGATGCGCGGAGCGGTAGGCTTTCAGTCATGCCTCATTTCGACGTCGTCATCCTCGGCGCGGGTCCCGGCGGGTACGTCGCGGCCGTGCGCAGCGCCCAGCTCGGACTCTCCACCGCCATCATCGAAGAGAAGTACTGGGGCGGTGTCTGCCTCAACGTGGGCTGCATCCCTTCCAAGGCTCTGATCAAGAACGCCGAGCTGGCGCACACGCTCAAGCACAAGGCGAAGATGTTCGGCATCTCGGGTGAGACCTCGATGGACTACGGCGTCGCCTGGGACCGCAGCCGTGAGGTCGCGGACGGCCGCGTCAAGGGCATCCACTACCTGATGAAGAAGAACAAGGTCACGGAGTTCGACGGCCGTGGCACGTTCACCGACGCGAACACGATCCAGGTCGCGAAGTCGGACGGCTCCAGCGAGACCGTCACCTTCGACAACGCGATCATCGCGACCGGCTCGAAGGTCCGCCTGCTGCCCGGCGTCTCGCTCAGCGAGAACGTCGTGACGTACGAGGAGCAGATCCTCGGCCGCGAACTGCCCGGTTCGATCGTCATCGTCGGCGCCGGTGCCATCGGCATGGAGTTCGCGTACGTGCTGACCAATTACGGCGTCAAGGTCACCATCATCGAGTTCCTGGACCGCGCCCTGCCGAACGAGGACGCGGACGTCTCCAAGGAGATCCAGAAGCAGTACCGCAACTACGGCGTCGACATCCTCACCTCCACGCGCGTCGACTCCGTCGTCGACGAGGGTGGCCGGGTCACGGTCAGCTACACCGCCAAGGATGGCAAGGCCGACCAGATCGTCGCCGACAAGGTGCTCATGTCGGTCGGCTTCGCGCCGAACGTCGAGGGCTTCGGTCTGGAGGCCACCGGCGTCGCGCTCACCGACCGCGGCGCGATCGACATCGACGACCACATGCGCACGAACGTGCCGCACATCTACGCGATCGGTGATGTCACCGCGAAGCTGCAGCTCGCGCACGTCGCCGAGGCTCAGGCCGTCGTGGCCGCGGAGACCATCGGCAACGCCGAGACGCAGACGCTCGGCGACTACCGCTTCATGCCGCGCGCCACGTTCTGCTCCCCGCAGGTCGCGTCGTTCGGCCTCACCGAGCAGCAGGCCAAGGACGAGGGCCACGAGATCAAGGTCTCGACGTTCCCGTTCATGGCCAACGGCAAGGCGCACGGTCTGGGCGAGCCGGTCGGCTTCGTCAAGGTCATCGCGGACGCCGAGCACCTCGAGATCCTCGGCGCCCACATGATCGGTCCGGACGTCTCGGAGCTCCTGCCCGAACTGACGCTGGCGCAGAAGTGGGACCTCACCGCGTGGGAGCTGGCCCGCAACGTGCACACGCACCCGACGCTGTCCGAGGCTCTGCAGGAGACCTTCCACGGCCTCACGGGGCACATGATCAACTTCTGAAAGACCGTCACGAACGCCGTCCCGCATCGCGGGGCGGCGTTCGTCGTCTCGACGCTCTCCCGCCGCTCGCTGCGGCGACGTCGTCAGTGCCCGAGGGCGCGGGCGAGCTTGGACGCGGATGAGGCCGGGCGCGCACCGGCGGCGCGAGCGAGGTCCGCGGCGGCGGCGAAGAACGCATCCCGGTCTGCGGGCGCGGCGGCGCCGAGTTCGACCTCCCACTCACGCCAGGTGCGCGTGATGTCCTGACGGAGGTCCGTGGCCTGGACGTGGTCGTCGACGACCTCGGCGATCACGCCGCCGTCCGCATCGAGCAGCTCGAACGCGTGGCGTTCGTTGCGGATGCGCGCGAGGGGGGCCAGAGGAGCGTCGGTCCATTCCCGGGCCGCGGCGAGGACCCCGGCGGGTACCTCATCCCCGGCGATCGGCCAGTGCAACTCGGTGCGAGCACCCTCGATCAGGCGCCCCTTGAGATGCCACCCCTCGTCCGGACCACCGGTACGACGACGGATGGCCACCCCGGCGCGAGCCAGGGCGCCGTCCGCGGAGTCCAGGTAGAGCGCGTCGAGGGGACGCACGTCCGGACCGCTCACCCGCACCACCCCGGGCAGCTGAGCCCAGTCCGGAAACGGCGTGGTCGCGTCGGCGTCGAACGTGACCTCGATCTCGATGCTGCGTGCGGGTTCGTCCGCGTCAGTCATCCGCAGGGTCGATCGGCTCCGTCGCCTCGGTGTATTGGAATTCGGCCGTCGTCGCGCCGTCATCCGATCCCGTGTTCTCCAGCGCACCCACGCGCCGGTAGACGATCTGCCCCTCGGTGTACGGGAGGATCAGCTCATCCTGAGCATCATCCTCGAGCGGGAGGTTCTGCCCATCGAGCGGGCCGCCGGTCAAACGTGCGATAGCCATGATCTGAGCGTACCGGCACGAGGCCGCTTCAACCCCCTGCGAGCCGGGGATATTCACGCGAGCGCGCGTCGACGCATCGAGCCACGGCCTCCGTCCAACCGACCGCCGCCGACTCCGGGATCTCCAGACCGATGTCCGCCAGCAGGAGTTCACCGGTGACCTCCGGGCCACGGCCGCGCGTGAGGCCGCACTTGACCGCCCCGAACGTGACGGTGAGGTCCGCACGCAGGACCGCGGACGCCACGGTCCCGTCGTCGGGATCGAGGCCACTGGGCAGATCGACCGCGACCATCAGTGCCCCGGCCCGCGCACGTGCCGCACCCGCCTCGACCACGGCGGCGGCCGCAGGGCGCAACCGGGGATGTCGCACGCCGGTGCCGAGAATGCCGTCCAGCACGACGGCGACCGAATCCAGCCGAGGGTCCGAGGGCGTCACGACTTCCGCGCCGACCGCGAGCGCCGCAGCCAGTGCGTCCTCATGGACGCGATCGGCTGTCCGCAGGATCAGCAGCGCGCGTTCCAGCTGCGCGGCGGCATACAGCGCGTCACCGCCGTTGTCTCCCGCCCCGGCGAGGACGAGCACAGCCCCCGCACGGTGCGATGCCGCCTCACGGACGACATCGGCCAGGGCTCCCGCGGCCCGTGCCATCAGCGGTACGCCCGCTCGCAGCAACGGCGCTTCGGCATCGCGAACGGCCTCGGCGGTCAGAAGCGGGAGGGGGTTCATGTCGTGAGACTACGCGGCCAGGAACGGGCCGAGGACCACCCCGAGCGCGAGGAACGGCCCGAAGGCGAGCCTGGTCGATCGGGATGCCCGCCGCGCCGCGAGGAGCAGCGCCGCTCCCCCGCCGGCGGTCAGGAAGGTCGACGCGAGGGCGAGCACGTACGGCTCCCACCCCAGCCAGGCGGTGACGGCACCGGTCAGCGCGACGAGCTTGATGTCGCCACCGCCGACGGCGTCGGGAGCCAGCAGGGCCGTCACCGCGAACACTCCGAACGCCACCAAGCCCCCGACGAGCGCGCGCACGAGCCCCGCGCCGTCCCGAACCAGGACAGCACCGGCGGCCGCGACCAGGAGGAATCCGGCCAGTGTCGGCAGCACGAGGGCGTTCGGCAGCCGATGCTCGGCCAGGTCGATCTCCGTCAGCACGGCCAGGACGGCCCCGACGCCGGCCAGAACAGTACCGACCACCCCCGGCGGAGCGATGTCGGCCCGTTCTCCGACGAGCATCGCGAGGACCGCACCCAGCAACGCACCGATCAGCGCCAGGGGCGCATGGTGGAACGGAAGCGGCAGGGGGCGCTCGGACATGTCGGCGATGCTAGGCCGCGGTCCGTGCACGCGCGGAGGTTGTGGACAGCCGTACCGCGAGCGCCTCGGCTACACCTCAGCGGTCCAGAGGAACGAGAACGGCGATCACTGCGTGCACAGCGCGGCCACCGCGCCCTGCGCCATGCCGAGCAGCTCGTCGGGAATCTCACCCGGGAAGGGATTCAGCTGGTCCACGGTGGCGCCCTCAGCGATCTGCGTGCACCCGTCCGCCACCGCCTCCGAGATCTGCTCGTCGGAGAGGTCCACGCCGTGCTGTGCCGCGACCTGACGGATCACCTGGTAGGCCAGCGCGGTGTCCACGGTGGGAGCGGGATCGGGGGCCGCCAGGTGGGCGGGGCCGGCGCAGGCGTGCTGGTGGCGGGAATCGGCGTCGCCGCGGCCGTCGGCGTCGCCGTGACCTGCGGCGGAGCGGTCGCCGTGGACGGACCGGCCGCCGATTCGTGGGACGCGACGGCGCACCCCGCGAGGGTGAACACGAGCACCAGGGGAACGATCGCTTTCATCGCGCGCATGAGAGGGATCTTATCCGACGCTGGATGTGGACCTGCACGCCGGAGGGGAAGGACCCGGGCGGGTCGAGGGGACGAAACCCGCCCGGGTCATGCCGGACAGGGGGCTGTCCGGTTCGCCGGTCTCGCTCCCGACCGAGGTCGGGTCTCGCAGCGCGAGCGCGAACGATGTCACCATCATGAGTGCGCTCTCATACATTTGCAAGCGCGACGCGCCGGTCAGAGGATCGGCGTGAACCAACCCACCAGGTGTCGACGAAACAGGGCCCCTCCCATCCCGAGCGAGAGTGGCGCCAGGGCCGTGGCCTCGCGACACACTGTCGCTCGGACCACCTAGGCTCGCTTCATGCAGGGACTGGAGACGGCGATCCGCACGGCGGTCGCGGACGGCATCCCGGGCGTCATCGCAGGAGTGACGGACCGGACCGCGACGACCTGGCTCGGAGCCGCCGGGGTGCGTCGACTGGGTGAAGACGAACCGGTGGGCACCGACGACGTGATCGCACTGTATTCGGCGTCGAAAGCCGTGACGGCCACCGCCGCGCTGCAGTGCGTGGAGGACGGGCTGCTCGACCTCGACGCCCCGGCGAGTGAGTACCTGCCGGAGATCGCCGAGGTGCCGGTGCTCGTCGATATCGACGCGGACGGCGATGTGACCACGCGCCCGCCGCGAACGCCGATCACCGCGCGGTCGCTGCTGCTGCACACGTCCGGCTTCGGCTACGACATGTTCGACCCGCGTCTCGCCCTGCTGGCGCGCCGGCGTTCCGCGAACGGTCGCACCGCGCCGCGCGACGTCCTGCACACGCCGCTGCTGCACGACCCGGGCGAGGCCTGGACCTACGGCATCTCCCTGGACTGGTTGGGACTGATCGTCGCAGCGGTTCGCGGGCAGCGCCTCGAGGACGTGATGCGTACGCGCATCTTCGAGCCGTGTGGGATGACCTCGACCTCGTTCGACGTGTCGGCGGACATGCGAGCGCGTCTGGTGCCACCGCATCTGCGTCGCCGGGACGGCACGCTGCGCGCGTCCGGCGCGCAACCGCCCGAGCAGGCCGAGGTGGACATGGGCGGGCAGGGCCTGTTCTCCACCGTGCCTGATTTCCTCGCCTTCCTGCGGGTCTGGCTCGGTGACGGCTCCGCGCCGGGCGGCCGGGTGCTGCGCGCGGAGACACTGGAGTGGGCACGACGGAGCGCTCCCGGCGTGACGGTGCATCCCCTGCGCACGGCGATCCCGGCCCTGACTCTGGATGCAGACCCGACCCGCGGACACCCGCACTCGTGGGCGTACTCGTTCCTGCATCAGGACGTCGACATCCCGCACGGACGTCGGGCCGGGACGCTGTCGTGGGCGGGGCTCGCGAACGTGCACTACTGGATCGATCCCGCTTCCGAAGTGGCGGCGATGTGGACCGCGCAGCTGATGCCCTGGTTCGACCCCACCGCGCGGTCGGGCCTGGAGAGCTTCGAGGACGCCGTCTACCGCACCTGAGAATCCTCCGACGCGAATGTCGGATGTACGAGTTATCTTGTTCGAGCACATTGCAGTTATCGAACATAGTTTCTAGGATTCTCGTATGGCACTCGCTCGACGCTCCGACCTCGGCCCCCTGGCCGATGAGGTGCAGCGCCTGCGCGGTCAGATCGACTCGATGCAGCGCCGACGAGCCGATACCGCGGTCGTTCCGGTCGCCCCGGAGCTGACCGCGCTGTTTCCGGACGGCGGTCTTCGTCCCGGGTCGACGTACGCCGTGGAATCCTCCACCAGCCTGCTGCTGGCGCTGCTGAGTGAGCCCTCGCGGGCGGGGTCCTGGTGCGCCGTGCTGGGTCTGCCCACGCTCGGCGCGGAGGCGGCCGCAGGCTACGGCGTCGTGCTCGACCGGCTGGCGCTGGTGCCGGATCCGGGCGATCGCTGGGTCTCGGTCGCGGCGGCGCTGGCTGAGGTGGTGCCGGTGATCGCGGTGCGACCACCCGCGCGCCCGCACGACGCCGAAGTGGCACGACTGAGCGCACGCCTGCGCGATCGCGGCGGTGTGCTGCTGATCCTCGGCGACTGGGCCGGAGCCGATGTCGCCCTGCGGCTCAGCGACGCGCACTGGAGCGGCACCGAGCACGGTGCGGGGGTGCTGCGCTCCCGCTCGGTCGAGGTGAGCGCGCGGGCCCGCCGCTCCCCCGGGGCCCGCCGCGTGCGCGTGCAGCTGCCCGGCCCTTCCGGCGCGCTGCAGGCCCGTCCGCAGCGGACGCTCACGCCCGTCCCGACGCCCGCGACCGATGAACTGTCCCGTCGCCGTGCCGCGCGCGCGCTCGCGGGGGTGTCCTGATGCCCGCCCCGGTCCGCTCCCTGGTGCTGTGGTTCCCGGACTGGCCCGTCACCGCCCTCTCGCTGAGTTCGCCCACGCCCCTGGACCCCGCCGAACCGGTCGCCGTCGTACGCGCGAACACCGTGGTGGACTGCTCCACCGCCGCGCGCGCCGAGGGAGTCCGGCGGGGTCAGCGCCGCCGCGACGCCCAGGGCGCCTGTCCGCGGCTGCGGATCGTGCCGGACGATCCCGGCCGCGATGAACGGGCGTTCCTGGCCCCCGTGCGCCACATCGAGGAGATCTCCCCGGGGGTGCAGGTGCTCCGCCCGGGGTTGTGCGCCCTCCGGGCGCGCGGACCGGCGCGCTACTACGGCGGCGAGGACACCGCCGCCCGTGTCATCCTCGACGCCCTCGCCGGCATCGGCCTCTCCGGTGTTCGCGCCGGGGTCGCGGACGGACCGTTCACCGCCGAACAGGCGTGCCGGGTGCACGCCGACTCCGACATCCGCATCGTTCCCGCCGGTGAGTCCGCCACCTTCCTCGCCCCGCTGCCGATCATCGCGCTGGAGGATGCGGCGCTGGCGGACATGCTCTCCCGCCTCGGGGTGCACACGCTCGGCGAGTTCGCCGCGCTCGAACTCACGCGGGTGCGCGACCGCCTCTCCGAACGCGGTGTCCGCCTGCACGCTCTGGCTTCGGGGGCCGACTCCCGTCCGGTGACCCCGCGCGTCCCGCCACCCGAGCTCGCCCGCGAGATCGCGTTCGAGCCGCCCGTGGAACTGGCGGACCAGGTGGCGTTCGCGATCCGGCAGACCTGCGATGACGTCATCTCCGGTCTCGCCGCAGTCTCCCTGGTGTGCACCGAGGCTCGCATCGAACTGCACGACGACCGCGGGGGCATGGCCGATCGGCTCTGGCTGCATCCCACCTGCTTCGACGCGGCCGCGCTCGTGGACCGGGTGCGCTGGCAGCTGCAGAGCGTATGGGAGGACACCGCCCCCGTGCTCTCCGGCGGCATCACCGCCGTGCGCATCATCCCGGAGACCGTGGACGCCAGCGCCCACCACCAGCCCGGGCTGTTCGGTCAGGGCACTGACGCCCGGCTGCATCACGCGCTCTCCCGGGTGCAGGGCATGCTGGGTCATCGCGCCGTGCTGGTTCCGGCGATCGGCGGCGGGCGACGCCTCGGCGACCGGCAGACGCTGGTGCCGTGGGGCGATCGCACCGTGCTGGCCCGCGAACCGCACCGTCCGTGGCCCGGCCACCTGCCGGCGCCGCTGCCGAGCACGGTGTTCGATCACCCCGTCAGCGTCAGCGTGCTGGACGTCGACGGCACCGCGGTCACGGTCGACGAGCGCGACGCGATCAGCGCGGAACCCGTCCTCCTGCTCACCGCATCGGCGGAACGCCGGATCTCCTCCTGGGCGGGGCCCTGGCCGCTGCACGAGCGGTCCTGGGACGCCGCGCAGGCCACGCACGCGCATCGGTTCCAGGTGGTCGCCGACGATGAGACGGCGTGGCTGCTGCTGCTGGACGAGTCCGGGTGGCACGCCGAGGGACGGTACGACTGATGGGCTTTCAGAATCCGCCGATCTCGTGGAATCGCCTCGAACGGGCTCTGAGCGGTACCCGCGAGCCGTCCGCCCCGGTGGGTGCGGACGGCGGCGACAGTCCGGCGTGGAGCCGCAAGCGCGGCGACTACTCGCCCCCGGAACTCCCCGTACCCGAGGACGTGCTGCCGTACGCCGAGCTGCACGCGCACTCGTCGTTCTCCTTCCTCGACGGCGCCTCCTCCCCGGAGGAGCTGGTGGAGGAGGCCACCCGCCTCGGGCTGCACGCCCTGGCGGTGACCGATCACGACGGCTTCTACGGCATCGTCCGGTTCGCCGAAGCCGCGGAGGCGACCGGGCTCGCGACCGTCTTCGGCTCCGAGCTGTCGCTGGAGCTGCCGAAGCCCCAGAACGGTGAAGCCGATCCCGTCGGGTCCCACCTGCTGGTCCTCGCCCGCGGCGAGGAGGGCTACCACCGCCTCGCCGGCGCGATCACGCACGCGCAGCTGCGTGGGGCGGAGAAGGGCCGCCCGGTGTACGACCTGGATGAACTGGGTGCCGCGTCCGGCGGCGAGTGGGCGATCCTCACGGGGTGCCGCAAGGGCCCCGTGCGCCGGGCTCTGGCGGAAGAGGGCATTGATGCGGCCGCGACGGAACTGGACCGACTCATCGCTCTGTTCGGACGCGAGAACGTGCATGTCGAACTGACCGATCACGGCGACCCGTGGGATTCCACGCGCAATGACGCCCTCACCGAGCTCGCCGCGCGCTGGAATCTGCCGACGCTGGCCAGCACGAACGCGCACTATGCCCGACCGCGTGATGCCGGGCTGGCCGAGGCGGTCGCCGCGGTGCGGGCCAACCGCAGCATGGATGAACTCGATGGCTGGCTGCCCGCGCACACCGGGGCGCACCTGCGCTCCGGTGTGGAGATGCACCGGCGCTTCGCCCGCTATCCGGGCGCGGTCGCCCGCACCGTGACGCTGGCCGACGAGCTGGCTTTCCCCCTCCGCCGCGCCCGTCCGGCGCTGCCGAAGCAAGCGGTCCCGGACGGGCACACGCCGATGAGCTGGCTGCGTCACCTCGTCTGGGAGGCCGTGCCGCGCAAGTACCCGAATCTGCGGGACGCCGACCGGGAACGCATCGGCCGGGAACTCGACGTCATCGAGAAGAAGGACTTCCCGGGCTACTTCCTGATCGTGCACGGCATCGTGCAGGAGGCGCGTCGGCGCGGCATCCTCTGCCAGGGTCGGGGCTCTGCCGCCAACAGCGCCATCTGCTACCTGCTGGACATCACCGCCGTGGACGCGATCGCCTACGAGCTGCCGTTCGAACGATTCCTGTCGACTCTCCGCGACGAGGAGCCGGACATCGACGTGGACTTCGACTCGGACCGCCGCGAGGAGATCATCCAGTGGGTGTACGGGCAGTACGGCAGAGAACGTGCGGCCCAGGTCGCCAACGTCATCCAGTACCGGCCGAAGAACGCGGTGCGCGACATGGCACGCGCTCTCGGGTTCTCCCCCGGTCAGCAGGATGCCTGGTCCAAGCAGGTGGAGCGGTGGGGCGCGGACCTGTCCAGCGAGGGCGGCCACGACATCCCGGATCAGGTGGTCGACTACGCCACGCGGCTGCTGAAGGCGCCGCGGCACCTCGGCATCCACTCCGGCGGCATGGTCCTCACCGATCGTCCGGTCGGCGAAGTGGTGCCGGTCGAGCACGCGCGAATGGAGAACCGCACCGTCATCCAGTGGGACAAGGACGACGCGGCCTGGATGGGGCTGGTGAAGTTCGACCTGCTGGGCCTCGGCATGCTGGCGGCGATCCAGCACTGCTTCGACCTGATCCGCGACAGCACCGGGGAGGAATGGGAGCTGGCCACGATCCCGAAGGAGGAGGCCGCCGTCTTCGACATGCTCTGCCGGGCGGACTCGATCGGTGTCTTCCAGGTGGAATCGCGGGCGCAGATGGGGCTGCTGCCGCGGCTGCAGCCGCGCCGCTTCTACGACCTCGTGATCCAGATCGCACTGATCCGCCCCGGTCCGATCCAGGGCGGTGCGGTGCATCCGTTCGTCCGACGCAAGATGGGGCACGAAGAGGTGACCTACCCGCACCCCAAGCTCAAGCCGGTGCTCGAGCGCACCCTCGGCATTCCGGTGTTCCAGGAGCAGCTGATGCAGATGGCCATGGCGATCGGCGACTGCACCGGCGAGGATGCCGACCTGCTGCGTCGCGCGATGGGGTCCAAGCGGGGCCTTGAGCGCATCGAGAGTCTGCGGGAGAAGCTCTATGCGGGGATGGCGCGCAACGGTCTGGTGGGTGAGGCCGCGGACGCGATCTACACGCGCATCCAGGCGTTCGCGAACTTCGGGTTCGCTGAGTCGCACTCACTCTCGTTCGGTCTGCTCGTCTACGCCAGCTCGTGGATCAAGCTGCACTACCCCGCCGCGTTCCTGGCCGGGCTGCTGCGTTCCCAGCCGATGGGGTTCTACTCCCCCGCCACCCTCGTCGCCGACGCGCGTCGGCACGGGGTGCGTGTGCTGCGACCGGATATCGTCCGCTCCGCCGCCCTGGACGGCGTCGAACTCGTGGGCGATCGTCCGGACCCCACCGGCCTCGAGGGCTGCACCCACCGCGTGCAACCACCGGTGGGGCTCTTCGACCCCCACGCTCCGGACGTCTGCGCGGACCACCGCCGTGACGGTGCCTGGGCGGTTCGCCTGGGACTGGCGAACGTCACCGGCCTCGGCGCGAGCACCGCTCGACGAATCGTCGCCGCACGCGACGCCGAGGGCGCGTTTCGCGACCTGCACGATCTGGTCCGGCGCACCGGTATCACCGAAGCTCAGGTGGAAGCCCTGGCCACGGCCGGGGCGTTCGAATGCTGGGGACTGACCCGCCGTGAGGCGCTGTGGGCCGCCGGCGCCGCGGCGCAGGATCGGCCGGAGTTCCTGGCCGGCACCGTGATGGCGGTGCAACCACCGCTGTTCCCGGACCCCACCAGCTACGAGACTCTCGCCGCGGATCTGTGGGCGACCGGCGTCTCCACCGAGGACCATCCGATGACGCACTTCCGAGCTCAACTCGACGCCCGCGGCGTGATCACCTCCACCGAGATGCGCAGCCACGAGTCCGGGAGACGAGTGGAGGTGGCGGGGCTGGTGACCCACCGGCAGAGGCCGGCGACCGCCTCCGGCATCACGTTCCTCAATCTGGAGGATGAGCACGGCCTGGTCAACGTGATCTGCTCGACGGGCGTCTGGAACCGGTATCGCCGGGTGGTGCGTGAGAGTCCCGCCCTCATCGCCCGCGGCATCCTGGAACGCTCCACCGAAGGCGTGACCAATCTCATCGCCGATGCGTTCACCGACCTGCGTGTGGGTGTCACCCACTCCTCCCGCGACTTCCGATGATCCGCATACAGTGGCGCTATGGCGAACAGCACGACGAACACGCGCGACCGCGTGTCGGACCGGCTCGCGCTCGGAGCCCTGATCGGCCTGCTCACCGCGACCGGCGCGATTCTGCTGCTGCACGTGCTGCCGCCCACCGCCGCGATCGACCCGATCCGCGTGACGGTGAGCGAATACGGACGCACCTCCCTCGCCTGGCTCTTCAACGGTGCCGTTCTGCTGCTCGCCGCGAGTTCCGTGGCAGCCCTTGCGGCGCTGGTGCGTCGCGGCTTCTGCCGCCCGGTTTCCGTTCCATCGCTCCTGATGCTGCTGTGGGTCGTGGGACTGATCGGGGTCGCCGTGTTCACCAAAGCCGACTGGGCCACCGGGGCGACGTGGACGGGCCTGGCCCACCGGGCGATGGCGGTGATGGCCTTCGTGTCACTCCCCATCGCCGTGCTCATCATCGCCACCCGTCGCCTGCGTTCGCGCCCGCCGCGGCGGATGAGCACGCCGCTGATGCTCGCCGTGTTCTTCACCCTGCTCGCCATCGCGGCGGTGGTCGGACTCGGCGTGTTCGTCGGCATCGGCGAGGCCGTGGGCTTCGCCTGGTGGACCATGATTCCGCTCGGGCTGATCGAGCGGACGCTGATTCTCGCGGAGCTGGCCGCCCTGGCGATGCTGCTGCTCGAGACACGCAGGCCCATGATTCCGCTCGGGCTGATCGAGCGGACGCTGATTCTCGCGGAGCTGGCCGCCCTGGCGATGCTGCTGCTCGAGACACGCAGGCCCCCACGCTCACGGCACCCCTGACCCCTCCCCGGCGACGGGTCAGTCATCCCGGAGGATGATCGCAAGCGTCGCATCTGCATCCCGCGCACGACGACATGCGCGCCACGGATGACGAGGCTGGATGCATGACCCCGATTCTCCAAGCCACCGGACTCGTGAAGACCTACGGACCGACCACCGCGCTCGCCGGCATCGACCTGAGCGTCAGTGCCGGCGAGTCCCTCGCGATCATGGGCGCCTCCGGGTCCGGCAAAACCACCCTCCTGCACGTGCTCGCCGGCATCATCACACCCGATGCCGGGCACGTCATGCTGCGCACTCCGACCGGTGCGCTCGATGTCGCCACCCAGTCGGACGCCGAACGATCCCGCTTGCGGCGGGAGAGCTTCGGCTTCGTGTTCCAGGAAGGACTGCTGCTGCCCGAACTCACCGCCGTGGAGAACGTCGCGCTCGCCCTGATGCTCACCGACACCCCGCGCGCAGCGGCGGAGGAACGCGCCCGGCGCTGGCTCGGCACGCTCGGTCTCGCCGGCCTCGAAGACCGTCGGATCGGCCAGCTCTCCGGCGGTCAGGCGCAGCGTGTGGCCATCGCCCGAGCCCAGGTGACCGGCGCGCCGGTCGTGTTCGCCGACGAGCCGACGGGCGCCCTGGATTCGCGCACGTCAGCCGACGTCATGTCGGCCCTCCTGGACGCGACGACCGGACAGGGACGCACGCTGGTCGTCGTCACTCACGACAACACCGTCGCCGCTCGCTGTTCACGCATCATCCGCGTGCAGGACGGCCGCGTCAGCGGTGAGTGGGCGGCCCCCGCACGCTCGACCAGCCCGGTCGGAGGCGCGCGATGACCCTCCGACTGCTGCGGCTGTCGTTCCGGAACGCTCCGGGCTCGCGAGCGACACTCGCGCTGCCCGCCATCGCCTTCGCGATCGTCACGGCGCTCGTGATCGTCGTGATCGGCGGGGCACAGTCCTTCTTCCGGTGGGACGACCCGGACGCGATCAACTACCAGCTGATGGCGGCGATCGCCCTCACCCTGCTCCTCGTGCCGATGATGACCCTCGGCGGCGCGGCCGCCCGACTGTCCGCCCGCCGCCGGGACGACCGCCTGGCGACGCTGAGGTTGCTCGGGGCCACGGCGGACACGGTCCTCCGCCTGACGGTGCTCGAGTCGGCCATCGTCGCCCTGTGCGGCGCGCTCGGCGGCGTGGTGCTCTCGCGGCTGATCCTGCCGCTGATCTCCCTGATCCACTTCCGCGGAACCGCGCTCGGACTCGCCGGCGTCATCCCGCCCTGGTGGGGCTTCGTGCTGATCGTCGCGGGCATCGTCGCGATCGCGGTGCTGAGCTCTCTGCTGAGCCTGCGCGCCGTGGTCGTGTCGCCGCTGGGCGTGCGCACGCGTCAGGACGCCCCACGCATCTCGGCCGTCCGCGTCCTCATCGCCGCCGCCGTCGTCATCGTCGCGTTCGTCGCGATCAATCTGGCGACCGGGATGTCCGAGGTTCTCCTCGTCTTCGCCGCCATCATCGGAGGATTCGCCGCAACCATGGGGATCCTGAATCTCATCGGCCCCTGGGTGCTGCACCGGATCGCGCTGCGCGGTGCCCGCCGCGCCAAGAACCCGTTGCGACTGATCGCGGCGCGTCGCGTCGCCGAGGATCCCAAGGCCGCC
The DNA here is from genome assembly GCF_000826185.2 of Microbacterium gorillae. Classification (GTDB taxonomy): domain Bacteria; phylum Actinomycetota; class Actinomycetes; order Actinomycetales; family Microbacteriaceae; genus Microbacterium; species Microbacterium gorillae. Next base: position 88,223 of record NZ_LN648873.1, on the reverse strand, counting down.
TGGCGCCAGGTGTCCGGTATCGCGATGACGAGCTTCATGGCCGTCGCCGTCGGCAGCGGCCTCTCGCTGATCGCGAGCATCCCGGACGCCAACGCGGACGGCGCGGCGGCCACGCTCATCGGCGACATCGCCACGGGCCTGCTGATCACCGTCGTGGGGTCGTTCCTCATCGTCGCGTGCGGGGTCGGCGTGGCTCAGGCCGCGGACGTCCTGGATCGACGGGAGCTGTCGAAGTCCCTGATCATGCTCGGCACGCCGGAGACGCTCCTGGACCGAGTTCGCCGCCGCGCCGTGCTCAGCCCGCTGCTGATCGTGAGCCTCGGGTCCGCCGCCATCGCCGGCATCCTGCTGTTCCCGGTGGTCGGGATGTCGCTGATCTTCACGCCGTGGACCGCGCTGATCCTTGCGATCGTGATCGGCGGGGGCGTCATACTCGTCCTGCTCGCGGTGGGCACCACCCGCCCGCTCCAGCGTGCCGCGGTCGCGATGGTCTGAGCCGGACCGAACGCGGCGGGGATGCCTGTGCACCCCCGCCGCGTTCGACGTCCCGCGGGGTGCCCGCCGACACCGTCGACGACAATTGTTGGACAGCGAGAAAGATAGGTTAGGCTTACCTCACTAACTCCAACGCGCGTGATCGGCAGACGCCGCCGCGCCGGGAGAAGACTCCCCACCGGAAGGACCCCATGTCCGTCATGTCCCGTTCCTCGCGCCTGATCGGAGCCGGCGTCGCCGCGCTGCTGGCCGCCACGGCCCTCGCCGGTTGCTCATCGAGCGCCCCGGCCGCCGAAGCCGAGACCGCCCCGACCGAGAACGCCGCAGCCGAATCCTGGCCCCGCACGTTCGAGAACGCCGACGGCACGACCACCGAGATCCCGGCCCAGCCGGAGAGCATCGCCTCGACCTCGGTCACCGTCACGGGAACGCTGTTGGCCATCGGAGCACCGGTGACCGCGTCCGGCGCGGCCGGCAACGGCAAGTTCTTCGCGCAGTGGGCGGACATCGCACAGGAGGAGGGCGTCAGCACTCTCTGGCCGGCCGGCGAGGTCGACCTGGAGGCCGTGCACGGCGCCGCCCCCGATCTGATCGTCGTGTCCACCTCCGGTGCCGATTCGGTCGCCGACCAGGTCGCGCAGCTGCAGGAGATCGCGCCGACCATCGTCGTGGACTACGGCGGGCAGACCTGGGAGCAGCTCGCCGAGCAGCTCGGTGAGGCCCTCGGCATGGAGAAGGAGGCGGAGGAGACCGTCTCCGCGTTCGACGCCTACGTCGCTGACGCCGCCACCAAGATCACCGTCCCGGCCGGCGCGGCGAACATCGTCTCGTACAACGGCGCCGGCGAGGACAACCCGATCGGCAAGACCACGGGCCCCCACGCCAAGCTCCTGCAGTCGCTCGGGTTCACGATCGAGGAGCCCGACGCCGCGTGGCACACGCAGGCCAACCAGCGTCAGGACTTCGTGTTCGCCAGCTTCGAGAACCTCACCCAGCTGACCGGCGAAACCACCTTCGCCCTGAGCGTCGACAACGAGGGCGCGAAGGCCCTCGCCGCTGATCCGGTGCTGGCCAACATTCCCTCGGTCAAGGCCGGCCAGGTCTACGGCCTCGGCGCGAACTCGTTCCGCGTGGACAAGTACAGCGCGACCGAGATCGTCGACGGCGTCGTCGCCAACTTCGCCAAGTGATATCCGGACGGCGTCGGCTGCGGCCGACGCCGTCCGCTCTCTCATGCAGCACCGTTCCTCCCCTCTCGCCCGCCGCCGCCGGCTGGGCGTGCTCGTCATCGGCGCCGTCATCCTCATCGGCCTCTTCGTGAGCATCGTCGTCGGCACCCGCGACATCTCCCCCGCCACCGCTGTGGACGCCCTGTTCCGGTTCGATCAGACGAACTCCGAGCACCTCCTCGTCGTGCTCCAGCGCATCCCCCGGACCCTGCTGGCCGTGGTCGTCGGCATCTGCCTCGGCATCGCGGGCGCCATCATGCAGGCCCTCACCCGCAACCCGCTCGCCGAGCCGGGCATCCTCGGCGTCAACGCCGGCGCGGCGGTCGCGATCGCCTGCGGCATCTCGTTCTTCGGCATCACGGACGTCACCGGCTACATGTGGCTCGGGATGCTCGGCGCCGCCGTCACCGCCGCCGCCGTGTACCTGCTCGGCGGTGTCCGTCGCGGCACCAACCCGGTCCGGCTGGTCCTGGCCGGCGCCGCACTCACGGTGGTGCTGATGTCCCTCACCCAGCTCGTGCTGATCAACGGTGAGGAGAGCGTCTTCGACCGCTACCGCCACTGGATGGTCGGCTCCATCTCCGGCCGCGGCTATGACGTGCTGATCGTGACCGCCATCGTCGCGGCGACCGGCGTGGCGTTGGCCGCCCTGTTGGCCCGACCGCTGGATTCCGCGATGCTCGGCGAGGACCTCAGCCGCTCGCTCGGAGCGAACCCGACCCGCATCTGGCTGGTCGCCGGACTCGTCGTGGTGCTCCTGGCCGGAGCCGCGACCGCCGCTGCCGGCCCCATCGCCTTCCTCGGCCTCGCCGCGCCGCACCTGGCCCGCCTCCTCGTCGGCGTCGACCACCGCTGGGTGCTGCCGTACTCCGCGCTGATCGGTGCCGCGCTCATGGTCGTCGCGGACATCCTCGGCCGCGCGATCCCGGCCACCGGTGAGATCGGTGTCGGCATCATGGTCGCCGTCCTGGGTGGACCCTTCTTCGTGATCCTCGTCCGCCGCCGCCGGATGGCGCAGCTGTGAGCGCCCCGGACCGCTTCCACGTGCTGCGATTCGGATCGCTCTCGCTGCGCGTGCAGCCGCGCCTGGCGATCGTATCCGCGGTGCTGCTGGTGCTGACCGCCGTCCTCGGCGTCATCTCACTCACGGTCGGCACCCTCGCCATCCCGTTCGGCGACGTCCTGGCCACGCTGTTCGGCGATGCGCCGGACGTCCGCACCGACCGGGTCGTGCTGGGGCTGCGCCTGCCCCGCACCGTCACGGCGATCTTCGCCGGTGCCGCCCTCGGTGTCTCCGGCGCGATCTTCCAGTCGGTGTCCCGCAACGCGCTGGGTTCGCCGGACGTGATCGGATTCACCACGGGTGCGGCCACCGGCGCGATCGTGCAGATCGTGGTGTTCCGGGCGTCCGCGCTCCAGGTGTCCATCGCCGCGGTGGTCGGCGGGCTGCTCACCGCCGTCGTCGTCTACCTGCTCTCCCGCAAGGCCGGGGTGACCGGCGGGTTCCGCCTGATCCTCGTCGGCATCGGCGTGGGTGCGGTGCTCAGTGCGGTCAACAGCCTGCTGCTGGTCACCGGCGATCTCGATGACGCCACCTCCGCCAATCTGTGGCTGGCCGGGTCCCTCTGCGCGCGCACGTGGATGCACGCATTGCCCGTGCTGATCGGCACCGTGGTGCTCATTCCGATCGTCGCGCTGCTGGCGCGGCGGGCGACGCTGATGGAGATGGGCGATGACCTCGCGCAGCAGCTCGGCATCCGGGTCGAGCCCACGCGCGTCGGTCTGATGCTGCTCGCGGTCGCCCTCGCCGGACTCGCCACCGGCGCCGCCGGCCCGATCGCGTTCGTGGCACTCGCCGCACCGCAGCTCGTGACGCGCCTCACCCGGTCCCGCGCCGTGCCGGTGGTCAGCGCCGCCGCGATGGGCGCGGTGCTCCTGGTCCTGGCCGACACCGTGGCCCAGACCCTGCCGATCAACGCAGCCCTGCCGATCGGTCGGATGACCGGCATCATCGGCGGCATCTACCTCATCTGGCTCCTCACCCGCGCGAAGCAGGTGTGACGTGCGAAAGGACGACATGACCACCACCGACGCGCTCGCCGCCACCGGACTGACGCTGCGCTACGAGGCCCGCGAAGTGGTCCGGGACCTCGACGTCGCGATTCCCGCGGGCAAGGTCACCGTCATCATCGGGCCGAACGCGTGCGGCAAGTCCACGCTGCTGCGCGCGCTCGCGCGCCTGCTGACCCCGGCCGCCGGCACCGTGACGCTGCAGGGAACGGATATCCGCTCGCTCGGGTCGAAGGACCTCGCGCGTCGCCTCGGGTTGCTGCCGCAGTCGCCGCTCGCGCCGTTCGGCATCACCGTGGCGGATCTCGTCGGACGCGGGCGCTTCCCGCACCAGCGGATGCTGCAGCAGTGGTCCGCGGACGACGAGCGCGCGGTGTCGGCGGCGATGACGGCGACCGGTGTCGCGGAGTTCGCCGACCGCGGCGTGGAGGAGCTCTCCGGCGGCCAGCGCCAGCGCGTCTGGATCGCGATGCTGCTCGCCCAGGACACCCCGGTGATGCTGCTGGACGAACCCACCACCTACCTCGACGTCTCGCACCAGCTCGACGTCCTGGAGCTCTGCCGCGGACTGAACCGGAGCGAGGACCGCACCGTCGTGCTCGTCCTGCACGATCTCAACCAGGCCGCCCGGTACGCCGACCACCTCATCGTGATGAAGGACGGCGCGATCGCCGCCGAGGGCGACCCGGCCACGGTGCTGACGGAGAAGCTGCTCGAGGACGTCTTCCGCCTGCGCGCGCACGTGCAGTCCGACCCGGTGTTCGGCACCCCGCTTGTGATTCCGATCACGAGTGTGACCGAGGATGCGGGATGATGCGTCCCAACGCTCAGCCGGCGCCGCCGGAGGTACCTGCGGCGATCCGCGGCGAGAGCGACGCCGTCGCGGCCTTCGTCACCGATCTCCGGGCGTCAACCGCGCGGGATGGTGTCGTCGCCGCGTTCTGGGCCGGACCGGGCGCGCGGACCCCGCTGATCGAGCCCCACGGCGCGCGGTCCCGCCGCGTGACGTTCCTGTTCCGCGACTCCGAAGCTGACGCGGTCCACGTGACGCTGAACCGCATCTCCCACACGCTCGAGGACTCGACGCTGGAGCGTGTGCCGGGCACCGACGTGTGGCACGCCACCTTCGTTCTGGACTCGGCGTGGCGCGGTTCGTACACGGTCCTCGCCGCGGACGCCCGCACCTCGGCTGACCTGATCGAGCGCGAACCGCGATGGGCCATGCGCGTCATGCGTGAGAGCGGCGTGGTGGACCCGCGCAACCCCGCGACGCTGCAAGCGTACGGCGGCGTCGGCGCTTCGGTCGCCGAGCTGCCGGACGCTCCTCCGCAGCCGCATCTGGCCTCCGCCTTCGCCGGCGAAACGCGTGAGCTGACGTCCCCGAGCGGCCGCCGAGTCTGGGTGCACCGTCCCGCGCGCGCCGCCGAGGACGAGCCGCGTCCGCTGGTCATCGCGTTGGACGGCGAGGTGTGGCACGCGTCCGGGTACGCGGCCGCCGCGGTGGATCACCGCACGGACGAGCGCGCCCCGGTGATCGCCATGATCGATTCCGGCGGCGTCGTGCGCCGGATGAGCGAGCTCAGCATCGACGGCACGATGACCGCCGAGATCGCCGACGAACTGCTGCCGTGGCTGCGGACCATCACCGCGGTCAGCCCGCATGCCGCGGACGTCATCGTCTCCGGCGAGAGCCTCGGCGGTCTCACGGCGCTGCGCACGGCGTTCGAGCGCCCGGATGCCGTGGGCGGTGCACTCAGTCAGTCCGCCTCGCTCTGGCAGTACGACATGCTCGAGCTCGCCGGCGCGGCGGACGCGACCCGGCTGTTCCTGACCGTCGGGGTCCACGAACCGACGATGCTCCCCCAGCACCGCGCGCTCCGCGATCTCCTCGCGGGCTCGCCGCACCGGTTCGCGTACCGGGAGTATGAGGGCGGCCACGATCTCGCGTGCTGGCGCGGCTTCTTCGCGGACGGCGTCGACGTCCTCTTCCCGCCGTCTTCCTAGACTGGAGGAAACCGCCGACAGGAGGACCCATGACGACCGTGGCCGACGTGCGCCAGGAGCTGGACGCGCTGGAGGACCCGAAGGCGCGAGCCGTCAACGAACGCCATGGCGACGATCACGGCGTGAACCTGACGAAATTGCGAGCGGTGGCCAAGTCCGCCGGTGCCGATCCGGAGCTCGCCCGGCAGTTGTGGGAGACCCAGGACACCGCGGCCCGACTGGTGGCGCTGCTGGTGGCCAAGCCGAAGGATTTCACCGCCGACGAGTATGACGCGATGATCCGGTCCGCCCGGGCGCCGAAGATCCTCGACTGGCTGGTGAACTATCTCGTGAAGAAGTCGAAGGTCGCCGAGGAGCTGCGGGTGCGCTGGTTCGACGACGCGGACCCGGACGTGGCCGCCGCCGGCTGGGCGCTGACGAGTGAGCGCATCATCAAGAAGCCGGACGGTCTGGACCTGCCCGGACTGCTCGATCGCATCGAGGCCGAGATGGTGTCCGCCCCGGAGCGGCTGCAGTGGGCGATGAACGACGCGCTCGCCCAGATCGGCATCTTCCACCCGGACCTGCGCCCCCGCGCGCTGGCGATCGGTGAGCGATTGGAGGTCCTCAAGGACTACCCCACCGCCCCCGGCTGCACGTCCCCGTTCGCGCCCATCTGGATCACCGAGATCGTCCGCCGTCGAGAGGGAACCTCATGACCGACGCCACCGCACCCCTCTCCCTCAACACCGGCGCACTCGTGCCTCGCCTGGGCTTCGGCACGTGGCAGATTCCCGACGACGAGGTCGGCGAGCTGGTCCAGAATGCGATCGCGGGCGGCTACCGGCACATCGACACCGCCTCCGGCTACGCGAATGAACGCGGCGTGGGACGAGGCATCGCCGCGTCCCACGTCGGGCGCGACGAGCTGTTCGTGACGACCAAACTCAACAATCCGGACCAGGGCCACGACCGCACCCTCGCTGCGATCGACCGCAGTCTGGAGCTGCTGGGCCTCGATCACGTGGATCTGTACCTCATCCACTGGCCGTTGCAGGACGACGAGCGCCTGCTGAGCACGTGGTCCGCGTTCGAGGAGATCCTCGCGTCCGGCCGCGCGCGTGCCATCGGGGTGAGCAACTTCGGCACCCGGCACCTGGAGCTCCTCGCCGGCCATTCCGACGTCGTCCCTGCGGTGAATCAGATCGAGCTGCATCCCGGCTTCCCGCAGACGGAGCTGCGGGCGTATCACGACGCCCACGGCATCATCACGACGTCATGGAGTCCCCTCGGCGGCACCTCCGGTTCAGGCTGGGGTTCGGAGAGCCGCCCCAATACCGTGCTGACCGACCCGGTGATCACCGGCATCGCCGACGCGCACGGTGTCACCCCCGCGCAGGCCGTCATCCGCTGGCACCTGCAGCACGACCTCGTGGTGATACCGAAGTCCCGGTCCGCCCAGCGCATCGCGGAGAACGCGGATGTCGCGGGGTTCGCCCTCACCGACGCGGAGATGGCTGCGATCGACGGGCTCTCCGGTCCCGGCCGGGTCGGTGCGGACCCGGACACCGCCGACTTCGGCGCACGCAGCGACTGGCGCTGATCTTCCGCGGCCGTGGGGCGCTCTCGTTCTGGAGACGGCTGGGTCTCCTGCGGCTTAAGACGACCGGGAGGGCGCGCGGGTTGCGTCGCCGGGTCGCGTTTCCGAGGGGTCAGGCGAACGCTGAAAGGGGTCCGGAGGGGGGTGGAAGTGGGGTCCCCGGGGGTCGTGGACTATCGGGCTACGGAGGTCGCACTGGACCCCTGTTTGGGACTACGTAAAAGACTACTGAACTGGGCTTTACACCGCTTCATGAGGTCGCCTGAACGGTAGAATCAGGGTATGGAAACCTCGATGGAGCAGGCCCGGGGGCTGATGGCACAGACCATCACCGCCGTGACCGCCCTGCTCCAGGAGAACCGACTCACCACCGCGTCGCGGACCGAGCTGTTGGACTTCGCGATCGACGCCGGGGCCCTGCTCCGCACCACCCAAGCCGCGCTCATCGTCACGACCGCGGAAGCGGAGGAACGGTCCGCTTCCCCGTCGGGTGAGCAACGGTTCGATGTGGCGTGTGGGTGTCGGAACGTGAACGAGCTCATGCAACGCACCACCGGTGCCGCACCCGCCACGATCAAGAACTGGTCAAGGCTCGGGAAACTCGTCCGGGAAGATCTCGCGATGACCGGGGACCGCCGGCCCGCTCGCTTCCCCGCACTCCGCGACGCACTCCTGACCGGACGGATCGGAGCCGACGGCCTCGCCGCCGCCACGGTGCCGCTGGATCAGATCCGTGACCGGGTCCCGGCCGACCACCTCGCGCTCGCCGACCAGGCCCTCGCCGATGTCGCCGGAACCGACGACGATGACATCGTCCTCGCCGAACAGGCGGCGGGTGCTGGGGACTGGGGCGCTCCCGCCACAGATGAACCCCCGACGCTCGCACGTCGCTCAGTCCCCGTGATGAGCGACACGCTCCGTGTGCACGCCGGAGCGTGGGCGACCGCCCTCGACCAAGACGGCGCCGAACCGCAAGACGAGCGCGCAAGCCGGCTCCGGTCCCTGTACTTCGGGATCGCACGGGACGGGATCGTCCCGATCCGCGGGAACCTCCTGCCTGAAGTCGCCGCACAGTTGCAGACCGTCATCGACGCCATCACCAACCCCCACGGCAAAGACAAAGGCGTCCGATTCCGTGAGACTGACGAGCCCGTCGTGCATGATGACCGCACCATCGGGCAACGCGCCCACGACGCCCTCGCCGCGGCCCTCACGGTCGCGGCGTCGTCTGACCTGTCGATCATCGGCGGCGCCGCCCCGACCTTGGTCGTCCACGTGAAACAGGCCGACCTCGCCTCCGGCACCGGATGGGGCCATGTGACCGGTGCTGACGCGACCGGCACGAATGTTCCCGTCTCCGTCGCGGTCGCCACCCACACGGCCTGCGTCGGCCAGATCCAGCGGGTGGTCACCGGGAAGAACGGACGGGTGTTGGCGACGACGATCGCGGACCGCATCTTCAACGCCACCCAGCGCCGGGCGATCATCGCCCGCGACCACACCTGCATCATCCCCGGATGCCATACCCCGGCCCGCTGGTGTGAATTCCACCATGTCACCGAGTGGCACGACGGTGGGCCCACCAGCATCGACAACGGTGTCCTCCTCTGCTGGAACCACCACCGCTACCTCGACACCAACGGCTGGGCCATCCGCATTGTCGACGGGGTACCCGAAGTCCGAGCACCCCACTGGTACGACCAAACCCACAGCTGGCACCCCACACGGCCGCCGGCCCCGAAGCTCCCGTCCCGAATCCCGGCACGAACATGACCCACCGGGGAGAACTCCGCCCACCGCGCGCCGCGCTACACCGGGCTTCCTCCTGCGCTCGTTCAACCGCGGGCCGTACAGACACGCTGGTGTGGCCCATGGGCTCGTCCACCGTCCGCCATGTACGTCGCGACCCGACCTCCGGAACGATCCGCGGCACCACCTCCGCGACGCGACCCGCGCACTCAACGCCGGAGCCTCGGCGGCTCCCATCAAAAGCGAACGAACCCAGCCACGTCAGGAACGCGGCGTCCGTCACGAACCTCATGACATTCGTCTGGGCCCATACGCCCGCTCGACGGCCAGGACCCGAGGACGACCGCGCGGGTCAGGAGCGGACGCGGGCGATCGCCTGGGCGCGGTCGCGGACGCCGAGCTTCGCGAAGAGGGCGTTGATGTGTGTCTTCACGGTCGAGACGCCGACATAGAGGCGTGCCGCGATCTCGGCGTTGTTGAGCCCGTCGGAGATCAGGGAGAGCACCTCCCTCTCGCGCGGGGTCAGGTCCGGGAATCGTGCCGCCAGTTCGTCGACCGGGGCCGCCGCCGCTCCCGCTGCCGCGCTCACAACGCGCGCCGCGACCTCGGCCGCGAACGTCGTCTGCCCGCCGGCGACGGACCGGATCGCCATCGCGATCTGCTCACGTCCGGCGTCCTTCGTGAGGTACCCGCGCGCTCCCGCCCGCAGCGCGCCGAGGATCGAGTCGTCGTCCGCGTAGGTCGTGAGCACGAGGACCGCCGCCTCCGGCACGTCCGCCGCGATGCGCCGTGTCGCCTCGATGCCATCGACGTTCGGCATGCGGAGGTCCATGAGCACGACGTCCGGCCGTTCGGCCACGGCGAGCGCCACCGCCTCGTCGCCGTCGGACGCGAGACCGACCACGACGACGTCCGGCAGGAGCGACACGATCGTCGCGAGCCCGTCTCGGACCAGGTCCTGGTCGTCCGCGATGAGAACCCGGATCCGCGCGTCGCTCATGCGCTCGCCCTCCCCGGCCCGTTGGCCTCGAGCCCGGCGCGAGCGGTGACGACGAAGAAGCCGTCCACCTCCCGCGCATCGACGTCCCCGCCGAAGGGAAGCGCGGCGAACCGTTCCCGCATGCCGCGAAGACCGTAGCCACCACCGGGCGCCGCGTGCTCGGATGTGAGGTCATTGGCGACGCGCAGACCGATCTCGTCCGCGCCCCAGTGGAGCGAAACGCCGGTGTGCGCCCCCGGCGCGTGGCGCCGCGCGTTGCTCAGTGACTCCTGGACCGCACGCAGGAGCGCGGATGCGACCGCTGCCGGCACCGGGCGCGCGGAGCCCGTGACCGTCAGGTCGACCCTCTCGCCGAGCGACCGGTGCGCCGCGATGAGATCATCGATGCCGGGCATCGGGTCCGTGGGCTCGTCAGACGACGGCGCGGGAGCACGCAAAGCGGCGACGGCTCCGCGAGCGTCCGCAAGACCCTGGCCGGCCAGGACCCGCGCTTTCCGAACGCGTTCCCGCGCCTGATCGATGTGGCCGGCCTCGAGCAGCGCGTCCACGGCGTCCAGTTGGACGGTGAGTCCGCCCAGAGAGTGAGCCAGCACGTCATGCAGATCCCGCGCGAGCGCCACCCGGCGCTGTTCCTCCCGGAGGCGGGACTCCTGCTCGCGCCGGTCCGCGGCGTCGGCCTGCGCGGAACGCATGGCCCGCCGGTTGATTCCAGCCAGGACTCCGACGAGCAGCCATCCCGCGATGACCACCAGCCCCCACCCGGGCATCGGCGCGACGAGGCCGCCGATCGCGAGGGCCGCGACTCCCGCGAGCGTGACCCCTACGCCGATACTCATCCGCACGTCGCCGCGTCCGAACAGCAACAGGATTCCGACGACGACCGGAACCAGCGAGAGTCCGCCCGTCGCCGTCGCGGTCAGACACCCGGCGACCACCGCGACCGCGGCCGCGACGATGAACGGCACACGCCACCGCGGCTCCCAGAGCAGCGTCGCCGCGATCCAGCCGACGATCCCGAGAACGGCGACGATCGAGACCCAGGTCACACCGTCCAGCACGATGAGGGTGCCACCGATGCCGATCGCCGCGAGAGCGGCGATCGACAGGCTGAGCCAGCGGTTGCGTTCGGTCACGAGACCATCATGCGACTCTGCGCGGCGGCGCGCGGCAGGCGGCTCCGGATCACCGCGGTCCGCGTCGCCCGGTTGACCGCGAGCATGATGAGGATGAACCCGCCCGAGCTGAGGGCCGCACCACCGAGGTTCGCCGCAACGATGTCGATCACGATGCGAACCACGATCAGTGCGCACCAGATGCCCAGGCCGAGCCAGCCGGTGCGAGTCTCCAGCGTCGCGACCGCGCCCGATCGCCCGACCGGTACCGGCGTGGCGAGCGGCCGGAAGTGCGCGAGGTAGCCCATCCAGGCGCCGGCACCGACCCCCAGAACGATCTCGAGGACGAAAGCGGCCACATCGACCCCGCTGAACGACGTCAGCGTCCGGGCGACGATGAGCAGTCCGAGCGCCCCCATGATCAGTGGCGCCCGCCACATGCGGCCGAGATCGACGGGACGCCAGGTGGACTGCCGGTAGCCGAACCAGCCGATGAGGCCGACGACGAGGATGATGTTGACGGTGACTTCGAGCGTGGTGTTCATGAGTCCAGACTCGCCACGCAGCGCCCGCCGGAGCACCACCTCCGGGTGGAGACCGGGTGGAGATCCGCCACCGTATGCCCGTCAGTGTGGGTGCCGCGGGGGTCAGAGGGTCGTGGCCGAGTGGCGGTCGAGGAATTCGTAGACGTCGACCTTGTCCACGCCGGTGGTGGAGCCGTCCGGCATCGCCGCGAGCAGCGACGAATTGAGGCGGGCGCTCGGCCACGCCCGGCCCTGCCAGTACGCGGCGGTGTCCTCGGCGGGCTCGCGGCAGCAGGCCGGGTCGGGACACGTCGAGGTGAGTCGGCGTGAGGTGTCGCGACCGCGGAACCACTTCGCATCGTTGAAGCGCGTGCCGACGCTGACCGAGAAATCGCCGTTCGACGCGCTCACGATCGCGGACGTGCACCAGTAGGTCCCGACCGGCTTGTCGGTGTACTGGTGGTACGCGCTGAGGCGGTCCTCGACCTCGAACACCTGGCGGGCACTCCACCAGCGGCACACCCGCTGGCCCTCGACGGACCCGAGCGGATCGGTCGGGAACTGCACGTCGTCGTTCTCGTACGCCTTCGAGATCACGCCGCTGGAATGCACCTTCGTGAAGTGCACCGGAATGTCCAGATGCTTCGTGGCGAGGTTCGTGAAGCGGTGCGCGGCCGTCTCGTAGCTGACCGCGAAGTGGTCCCGGAGGTCCTCGACGGACAGTTCGCGCGCGGCCTTCAACTCGGACAGGTACGCCACCGCGCTCTCCTCCGGCACCATCAGGGCACCGGCGAGGTAGTTCGTCTCGACGCGCTGCCGCAGCAGGTCACCGTAGTCGGACGGCTCCGGCTGCCCGAGGACGTGCGCCGCGAGCGCCTGCAGCAGAGCGGAGCGCGGATCCGTCCCCGTCTGCCGGACGGGCAGGTAGATGCGGCCGTTGCGATGATCGGTGATGCTTCGCGTGCTGACCGGCAGGTCGCCGACGTAGTGCAGCGTGAAGCCGAGGTGCGCGGCCAGTTCGCTCGTGGCGCGCTGCGACAGCGGTCCCCCGCGGTGTCCGATCGCGGACAGCAATTTCGCCGCCGCCTCCTCCAGCTCCGGATAGTGGTTGTCACGCTTGCGCTGCTCGGCACGCAGTTCGGTGTTGGCCCGACGCGCCTCCTCCGGCGTCGCCGCGCGCTGCTCGTGCAGCTTCTCCAGCTCACCGTGCAGACGCAGGATCGTCTCGATCGCCTGGTCGCCGAGCGTCTTGCGGATCGGCAGCGCCTCCAGGCCCAGGGAACGGAACAGCGGACCACGCTGGGCCCGCTCGAGCGCGATCTCGAGTTCATGTCGCCGCGACAGCGGCTCCGGCGCCAGCATCGCGTCCAGCGAGGTGCCGAGCGCACGGGCGAGCTTCTGCAGCTCCGCCAGGCGCAGCTCGCGCTTGCCGTTCTCGATGACCGAGATCTGCGACGCGGCGCGGCCGATGGCCTCGCCGAGTCCTTCGACGGTCATGCCGGCGTCCAGGCGAAGCTGCCGCACACGGCGGCCGATGGTCAGCGAATCGAGCACATCTTCATCGTCCCCGGCGCGCGCGCTCGTCATCGTCATGGAGACAGCCTCCCACGCCGCAGCGTTCCGAAACTCAGAAATCTCGCAATATTTCTCCTCCGATTTGGCCGAAAACCGTCTGGCACACCCCGCAAGCTCGACTCAAGGCCCCGAACGGAGAGCCGCACAGCACGGCTTTCAGCCCAGCAAAGGAGCAATCATGACCGAGAACGCCACCCGCCCCGGAACGCAGACCCAGACCGCCGTCGAGCTCGACAAGGAGTGGCTGACCGACCCGCGCTGGGCCGACGTCCGCCGCGACTACACGGCCGAGGACGTCATCGCACTGCGCGGTCCGGTCCGCGAGGAGGCGACGCTCGCCCGTCGTGGCGCGGAGAAGCTCTGGGAGCTCATTCAGCGCAACCACGAGGACCCGAGCAGCTGGGTCTACGCGCTCGGTGCCCTGACCGGCAACCAGGCCGTCCAGCAGGCTCGCGCCGGCCTCGAGGCCGTCTACCTGTCCGGCTGGCAGGTCGCCGCCGACGCCAACCTCTCCGGCCAGACCTACCCGGACCAGAGCCTGTACCCGGCCAACTCGGTCCCCGCCGTCGTCCGTCGCATCAACAACGCGCTCCTGCGCGCCGGTCAGATCGAGTTCGCCGAGACCGGCACCACGAGCCGCGACTGGCAGCTGCCGATCGTCGCGGACGCCGAGGCCGGCTTCGGCGGACCCCTGAACGCGTACGAGCTGATGAGCGGCATGATCAACGCCGGTGCAGCGGGTGTGCACTGGGAAGACCAGCTGGCCAGCGAGAAGAAATGCGGCCACATGGGCGGCAAGGTCCTGATCCCCACCTCGCAGCACGTCCGGACGCTGAACGCCGCTCGCCTCGCGGCCGACGTGGCCGACGTCCCGTCCGTGGTCATCGCCCGCACCGACGCCCTCGCCGCAACCCTGCTGACCAGCGACGTGGACGAGCGCGACCGCGAGTTCCTCACCGGTGAGCGCACCGCGGAGGGCTTCTACGAGGTCCGCAACGGCATCGAGCCGGTCATCGCCCGCGGTCTCGCCTACGCGCCGTACGCCGACCTCATCTGGGTGGAATCCAGCGAGCCGGACCTGGAGCTGGCCCGCCGCTTCGCCGAGGCGATCCACGCTGAGTTCCCGAACCAGAAGCTGGCGTACAACTGCTCCCCCAGCTTCAACTGGAAGCGTCACCTCGACGACGAGACCATCGCCAAGTTCCAGCGTGAGCTCGCCGCCATGGGCTACGCGTTCCAGTTCATCACCCTGGCCGGCTTCCACTCGCTGAACTACAGCATGTTCGAGCTGGCGCAGGGATACCAGGCGCGACAGATGTCGGCGTACGTCGAGCTGCAGGAGGCCGAGTTCGCGGCCGAATCGCGCGGCTACACCGCCACCAAGCACCAGGCCGAAGTGGGTACCGGCTACTTCGACCGCATCGCCACGGCGCTGAACCCCAGCAGCGCCACGCTGGCACTCGTCGGCTCGACCGAGTCCGAGCAGTTCCACTGATCCGCGACACAGATTTCGAGAAGGCATCATCATGACGGAGAACACGAACCCTCGATTCGAGGTGCTGGGCGAGATCGAGCCCCGCTTCGAGGAGATCCTGACCCCGGAGGCCCTGCGCTTCCTCACCGCCCTGCACGACAGCTTCGGCGCCCGCCGACAGGACCGGCTCCGCGAGCGCTACGAGGGCCAGAAGGCGATCAACGCCGGCTACACCCCGACATTCGCCGCCGCCACCGCCGCGATCCGCGAGGAACCGACGTGGCGTGTCGCGGGCCCGGGCCCCGGCCTGGAGGACCGTCGCGTCGAGATCACCGGTCCGACCGACCGCAAGATGACGATCAACGCGATGAACTCCGGCGCGCAGGTCTGGTTGGCCGACCACGAGGATGCGACCAGCCCCACGTGGGCCAACATCATCGGCGGACAGATCAACCTGTACGACGCGATTCGTCGGCAGATCGATTTCACCTCCGATGAGGGCAAGGAGTACCGCCTCGGCGAGCAGACGCCGACGATCGTGTTCCGTCCGCGCGGATGGTTCCTCACGGAGAAGCACTTCCGCTACACGAACACCGCCGGGCTCACCGCGCCGGTCTCGGGTGCGCTGGTGGATTTCGGTCTGTACTTCTTCCACAACGCGAAGGAGCTCATCGCCACCGGACGCGGGCCGTACTTCTACCTGCCGAAGCTGGAGAGCCACCAGGGTGCTCGCCTGTGGGACGACGTGTTCACGTTCAGCGAGAACTGGATCGACATCCCGCACGGCACGATCCGTGCCACGGTGCTGATCGAGACGATCACGGCGGCGTTCGAGATGGAAGAGATCCTCTACGAACTGCGCGACCATTGCGCGGGTCTGAACGCCGGTCGCTGGGACTACCTGTTCAGCGTGATCAAGAACTTCCACGACCGCGGCCGGTCCTTCCTGCTGCCGGACCGCGCGCAGATCACGATGACGGTGCCGTTCATGCGCGCCTACACCGAGCTGCTGGTCAGCACGTGCCACAAGCGCGGTGCGTACGCCATCGGTGGCATGAGCGCGTTCATCCCGAACCGGCGTGACCCGGAGGTCACCGCTGCAGCGTTCGAGAAGGTCGCCGCGGACAAGCGTCGCGAGGCCGGCGACGGCTTCGACGGCACCTGGGTGGCGCACCCGGACCTCATCCCCGCCGCCCGCGCCGAGTTCGACGCGGTCCTGCAGGGGCGCACGAACCAGGTCGACAACCTGCGCTCGGACGTCCACGTGGAGCCGGAGCAGCTGCTGGATCTGCGCATCGAGGGCGGCACCGTCACGTGCGCCGGCATCCGCGCGAACGTCTCCGTGGCCCTGCGCTACATCGAGAGCTGGCTGCGCGGCGTGGGTGCGGCGGCCATCGACAACCTGATGGAGGACGCCGCCACGGCGGAGATCAGCCGCGGTCAGCTGTGGCAGTGGATCCACCAGGGCGCGGTCACGGACGACGGCATGCCGGTGGTCCGCGAGCGCGTGGAGTACGTCATCGAGAAGACCGTTCGCGAGCTTGAGCGCTTCCCGGAGGACCGCTTCGATGACGCCGAGCGGATCCTGCGCGAGCTGGTGCTGGGCGACGAGTTCCCGCTGTTCCTGACCGTGCACGCGTACGACCGGTTCCTCACCGACGCCCCGGCGCCGACCCGCGAGCCCGGAGGGGGACTCAGCCGGCGGCGACCCGCGAGCCCGCCCTCGCCGCCGGCTGAGTCCCCCTCCCCCTCGTGGGACCCGTGTCCCGTCTCCGGTTGAGATTCGTCTCGAATCCTCCGGAGGCGGGACACGGTCGCGTCCGGGAGCCGTCACCGATTCCCGCCCTAGGCTGGTGGTGATGACACAACGGCAGCAGGACGCGTTCGCGGAGCTGGTGGCCGCGGCCTCCGGCGGGCTCGACACCCACGGGTACCCCCTCCGCCCGGACACGAGCGCCGATCGCGTCTCGGCCGTCCTGGTCCTGTTCGGCGCCGTCGACGACACGCATGTCGGCTCCTCACGCGGATTGGCGCCGAGCGATCTGGACGTCGTCCTGGAGGTACGGGCCAGTGCGCTGCGCGCGCACCCCGGGGAGGTCGCGTTCCCCGGCGGTCGCCGGGACCCCGAGGACGTGGACCTCGTCGCCACCGCCCTGCGTGAGGCGCGGGAGGAGATCGCCCTGGACAGCGACGCCGTCGACATCGCCGCGACGCTGCAGGATCTCCCCCTGGCCGCGTCCGCGAACCGTGTCACGCCGGTGCTCGCGTGGCGCACGCGCGATGTGACGCTGGTGGCCGTGGACCAGGCCGAGACGGCCTCCGTCCACCGCGTTCCGGTCCGACGTCTGCTGGACCCCGCGACGCGGTTCACCACGGTGCTGCGGCGCCCGGTCGGCGAGTTCCGCGGACCAGGATGGCAGATCGATGACCTGTTCATCTGGGGCTTCACCGCCCTCATCCTCAACGGACTGTTCGACGCCGCCGGATGGACGATCCCGTGGGATGTCGACAACGCCGTCCAGCTCTGACGCGACTGCCCGCGGGGCGGCTCACGGCGCTACGTCATTTCGTGACGGCTCGTACGGCTATCACTTGACACAGAGGGCGTCTACCCCCCTTGCCGTGGTCTGTGAGAAGCCCCTAACGTCGGCACTGTGGTCGTGGGGACCACATCCATCAACCGAAGGAGGCCCGTCATGGGTATCGGAGATGACATCGCGAACAACGCGAAGGAAGCCGTCGGCAAGGCGAAGGAAGGCCTGGGCGACGCTCTGAACAACGAGAAGATGGAAGCCCAGGGAATCGTCGACCAGGCCACCGCCAAGGCGGACAAGGTCAAGGACGGCGTCAAGGACACCATCAACGACATCAAGAACTGAGCGGCAAGCGGGTCGCCGCCGCTGGCGACCCGCCGGCCCGCCGGTCCACACCCGTTGACCGGACCCTTTGACAGAACGGACTCGCTATGGGCTTCTTCGGATTCCTCCTCCTCGGCCTGATCGCCGGCGCCATCGCCAAGCTGATCATCCCCGGCAAACAGGGCGGCGGCTGGTTCGTCACGCTTCTGCTCGGTGTTGTCGGCGCCCTGCTGGGCGGCTGGCTCGGAGGCCTGTTGTTCGGCAAGGGGCTCGAGAATTTCTTCAGCCTGCAGACCTGGATCGTGGCGATCGTCGGCTCGATCATCGTGCTGCTGATCTACGGGTTGGTCGTCGGACGCAAGAAGGCCTGACACGCCCCGACGGCGGGTGTCCCGGAAGCCGGGGCACCCGCCGTCACCCTTCCCCCCGTCGATAAGAAAAGAAAAGACATGTCTGAAGATCTCCCCGCCGTCACGGCCGTCGATGCCATCGATCTGGCTCGCTACAGCGGACTCTGGTACGAGCTCGGTCGCCTCCCCATGAAGTGGGAGGACGCGAAGGCGACGAACATCACCGCCGAGTACACACCGGCCGATGACGGCACCATCACCGTGGACAACCGTTGCTTTGGTGACGACAAGAAGCCCACGCAGTCGATCGGGCACGCGCGCCCGGTGGACGGCGTCACCGGCAAGCTGCGGGTGTCGTTCCTGCCCGAGTTCCTGCGCTGGGTCCCCTTCACCGAGGGTGACTACTGGGTCCTGAAGATCGAACCGGATTACACCACCGCCCTGGTCGGTTCGCCCGACCGCAAGAACCTCTGGCTCCTGCACCGGGAGCCGGAGATCGATGACGGACTGAAGGCGGAGTACCTCGCCGAGGCGACGCGTCAGCGCTTCGATCTCGCCAACTGGATCACACCGGTGCAGACCGGCGCCCGCGTGACGGACGACCTCCTGAAGAAATGATCCCGGGTCGGGCGATCAGCGCCGCTGCGATGACTCCGCGGCGCTGATCGGCACGACGGCTCCGGCCGGGTCGACGTGGATGTGCGGAGGCCGTTCTGAGCGCTGTTCAGGGAAAATCGCTTCTTATGCGGTACCATTGATCATCGCGCGAACGAATGCGCGAACGGCTGGCACGACCGGCCTCTCCGGAAGGCCGTCGGCACAGACGCCGCAGCCGTGAGATTTCACCCGGCGGATCTCGCGATCACGGATCGCACCGCCCCACAGGATCGGCAACACATCACCACCTCCACACCCCTCCCGCGGGCGTCGGTCGAGCTCGTCTGGAATCAGGCGGACCATGACGTCCACACGGCCACTCGGAACGGCGAATTCGCCGGTTACGTGACCGTCGATGACGACGGTTTCACTCTCCATGACCGATTCGCGACGGCGCTGTTCGTCGCGGACTCCCTTGATGACGCCCGCCGCCTTCTGGCCGAGCACGACCCATCAAGCACTGAACGTGGCGCTCGCGCACCCCGCGTGACGCCTCACCGACGGCGGCGCGTTCGCCGACACAGCGGCCACATTCGTGGCCCACGAAACAAGAGGAATGACGTTATGGCCACCGGCACCGTCAAATGGTTCAACTCCGACAAGGGCTTCGGCTTCATCTCCCCGGATGACGGCGGCGCCGACCTGTTCGCCCACTTCTCCGCCATCCAGAGCGGCGGCTACCGCTCGCTCGAGGAGAACCAGCGCGTCGAGTTCGACGCCGAGCAGGGCCAGAAGGGCATGCAGGCCGCGAACATCCGCGTGATCTGACACCCCCTAACTGACGGCCCCCGCATCCTCGATGCGGGGGCCGTCGGCGTTTTCACCGGCCGCGCATGCCGCGTTAGCCTGGGGACGCGAACCTGCGACCAGGAGGGACCGGATGACACCGTTGCTGGACTCACCGTCACCGATCGTCGCGGCACCGATGGCGGGTGGTCCCACCTCCCCCGCCCTCGTGCGCGCGACCATCACCGCCGGCGCGTTCCCCTTCCTTCCCGCCGGTTATCGGACCCCGGACGCGCTCGCCGACGACATCCGGTTGACGCGGGCGCACGGCGCACCGTTCGGGGTGAACGTCTTCGCCGCCACGGCGACCCCACCCGAGGACGCCGCGTTCCGGACCTTCGTGGATCGCCTTCGTCCGGAGGCCGAGCGCTTCGGGCTGACTCTGGACCCCGTCCCGCGCACAGACGACGACCACTGGGCCGCCAAGATCGACCTGCTGCGTCGGGATCCGGTGCCGGTGGTGTCGTTCACGTTCGGTCTGCCGAGTACCGCCGAGATCGCGGCGCTGCGCCGTGCGGGTTCGCGGGTCCTGGCCACCGTCACGACGGTGGATGAAGCACGCGCCGCGCACGAAGCCGGAGTGGACGGCCTGATCGTGCAGGGCCCCGAAGCCGGCGGTCACAGCGGGACGTTCACGCCCACCCGCACAATTCGTCCGGCGCGGACCAGTGATGTGGTGCGTTCCGTGCGCGCCGCCGTGCCCCTGCCGCTGATCGCCGCCGGCGGCGTCGACGGGTCCGCCGCCGTGGCCGAACTTCTCGCCATCGGCGCGGAGGCCGTGGCGGTCGGCACCCTGTTGCTGCGTACGGATGAGGCCGGAACGAGCGCCACCCATCGCGCCGCCCTCGCCGATCCGTCGTTCACGGAGACCGTGCAGACGCACGCGTTCACGGGGCGACCGGCGCGGGCGCTGCGCAACGACTTCATCGATCGGTACGACGCCTCGGCCCCGTTCGCGTATCCGGCGCTGCATCACCTCACTCGTCCGATTCGGCAGGCCGCGGCCGCGGCGAACGATCCGCAGCGTGTGCATCTTTGGGCCGGAACGGGATTCCGGCGCGCGACCGACGGTCCGGCGTCCGCGGTGTTCGCCGCCCTCGTGGCCGGGCTGTGATGAGCGATCTGCACGCCTGGACCGCCGCTCGCGCCGAGGAGCTGCCCGGTAGCGAGTTGCGACACCCGTTCGGGCCCGAGACGGACGTGTTCGCCGTCCGGGACAAGCTGTTCATGTTCCACGTCGTGCGGCACGGGTCCGGAATCGTGGTGCTGAAATGCCGGCCCACGGAGAGCGAGGCCCTGCGCGCCACGTTTCCCGAGATCACGCCCGGGTATCACATGAACAAGCGGCACTGGATCACCCTGAATCCCGGTGCCCTGGAGCGCGATCTCGTCGTCGAGCTGGTCACCGAGTCCTACCGCCTCGTCGTCGCCGGACTCCCCCGCGCGATCCGGCCCGTCGACCCGGAGACGTTCGGCCTCGCTGACCTGCCGTCCGGCTAGCCTGGGGTCCGTGGAATCGAGCGAGGAGGATGCGCTCCTGAGCCGGACACGGGAGTGGTTCGAGGACCCCGAGCAGGTGACGCTGTACGCGCACCAGTCGGCCGATGGCCTCACTCCGCTGGAGACGGAGCTGCTGTCTCACCTCAGCGACCGACCCCGGACGATTCTGGATCTCGGGTGCGGTGCCGGACGGCTCTCGATCGCCCTGGCGTTGCGCGGGCATCGCGTCATCGGCACCGATGTCAGCACCCCGCTGATCGAAGCGGCGCGGGCGTCCGCCGCTCACGCCGGCGCGGATGCCGCGACGTTCGCGCTGACGGTCGGCGTCGACCTTCCCGCGCCGGATCATTCGTTCGATCTGGTGCTGTCGGTGAAGCACTACTGCTATATCCCTGGCCGCGATCTGCGCCAAGAGCTCCTTCGTCGGATCGCTCGAGCGCTGCATCCGGACGGACGGCTCCTTCTGATCAGCCACGTCGTGCCGTCGCCCGACGACGCCGCCGCAGAGCTGAGCGCTGACCCGGCGCATCGTGCGGCCGCACGCGATTTTCCCGGACTCGAACCGCTCGACACGTTCGCCGACGGTCGCGGGTACGTCCACTGGTTCACGCGCGAGTCGCTCCGAGACGAGTTGGACGCCTTCGGCGAGATCGAACACGTCGTGGAGAGCCCGGACGGGTTCCTGATCGGATTGATCCTGCGACCGACGATGCCCCGTCGACGTTGAGACGTGCGAGTGCGGCCCCACGAAGCCCCGGCGACTCGAGGTTCTCCGCGCGTCGCCGGGGGCGATGTCAGGCCGTCACCGGCGCCTGCACGTCGATCACCCAGGTGACACCGAAGCGGTCCGTCAGCATCCCGAAACCGGGACTCCACGGCGACGCCGCGAGGGGTTCGATGATGGTCCCTCCCGCACCGAGCTCGTTCCAGATCGGCATCACCTCGTCCAAGGAGGTGCCCCGCAGGGACTGGAAGAACGTCCGGTCCGTGATGGTGGCGCCGTTCTCCCGGCGCGTGTGGCCCGCGGTCGCCGCCGCGTCCGTCGCGTCCTGACCGGGGACGTCGTAGGCCATGACGCGGAACCCGTCCGCGTTGTCGACCTGCCCGAAGACGATCCGGTCGGCGCCCGGTGCGTCCTGCGGCATGCCGACGTCGCCGTAGGAGGTGAGCGTGACCGTCCCGCCGAAGACGGATCGGTAGAACTCCAGGGCCGCTCGGGCGGTACCGGGGAGGTTCAGGTGGGTGGTGGTGATGATGCTCATGACTTCTCCTTCGTTCCGGGCTGCGGCTTCGGCCGCAGATACGAGAATGCCGCCCGAAGAGGACGGTTTCGGTCCTCTATTTCTGCGAAGGTGGATCCATGTCAGGATCGTCCTCCCGGATGCTCACGCTGCTGTCGTTGCTGCAGTCCCGGCGGGAGTGGTCCGGCGGGGAGCTCGCGGAACGACTGCACGTGACCACGCGAACGGTGCGCCGGGACATCGATCGCCTGCGCGGACTCGGCTACGCGATCACGGCGATGAAGGGACCGGACGGCGGTTATCGGCTGGCGGCGGGGAGCGAGTTGCCACCCCTGCTGTTCGACGACGAGCAGGCCCTCGCGATCGCCGTCGCGCTGCAGAGCATGCCGTCCACCGGCGTCGATCTCGACGAAGCCGCGGCACGCGCGGTGACCACCGTGCGTCAGGTGATGCCCTCCCGCCTGCGACACCGGCTCGATGCGGTGCGATTCACCGACGTCGGGTCGTCCCCGCGCGTTGATCCGCACACCCTCGAAGCGGTCAGCGTCGCGGCCCGTGACCGGCGCACGGTGCGGTTCGACTACGGCGAGGCACGCGATCGCCCACCCCGGCGTGTGGAGCCCCATGCGATCGTCGCGCGGACCGGCCGGTGGTACGTCGTCGGTTGGGACCTCGACGCGGCGGACTGGCGGATCTTCCGCCTCGACCGGATGGTCATGAAGTTCCCCGGTGGCGCGCCGTTCACTCCGCGCGCGATTCCGACCGGCGACGCGCGCACCTTCCTCGCGGCACGGTTCACCGGGTCCGACACCGGCGACGGGTGGCCCTGTTCCGGTGAATTCCTCCTGGACCTGCCGGTGGCAGAGGTCGCGCCGTGGCTCGGCGACGGCGAGATGGAACGGGTGTCCGACACGTCATGCCGGATTCGCATCGGGTCCTGGTCCTGGTCCGCTCTGCTGTCCTGGATCCTGCGATTCGATTCCGCGTTCACCGTCCTCGGTCCCCCGGAATTCGTCGCGGCGGTTCCCGGGGTCACGGCCCGGCTCGCGGCCTCCGTGGCGGCGGCGGACGGCGCACGGTGATTCCAGGCGTTCTTTCGTCGGTCGGCGGCCCCTGCTGAGGTCCGTCACGGGGGTGCCCACGCCGTAGGCTCAGCGTGTGCACCCACCGACGTCCCGTCCCTCCTCCGGCATCCGGGAATGAGCATGGCCCGCCCGACCATTCACCGGCCCGCCTATGTGATGACGTCCGTCGATCATGCCCTGCGGCTGATCCAGCTGCTCCGCGACACGGGCGGGCTACGGGTGTCCGATGCCGCTCGCGAGCTCGGGGTGGCGGCTTCAACGGCGCACCGGTTGCTGTCGATGCTGGTCTACCGCGGGTTCGCGGTTCAGGACGACGACCGCGGTTATGCTCCCGGACCCGCGCTCGGCGCCGCACCGTCGCAGTTGCCGTGGGCGCGCGCCCTGCGCGACCTGCTCGTGCCGCACATGGAGCTGCTGTCCGGCCGCGTCGGTGAGACCGTGAACCTGATGGTCCGCGTCGGCGGCAACGTGCGGTTCCTGGCGAGCGAGGAATCGGCCAACCTGCTGCGGGTCTCGGATCGCACCGGCGCGGTGCTGGAGGCGCATCAGGCGTCCGGCGGCAAGGCGATCCTGGCGGAGCTGGAGCGGTCCGAACTGGAACGGCTGTACCGCAGCCGCGCGGCCGCGATCGCCGGCGACCACCTGGACACGACCCGCTTCACCGCCCTGCTGCGGGAGCTGGAGCAGATCAGGGCGCGCGGCCACTCGGAGAACCGGGAAGCCACCGAGGCGGGCGTCTGCGCCGTCGGCTGCGCGCTGCACGACGTGCGCGGCCGCGCGGTCGCCGCCTTCACCGTGTCCTTCCCGACCACCCGCGCGGCTCTGTTCGACGACGAACGCTTCCTGGAGCTCATCCGGGAGACCCGCGGCGAGATGGACGCCGAGCTGGCGCGGCACGAGTTCGACGCCGCGACCGGAACCGCACGCGGCTGAGCGCCGGGGGACGAACGTTTCCCTCCTCCGGAAAAACCCGCGGCGGCGGCCCGTGACGACCGTAGCTTGAGCTGTCCGCACAGCAGCGCGCGGCCATCACGAAGGAGTGAGCCCATGTCGATCACCATCCCTCCCGGACCGTTCTCCCGGCGTACGCCGGCGACTCCGGCCGCGAAACGCGCCCTCGGCAGCGGCGCCGCCGGGTCCGTCCTGGAGTGGTTCGATTTCGCCGTGTACGGCGCGATGTCGGCCACCGTCTTCCCGATCATCTTCTTCAGCGACCAGGACCCGGCCGTCGCCACGCTGCTGTCGTTCGCGACGTTCGGCGTCGGCATTTTCGCACGCCCCCTCGGCGCGGTGATCTTCGGCTACTTCGGCGACCGGATCGGCCGCCGGACGGTGCTGCTGACCACCTTCCTGATGATGGGCGCGTCCTCGATCGTGATCGGCCTGCTGCCGGGATACGCGAACATCGGCTTCGTCGCGCCGCTCCTGCTCGTCGTGATGCGCTGCCTGCAGGGCTTCGCGCTCGGTGGCGAGGCGACCGGCGCGCAGCTGATGACCATGGAGCACGCTCCGGGCGACCGGCGCGCGTTCTACGCCTCGCTGATGTCCCTCGGATCCCCCGCCAGCCAGGTGCTCGCCAACGGCGTGCTGGCTCTGCTCACCGCGGTGCTCACGCATGACCAGTTCTACTCGTGGGGGTGGCGTCTGCCGTTCCTGCTCAGCGTGCTGCTGGTCATGGTCGGCATCTACATCCGCATCAAGGTCGAGGAGAGCCCGATCTTCGCCGAAGAGCTCGACGCCGAAGCCGAGGTCGGCGCCGTCGCGGGCGCCGAGGCGCAGGCGCGCACCCTCACGGTGCTGCGCGACCAGTGGGCCACGATCCTCCGCATGATCCTCGCGTACGCGCCGATCGTGGTCACCTTCTACGTCATCTCCGTGTTCGGCATCAACTACCTCACCACGCGCGTCGGTCTGACCGACAACCAGGCGTTCACGATCATCATGGTCTCGAACCTGCTCTCGGTCGGTGCGATCGCCCTCGGTGGACGCTTCGCCGATTCCTACGGCCGCATCCGGATCCTCCTCATCGGTGGGATCGGCTGCCTCGTCGGCGCGTTCGTGTTCTTCCCCGTCGCGGACACCGGCAACTTCTGGGCGATCCTCATCGTCGTCTCGCTCATCCTGATGCTCGCCCAATTCGGCAACGCCAGCACCGGCACACTGTTCGCCGAGGCGTTCCCGACACGCCAGCGCTACACCGCGTCCGCGCTCAGCCTCACCGGCTCGACACTGTTCTTCGCGGCCCCGGCCCCGTTCTTCGCGACGTGGCTGATGGCCGTGTCCGACGGCAGCACTCTGCCGCTGACGATCATCTGGGTCGGCATCATCGTGGCCGCGATCGTGAACCTCCTGCTCATGCGCGAGGGCAACACGCTCGAAGGCGAGCCGCAGCGATTCCGCGGATCGCGCGTTCCGGACGCCGCCCTTCCCACCGTCGGAGTCCGCTGAGTCACGCGGCCTGCGAACCGGCACCATCTGCGCCCGGCCACCGTCGATCGACGGTGGCCGGGCGCTCTAGGCTCGGGACATGAAGATCATCGTGTTCGGGGCCACCGGCGGCGTCGGAACCCACGTCCTCGAGCAGGCCGTCGCGGCCGGCCACGAGGTGACCGCCTTCGTCCGCACTCCCGCGAAGGTGACGACGCCCGACGTGGAGATCGTGCAGGGTGATGCGTTCGACGCCGACGACGTTCGAGCCCTGGCCGGACACGACGTCGTGATCTCCGCGCTCGGGTCCACCGCCGGTCCGGACAAGGACACGTCGCTGCGCCGGATGGCCACGAACCTCGCCGCCGCGTTGCCCGCGAGCGGCGTGCAGCGGGTCGTGTGGTGCGCGTCCGCCGGCGTCGACGGCGAGATGCCGGGGCTGTCCGGCAAGATCGTGATGAAGCTCCTCGCCAAAACCCTGGCGGATCACCGTGCCGCGATCGCCGCGCTGCGCACGTCCGGGGTTCCGCTCACGGTCGCCCGCCCGGGCGCGCTGAAGGACGGGCCGCTCGCGCCCTATGTCGAGGCTATTGACGCGCCCAACACCGTCGGCGCCAACGCCATCTCCCGCGCGTCCGTCGCGGACTTCCTGCTCAAGGCGGCCACCGAACCGACCTACGAAGGCCACGCCGTCACCCTCGGCCGCAAGAAGGAGCCGGCTACGCGCGCCGGGTGATGCGGACGTGGACATCGTCACCGATGCCCTTACCGAGAGCCTTCCGCACCTTCGCGTTCAGAGAGACCATGTGTCCCCCGGTGCCGGTCGGCATGGCGCTCACGTTCTCCAGGCTGACCTCGTCAATGCGCGCGTCCACGCGCACGGACCTGCCCGTGCCGAAGCGGACGGCGGAGTCGGGGATCTCGACGCAGTTCCACATCTCACCCTTGACGTCGACGCCGATCGTGGCGTCGAACTCGATCGCTTCGGTATCCGGTCCCATCCTGTGACACTACCGAGTCGGCAGCTGCGGTCCGCCCCGGCGGCTCCGGATCGTGGTGGCGCCGCTGTGGCCTCATGCAGCCACGACGGCATCGCCGTCCTGCCAAAGCAGCGCACCGGCCCGATCCCCGTGGCGGGAGGCACCGACGTCGGTCGTGCCCCCCTCTGCCCGAGCACGGTCGTCGACGAGGGCGCGTCCTTCCCCGTCGAGGCCGCGAACGCGCGATCACGACCGGGACGGTGTTGCGATCACGAGGCTCGTCGGCCCCACCTGCTCGACGCTGACGAGGTCGAGGGCTGCGCCGTCCGGGAACAGCCGCCGACCGGCGCCGGTGGCGGTCGGGAAGACCCGCAGGCGGTATTCGTCCACCGCTCCGGCGCGGACGAACTCCTCGACGAGGGAACCGCTGCCGATCACGATGACGTCGCGCGCGGCCGCGGTCTCCCGCGCCCAGCCCAACGGATCCGCCGCGACCTGCCGCGAGTTCTGCCAGCGTTCGAGATCGATGTCGCCTCCCGTGACGACCGCCTTGTCCGCCGCGTTCAGAGCACGGGCGAAGGGATCCGTCGCATCGCGCGGCGGCCACATCGCCGCGAACGCCTCCCACGTACGCCGTCCGAAGAGGAAGACGCCGGTCTCCAGAATCGGGCCGTAGTGGAACTTGTCCCCCGCGATCGCCTCCGGCCCATGCCGGAAGCACCAGCCGCCGAACGGCGTGCCGCCCGAGCCGTCCGGGTCCTCCACAACCCCGTCGAGGGTGATGAACTGCGCCACGATGATGCGTGCCATGTCGTGCTCCCTGTGGTGCCCCGGTGCGCGTGCCGCGGAGGGGCTTCACAATGGTCTACGGGCGAACGGGGCAGAACTCATCGGTCACGGGAACATCCATGGCCGGTGGTCAGGTGGGGACGATGCCCTCACGCTCGAAAAGCGTGAACAGCGCCTCGTCCCGGTAGACCAGCACGTGCCCGATCGCTGCGCCGGTCGCGTCGGCCGCGAACAGCTGCACCGTGTGCGGCTCCGGTCCGCCGTCCGCGACCTTCAGCAGCAGGATGCCGTGCTGTCCGTTTGCGGAGATCGGCCTCGTCAGCCACCCGCTGCCCTGCCGCTCGAACAGCGCCGCCATGAACGCCGCATACGTCTCGCGTCCGATCGACCAGCGCGGCACCGGCGGCATCTCGAACAGCACATCGTCCGCGACGAGCGCGGCGAGAGCCCGGACATCCGCCCGCTCGATGGCCCGCGCGTAGCGCTCGACCGTCTCGCGGCGCAGCGGCGCGGGGCGTGTTGCGCGTTCGGCCACGGCGCCCTTCGCGCGCTGCAGCGCCGAATTCACGGCCGGCACGCTCGTGTCCAGGATCTCCGCGGTCTCGGCCGCAGAGTGCCCGAGCACCTCGCGCAGGATGAAAACCCCGCGCTGCCGCGGCGGGAGGGCCTGCAGCACGAGCGTCACGGCGAGCCGCACTCCGGACGCCTCCGAGACCGCTCGCTCGGGCTCGGAGTCGGCCCACCAGCTGGTCGGCGCAGGCAGTATCCACGGCACGTCGAGAGCCGGCTCGAGCGGTGCGCCGACCTCGATGCCCGGATCGGAGAGGTCTCGTGGCAGCGGGCGTCGCGGAGCGTCCCGGAGCCGGTCCACGCACACGTTGCGCGCGATTCGATACACCCACGTCGACAGCGCAGCCCGGGCGGGGTCGTACGACGCCCGGCCGCGCCACGCCCGCTCGAGCGCATCCTGAACGGCGTCCTCCGCATCGAAGGGTGAGCCCAGCATCTGATAGCAGAATGCGAGCAGGCCGCCCCGGAGGGCGGCGAGGTCGGACGCGTCCACGGAGGCCAGCGTACGTCGCCTTCCACGCTCTGACCACGGAAGAACAAGCCGCACGCTCCGATCGAGGAGCTCGAGCTCGCGGTGGTGGACCCGGCGTGATCGGCGGCTACGCGCTTTTCAGCAGCTGCTCGCGCAAGTCTTTGCGCAGCACCTTGCCGATCAGCGACCGCGGCAGCTCCGGGACGACGTCGATGCGACGCGGAACCTTGTACGCGGCCAGGCGGGTACGGCAGTAGTCCCGCAGGGCCTCCGCCGAGAAGGTCGCCCCGTCCGTCATCACGACGGCGGCGGCGACCATCTCCGAGCCGTCGCTGCGCGGGAGGGACACGACCGCAGCGTCCTCGACATCGGGATGACCGCGCAGCACCTCCTCCACCTCCGTCGGGGAGACGTTGAATCCGCCCGTGATGATCAGCTCTTTGCGCCGGTCCACGACCGTGACGAATCCGTCGCCGAGATCGTGACGATGTCACCGGTCCTCAGCCACCCTCCCGGCAGCAGCACCGCGGCGGTCTCCTCCGGCCGGTTCCAGTAGCCGGAGAACACCTGCGGACCACGAACGAGCAGTTCACCGCGCTCCCCCGCCTCCACGTCCCGGCTCACATCGTCGGGATCGACGACACGGATCGTCGTGCTCGGGAACGGCACCCCCACCGTGCCGGGGCGACGGGTCGGGCCCATGGGATTGCCGAGCGCGATCGGAGACGCCTCGGTCATCCCGTAACCCTCCACCAGGAGACCACCGGTGGCCTCCTCCCAGCGCTCCACCGTCGCCATCGGAAGGCTCATCGCTCCGGAGATCGAGAAGCGGATGGCTGACAGATCGAGGCCGTCATTGACGGTCGCCAGGGTCAAGCGGTCGTAGATCGGCGGGACCGCCGGCAGGAACGTCGGCGGACTCTGCTTCACCGCGTCGGCCACGAGGCCCACTTCGAAGGTCGGGAACAGGACCACCTTCGCCCCGAGGCTCATGGCCGTCGTCAGGCACAGGGTCATGCCGTACGCGTGGAACAGGGGCAGGACCGCATAGGACGTCTCCTTCCCCTCGAGCAATCCGGGAACCCACGCGCGTCCCTGCATCGCGTTGGAGAGCAGATTGCGGTGGCTGAGCATCGCCCCCTTGGGATCTCCCGTGGTGCCGCTGGTGTACTGCAGCAGCGCGATGTCATCCAGCGCCGGTCCCGGCACCCGCCGTGACACCGGACGCCCGCGCAGCAGCGGCGTGAACGGGGTGATGCCGCGGTGGTGTGGCCGCGCCGTGAGCTTCGCGCGGGCCTGCCTCGCCTTCGCGATCGGCAGGCGCAACGCCAGTTGCTTGCCCCGCGGCATCGCGGTCGTCATGTTCACGCTGAAGACCCGGCGGGGGCGCACCTCGTCCGGGAATGCGGCGACGGTGTCGGCGACCTTGTCCCACACGATGGCCACTTTCGCGCCGTGATCCGCGAACTGGTGGCACAGCTCATGCTCGGTGTAGAGCGGATTGTGCTCCACCACGATCGCGCCGAGCCGAAGGACGGCGTAGAACGCGACGACGTGTTGCGGACAGTTCGGCAGGACGAGCGCCACGCGATCTCCGGCCCGTACCCCGGCTCTGCGGAGCCCTCCGGCGACGTGGCTCACCTGATCACCCAGCTGGGCGTACGACGTCCGCGCACCGAAGAATTCCAGGGCCGTCTCCCCGGGCCTGACCGGACCGAAATCGCCACGCGGGCCCCGGCCCGGGAACGCCGCCTGGTGGCCGGCATCGACGTGATCACTCGTAGCGGAGCGCCTCGATGGGGTCGAGCCGTGCGGCGCGGCGTGCGGGAAGGGTGCCGGCGACGAAACTGATCGCCATGACGACGAGGATGATCGTCGCCACCGAGGGCACTGCGAACTGGAGCAGGTGCAGCCCGGGCAGATCGGACAGTAGCGTCGCGGAGAGCCGGGTGCTCACGAGCGTGCCGAGGCCAATCGCGGCTGCCGCGCCGATCGCGCTGCCGAGGAAGCCGATGAAGACCGCCTCCAGGCTGAACAGGGTGAACACCCGTCCCCCGCCCATGCCCATCGCCTTCATGAGCCCGATCTCGCGGGTGCGTTCCTGGACGCTCATCAGCAGGGTGTTGACGATTCCGAAGCCCGCCGCGATGAGGGCGATCACCGCGAAGGCGTTGAGCACGCCGACGATGCCGTTGATCACCGTCGTGATGCTGCCGAGCTGATCGGTGATGGTCATCCCGGTGAAGCCGGCATCGCTCAGCTTCGCCTTGATGGCGCTGACCTGCGCAGCATCGGCGGACGCCGAGAACGTGGCGGTCGCACTGCCGTAGGACGTCGCGACGGCGGCCGGCTTGCCGGTGTTCTGCACGTCTTCGATCGCCGTGCGCAGCGCGTCGTTGGCCGACGCTCCGGACGCGAACAGGCTCGTGTTCTCGATGCCGACCACGGTCGCGGTGACCTCGTGCATGGTGCCCGTGTAGTCCTCGACGCCGATCGTGACCGATTTCCCGACCGCGTCGGCGGCGTCCCCGAGACCGAGGTTCGACAGATAAGTGGTGGGCAGCACGACCTGGTTCTCGGTCGACGCGGCATCCAGCTGCGCACCCGCCGCGAGATCGGCCTTCAGCCCCGTGACCGTGTTCATCGACAGGACCCACTTGCCGTTGTCGGCATAACTGATCCACGACGGCCGCAACGGCGCGGTGCCGGTGACGCCGGTGATGCCCGAGACGTCCCGGATGGTCTGGAGGTCGTCGGTGCTCAGTGCGGCGGAGCGCTCGCCGGCCGCGCGCGCGCCGGACGCGCTCGTGGCCGCGTCCGGATCGTACTTCTGCGGTCCGGAGCCCGTCACCGCCGTGGCGCTCACCGTCTTGGTCACCGTGAGGGAATTGGTCGTCCCCAACGAGGCCACCTGGGAGGTCACGTAGTTCGACACCCCCGTACCCACCGCCGTGGTGAGGGTGAGGGTGAACGCGCCGATGAAGATCGCGATGACCGTGAGCGTGGTCCGCAGCTTGCTGCGGAAGGTGTTCGCGATCGCGGCCCTGATGAGGTCCCCGGTCTTCATGCCGCCACCTCCGACACGTCGCTGATCAGCCCGTCGCGCATCGTGATCCTCCGCTCGCAGCGGGCGGCGAGGTCGTCATCGTGGGTGACGACGACGAGTGTGATGCGCTGCTCGCGGTGCAGGTCGAACAGCATGCCCTCGACCTCGGCACCCGTGGTCGAATCAAGATTCCCGGTCGGCTCGTCGGCGAAGATCACGCGCGGTTCATTGACCAGCGCTCGGGCGATGACGACGCGCTGCTTCTGCCCGCCGGAGAGGTCGTTGGCACGGTTGCGCGCCTTGTCGGCGAGCCCCAGCCGGTCCAGAGCTTCCAGCGCCCGCTGCTTGCGCTTCGGACGCGACACTCCCGCGATGACCAGCGGAAGCATGACGTTATCGAGCACGCTCGCATGGGCGTTCAGGAAGAACTGCTGGAACACGAAGCCGAACTCCGCATTGCGCATGCGGTTGAGTTCGCCTCCGCGCACGTCACGCGCGTTCCGTCCACTGACGAGGACATCCCCCGAGGTCGGCCGGTCCAGCAGGGCGAGCAGATGCATGAGCGTCGATTTGCCCGAACCGCTCTTGCCGACGATCGCAAGGCTCTCCTGGGGCTTCACGCGCAGGGACACCCCGCGCAGGGCGTCGAATCGGTCGGCTCCGTTTCCGTACGACTTGTGGAGATCCCGGACCTCCAGTACCGCTTCTGACATGTTCTGGTTCTCTCCTTGCCGGCCGCCCAACGAGCGATCAGGACACCGTGTCCGGCCCCGCAGATCGAGTCTTGTCGAGCGCGAGATCCCCGTCGTCCCCCGGGAACGGTCACCTGCATACCCCGTCGGGGGTAGGAGGCGGTGCGCCGGCGAGGGGATGCGGGGGTTCGCGCGATTGCGCGATGCTTGACGGAAGATGTCCGGCGACCGACGGAAGGGAGCACGATGGGTGATTCTCACCGTGTCCGGTCGGTCGCCGTCGACCTCGTGATCATCGCGCTCGTGTGCGCAACCGCGTTCGCGCCGACGATCCGCGACCAACCGAATCCGCACGCCTTGAGCGTCCTGCCCGTGCTCGCGTTCGAAGGGCTGCTGCTGCTCGGTCGGCGACGTTTCCCGATCCTCGTCCTGCTCGCCTGCGCCGCGGTGACGATCGCCACTGCCGTGTTCACCCTCCCCTCGACACCGGCGCTCATCCTCCCCGTCGCGATCGCGATGTACAGCGTGGCGCGGCACCGATCGCGGACGCAGACCGTCTGGCTCGCCGTGGGGATGATGATCGTCATGTCCTCGCTCGCCCTGACCGTCGCGGAAGCGGGGTTCGGGGCGCGCCAGCTCATCGAGCCGGCGACGATTCTGCCCGCCGTGGTCATCGGCTTCGCCGCCGCCCTCGGGTCGGCCATCCGCTACTACTTCGACGCCCTCACGGCAGCCCGCGAACGTGCGCGGCGCGCCGAGGAATCCCGAGAGGCGGAAGCTCGGCGCCGCGTCGCCGAGGATCGCCTGGCCATCGCCCGGGACCTGCACGATTCGGTCGCGCACCGCATCGCCGTGATCAATCTGCAGGCCGGAGTCGCTGAGCAGGCGATCCGGCATGCCCCGGAGGAAGCCGAGACGGCGGTCGCCGTGATCGGAGACGCCGCGCGGAGCGTGCTCGGAGAGCTGAACGAGATGCTCGGATTCTTGCGGGAGTCGGCCGATCGGGACATCGTCGAAGAACCCGACTTCGGTCGCGTCGACGGACTGCTCCGACTCTTCGCGCAGAGCGGTCTGAAGGTTCATCAGCAGGTGTCGGGAGAGCCCGTCCGTCTGTCCGAGAAGTCCGGTGGAATTGCATACCGGGTCGTTCAGGAGGCGCTCACGAACGCGTTCAAGCACGGCAGCGACCGCACGGCGGATCTCCGATTCGACTATTCGCCGTCGTCCCTCACGATCACGGTGGCGAACCCGGCGGCACCGGCTTCGCGGGATTCTTCAGCGGATGGCCACGGCCTCGTGGGCATGCGGGAACGATTGGCGGAGATCGGTGGCGAGCTCGCGGTCCACCATCGCGACGGCGCATTCGAACTCGCCGCCACGGTGCCGATCGAAGGCACGTCCTCATGATTCGCGTGCTCGTCGTCGACGACCAGGCGCTCATCCGCTCGGCGGTCGTCGCGTTGCTGCGTCACGAAGCGGACGTGGAGGTCGTCGGCGAGGCCGCCGACGGCCGAGAGGCCATCGCGCTGGCGATCGCGCACCGTCCCGATGTCGTGCTCATGGACATCCGGATGCCCGGCATGGACGGGGTCACCGCGACGCGGTCGATCGTCCGCACGCCGGAACTCACGAGTACGCGCGTGCTGGTGCTGACCACGTTCGAAGACGAGGAGAACCTGTTCGCGGCGTTGCGCGCGGGCGCGTCGGGATTCCTCGGGAAGGGTGCGCAGCCGTCCGAGATCGTCCGTGCCGTGCGGACCATCCACGCGGGCGACCGATTGCTCTCCCCGCTGGCGACGCGGTCCCTGATCGACAGGTCGTTGAACGCTCCCGCGCCCGTGACGCCCCGGCATCCTCTCCCCGACGTCCTCACCGATCGGGAGACCGAAGTGCTCGCCCTCATCGCTCGAGGCCTCTCCAACGACGAGATCGCCGAGACGCTCACGATCTCACCCTTGACGGCCAAGACGCACGCGAAGCGGATCATGATGAAGCTCGACGCCCACGACCGGGCGCAGCTGGTGATCGCCGCCTACGAGTCCGGCCTCGTCGTTCCCGGTACCGACGAGCGAGGACGATGAGGCCGAACGTCCCGCGGCCTTCGGCTTCCCGGCAGCGGGAACGCGATCAGTACCGCGCTGATCCGCGGAGCGCGCGAGCGATGGTCAAATGTCAGCGCCGGACGCATCTCCCAAACGCATCGATCGCATGCCGTCCCTCGCCGCCGCCAGCGCGTCTACGATGACGCCATGGTGGGACGTCTGGCGGGAAAGGTTCGCCGTGATCGCCGGCGCGGGAGGCGCGATCGGTGAGGCCGTAGCCGACCGGTTCCGCGCCGAGGGAGCCGTGGTGATCGGCATCGACCGGCAGGACGGCACGGGTCGCGTCGATCACCTGCACGTCGCGGATCTGCGTGACGAGGCAGAGGTCGAGCAGGCCGTAGCCGCGATCCTCGCCGAGCACGGTCGCGTCGACGTGCTCTACAACAATGCCGGAACGCTCAACCCGCAGGATCGCAGCCTCGAATCGAGCTCCATGGAGACGTGGCGCGCGGTGTTCGACGATCTCGTGACGCCCGTGGTGTTGACGTGCAAGCACGTCGTCCCCGTGACGCGGGGCCAGGCGAGCGGATCGATCATCAACACCGGGTCGTTCCTCGCTGAGATGGGCGCGGCGTCAGCGCAGACCGCGTTCTCGGCGGCGATGGCCGCGGTGATCCAGATTTCCCGCGATCTCGGCGTGCACCTGGCCACGTCGGGGGTCCGAGTGAACTCCCTGAGCATCGGCCCCGTCGAATCCCCGCAGAGCGCGGCGATGTTCGCGCGGCTGCCGGCGGCGGCGCTGGCCGAACGGCTCGCGCACATCCCCACGGGACGCTTCGCGACCGTGACGGAGGTGGCTGCGGTCGCGGCCTTTCTGGCGTCGGATGACAGCAGCTATCTCACGGCATCGGATCTGCCGGTGGACGGCGGGATCCGCCGCGCGTACACGGTTCCGGAGGGTGGGTGACGCGCTCACCGACCCGCGTCATTCCTCGGGCACGCGACGGATGCTCGTCAGTTCGCGAGCAGATGCGCGAGTGTGCCCACCAGCTCGCTCTCCAGCAGGTCCGGTGCGTCACGACTGACCATCTCGAGTCGGCCCTCCTCGCGCAGCAAGACGCTGCCGATGACCAGCCCCAAGGCCAGATGCGCGCGCACCTCTCGCTCGGGTGACACCGGCTGATCGCCGCCCACGAGCAGCAATCGGTCGATGAAACCGCGGAGCGTCTCGAGGCGGATACGCTCCGCCTCGGCATCTCCCGACGCTTGGAACAGCAATCGCAGCCGTAGCGCCACCCTCGTGTCCTGTGGAGCCATGACATGAGACGCGATTCGGCGCAGCACCGCTTCGGTCGACGCCGATTGCGCGAACATCTCTTCGTTCAGCTCGGTGTCCACCTGCGCCAAGCAGAGTTGGAACAGCTTCTCCTTCGACTCGAAGTACCGGTTCACGAGCGCGACGTTGACGTCAGCATCCGACGCGATGTCGCGCATCGTCGTCGCGGCATACCCACCACGCGCGAACAGCACACGAGCCGACGCGAGCAACTTGGCGCGGGTCGCCTCCGCGCGTCCGTGCCTGACCGTGGACCGGTCGGTCTCTTCGGCCATCGTGATTCTCCTGTGAGCCAAGCGCACGATGTAAACGTGCGATTACTTAGGTGCTACCGTACCAGAGGCATTGTTGTAAACAGTCATTTACCTTAAGGAATCGTGCATGCAATCCGCACCGACACTTCTGAGAACCGACCCCACGCCCGCACACGCCACGGGCGGGCGCGCGGCCGTCATCATCACCGTGCTCGCGCTCGCCAACCTGTCCTTCGCGGTGCTCCAGTCACTCGTCTCGCCGGCGCTGTCGACGATCGGTACGGCGTTCGACGCTGACACGGCGTCCACGAGTTGGATCATGACGTCGTACCTGCTCGCCGCCTCAGTCATGACCCCGATCCTCGGCAAGCTCGGCGACATGACCGGCAAGAAGAAGATCCTCGTCGTCGTGCTCGCGCTGACGCTCGCCGGAACGGTGATTTCGGCGCTCGCCCCGAACCTCGGCCTCGTCATCTTCGGCCGCGTGCTCCAGGGCGCTGCCGGAGCCGTCCTCCCGTTGTCCATCGCGCTCGTCCGCGATCAGCTGGCGCCCTCGATCATGGGAACCGTGATCGGCATCCTGTCCGCCATCGCCGGTATCGGTGCGGGCATCGGAATCCTCGTGGCCGGCCCCATCGTCGAGAACTTCTCGTGGGAGTGGCTGTTCTGGCTGCCCGGCGCCGTCGTTCTCGTGGCGCTGATCGGCACGATGTTCGGAATCCAAGAGGCATCGCACCGGGCGTCGGGCAGGCTCGACCTGCTGGGCGCGACGGTCCTCAGCATCGCTCTCATCACGGTGCTGCTCGCCGTGAGCAAGGGCTCTGAATGGGGTTGGGACTCGAGCAAGACCGTCTGGCTGTTCGTCAGCGGAGCCGTCGCATTGGTCGTCTTCGTCCTGATCGAACTGAAGGTGAGTGAGCCGCTGATCGATGTTCGTCTGCTGAGCAAGCGCGGAGTCTGGACCGCACACGTCAGCGCCGCCATCGTCGGTTTCGCGATGTTCGCGTCGTTCGTGCTCATCCCGACCATGCTGCAGCTGCCCGAGGTCACCGGCTTCGGCTTCGGCAAGACCGTCTCGGAGGCAGGCCTGTTCCTCCTCCCGATGATCGGCACCCTCGCTGCTTTCGCCGTCATCGCAGGAATCCTCATCAGACTCGTCGGTCCGAAAGTCCCGCTCGTTCTCGGGAGCGTGATCCTCGTCGCGTCCTTCCTCTACGCCGTCGGATCCCACGAAACCGTCACGCAGATCACGCTCGCGGGAGCACTGAGCGGTGCCGGCATGGGCCTGATGCTCTCGTCCGCTATCAATGCGGTGGTCGCGAACGTCTCGGCCGAGCAGACGGGCGAGGCCACAAGCGTCAACACCATCGCACGGACGATCGGCGGCAGCATCGGCACCGCCGTCGTGGGAGCGGTCATCGGCGGCCAGGTCTCCGCCCAGGGCCTCCCCCTCGAGGACGGATTCACGACGAGCTTCTGGATCGGCGCCGCCGTCGCCGTCGTCGGTCTCGTCGCAGCCCTGCTGGTGCCCAAGCTGTCGGCCGCGAAGTCGGGCTCGCACCACGGCTGATCAGTCGTAGGCAACCCGAAAGAGCCCCGCGATCTCCGCCTTCGGACGGGATCGCGGGGCGCCCCGGCAGCCTCTCCCCGACGTCCATCCTGCGACGCCTCCGCTTCCGCGAGCGCCCCGATCTGACCCGCGATCACGAGGTCGACACGTTCGGCCGCCGGCGGCTCGGGAAGGCATCACCCGCCGAGGTCTGGGGGTCCGCCGGCACGCGGCGAGGCAGCCGGCGATCTCGTTATGAGATCGCTGTCTTCGCGGCTTCTGTCGACCCATCTCCGACGGATGGTGCCATATTGGTGAGGTGACCTGTGTCCGGGTCACCGAAGCGAGGGAGGCGCGATGAGTTCCAACGGCACCATCACGTTCAGCGAGGACATCAAACCCCTGTTCCGTGAGTCCGACCGTGAGGCCATGCGGAAAGCATTCGACCTCTGGTCGGCGGCGGACGTGCGCACGCACGCCTCAGCGATCGCCCAACGTCTCCATGACGGGTCGATGCCCTGCGACGGTGCCTGGTCCCCGGAGCACATCGCACTCTTCGACCGCTGGGTCGCCGAAGGCGCGGTGGATTGACCCACGGTCCGGACGGAGCCGAAGCGTGAGAACTCGCTTCGCCCCGTGCACGACCGCGGCAATCCATTCGGGCTAGCGCGGCCCTGCCGCGCCGCCCGTGCACGCTCTCCGCTGCACACTATGGGCGTCGTTCCTCGGGCCCCGGTGGATGACGCAGTTCGGCGGCTTGCGGAAGGTGAAGGGCGCGCGGGTGTGGCCGAGGCGCTCTCACTGCGTCTGACGAGCCAATGTCCAGTTCAAACAACAGGCTGGGCCGCTGCGATCCATCAGCACGAATGATTTCCTCACGTCGCGTTCCGACTGCACGGGCCCCCAGCTTGAGGATCGCGTGGGCTGAGCGAACGTTGCGCTCGTCAGTCCGAAACAGCACCCGCTTTGCCCCGCTCTCCCGTGCGGCCGCAATCATGAGTTCTTTGACTCGAGCGTTGAGCCCTGTTGCCCACGTGCTCGGCGCCATGTAGGTCGCACCGATCTCCAGGGCTTCCGACCCATCTGGCTGCCCGAAGTGCGAAGTCGTCCCCACAAGCGCTCCGTCGAGGTAGATGAGCCACGTCACACAGGACGGTGTCTTCGCGATCCTGCCGAGCATCCTGGCCCGCAGATCCTCTACGTCTACGGGCTCGCCTCCAGGGATATGTGTCCAGACCTCGGCGGTCAGAACGACGAAGAGCGAAGCGACATCGGAGGCCTCGCCGAAACGGGTGAGCTGAACGTCGCCGCCGTCGAGCAGATCAGGCAATCGGGCAAGCAACTGTGCACTCATGGTCGCACCTCGATTCTGCTTCCTGCCGTCACTCCAAGGGTCGCGCTTGACTCCCGAAACGACAATGTCGAAGCGAGAACCGTCCTCTCACCTCAGCAAGCGTCGGTATGCCCCCAACCGAAGACTCCCCGCCGCGGAGCCTCCGACGGCGGTGCCTCCCGCATGCGGGCACACTGCGACGACGTCGTCTCCCGCATGCTCGAAGTGGTCGCCTCACGGCGCTGAGTAGTTCATTCCCATCGCCGCCCGGACCTCGTCCAACGTCGCCTCCGCCACTTCGTTGGCGCGCCGGTTGCCGGCGTTGAGCACATCGGTGATCAGACCAGGGTCTTTCGCGAGTTCCGCCCGCCGGCGTCGGTGCTGAGCGAAACGAGTGTTGACGGCCTCGATGGTGAATTCTTTGAGCGCCCGCCCACCACCGTTCCCGAGTTCTTCCGCAATCGCCTCCGGAGTGCTGTCGGTGCACAGCGCGGCGGTGGTCAGCAGTGCGGACACCCCGGGCCGACCAGTGGGATCAAACGTGATCCGCCGCTCAGCGTCCGTCAGCGTCCTGCGAACGACAGCAGCCGTCTCGTCGGCCGTCATCGACAGAGCGATCGCGTTGCCGTAGCTCTTCGACATCTTCCGCCCATCGAGACCGGGCACTTCCGGAGCCCGCGTGATGAGCGCTTCTGGTTCCGGGAACACCGCCCCGAAGCGGTCGTTGAACCGGCGTGCAACCGTCCGGGTCAATTCGACGTGCGGGAGATTGTCCTTCCCCACCGGAACCAGGTTCGCTTTGCAGAACAGGATGTCCGCGGCCTGATGGACCGGGTACGTCAGCATCAACCCGCTCAGACTCCGACCCGACGCCGCCAGTTCCGCCTTCACCGTCGGGTTGCGACGCAACTCCACCTCCGTGACCAGGCTCAGAAACGGCAGGAGCAATTGGTTCAACGCCGGCACCGATGAGTGCGTGAAGATCGTCGTCGCCGCCCGGTCCATGCCCGCAGCCAGGTAGTCCAGGATCGCGTCCCGGACGTTCGTCGCCCCGTTGTCCGCGGTGTCCCGGTCTGTGATGACCTGATAGTCCGCCAGAACAAGTACCGTTTCGACGCCGAGGCCCTGCAACCGGACGCGCTCGCGCACCGTCCCGAAATAGTGCCCGAGGTGCAGCCGCCCCGTTGGACGCTCCCCCGTCAGCACCCGAAAGCGCCCCGGATCCGAGGCAACGCGCGCCTCCAACGCCGCCATCCGACTCACCGTCGCAGAAAAAGAATCCATCATCACCCTCCCTGTTGAGGGCTACACGACGGACACCACGACCGATTCGAGGGCTGCCGTGCAGCCCAGGAAACATGCGTCACCGGCTGCTACCGCAGCCACCACCACGACGAAACCGGCGAACACATACGCACAGAGTAGCCGCCCGCCCCGTCAGCCCGACATCCGGCGGCGCTCACCGGCCAGGTCACCCCGATGCCGCGCGGCATGCTGTCGGGAGTACCGGTGCGCGAGCGCGCACTCGGCGCCGTCGGTTGCCCAAACCCGTGGGTTCAGAAACAACGACAGAGGGCCGGATCCGCATCACGCGGAGTCCGGCCCCCTTTCATCAGGCAAGTTCTGCAAACAGTTCCACCAACAGCCCATGCTGTCGGGATGACAGGATTTGAACCTGCGACCCCTTGACCCCCAGGTAGACGGTTGAGGCGCTTTCCGCGTTTTCTGGGCCTCTCCACTGAGCAGAGGGCGCCGTTTCATGCCATGTGGCGACGGCGCTCGCTCGACTCGCTGGCAGGCATCTGAGGTTCATTTCACAGCTCGCCCCTTCACTTTGTGCACGTCGCTTGCTACACACAGGTACGGGAGACGTTCGCTTGACAGAGGCGGAACCGGTTGGCGGTCACTCAGCTCGGGGCCCGGCGATCCTCCCGCACGAGCCGCTTGTGCTGTCGCCGAAGACGATTCGACGCCGAGGTCTTGCCTGCAAAACCTGCGCGCACTCTGCTCTGTCATTCCCAGCGGCAGTCGTGTCAATGCTGCCGGGATGGAGCACTTTCGATAATCTCACGAGAGCTGTCAACGAGGAGGTGACGCCAAGGTGCGTACTCAACGCCTGACCATCTTCTTGCTGCGGGACGTCGACCAGGTCGATGACGCCATCGACGACGATGCTGGGCCAAGTCTGCAGATCGGTGAACTCACCGACGCGTCGGGCCTTACCGGCCGCTTCTACTCCAAGAAGAATTTTCCGAGCACGCCGAGCTGGGCCAAGTACGTCGAGCCGGCCGTTGAGGGCGGCATCCGCGGTGTGCAGTCAGCTTCGGCCTCTGGCCTCCTCGTGCTGCAGGTAGACAACCACACCTTCGCGCTAACGTTCGGCTACGGCCGGAGCTTTCTCGATCAGGCCAAGATCGAACGACGCTTTGGCCTCAAGGTTGCGCTCAACCTGATCGACGAGACGCAGATCCGCAGCCTCGACACGAAGCTCTTCGACGAGATGGTGGTGTCAAAGAATACGCAGACCAGTCGGACGGCCGAGCTTCCAGCGTTCGGGGTGGACGTTCTCCGCGACATTGTGCGGGCGGTGACAGGGATCGCTCCTGCGGCTACCGGATACAAGGGCGTGAGCGGCGCAGACGCCTTGGTTCTCGGGGTCGCGTCACCTGTCACGGATCTCCCGAAGCTACTTCGCGATATCTACGGTCACTACACCGCGACCAAGTACCAAGCCGCGTTCGGGTGGGTAGACCATCTCGCTGAAGTCAAAGATCCCACGCTCGTGGAGCGTCTTGATGCTCAATTAGTCGATCAGCTCAGAGGGAGTGACACGAGTTCGACGCACATGGCCATGCCGGAGAACCTCGATTGGGAAGATATTGAGTACTTCCTGATCGCGCCAACCCGCCGCCAGACCCAGTTCGTCGAACTCGACCTGGACCGATACCTTCAGCAGCCAGGGACAAAAACGGCAGACACGACCGTCGGGCAGCTCAAACAGCGCAAGGTCGCTGTCAAGTTCATCAGCAGCGCTGAAGCCGTTGACCGCTGGAGCGTGTACCAGTGCCTCGTATCCGAACAGCGAGTCATTGACAAGCTCTATGCCCTCGTTGAGGGGCGATGGTTCGAGATCGCTAACACGCTAGTGAAGCAGGTGGACTCGGTAGTCTCCGCGATACCCCAAATGACGGTTGCGCTCCCGCCTGGACGTCCCGGTGAGTCGGAAGGCGACTACAACGCACGAGCAGCAGCAGGATCGGCCGAACTCGCTCTCCTCGACAAGCAATTGGTCGCGCCGAGCGGCGCAACAACGAGAATCGAATTCTGCGACCTCATCGCGACCGACGGATCCCTGATCCACGTCAAGCGAAAGTCACGCTCGTCGAAGCTGAGCCACCTGTTCGCGCAGGGGCACGTCTCGGCCGAAACGCTCGTCGATGGCCAGCTTCGCAACCAAGTGCGAGCAGCCATAACCAAAGCAGCCGGGTCCAGAGACGCGTCAAGCTGGCTCGCGCTGGTGCCACCCAGCGGCGCAGCCGCCGAACGAGACAAGGTCACCGTCACCTACGCAGTGATCGCGAACTCGAAGGCGAAGGGCATCGAGTGGCTTCCGTTCTTCAGCCGACTCACGCTTATGCAAACAGTCCGCGACTTGAATCGGCTCGGCTTCACGAAGATCGCGCTCGCGCGCGTACCAGTCGAAGACGTCAGCTCCCCACCGACCGCCTCCTAACCGAGACCGAAGAACCGGTCGAAGAAGACCGTCAGGGCTCCCATAACGCGCCGCTTAAGGTCACCATGACCAGCCTCGCGGTTGAAGCGAGACACCGGCGGCAGGCTACGAGTGATTTCTGTGCCCGTCGTGCGGAGTTGTCCATCCCGGAAGGCAGCCTCGACGTAGGCGCGGGTCTGCTCAGGCTTGAGCTTCTGCTCGACGATGATCGCCTCGAGCTCTGCCTCACGCTTAGCAGCCACGAAAACCTGCCACTGCTCATCAACGGTGCCGTCCGCCGGGACCGAGTCGACGAACGACTCGACGAGGTCGCGTTTCGAGCGGAGGCTCGGGCTCGAGTCCACCGCGCGGAAGATCTGGGCGCGGACTTGTAGATCTTTGCCCTCGCCGAAGCTGGCGCGGTACTTTTCGACCAACATCAGGATGCAGTCGACGTTGAGTTCGACCTGCTTCACGAGCTCGATCTCGAAGACGACGTCGTCTCTTGGACGAGACGCTGTTCCGCGACCTCGTCATGCACGTCCGAT
The DNA here is from genome assembly GCF_000826185.2 of Microbacterium gorillae. Classification (GTDB taxonomy): domain Bacteria; phylum Actinomycetota; class Actinomycetes; order Actinomycetales; family Microbacteriaceae; genus Microbacterium; species Microbacterium gorillae. Next base: position 45,185 of record NZ_LN648873.1, on the reverse strand, counting down.
CCCACCGGAACCGCCAGAACCTGGAGGCGAGCTTGTCGCCGGGGAAGGTCCTGGGGCACAACACGATCAGCTACGACCGCGAGTTCGACCCCAAGGGCTTCTACCGCTACACCTTCAAGCCAGCGTGCGACTGCGCGGGACTGCCGGGACTGCGCCTCACGGGCTCACCGCACCTTCGCCAAGCGCTCTCTGGAGTCCCGGGCGCTCACGATTTGCGGGCTCTCTGCGGCGATGGGCCCTGAGTCCGAAGTAATCACCAACAAGATGTACGCCCACCTGCGCAAGAGGGCCTACAGCGCCCACCGCTCCGCGTTCTCGGCTCACGTTGCGTCGGGGAGCGCCCCGCCCGGTCAGGTCGTTGCGATCGGCGGTTGAGGCCCGTCCACGACTGGTGCTCGTTCGCCTCTGTAGATTGCCACAATAGCTCGCGTCGCGGTACCGACGTCCTCGCTGTAGCTCCGCGTGAAGTCGTTGACCGCCTTCTCAAGAGCTTGCGCTTCCGTACCCGTCGAGAGCAGCTGAGCTCGCGCAAGCGCCGTGCTGATCTCGGTCGCGTAGAGCAATCCTCCGCTCTCTCCCCGTTCTCGGGCCTCAGCGATCTTGCGTTCGTTCCGCTCTGGCTGCCCAGTGATCTCCGCGATCAGCGTCGTGTACGCCTCCAGCCGCCTATCTGCGTGAGCCGTGTCGGCCTCAAGCTGCCGTGATAGCTGCTGCATCGTCAACTCGTGCTGTCGCGTAGCCGAGGCAGTGCGCAATTCTCGGGTGGTGGCGAACCAGTTGCTGATCGCGAGACCGGCAAGGGTGCCGAGCAGAGTGAATCCCGGAGTGATGAGTGTGGACCAGTCGAATCCGGCAGGGGTGTCCGCTGCGGCGAGGAGGAAGGCATTCACGCTCGGATGCTATCGCTCAGCCTTTGGGCAACCGGAGCCCTTTCGGAGCCCCATCCGTTTCCACCAACGACGAAGCCCTGGCAGATCCTCAGATCTACCAGGGCTTATCTGTCGGGATGACAGGATTTGAACCTGCGACCCCTTGACCCCCAGTCAAGTGCGCTACCAAGCTGCGCCACATCCCGATGTTCAGTTGCATCACCGCCGAGGCGGCAACCATCTGATCCTACAGCGTCGCCGGGGGCGTTGCGAACCGGCGACGCCGGGAGTGTCACGTCGTGGAGCGCACCACGAGCTCGGGCAGAAGCTCGATCCGCGAGATGTGTGAATCTCGCCCGGCGATGACCGAAAGCAGGACGTCGAGGGCGGTGCGGCCGGACTGTTCGAAGGGTTGGCGAACCGTCGTGAGGTCGAGCGTCGCGGCGAGGTCGCCGTCGTCGTAGCCGACCAGGGCCACATCGTCCGGGACGGACATTCCCGCGTGCGTGAGCGCACGCCAGACGCCGGCGGCGAGCAGATCGTGATTCGCCACCACCGCCGTCACCGCCCGATCCGCGCGGACGGTCGCGACGAGCCGGTCGTCGAAGTCCTCCCCCGGCGTGATCGGAAGGTCGACCAGCTCCAGGCCCCCGCGCAGCCCGCGAACGCGGAGCATTCCGCTGGAGAGGTAGTCCCGCGACAGCTGGCGCTCGTGGACGAACACCGCACGTCGATGGCCCCGATCCCGGAGGTGTTCGCCGATGAGCCGACCGCCTCGTTCATCGTCGACCAGCACGGTCGGCAGGTCATCCAGTGCGGCCGACTCCCGCCGCACGTCGACCAGCACCATCGGCATCCGAGCCTGCCGCGCCGCGCGCAGGGCCGCGCCTCCGGGCGGCACCCCCATGACGATCAACCCGTCGACTCCGGGACGGGCCGGCAGGGCGTCCAACAGCGGCGAGGTGGCGCTGGCGGCGGAGTCCAGGTCGTGAGCAAGCAGCTCGACGTTGGCGGTCGCCTCCACCGCGAGCATGCCGGACAGGCGACGGTAGTAGGACGAATAGCTCGTGAACGGCGCGGCCACGGCGATCCGGAGGGCCCCGGACTCGGGCGAACGTCCGCCGCGTCCGCTGCGATATCCGAGTGCCGTCGCCGCATCCACGACGCGCTGCCGTGTCGCCTCCGAGACGCGATGCGGCGCGTTCAGGGCCAGCGACACCGTCGAGATGCTCACACCGGCGCGCTTCGCGACGGTGTAGACGGTGACCTTCTCGGGCGCGGCACGCATGCGGAAGTCCTCACGAAGCAGTTCATCGAAGTTCTTCGATCCTCCACGATGGGGCCAAGTCGATCAAGGAGCAGGATGTCCGACGCCACCCACCCCCGCACCGATGCCTTCGTGCGCGCCGCCGAACGACGGTTGCAGCCGTTCCAGACGAAGCAGCCCACCGATCCGGTCGCACGCCGAGAGCAGGCCGCGGCCTTCGACGTCGCCGCGAACCGCGAGCTCGGCATCAGCGGTCCGGACACCGCGAGCGAAGACCACACGATTCCGGTGCCCGGTCACGGCACCGTGCGGCTGCGCGTCTACTGGCCGGACCGCGAGCGCGCCGCACCCGGCGCGGGACTGCCGATCGTGCTGCAGCTGTACGGCGGCGGATTCACGCTCGCCGGGATCGACTGGGTGGGCTGGAACGCGATCTTCCGCCGTCGAGCGCAGGACGCGAACGTCATCGTGGTGGCGGCGGACTACTCCCATGCGCCGGAGACACGCTTCCCGACCCAGCCGGAGCAGTGCCATGCGGCCTTCGCGTGGATGATCGCTCATGCCCGAGAACTCGGCGGGGATCCGAACCGGGTCGGGATCGGCGGCGCATCCTCGGGCGGCAACCTCTCCGCCGCCGTGGTCCTGATGAACGCCGACCGCGACCGGCACCCGATCCGCCTGCTCGCGCTGGAAGCACCGGCGTTGGACCTCACGATGCACCATGCCGACGTGGGGGCCGCGGACATCAAGGTTCCCGGCGCGATCCTGCGTCGCATCGGACGGCAGCTCGTCCGCGGCTACTTGGGACGCTCGAAGCGCACCGCCCGGCACCGATACGCCTCACCGCTGCTCGTGAAGGACCTCTCCGTCTTCCCACCCACCGTCGTGTACACGTCGGAGCTGGACACGCTGCGCGGCGACGGCGAGGCCTTCGTCCGTCGACTCACGGAGGCGGGCGTCCCCGCCACGGGCGTGCGCTACATCGGTCAAACGCACACGTCGGGCGGACTCTGGTACGCGGTGCCGGCGGCGGATCACCTGCATCGCGACATGGTCACCACCCTGCGCACGCTGCACGACGATCCGGCCACGTATCCCAACGTGAGCGGCGAGCGATGAAACCGCCGGTGACACTCGACCCCGCCATCCTCGAATGGCAGCGTCGCATCGCCGAGCTTGCGTCGACGATTCCGGAACTCGCCGCCTCAGACTTTCCGCAGCGGCGGCTCGGCGCCCGCCTCCTCTCGGACGTGCTCGCCGAGGAGTTCACCTCGCCGGAACCGGACGATGTCGTGATCGACGACGTGTCGATCGACGGACCGCTCGGCGACCTGCGAATTCGCCGCTATCGTCCCGCAGACGCCTCCGGTCTCCTGCCCACCCAGGTCTGGCTGCACGGCGGGGGCTTCTGGGCCGGGACGCCGGACGAGATTCTCAACGACCGGCTCTGCGGCGCTCGCTCGCGCGATGCGCGCATCCAGATCCTGTCCGTCGACTACGCGCTCGCCCCGGAGCACCCGTTCCCGGCCGGGATCGAGGACGCACTGGCAGCGGTGGACGCGGCCGTCACGGACCCCGCGCTCGGGGCTGATCCGGCGCGCGTCGGCATCGGGGGGAATTCGGCGGGGGCGCTCATCGCGGCCAGCGCCGCACTCGCGCTGCGCGACCGCGGAGACAGCCCCCTGATGCATCAGGCGCTGGAGGTGCTGCCGGCGTCGCTCGAGCCCGTCGGCGAGTCGGCGGCACTGTACGGCGAGGGGTTCGGGGTGGACGACGCAGAGGCCGTCGCCCGGCTCTATGCCCCGGAAGGAACACCCCGTGACCAGGCATCACCACTGTCCGCGGTGGACCTGTCCGAACTGCCGTCCACGCTCATTCTCGCCGCGGAATACGACCCCCTCCGCGACTCGGCGATCGCCTACGCCCGCCGCCTCACCACCGCCGACGTGCCCGTGAACGTGTATCTGGGGACGGGACATGTCCACGGGTCGGTCGGCCTGACCGCCACCTTCGCCGCCGCTCGCGAGTGGCAGCGATATCTCACTGACGCGCTCGTTCGCGCCTACCACCACTGAACGAAGGAGACGATGATGTCCGCCCCCGATCACGAGCACACCCCGACGCTCCCCCGCATCACCGCGACCCCCGCGGGCGACACCGTGCCGGGAAGAAGGCAACCGCGTGGTTTCCTGGCGCTGTACATTCTCGCCTGGTTCGGAATCACCCTGGCCACCGGCACGATCGGCGGCGCCTCGATCCCGAAGGCCTTCGCGTTCCTGGACGAGGCGGGGAAGGGACTGGACCTGTCCATCACGGCGGCGATCGGCGGGGCGGTCGTGATGATCCTCACCCCGCTGGCGGGCAGACTGTCCGACCGGACCATGTCACGGCTCGGCAAGCGGCGACCGTGGATCCTCTGGGGTTCGGTGGTGGGGCTCCTGGGCGCCGTCCTCCTCGGCTTCTCCGGTTCGCTCTGGACCATCGTGATCGGTTGGGTGGTCGTGCAGGCCGGGTTCGGAGCTTCGAACGCCGCGGTGCACGCGCTGCTCGCCGATCAGATTCCGACACGGATCCGCGCGCGGGTCGCGGCGGCCGCGAGTGCGTCCGGCGGCGTCGCTCTGATCGCGGGCGCGCTGCTGATCGCCGGACTGCCCAATGATGCGCAGTGGGCCTGGTTCGTCCTGCCGGGCGTGCTCGGCGCGTTGTTCAGCGTCCTGCTGTTCTTCGGTCTGCACGACATCGTGCGCACCGACGCGCCCCCACGGTGGCGATGGCGCGACCTGCTGGACACCTACTGGCTCGACCCGGTGCGCTATCGCGACTTCTTCTGGGCGTGGGCCTGCCGTCTGCTGGTGACGATGTCGATCGTGTCGGTGTCCACCTACCTGCTGTTCTTCATCATCGACCACCTCGGCATCCCCAAGGAGGAGGCGTCCGGCGTGCAGGCGACCGCGCTGATCGTCTTCACCGTCGGCAACATCGCGATGGCGCTGCTGTTCGGGTGGATCTCAGACCGGACGGGTCGGCGCAAGCCGATCATCTGGATCTCCTGCGCGCTGTCCGCCGTCGGGCTGCTGATCGCCATCCTGGCTCCGGGACTCGGCGGGTTCTTCGTCGGCATCACGATCGTCGGGGCGGCGCAGGGCGCGTACGTGTCGGTTGACGTCGCTCTGATGACGGAGGTGCTCCCGAACTTCGACGACGCCGGGAAGGACCTCGGCATCGTCGCGCTGTCCTACCAGATCCCCCAGTTGCTGGTGCCGATCATCGCGGTGCCGCTGCTGGCCATCGGCGGCGGGGAGAACTACACCGCCCTGTACGTCGCGGCGATCGTGTTCGGAATCCTGGGCGGACTCGCCGTACTGCCGATCCGGCGTGTGCGCTGAGCATGTCGGCGGGGCGGAGTACCGTCGCGGCCATGACCTCGATCAGTGTTTCGCCGGTCACTGCAGACCGGTTCGATGACCTGCAGCACACGCTCACCGGTGGCGGCGACGGCGCTTCCTGTCAGTGCCAGTGGTGGCTGATGACCCAGCGCGAGTTCTCCGGCTCCTCGCGCGCGGACAAGGAAGAGCTGCTGCGGGCGGAAACCGCCCGCAGCCCCGTGCCGGGACTCGTGGCGTACGTCGACGGTGTCGCCGCGGGATGGGTCCGGGTCGGTCCGCGGCCGGCGCAGCCGCGCATCGGGCGGACCCGCATCGTGGCCGCCGGCTCGAGCGAACCGGCCGACGCCACGGACGTGTGGGCGATCACGTGCTTCTCCGTTCGACGCGATCACCGTCGGCTCGGACTGACGGAAACCCTGGCGACGGCGGCGGTCGCCTTCGCGCAGGAGAACGGAGCACGCGTCGTCGAGGCCTACCCGGTGGACACGGCGGAGGTCCAGCGCAGCGTCAACGAGCTCTTCCTCGGCACCGTCGCGATGTTTCAGCGAGCGGGGTTCGCCGTGGCCGCGCGGCCGAAGACCGGACGTGCGGTGATGTCCCTGTCGCTGCCGAGGGTCGGGGAATCCTCGTCCTAGCATGAGGTGAACCCCAGCGAAGGAGCCGCAATGGCGCGATCCGAGGAAGACCTCAGCACCGCCCCGAGCGTCAACGACTCCCGGTCGCGCGTCGTCCGGGGCCGAATCCCGCGGTGGGCGTATCTGCCGTTTATCGTGGTCTCGATCGTCCACGTGGTGGCGTTGATCCTGCAGCTGGACGCCGTCGCCGGCCCGACGAAGCTCCTGCTCATGCCGCTGCTCGCGTTCGCGGTCATCATGACCGGCCGGGGGCTGCGCGCCACCGCGGCGCTGACGCTGCTGCTGATCGCACAGCTGTTCTCCTGGTTGGGCGACGGCGCAGGAACGTTCGTGCCCTTCCTGCCGACGTTGCCCATGATGCTCGCGTTCTTCGGCATCGCCCACCTGGCCTACATCGTGCTGCTCTGGCGCCACATCTCGATCCGGCCGTTCTCGTGGTGGGCGCTCCTGTTCGTCGGGTGGTACGCGGCGATGCTGGCGCTGATCGGTCCGGCTGCGAAGGAACTGTTCGTCGCGGTGGCACTGTACGGTCTCGTCCTCGGTCTCACGGCTGCGTTCGCCACACGCTGCTCCCCCATGGTGCTTGTCGGTGCGCTGTTCTTCCTCGCATCCGACACCCTGCTCGCGTTCCAGATCTTCCGACCGGACGTCATGCCCGTGCAGGTCAGCGACCCGCTCGTCATGGCGACGTACTGCATCGGCCAAGGCCTGCTCGCCGCCGGCGTGATCGGCACGTTGCGGTCCCGGCAGGCGGGCACGGAGTGAGCGATAGCGTCCGGGTGGACAGCTGGCTCTGGGCCGTCCGCATCTACAAGACCCGGTCCGCCGCGACCTCGGCCTGCCGCGCCGGACACGTGCGCGTGGGCGGTGAACGGGCCAAGGCCGCCCAGCCGGTGCGCGTCGGTGACGAGTTGCGGGTTCGCATCAGCGGCTTCGACCGCATCCTCGTGGTGCGGCAGACGATCTCGAAGCGCGTCGGGGCACCGTTGGCGGCCGCAGCGGTGGAGGATCGCACGCCCGAGAGACCGCGCCCGGACGCGCTGTTCGCCGCGCGCGACCGGGGTGCTGGACGCCCCACCAAACGCGAGCGCCGCGACATCGATCGGCTCCGCGGCCGCGAGTAGGCGGTCGGTCTCTGTCCGGGCGGCGGTTCCTGCGACTCGATTCAGTCTCGCGATCTCGACTGTCGAGGCGGCCCTGCTTCTTTCGTTCAGGAGGGGTGCGGTTTCTGCCGCGCCCCTCCTTTTTGCGGGGCCGGGTTTCCTGCGGCTTCGGACGACACGGGTTCTGCGGGCGCTCGCGTTCTCGCCCCGGCGCACGGCTCTCGGGATGGGCGGGTCGGGTGCGCTTCTACGCGCGCGGCCGTTCCTGCCGCGCTTCGGGGAGGAGAAGGGGCTGGGCTTCGGCTTAAGACTGCCCGGTGGGCGGGAGCGTTCCGGAGGCCGGCTGACGTTCCCGATTTCCGGGCCGACACCCCTCTTGTGAGCACGCACCAGCGAGACGAAACGGCGTGAGATGCGTGGCTCGATCGGGGGTGAGAGCAACCTCATCTCCACAGGCCGAAATCTATCCACAGCCTGGGATATTCAACGTCCGCTGTCGGTGCCCCGGCGTAAAATATGGGTTATGAACACGACGATGGAACAGACCCGGGAGACGATGGCTCACGCCGTCGCCGACCTCCGTTCCATCCTCGCCTCCGGCACCCTCGGTGAGGCGTCTCGGGAGGACGTTCTCGGGTTCGCGATCAGCGTCGGAGACATGCTCCGGCAATCAGAAGCCGCCGCGATCGAACTGACCGGTGTCATCGAGAAGCGCTCCGCCACGGCGGAGCGCTTCGACGTTTCCTCCGACTGCCGCAGTGCGAACGAAGTCCTGCAACGCACCACGGGTGCCGCCCCCACCACCGTCAAGCGGTGGAGCCGACTCGCCGCGACGATCAAGCCCGCCCGGGTGTTGTCCTCGGGTGAGCAGAAGCCGGCCGAGTTCCCCGCCCTCCGTGAGGCGCTCACCACCGGCGCCATCGGGGCGGACGGGCTGGAAGCCGCGACCCGGCCCCTGCGGGAGATCAAGGATCGCGTCGAGCCGGCGGATCTCGCGGAGGTTGACGAGGTTCTCGCGGCGATGACCACGACCACCGGCGCGCCGGTCATGTGCGACACGCTCCGCGAGCTCTCCCTCCGGCTCGCCACCGACCTGGACATCACCGGTGCCGAGGATGAAGAAGAAAAGTCCTTCCGGGGTCGGGCCCTGAGGCTCGGGGTCAAGCGCAACGGGCTCGTGCCCGTCTCGGGTCAACTCGTCCCGGATGTCGCGGGTGCACTGTCGGTGTTGCTGGATTCGATCAACAACCCCCACGGCCAGCCCGCGGGCGTGAAGTTCCGGCCCTCGGACGAATCCGACGAGAACGCGGATGCGCGCACGATGGCGCAACGGAACCATGACGCCCCCGGCACGATCCTTGCCGCGGTCCCCAATGCTCCGGACATGCCGACCAACGGCGGCGGCGCACCCGTGCTGGTGATCCACGCGACGGAAGACACCGTTCGTGCCGGTGAGGGGTGGGCCACCATCCCCGGAGCCGATGGCACCGGGACGGATGTGCCGGTCCCGTTCGCCGCCGCCAAGCACGTCGGATGCTGTGGCACCATCCAACACCTCACCACCGCCCCCAACGGAAACATCGTCAAGCTCACCATCGACAAGCGCTTCTTCTCCCCCGACCAGCGGCGAGCGATCACCGTCCGCGACCGGTCCTGCGTCATCCCCGGATGCCACACCCCAGCCCGGTGGTGCGAGATCCACCACGTGAAGGAATGGTCCAGGGTCGGTCAGACGGATGTCGACAACGGGGTGCTGATCTGCTGGCACCACCACCGATTCATCGACCGCATGCGCTGGGACATCCGGATGAACGACGGCGTCCCGGAAGTGCGACCACCCGACTGGATCGACACCACCCAGACCTGGCAACCCACCGGCCCACGGGCCGCGGGACAGCCGAAGCGGGGTGCGTGATGTCCAGGGAGAACTCCGCCCACACCCAGCGCACCCGACCCAACCACACCGACATCCGCGCGCCGACACGTGAACCCACCCGCCCCGACAACCCGTGCGGTCTTAAGCGAAATGAACGCGACAACGCCGGAACGCAACACGAGAACCTCCGCCACGCACGGAATGGCGCTTCGACTCGCCGGCGCCGAGCCGCAGATCTCACCGAACCCCGACGACCCCGCCGGCGACTCAGCCCCGGGAAGGAACCTCGTCGATCAGCTCCCGAAGCCACGACACACCCTCGGCCACGACTCCGAGCGCGCGCACGCGCTCCTGCAGCTCACGGTCACTCGTCACCGCCGTGACGTCGGGTTCGAGGTCCACCTCATCACCCGCCAGCGCGACCGCGGCGACCACCGCGTCATCTCCAGCCCCGGGCGCGCGCACGATATGAATCCCGTCCACATCCGCCGCGTCGCGCGCCGCCCCCTCCAGCACGGCCACGATCCACGGATAGAACCGAATCCCCGGACGCCCGAACCGCGCCGCATCAATCCCTTCCGCAGCGAGGTCGGCCAGCCGCTCCAGCCAGCGCTGAGCAGCACCGGCGCGGTCCTTCCACCAGCCGTCCGGCTGCGAACCCATGAGGTTCGCCACGTCGACGACGATCACCGGCCGCACATCCATCAGCCGCACGAGCTCCGGCCACGCCGCGGCGAACCCGGGATGCAGCGGCAGGTCGAGCACCTCGTCCTTGGGCACCCAGCGCAGCTCGACGCTCTCCGGATCCGTGATCTCCGGCGTGAACGGCTCCACCACGGTCGCGACGATCGTGGTGTAGCTCCAGACCTGCTTGTCCAGCGTGTGGGCGAGCAGCGGCCGCACCGACGCGCCCGGCACACCGGCCTCCTCCGAGGACTCGCGCAGCGCACCGCTGATCACCGATTCGCCCTCGTGCAGCGCGCCACCCGGAATGCCCCAGGTGCCGCCGAAATGGCTCCACGCGACCCGGTGCTGCAGCAGAACACCCCGATGCTCGTCAACCGCGAGCAATCCGGCGGCGCCGAAGCGCCCCCAGTACCGCTCCCCCGACTCCGCGATGACCCAGGCATCACCGGGGTCACGCGGGCCCTGCGGTCGACGCGGTTCACCGGGCTCAGGAGGAACGATCGTCACCGTCCCAGCGTAGGCACCGGAACGGCCCCCATGCGCGGACCGCGCCGGAAGAATTACCTCCCGTGTCCGGCTGGATCAGCGCTGCCGCTTCTCCCGAACGCGCATGTTCAGCACGATCGGCGACCCCTCGAAGCCGTAGATCTCACGAAGGCGGCGCTGGATGAACCGGCGGTAGCCGGGGTCCAGGAAACCGGTCGTGAACAGCACGAATGTCGGCGGACGCGTCGCGACCTGGGTACCGAACAGGATGCGCGGCTGCTTGCCACCGCGCACCGGGTGCGGGTGCTCGGCCACGAGCTCGGCGACGAACGCGTTGAACTTGCCGGTCGGAATACGGGTGTCCCACGAGTCCAGGGCCAGCTCGAGCGCGGGCACCAGCTTCTCCAGGTGACGACCGGTCCGCGCGGAGATGTTCACGCGCGGCGCCCAGGCGACGTGCGCCAGGTCCTGCTCGATCTCCCGCTCCAGGTACCGGCGACGGTCATCGTCCAGCAGATCCCACTTGTTGTACGCGAGCACCAGCGCGCGGCCGGATTCGAGCACCAGGTCGATGATGCGCACGTCCTGCTCGCTGATCGGCTGGCTGACGTCCAGCACCACGACGGCGACTTCGGCCTTCTCCAGCGCGGCGGACGTGCGCAGCGACGCGTAGAAGTCCGCGCCCTGCTGCAGGTGCACGCGACGACGGATACCGGCGGTGTCGACGAAGGTCCAGAGCCTTCCACCGAGCTCGACGATCTCGTCGACCGGGTCGCGGGTGGTGCCGGCGAGGTCGTTGACGACCACGCGCTCCTCCCCCGCGGCCTTGTTCAGCAGCGAGGACTTGCCGACGTTCGGCCGACCGAGGATCGCGACACGGCGCGGTCCGCCGATCTCGTGCTTGGCGACGGCGGACACCGTCGGCAGCACCTTCATGACCTCGTCCAGCAGGTCCGCGACACCGCGGCCGTGGATCGCGGACACGGGGTGCGGTTCGCCGAGACCGAGGTTCCACAGCGCCGCGGCCTCCGGCTCCTGCCGACCGTCGTCGATCTTGTTCGCGACCAGGAACACCGGCTTGCCGCTGCGGCGCAGCAGCTTCACGACGTGCTCGTCGGTGTGCGTCGCACCGACCATGGCATCCACGACGAACAGCACGACATCGCACAGGTCGATGGCGATCTCGGCCTGCGCGGCGACGGACGCGTCGATGCCGCGCGCGTCCGGCTCCCACCCGCCGGTGTCCACCAGCGAGAAGCGGCGGCCCAGCCACTCCGCCTTGTACGTGACGCGGTCGCGCGTGACACCGGGGGTGTCCTCCACGACGGCCTCACGACGACCGAGGATGCGGTTCACGAGCGCGGACTTGCCGACGTTCGGACGCCCCACGATCGCGACCACGGGCAGCGCCGGGAGGTACTCGATCCCGTCCGGGCCGAGCTGGACGACCTCAAGGAGCTGCTCGTCCTCCTCGTCCAGGTCGTAGTCCTCCAGGCTCGCGCGCAGGGACGCGGCGCGGGCTTCGGCGAGCTCCTCGTCAAGGTCCGCCAGGGTGTCCTCGAGGTGGTCGGGACCGCCCTCGTACTCTTCTTCAGTGGCCATTACTGCCTCCCGTCGCGCGGTCGATGACCGCGAGCACCGCTTCAATGGTGCCTTCGAAATCAAGATCGGTCGAGTCGACCAGCTCCACGCCCGGTGCGGGCTCGAAGAAGTCGACAACGGCGGAATCGGACGCATCGCGCTTGTGCAGCGCCTCGGCGACCGCGGCCGCGTCCTGTCCCGCCATCTCCAGCCCACGTCGGGCGGCGCGCACCTCGGGCGACGCCGTCAGCAGGATCCGCACCGGGGCGTCCGGAGCCACCACGGTGGTGATGTCGCGCCCCTCGATGGAGACCGCTTCCAGTCCGGAATCGGCCACGATGGCACGGAACATCTCGTTCAGCCGCACGCGCACCGCCGGGACACGCGCGACACCACTGACCGCACCGGAAACCCGGGTGTCACGGATGTCTGTGGTGACGTCGACGCCGCCGACGCTCACGCGACGCTCGTCCGGGTCGAGCCCGAGAGCGAGGTCGAAGTCGTCCAGCGCCGCGAGGACGGCCGAGGGATCCTCGGTGCTGTCACCGCGCTCGAGAACATGCCATGCCAGCGCGCGATACGCAGCCCCGGTGTCGAGGTAGCCGTAGCCGCGGCGACGAGCGATCTCCTTGGAGACGCTCGACTTGCCGCTCCCGGCGGGTCCGTCAATGGCGACGATGAACGTGTCAGTCATTCATACTCGCAATCCGCCAGCCGCGCGACTGGAGCCCGTCCTGCGCCGGCACCGCGATCGCGGGGTCCACGCTGATCTCGGCGAGACCGAACTGCGCGCCCGGCGAGTGCTCCAGGCGCAGGTCCTCGACGTTCACCCCGAGCTCCCCGAGGTCGCCGAACAGGCGCCCCAGCTGACCGGCGGTGTCGTCCACCATGACGACGATGGTCTCGAAGGCCCGGGTCTGTCCGTGCTTGCCGGGCAGGCGCTCGACACCCTCGTTGCCGCGGCGGATCGTCTCGGCGACGTCACGGCGGGCGCCCGGAGCGTCCGGAACGCGCAGGGCGTCCGCGACCGCGGCCAGATCCGCCGCGAGCGCATCGAGGACATCGACGACCGGAGCCGCATTGGCACCGAGGATCTGCACCCACAGTTCGGGAGCGGACGCCGCGATGCGCGTCGTGTCCCGCACGCCACCACCGGCGAGCCGCAGCAGGCCCTCGTCCACGTCGCGGAACCGTCCGGCCAGGAGCGACGCGACCAGCTGCGGCACGTGCGAGGTGAGGGCGACGGACCGGTCGTGCTCCTCCGGCGTCATCTCCACCGGCATGGCACCGAGGTCCAGGGCCAGCGCCTCGACAAGGGCGAGGTCGCGGCGCGGCGTCTCCTCGTCGCGGCAGACGACCCAGGGACGACCGACGAAGATGTCCGCGCGCGCCGAGATGGCACCGCCGCGCTCCCGACCGGCGAGCGGGTGCGAGCCGATGTAGTGGGTGAGGTCGATGCCGCGCTCACGCAGCGCGTGCAACGGCTCCAGCTTGACACTGGCGACGTCGGTCACGACGGCGTCCGGGAAGCGCGCGAGCTCCGCGGCGATCACGGCCGCGGTGACATCCGGCGGCACCGCCACGACGACGAGCACCGGACGGTCATCGTCGCGCTCCGCACGTCCGGCGCCGTAGTCGATCGCGAGCCGGAGCTGCGCCGGTGACGTGTCCGCGAGGACGACGTCCAGGCCCTTCAGCCGCAGCGCGTGGCCGATGCTCGCGCCGAGCAGCCCCGCGCCGACGATGCGGACGGTGCCCTCCAGTCGCGGCGCGACGCGCAGCGCGTTCGCGGTCTCGGTCACGGTGTCTCCTGATATCTCGCCTCCGGGGATCCCCGGGCGGCGCGATGTCTCGAGCGCCGACGTCCCAGTCTACCGGCGCGCGCTCGCGCGCCGACACGGGGTGCCCACCGGCACCGCTATCCTCATCGCACGACCACTCGACGACGGGCGCGGACATGACAGCACGACGATGGATCCTCGGGACCGCGATCGCGGGCTCGCTGCTGCTCTCCGGCTGCACCGCCGACGACAAGCCGGAGAGGGCGACCGCGTCGCCGACCCCGACGACGGCGCCGACGCTCGCTGCCCCCGCCCCGACGATCACGCAGCCGCCAACCGGCCCGAACGAGATCGCCCGCGCCTTCGTCGAATCCAACGAAGATCACAGCGTCACCGTGACGATCGATCCCAACACGGACGGCACGCAGGTCATCTTCGCCTGCAGCGGCGCGACCCGGCTGGGCTACGAAGTGACGACGACCAGCGGCACACTCATCACCAGCGGCGAGGGCCCCTGCGACGGCCACGAGACGCAGAACACGGCGACCCCCGCCTCTTCCGCGCATCAAGACGTGCAGCTGCGGATCACCGGCGAGACGACACCGGACACCGTGGCCTACGCCGTGTTGACCTACGCCCGCTGAGCAGACCGCACCGATCGCCGCTCAGCGAGCGTCGAGCACGGCGAGCAGGTGCGCATTGCGACGGCGGATGAGGCGCCGGAGGTACGGCACCAGAACCAGGCGCTCGGCGAGACGGCCGAACACGGGCGATGCGAGCTCGATCTCGTCGGTCATCACCGTCTGATCGCCCTCCCGGACGAACGTGTGCGTGTGCCGGAAGGACCGGAACGGACCCCGCACCTGCGCGTCCACGAAGCGGTGCGGCCGGTCCAGCTCCTCGATCCGGGACGTCATCCGCCAGCGCACTCCGAAATGCCGGGCACGCCAGGTCACGGTCTCTCCCAGGCCGATCCGCCCCGAGACCGTCCCCGCAACCGCCTGCTCGCCGGACGCCGCCATCGACCCGACGTGCTCGTCGATGTCGAGGGACACGTCGAACAGCGCCCCCGGCGTGTGTCGCGAGCGCGTCTCGATCCGGAAGGCGCTGGTCACTCCTGAGCGTCGCGTGCGATCGTCAGCAGGGCTCCGCGCTCGGCTGCGTTCAGTTCGCGCATCGCGCCGGCGGCGAGCGTGCCGAGGTGAAGGGGGCCGAACTGCCGCCGCACCAGCTCGATGACGGGGTGACCCACCTCGGCCATCATGCGCCGGACGATCCGGTTGCGTCCCGAGTGCAGGGTCAGCTCCACCAGGCTCGTGCCCTTCGAGGAGTCCAGCAATCGGGCCTTGTCGGCGGCGATCGGGCCATCCTCGAGTTCGATCCCCTTGGTCAGCTTCGCGATCGTCTGCGGGGTCACGGACCCGCGCACCTTCGCGATGTAGACCTTCGTCACGCCGAAGGACGGGTGCGAGAGCACGTGCGCGAGGTCGCCGTCGTTCGTCAGCACCAGCAGACCGCTGGTCTCCGCGTCCAGACGCCCGACGTTGTAGAGCCGCTCCTCGAACTCGCTCGTGAAGCGACGAAGGTCCGGGCGGCCCTGCTCGTCCTTCATGGAACTGACCACCCCGGTGGGCTTGTTCAGCATGACGTAGCGCTTGGTCGTGTCCAGCTGGACGGCCGTGCCGTCCACGTCCACGAGGTCGGTCTCCGGGTTCAGTCGCGAGCCGAGCTCGGTGACGACCTCACCGTTCACGCGGATGCGCCCGGCGGTGATCATCTCCTCCACCACGCGCCGGGAGGCGACACCGGCGTGCGCCAGCGCCTTCTGGAGGCGGACGCCGTCCTGCTCGGTCATGAGATCCCTTCGTCGAAGCCGTCCGCGCCGTCATCGAGCAACGGCGAGATCGGCGGCAGTTCGTCCAGCGAGTTGATGCCGAGGTTGCTCAGCAGCAGATCGGTGGTGCCGTAGTTGATGGCGCCGGTCTCGGCGTCGGTGAAAAGTTCCGTGATGAGCCCCCGCGCGACGAGCGTCCGGACGACCGAATCGACGTTCACGGCGCGGATGGCGGCGACCTGGCTGCGGCTGACCGGCTGCTTGTACGCGATCACCGCGAGGGTCTCCAGCGCCGCCTGGGACAGCCGCGCGGGCGCCTGAGCGTTGACATAGTCGCTGACCAGTGTGTCCTGCTCCACGCGGACGTAAAAACGCCAGCCCCCGCCGACCTCGCGCAGCTCGAACCCGCGCACCGGTCCCCCGGACTCACCGTCGTAGTCCGCGACGAGCTCGGCGATCACTCGACGCACGGCCTTGGTGGGCGCGCCGACCGCCGCGGCGAGGCTCACCACGGCCTGCGGTTCTTCGGCGACGAGCAGGATCGCCTCCAGCCGCTGGGCGATCTCACGGTCGGTGAGCACGCGCTCTGCGACGTCCATGTCATCGGTCATAGTCGGCTCCCAATGTGGCGAGGGTGTCCTCGGACCAGGTCTGCGCGGTCCACCGCAGCGTGAGCTCGCCGAGCGGTTCGAGCTGCTCGAAGGACAGGGCCGCGTGCCGGTACAGCTCGAGGACGGAAACGAAGCGGGCGACGATCACCCCGGCGGTGTCGACCCCGGCGATCAGTTCGCGGAAGGTCATCGACTCTCGGCTGCGCAGCGCACTGACCACGATCGCCGCCTGCTCGCGGATCGACACCAGGGGGGCGTGCAGATGATCCAGACCCACGGTGGGCAGCGCCTTCGGCGCGAACGCCAGCAGCGCAGTGGCGGTGAAATCCTCGAGCGACGCCGTCCAGATGAGCTCCGGAACGCGCGCGCGGAACTTCTCGTCCAGCCGCACCGCGCGCGCATGGCGACGGTCCTCGCTCTCCAAGCGTCCTTGGAACCAGACCGCGACCTCCTTGAAGGCGCGGTACTGAAGCAACCGCGCGAACAGCAGGTCGCGGGCTTCCAGCAACGCCACGGACTCCGCGTCCACGAGTTCGCCCTGCGGCAGGAGCCCGGCCACCTTCATGTCCAGGAGGGTCGCTGCGACGACCAGGAACTGGGAGGCCTGATCGAGCTCGGACGGATCGTCCAGGTCGCGAAGGTACGCGATGAACTCGTCCGTCACTCGACTCAGGGACACCTCGGTGATGTCCATCTCATGCTGCGAGATCAGCGTCAGCAGCAGGTCGAACGGGCCGTCGAAGTTGCCGAGGGACACACGGAAGCCGCTGCCCTCCTCGGCCGGCGCGACCGCCGCACCCGGGGCGTCGTCAGGCGACGGCGCCACGGGAGACCAACTCCCGCGCGAGGCGCAGGTACGCCTGCGCGGCGGGATGCTCGGGCGCGAACTCCGTGATGGGCATGCCGGCGACGGACGCGTCCGGGAACTTCACGGTACGGCCGATCACGGTCTCCAGGACGTCATCGCCGAAGGCGTCGACGACGCGCTCCAGCACTTCGCGCGAATGCAGAGTGCGGGGGTCGTACATCGTGGCGAGAACGCCATCGAGTTCGATCGAGGGGTTCAGGCGATCGCGGACCTTGTCGATCGTCTCGATCAGCAGCGCGACACCGCGCAGGGCGAAGAACTCGCACTCCAGGGGGATCAGGACGCCGTGGCTGGCGGTCAGCGCGTTGACGGTGAGCAGGCCGAGCGAGGGCTGGCAGTCGATCAGGATGACGTCGTACTCACCGGCGACCTGACGCAGCACGCGGGAGAGGATCATCTCGCGCGCGACCTCGTTGACCAGGTGCACCTCGGCCGCGGAGAGGTCGATGTTGGCCGGGAGGATGTCCAGACCCTCCACCGCGGTCTCCACGATGACCTCGTGCGCGTCACGTTTCGGATCCAGCAGCAGGTCGTAGACCGTGGGGACGTCGTGCGTTGCGACACCCAGTCCGGCGGACAGCGCGCCCTGCGGGTCGAAGTCGACGGCGAGCACCTTGCGCCCGTAGCCGGCCAGGGCCGCGGCCAGGTTGATCGAGGTGGTCGTCTTGCCGACGCCACCCTTCTGGTTGCACAGCGCGATGATGCGTGCCGGACCGTGCTGGTCGAGCTTTTTGGGGGTGTCGAAGCCGTGGTACGGCCGACCCGTCGGTCCCATGATGACCTCGTCGCCGGCCTGGGTCTTGCCCGTCTTCACGTTGTGCGCCACCGAGTCTCCCGTATCCGTTCGCTCCGTCGAGTCTACCGACGGGATCGGATCCGCATGGTTCACTCGCCGTTCAACCGCCACGCAGCGCGGTGACGGGTTCGATGCGCGCGGCGCGTCGTGCCGGGAACCAGCCGGCCGCGAGACCCACGACCGCGCCGAGAACCGCGCCGGCCAGCGCCACCCACGGGGAGATGATCGGCGACCAGCCGCGCACCAGGGAGACGCCCACGATCGCGAACACACCGACGGCCGACCCGATCAGACCGCCCAGCAGGCCGATCACGATGGACTCCAGCACGAACTGCGAACCGATCTGCCGCCGGGTCGCACCGAGCGCGCGACGCAGGCCGATCTCGCCCACGCGTTCGGAGACGTTCAGCATCGTCACGTTCGCGATGCCGAGGGCACCGGCGAGCAGGACGATCGCGCCGAGCACGATGAACACGAAGTTGACGTCGGCCTGGACGTCCTGAGCCAGGTCGCTGCGCTTGGGCGGCGAGTTCGCCTTCAGCCCCTCGGGGGCGTCCGGTGCCAGCGCGATCACGGCCTGCCGGGCGACCTGCGGCCCCGCCCCGACGCCGATCCGGATCTGCAGTTGCGACGGGGCCGGCAGCGCGAAGTCCGCCTGCGCGGCGGACATCGGAATGATCACGCTGTCCGTCAGCTCGGCCCGTCGAGCGAAACCGTCCACGATGCCGATCACGGCGTACGGCACGCCCGCGATGAAGATGGCCGGTTGCGTGTCCAGGCGGGACACCCCGAGCTGCTCGGCGGCACCCGCGCCGAGCACCGCGACCCGGTCCGCCCGCGTCAGGTGTCCGGAGTCGAACATCCGACCGGTGACGATCTCGCCCCGCAGCGTGTGCAGCAGTCCGGGGGTCGCACCGATCAGGTCCGGTGGCGCCTTCTGCACGGCGGACGGATCCACGACGGGGACCGCCGTGATGTCCTGTCCGCCGAGATCGACCTCACCGATGAGAGCGGAGTCCTCCACCCCGACGAGCCTCTCCACCCGGTCCGGCGAATCCCAGGGCAGTCGTCCGGTGGCCGCGAGCTTCCCTTCGCGACCGGCCTTCGCCTCCTGCGGCTGCACCACCACCGTGGTGGCGGCGACGGCGTCGAACTGACTGGAGATCTGTCCCGCCGTGGTCTGCGCGAAACCGATCGTCGCCACGAGTGCCCCGATGCCGAGAACGGTGCCGACCGTCGTCATCACCAATCGACCCGGCCGCGACCCGATGTCCGCGGTCGCCTCGGCTGCGAGGTCGGAGAAGAGGAACCGGTCGGCGTGCGGGATCGGCGCGACGAGGTCCTCCCCCGTCGCCGGCGAGGTCTCATCGTCTGCGGCGGATCGGCGCCGCCGGAACCACTTCACGCGACCTCGCTCAGCCGACCGTCCGCGATGCGGACCCGACGGTGGGCACGGGCGGCGACGTTGTCGTCGTGGGTGATGACGACGAGGGTCAGACCATCCGCGTTCAGCTCCTCGAACAGACTCATCACCTCAGCACTGGTCGCCTGGTCCAGGTTTCCGGTGGGCTCGTCCGCCAGGAGCAGACGCGGCCGGCTGACGACGGCGCGCGCGACGGCGACGCGCTGGCGCTCACCGCCGGACAGCGAGCCGGGGCGGAAGTCCACCCGGTGGCCGAGCCCGACCCGCTCCAGCGCCTCGCGCGCCCGAGGCTCGCGCTCTTCCCGCGGCACCCCGCTGTACTGCATCGGCATGAGCACGTTATCGAGCACGGACCGGCGCGGCATGAGGTGGAAGGCCTGGAAGACGAAGCCGATGAAACGGCCGCGCACAGCGGCGCGCTGGTCCTCGTTCAGCGCCCCCGTGCTCGTCCCGGCGAGTCGGTACTCGCCCACGCTCGGGCGATCCAGCAGTCCGAGAAGGTTCAGCATCGTGGATTTGCCCGACCCACTGGGCCCGATCACGGAGACGTACTCCCCCTCCTGCACGGCGAAGTTCACGCCCTTGAGCGCCTGCACCTCGGGCGGGCCGGGAAAGGACCGGGTGACGTCCTGCAGCTCGACCAGACTCACCTCACTCCCCGATCACCACGAGGTCGCCCTTCTCCAGGGCCCCCTCCACCGGCGTCACCTCGACGCTGCCGCCGGCCGCGAGTCCGGTGGTGACCGTGACCAGGTGCGTCTCGGCCTTCTCGCCGTCACGCGGGTCGCCGTCCACGACCTGGACGCGCGCCTCACCGCCTGACCCGGCGGTCAGCGCGGCCAGCGGCACGGAGAGCACGTCGCCGTCGGTCGCGCCCACGCCGATGCTGACGCGCACATTGCTGCCCTGGACCGTCGCCCACTGTTCCGGGGTCAGCTTCCCCGGCTCGAACGTGACGGTCCAGCGCTTCTCCCCCTTCGGCTGCTCGACCGACGCGATCTTCGCGGGCACCTCGGTGTCATCCGGCAACCGGAACGACGCCGTATCGCCCACCTTCAGCAGCTTCGCGTCGGCGTCTGCGGCGGCACCGGTGAGACGGATGTTGGCGCCGGACACGGTCATCGCGACCCCCTCCAGGATCGCGCCGCGGGTGATCTTCACGTCGTCCACGCGTCGCGGCAGCGAGGCGAGGTAGAGCACCTCGCTGGAGGGCAGGAAGGGCTGCACGCCCTGACGCGCGAGCTCCAGGCCCTCCTGCGCGCGGTTGAGCTGTTCGTACGCGGCGTTCACCGCTCCCTGCTCGCCGCTCAGGTCCTTGCCGCCGTACGCGTCGTCGCGCTGGGCGACCGCGACCGCGACGGCGTCCTCCAGGTCGGCGACCTCGCCCTGACGAGCCGGGTCCGCTCGCGCGGCGTCCAGCTCGCGTTGCGCGCGGTTCACGGCCACGTCGAGCTCCTTCGCCTGCGCCCCGCTCGGTCCCTGACCGGCCTGGCTGAGCGCCGCTTCCGCGGATGCGATCCCCTGTTGCGCCGCGGTGACGGAGTCCTGCGCGGCACGGTACGCCTCCGTGGCCGTCGCCTCACCCGCGGGAGACGGGTAGCCGACGGCGTCGTACAGTCGTCCGATCGCGTCCGCCAGCGTCTGATCGAACGCGTCCGAGGCCACGTCGCCGGGGTCGATACCGACGCTGACCAGCGCCTGCTTGAGCTGCAGAACGTCCGGGCCGGCGACGCCGATCCGGAGGTTGCGGTAGGCCGGCAGCTCACCGGGCAGCACGATGACCGGTCGTCCGGCGACCTCCGTGACGATGCTGAGCGCGGCGAGTTCGTCCCCCACCTTCGGCACACGGCCGGTGACCACGGCCGGCCCGGAGATCGCCGACGTGTCCAGTTTCACTTCGACCGAATCGGCGTACCCCACGTCGGCCCGGATGACGACGTCGTTGCTCAGCGGACCGAAGTCCACGGGCGCGGTGACCAGGCCGGGCTCCGGCGGCTCCGTGTTCGACGCGGCCTCGGCCGGCGAGATGATGAAGCGCTGCACGAGGAGTCCCGCGACCAGGGACAGCACGGCCACCCCCGCGACGATCCACAGGGTCTTGTTGCCGCGGAACACGCGCCCCCATCCGGCGACCCGACGCGACGGCTTCTCAACGATGACCTGCTCCGGCTCCGGCGCCGCGGTCGTCATCAACTCGTCGAACGAGCTCCCGTCCCGCGCCTCGGGCGTCGTCGGGTCGGATGCGGTGATCTCCGCGGTCTCGTCAGAATCTCGGCGGCCTCGCTTGCGGATCACGACTTCTTCGCCGCCTGCTCGGCAGCCTTCTTGTATTCGTCCAGCTCAGCCTTGTGCTCGGCGATGAATTCCTCCTCGGCGGCGAACTGCTCCTTCAGCTGCTCCTGGGCGTAGTCGACCTTCTCCCGGCAGTCGAGGTCGACCAGGGCCTGCTTGATCTCGTCCTTCTGGAGACTCTTGTACTCCTCCGAGTTCGTATCCGGTCCCTTCTCCGGGTCAGCGTTCTCATACATCTTGTTGAGCTTGTCGCTGAAGGCCTCCTGCGCAGCCGACTGACGTTCCATGCCGGGGTAGCCGCCCTCCTCCATGCACGCGGACCACTTCTTGTCCACCGCCAGGGCGCTGTCCCACTGCTTGGTGTACATGTCATTCATCGCGTCGAAGAGGTCCTGGTACTGCTCGCTGAGCAGGTCGGAGGCGTCGTCGCCGTAGACCTCGTGCTGCGCCGAGCCCTGGCAGCCGCTCTGCTCCCACGTCAGCGTGTACGAGCCGTCCTCGTTCACGTCTTCCGGGTCCGGCTCCCCGCCGTAGAGCGTCTCGTAGTAGGAAGCCCGCTCGCTCTCCGAAAGTCCCTCGACGTACTTCTGGTTCGGGTCCTCGGAAACTTCCTCACCGGACTGCTCCTGCCACGGAGACTTGAGCATCCCGTAGCCGTACTCTTCGACCCACTTGCGGTCGTCGGGCTTCCAGGGGTTGTCCTCGTCGGAGTACACGACGCCGGAGTTGTTCGTGTTCGGCCTGTACTCGAAGCCCTCCTTGGCCATGCATGCGGCGACGACGTCCTCGACCTTGGCGTTCTGCTTGTCGAACTCGGCCTGCCGGTCCTCGTCGCTGATCCCGGAGTCGTAGCCGGCGGAGAGGTACTTGTTCAGCGGCGAGTCCTCCCAGGTGAGCTCACCGTTCTTTCCGGTTCCGGCGCCCGGGCCGGAACAGGCGGCCAGCCCGAGCGCGGCCACCGCGATCGTTGCGGCGGCGAAAATCGACCGAACATGCATGATCTGATCCCCCAGAGACGTCAGCGTTTCGGATCAGAGTAGGGGGCGACTCCCGCGGACCGCGACAAATGTCACAGGAACGTGATGGGAAATACATCGAAAGATGTAACTTTTGCTCCGAGGTGGACTCAGACCGCTCGCGGGTGGCTCGTGGCGTAGACATCCCGCAGCGCGTCCACCGTCACGTGCGTGTAGATCTGGGTGGTCGCGACCGACGCGTGCCCGAGGAGTTCCTGCACGACGCGGACATCCGCTCCGCCCTGGAGGAGGTGGGTCGCGAAGGAGTGCCGCAGCGTGTGCGGCGAGACGTTCTCGCTCAGGTGCGCACGTTCGGCGGCGGCGCGGATCACGAGCCAGGCGCTCTGCCGGGACAGCGGGGCCCCGCGAGCACCGAGGAACAGGCGAGGCGTGGCCGAACCACGCGCCGCGAGCGCCGGGCGCACGCGGGTCAGATACGCGTCCACCGCCGTCCGGGCGTAGGACCCGATCGGGACGATCCGCTCCTTGTCTCCCTTGCCGCGCAGGCGCAGGATGTCGCCGTGCGTGAGATCGTCCACGTCAAGCGTGATCGCCTCGGACACGCGAGCACCGGTCGCGTAGAGCAGCTCGAGCAGCGCGCGGTCGCGGATACCGAGTGGTTCCTCGGGGCTGGGGGCGTTCAGCAGCGTCTCGACCTGTGCGATCGTGAGCGCTTTCGGCAGGCGGCGCGGGGGCTTCGGAGGGCGCAGGCGCCCGGTGGGGTCATCGGTGTCGATCCCCTCGCGCACGAGGAACCGATGCAAGCCTCGAACCGAGGACTGCAGACGCGCCAGACTCGTCGCCGCCGGTGCCGGCTCCGCGGACGCTCGCTCGGCGGCGAATTCGGCGACGATCGGTCCGGTCACTGCGGCGGTGTCGGCGATCCCCCGCTCCGCGAGCCAGGCGACGTACCCCGCGAGGTCCCGGCGGTAGGCCGCGACGGTGTGCTCGGAGAGGCCGCGCTCGATCGTGACGTGGCGCAGGTACGCGTCCACGGCACGATCCGGCTGCATCTCAGTGCGCCCGCTCGCGGCGCAGCAGTTCTGCGGCCGCGAGTGCACCGGTGGCCAGGATGCCGTTGCACATCGCTCCGGAGAGGACCGCGTCGATGACCTCGCCGAGCGGTATCCATGCCCGGCGCATGTCCGCCTCCTCACCCGTGCGAACGAAGTCCGTCTTCACGGGGCGCAGGTCGCGCGCCAGGTACACATGGATCAGCTCGCTGTTACCGCCCGGGGTGGTGTGCACCGACACCAGGCGGTCCCAGCGGTCCGCGGCCAGGTCGGCCTCCTCGGCGAGCTCCCGGGCCGCCGCGTCGCGCGGATCCTCGCCCGGAACATCGAGAATTCCCGCCGGCAGCTCCCAGTCGCGCGTCCGGATCGGGTGCCGGTACTGCTGCAGCGCCATGACGCGCTCCTCGGCGTCCAGGGCGACGACCGCCGCCGCACCCGGGTGCTCGATGAACTCCCGCGTCAGCTCCGCGTCGCCGTAGCGGAACGTCTCGCTGACGACATCCCAGATGTAGCCGGCGAAGACACGTTCGCGGCGGATGACCTCCGGCTCGAACGCCTCGTCACGCAGGTCAGTCATCGGATTCGTCCCGGAACAGCTCGCTCGCACGGTGCCGCTCCAACGCCGCACCGATGAGTCCGCGGAACAGCGGGTGTGCGGCCGTCGGACGCGATCGCAGTTCCGGGTGCGCCTGCGTGGCGATGTAGTACGGGTGCACCTCGCGCGGCAGTTCCACGAACTCGACGAGGTCGAGGTCCGGGTTGATGCCGGAGAACACGAGCCCGGCCTCTGCCAGGCGGTCGCGGTACGCGTTGTTCACCTCGTAGCGGTGACGGTGGCGCTCCTGCGCCGTCGTCGACCCGTACACCTCCGCCGCGATCGATCCCTCCGCGAGGGCCGCCGGGTACAGCCCGAGGCGCATCGTTCCGCCCAGGTCGCCGGCGGCGATGATGTCGACCTGCTCCTCCATCGTGGCGATGACCGGCTCGGTCGTGTCCGGGTCGAACTCACTGGAGGACGCCCCGGCGATACCCGCGACGTCGCGCGCGTATTCGATGACCATGCACTGCAGGCCGAGGCAGATGCCGAGGGTCGGAATGCCCTGCTCCCGCGTGAAGCGCAGGGCCCCGAGCTTGCCCTCGATCCCGCGGATGCCGAAGCCGCCGGGGACGATCACGCCGTCGAGGTGTCCGAGGGCCTTGGCCGCACCCTCCGGCGTCTCGCAGGTGTCCGACGCGATCCACTCGATCGTGACGTGCGTCTCCTGCGCGAACCCGCCGGCGCGCAGCGCTTCCGTCACGGACAGGTAGGCGTCGGGCAGGTCGATGTACTTGCCGACCAGGCCGATCGTGACCTCATGCTTGGGGTTGTGGACGGCGCCGAGCACCTTGTCCCAGCGTGACCAGTCCACGTCGGTCGCGACATCCGCGAGGCGGAACGAGTTCACGATGTAATCGTCCAGCCCCTGGTCGTGCAGCATCGTCGGGATGTCGTAGATGCTCGGCACGTCCACCGCGTTGACGACGGCACGCTCGTCCACGTCGCACATGAGCGCGATCTTGCGCTTGTTCGACTCCGTGACCGGACGGTCGCTGCGCAGCACGAGCGCGTCCGGCTGGATGCCGATGGAGCGCAGCGCGGCCACGGAGTGCTGCGTCGGCTTGGTCTTCTGCTCCCCCGAAGCGCCCATGAACGGCACCAACGAGACGTGCACGAAGAACACATTGTCCCGGCCCAGCTCGTGGCGGATCTGACGGGCGGACTCGATGAACGGCTGCGATTCGATGTCGCCGACGGTGCCGCCGATCTCGGTGATGATCACGTCCGGCTGGGGGTCGTTGTCCGCCTGCAGACGCATGCGACGTTTGATCTCGTCGGTGATGTGAGGGATGACCTGCACCGTGTCGCCGAGGTATTCGCCGCGGCGCTCCTTGGCGATCACCTGCGAGTAGATCTGGCCCGTCGTGACGTTCGCCGCCTGGCTCAGTTCGATGTCCAGGAACCGCTCGTAGTGGCCGATGTCGAGGTCCGTCTCGGCGCCGTCGTCGGTGACGAACACCTCGCCGTGCTGGAACGGGTTCATCGTTCCCGGGTCGACGTTCAGATACGGGTCGAGCTTCTGCATCACGACGTGAAGACCGCGTGCGGTCAGAAGATTCCCCAGGCTGGCGGCCGTGAGTCCCTTGCCGAGCGAAGAGACGACACCTCCCGTCACGAAGATGTGCTTCGTGACCTTGTCGGGGACCGACCGGGGGGCCGAAGTGGATGAGTTCGCGCTTGCTGAAGAAGTATCCGCCACGGGCTTCCATGCTATCAGCGAACCCGACGGTGCGGCGCACATGACACCGTCCTCCGTGCGTGTCGGCGGGCGCTGCGGTCGGTCCCGGCGTCGGGACCGACCGCAGCTGTCACCACCAGCTGCCGTTGAAGTCGACCTCGACCTCGCCGTCGGCGACCTCGTACGTGCCGGACATGGTGTACTCGCGCTCCGTCGGCGTCGGGTTCTTGTTCCACATGGTCGCGTCCCGCGTCGCGGTCGCGGTGTACCGCTCCGTCTCGAAGCGCCCGTTCTCGAACGAGCTGAACGACTTCGGCGGGGTGATTGCGAACGCCGACAGGTCGGTGTCGCGCACCAGGCTCGGGCACTCGGAGTCCATGTTGGTCGGGATCTCACCACAGGCCTTCAGCCGCTCGCTGACCTTGGCGAACACCGCGTCCCGCAGCGCGTCGCTGGGAGAACGCTCCAGCGCGACGCCGTTCTCTCCCGATTCGGAGGTGGCCCGGAGCGTGGCGCCGGTGACCTCGTAGAACTTCCCTCCGTCGCCGGAGACCGGGTAGATCCCCGGGTAGGCGTACAGGCCGACACCACTCGATTCCGCCCCATAACCGTCGCCGGCGGAGGGCAACGTCACCTCGGCGCCGCCGACCGTGACGGCGAGGTCCGCGGGACCGCGCAGCGAGACCGGAACGATCAACGGCTCGTCCAGGCGCCACGTGTTCAGGACGAGGAACTCGTTCGGGCCGGCGCTGACCGTGAAGTCGCGGGTGAACTGCTCTCCGTCGACGGAGTACTTCGCGCGGACGGAGGCCCGTCCGTCACCGCGGGACGTGGTTTCGACGGAGTCGACCGTCAGCGGCGTCGCATCCGCGGCCGCAGCAGAGGTCAGCAGCACGCGCTGGTCGTTCTTGACGCCGGGGTTGACCGTCGCGGTGGCTTCGTCGTACTTCCCGTTCTCGAGCAGACCGAGATACGCGCTGACCTCCGCCGCCGGGTCGCGCAGCGAGTTCAGCACGTTGATCGTGACGGCACCGGCGGCGACGAGCAGTCCGACACCGACCAGCCCGCCGATGACGGCGATGGTGGCGCGTTTGGACTTCGCGGACATCGGCGTGAGCTCGGGTGCGCTCCCCTCCGGAGCGGGCGGCCCGCCGGCGACGGCCGCCGGCGAAAGCAGCGGAACGGTCGGCTGTGTGGCGTTCGCCGCTTCCGTCGGGAGGAGCGGCACCGTGTCGACGATGTCCGCCGGGGCCAACGGCAGCGTGTCCCCCGCCGCCGCCGCGAGCGGCACCGCGGGGGCGCCGGCGGCCGACGCATCTGCGGCCGGACGGGTGGACCCCGTGATCCAGCGCGCGGTCGCCTTCTTTCCGGCGAGCGTGCTCAGCAGCGCCGGGTTGATGCCGTGGACGAACGCGGGCAGGACCTCGGCCCCGGCGGAGACGGCCCCGGCGAACACCGCGACCAGAAGCGTCGTCTCCCACGACAGCCCGGCGACACCGCCGAACCCGAGCACGTCCCCGGACAACGGCAGGATGGCGACGGCCAGGAAGCCGTAGACGAGGAAGACACCGAGCGGGAGCTGCCAGATCCGTCCGGCCTCGAAGCGGCCGGTGCGCGTACGGCGCACGCCCAGGAAGATCGCGACGAACAGCAGCAGGAGCAGCGTGATGATCACCAGCGCGACGCCCCAGCCACGCAGGAGCTCCCAGGCGTACGCGGCCTGCGTGGCACCCGGACCGGTGCCCGCAACGACACGGCCGAACTGCCCGGCGGCGAACGCGTACAGGCCGAGGTTCACCCCGAGGGGGATCCACGCGAGCGCGATCTGCGGAAGCGCGGGGTCCGCGTTGAGCCCTGCGACGAGAAGACCGACGAGGGCGAGCACCGTGAGCACGGATACCGGAATCGCGAAGTACCATGCGATCTCCCGCAGCACCGCGGAGAGCCGGGGTGCTCGGACCGGGAGCCTGCGCACGCTCAATCGCGCGGCGAACGCGGCGGTTCCCACCAGCACCAGTGTCCAGAGGAACACCGCGAACGGACGCGAGGTGACGGACACTTCGGCGGAGAACAGAGAGACGCCGGAGTTCATGTCCCAGCGCGCGAAGGCGGCGATGATGGCCGCGACCACCGCGATGGCGGCGGCTTCTACCGCGGACCGCGCGAGCAGTGCGACGCGACCGGACGCGACCGCGGTGCCGTGCGCGATGTCGCCCCGGTAGCGCAAGCGCACGACCAACCAGGACAGTGCCCAGATCGTCGCGAAGGTCCCGAGCGCGACGACGGTGAATCCGACTCCGCCGGTCGATCCGAGGACGGTGCCGACCGCGTCGATTCCGCCGCCGAGCAGAAGGCCCCACCCGAGCATCAGGATCGAGACCGCATCACCGGACGCGACGGGCAGGTTCTCGCCGACGGAACCGGAGATCACGGCGAACAGGAGCATCGCGGTGATCAGTGGCACGCCGACGACGACCGCGAGCAGCAGCAGCAGTGTCTGCCATCCCCGCGGCTGAACGAGTCCGCGCAGTTCGGCCAGGATCGCGAGTTGCGTTTCCGACCGCGGCGCACCCGGAAGGGCGTGCGCCGTCGCCGCCTGCTCCGCTGCCGGAGTGTCGTGCGGCGCGGTCACCGGTGGCACGGCAGCGGCCGGCACGAGCGGCGGTGCCACCACGTGCTCGCGCGGCGCGGGAGCGGGCGGAGGCGAATCCGTCCCGCTGGCCGGCACCGGATGCTCCGTCTCGGCCGCGGCCGGGTGGCTTTCGTCAGCGGGCGGCGCCCACTGCTCGGGACCACCGGAGACGGCGTCAGCTGCAACGCCGGCACCCGCCGTTTCCGGTCGCGGCGTGAGCCCGGTGGACCCGTCCTCCGGCCTGATGCCCTCAGGCACTCCGTTCACACTGTCGTCGGCGTGGTCAGCCACAGATCTCCCCCTTGATCCGGCGCGGCGTGCGCAAGCGATGCACACAGCATACTCACAGACTCGCCCGAGTGTCCGCCGTCGGACGCTCTGTTACGCCCGGTGCGCTCCGGCGAGTTCTCGCGCTTCGCGTGGCCCGCGATCGCGCGCCTCGTCAGACGTTCCCGGCGACGCCGGCGGCGGAACGGTCTGGCGCGCGGCCTGGAGTCGTCGCCGCAGCCCCGTTCCCATCGTTCGCCAGGTGCGGTCGCGGATGAAGATCGAGTCGATCGCGATCATCCCCAACGAGAACCACGGCAGGCCCATCAGGACGGCAATGGCGACGTGGAAACTGAGGATGCCGCCGAGTCCGAGAATGCGGGTGGGTCGCGAGAGAAGCAGGAACGGGAAGGACAGCTGCATGATGATCGATCCCCACGAGGCGATCGTCACCGCCGGTCCCCACGCCGTGACGAGCTCGCTCAGCGCGGGCCAGGTCCCGAATCGGTCAGTGCTCAGGGGGTTGTACACGGCGTATCCGCCGGACCACGGAGACCCGGACGCCTTGTAGAGCGCGCCGGAGACGTAGACGAACGACACCTGTGCCGTGAGGATCACGAGGACCAGGTTGTGGGCCAGCGTCTCGGCCTGATACCAGGCCGAGGTGGTGCGCCGCACGGTTCCGCGGCGCGTGCGGCGACGCGCATCCAGGGAGAGCCGTCCCCCGCAGTCGGCGAACATCATGAAGAACAGGGCGATGCGGAACATGTTGTCGCCCTGGTCGCCGAGCATGTCATTGGCCTCGATGAACGACACCCACATCACGAAGAACACCGGATGCACCGCGCGCGTCCGCCAGCCGAGGAGGAAGGCGACGGCGAGGGCCAGCAGGAGCACGTACAGCACGGTGTAGACGACGTCGTTCGCCATCGCCCGGTGGAACGCGCTGAACAGCCAGAACTGCGGGAAGTCGCTCTTGGCGGCCACTCCTTCACCGTTCCAGAGCGAGCCGCTCCCGAAGGAGTACAGCCGGGTGCGGAAGTTCGACACCAGCAGTCCGACCGCGGCCACACCGAAGAGGATGCGCGTCACCGCCAGGCCGTATTCCGCCTTCTTCGAATCGAGAAGCCAGGCCTCGACCCAGGCCCCGGTCCGCAGGATGAGACGCCCGGCATCCACCAGGAGGTCCTGGAAACCGGTCCCCGCAGCGATCGCGAGAGCCCGGACGGTGCGTGTCAGGACGCCTCCGACGGCTCCGACTCGCGACAGCCTCATCGGGTGGCCTCCCACTGCGCGCGGAAGACATCCGCGAAGGCGGCATCCGATTGCCCGGGGTTCACGGCCAGCCCCCGCCACCCCGTCACGGTCACTTTCAGCGCCGGTGGTTGGGCGTCCGGATCGTTGCGCTGGGCGAAGGGGACGACGTTCTGCCGAGTGATTCGATACTGCACGCGCGTGACCGAGCGACCCCAGACGGCGCGGGCCACCTGCGTGGCGTAGGCGACCGCCATGTGGTCCTTCGCGATGAACGCCGTCACCGCGTCCGCACCGCCGTAGGAGGCCATCTTGGTCTCCATCCGCTGTTCCCAATCACCATCGAAGTAGTTCAGTCCCGCGATCACGCGGTGGTCGTCGGTGAGGTCATCGAACGCACCCTTGACCTCGCTCGCGAGCTGAGCTGCCTGAATTCCGGCGCGCGGCGGGAAGAGGTTGTTCCGGATCATGGACAGCTCGACATCCGTCGCGCTCACCCAGTCGGTGGTGTGCTCCTTGCCGTCCGAGTCCTTCGTCACGGCGCGGACGAGGAAGCCATAGCTGCCGTTGATGGGTTCGGGCGCGAAGACGCTCCACGACTGACCGAACAGCGGAAGCATGTAGCCCGACAGCATGCCGGATGGGACGGTCTCCCGCAGGGGGCTGACGGGTGCGATCCAGAGGAATGACGCGAACACGTGCCAGAGCGTGAACACCGCGCCGATGACCAGCAGCAATCGGAGCGCCGGTGGGCCGCAGCCGCCGCGTTCGCCGAAGCATCCGCTGCCGCCGACGCCACCGAGGTCGCATCCGCATTCGCCGCAGCCTGCGCCGCCGCCGCCGCCACCGCATCCGAGGACGCATCCGCCTGAGCCGACGCCGCCGCTGCAGCCGCCGCATTCACGTCCGCGTTCGCAGCCGCAGTCGCGTCGGCGGTCGCATCCGCATTCGCCGCCGCAGCCGCTGAGGCATCGACCGACGAGTCCGCCGTCGCTGCCGCTTCCGCAGCCGACGCCGCATTCGCATCCGCCGCCGTCGAAGCGCTCGCGTTCGCATCATCGGACGCGTCCGCGTTCGCTGCCGCATTCGCCGCCGCTGCCGATGCCGCGTTGGCGTCCGTCGTGGACGACGCTGAGGCATCCGTCGAGGCATCCGCGTCAGCCGCAGCCGCAGCCGCCGCGTTCGCCGAAGCATCCGCTGCCGCCGACGCCACCGAGGTCGCATCCGCATTCGCCGCCGCCGCCGCCGCCGCCGCCGCCACCGCATCCGAGGACGCATCCGCCTGAGCCGACGCAGCCGCCGACGCCGCCGCATTCACGTTGGACACGGGCTCCTCCGCGAGCGCCCGCACCGTCGCGCTCGCCAGCGCGAGGCTGAGCAGCCCGTCCTGGCCCGTGGCTCCGGGCAGGAGTGTGAGACTCAGCGCCCGGATGGTGAACGACTCCGGCTCGAGGTCGCCCACGCCGCCGGCGAGAGTCGGCTGATCGTTGATCCGCAACTGCAGCAGAGAGCTGATCGCCTGCCCGATCGGATCCAGGACCGCGTACACGGGCGCGAGCGTCGTCTGCACGATCTCGGTGAGGTTGCTGGACACGGCGTTGAGCGCGGCGAGCACGAGCGGGCCGGTGACGCCATTGACGGTGTTGACCAGTGCGGTCACGACCGGTGTCAGCAGGGCGCCGCCGAGGTCGACTCCCGCGACCACGAGGTTCGCGTTCGTCGTGAACGGCGTCGGATCGGTTCCGGCGAACTGCGCCAGCGTGCCGGAGATCTCCACTCCTCCGGTCGCCGTGCAACCCACGATCGGCAGGCAGCCGCCTTCGACCCCGATGTTGATGTTCACGGACAGCTCGTTCGCGGCTGCCAGAACGAGGTCTGTGACCTTGTTCGTCAGACCCTCGATGGACTCCGTGATGCCCTGCACGACGGCCGCGATGAACTCGTCCGAGATCACATCCGTGTTCGGCGGCAGGTTGTTGATGTCACCACCGAGCGAAGGGTCAGAAGCGATCAGCTTCGCGATGTCGATGTGGATCAGACCGGTGCCGAGATCGACCGTCACGGCGCCGGTGCTGTCCGTGAGCGGCTCGGCGATGAGCTCCTGCACCACGGTCGCGGCGACGGCGTCGATGCCGTTGATCTGCACATCCGCGCTCGTGACGTTCACTCCTGCGCCACCGAGGCTCAGGGCGTTGATCGTGTTCTGCAGCGTCGTGAGGAGCTGATCGAGCGCGCCACCGGAAGCGACCAGGTCGCTGACGGGCCCCAGGGCGGACGTGATGCCGTCGCCGAGCGTGGTCGCGACACCTCCGACCAGCGGACTGCGCAGGTTCAGATCGATACCGGCGAGAACGTAGTCGGACGTCAATGTCCCTGCGTTCGTCTCGGCTTCCGCCGCCAGCGCTCCGATCTCCAATCGCGCCTGGTCCAGGACCTGATCGGTCAAGCCGTTGATGTTCAGCTGATCGAACAGCCGCGTCAGATCGACGTACGCGGGATCCGTGCCCACGCCGGCACCCGGCGACACCGCAATCGAACCGCCTTCGCCGAGGAGACCGGCCGCGGCCTTGGCATTCGTCTCGGACACGGCGTCGCTGTAGCTGGTCAACGCGCCCAGTTCACCGAGATCGATGAGTCCGTCGGGTCCGAACAACGGCACCTGCACGCCGCCGATTTCAATCGTCTGCGCGGCGAGCACTCCGAGATCGAGGGCACCGTTGTCCACGCCCGGATCACTGGGGAGCGCGGAATGGCTGAGGCCGATCCCCGCCAGGTCGGCGGGGAAGATCGTCGAGCGCAGCACCTGAGCCTGCGCCTCGGAGTCATCGGACGGCAGTGCATTCGCGCCCACGGAGGGCAGTGCCACCGCCGCGACCGTGACGAGCGCGGCAACGCCGCCGGACGCCACCCTCCCCCACGGTCGTCGTCGTCCGTTCGTTGGTTTCTTCACTTGTTTCCTCCCAGTTCGGCAGTCGGGAATCCGCCCGTCGGCCCGCGGCGCGAGCCCGGGGTGCGGGCACGATCGCGCGCACTAACACCCCAACAGCCGGAAAAGTAGCAACGGAAGCTCGTCCCGCTCGACGCGCGGCGAACCGCATTCTCACGGGGCCGCTCTGCACCGGCTGCGCGATCACTGCCGGATGACGCGAATATCCACGGCATTTCTCACTGCACTCGCCCCGTCCGCGCCGTTTCGCCGCTCACCGGGCCGGACACCGACGCCGGCGGCTCCGCCGATCGGCTCCCGGAGCGCGACCGGGTGCCGGCGCGCAGACGACATCGACCATCGGCACGGTGGCCGCTCCGAGCCGCCCACCGGGGGCGCCGGAGTGACCTCCGCGTCGCGTCAGCCGAGGCTGGGGAGCCTCCGCGGGCTCAGACGGCTTCGCCGCTGTCCGAGGCCTCGTCGGTCGTGTCCGCCTCGCGAATGCGTCGGATCTGCGAGTCACGGAGATCCCCGATCCGATCAGCCTGACGACGCTCGGGTTCCCGGAGCAGCATGGACAGTTGCAGGCTCTCGCGCGGAATGAGGAGCTTCCGCTTCGCACGGTAGAGGTGCGACTCGACGGTCCGGATGGACAGATACAGGCGCCGCGCGATGTCGCCGTTGCGCATGCCCTGCGCGGCGAGGAGCGCGACCTGTCGTTCTCGCTGAGTCAGCGCCTGCTGGGCTCGCGAGCGGTCCGGCACACGCGATCCCGCCACGCGTCGCATCGATCGCACCCGTCGCGCGAGGTCCTCATCGTCGTCGGCCGCGGAAAGTACCGCGTTCAGCGCCGCCTCGGTGGCTTGAGCGGCACCGGCCGCCAGCAGGACACTCGCCGCAGACATGAGCGTCTCCGGATCGGATCGCTCCCGACCGAGGAGGTAGTCCCGCAGAGCCCCGGGCACGGTATGCGACTCCAGCGCTGTGCTCCCCCGGTCGGGTGCGATCGGTCCCGTCCCCGTGGCGGCGTTGACGAACGCCAACCCGAGCTGCACCAGCGGCGTCGCCGGCTCTCCGATCGCACGAAGGGCGGACCCGAAGTCCGCCGTCGAGGACCGGAGTCCGATGGTCAGTGCTCGCACGCTCCCGATCCCGTAGCGCACGAATCGAGACATGCCTCGCCGGCGCTCGCCCCCCGGGCGGGGGGAATCGATGATCGCGACGATGCCGCGACCGAGCTCACTGCCCGCGTTCCGCCTCAGGAAGCGGACGATGGCCTGCAGCTCGCGCGCATCCGCCGTCTCCATCGAGGACAGCATCCGAGTGATCAGCGACGGCAGCAGCAGCGGGCCGTCCCCCGCGACCATCGCCCGGGTGATCATGGTGTTCTCGTAGTCCAGGGCCTCGGCGCTGCGCGCGAGCCCCGAGCCGACGAAGGCCAGCGCGATGTACATCGCGACACTCGCCTGGGTCCGGGTCGCGAAATCGTCCGAGAGCTGTCCCGAGAGGGTGTGCTGGCGCCGAACCGTCACGAACATGCGGTCGACGCGGTGCAGGGCGTCATGATCCAGGCGGACCGCGGCCACCGCGGCGCCCACGGCCAACGCGCGGTAACGAGCGGTGACCGCGGCCGATTCGTCGCCGACGAGCGCATCGGCGAGAGCGGCCGCCTCCTCCCAGTCGCCGGCCTCCAGCGCATCCGCCGCCTGCGCGGCGCGAGACAGCTCATCGACGCTGTCCGCGCGAGTGGCGGGCAGGTGCTCACGCACCTCGGACAGGAAGCCCACGACGCCCGAGCGGTCTCCGGTCATGACGGTACGCAGACTCAGCACCCAGGTCCACAGTTGCGATGGTGTCATCGACAGTTCGCCGTCACGGAGCTCCCGAGTGTATTCGGCGAGGTCGTCGTCCTCGCCACGCGCAGCGATGCGGGTCAGCTCGCACGCACGCGCCGGAAACGCCGTCACGATACGACGCGCGAGGGCAGCTGCCAGCGCGTTGTCCCCGCGCCGCCGTGCGGCCCACATGCCCGCCGACAGGACGGCGAAGTGCGTGTCCTCGCCCACGACGACGCGGAGTTCATGATCGATGGCGAGGGCGTTCACAGCGGCGAAGACCTCGCCCTCGGAGCAGCCGGCGTCCACGGAGACCGCCGTGCAGATGTCGACGAGCACCTCCCGCGCCGGATCCTGCAGTCGGTGGGTGTCACCCTGCAGACGCCAGGCGGCCTGCAACGGCATCGGGATTCGCAGCACCTCGTCGACCTGCGTGACCGCATTGCTCTCGAACAGGAGGGACAGCTCCACCGCGTCAAAGCTGCGCCGCAGCCGCGCGACGCCCACACCGATCAACGGCAGCAACGCCACACCGAGCGTGCGCAGCAGCGGCGGCTGCGCGTTCACGATGGTCGTGGCTTCCAGCACCGTCCCTCGAGACAGCGCGATCGGACCGGGAGGCGCATCGTCGGCACGGATCAGATCGTGCAGAAGGGCAGCGGCGATGCGCGGGAATCCGCCACTGGTGGTCCAGATCCAGCGGCGCTCGACCGGACTGACATCCCTCGGGACATCCCCCCTGTTCACCTGCTCGTCCACGAGCAGATCGCATTCCTCCGGGGTCAGCGGCTCGAGCGTGAACCGGACGGCGCCCGCGGCGCCGATGCGGCGGTCCAGTGGCGCTGAGCCCTCGAACGACTGCGCCGGACGACGGCTCAGCACGAACGGTACGGAGGACCGCGAGCGCAGGGCGATGAACGCCCCCGCCTCCGCCGACCCGAGGTCCGCGAGATCACCGATCAGCAGCAGGCGCGCACCGGACTGCGCTCGGACCAGTTCTCCCGGCGCGATCACTCGCCATCCGTCCGCGATCGCGGCGTCAGCCACGGCATCCCGCACGGCCTCCAGGCCCAATCCGACCTCGCCGTCGATGAGGACGGACTGGTGGGTCTGGACGGCCGCGAGGATGTCTGCGATCATCCCGGCCCGCCCCATGGTCGGTGCGGTCCAGCGCGCATGGGCTGCGTGACTGCCCGTCCCCGAAGTCGTCATGACGGCGAATCTAGGACGGCATTCAGCCGGAACAAACTCCGGCACGGTCGAGCGTGCCGTCGCCCCGATCGCAGGCCAGAGCACGGGAGTCGGGATGCAGTTCAGACGCGCAGAACGCAGTGCATGCTCGCAGTGTTTTCGTGCACTCGTCTACGTGCGTGTCGGGGTACCCTCCGTAGTGCTTCGGGGCTGTCACCGAACATCGTTCAACCAGGACGGCCTGTTGATTCTCTGCACTGCATTTTGCGCGAACCGGACCGTGCGATCAGCGGGACGTCTCGGCACGAGCGCCACCGGCTCAGGCCTCGGGGACGGGCTCCGGGCCGCCCTCCGGGTCGGCGGCGTCAGTCGGCGGGCCGGGTTCTTGCAGCAGAGTCGCGAGCTGGAGACTCTCGCGCGGGATGAGGAGCTTGCGCTTGGCTCGGTAGAGGTGGGATTCGACCGTGCGGACGGACAGGTACAGCCGGCGCGCGATGTCCCGGTTGCGCATACCCTGCGCCGCCAGCAACGCCACCTGACGCTCACGAGCCGTCAGGGCTTGGGGTGAGTGCTCGGCGGCATCCGACGCGGCGCCGAGGGTCTGCCGCATGGCGCGGATCTCCTCGCTCAGCTCTGCATCGTCCCCGGTGAGCAGCAGCGCCGCCTCCAGCGCAGAGGCGGCCGGCTGCGCGGCACCGGCCTCGATGAACACCGCGGCCGCGCGCAGAACGGGCGTCGGGTCCGCGGCGGCCACTCCGGCGAGATAACCCGCGAGGGCACCCGGAACCGTGTGCTCCTCGATTTCGGCGTCGAGGGCCGGTCCGGTGGCCGCCACCGCGACACCCGACGCCGCGGCGACGAAGTCCAGCCCGAGCCGCAGCAGGGGCGAACGCTGTTCTTCGATCGCGCGCAGGGACTCCGCGAACTCCCCCATCGTCGCGCGCAGGCCCACCCCGATGGCACGCATCGCGGACACCGCGAAGCGCATGAAACGCGACATCCGGGCGCGTTCCAGCGGGGCGTGGGGGTCGCGGTCGAGGATCGCGAGCACCTGCACGCCCAGCTCCGAGGCGCCGTGCCGACGGATGAAGGCCGTCACGGTCTGCAGCTCGCGGCTGTCACCGTCATGCACCGCGGAGAGCAGCCGGGTCACCAGCGGAGGCAGCAAGCGGGTGGCGTCGCCGACGATCATCGCCTCGGTGAGCCACGTGTCTTCGAACGCCCGCGCTTCCGCACTTCGCTGCAGTCCTGCGCCGGTGAACGCCAACGCGATCACCAGCGCAGCATTCGCCGCTGTACGACGCGCGAAGGCATCCGTCAATCCCGGAACTTGGTCTCGGCGGCGCAGGAGAGCGACGAACTCGGCGTCAACGCGGCTCAATTCGGCGTGGTTCAGACGAATTGATGCCACCGCGGCTCGGACCGCGAGCGCTCGGAACTGAGCGAACACGTCGGTGTCCGCACCACCGCAGATCTGCGCCGCGAGCGAGACCGCTGTCCCCACATCCCCGGCCTCGAGCGCCGCAACAGACCGAATGGCCACGACCAGCGCGTCCAGCCGCCGGGCCTCATCCGACGGGAGTCGATCCCGCACTGCGCCGAGCAGATCCAGCAGTCCGTCCGCCGCGCCGGTCATCGGGAACCGCATGCTCATCACCCACGCCCACAGCCCCGGTGGGGGAACGCCCGCGAAATCGTCGGCGGCGACCTCACGTGCGTACCCGGCGAAATCATCGCGCGCACCACGAGCGGCCACGCGCAGCACCTCGCTCTCCTGATCCGGGAAGACGGTCATCAGGCGCCGCGCGAGCGCGGCAGCGGCGGTGGTGTCGCCGCGGCGGCGTGCGGCCCACATTCCGGCGGACATCACCGATCGCTGGGTCTCGTCGGTCAGCAGTGCTCGCAGCTCCGGGTCCGCGATGATCGCCGCGGCCGCCACCGCGACCTCCGACTCGCTGCAGCCGGCATCCACCGCGATGGCGGTGCAGATGTCCACCAGCACCTCGCGCGCTCGAGCTCCGATGCGGGTCCCCCCGGCGTGCAACCGCAACGCCGCCTGAATCGGTGCCGGGATGCGGAGCGCGTCCTCATGCCGCCGCACCACGAAGCTCTCGAACAGCAGCGAGAGCTCCGCCTGGTCGAAGCTGTGCTGCAACCGAGTCACCCCCACCCCGATCAACGGGAGCAAAGACTCGGCGAGCTCGCGCAGCACGCTCGGGAGGGCCGAGATCACGGCCGATGCCTCGACGACTGTCGCTCGCGAAAGCGCGACGGGCCCGACCGGTGTTTCATCGGCGTGCATCAGGTCGTGCAGCAGGCTCAGCGCGATACGTGGGAAGCCGCCACTGGTCACCCACACCCACCGACGCTCCACACCGCTGACGTCTCGCGGCAATGCTCCGCGCGCCAGTTGCTCATCCACCAGCTGGTCGCTCTCGCTCAGCGTGAGCGGCCGGATGTCGACCCGCACCGCACCGGCGATGGCCGGGTTGCTGTCATGGCGAGTGGCCGCCGCGAACGGCTGCAACGGACGCCGGGTGAGAACGAAGCGCGTGGGAGTACGCAGCCGGAGGGCCGTGAGATCGCGGAGGTGGGACCCCTCGATCTCGTCAAGGTCGGCCAGCAGCAGCACCCGCGTGGTCAGCGGGGCACCGGCCAGTCCGTCGGGCGCGACGACGCGCCATCCGTCGTTCTCGGCGGCCGTGGCCAGCGCGGCTCGCAGCGACTCCTGGCCCAGCCCCACCTCGCCGTCGACCACGACGTCCTGGCGCGCGCGCAGGAGGGCGAGGATGCCGTCGATCGTGGCAGAGCGACCCAGTGCGGGCGGCGTCTGTGGTGTGCCGCCCGAGCCCATCGCCCCCGAAGTCCTCATGACGGTGAATCTAGATCCGCATCCTGGGCAGGGGCACGCCCAGCCCGCCTCCGCAGCAGGCGTCTCCGCGCGATATCAGCGTCTCCGCGCGTAGATGCCGTTCTGCCCCCGGCTCCGCGGGCCCTGCTCTCAGCGTGGGAGCCGGAATGTCTCTCGCCGGTGCAGTGCGGAAGCCGTAGATCTTGGATGAGAATACGTACCGCTCACAAGCCGACGAATCGCACCGAACGGCCTACTGCAATCTCGGGGGGTGCGCTCGTGCTCAGGCTCCGGCCCGAAGCGCCAGGAGCTCGCGAGCGTGCGTGAGCGCGGCATCGGAGTCGGTGAGTCCCGACAGCAGCCGGGCCATCTCCGATTCCCGTTCGCCGCCGTCGAGGCGACGCACAGACGATGCCGTCACGCTCCCATCGTTCGATTTCACGACGGACAGGTGGTTGTTCGCGAACGCCGCGACCTGCGCCAGATGGGTCACGGCGATCACCTGGCTCGTCTCCGCCAGCCGCGCCAGGCGCCGCCCGACCTCGATCGCCGCTGCTCCGCCGATACCGGCATCGACCTCGTCGAAGACGAAGGTGGGAACCGGATCGGTCGCGGAGATCACGACCTCGATCGCGAGCATGACGCGGCTCAGCTCCCCACCGGACGCACCGCGCGAGACCGACCGGGCCGAGGCCCCCGGGTGCGGTGCGAGCAGGATCGCGACGTCATCGTGTCCATGGGTGGACGCGGTGCCCGGCGTGACCTCGACGACCAGAGAGGCGTCCGGCATCGCCAGGGCGTGCAGTTCCTCCGTGACGGCCGCGCTCAGCCGCGTCGCGGCCTCCGTCCGCGCTGCGGTAAGGGTCGCGGCGGCATCGACCACGGCCCTCGCCGTGTCCTCTCGCTCGGCGGTGAGTCGGTCGATGCGATCGGAGTCGTCGTCCAACTCCATCAGTCGCGCCGAGCCGGTCGCCAGGAGCTCCAGCGCATCATCGACCGACCCGTGCGCACGGGCGAGACCGGCCAGGAGCGCACGCCGTTCCTCGACGGTCGCGAGCTCATGCGGACCGGACTCGTCGAGGTCCGCGAGGTAGGCGGACAGCCCGGCTGCGATGTCGGCGACGCGGTACCCGACGTCGGCGAGTTGCGCGCTCAGGTCGCTCAGGTCCGGATCCGTGGTGCGCTCGAGCGCCCGTCGGGCCTCCCCCAGCAGCAGGGTGACGTCCGGAGCATCGGCGTCGCTCGAGATCGCCTCGTGCGCGGTGACCGCGGCGAAACGAAGGTCTTCGATGTTCGACAGGCGCTCGGCCCGTGCCTGCAGTTCGGTGTCTTCACCGGGTTGCGGATCGACCTGCTCGATCTCGCTGATCTCGGCGCGCAGACGATCCGCCTCGGCAGTGCGCTCGTCCCTGCGGGTGACGAGCTCGTCCAGCTCGGCGTCGATGGTGAGCAGCCGGTCGTGGACGATCCGGTAGTCGGCGAGGGCTTCACCGATCGCAGTGCCACCGAAGCGGTCCAGCGCATCGCGCTGCGCTGCCGCCGACCGCAGACGCAGCTGGTCG
Source organism: Microbacterium gorillae (assembly GCF_000826185.2). GTDB lineage: Bacteria > Actinomycetota > Actinomycetes > Actinomycetales > Microbacteriaceae > Microbacterium > Microbacterium gorillae. The sequence goes on along the minus strand of NZ_LN648873.1, from coordinate 4,867 downwards.
GACTGGCCGTGGACGACCACCAGGTCATCAGCGAGATCCGCCAGCACTCCGGCCGGAGCCGCGCGGCCCCCGACGCTGGCCCGCGATCGCCCCTCTGCGGTGAGCGTCCGCGAGACGTACAGCTCGGCGGTGCCGTTGCCGAGAGGCTCGACCTCTCCCCCGGCATCTGCGACGCGGTCGGCCACGGCGCCGGTCTCCGGCACGATCCAGACGCCGGCGACCACCGCCTGTTCCGCACCCGCCCGAACCGCGCCAGAATCGGCGCGCGCCCCCAGCAGTAGCCCGAGACCGGTGACCACCATGGTCTTGCCTGCGCCGGTCTCCCCGGTGATGGCGGTGAACCCGGGGCCGATCGGCAGGGCAGCCTCGTGGATGACGCCGAGGTCGCGAAGCCGCATCTCTTCGATCAACGGTCACCTCGCAGCGCCCGCATCATGCCGGTCGCCGGGTCCGGCCCGCGCCACCCGTCCACGGGCAGCCGGAACTTGTTGACGAGGCGGTCGGTGAACACCGCCGTGTGCAGACGGGCCAGACGGACGGGCTTGACCGACCGCTGCACCACCACGCGAGCGCCCGGGGGCAGCTCTCGAGAACGGCGCCCGTCCGCCCACAGGACGCCGTTGCCGGCTGACCGCTCCATGACCTCGATGGCGACCCAGGACGCGGGATCGATCACGATCGGGCGCGCGAACAGGGCGTGCGCGGACAGCGGCACCACCGAGATCGCTTGGACGTTCGGCCAGATGATGGGACCGCCGGCCGAGAAGTTGTACGCGGTCGACCCCGTGGGAGTCGAAACGACGACCCCGTCACAGCCGTAGCTGGTCAGCGGACGTCCGTCGACCTCGATCACGACCTCGAGCATCCGCTCCCGATCGCCTTTTTCGATGGACGCCTCGTTCAGCGCGAAGGTCTCGTAAACCGTGTCGTTCTGTTCGTTCTTGACCCGGATGCTCAGCGCCATCCGTTCCTCGACGGTGTAATCGCGCGCGATCACGCGGCGCACGGCCTCGTCGAGGTTGTCGCGCTCGCCCTCGGCGAGGAAGCCGACATGGCCCATGTTGATCCCGACCACGGGGGCGGATCCCTCACGCACGAGTTCCGCGGCGCGCAGGATCGTTCCGTCGCCACCGAGCACGATCGCCAGTTCCAGGGCGGCCGGGGCCACCTGCTCACCGAGGAGGTAGACCGGTCGCAGGGCTGTGGTGTCCCCCAACGACTCGGACAGATCGCGCAGGTCCTCGATGGACATCACCGCACGCGCGCCGGCGGTGTGCAGCGCCTCGATCACGCGCACTGCAGCCGAGACGGTGTCGTCACGACGTGCGTGTGCGACGACGAGGATGTTCCGCTCGTCCATCATGCTCCCGTCACCTCGAGGACTCGGTCTCTGTATTCTGTCGGATTCACGCCGGCCGCCGCGGAGAGCCGCACCAGGTACTCGGCGTTGCCGTGCGTGCCCAGGATGGGGCTGTTCAACAGGCCGGCAGTGCCGAGCCCACAGTCCCATGCGGCCCACAGCACCGTGGAGATCGTGTCCGCCCGGATGCCCGGATCCGTCACGAGTCCACCACGCACGGCGGTGCGACCGGCTTCGAACTGCGGCTTGATCAGCAGCACGATGTCGGCGTCCGCAGCGGCCACCGCAGTCACGGCGGGCAGGACGTGGGTCAGCGAGATGAAGGACAGGTCCCCGGTGATCACCTGGGGAGGAAGCGCCACCCCTGTTGCGGCGGCGAGGCTGGCCGGCGTCATATGTCGGACGTTGAATCCTTCGACCGGACGCACTCCCGGATCGTCCGCGATCCGTCCGTCCAGCTGTCCGTGGCCCACGTCGACCGCGAGGACCGGCTCGGCACCGCGCTCCCGCAGGACTTGGGTGAATCCGCCGGTGGATGCGCCCATGTCGAGAGCGACACGGTCGGCGACGTCGATGCCGAAGCCGTCCAGGGCCGTGATGAGCTTGTGGGCTGAGCGGGAGACGTAGTGATCAGTCTCGGCGATACCCAGCACCGCGTCCGCGGGGACGGCCGTCGAAGCCTTCACGACCGGTGTGCCGTTGATGGTGACCAGGCCGTTCGCGATCAACCGCGCGGCGTGGGTGCGGGACCGCGCGAGTCCGCGCGCCGCGAGCTCCGCATCAAGGCGCCCCATCAGGCGGACTCGGCAGTGGATCGGGGAACGCCGGAGTCGAGTCGGCGCGACAGTTCGTCGTGCAGATTCGCGTACGCGTCGGCGCGCGACGCGAGCGGTTGTTCCTCGATCACGCGCAACCGGCTGACGAATCCCTGGTCGGAAGTGTTGAGGTCGGTCACGGAGCCAACTCTACGCGCCCGACCCGACGCTCAGCGTGAGCGGAACGGGTCGGCGTAGAGCTGCTCCGGCACACGGAAGCCGAAGATCGCCCGGCCGGAGTCCCAGATCGCGCGAGCTCCGGCACGCAGGAGATCCAGCTGATCGCCCGCGCGCTCGATGACGATGTGCGCACCGTCGACCCGCACCGTCGACGACCCGACCGTGACCCGGTCTCCGTCCGTCACGACCGTCGGGTAAGGCTGGAAGAGGCCGCGAAGGTCAGCCAGAATGTAGTCCGGCCGCGATCCGGCGGGAGCGGCGAGGACGTGCTTGGGCCGATCGATCCCGGTGAGGACGAGGACCGAGCGCATGCCTGCGCGCGATGCGCCGGCGATGTCCGTGTCCAGACGGTCGCCCAGGAACAGCGGCGACGTGGCATCGAAGCGAGCCACCGCCTCCTCGAAGATCGGTGTCTCGGGCTTGCCGGCGACGGTCGCGAGGCGGCCGACCGCCGTGTGGACGGCCGAGACCAGGGTGCCGTTTCCCGGCGCGATGCCGCGGGACTGCGGAATGGTCCAATCCGTGTTGGTCGCGATCCAGGGAATACCGCCCTCGTCCTCCGGCGTCTGCAGCGCGAACGCAGCTTCGGCGAGCTGCTTCCAGTCCACCTCGGGAGCGAAACCCTGTACCACCGCAGCGGGAGCATCGTCCGCGCTGCGCGTCACCGCGAAACCGGCCTTCGTGAGTTCGTCGATGAGACCGTCGCCGCCGACCACGAGAATCGTGGCGCCGGGAGCCACCCGCTCGGCGAGAAGCCGAACGGCCGCCTGCGGGCTGGTGACGATCTCATCCGGACGCGTGGGCAGGCCGAGCTCCGACAGATGCGCAGCCACGGACGCATCCGTGCGCGAAGCATTGTTGGTGATGTACCCGATCCGAGCGCCGGATCGGGCCCGATTCAAGCTCTCGACGGCATACGGAATCGCGCCCGCTCCGGCGTACACGACGCCGTCGAGGTCCGCGAGGACCGTGTCCACGCCGTCCAACGGCGTCGCCTCGCGGCGCGCGGCGTCCCGACGAAACAGCGGCACTGCTCAGTCCTCGACGACGCGACGCGGGGCACGCTTGCGCGGCGAGTCGGCATCAACGGCCTTCGCACGCGACGCACGCTTCGGCTTCTCCACCACCGGCTCAGCAACAGCCTCAGCCTCAGCCTCAGCCTCAGCCTCAGCCTCAGCAGCGTCCACCTTCTTCGCACGCGACGCACGCTTCGGCTTCTCCACCACCGGCTCCGCCACAGCCTCAGCCTCGACCTCAGCAGCGTTCACCTTCTTCGCACGCGACGCACGCTTCGGCTTCGCCACCACCGGCTCCGCCACAGCCGTCTGCTCGTCGTTCTCGCCCAGGAGCTCAGCGACCTCCGCCGCGACACCATCGGGCTCCTCCGCCACGATCGCATCGGATTCGACCGCCGCGGACGCCGTCTGCACCGCCGCGTCCTCGTCGGACGCGTTCTCGTCGGACGCGCTCTCGTCGAACGCGCTCTCGTCGGACGCGCTCTCGCCGGTTTCGTCCTCGACGTAGAGATCCTCCACCACGATCATCTCGTCGCTCATGCCGTCCGACAGGGCTTCCTCCGCGACCTCGGCGCGACGAGTCCACTCAGCGGCTTCGTCATCGCGGCCGAGCTCCTCCAAGACCAGAGCGCGGGCAGCGAACAGCGCCGGGCTCCAGGAGAACGCGCGGTCGGGATCGAGCTCCGGAATATCGAGCTCACCGAGGGCAGCATCGGCCTGCTCCAGGTCGAGTCGAGCGCCGGACATCGCAATGGCCAGCGACACCCGAACCTCGGTCGGCAACGAGGCCCGATCGACGCCACGCCCCTCCTCGAGGGCGCGGTCAGGCCGCCCCATGCCGCGCTCGCTGTCGACGATGAGAGCGATCATGTCCGAGTTCCCGGAGATACGCCGGTACGTCCGCAGCTCCCGCAGTGCGAGCGCGAAGTCGCCAGTGGCGTATGCAGTGATCGCGACCGTCTCTCGAACGAGAGCGATCCGGCCGGCGCGACGGCTTGCGGCGAGCGCATGCTGGTGTGCGAGTTCCGGGTCATCCTCGATCAGACGGGCGGCCATAGCCAGGTGGCGGGCCACTTCCTCGGCGTTCTCCTTGCTGAGGGTCTTCAGCTCGTTGCGCGCAGAACCGTGGAGGTCGCGTGCCGTGATGTCCTCCGGGAGCTCCGGATCCCTCGGCCGATCCGCGCGGACATCCTGCGGCGGCCGGCTCGAACGCCGGTCGTCGCGGAAACCACCATCGCGCCGGTCGCCGCCGTCGCGGAAACCGCGCGAGCCGCGCTCCTCGCGTCCGCCTCGGGCATCGTCACGACGGGGACGCGAGTCGCCCTCACGACGCTGGTAACCGGAGTCACCGTCACGGCGGGGCCGGAAGTCGCCATCACGACGCTGGTAACCGGAGTCGCCGTCGCGCCGGGGACGAGAATCGCCATCACGCCGCTGATAACCGGAACCACCATCGCGACGCTGGTAACCGGAATCGCCATCACGCCGCTGATAAC
>NZ_LN648871.1 GCF_000826185.2 Microbacterium gorillae | reverse complement strand
GAAGTCCGGCGGTGTCCTACTCTCCCACAGGGTCCCCCCTGCAGTACCATCGGCGCTGAGAGGCTTAGCTTCTGGGTTCGGAATGTGGCCAGGCGTTTCCCTCTCGCTATGGCCGCCGAAACACTATTGATGTGTTCGTTCAGCCACAAACGATCAGTTCGTTTGTGGTGTTCTCGACCGTACATCGAGAACCACTCAGTGGACGCGAATCATCCGCAGGATGAAAGTGTTATCAAGTCATCGGCTTATTAGTACCGGTCAGCTTCACGTGTTGCCACGCTTCCACATCCGGCCTATCAACCCAGTAGTCTGGCTGGGAGCCTCTCACCCCGAAGGGTATGGAAATCTCATCTTGAGGCCGGCTTCCCGCTTAGATGCTTTCAGCGGTTATCCATCCCGAACGTAGCTAACCAGCGGTGCACTTGGCAGTACAACTGGCACACCAGAGGTTCGTCCAACCCGGTCCTCTCGTACTAGGGTCAGATCCTCTCAAATTTCCTACGCGCGCAGCGGATAGGGACCGAACTGTCTCACGACGTTCTAAACCCAGCTCGCGTACCGCTTTAATGGGCGAACAGCCCAACCCTTGGGACCTACTCCAGCCCCAGGATGCGACGAGCCGACATCGAGGTGCCAAACCATGCCGTCGATATGGACTCTTGGGCAAGATCAGCCTGTTATCCCCGAGGTACCTTTTATCCGTTGAGCGACAGCGCTTCCACAAGCCACTGCCGGATCACTAGTCCCGACTTTCGTCCCTGCTCGACTTGTCAGTCTCACAGTCAAGCTCCCTTGTGCACTTACACTCGCCACCTGATTGCCAACCAGGTTGAGGGAACCTTTGGGCGCCTCCGTTACTTTTTGGGAGGCAACCGCCCCAGTTAAACTACCCACCAGGCACTGTCCCTGAACCGGATCACGGTTCGAAGTTAGATATTCAGAGTGACCAGAGTGGTATTTCAACAATGACTCCACACTCACTGGCGTGAATGCTTCACAGTCTCCCACCTATCCTACACAAGCCACACCAAACACCAATACCAAGCTGTAGTAAAGGTCACGGGGTCTTTCCGTCCTGCTGCGCGTAACGAGCATCTTTACTCGTATTGCAATTTCGCCGAGTTCGCGGTTGAGACAGTTGGGAAGTCGTTACGCCATTCGTGCAGGTCGGAACTTACCCGACAAGGAATTTCGCTACCTTAGGATGGTTATAGTTACCACCGCCGTTTACTGGGGCTTAAATTCTCAGCTTCGCCTTACGGCTAACCGGTCCTCTTAACCTTCCAGCACCGGGCAGGCGTCAGTCCGTATACATCGTCTTGCGACTTGGCACGGACCTGTGTTTTTAATAAACAGTCGCTACCCACTGGTCTCTGCGGCCACCACACCCTTTCGGAGTAAATCCTAATAAGTGGGTGGCCCCCCTTCTCCCGAAGTTACGGGGGCATTTTGCCGAGTTCCTTAACCACGATTCTCTCGATCTCCTTGGTATTCTCTACCTGACCACCTGAGTCGGTTTGGGGTACGGGCGGCTGGAACCTCGCGTCGATGCTTTTCTTGGCAGCATAGGATCACCCACTTGATACGCATCGTGTCTCAGCCTTGATGAGAGACGGATTTGCCTATCTCTCGGCCTACGCACTTGCACAGCGACAACCATCGCGCTGCTGGGCTACCTTCCTGCGTCACACCTGTTAATACGCTAGCCGCACCAGAATGGGGTCGTACGCTAGGCCCAGACCGTCACCCCGAAGGGATCAGTGACTGGGATTCAGATACTTAGCACTACTGGATTGACTGGGGCGGTTCTTCGCCGGTACGGGAATATCAACCCGTTGTCCATCGACTACGCCTGTCGGCCTCGCCTTAGGTCCCGACTTACCCAGGGAAGATTAGCTTGACCCTGGAACCCTTGGTCTTTCGGAGGACGTGTTTCTCACACGTCATTCGCTACTCATGCCTGCATTCTCACTCGTGTAGCGTCCACGGCTGGATCACTCCGCCGCTTCACTCGCCACACGACGCTCTCCTACCCATCAACACGGCTGGACCACGAAGGCCTACCAATAATGTCAATGCCACAACTTCGGTGGCGTGCTTGAGCCCCGTTACATTGTCGGCGCGGAATCACTTGACCAGTGAGCTATTACGCACTCTTTCAAGGGTGGCTGCTTCTAAGCCAACCTCCTGGTTGTCTGAGCAACTCCACATCCTTTTCCACTTAGCACGCGCTTAGGGACCTTAGATGGTGGTCTGGGTTGTTTCCCTCTCGACTATGAAGCTTATCCCCCACAGTCTCACTGCTGCGCTCTCACTTACCGGCATTCGGAGTTTGGCTGACGTCAGTAACCTGGTGAGGCCCATCGGCCATCCAGTAGCTCTACCTCCGGCAAGAAACACGCAACGCTGCACCTAAATGCATTTCGGAGAGAACCAGCTATCACGAAGTTTGATTGGCCTTTCACCCCTATCCACAGCTCATCCCCTCAGTTTTCAACCTAAGTGGGTTCGGTCCTCCACGACGTCTTACCGTCGCTTCAACCTGGCCATGGATAGATCACTTCGCTTCGGGTCTAGGACACGCGACTGAATCGCCCTATTCAGACTCGCTTTCGCTACGGCTACCCCACACGGGTTAACCTCGCCACGTATCGCTAACTCGCAGGCTCATTCTTCAAAAGGCACGCTGTCACACCTACCAGGGGTGCTCCAACGGTTTGTAAGCAAACGGTTTCAGGTACTATTTCACTCCCCTCCCGGGGTACTTTTCACCTTTCCCTCACGGTACTTGTCCGCTATCGGTCATCTGGGAGTATTTAGGCTTATCAGGTGGTCCTGACAGATTCACACGGGATTTCTCGGGCCCCGTGCTACTTGGGATACTCACCACGCCAGCACACGCATTTCGACTACGGGGTTGGCACCCTCTATGACTGGCCTTTCAAGACCATTCGTCTATACGCTGCTGTCACGTTGAAACTTCGGCAGAAGAATCCGGTAAGTCCCGCAACCCCCTGCATGCAACGCCTGCCGGCTATCACACACGCAAGGTTTAGCCTGATCCGATTTCGCTCGCCACTACTCACGGAATCACGGTTGTTTTCTCTTCCTGTGGGTACTGAGATGTTTCACTTCCCCACGTTCCCTCTACCCGCCCTATATATTCAGGCGGGAGTCACTAGGTCGGCAAGCCGCCCAGCGGGGTTTCCCCATTCGGACATCCTCGGATCAAAACTTGCTTATCAGTTCCCCGAGGCTTATCGCAGATTGCTACGTCCTTCTTCGGCTCCAGATGCCAAGGCATCCACCGTTTGCTCTTAAAGACTTGAATACATGAGTTAAAGAAATCTCAACCCCCACAAAAGTGAGGGCCAAAAATATTTCAAAAACAATCGACCCCGAAGGGTCAGATCATCTTTAAGATGCTCGCGTCCACTGTGTAGTTCTCAAAGTACGGGCGGTACCTTCCACTCCCCGACTCACGCCGGCTCGAAGAAGGCCCAGAGGTACAAACCCACAACCCGAAGGCCATGGTGTCCGGTCCCTCAGGACCCAACAGCGTGCAAGCACCAGCCCCGCCGGCCCCACGTTCCAACACCGAAGTGCGTACTAGCAGAAACCCTTGGTTCTGATGCCATGTCAAATGTTCCACCCATGAGCTCCCAGCGAAGAACGTGTGCCTTCGAACTGGGCTCTGCAGTCCCGAAGGACTGAGATGCTCCTTAGAAAGGAGGTGATCCAGCCGCACCTTCCGGTACGGCTACCTTGTTACGACTTAGTCCTAATTACCGATCCCACCTTCGACGGCTCCCTCCACAAGGGTTAGGCCACCGGCTTCAGGTGTTACCGACTTTCATGACTTGACGGGCGGTGTGTACAAGACCCGGGAACGTATTCACCGCAGCGTTGCTGATCTGCGATTACTAGCGACTCCGACTTCATGTAGTCGAGTTGCAGACTACAATCCGAACTGGGACCGGCTTTTTGGGATTCGCTCCACCTCACGGTATCGCAGCCCTTTGTACCGGCCATTGTAGCATGCGTGAAGCCCAAGACATAAGGGGCATGATGATTTGACGTCATCCCCACCTTCCTCCGAGTTGACCCCGGCGGTATCCCATGAGTTCCCACCATTACGTGCTGGCAACATAGAACGAGGGTTGCGCTCGTTGCGGGACTTAACCCAACATCTCACGACACGAGCTGACGACAACCATGCACCACCTGTAAACGAGTGTCCAAAGAGTTCCCTATTTCTAGGGCGTTCTCGAATATGTCAAGCCTTGGTAAGGTTCTTCGCGTTGCATCGAATTAATCCGCATGCTCCGCCGCTTGTGCGGGTCCCCGTCAATTCCTTTGAGTTTTAGCCTTGCGGCCGTACTCCCCAGGCGGGGAACTTAATGCGTTAGCTTCGTCACGGAATCCGTGGAAAGGACCCCACAACTAGTTCCCAACGTTTACGGGGTGGACTACCAGGGTATCTAAGCCTGTTTGCTCCCCACCCTTTCGCTCCTCAGCGTCAGTTACGGCCCAGAGATCTGCCTTCGCCATCGGTGTTCCTCCTGATATCTGCGCATTCCACCGCTACACCAGGAATTCCAATCTCCCCTACCGCACTCTAGTCTGCCCGTACCCACTGCAGGCCCGAGGTTGAGCCTCGGGATTTCACAGCAGACGCGACAAACCGCCTACGAGCTCTTTACGCCCAATAATTCCGGATAACGCTTGCGCCCTACGTATTACCGCGGCTGCTGGCACGTAGTTAGCCGGCGCTTTTTCTGCAGGTACCGTCACTTTCGCTTCTTCCCTGCTAAAAGAGGTTTACAACCCGAAGGCCGTCGTCCCTCACGCGGCGTTGCTGCATCAGGCTTTCGCCCATTGTGCAATATTCCCCACTGCTGCCTCCCGTAGGAGTCTGGGCCGTGTCTCAGTCCCAGTGTGGCCGGTCACCCTCTCAGGCCGGCTACCCGTCGACGCCTTGGTGAGCCATTACCTCACCAACAAGCTGATAGGCCGCGAGCCGATCCCAGACCGAAAAATCTTTCCAGTGAATGACGATGCCGTCTCCACTCGTATCCAGTATTAGACGCCGTTTCCAGCGCTTATCCCAGAGTCTGGGGCACGTTGCTCACGTGTTACTCACCCGTTCGCCACTGATCCACAGAGCAAGCTCTGCTTCACCGTTCGACTTGCATGTGTTAAGCACGCCGCCAGCGTTCATCCTGAGCCAGGATCAAACTCTCCGTGAAAAACAGTTGCATAACTCCCAGTCGGAAAAAGACCAGAAGAAAGCGAGTTTGAAACTGACCAAAAAAGGATGTCATTACTGACTTCCATATAATTGATCCAAAGGAATCTCTCACCCCAAAAAAGGGATGACGAGGTTATTTGGCATTTGACAAGTGCACGCTGTTGAGTTCTCAAGGATCGGACGCACCCACCAGACCACCCTCCCAGGCAGCCCAACGGGGCAACTTCTCAATCTTAGGACCGTGTTTCGCAGGGCGTCAAACCGACACGCCGTAACGTCTCAGTCGACCCGGAAACCCGATCCAGCACCTCCCCTAGACCTGAAGGTCAGACCCAGCCGAAACTGTTTCTTCTCAGGGGGTGATGTCCACCACTTGAGGGGAGCCAGGCCCGGAGGCCTTCGCTCAACCCTGTGGGGCGAACAAGATGAAAGCTTACGCGCGCTCCCCCGTCCGCGCGAATCGGGTCAGCACCCCGGGCGTGTCGCCACCCTCGCCCATCGACGGTTGGCCGCCAGCCCCGTACTCTCTCGACATGACGAGCCTGCGCGAACGACTCCGGGCCCTGCCGACCTTCGGCGCGGACCTGCCCCTCTTCGACCCGGACACGGCCCCGGCCGATCCGGATGAGCTGTTCCGCTCGTGGCTCGACGATGCGATCAGTGCCGGCATCCGGTTCCCCCACGCCGCAACCCTCGCGACGACGGACGATGAAGCCCGCCCGGACGCACGGGTGCTGATCCTGAAGGATCTGACTCCACGCGGGTACGAGTTCGCGACGCGTACCGACGGCGCGAAGGCGCACCAGTTGGAGGCACACCCGGACGCCGCTCTCGTGTTCTTCTGGAGCGAGCTCGGGCGACAGGTCCGCGTGCGCGGCGAGGTGCATCGCGCGGCGCCCGCGGTATCCGCCGCCGACGACGCGGCACGCGCGCCGCACGCTCGGGCCGCGGCCCGCCTGGGTGTGCAGAGCATGCCCTTGACCTCCCGGACGGACTACATCGCCGCGTTCGAGGCTGAGGCGCGAGCGGTGCTCGCTGATCCCGCGAGTCCCACCCGGACGTGGGCTGTCCACACCGTCGTCCCGCGCACGATCGAGTTCTTCGCGTCCACCCCGGGTGCCGGACAGATCCGACTGCGGTATCGCCGCGACGGCGAGAGCTGGCCGCGCGAGCTGCTCTGGCCATGACTCCCGTGCCGCTGCCTGCTCGGCTGGACGTCGGGAGGCTCGCATCCGACGCGGTGGCCGCCGCGTCGCATGCGGCCGCGGCCTTGGTCGGAGCGGAACACCGCAATGTGGATCCGGTTCGGGTCGCCGCCGCGTACACGAGTGATCGGCACCTGCGCATCGATGGCCATCCGGCGCAGGCATTCGCGCCGCTGTCCGGCTTCTTCGCCTCCGCCGACGGCTGGGTCCGAACTCATGCGAACTATCCCTGGCATCTGGAGGCGCTTCTCCGCGTCCTCGGGAGGGACGACGAGGACCGTGCGGAAGCCGCCGACGTGATCCGCACCCGGTCAGCGCGAGAAGTGGCCCGGGCCGTGACCGACGCCGGCGGACTCGCGGTGGTCGTCGCGAAGGCGGATCAGCCGACCATGGCCCGACTGCAGACGGAACCGCTGGTCCGGGTCGCTCCGCTCGGCACGGGCAGCCGTGCGGCGCCATCCGGGAGCGCCCGGGCACCCCTGATGGGAGTCCGGGTTCTCGACCTCACCCGCGTGATCGCCGGTCCGGTGGCCACGCGGACGCTGGCGCTGCTGGGCGCGGACGTGCTGCGCATCGACCCGCCCGGTCGGCCGGAGATCCCCTGGCAGCATCTGGACACCGGCCACGGGAAGCGGTCGGCGGTCCTGGATGTGAGCGATCCCCTGTTGCGGGAACTCGCCCGCACGGCGGACGTGATCGTGACCGGCTATCGACGCGGATCATTGGAGGCTCGCGGCTTCGACCCCGTTGCGATCGCTGCGGAGGGCCGCGGCATGGTGGTAGCACGATTGTCCGCATGGGGCGATGAGCGGCGTGGCTTCGACAGCCTCGTGCAGGCATCCGACGGCATCGCGATGATCGAATCCGACGATGGGATGACCCCCGGTGCGCTGCCGGCGCAGGCGCTGGATCATTCCGCCGGATATCGCCTCGCCGAGGCCGTCCTGCGCGCACTCGCTCGTCGCGCGGACGGCGGCGTCCTGATCGAGACGTCCCTGGTCCGCATGGCGGCAGAGCTGCTGCGCCTCGGCGACGGGCCCGCCGTGGGACCAGCTGATCCGAGCGCCATCGAGACCCAGGAGGTCACCGTCGGCGCTTCCACGGTGCGAACGGTGGTCCCGGCCATCGCGTACGACGGCGCACCGGACCGGTTCGCGCCGCCACGGCCCTGGGGAGCGGACGAGCCGGCGTGGCTCTGATCAGCCGCGAGCCCGCCGCGCGCGGCTGATGACGATCACGGCGCACAGCACGACCGTCAGGGCACCCCACACCCCGCACGCCTGCGGAAGGGTGGCGTACGCGAGGTGCTGGACGGTGAAGTCCGCCGACAACGGCCCCCATCGGAGGTAGCCGAAGACGGCGAAAGCGACCAGCAGCACGGGCAGCGCGATCCACCACAGGACCCGCGCGATTGCGGGGATCGTGCGCTGCACCTCGTGCGGACGTCGCCGGGACCACCAGCGATACGCCCAGATCCCGATCACCACCAACCCGAAAACGCTCGATCCGTACTGCACCCACTTGTACCCGAGCAGGGGCCCCCACCGGTCATCGAGCGCGGGAATCAGCGACGTTCCTTCGCGGCCCTCGTGCGTGAACGAGTCCCAGGCGATGTGGCTGAGCACACCCAGCGCGAGGGAGAGCAGGAGGAGCAGGCATGTCGGGACGGCGCCGCGCGCACCGACGAACGTCTCATGCACCGTCGCCGTCGAGGACGCCCTCCACGACTCGGGCAGCCGGTCAGCGGTCCACGTCGGGGCGAGGTCCGACAGCGCCGGACGCAGAAGCAGCCGCCAGCCCAGAAGCAGGACGAGCGCGACGACGACGGTCACCGCCAGCCAACGAGGATCGTGCAGCACCCCGTACGGCAGCAGTCGTCGGGCGTTCACCGGCAGGAACAGCGGGAGGTCCGGTGTCATCGAACCGACGGCGATCGCGCCGGGGATCAGCGGCGTGCGCAGGAACGGCAGCGCCACCACCGCATGGCTCGGCGTGAACGGCATCCGTCCTCCTTCGCGTGTGCCGGCACCTCAGCCCGGTGACGGACGACGCGCACGACGCGTCATCCGTCACCGTCGTTCAGGCCGCGAACAGTCCGGCGAGCGTCTTCTTCCCGCGGCGCAGGACGGCTGCGTCACCGGGAAGGGTGAGCGAGACGAGAGCATCGTCCGAGACGACCTTCTCGCCGTTGACCGACACGCCGCCCTGCGCGATCGCGCGGCGGGCGTCGGACTGGCTCGTGCTCAGTCCGGTGTCCACCAGCGCCTGCGTGACGAGCGTCCCGCCGGCCACGCGAGCGTGCGGCAGCTCCTCGAGTGCGGTGCGCAGGGTGTCGGCGTCCAGCGCGGTGAGGTCACCGCGACCGAACAGCGCCTCGGACGCGGCGATGACCTTGTCCGCGGCATCGGTGCCGTGCACCGTGGAGACCACTTCGAGCGCCAGGCGCTTCTGGGCCTCGCGCCGGAAGGGCTCCTCGGCGACCTTCTGCTCGTACTCCGTGATCTGCGCACGGGTCAGGTACGTGAAGATCTTGAGGCGAGTGATCACGTCGGCGTCGTCCGTGTTGAGCCAGAACTGGTACATCCGGTACGGGCTGCACATCTCCGGGTCGAGCCAGATGGCGTTGCCCTCGCTCTTGCCGAACTTGGTCCCGTCACTGTTCGTGATCAGCGGCGTGCCGATCGCGTGCGCGGCGACACCCTCGGCCTTGCGGATGAGGTCGGTGCCGCTGGTGAGGTTGCCCCACTGGTCCGAGCCGCCGGTCTGCAGCACGCAGCCGTACTGGCGGTAGAGCTCGAGGAAGTCCATGCCCTGCAGGATCTGGTAGCTGAACTCGGTGTAGCTGATTCCGGCCTCGGAGTTCAGCCGCGCACTGACGGCGTCCTTCTTCAGCATCGAGCCGACGCGGAAGTACTTGCCGATGTCGCGGAGGAAATCGATCGCGGACAGGGGCGCGGTCCAGTCCAGGTTGTTGACGATGCGGGCGGCGTTCTCGCCCTCGAAGTCGAGGTAGCGCTCCTCCTGCGCACGCAGGCGGTTCACCCACTCCTGGACCGTCTCGCGGGTGTTCAGCGTGCGCTCCGCCGTCGGGCGGGGGTCCCCGATGAGGCCCGTGGACCCGCCGACGAGGCCGAGGGGTTTGTGTCCGGCGAGCTGGATGCGGCGCAGCAGCAGCAGCTGCACGAGGTTGCCGAGGTGCAGCGACGGAGCGGTCGGGTCGAATCCGCAGTAATACACGATCGGGTCCCCGCCGAGCAGCTCACGCAGAGCTTCCTGATCGGTGGACACGTGCACGAGGCCGCGCCAGACCAGTTCATCCCAGACGTTCTCGAACGAGGGATCCCTGGTGGGCGGCGTCGCGATATCGACTGCGGATGCCATGGGTCCACCCTACCGGCGTGCGCGTCGTCCACCCGCCGTCCGGCGTACGCTCGGACCGTGACCCCGCCCCCGGATCTCGCAACGCTGCGGCTGCTGCGCACGGCGCGGGACACGATCGACCGGCGCTTCGCGGACGACCTCACCGTCGGGGAACTGGCGGCATCGGTGCACCTCAGCCCGGCGCACTTCGCACGCCTGTTCCGCGCGATCTACGGCGAGGCACCGCACCAGTACCTCATGACGCGTCGATTGGAACGGGCGGCGTGGCTCCTCCGGTCCGGAACCGGCGTGACCGACGCCTGCACAGCGGTGGGGTTCTCGTCCCTGGGCTCGTTCAGCTCGCGCTTCCGCGAGGTGTACGACTGCTCCCCCAGCGCGTACGCGCGGCTCGATCATCGCGCCGTGGCGGAGCTCCCGCCGTTCATCGCGTCGCGCCTGACCCGACCGCAGCGACACCGCGGCGAGTCGAGCAGGAACGAAGAAGCGTCCGCTGCGGGCGATTCCTAGGCTGGCGGTATGAGCATCCAGTTGCAGTACACGACCGTCCTGTCCACCGACGTGCCCGCGTCCACGGCGTTCTTCCGGGACGCCCTCGGCCTGACGGTGGAGAACGAGGTGAACTACGGCGACCTGTCGTGGATCACGCTCGGGGACCCGTCCTCGGAGGGTGGCAAGATCGTCCTCACCCAGCCGACGGCCGGAGTGGCCCCGGAGGTCGCGCAGGCGCTCACCGAACTGCTCGTCGCGGGCAACCTGCCGCAGCTCGTCTTCCTCACCGACGACGTGGACGCCGCCTACCGCCGCGCGGTCGACGCGAAGGCGGACATCGTGCAGGACGTCCTGGAGCAGGACTACGGAGTACGCGACTTCGCGCTGCGCGACCCGTCCGGCACCGCTGTCCGGGTGCAGCAGAAGGCGTAAGGACGCCGCCGGGGCTTCCGCGGGGTATCGGCCGCGCGTACGATCGGCCGTGACGCGGGTGCCCTCCATTGCTCTGCATCCGCCTGATGCGAATGGAGACACCTATGGACATGACGGCGGACATGATGAAGTCCATGTCGATGAACGACGCGATGTCGGGTATGGACATGATGTCGATGCAGGAGTGCATGGAGGCGTGCTCGGCCGCCATGCAGGCGTGCACGATGTGTTCGGACGCGATGGCCGGCATGGAGGGCATGGGCATGTGCGCGTCGATGTGCGCGAACTGCGCCGACATGTGCGGCACCATGATGCGCATGATGATGCGGCCGATGAGCATGTCGGCCGACACGATGATGCCCATGATCCAGGCGTGCATGGCGATGTGCCGGGCATGCATGGACGAGTGCAACAAGCATGCGGACATGAGCGAGACGTGCCGCATGTGCGCCATGGCGTGCGATGCCTGCATGAAAGCCTGCGAGAAGATGATGGCCTCGATGGGCGCCTGACTTCCGCTGCTCGATTGACGAACGCCCCTCCGCGGAGGGGCGTTCTCGTGTCAGCGGGCGACGTTGAGGTGGCGGCCGGCGGCGACGAGGACGTCGTAGCGCGCGTGCAGTGCGACGGGCTCACCGATGGCGAGGTCCTCGCTCACGTCGGCGTGGTGCCAGACCCGGACGTTCGTACCGTCGGCGATCGCGACGAGGGTGATCCAACCGTCGGCGGTGACCGCGGTGACGACCGCGTCGCGCCAGGCGCTCGGCGTCGCCAGCGCGAGGCGCAGCTGGATGGCGCTCAACCCGTGTCCGGACCGATCGTGCACGCACATCGCACCCTGCTCGCAAGCGGTCGACAGTGACAGCTCCAGGCGCGTGATGGTGGTCATGATCGGGATGGTCCTTCCGGTTCGGTGGTGCCACGCTACGTGGTGATCCGCCGAACGCCGACTGAGGTGACACACGACGTCACAGAGCGCGTCACATCGCGTCATCGACGGCGGGAGCGGACCGGGAAGACGAGAAGGGGGTAGGTCAGGACCAGGTTTCGCGGAGGAACGGACGAGGGCCGTCGGGCGCGGAGCGCCGGCGCGCGCGGGTGAGCAGGGCGGCGTCCTCAGGCCAGTGCACCTCATGCAGCCGTGCCGGACCGATGTGCTCGCGCCAGGCGGTGACGAAGGCTTCCGCGCCCGCGCGGCGGCGGCCGATCTCCGTCGGAACCGGCAGCAGGACGCCCTCCGGCTCGCGCCGGGCGGCGAGGCGCAGCGCGAGGCGGGTGAGCGGGTCATCCGACTCCCCCCGGTCCACCTCCAGCAGGTAGCGGGGCGTGCGGACCGGCTGGCGCAGTTCCACGATGGCGGCGCTGAACAGGCGCTGCTGCGCGTCCGTGCCGCCGGTCACCCGGACGGCGAGCGAGCCGTCGACTTCGCTGACGGCGATCTCCGTGCCGGCGGGGATCCGCCCGGAGCCCACGAGCCCCGCTCGCACGACCTCGGCCAGCTGCCGGGTTCCGCGCTCCGTGCCCCGACGGTCGCGCCCGTACCGCAGCAGGGAGCGCCACGGGCGCACGACCGCGATGGCGGACACGGCGGCGACGGCGAGCAGGACCCCGGCGATCGTCGGATCCTGGAGCGCGAACCAGCTCATTCCGGACGCGACGCCGAACGCCCCCGCGATCGCCGTCCCGGTCGATGCGGTCTCACCGAGGGCGCGCTCCAGGGTGGGCCGGATCAGCACGGCGCGCGGCGACCGCGCGCCGGTCACGACGCTGCGCCCCACGTCGCCGGCGAACGGCTCGCCCAGCCGCCAGCGCTGCCGCGTCTGCGCGCGTGGCTCGAGCGTGCGCAGCGTCTCGGCCGTGAGCGCCGTGGCTGCGTCGCGATCGGCGGTGCCAGCGCGGATGTCGCGGATGATCGCGCGCTGTGCGTCCGTCAGCGCATGCTCGGCACCGCGGACCACGAGCGGTTCGCCCTCGAGGCGCACGCCCCACTGCGCGGCGAGCTTCTTGCGCGTTCGGGTCAGGTCGCTGAGCGCGGCGTCCGTGCGCGCGCCCGGCAGCACCGTCGTCACGGTCCAGTTGTGCGCGACCTTCTCCGGCCAGTCCGGATCCAGTCGCAGGGTCCGCCCGCGCAACTGCTGCGAGGCGGACGACGTGCTCGCGGTGGTCAGATCGATCAGGGTGTTCGCCGCCGGACAGTCCCATCCCTCGCCGAGCAGTCCGCGCGTTCCGACCAGGACGCGCACGAAGCCCTCGCCGATGAGGCGCGACACCGCGGCGAGCACCGCGGAGCGCGACACCCCGGGCACGGTCAGCTCCGTGACATCCCCCGGTGACTCCCCCGGTTCCGGTGCGACGCCGAGGAGGTCCCGCAGGCGCGGCAGGAGCTCGGTCAGCAGACCGGACGGCACGCGCAGGTGGTTCGCGGTGACCATCACCGGCATCATCCCGGCCAGGCGCGGGTCCGCGACGATGGCGTCGAAGCAGCGCAGGGCCCCGGCCCGCATCGTCCCGCGGCCCGCGCGGTGGCCCTGCTCGGCGAAGTCGCACACCACGACGGCACGCACGCGGTCACCGTCCGGTGCGGCGAGCTCGTGCGCCAGGATGTCGGTCACCGCGGTGTCCTTCGCGGCCGAGCTCGCGAGGATCGCGTCCATCGGCCCGCGGGCTCGGCGGATGCCCCGGTCCGTCAGCGCGTAGCCGAAATCCGCGAGAGTCCGGCGTGCCCGGTTCCAGTCCGTCGCGCGGGACGGGTCCGGGAGCACGTGCTCCAGGAGGAATCGGGCGAGCAGGCGCAGCTCACCGTCACCGAGAAGCAGGTCCGCGGCGGGCAGGTGCGTCAGCAGCGGATCGTCCGGGGCGACGATGCGGAGCATGCCGGCCGCGGACTCGGCGAGGGCATAGTCGGCGGCGAAAGCCTCACCGATGCGGGCCGGGAGCTGTTCGGTGGTGAGGTCAGTGGCGGAGCCGCGCAGCAGGTGGTGAAGGAACGACCGTCCCTCCTGGGACCCCAGAGTGTTCGCGACCAGCGCGGCCAGCAGCTCGTCGTTGCGGTCCAGGAAGATCCGCTCGGCGGCGGTGGGCTCGGTGAACCAGACGGCGTCGCGATACGGCGCGAGGTTCCCCTCGCGCACGACCGCCGGCGTGGGCTGCTCGTAGTCCACGTCACCGAGCAGTGCGGTGTAGTTCTCATACCCGGCGGCGTCCTGCGGGCTCGGCACGGTCGCGGTGAGCCCGATCAGCAGCGGGTCCGCGTCCGCGGCGCGGATTCGGGACTCCAGGTACGCGATCACCAGCGCCCAGTGATCGAGCAGGTGATGGCACTCGTCCAGGACCACCGTGCGCACGCCGTGCGCGACCAGGCTGTCCACCAGCGCCCGGGCGTTCGGGTGCAGCGTCTCGGCCAGGCTCTCCGGGCTCTGCGCCGCGAGGCGCTTGCGGACCGCGGCCGCCCGCCGAGCGATGCCGGCGCGGTGCGCCTTCGTGTTGGTCGTCTCCAGCGCGTCCACCCAGGCTTCTGCGTCCGCGTGGTCCCGTCCGCCCTGGACGAGTTCGTCGATCCAGACCCGGCGCGCGAGTGGGGCGAACGCCTCGGGACGGTCCGGCACGCTGACGCGCTGGTACGTCAGCACCGTGAGGTCCCCCGGAGCGGACGGGTCATCGGAAACCGTGTCCGGATCGGGCGCGAGGGCGCGCGCCTGCGTCACCCACTGGTGCTGGATCGTGGTGGTCGGCGCGAAGACGACCGCGCGCGTGCCCCGCCGGACCGCGAGCAGGAGGCCGATCAGCGTCTTGCCGGCGCCGGGCGGGGCGACCAGGTGCAGCGGGTCCGGCGGGTGCACGGTGACGGCGTCGAGCATCGTGCGTTGGGAGGCGCGCAGGACGCCGTCGAAGTGCCAGAAGCTCAGCGGCTCCGGACTCTCCGCGGCGTCGGCCGCCGCCCGACGGCGGGACAGCAGGTGCCGGAACCACGCCTCGTCCGGCTCCGGCGTGTGCGGCGCGTTCTGGCGCGCCCACTTCAGCCAGGCGTCACGCAGTTCGGCGAGCGTCCGGACATCGCCCGCGACCGTCGCCGCGAACCCGTCCGGATCGGTCATGGTGCGCTCAGGCCCAGGCGTTCGCCAGGTCCTGCGTGCGCGCGATCAGTTCGGCGCGCTGCTCGGCCACCCGGACCGGCGCGGTGCCGCCGACGCCGTCTCGGCTGGCGACCGACCCACCGATGGACAGCACGGTGCGGACGTCCGGCGTGAGGTGCTCGGAGACGGAGGCCAGGAGCGCGTCGTCCGCGTCCTCGAGGCCGATGCCCTGCTCCTCGCACGCGCGGACCAGCGCGCCGGAGACCTCGTGCGCGACGCGGAACGGCACGCGCTGCTTCACGAGCCACTCGGCGACGTCGGTCGCCAGGGAGAAGCCCTGCGGCGCGAGCTCGGCCATCCGATCGGTGTCGAAGCGCATCGTGGCGACCATGCCGGCGAAGGCCGGCAGGACGAGCTCGAGCGTCGCGACGGAGTCGAACACCGGCTCCTTGTCCTCCTGCAGGTCGCGGTTGTACGCCAGCGGCAGGGCCTTCAGGGTCGCCAGCAGCCCGGTGAGGTTTCCGATCACGCGACCGGCCTTGCCGCGCGCGAGTTCGGCGATGTCCGGGTTCTTCTTCTGCGGCATGATGCTCGACCCGGTCGAGTACGCGTCGTGCAGCGTGACGAAGCCGAACTCCCGCGTGTTCCAGAGGATGATCTCCTCTGCGAACCGGGACAGATCGATGCCGATCATCGCGAGGATGAAGGCGAACTCGGCGACGACGTCGCGGGCCGCGGTGCCGTCCATCGAGTTCTCCGCCGGGCGCTCGAGACCGAGCTCCCGGGCGACGAGTGCGGGGTCGAGACCCAGAGTCGAGCCAGCGAGCGCTCCCCCGCCGTACGGCGAGACGACGGCGCGCGTGCGCCAGTCACGCAGGCGCTCCAGGTCCCGGACGAGGGGCCACGCCTGCGCCTGCAGATGGTGCGCGAGCAGCACCGGCTGAGCGTGCTGCAGGTGGGTGCGACCGGGCATGATGGCGCCGTCCGCCGCCTCGGCCTGCGCGACGAGCGCGTCGATCAGGCGGGTGACCTCGCGCGCGATGACTGCGGCATGGTCGAGCAGGTACATGCGCACGAGCGTCGCGATCTGGTCGTTGCGGCTGCGGCCGGCGCGGATGCGTCCCCCGAGCTCCGTGCCGGCGCGCTCCAGGAGGCCCCGTTCGAGGGCACCGTGGACGTCCTCATCCGACTCCGCCGCGACGAACGTGCCGTCCGCGACGTCGGTGGCGAGGCGGTCCAGTGCGGCGTGCATGTCACGGAGCTCGTCGTCCGTCAGGTACCCGGCGGCGTTCAGCGCGGCGGCGTGCGCCTTCGAACCGCGGATGTCGTAGGGCGCGAGCACCCAGTCGAAGTGCGTGGATCGGCTGAGCGCCGCGAGCTCCGGGGACGGTCCGTCCGCGAAACGGGCTCCCCACAGCGCGCCCTCGTTCGTGCCTTCGTGCTTGTCAGTGCTCACCGGACCAGCCTACCGGCGGCTTGCCGCAGCCTCAGCCGCCGATACCCCAGAGCGGCCGCGCGGGGCTCAGGCTCACGACCACGGGGATGGGCAGGAAGCCGATGGTGAAGCCGCGGGTGATGATGTGGACGTCACCGACCGTATCCGCCATCAGGTCGGCCTGCTCAGCGCTCACGGCGAACGTTCCGCAGTCGGTCCACAGCTTGTACTCGGCGGCGGTTCCGCTGTGATCCCATCCGTGTCCGGAGACCGCGCACACGCCACGGTCGACCGGGAGCAGCGGGGCGATGATCCCGGTGGCAAGCGCGAGCGCCACGACGACGGCGGTGACGCGGGCGCGGGGCGTGCGGTCCGTCGCCGACCAGTCGACCGCGAGCACCAGGACGACGATGCCGAGCGCCACCGCGAGCGCGGTCATCGGCACGGCGCCATGCTGCGGCCAGAACGCGGTCAGCACGCAGGCGGTCGTCGCCGTGAGCGAATACATCGCCGTCGTGGCCGCGAACCACGGGCGTCCGGTCACGGCGGCCGGTGAGCCCGAGCGGCGCAGGAGCGCGACCAGGATGAGCACCGCGCCCAGGAGGCATGCGGCGAGCAGCATGCTGGCGCCGAACAGCCCCTCCACGTTCGACCAGGAGCTGGGGATCAGCGCGAAGAGGACCCAGCAGCCGAGTGTGAGGAGCGCGCAGGCCCCGACCGCCAGCACCGGTAGGACGGCCAGCGTCGCCGCGAGCGCAACCAGCCGCAACTCGCCTCCCACTTTTTTGAACACGTTCAGAACCTATCGCAGCGAACCCCTCTGCGCAATGTCCCGGCCCGCAGGACACGATCAGCCGACAGTTGCGGTTTGCCGACGCCTCCGGCCGCCTCTACTGTTTTCGGATGGCATCTCGACCGAACCTCACCGCCCGCGCACAGCCCTCCGCGGGACGGGTGGCCGTCCTCGCCGGACTCGTCGCCGTCGCCCTCCTCGGCGGCTTCCTGATGACGCTGGGCTGGGACTTCCTCGGCGTCGGCCTCGCGGCGGTCCCCGGCGCAGCCGTCGCCGCGGCGGTCGTGGGAGTGCGGCTGCGCGGAGCGGCGGCGCTCACGACGCTCGGGGTGTGCGTCCCGTTCCTCTTCGCCGCACCGGCGGCCCTCACGGTTGTGATCGTGGTGCTCGCCTGCGTGGTCGCGGAGCTGCCGGTGGCGATCGGCGGGTGGCGCGTGTTCAGCATCCCCCGTGCCGTGCTCGCCGCAACCCTGCCCTACCTCGTGGCAGCCATCGCAGCCTTCCTCGATGTGACGATCTTCAACATCTGGTTGGGCGCCGACGCGCTGGACGGGCTCGTCGTGGTCGTCGCTCTCATCGGTTTGGTGAGCGCTGCGATCGGCGCCGTCATCACCGCGCCGATCGTGAGGGCGGTACGCCGCCGTCACGATCATGTCGAGTCCACCGCCGCCCAGAGCTGACGCACCGAGGCGAAACACCACGAAGCGCTCGAAACCCTCATGCGGTGCATGGGGTCTCGAGCGCTTGATGGTGTTTCGTCGGCTGGGTTAGGCCGCGGCGCGGGCCAGGAGCCAGACCAGGAGGGCCTTCTGCGCGTGGAGGCGGTTCTCCGCCTCGTCCCAGATGACGGACTGCGGGCCGTCGATGACGGCTGCGTCCACCTCGTAGCCGCGGTCGGCGGGAAGGCAGTGGATGAAGATCGCGTCCGACGCGGCCTCGGCCATGAGCTCGGTCGTGACCTTGTAGGAGCCGAAGGAGTCCAGGCGCGCCTGCTTCTCCTCCTCCTTGCCCATCGAGACCCACGTGTCGGTGACGACGACGTCGGCACCGGCCGCGGCCTCGTGGATGTCGGTCGTGACCGAGACCGAGCCGCCGGTGGTGTCGGCGATCGCCTGCGCGTCGGCGATGACGTCCGCGCGCGGCGCGTAGTCTGCCGGCGAGGCGATGCGCACGTGCATGCCGGCCATCGCGCACGCCAGGGCGTAGGACTGGCCCATGTTGGACCGGCCGTCGCCGAAGAACGCGAGCGTGCGTCCGGCCAGCTCACCCTTGTGCTCACGGATCGTGAGCAGGTCCGCCAACAGCTGACACGGGTGGAACTCGTCGGAGAGGGCGTTGACGACCGGGACGCGCGTGCCCTCGGCCATCTCCTCGAGACCGGACTGCGCGTACGTGCGCCACACGATCGCGGCGACCTGGCGCTCCAGGACGCGGGCGGTGTCCGCCGGAGTCTCCTTGCCGCCGAGCTGGCTCGACGCGGTCGAGATGATCAGCGGCGAGCCACCGAGGTCCGCGATGCCGACGGCGAACGAGACGCGCGTGCGGGTCGAGGACTTGTCGAAGATGACGGCGACCGTCTGCGGCCCGGCGAGGGGCTTCTCCGACCAGCGGTCGGCCTTCAAATGCACGGCGAGATCGAGGATCTCGGCCTGCTCGGCGGGGGTGATGTCGTCGTCACGCAGGAAGTGACGGGTCATGCGCGTGCCTCCTCGGCAGTGGGGGTGCTCACGTCGGCGAGGGCCGCCGCGAACTGTCGGGTGAATTCTTCGACCTCGGCGTCGCCGATCGTGTAGGCCGGGGCGATGCGGATGACGTCGTCCGTCGGAGCGTTGATGATCAGCCCGTGGCGCTGCGCGGCCTCGCGCAGCTGCGCGGCCACCGGCTCGGCCAGGTGGATGCCGATCAGCAGACCCTTGCCGGACGTGCCGGTGACGCCCGGGAGCGCCTCGACCGCGGCGCGCAGCTGCGCACCGCGCGCGGTGACGTTCGCCAGGAGAGCATCGGACTCGATCGTGTCCACGACCGCCTGACCGACGGCGGTGCCGAGCGGGTTGCCGCCGAACGTGGAGTTGTGCGTGCCCGGGTAGAACAGGTCGCTGGCCGCTCCGAACGTGATCATCGCGCCGAGCGGGAAGCCGGCGGCGATGCCCTTGGCGAGTGTCACGGCGTCCGGGACGATGCCCTCGTGCTGGAAGGCGAACCACTCGCCCGTGCGTCCCATGCCGGTCTGCACCTCGTCGACGATCAGCAGCGCGTTGTGCTCGGTGGTGAGCTCACGAGCGCGGCGGAGGAATCCCTCCGGGTGCTCGACCACGCCCGCCTCACCCTGGATCGGCTCGATGAAGATCGCCGCCACGGTGTCGTCGATGGCGGCTTCCAGGGCCTCGATCGTGTTGTCGATGTGGATCACGTCCGGCAGCAGCGGTCGGAACGGATCCTGGTAGATCGGCTTCGGGGTCAGCGACAGCGCACCGACGGACCGGCCGTGGAACGCGTGGTTCAGGCTGATGATCGTGCGCTTGCCGGTCTTGCCGCCGTGCAGGCGAGCGAGCTTGACGGCCGTCTCGTTGGCCTCGGTTCCGGAGTTCGCGAAGAACACGCGTCCGGACTCCCCCGTGCCGGCGAGGCGCTTCAGCGTCGCCGCGAAGGTGAGCTGCTGCGGGGTGGCGAAGTAGTTCGACACGTGCGTGAGCACGGCGGCCTGCTGCGAGACCGCGGCGACGAACGCCGGGTGCGCGTGACCGAGCGAGTTCACCGCGATGCCGCCGAGGAAGTCCAGGTAGCGGTTGCCGTCGGTGTCCCACACCGCGGAACCGTTCCCGCGCTCGAGCAGCGCGAGCCGCCCGCCGAGGCTCATCAGGTCGCGAGCCGCGTCATCCTGCCAGGCGGTCATTTCGCCACCACTTCCGTTCCGATTCCCTTGCTGGTGAAAAGTTCGACGAGGACCGAGTGGCGCACGCGGCCATCGATGATCGCGGCGCTCTCCACGCCGCCTTCGACGGCGTCCAGGCACGCGCGCATCTTGGGGATCATGCCGCTCTCCAGCTTCGGCATGAGCTCCGTGAGCTCCGCGGCGTTCAGGTGCGAGACCAGCGAGTCGCGGTTCGGCCAGTCCGAGTACAGGCCCGGGACGTCGGTCAGCACGACGAGCTTCTTCGCGCCCAGTGCGATCGCGAGGGCGGACGCGGCGGCGTCGGCGTTGACGTTCAGCGACTGGCCGGGGTGATCCAGGTCCGGTGCGATCGAGGACACCACCGGGATGCGTCCGGCGGCGAGGTGATCCAGGACCGGAGTCGGGTCGACCTTCACGACGTCGCCGACGCGACCGAGGGACTCCTCGACACCGTCGATGAGCACACCGCGCTGGCGACCGCCGAACAGCCCCGCGTCCTCACCGGACAGGCCGGTCGCGATGGGTCCGTGCGAGTTGATCTTCGCCACGAGCTGCGGGTTGATCTGACCGGTCAGCACCATGCGGACCACGCTGATCGCCTCGGTGGAGGTGACGCGGTACCCACCGCGGAACTCGCTGGGGATCGCGAGGCGGTCCAGCATGTCGGAGATCTGCGGACCGCCGCCGTGCACGACGACCGGACGCAGACCGACGTAGCGGAGGTACGCCATGTCCTCGGCGAACGCGTCCTGCAGGTCCTCCGAGACCATGGCGTTGCCGCCGTACTTGACCACGATGATGGCGTCACGGTAGCGCTGCAGCCAGGGCAGCGACTCGATGAGCATCGCGGCGCGGTCCGATGCGGTGACCGGATCGGTGTGCTGGAGATTGTCGGCGTCACTCATGAGGCGTAGGCACTGTTCTCGTGGACGTAGTCGTGGGTGAGGTCGTTCGTGAGGATCGTCGCGGTGGCGTCCCCCACCTTGAGGTCGATGACCAGCTGCGTGGCGCGCGGAGTGAGGTCCACATCCTCGCGCGGAGCGTCCGGGCCACCGTCGGTGCAGACGCGGACGCCGTTCATCCACACATCCACGCGGTACGGGTTGAACTCCGCCTGCGTGGTGCCGATCGCGGCGAGCACGCGACCCCAGTTCGGGTCATTGCCGAAGATCGCGGCCTTGAACAGGTTGTTCCGTGCGACCGAGCGACCCACCTCGACGGCGTCCGCCTCGTTCATGGCGTGCTCGACCGTGATGGTGATGTCGTGGCTGGCACCCTCGGCGTCGCTCTGCAGCTGCTCGGCGAGATCCAGGCACACCTCGGTGAGGGCCATCGCGAACTCGTCCAGGCCCGGGGCGATCTCGGACGCGCCGGATGACATCAGGGTGACCTGGTCGTTCGTGGACATGCAGCCGTCGGAGTCGAGGCGATCGAACGTCAGTGACGTGGCGCGGCGCAGCGCGGTGTCGGCCTCGGCGGCGGTGAGCACCGCGTCCGTCGTGATCACGACGAGCATGGTCGCCAGCCCCGGCGCGAGCATGCCCGCACCCTTGGCCATGGCGCCGATCGTCCAGCCGTGACGCGTGAGGACCGACCGCTTCGGACGCGAATCGGTCGTCATGATCGCGAGCGACGCATCCTCGCCGCCGTCCGCGGACAGCGCGGCCACACCCTGCTCGACGCCGGTGAGCACCTTGTCGCGGAAGACCTGGTCACCCGTGCCGATCAGTCCGGTCGAGCACACGATCACGTCCCCCGAACTGACGCCGAGCAGCTCGGCCGTCTTCTCCGCGGTCTGGTGCGAGGTCTGGAAACCGAACGCGCCGGTGAAGCAGTTGGCTCCGCCGGAGTTCAGCACGATCGCCTCGACGACGCCGTCCTTGATGGCCTCCTTCGACCACAGCACCGGGTTGGCGAGAGCGCGGTTGGACGTGAACACCGCCGCGCCGACCTTCTGCGGACCGCGGTTGACGACCACGGCGACGTCCGGCTTGCCGGTCGACTTCAGTCCGACCGCGACTCCGGCGGCCTCGAATCCCTGTGCGGCCGTGACGCTCACGGTGCGACTCCGTTCACGGTGAGGGCCCGGTCCTCGGGGAGGCAGAGCGCGATGTTCATGGATTGGATGGCGGCACCGGCGGTGCCCTTGGCGAGGTTGTCCACCGCGGTGACCACGGTGACGCGGCCGGCATTGCGGTCGATCACGAGCCCGAGGAGGGCGGTGTTGGCGCCGAGGACGTCCGCCGTGCGCGGCACCTGACCCTCGGGCAGGAGCTGCACGAAGGTCTCGCCCGCGTACGCGTCCGCCCACGCCGCGCGCAGCTGCGCGTCGGTGACGCCGTCAGCGATCTTCGCGGTGGTGGTCGCGAGGATGCCCCGTGCCATCGGGACGATCACCGGGGTGAAGCTGATGCGGACCTCGCCCGTGGCACCGGCCCAGCGCAGCCCCTGACGGATCTCCGGGATGTGCCGATGCGTGCCGCCGACCGCGTACGGGTTCGCACTGCCGAGGATCTCGCTGCCGAGCAGGTGCGGCTTGAGGCTCTTGCCGGCGCCGCTCGGTCCGACGGCGAGCACCGTGACGATGTCGTCCGACTCGATCACGCCGGCGGCGATGCCGGGCGCGAGGCTCAGCTCGACCGTGGACGCGTTGCATCCCGGTGCGGCGATCCGGGTTGCTCCGACCAGGTTCTCGCGCTGCTTGCGCGCCCCGCCGTCGATGAGCAGCTCCGGGACGCCGTACGCCCACGGCTCGTGGAACGCGCCGCCGTAGAAGGCGTCCCACGCCTCGCGATCGGCCAGGCGGTGGTCCGCCCCGGCGTCGATCACCAGCGGTACGTCGGCCAGCTGATCGGTGTACTGCCCGGACTGGCCGTGCGGCAGGGCGAGGAACACGATGTCGTGGCCGGCGAGGACCTCCGGCGTGGTGTCCTGCAGCTGCAGGTGGGAGAGCGAGCGGAGGTGCGGCTGATGAGCGACAAGAGGCTGTCCGGCGTTCGAGTGCGCCGTGACGGTGCGGATCTCGACGTCGGGGTGGTTCGCGAGCAGGCGCAGAATCTCGCCACCCGCGTAACCGGATGCGCCGGAAACGGCGACCGAATACGTCATGTTTTCTACCTTATGGTCAGCGGAACAGGGCCGGGAACGGCGACACCGACCTTCCGCCGCATGCAGGCACGACGAACGCGGGGCCGCCTAGATTCGGCGTGCCGGCTGACGTCGACGCACGATGACGCTCGGAGAGAGCGTGAACGAGGAGTGCGCCTGCGGCATGGAGCGAGGTTACTCCGGACGCGCCGCCGCGACCAAATCGATCGAGGCGGCGCGCGGCGATCACACAGCCGGTTCGACCACCGGTTCGGACGCGTCGGGGCGCTGGGCGAGGATCGTCCGGCGGCTCGTCCGGAACAGGATGAGTCCGAGCAGGAACGTCGCCGCCTCGGCGATGGTCATGGACCAGATCACGCCCTCCATCCCGAGCCACAGGTTCGCGGCGAGCACGACGGGGATGAACACGACGCCCTGGGCGACCGACATGATCATCGCCTGCGGCGCGCGTCCGGTGGCCTGGAACACCGCGATGAGGAGCCCTGCGATCCCGTTGAAGATCGTCGACACGAGCATCGCGGTGAGCACCAGTCCGCCGTCGGCGAGGACGGCCGGGTCAGCACTGAACAAGGCGAGCATCGGCTCGCGGAAGACGAACACCAGGGTGGAGAACACGACGGTGACGGCGAGGATCGCGATCGCGCTGGACGAGATCGCGCGCCGCAGTCGTGCCGTGTTGCCGGACCCGAAGGCGTAGGCGAACAGCGGGATCGCACCGATGTAGATGCCCATGCAGATCATCTCGGGCAGCTGAGCGACCCGCAGCGCCACGCCCATCGAGGCCAGCAGAGCATCGCTGTAGGACGCGGCGATCCAGTTCATGACCAGGGACGTGACGATCAGGAAGCCGCTCATCAGCAGTTCGGACGCGCCGACGCCGAAGACGGTACGCAGGATGTCACCGTCCACCCGCAGGTCGCGGAGCGACAGCGAGACGACCTCGCTGCGACGCATCAGCCACCACACGTAGTAGCCGACCATCACGAGGTTGGACAGCCCGAGTGCGAGACCGGCGCCGAGGACACCCCAACCGAGCACGAGGATGAACAGCACGTCCAGGAGGAGGTTCGCGATGGTCGAGGCGATCAGGCCTGTCATCGACGCCACCGCCGCTCCCTCGGCGCGGACGAGCTGCTCGAGCGCGAAGGCGAGGACGAGGATCGGCGTGAACGCGAACATCGCGCCGACGTACAGCGCGGTCGGGGCGAGGCTTGGTCCGGCCGCTCCCAGCAGGCCGGCGATCGGCGTGGCGAACACGAGCCCGAGGATCCCGACGATGACGCCGGTGAACAGGGATCCCCAGAACGTGAACGAGGAGACCTGGCGCGCACGTCCGGCCGTCGCGGTCGGGTCGGCCGCGACCTCCTCGCTGCCGAGCAGGCGCGAGATGTAGGTCCCACCGCCGACGCCGAACACACCGCCGACGGCCATGATCAGTCCGAACACGGGCAGCGAGAAGGTGAGCGCCGCCAGCAGCGGGGTCGAGTGGAGCGCGCCGATGAACCCGGCGTTGATGATGTTGTAGATGACACCGACGGACATCCCGGCGATCATCGGGATGCAGAGATGGATGAGCGCACGCCAGATGGGGGCGGACGCGAGGACGGTGCGGTTGTTTGAAGACATGGGTGATCCTCCGTTCCGAGAACGGCTTTCGTGAGGGATGGATCAGACGCGCGTCAGAGCGGGCGTCTGTCGGGGGTGGCGGTCCGGTCGAAGTCGCGATACTTCTCCGGCACCAGCCGATTCAGGAGCCCGAGCAACTCGCTCTGCTCCGTCTCGCTCAGAGACGAGTAGAGCCGCTTCTGAGCAGCGGCCATCTTCTCGTCGAAACCCGCGACCACGCGGAAGCCCGCTGCGGTCGGGGTGATCAGCTTCACGCGTGAGTCGGTGGGTGAGGGCGCGCGGGTGATCAGCCCGCGGTCCTCCAGCCCCTGCAGGAGGCTCGCCACCGACGCCGGCGTGGTGTGGGACACCGCGGCGAGATCCTTGGCGATCACGCCGCGCTCGTGATTGGCCTCGATGTAGCCGAGACTCATCGCCTGCTGCGGAGTGAGATCGGTCTCGCCGATCGCCTCCATCATCAGGTCGCGCTGCGCGAACGAGACGGCCCGGACGGCCGTCGTGATCTGTTCCGCGATATCCATAGTTAGAACTCTAACAGTATGAGTTCTAACTATCAACATCTCGACGGGAGGTCACCCTCCTCAGCCGAAGGGTGCGAGCTCCGTGCGGATGGCGGCGAAGGAAGCGGCCATCTCCGGACCGCCGAGGAAGTCCTCCAACGCCGCCGGGTGCTGGTCATCGACGGCCTCCAGCGCGAGCCAGGCGAGCCTCCGGGCGCCGTCCTCCGTGTCCCCCGACCGAACCACCGCATACGCCTCCAGCGCGTCCAGGGCGCGGAGCAGCCCCGGATCCATGTCGCCGTCGGACAGGGTCCCGGCATCCACTGCGGCGAGGGCGGCATGGAGCTCTTCGGCCGTGGCGGTGGCGGCTCGAGCCGCCACCGCCTCGAACGCCGCGCGCGCCGGGGGGGGGGGGTCCTCTGCCCGCACGCGACCGCGGTCCACGAGATCGACCCGCTCTGCCGCCCGCCCCGCCTCCCCCCCCCGCGCGCCGGGGGCGCGGAGCGCCCCGGGTCCCTGGCCGCCGTCGGCCGGGGCCCCGGCACCCCCTGGGGGGGGGGCGGCAGGGGGCTCTGCGGCGGGGGGGGGGGCGGCTCGACCCGCCACCGCCTCGAACGCTGCGCGCGCGGGCGGGGTGAGCTCCTCTGCCAGCACGCGACCGCGATCCACGAGATCGACCAGCTCTGCGACCCGTCCGGCAGCGAACCAGCGCCGCACATCCGGCGATGCGGCGTGCACGAAACGTCGCACGTCATCAACGACGTCTTCGTATCTCATGCCGTCAGCGTGGCATGCTCCCGGTCCACTCTCACGAACAGCCTCGGAGGCCTTCGGCGACAGTTCGATAACGGCGGTGAGAAGTCCCACATCTCGCGGTGCCGTCGGTCTCCGACGGTGGGACCATATCCCCCGCCGGCGGAACGCGGATGTCGCGACCGGAGCTGTCATCCGCACGGGAGACCTGCCTCCGCAGTGACAGAAGACGACGGGCCCGAGTCGCCTCGGGCCCGTCGCAACGTGGTTCAGTCGCGGATTTTCGCGCCGAGGTCGCGTTCGGCCGCGGCGACCCCGGCGAGCTTGGCCTCCGTGGCCTCAGCGGCGGTGAGCGTGCGATCGGCCGCGCGGAAGCGCAGGGCGAACGTGAGGCTCTTCGTCCCGTCCTCCAGCCCGGCACCGCGGTACACGTCGACGAGGCGGGCGGACTCCAGGAGCTCCCCCGCGCCGGCGCGCAGCGTCGCCTGCACCGCGCCCGCGGCGACGTCGGTACCCACGACGAGCGACACGTCCTGGGTGGCGGCCGGGAACGTCGCGAGCGAAGCCGCGACCGGACGGTCAGCCGCCGTGGACAGGAGCAGATCCAGATCCAGCTCGGCGACCGTGACCCGGCCGGGCAGATCGGCGTCCGCGGACACCTGCGGCAGCAGCTCGCCAACGTACCCGACCTCAACGCCGGCAGCGCTCAGCACACCCGTGCGTCCGGGGTGCAGCGCAGCGCGCTCGCCCTGGGCCACGTCGATCGTGACGCCGGCGGCGACACCGATCGCGCGGACCGCGTCCAGCGCGTCGACGAGGTCGTAAGCCTCGGCGGCCTGACCCGGCTGCTTGAGAACGCGGTTGCCCGCCAGGAGCACGGCGACGTGGCGCGGCTGCGGAGGGATGGACGCGTTCAGCGCATCGATCACGTCCTGGCCCGGGTGCGCGCCGAGCGGGGGAACCTCGTCGGTGCCGTAGGTGACGCCGGGCTCGGGGAGGAACACCGCCCCGGTCTCGAACAGCGCGAGGTCCGTGAGGCCGCGTGCGGTGTTGCGGTGCGCGACGGCCAGCAGACCCGGGATCAGCGAACGGCGCAGGAACGGCGCCTGGCCGTCCAGCGCGTTCGCGAGCCGAATGCTCGGCAGGTGCTCCCCGGACGCGGAGCCGTGCAGGTCATTCGCCGCCTCGTTCACGAACGGGAACGAGGGCGTCTCGACGAAGCCCGCGGCCGCGAGCGTGTTCGACACGCGACGACGGCCCTGCTGCGCGGCCGTGAAGCCGCGGCCCGACGGCGGCGTCGGCAGCACCGACGGAATGCGGTCGAGTCCGTACACGCGCGCGACCTCTTCGGCGAGGGTCCACTTGTCGGTGAGGTCCGGGCGCCAGGTCGGCGGCAGGACGACGAGCACGTCGGCGTCCTCACCGGACTCGAGCTCGCAGCCGATGGCTGTAAGAGCGGACGTGACCTCGTCCTCGGTGTAGTCCACACCGATCAGCGCGCCGATGAAGCCGCGCGGCAGATCGATGCCGACCTGCACGATGTCGGCGCCGAGGTGGCCACCGAGGGTGTCCAGCGTGCCACCCGCGTGCTCGACCATGAGGTCGGCGACACGGCGGGCCGCGACGAACGCGATCGCCGGGTCCACACCGCGCTCGAAACGCTTGGACGCCTCGCTCGGCAGCTTGTGCCGGCGGGCGGTGCGCGCGATCGAGACGGTGTCGAAGTTGGCCGCCTCGATCAGGACGTTCGTGGTGGTCTCGCTCATCTCGGTGGTGCCGCCGCCCATGACGCCCGCCAGGCCGATGGCGCCGGACTCGTCGGTGATGAGCAGGTCCTCGTCGCTGAGCGTGCGCTCGGTGCCATCGAGGGTGGTGAGCTTCTCCCCCTGCGCGGCACGGCGGACGGTGATGCCGCCGGTGAGCTTGTCCAGGTCGTAGCCGTGGATCGGGTTGCCGAGCTCGAGCATGACGTAGTTGGTGATGTCGATCAGCACACCGAGCGAACGGATGCCGGCGAGGTTCAGCCGTGAGCTCATCCACGACGGCGTCGGGGCGGAGGGGTCGACACCCCGCACGACACGCACCACGAACTCGTTCACGCCGCTGTTGCCGCGGATCGGACGCTCGTCGTCGACGACGATGGAGAAGCCTTCGCCCTCGCCGATCTCGTCGGCGCTGCGGTCGGCCGGGTCGCGATAGTCCTGGCCCGTCGCCAGGGCGTATTCGCGCGCGACACCGCGGAGGGACAGCGCGTACCCGCGGTCCGGCGTGACGTTGATCTCGAACGCCTCGTCGTCGAGACCCAGGAGCGCGATCGCGTCGGCACCCACGGGCGCATCGTCCAGACCGATCTCGGTCAGTCGCAGGATGCCGTTGTGCTCATCGCCGAGGCCCAGCTCACGTGCGGAGGCGATCATGCCGTCGGACACGTGGCCGTACGTCTTGCGCGCGGCGATCGGGAACGGACCGGGCAGCACGGCACCCGGCAGCGTCACGACGACCTTGTCGCCGGGGAAGAAGTTGCCGGCACCGCAGACGATGCCGTGCACGGCCTCGCCGCCGTCCGCCGCCGTCTGCCCCTCCGGGGCGACCTGGACCTGGCACCAGCGGATGGTCTTGCCGTTCTTCTGCGGCTCCTCCTCGAACGACAGCACCTGACCGACGACGATGGGGCCCCGCAGGTCGGCGCGGTGGATGTCCTCCTCCTCGAACCCGACCTGGACGAGTGTGGCGAGGATGTCCTCGCTGGTCGCGTCGGTGGGAACCTCGACGAGCTCCCGCAGCCATGAGAGTGGGACGCGCATCAGACCACCATTCCGAACTGCTCGCTGAAGCGGACATCGCCCTCGGCCATGTCGCGCATGTCTTCCACGCCGCTGCGGAGCATGAGCGTGCGCTCGATGCCCATGCCGAAGGCGAACCCGGAGTAGACCTCCGGGTCGATGCCGCCGGCGCGCAGGACGTTGGGGTTCACCATGCCGCAGCCACCGACCTCGATCCAGCGGGCGCCACCCGGGAAGGTCGGGTGCCACAGGTCCAGCTCGGCGCTGGGCTCGGTGAACGGGAAGTAGTTGGTGCGGAAGCGCGTCTTCGCGTCCGCGCCGAAGAGCTCGCGCGCGACGTGGTCGAGCGTCCCCTTGAGATTCGCCATCGTGATGCCCTTGTCCACGACGAGTCCCTCGTACTGCGTGAACACCGGCAGATGCGTGGAGTCGAACTCGTCGGTGCGGTACACGCGGCCCGGGCAGAGGATGTAGATCGGCACCTCGCGGGTGAGCATCGAGCGCATCTGGACCGGGCTGGTGTGCGTGCGCATCACCAGGTGACGATCGACGGGGTCGACGAAGAACGTGTCCTGCATCTGACGCGCCGGGTGGTCGACGTCGAAGTTCAGCGCGTCGAAGTTGAACCACTCGTGCTCGAGCTCGGGACCCTCCGCGATCTCCCAGCCCATGCCGACGAAGAGGTCTGCGACCTCGTCCTGGACGAGCGTGAGCGGGTTGCGCGCACCGACGCGGCGGCGCGAACCCAGCGCGGTGATGTCCACCCGCTCGGACTCGAGCTTCGCGGCCGTCTCGGCGGCGGCGAGCTCGGCCTCGCGCGCGACGAACGCCTGCGAGACGCGGCCGCGGGCCTGGCCGACGAGCTTGCCGAACCCGGCCTTCTGCTCGGGCGCGACCTGGCGCAGCGAGGCGTTCAGTTTCGCCAGCGGCGAGCCTTCGGCCTGGTGGGCGGCGCGAGCCGCCTTGAGCGCGGCGGTGTCGGCGGCCGCGGCGACGGCGTCCAGCGCCTCGGCGACCGCGGCATCGACCGCTTCGGGGGTGATCAGGGGTGAGTCAGACACAGTAGACGAGTCTACCGGCGCTCCTCCCCCACCCTGGCACGGCGGCGGGACCGACGACGGGCCCGGAGGAGTTCCTCCGGGCCCGTCGTCGTGCTGTGTGTTCGATCACAGGGGGTTGGCTCCCTGGTTCTTGTCGTACAGAGCCATGTTCTGCAGCCCGATCACCGAGGTCTCGGTGCCGTCGTGGAGCAGCGCCGGGTTTCCGCCGCCGCCGGCGGCGTCCGCCTTCAGCGCCTTCTGCCGCTTGGTCATCCGCATCTCCACGAACTTCGCGATGCCGGAGAGGATCAGGCACATCGCGATGTAGATGATGGCGACCACGATGCCCGCCTGCAGCAGGGGACGACCGGGCTGCGAGCTCAGCTGCTTGGCCGTGTACAGCAGCTCGGGGTAGGTGATGATGAAGCCGAGCGCGGTGTCCTTCAGGGTGACGACGAGCTGCGCGATGATGACCGGCATCATGTTGCGCACCGCCTGCGGCAGCAGGATGAGCGTCATGACGCCCGTCTTGCGCAGACCGATCGCGTAACCGGCCTCCTTCTGCCCGCGTGGCAGCGCCTCGATACCGGCGCGCAGCGCCTCGGCGAGGACGGACCCGTTGTACAGGATCAGTGCCAGCACGACCGCGACGAACGGCGTCATCTTCAAATCGGGCAGCACGGACGGCAGTCCGTAGAAGAACAGCATCATCAGGACCAGCACCGGGATGGCGCGCAGGAGCTCAACGATGCCGGTGAAGATGCCTCGCACCCACGCGTGGTCGGACAATCGCCCGACCGCCAGCACGAAGCCGAGGATGAGGCTGCCGACGGCGGCCACGAGGAACGCACTGACCGTGGCCCAGGTCGCCTTGCCGATTGTGAGCCACACGTTGGTGTACGTGAAGATGTTCCACTTCGCCGCCGAGAACTGCCCGGTCTCGATGAAGCGCCAGACGATGAAGCCGACGGCGGCCAGGACCACGAGGACCGTGACGACGCCGAGGATCCGGTTGCGCGCGATGGCGCGGGGTCCGGGGACGTCATACAGGACGGATGCACCGCTCATCGCACGATCCTCCACTTCCGCTCCATGATTCGCTGCACCCAGGCCAGGAGCAGCACCAGCACCACGAAGATGGCCGCGACCCAGAGCAGGATCTCGAGCATCGTGCCGGGCCGATCGTTGTCGGCGACCGTGGCGCGGACGGTGGCGAGCTCGGCGATGCTGAAGCCCGCGGCGACCGTCGTGTTCTTCAGCAGGGCGATGAACACGCTCATCATCGGCGGCATGACAGAGCGGAACGCCTGCGGCAGGACGACCTGGCTCATCACCTGTCCGAACGGGAGACCGATCGCACGGGCCGCCTCGGCCTGTCCGACGGGCACCGTGCTGATGCCCGCGCGCAGCACCTCGGCGACGTACGTCGCGGTGTAGATGCTGATGGCGGCGATGGCGAGGACCAGTGGCGGAAGGTCCGGCAACCCGAGCTTCGGGTAGCCGAAGACGAAGAAGAAGAACACCAGCGTCAGCGGGGTGTTGCGGATGATGTTGACGTACGCGGTCCCGACGGCGCGGGCGACGGGAATCGGTGACACGCGCATGGCGCCGACGAGCAGGCCGAGAACGAGTGCGATCACCCCGCCCGCGAAGAACAGGATGAGCGTGTTGCTCAGTCCCTCAGACCACAGATCGAGGTTGCCGATCAAGGCGTCCATCGATCCTCCTCTCCAGAGAGATGATCCGGGGAGCTTGCGCTCCCCGGATCATCCGAGTGTCACTTGTCGACAGCGGGCTGTTCGACCTTCAGGCCGGACGCGCCGAGGTTGTTGTCGAAGATCTTCTGCCACACGTCGTGACCGTCGGTCAGCGTCTTGTTGAAGAAGTCCTTCAGCGCGGTGTCGTCCTTGGCGACACCGATGCCGTAGCGCTCCTCCGTGAAGGGCTCACCGACGACCTTGAGCTCGTCCGGGTCCTGTGCGGCGTAACCGAGCAGGATGGCCTGGTCGGTGGTGACCGCGTCGACCTGCTTGTTGATCAGGGCCTCGACGCAGGCCGAGTAGAGGTCGAACGCCTGGGTCTTGGTGTCCGGGAAGTTCTGCTCGATGTTCTGCAGCGGCGTGGAACCCGTCGCGGAGCAGACCGTCTTGCCCTTGAGGTCCTTCTCGCTCTTGATGTCCGTCTCGCCCGCGCGGACCAGCAGGCCCTGACCGGTGATGAAGTACGGACCGGCGAAGGAGATCTGCTGCTTGCGCTTGTCGGTGATCGAGTAGGTGCCGACGTAGTAGTCGATGTCCCCGTTCACGATGGCCTGCTCACGGTTGGCCGAGGCGATCGCCTTGAACTCGATCTTGTCCTCGTCGAAGCCGAGCGAAGCCGCCATCCAGCGGGCGATGTCGACGTCGAAACCGGTGCGGTCACCGGTGGCGGCGTCGAGGTAGCCGAGACCGGGCTGGTCCTCCTTGACACCGATGATGACCTTGTCACGCTTGGTCATCGCGTCGAATGTCGGCGATCCGTCGAGCTTGACGTCGGTGGCGACGGTCCAGGGGGTCGACGATCCGCCGTTGCCGGCGTCACCGCCGTCCGTGGCACCGCCGGTGCCACCCGCCGTCGGGCTGCCGCTGTTGCAGCCGGTGAGGGCGAGTGCGGCCGCTGCGGCCAGACCGAGGCCGGCGAAGATGCGGGACTTGCGCATGTGTTTTCCTCCTTGGTGAAAGTGGATGTGCTCCGAGCCGAGGCTCAGTGCGTCAGAAGCTTGGAGAGGAAGTCCTTGGCCCGATCCGTCTGCGGGTTCGTGAAGAACTCCTCGGGCGTGGCCTCCTCCAGGATGCGACCGTCGGCCATGAAGACCACGCGGTTGGCGGCCTTCCGGGCGAAGCCCATCTCGTGGGTGACGACGATCATCGTCATGCCGCTCTCGGCGAGTTCGACCATGACGTCCAGGACCTCGTTGATCATCTCCGGGTCCAGGGCCGAGGTCGGCTCATCGAAGAGCATGACCTTCGGGTTCATGGCCAGCGCGCGGGCGATCGCGACGCGCTGCTGCTGGCCACCCGAGAGCTGCGCGGGCAGCTTGTTCGCCTGCTGGTCGACGCCCACCCGCTTGAGCAGTGTGTGCGCCTCGCGCTCGGCGTCCGCCTTGGACATCTTCTTGACCTTGATCGGGCCGAGCGTGACGTTCTCGAGGATCGTCTTGTGCGCGAAGAGGTTGAACGACTGGAAGACCATGCCGACCTCGGCGCGCAGATTGGCGAGCGCCTTGCCCTCCGCGGGCAGCGGCTCACCGTCGATCGCGATGGTGCCGGAGGTGATCGTCTCCAGGCGGTTGATCGTGCGGCACAGCGTGGACTTTCCGGAGCCGGACGGTCCGATGACCACGACCACCTCACCCTTGTTGACGGTGAGGTTCACATCCTTGAGAGCGTGGAAGTCGCCGTAGTGCTTTTCCACGTCCGCGACGACGACGAGGGGTTGTCCTGACTCTGCCATGCCCCAACCCTAAGAACTTGCTGGGAAAGCGACGGAATTTCCGCGCAGTGGTTACCGAGCCGTAACATGAGGACACTCTCACGCCGGGGACTCCCCCGCGTAGCGGGCAGCGATCACCGCCGCACGATCGTGCAGAGCGCGACGCACCTCTTCCGGTGCCAGCACCTCGACGGCGGGCCCCATCCCCCACAGCGCCCACACCGCGTGGCGCTCGTCTTCGAAGCTCACCGTCATCCGCGTCCGCCCGTCGTGCTCGAGCGCGGACTCCCGCACGGCGCGCACATGGGCGAGCAGTTCGTCACGGTGCGCGGACGCGACGAGGATGTCCACGTCGAGGCGCGCATCGGCGAGGAAGCGTGCGCTGCGGCGCTCCCAGTCCGCGGCGAGGTCCACATCCGCGGGTCGGACCGCCGCGTCCGGGAGGACCTCCGCCGCGCGAACGCGCGACAGCCGATACGTGCGGTCCGCCCCCACCACCGTCGCGAGCAGGTACGCCCGCCCTCGCACCGTGACCAGACCGAGCGGATCGACCGTGCGCGAGGTCGGCGGACTCTCCGGCGCGGCGTACTCGATCCGCAGGCGCAGTCCCTCGACGACGGCACGCCGCACGGCGGTAAGCACCGCCGGTGGGATCTCCTCCGCCGCTCGCGGGCGTGAAAGCAGATCCGTGGCGGGCTCGACAAGGAAGCGCGCCGACGCGTCCTCGATGCCCTGACGGTGGGCGTCCGGCAACGCGTCGCGCACTTTGAGCATCGCCGCCGCCAGCGACGCGCTCATCCCGAAGTGTCCGTCGGTGTGCGCTCGACCGGCGGTGATCAGCGCGACGGCCTCGTCCGGACTCAGACCCGTCAGTTCCGTCCGGAATCCGGGAAGCAGGGAGAAGCCGCCGTGTCGGCCGCGGTCGACGTAGACCGGCACGCCGGCGGTGGAGAGAGCTTCGATGTCGCGGAGCACCGTCCGGGTGGAGACCTCGAGTTCCGCCGCGAGGGCGCTCGCCGTCATCCGCCCCCGCTGCCGCAGCAGGAGCACCAGGGAGACCAGGCGATCGGCACGCATGGTTCATTCTCTTCGGAATACCCGACAGAGGGTGTCGTGATTATCCGGAAGCGTGATCTCAAGGCGTGGTTCCGGGGCAGAGCACCGGACGCCGAGACGGAGGGTGAACATCATGGAACGACGGACGGTCAACCCCACGACCTGGTCGCTGGCATTGGGATTCACGCAGGGCGAGCTGGTGGCCGACGCCACACGCACCCTGTACGTCTCGGGGCAGACGGCGATGGACACGTCCGGTGTCCCCCAGCACCCGGACGACGTCGCGGCGCAGGCCGCGTTGGCGATGGACAATCTGGAGGCGGTGCTGGCTGAGGCCGGGATGACCCTCGCGCACCTCGTCCGTCTCGCCGTGTACGCGACGGACATCGACGGCCTCATGCCGCACTACGGCGTGATCGCCGGTCGACTCGCGGCGGCCGGAGCGACGCCGACCTCGACCATGCTCGAGGTGTCCCGGCTCGCGGTGCCCGGTCAGCTCATCGAGGTGGAGGGCGTGGCGGTGGCGTGACCGACGTCAGGAGCGCTGTGCGAAGGCGCTCTCGTACAGGCACACGCTGGCGGCGGTGGCGAGGTTGAGCGACTCCGCCCGACCGTAGATCGGCAAGCGCAGAGCCGTGTCGGCGGCGGCGAGAGCGTCGTCCTCGAGACCGCGGGCCTCATTGCCGAACAGCCAGGCTGTGGGCCGAGCCAGCACGCCGTCGGCGCGAGCGGCGAGGAGGTCCTCACCCTTCACGTCCGCGGCCACGACCTGAACGCCGGCGGCGTGCGCGTGTTCGATGACCTCATCCAGCTCGACGCCGACGACGACCGGAACGTGAAAAAGCGAACCGGTCGTGGAGCGGACGACCTTCGGGTTGTAGGGGTCCACGGTGCGCCCGGTCAGGATCACCGCATCTGCCCCGGCAGCGTCTGCGGCGCGGATGATCGTGCCGAGGTTGCCGGGGTCCCGGACCTGCTCGCATACGGCGAGCAGCCGCGGCGAGTCAGCGAACACCGCATCGAGGGACGCGGGCGTCTGTCGGGCGACGGCGATGAGTCCCTGCGGGGTGACGGTGTCCGCCATCGCCGCGAGGACCGCCTCGCTCGCGAACGTCGCACGCACACCGGCCTCGTCCGCGGCGGCGCGCAGATCAGCGTGCTTCTCCCACGCGGCCGGCGTGACGTAGAGGTCGATCACGGCGTCGGGTCGGTACGCGAGCACCTCACGGACCGACTGCGGACCCTCCAGCAGGTACGTGCCGGTGTCCGTGCGCGCGCTGCGCTTGGTGAGCTTCGCGACGGCCCTCACACGGGGCGAGCGGGGGTTCTCGAGCACCCCCTCAGTCTATGTGTCCGCGAGGGAAACGAATGAGGCGCCCTCCCGAAGGAAGGCGCCTCATGTCCGAGACGGATGCTTACGCAGCCGTGCGGGGAGCGTTGACGTCGCTGGGCAGCGCAGCCTTGGCGGTCGCGACGAGCGAGGCGAAGGTCGCCGGCTCGTTCACGGCCAGCTCGGCCAGCATGCGACGGTCGACCTGCACACCCGCGAGGCCGAGGCCCTGGATGAAGCGGTTGTACGTCATGCCGTTCTGGCGAGCAGCGGCGTTGATGCGCTGGATCCACAGACGACGGAAGTCGCCCTTGCGCTTACGGCGGTCGCGGTACGCGTAGACGAGCGAGTGGGTGACCTGCTCCTTCGCCTTGCGGTACAGGCGCGAACGCTGTCCACGGTAACCGGATGCGCGCTCAAGAATAACGCGACGCTTCTT
Organism: Microbacterium gorillae; assembly: GCF_000826185.2. Classification (GTDB taxonomy): domain Bacteria; phylum Actinomycetota; class Actinomycetes; order Actinomycetales; family Microbacteriaceae; genus Microbacterium; species Microbacterium gorillae. The sequence continues at coordinate 145,612 of NZ_LN648871.1, read as the reverse complement.
GTGGGCGTTTACCGCCCGCTTGACACGTGCCATGTCTGGATTCCTAACTTATTCCGGACGCGTTCAGCGACCGAGGAGCTTCTTGACGACCTTGGCGTCGGCCGGGGCGAGAACCTGGTCCTGGTTCAGACGTGCCTTGCGACCGCTCGACTTGACCTCGAGGTTGTGGCGCATGCCCGCCTGCTGCTTCATGATCTTGCCGCTGCCGGTGACCTTGAAGCGCTTCTTGCTGCCCGAGTGGGTCTTCTGCTTCGGCATCTTCTCTTCCTTACTTTTCCGCCTCGTGGGGCGCGGTTTTCGCCCTGGGGGCGGGGATCTGTGGGGTTATTCCGCAGTCTCGGACGCCGAAGCGCCGCTGCGCTCGGCACGCGCGTCACGCGCGGCCTGCTTCGTCGCCGCACGCTGAGCGTTCTGCTCGGCCTTGGCGTCGGACTTGTTGCGGTGCGGAGCGATCACCATCACCATGTTGCGGCCGTCGATCGTCGGGTTGGACTCGACAGCACCGAACTCGGCGACGTCCTCCGCGAACTTCTTCAGCAGTCGCACACCCTGGTCCGGACGCGACTGCTCGCGACCGCGGAACAGGATCATCGCCTTGACCTTGTCACCCGCCTTGAGGAAGCCCTCAGCGCGCTTGCGCTTGGTGTCGTAGTCGTGCTGATCGATCTTCAGGCGGAAGCGGACCTCCTTGAGGACCGTGTTGGCCTGATTGCGACGAGCTTCCTTGGCCTTCTGGGCGGCCTCGTACTTGAACTTCCCGTAGTCCATGATCTTGACCACGGGAGGCTTCGAGTTGGGGGCGACCTCAACGAGATCGAGGTCGGCCTCCTGAGCCAGGCGGAGCGCAACCTGGATGGCGACAACGCCGATCTGCTCGCCTGCGGGGCCGACGAGTCGGACCTCCGGCACGCGAATGCGCTCGTTGGTGCGGGGATCGCTGATGCGGAACTCCTCTGAAATGGTGGTTTCGGCCACCACGACGCGATGATCGCGACGTGAGCGGAAGAATGATCCGTTTCCACCCGCCGACGTGTCCCCAGCGTCGGCTCGCACCCTGACTACCCCTGACGAACAGGAGCGGAGTGCTGACCCGGTAGCCTGGAACGGCAAGCGCGGGTGGGAATGAATCCTCTTTCGTCTGAAGCAGAAGCTTCAGAGCCCGCAACAGTCTAGCAGAGAGTGACCCGTGAGCACGATTCCCGTAGATCCGTTCCGCGACGACGCCGCTCGGCACCAGCACTGGGCCGAGCAGGAGGAGGCCGCCGCAGCCGCCACGCGCGACATCGCGAGCGTTCCCGCCGTCGAGGTGATCTCCACCGCCGCCGTCCACCTGCTGAGTGCGGCCGCCGTCAAGACCGGCCTCGCGGACGACCCGGACAACCAGCTCGACCTCGACGAGGCGCGCAAACTCATCAACGCCCTCGCCGGCCTGATCACGGCCGCGGCCCCCGAAGTGGGCGACCAGCACGCGCGTTCGCTGCGCGACGGTCTGCGGTCGGTGCAGCTCGCGTTCCGCGAAGCGTCCGCGATCCCGGACGAGCCCGGCAAGGGCCCCGGCGAGAAGTACACCGGCTCCGTCATCTGACCTTCTCCCCCGGTCCGAGGCATCGGACTGCGGCTCGCGGGCGCTCGCTCGGCGAGGACGGGCCGGGGGCTCAGTCGGTGGGAGCGGGCTCCCAGAGTTCGAGAGGCAGGCCCTCGGGGTCGTGGATGCGGGCGAAGCTGCCGTAGGGGGTGTCGGTCCAGTCGTCGCGGCGCTCGACGGGGATGCCGGCATCGGTCAGCGACCGTGTGAGTGAATCGAGGTCGGACACGCGCAGGTTGAGCATGAACGGTTGGTCGGCGGCGAAGTAATCGCTGTCGGCCGGAAACGGCGCGAAGACGGTGGGGCCGGCGGCCTGCTGCCAGGCGCCGTCCTCCCCCGCCGCGATGCCGAGGTGCACGCGGTACCAGTCCGCCCGCGCCTGCGGGTCCCGACTGCGAAAGAAGAATCCGCCGATTCCGGTGATCGTCATGAACTCATCATGGCGCGGTCGCGAGGCGGACCGTGAGCGAATCGGCGAGGGTCGCGATGCGGTCATCGGCGGCCCAGCGCGCGGCGAGGCGCTGCAGGACCGCGTCGAGCTCGCGCTGATCCAGCCCCGCCATCAGGTGCAACGTGACGACGAGCTCCGGCCCGCGCAGTCGTGCGGACGGGTCGCCGTCGGACACCGACACGTCGATCACGGCCAGCTCCGTCCCGACCGATTCCTGCAGCCCGGTGAACACGTCAGGGTTCTGGTGCGCCGGGACCCACGGCTTCTCCTGCGCGACGGCCCACACCGCGGGGCGACGCACGACGAATTCCGTGTCCGAGGCGGGGTCGATGACGATCAGGTCGGTGCCGTCGGACGCCGCCGACAGCGCGGTGCGCGAGCCGGCGACCGGGATCGGCCGAGCCATCGGGTCCCACGCGGACAGCGCCTGCACGCTGGAGAAGACCGGCAGGACGGTTCGTCCGTCCGGTGCGGCGACCGTGACGAGGGAGAGCTCCTGGGTCTTGTCCACCGTGAGGCCGGTGGGCCCGACCCCCTCATCGCCCTTCTCGGCGATCAGCGGAATCAGGACGCGAGCGCTCCGCAGCGCATCGACGACGGCCTCCGCCGCAGCGGTGCCGTCACGGAAGCCCGTGAGCGCCGCCAGCAGCGCGGGATCCGCCGAACCGTCGTCCCCGGCGAACGGGTTGTCCTCGAACTGACGTCCCTCCCAGGGCACGCCCGCCGAGTCACCCCGGTTCTCAGTCTCCGGCGACATCCAGGGCCTCAGCCAGCGTGAACGCGCCCGCGTACAGGGCCTTGCCGACGATCGCGCCCTCGACACCGAGGGGCACCAGCTCGCGCAGCGCCGCGATGTCATCCAGGCTGGACACGCCGCCGGAGGCGACGATCGGCTTCGGCGTGCGCTGCGTCATCTCGCGCAGCAGGTCCAGGTTCGGTCCGCGCAGCGTGCCGTCCTTGGTCACGTCGGTGACGACGTACCGCGAGCAGCCGGCGTCCTCGAGCCGGTCGAGCACCTCCCACAGGTCACCCCCGTCCTGGGTCCAGCCCCGTGCGGCGAGCGTCGTGCCGCGAACGTCGAGACCGACCGCGATCGCGTCGCCGTAGCGCGCGATGACATCGGCGGCCCACTCCGGATTCTCCAGCGCAGCGGTACCGAGGTTGATGCGGCTCGCGCCGGATTCCAACGCGGCCTCCAGCGACGCGTCGTCGCGGATGCCGCCGGACAGTTCGATGCTCACGCCGCGCAGCGACCGGATGACCTTGCGCAGCACAGCCGTGTTGTTGCCGCGTCCGAACGCCGCATCCAGATCCACCAGGTGGACCCACTCGGCACCCTGCTCGGCCCATGCCTCGGCGGCCGCGATCGGGTCACCGTAGCTGGTCTCGGAGCCGGCCGCACCCTGGGTCAGGCGCACCGCCTTACCGTCCGCGACGTCGACTGCCGGCAGCAGCGTGAGGGCGGGAGTGGACGCGAAATCGTTCATGGAATTCCTCGAATGGGGCGGGAGAACAGGATCAGAGCGTAGTCGCGCCCAGGCTGTCGATCCAATTCGACAGCATGCGGATGCCCGCCTGCCCGGACTTCTCCGGGTGGAACTGGGTCGCCGACAGCGGACCGAATTCGACGGCCGCCAGGAACCGGGAACCGTGCTCGGCCCAGGTCAGCTTCGGGTGCGGGAAGCCCTTCGCGATCTCCAGGTCCCACTTCTGGGCACCGTAGGAGTGGACGAAGTAGAAGCGTTCGTGCTCGATGCCTCGGAACAGCACACTGTCCGGCGCCGCCTCAACGGTGTCCCAGCCCATGTGCGGCAGGACCGGCGCATCAAGCTCGGTCACGACCCCCGGCCACTGTCCGAGACCCTCGGCGCCGACGCCGCGCTCGACGCCGCGTTCGAACAGCACCTGCATCCCGACGCAGATGCCGAGCACCTTCCGGCCGCCGGCCAGACGGCGATCGATGACCTCGTCCGCGCGCTGATCTCGCAGCGCCTCAGCGACGTGCGCGAACGCACCGACTCCGGGCACCACGAGGCCGTCGGCGGCCTGCGCGAAAGCGCGGTCGGAGGTCAGCCGCGCGTCGGCGCCCGCCTCCTGCAGAGCCTTCACGGCGGAGTGGACGTTGCCGGAACCGTAGTCCAGCACCGCGACGACGGGTGCACTCACAACGCACCCTTGGTGGACGGGACGCCCTCCACCAGCGGGTCGAGGGCCTTCGCCTGCCGGAACGCACGAGCGAAGGCCTTGAACTCCGCCTCCGCGATGTGGTGCGGATCGCGTCCCGCGACGACGTTCACGTGCACCGTGAGGCCGGCGTTGAAGGTGATCGCTTCGAACACGTGGCGCACGAGCGATCCGGTGAAGTGGCCACCGATGAGGTGGAACTCGAAGCCGGCCGGCTCCCCCGTGTGAACGAGGTAGGGGCGACCGGAGATGTCCACGACCGCCTGCGCCAGGGCCTCGTCCAACGGCACGAGCGCGTCACCGTAACGCGAGATGCCCACCTTGTCGCCCAGCGCCTCGCGGATCGCCTGCCCGAGCACGATCGCGATGTCCTCGACGGTGTGGTGCGCATCGATGTGCGTGTCGCCGTGCGCGCTGACGGTGAGGTCCGTGAGGGAGTGCTTCGCGAACGCGGTCAGCATGTGGTCGAAGAACGGCACGGAGGTGTCGATCGTGCTGCGTCCGGTCCCGTCGAGGTCCACCTCCACCGTCACGGTCGACTCGCTGGTGGAACGCTCACGACGGGCGGTGCGGGCGGTGGTCATGCGGTCTCCCCGATCGAGGCGAGGGCGTCCAGGAACGCCGTGGTCTCCTCCTCCGTGCCGGCACTCACGCGCAGGCTTCCGGGGAGGCCGATGTCGCGGATCAGGACACCGCGGTCGTACAGCTGCTGCCAGGTCGAGGCGGGGTCGTCCACGCCGCCGAAGAGCACGAAGTTGGACCACGACTCGGAGGGCTGGTATCCCAGGGCCTCCAGGGTCGCGGAGATCCGGTCCCGCTGCAGGACGATGTCGTCCACCATGCGCAGCATCTCCTCGGAGTGCTGCAGCGCGGCCAGGGCCGCCGCCTGCGTGAGCGCGCTCAAGTGGTACGGCAGGCGCACGAGGCGGAGGGCGTCGATGAACGCGGGATCGGCGGCCAGATACCCGACGCGGGCACCGGCGAATGCGAACGCCTTGCTCATCGTGCGCGACACCGCCAGCCGCGGTCGCCCTTCGAGCAGCGTCAGCGCGCTGGGCGCATCGTGCGGCGCGAACTCCGCGTACGCCTCATCCACGATGACGATCGCGTCCGTCGCGTCGTAGACGGCTTCGACGACGTCCAACCCGAGAGGCGTGCCGGTGGGGTTGTTCGGCGAGCACAGCAGGACGATGTCGGGGCTCACCGCACGCACCTGCTCCACCGCGGACTCCGCCGTCAAGGTGAAATCGGCTGCGCGCTCACCGTCGACCCACCCGGTGCCGGTGCCGCGAGCGAGCAGGCTGTACATCGAATAGGTCGGCGCGTAGCTGAACCCGACGCGGCCCGGGCCTCCGAACGCCTGGAAAACGTGCTGGAGGACCTCGTTCGAGCCGTTCGCGGCCCAGATGTTGTCGCTCGTGAGACCGTGACCCAGGTAGTCGGCGAATGCCTCACGGAGGGCCGTGAACTCTCGGTCCGGGTAGCGGTTGACCTCGCGCAGCGCCACGGCGATGCCGTCCAGGATGTCCTCGGCGACGTCATCCGGCACTCGATGAGTGTTCTCGTTGACGTTCAGGGCGACCGGCAGGGGAGCCTGCGGGGCGCCGTAGGGCTTCATGCCGCGCAGTTCGTCGCGCAGAGGGAGGTCACCGAGGGAGACAGTCACAGCTCCCATGCTAGGCCGCACCACGGTCCGCTCTCGACTCGAGTGCGGCACATGGCGTCACACTCGAGGGCGAGGAGGGCTGATCAGTCTGCCGTGGTGTAGGCGGTCGGGATCGCCAAGGTCTGCCCGGCCCGCAGATCGGACGTTCCCAGCGCATTCAGCGAGATGATGTCGGCGACGACGTCGCGCGGGTCCGCGTCGGGAGCGATCTCGGTCGCGATCCCCCACAGCGAGTCGCCCGGCAGCACGGTGACGGTCTGGAAGGTGTCAGCCGGCGCGCCGTGCTCGGACGAAGCCATCGCGTTGCCGCCGGAGAGCGCACCGAAGGCGATCAGTGCGACGATCGGCAGCGACGCCAGCACCGCGAGCACGCGACGGCCGCGGACGGTCATCCGCAGCCGCGTCGGCACGGCGGGCGTCGCGGCGATGCGCGGTGCTGCTGCGATTCCGGTGACGGCGATGCTGATCGTGCTCATGGTGGCCTCCTTGGTGGTGTGGTTCGCCTCCTCGCCTCGGCCGGGAGGATCGGAGGCGAACCTACGTTCCGAATCTATGTTCGATCTTCGATTCCGTCAACCTGTTCTTCGAATTTTCTGTCGAGAAAGTCTTCAACACGCTCGAACAAAGGTGCACGGAAAGCTCGAAACTCGGATACGGTTTCGACAGTGGAAGCACACCACGGGCCACCGACATCGGAAGATGCGCAGCGAAGGAGCCAGGTCATGAGCGAGGTCAGCACCGCCGCGGACGGCACGACGGACGCGCCGCGCGAGCGTCCGTCCACACGTCGTCGGAAGAGCCTGAGCGACAAGCAGATGGCGATCCTCGAAGTGATCCAGCGATCGATCGCGCGCAACGGCTATCCGCCGAGCATGCGCGAGATCGGTGACGCGGTGGGTTTGAAGTCCCTCTCCAGCGTCACCCACCAGCTCGGCCAGCTCGAGCTGTCGGGTTACCTGCGCCGCGACCCCGGAAAGACGCGCGCCATGGAAGTGCTGATCGACCTGCCCGGCAGCTCCACGGAGAACCCGGCCGATTCCGCGCCGTCCGTCGGCGACGCCGCGCTCGTGCCGCTCGTCGGCCAGATCGCCGCCGGCGTTCCGATCACCGCCGAGCAGCAGGTCGAGGAGATCTTCCCCCTCCCCCGCCAGCTCGTGGGCAAGGGCGAGCTGTTCATGCTCAAGGTCAACGGCGAGTCGATGATCGACGCCGCCATCTGCGACGGGGACTGGGTCGTGGTGCGGGTGCAGAACGACGCCGAGAACGGCGACATCGTCGCGGCGATGCTGGACGGAGAAGCGACGGTCAAGGTGCTGCGCCGCCGCGACGGTCACACGTGGCTGCTCCCCCGCAACTCCGCCTTCGAGCCGATCCTCGGCGACCACTCCACGGTGCTCGGCAAGGTCGTCGCCGTCCTCCGCGCCGTCTGAGGACGCGCGTCACATCCCGGGCCCTCCGGACGTGACGGCGAGCCGCCTCAGCTCGGTGAGGACAACCGCCCACATGGTGTCCTCGTCCATGCTCAGAGTGGGCCACACGGCGCGCGTGAGCGCGAATCGCAGCCGAAATGGGTCAGGTGAGAGCGGACCAGACCGGTAGCGCGATCAGGTACAGCGGGTACGCGAGCCCGACGATCATCGCGGCGACACCGAGTCCCGCGAGCACGCCCCGGAGCGGACGCCCCTTGGTGCGGGCGCGGAGCCGTGCACCGAGCGCCAGACCGAACGCCACCACGCCGGGAATCCATGTGCCGAGGAGCCACAGACCGAGGTAGGCGATCGGACGATTGTCCTCGTACGGGCTGCCGGACGGTGTGGTCATCAGCCTGATCGCGAACACCAGGACCACGAGCGCGACGGCGGCGAGCACGATCGCGATGACCGTCGCGACGACGGTGCCGCGTGTCGGCGGCAGCGACGCGCGCGCGGAAGACGCATCCCCCGTCTCGTTCTGCTCCCCCACGCCGCCACGATAGCGCGCTGCGGCGCGTACTGCGCGGCGCCTGGCGGTCCCGCGAACACCGCTGATGCGTCAGCGCGGAAGGAAGGTCCAGACCAGAACGGCGATCAAATACAACGGATACGCTGCCCCGGCAACCATGGTGGCGATGCCGATTCGGTTCCATGCTCCCCGCGGAGGACTCCCCTTCGCACGTGCGCGCCGACGTGCGCCGAGCGCCAAGATGAACGCCAAGACGCCCACGAACGGTGTACCGGTGACCCACAGACCGAGGTACACCATCACGCGCGGATCCTCGACCGGGCTTGCCGACGGCCTGGTGAGCAGGAAGACCGCGAGGCCGAGGAAGAGGACCGAGATCAGCGCAAGGAACTCTGCCACAACCGAGGTGCCGGATTCCGATGGTCGAGACTCGACGGCCGCCGGGATGGGCGGCTCCAGCCCGGCCGTTCCCCCGCTGGCACGCACCGTCGGTCGTCCGGACGTCGGCGGGCTCTGTGCGATCCACCGCCGGTGCTCCCCCGATGCCGTCATGTCGTGAGCATACGGACGACGAACAGCACGCGGCCACAGCGTGCCCGAATCGTTGCCCGCTCCGCCAGCCGCCTTGAGCGCGACCTTCCGACCTGAAGACCCCCGGGGCCGGGACCGGAACAGGCGCGGGCGCAGGCCGAGGGCGGGAACGGCGAACGCCCCGGTCCGCGGACCGGGGCGTTCGGGGGTGAGCGTCAGGCGCCGATGGTGGCGCGGACGTTCTTGGTCGCGGTGACCAGGTTGCGGAGAGACTCGACGGTCTCGTCGTAGCCACGCGTCTTCAGGCCGCAGTCCGGGTTGGCCCAGACCAGCTTGTGCGGCAGGGCGTCCACGGCACGCTGCAGGATGGCCTGCTGCTCGTCCACGGACGGCACGCGCGGCGAGTGGATGTCCCAGACACCCGGACCGACACCGTGCGGGAAGCCGGAGTCGCGGATGTCGTCGATGACCTCGCCGCGGGAGCGGGCGGCCTCGATCGAGGTGACGTCGGCGTCCAGGGCCGTGATCGCGTCGATGACGACGGCGAACTCGGAGTAGCAGAGGTGCGTGTGGATCTGCGTCGCGTCGGCGGCTGCCGCGGTGGACAGGCGGAAGGAGCCGACCGACCAGTCCAGGTACGGCTTCTGGTCCGCGCTCTTCAGCGGCAGCAGCTCGCGGAGGGCGGGCTCGTCCACCTGGATGATCGCGATGCCGGCGTTCTCCAGATCGGTGATCTCGTCGCGGAGGGCCAGACCGACCTGGTTCGCGGTCTCGGACAGCGGCTGGTCATCGCGGACGAACGACCAGGCCAGGATCGTCACCGGACCGGTGAGCATGCCCTTGACGTGCTTGTCGCTCAGGGACTGGGCGTACTTCGCCCACTCGACGGTCATCGGCGCCGGACGGGACACGTCACCCCAGAGCAGGGACGGACGCGTGGCACGTGAACCGTAGGACTGCACCCAGCCGTTCTCGGTGACGGCGAAGCCGTCCAGCAGCTCGGCGAAGTACTGCACCATGTCGTTGCGCTCGGCCTCGCCGTGCACGAGGACGTCGATGTCGAGGTCCTCCTGCAGGTCGATGACGCGCTTGATCTCGTCCTTGAGGAATCCCTCATAGGCGGCGTCGTCGATCTCGCCCTTGCCGTGCGCGGCACGGGCCTTGCGGATCTCGCCGGTCTGCGGGAAGGAACCGATCGTGGTGGTCGGCAGCAGCGGCAGACCGAGCTCGGCGTCCTGCGCGGCGACGCGCTCGTCCTCGTTGCCGCGCTCGAAGTCGGCGGCGGTCAGGGCGGCGGTGCGCTCCCGAACGGCGTCCACGCGGACACCGGGGGCACCGGCGCGGTCCGCGAGAGCGGCGGTCGCGGCATCGAGGTCGGCGGCGATCGCGTCGCGACCCTCCGTGAGACCGTTCGCGAGGATGACGATCTGCTCGACCTTCTGGTCGGCGAAGGCCAACCAGGACTTCAGACGGTCATCGAGCTTGGACTCGTCGGCCACGTCGTGCGGCACGTGCTGCAGCGAGGTCGTGGTGCCGGCCGAGACCTGCGCGGCGCCGAGGCTCTTCAGCTGCTCGAGCGTGTCGAACGCGGCGGCGAGGTCACCACGCCAGATGTTGCGACCGTCGATGACACCGCCGACGAGCACCTTGTCTGACAGGCCCTCAGCGGCGGCCGGAACGGAACCGCGGCGCAGGTCGATCGCGATGCCCTCGACACCGGAGGCGGCGAGCGTCGTCCACGCCTCGGTGGACAGCTGTGCGTAACCGGCGGCGACGAGGATCGACGGACGCTCGGTGGCGGCGGTGAGCGCGGCGTAGGCCTTCTCCGCGGCAGCCGCCAGCTCGGCGTCCGAGTACGGCAGGCTCTGGCTGACCAGGGCCGGCTCGTCCAGCTGCACCCACTCGGCACCAGCGGCGCGCAGGGACGCGAGCAGCTCGACGTAGACGGGCAGGATGTCGTCCAGGCGGTCCAGCGGACGGTAGTCCTCACCGGCCTCGTCGCTCGCCTTGGCCAGGGCGAGGTAGGTCACGGGGCCGACGACGACGGGACGCGTGGTGAAACCGGCCTCGCGAGCCTCGGAAACCTGACGGGCGAAGCGGTCGCTGGACAGGGAGAACGTCGTCTCCGGACCGATCTCCGGCACCAGGTAGTGGTAGTTCGTGTCGAACCACTTCGTCATCTCCAGCGGTGCGTTCTCACCGGCACCGCGCGCGGCGGTGAACAGCGCGTCGAGGCCGAACGTGCCGTCCTCCCCACGGAGGTCCTGGAACCGGGTCGGCAGCGCGCCCAGGACGACCGAGAGGTCGAGCACCTGGTCGTAGTAGGAGAATGATTCCGGAATCGACGAGTCGTCCTTCCCGAGACCCAGCTCGGCCAGGCGCGCACGGGTCGCGGCGCGCAGCTCGGCGGCGGTCGTCTCGAGCTGGTCGAGGTCGGTGCGACCTGCCCAGTACGCCTCGACGGCGCGCTTGAGCTCGCGGCGACGGCCGATGCGCGGGTAACCGAGGATCGTCCCGGCCGGGAATGCGGTCATCGTGCGTTCTCCTTCTGTGAGGTGAGGATGCCGGCCTCGCGGAGCACCGCGAGGACCGTGTCATGGTTGTTGAAGGCGTAGAGATGGACTCCGGGAGCGCCACCGTCGACGACGGCTCGCGCCAGCTTCGCGGCGTAGGCGATGCCGAGCTCGCGCTGTCCCTCGGGGGTCGGCTCGACCTCGAGCGCCACCTGCAGTTCGCCCGGGATCTGCTCGCCGCTGAGCTCCAGCACGCGCTTGAGCCGCGTCGGAGCGGTGATCGGCATGATGCCGGGCAGGATCGGGATCGTCACACCGGCGTCGCGGGCACGGGAGACGAAACCGAGGTAGTCCTCGGGGTGGAAGAACAGCTGCGTGATCGCGAGCGTCGCACCGGAGGCCTGCTTGGCCAGCAGGGCGTCGATGTGCTCGCGCGAGTGCCGCGAGCGCGGGTGTCCGTTCGGGAACGCGGCGACGGCGATCTGCACCTTCTCGCGACGGTCCACGCGGGCCGCCTGCGGGTGTCCCGGAATCAGGCCCTCGGTGTACGGCGCGCGCTCGGCCTGGACGCGGTCGATCAGTTGTGCGAGCTGGGACGAGGTCTCCAGGTCACCGACGAACGCGTCCGCCTCGCTGACGCCTGCCGGCAGGTCGCCGCGGAGAGCGAGGAAGCTGCGAATGCCCGCGTCCAGGAACTCCCGGATCAGCGCCGCGGCCCCGGCGTACGTGTTGCCGACGCACGTGAGGTGCGCGAGGGGCTCGACCGGGGTGTTCTCGCGGATGTAGCGGAGTACGTCCAGCGATTTGCCGCCGACGGACCCACCAGCACCGTAGGTGACCGAGATGAAGCTCGGGTCGACCGCGGCCAACTGCTGGATCGTGTGGTGCAGCGCGTCGAGGGATTTCTCGGTCCGGGGCGGGTACAGCTCGAAGGAGAACGGTACGCCCGCGGGCGCAGTGATCTCACTCATGAATGTGCCTTCGTCGCTGGGTTCGCGTCCGTGCGATTGACGGACGGGGCCGGGACCGGCCGCTGCTCTGGCAATAACCCTAGACGGCGGCTCTGAGCGGCCGGACCATGTGACACATTGTGTCGGCTCCGCCCCACGCATCGACGGGTCACGGCCGCATAGGGTCGAGGGATGACGCACCCCTACGGAACCTGGCCCTCCCCCATCTCCGCGGAGGATGTCGCCGCCTCCTCCCTGCGCCTGGACGGAGCCCGCTACGTCGGCGATGAGGTGTGGTGGGGGCAGGCGCTGGCGGCGGAGGGCGGCCGTGGCGCTGTCTTCCGGGAGGGGTCCGACGTCCCCGTGCTGCCGGCGCCGTGGAGCGCGCGGTCCCGGGTCCACGAGTACGGCGGGGGTGCGTGGACGGCGACCCCCGACGGCGTGCTGCTGTTCGTCGAGGCGTCCGATCAGCGCGTCTACGCCCTGGACGCGGACGCCGCCGAGCCGCGTCCGCTCACCCCGGAGGCGCCGGCCTCCCGGTACGGCGGCCTCGTGCTGAGCGGCGGCGAGCTGCTCGCCGTCCGGGAGACGCACACCGATGCCGTGGTCCCGTCCCGCGACATCGTGGCGATCGCGCTGGACGGGTCCGGCGTCCGATCGCTCGTGGCGGGGTCCGACTTCCTCAGCCAGCCGCGACTGTCGCCGGACGGGTCGCAGCTCGCGTGGATCGCCTGGGATCATCCGTCGATGCCGTGGGATGACGCGGAGCTGCGCGTCGGTCACATCACGGACGCCGGCGTGACGACGTGGGACGTCCTGTCCCGCCAGGACGCGACGCAGGTGGAGTGGACCGGTCCGCGCGAGCTGCTGTTCAGCGACGACCCGACCGGCCGATGGAACCTGTACCGCTCCGCGGCGGGAGCCGTGACGCCGGTGTCCCCCGCCGACGCCGACACGGGTGGTCCGCAGTGGGTGCTCGGCAGCTCCTGGTTCCGTCCGTTGTCGGACGGACGCATCGTCGCGGTGCGCACGAACGGCACGGACGAGCTGGTGCTGATCGGCACGGATGCGGCCGGCTCTGTCACCGTGCTGGATGTCCCCCTGACCGCCGGGATCCAGACGTTCGACGTGCGCGCCACCACCGTGCTGCTCACGGGGAGCAGTTCGCTGCACCCGAGCGGGGTGTGGGAGCTCGACGTGGACGACCCGTCCTCGCTGCGCCGCGTGGTCGGTGGCACGGCACCGTGGGACGCGTCCTGGTTGCCGGTGGCGCGCGAGGTCACGTATCCGGGTCGACTCGGGGACGTGCACGCCTTCGACTATCCGCCGACGAACCCGGACGTGACGGCGGACCCGGACGAACGCGCTCCCTACGTGGTGCTCGCGCACGGCGGCCCGACCTCCCACGTCGCCGGTGAGGTGTCACCCGCGGTGGCGTTCTTCACCAGTCGGGGCATCGGCGTGCTCGATGTGAACTACGGCGGGTCCACCGGCTACGGCCGGGCGTACCGCGAGCGCCTCCGCAATTCGTGGGGCGTCGTCGACGTGGACGACGTGCTGTCCGCCGCCACCGGCCTGGCGTCCTCCGGTGCTGCGGATCCGGCGCGTCTGGCGATCAGGGGCGGCTCCGCGGGCGGGCTCACGGTCCTCGGCGCACTGGCCCGCGGCGACGTGTTCGCGGCGGGCATCGACCGCTACGGCGTCACGGACCTGCGCTCCCTCGCCACCGACACGCACGACTTCGAGTCGCGTTACCTGGACGGCCTCATCGGCCGCTGGCCGGAGGATGAGGCCGTCTACATCGAGCGGTCCCCCGTGACGCACGTGTCCGAGATCCACGCCCCGGTGCTGATCCTGCAGGGCGATCAGGACCCGGTGGTTCCACCGAACCAGTCCGAGGCGCTGCGGGACGCTCTCGTGGCCAACGGTGTGCCGCACAAGTACGTCCTGTTCGCCGGCGAATCGCACGGCTTCCGCCAGCGCGAGACGATCGTCGCGGCGGCGGAGCTGGAGCTCGCGTTCCTCGGCGCGGTCTTCGACTTCACCCCCGCCGACGCCCGCCCCCTCACGCTGGACTGACCCCGTCCGGGAAGCTGATCAGACCGCGAAGGGGCGGAGCTCGGCGGCCAGGCGCTCGCCGACGTGCGCGTGCACGCGGGTGCCACCCTCGGTGTGCTCCGAACTCAGCAGCAACCCGGACTCGTGGATCTGCGAGACCAGGTCGCCACGGTCGTACGGCACCAGAGCGGTGATCTCCACCGCCGGCAGCGGCAGCGCGTCCTCGACCGCGGCACGCAGTTCGGCGACCCCCTCACCGGTGCGGGAGGACACGAAGTGCGCGTCCGGCACCAGTCCACGCAGGACGAGGCGCGAGTCGTCGTCGACGAGATCGGCCTTGTTGAACACGACGATCTCGCGGGCGTCGCGGGCACCGGTGTCCGCCATCACATCGCGGACGGTCTGCAGCTGCGCCGCCGGGTCGGGGTGCGAGCCGTCCACGACGTGGACGATGACGTCGGCGTCACCGACCTCCTCCAGCGTGGAGCGGAACGCCTCGACGAGCTGATGCGGCAGGTTCCGGACGAAGCCGACGGTGTCGGTCAGCGTGAACACGCGGCCGTCCGCGCTCTCGGTGCGACGGGTCGTGGCGTCCAGGGTCGCGAACAGCGCGTTCTCGACGAGCACTCCGGCGTCAGTGAGCCGGTTCAGCAGCGAGGACTTGCCGGCGTTGGTGTAACCGGCGATGGCGACGGACGGAATGGTGTTGCGCTTGCGCTCGGCGCGCTTGGCGTCACGGGCGGGGGCGAAGTCCTTGATCTGCTTGCGCAGCTGCGCCATCCGCGTGCGGATGCGGCGGCGGTCCAGCTCGATCTTCGTCTCACCGGGGCCGCGCGAGCCCATGCCCGCGCCGCCGGCGCCGACCTGGCCACCGGCCTGGCGGCTCATCGAGTCACCCCAACCGCGCAGGCGCGGCAGCAGGTACTCGAGCTGGGCGAGTTCGACCTGCGCCTTGCCCTCGCGGCTCTTCGCGTGCTGGCTGAAGATGTCCAGGATCACCGTGGTGCGGTCGATGACCTTCACCTTGACGACGTCCTCCAGCGCTCGGCGCTGGCTGGCGGCGAGTTCGGAGTCGGCGATCACCGTGTCCGCGCCGAGGGCGGCGACGATGTCCTTGAGCTCGGCGGCCTTGCCGCGGCCGATATAGGTCGCGGGGTCCGGGTGCGGACGGCGCTGCAGCAGACCGTCCAGCACGATCGCACCCGCGGTCTCCGCGAGCGCGGCGAGCTCACGGAGCGAGTTCTCCGCGTCGCCCTGCGACCCCTGCGGGTACACGCCGATGAGCACGACGTTCTCCAGGCGCAGCTGACGGTACTCGACCTCGGTGACGTCCTCGAGCTCCGTGGACAGGCCCGGCACACGACGCAGCGCGTGCCGCTCCTCGAGGTCCCACTGCGCACCGTCGCTGTCGCCGTGACCGGCCGTGCGCGTGTCCTGCAGCGCTTGCGCACTGCCGTGCAGGCTCACGCTGGCGCGGCTGCCCGCTCGCGAGAGCACGCGGTCGATCAGGTCGACCTGCGCATCGTCGTCGCGCGGCTCGGTGGTGGTGTCGTCCGGGGACGGGGAATCGGTGTGCTTCATGGGTCCTTTCGGGGCGCGAAAGCCGCGCTCGGGGAAGTTAACCCTATCCCTCGCCGGACTGTTCCCTGCGGTAGTCTGGCTGGTCATGACCGGTGACCACTACTTCAGCGAGACACCGTCGAGCGAAGCCAAGCCCCGACGCATCTCCGTCACCCTCGCCGGACGCTCCGTGGAACTCACCACGGCCGCCGGAACCTTCTCCCCCGGACACCTCGACGTCGGCACATCCGTGCTGCTCTCGCACACGCCCCCGCCACCGCCCGGCGGAGACTTCCTGGACCTCGGGTGCGGTTGGGGTCCGGTCGCGCTCACCATGGCGATGCTCTCCCCGCACGCCCGTGTGTGGGCGGTGGACGTCAACGAGCGCTCGCTCGAACTGACCCGTCAGAACGCCGCGGAACTCGGGCTCGAGAACATCACCGCGGTCACCCCGGATGAGGTTCCGGACGATGTGTCATTCCGCACGATCTGGTCCAATCCCCCGATCCGGGTCGGGAAGAACGAACTGCACGGCCTGCTCGAGCGCTGGATCCCGCGCCTGGACGAGCGCAGCGACGCGTGGCTCGTGGTCGCGCGGCAGCTCGGGTCGGACTCCCTGCAGCGCTGGATGGCGGCCGAATTCCACGACGGTTTCAGCATCCATCGGGCGGCGACCAGCAAGGGCTTCCGCGTCCTGAAGGTCCGCCACCACGGCACCCCGCGCACGGACAGCATCGAGACGGTCTGAGGTTCAGTCCGCGCGCAGGGCGAGGCTCGCGGTTCCGTCTTCCCCGAGCAGCAGGTGCAGGTTCAGTCCCTGCACCCACGCGGTGTCGAAGATGGTCCGACCCGTGCTCGCGTCCACGAAGACGGTGCCGGAGCCGCCCTCGAGCACGAGCTCGGTCTCGGGTCCACCCACGCAGCCGAACAGTGCGATGTTCGCGGACGACGGAACGACGTCGCTGTGCGCGAAGACCCCGCAGTGCGAGCCGTCGGACATCGTCGCTTCCCACACGATGGCGTTGCCGATGATCCCGGCGAGCTGAGCGGAGACCGAGCCGGAGTCCCCGGACAGGCCCGCCACGGCGCGCGCGAGGGTCGCCGGTGTGGTGTCGGTGCCCTTCGCCGCGGTCGCGTCCGGCGCGGGCATGATCGTCCCGCCGGCGTCTTCCAGGCTTGACGTCAACGCGTTCTCCACCTGCAGGCGGCCGTTGAGCCAGGACGCATGGACCTCGAATTCCGCGACGAATGACGTGACCCCGCCGTTGGCGACGAGCGTTCCGAGACTGCCGAGAACGACAGCGGAGTCCGCGGTGATTCCGCACGTCACCTGCACCATCGCCGGATCGATCGCGACCGACCGCGCCGGGTCCGCGTCATCGGGTACGACGAGCGCGCACGTCGAGGACGCGGCCGGTGCCGACCACACCTCGCCGATGGGTGTCGAAGCGACCCACTCGAGCTTGTCCGGGTCGGCGTTCGCGGTCGCGGCGGCGGCAGCCACGGCCGTGCGCATGGCGGCCAACCGGTCGGCGAGCGCGGAGACCCCTGCCTCGGTCGGCGCGGCCCCCCGGGGAGCGGCGACCCAGCCGCCGACGAAGGCGAGCACGGCGACGGCTGCGATGGCGGCCGCGATGACCGGGCCGGTCCGTCGACGTCGCGGTCCGGCCTCGTCCGGGAGGGCGGCCGCCACGGCGACGGGCGATGCACCGCCGTTCGTCGGAGCCGACGCCGCGTCGGCCGCGGGCGGTGGGGCATCCGCGCGGGCTGCCGGACGGGCGAGCGCTGACGGGCGCGATCCGCGTTCCAGCTCGGCCATCCGCCCGGACTCGGCGTCCGTCAACGGCGTCGCGGTCGCGCCGAACGCGAGGCGCCTCAGCTCGCGCAGCTCTGCGCGTTCCTCATCCGTCAGCATGGGCCCATCCTGCCCCACGCGGACTCCCCATCGTGTTTCGTTGCCTTGCCGCGAAGGGTCCGGCAGGGTGGTCGGATGAGCACGAACGACCTCGACGCCCGGATCCAGCGGTACTACCGCGAACAGTTCGACGAGGACGCGCGCCTGACTTCTCGTTCCGCGCAGGGGCCGCTGGAGTTCGATCGAACGCAGGCGCTGCTGCGGGACCGGATTCCGGACGGAGCGAGCGTGGTCGACATCGGCGGCGGCACCGGACGGCACGCGGCGGCCCTCCAGCGCCGCCAGTGCGTCGTGGAGCTGCTGGATCCGATCCCTGGACACGTGGACGCTGCGCGCGGGCTCGGCATTCCGGCCCGGGTCGGGGATGCGCGGGATCTTCCGTTCCCGGACGGCGCCTTCGACGCCGCCCTCCTGCTCGGTCCGCTCTACCATCTCGACGCCGCGGGGCGTCAGGCGGCGCTGTCCGAGGCGGTCCGGGTGACGCGTCCCGGCGGTCTGATCGCGGCGGTCGGGCTCTCTCGGTTGGTCTCGTTCCAGGCGGTCTCGGCCGAACGCGACGCGTCTGCGCCGTTCCCGGCGGCGTGGACCGAGCTCCTCGCGAGCGGAACCCCGTCACCGACCCTCCGCTTCCCGGCCGGGCACTTCCACACGGCAGAGGAACTCGCGAGCGAGCTCAGCGCAGCCGGAGTGACTCAGGTCGTGGTGCACGGCGTCGAGGGTCCGGCCGGGCTGTTCCTGGAGGGCATCGCCACGGCTGACGCGGAGCTCGTCGCGGCAGCGCGCGTGATCGCCGACGCCGCCTCATCGACCCCGGCCATTCGCGACCAGAGCGCCCACCTCCTCGCCGTCGGCACGGTGGGCTGACGCCACCGGGTCACCGTCCGGACGTGCGTCGAGAGGACCCCGCGAGCGTCGTCCCGACACAGGGAAGGTGTCGACATCCACCCGAGCATTGCGCGATGGGACGCTGCTCCGCGACCCGCGGCGGTTCGCACGTCAGAACTCGCAGACACCTGCCGGGCAGCGGGAGCGGAGCAGGGCGCGGGCGGCGGCGATAGACGCTTCCGGGGCGGCGTCGGGATCGTCCCACAGCGCTGCGAAGGAGGCCAGCTGCGACGGCGCGGACCAGTCGGCGTCCTCCAGCACGTCGCCGAGGAACACCTCCGCCGCCATCGCACCGGTGGCACGGACGCGTCCGCCGACGTAGCGCCGCGCATGTCCGGCCGCACAGGCGACCGGGTCCGGGGCGTCGGTGCCGACAACGGCCGCCGTGTACGCCTCGATCTCACTGATGAGGTCATCGCCGGTGACGCCCGCAAGCGCGATCACGTGGTCATCCGCGTGACCGGAGAGCAGGGCCTCCATCGCGATGTGCACCAGCTCGGCCGCATCGCGACGCTCGTGCGCTCGCCAGACCGCAGCGGCGTCCGCGATGGCCGTGCGTGCGCAGGCATCGCAGCGTCGCAGCTCGTGCGCGTCCTCGACGACGGGCTCGTCGGACATCAGGCGACCACGATGGAGCCGGCGTACACCAGTTCCGCGGGACCGGACAGTGCGACGTGCTCGCCCTCTTCGGTCGGGAAGGCTCGCACCGCGAGCGTTCCCCCGGGAACGTGGACGCGCCAGTGCGCGGGGGCGGAGGGTCCGGCCCAGTGACGCACCGCGAGCGCCGCGGCCGCGGTGCCGGTGCCGCAGCTCAGGGTCTCCCCCACGCCGCGCTCGTACACGCGCATGCGGATCTCGCCGATGCCGTCGGTGACCAGCGGGTCCGACGGGACGACGAACTCCACGTTCGCGCCGCCCGGCAGGGCCGGGTCCAGCACCGGCGCAGTGGTGAGGTCGAGCGCCTCCAGTTCGGCGACGGAGCTCAGCGCGACGACGACGTGCGGATTACCGACGTCGATGCCGAGCGAGGGACGTGCCACCTCGAGTCCGCGGGCGCGCACCAGCACGTCGTCGCCGGACAACCGCCAGCGGCCGAGGTCCACCTGGAAGCCGTTCGTCGAGCGGGCGATGTCCTTGACCCCTGCCCGGGTGCCGATCGGCAGCGTGGACCCGGCCGGGATCTCGGCGAGGCCGTTCTCGAGCAGATAGCGCGCGAACACGCGCGTGCCGTTGCCGCACATCTCGGCGATGGATCCGTCCGCGTTGCGGTAATCCATGAACCACTCCGCGTCCGGCTCCTCCGCGAGGATCTCCGCGCCCGCCGGGATCGCGGATGAGCGGACGACGCGCAGCAGCCCGTCCGCACCGATTCCGAACCGGCGATCGCAGAGCGCCGCGACCTGCGCGGCGGTGAGTTCGAGCTCACCCTCCGGGTCGGCGACGATCACGAAGTCGTTACCGGTCCCGTGACCTTTGGTGAACGCGATGGAGGGCATGGAGTCATCCTATTCGCGCCGTCGGGGCACCTCTTCCGTAGGGTGGGTGCCATGGAGAGCACGATGGCACGACCCGGCGCCCGCATCGCACTCACCGACCTCCCCGGTGACGGTCATCCCGTGGTCCTCACCCACGGTGCGGGGATGGACCGCAGCGCGTTCACCGACATCGCGCGTGACCTCAACGACGCCGGACACCGCGTCCTGCTGTGGGATCTGCGCGGCCACGCGCAGTCGGCGCTGGAACCCGGCGCCCGTTTCAGCGCGCTCGGGGCGCTGGACGATCTGGACGCCCTCATCGTGGACCGTGGCCTGGAGCGTCCGGTTCTCGTCGGACACTCCCTCGGCGGCAACCTGTCGCAGGCGCTCGTGCGACGGCATCCGAAACGCGCACGGGGGCTCGTCGTGATCGGATCGACGTCGAACACCGGGCCGCTGACCGCCTTCGAGCGCTTCGCCCTGCGCCGGCTGAGCGGTCCGGCGCTGGCACTGATCCCGGCGTCGCGACTGCCGGGCATGCTCGCTCGCGCCTCGGCGACGACGACGGACGCGATCACCCGCCTCACCGCCCTGTTCGACCGCATGCCGAAGCACACGTTCCTGGACGTCTGGCACGGCACGGCTGACCTCGTCGAGCCGGACCCGACCTATCGCACTCCCGTGCCACTCACGCTCATCCGCGGCGAGAAGGACGACACCGGAAACATCGCCGCCGCGATGACCGCCTGGGCCGAGCGCGACGACGCCGCCGTGCACGTGATCCCCGGTGCCGGACACGTCGTGATGTGGGATGCCCCCGCTGCCACGTCCACCGCCGTACGCGCAGCCGTCGCCGCCATGACAGCGTGACCCGGGAGCCACGTCCCCTTCACGCTGCGCTGCGCCACTGCTCGGCCAGGTCGGCCGCGACGACGTCCGCCCACCGCTGATACCCGGTCGGTGACGGATGGAAGCCGTCGCGGGCGAAGAAGTCCGCGTCCACGACCACCCGGTCGCGCGTCCCACTCCACCGGACCCGGGGCCGGTGCGCACAGACCGTCCGTGCAGCCCCTTCGAGCGCTCGGCCGCGTTCATCCAGGAAGGACCGCAGCGGCCGCGGCAGCGAGGAGAAGGCGTCGAAGGGTGGAATGCCGCTCACGATCACCGCACCGGCCCCGGCCGCCAACTCCTCGACGACCGCGGTGAGGTCGCCCTCCCACTGCGCGGTCGGCGTGCCTCCCAGAATGTCGTTGACCCCGACCAGAAGCACGACGATGTCCCGGACCTCAGGCGCCTCCGGCACGAGCCGGTATCGCACCCGACCGATCGTCGCGCCGGGCCGGCCGAGAACGGTCCACGCGACGGAACCCGAGATGCGCCGCTGCAGGGCGCGGGCGAATGATCCGGCGAAGGCCCGCTCATGAGTGACAGCGCCGCACCCGGCCGCGGTCGAGTCGCCGATGACGAGAACACGGAGCGGCGCCGCCGCGGATCCCTCGATCCCGCTCGTCGGGCCGGTCGCGGCCGGCAGGACCTCTCGTCGCCGCACCCACCAGCCCTGGACGGCGATGAGCGGAAGCAGAAGACGATTCATGATGCCCTTCCCTCTTCGACGTGTTGCATGCACACCGAATGCGACCTACCTTATAAGTAAGCACTTACTTTCGAAAGGGCATTGTGATGAACACCGTGTTGTGGATCGTCCAGTCGTTGCTCGCGGTCGTGTTCCTGGCGTCCGGCGTGGTGAAGTCGATCGCCGGGAAGGAGCGGCTGATCGCCACCGGGCAGACGGGCGTCGCGCCGTACCCGATCGGCTTCATCCGCGTCATCGCCGCGTGCGAGATCGTCGGGGCGCTCGGTCTGATCGTCCCCCTGGCGACGGGCATCGCTCCCCTGCTGACACCGCTGGCGGCGGTCGGGCTCGCGATCATCATGATCGGCGCGGCGTTCTCGCACCTCTCCCTCGGTGAGTGGAAGCAGGCGCTGACCGTCAACCTGATCCTCTTCCTGCTCTGCCTGTTCGTGGCGTTGGGCCGTATTCTCGGCTGGTGACCATCTCGACTCGCGACGACGATCCTGTCGCCCCCGCCGGATCGGCCGCTCGCCGCCGCGTCCTCGCAGCCGGCATGACCCTGTTCGGCACCCGGGGGTACAACGCGACGAGCGTGGCGCAGATCGAGGAAGCGGCCGGCCTCCGCCCGGGCTCGGGCGGGCTGTACCGGCATTTCGCATCCAAGCGGCAGCTGCTCGAGGACGGAATCCGCGAGCAGCTGGCATCGCAGGGTGAGCTGCTCGACGCCATCGGCGATCCCGCACTCTTCGCTGCGCTCCCGCTGACGGACCGCCTCGCCGCCGTCGCCGGCGCGGCGCTGGACCGGCTGGCATCGGAACGGGACCTGAACCGCATAATCCTACGGGACCTGGACCGGTTCCCAGATCTCCTCGACCTCGTCCGCGCGCACGAGATGGCGCGGATCCAGGCCCTCTTCGCCCGATGGCTTCCGGCTCAGACGGAGCGACCTCCGGAGCTGGACTGGGATGCGGTGGCCGCCATGCTCATCGGGAGCATCTCGCATTTCTGGCTTCTGCAGGACATCTTCGGGACCCATCCGTCCGGTCTCGACGCCGAACGATATCTCCGCGGTGTCGCCGAGACGACGGCTCGTATCCTCGACATGGCAGCACCGCCCTCCGCCGAGATCACCCCGTAGTCGGCGGCGATCGCCGTGGAGCCCCCTGGCGCACGACGAGCCCCGGGATTACGGTCTGGTCATGCCTCCGCCATCCCGCGGGACCATCGCGCTCGGCGCCGGCGCGCTGATCGTCTTCGCCGCGGGCCCCCCACGGATGTCAGGCGTCGGGAATGAGGCGCTTACCCATCACGCGCACCTCATCGGTGCCGTAGCCGAGGGCGTTGTAGAAGCCGATCACGGCGTCGTTGTCGGAGCGGACCATGAGCATGATCTTCGGGCACCCGGCGGCTTCCAGGGCGTGCTCGGCCGCCGCCACCAGAGCCCGCCCGATCCCCGTCCCGCGCTGCGCGTCCGAGGTCGCGAGGTAGCTCATCCATCCGCGGTGACCGTCCCACCCGGCCATCACGGTCCCGGCGACGGCGTCATCGACGGTCGCGACGAGGAAGAACTCGGGCTGCTCGGTGAGCTTGCGCTCGATGTCCCGGTACGGATCATTCCACGGGCGCGTGAGCCCGGCCTCGCGCCACAGCGTCACCACGGCCTCGGTGTCGTCGATGCGGAACGGGCGGATCACGGCACTCATCGCCCCATCATTCCAGAGTCAGAACGAATCCTGGCGGTGGCGGGCCCGGTACGCCGCGGCCTTCACACGGTTACCGCAGGTCTGCATCGAGCACCACTCCCGACGATGGCCGCGCGACCGATCCAGGTAGATCTGCGTGCACTCCGGGCGGGAGCACTGCCGCAGCAGCGCGGCTTCGGACCCCCCGACGATCTCGATCGCCTCGCGGGCGAGGGTCGCCAGGCACGCGTTCGGATCGCCGGTCAGGTCGATGCCGTCCGCACGCAGAGCGGGGGCGATCGACCCGCTTGCGGCCACGGCGTTCACATGGTCCATCGCTGCGGCGGGCAACCGCTCCCCCGCGAGTCGATGCCACAGCAGCGTGTAGACCGCCTCGCGGAGTTCGATCGCGGATGCGAGGTCTGCGCTCGAGCTGTCCGCGCCCGCCGTCCGCAACCCGGACTGCGCGAACCAGTCGTCGAGGGCCTCCGGATCAAGCAGCGCCTCGTTCGGCTCGGCGATGTCGCGAGCGCGCAGCGTGCCTGCGAAATCGAGAGCGCGCGTCCCGCAGGGAAACTGATGAATCACGTAACCATCTTGACAGGTGACGGCGGATGAGGCAATCTCGTAACCAGTTGAACAGGTGACGATTTTCGTCGCCCTGACGAAAGGACTTTTCATGACTCAGTCATTCCTCTCCATCGCCACCTCCACCGGTGACGGGCGCAACGGCCACGTCGCCAGCGCCGACGGCACCGTGGACCTCGACCTCAGCCTGCCCGGCACGGGCGGCACGGGCAGCAACCCGGAGGACCTGTTCGCCGCCGGCTGGGCGGCCTGCTTCCACTCCGCCATGAAACTCGCGGCGCGCGGTGCGGGTGCCAAGCTGACCGATTCGGCCGTCGTCGCCGAGGTGACGCTGACCATCGACCCGACCGAGGGCCCGACGTTGAGCGCGGCTCTGCACGCAGAGCTCGGCGGCGTGGACCAGGCGACCGCGGACGCCATCGTGGCCACCGCGCACCAGAACTGCCCCTACTCCAAGGCCACGCGCGGCAACATCGCGGTCACGGTGGACGCCACCGTCATGTGAGCCGAGCGGGCGCCCGCTCAACGACCGCAACGGACGGATCACCACCGAGCGACCGTCTGAACCGGTCGATGAGCGAGGCGCCTGCGCCGACTCGAATCACGACTCTCGCCTGACGGCGCGTGTCCGGTGATCAGTCCGCGCGCAGCTGGTCGAGGTAGACGCGGAGCGCATCCCGACGCGCGGCCATGCACTCGACGCATCGGCACATGCGTTCATACTCGGTCTCGACAGCGGTCACCGTCTCCGCGGTGACATGCTCGGGATAGATCCCTCCGGCATCGGTCAGCACGTCCAGCAACTGCCGCACCAGGGTGGCCGGCATACCCGAGGCCAGCAACGCCTGGATCTGCCGGGCGCGCGGCAACTGCTCCGGCGAGTAGATGCGGTATCCGTTCGTGTCCCGAGATGCGGGCGCGAGGAGGTCCGTGTCCTCGTAGTGCCGCAGCATCCGCGGTGTCGTCCCGGCCTCTGACGCGAATTCCCCGATCAGCATGCGACTCATTCTCCTGGCAACGACACGGCGCGGCAATTTGACCTTCCCACTAGTGAGAAGCGGGGATCGTCATGGCATGAGCTTCGAACTGCACCGTGTCGAGCACGGCACGGGAAAACCGGCGATCTTCATCCACGGGTTCACCGTGGACCACCATCTGCTCCTTCCGTTGGAGTCTGCGTTCGCTGACCGTCACGGCTGGCGGCGCATCTACCTGGACCTGCCCGGTCATGGCCGGACCCCCGCTGGGTGTCCGGCGACGGCCGATGCCGTCGCTGACGCCGTCTCCGACACGATCGCTGAGGTGCTGGGCGATGACGTCCCGTTCGCGGTCTGCGGGAACTCGTTCGGCGGACAGATCGCCCGCGAGATGGTTGCCCGCTACCGTGATCGTGTTCTGGGACTCGCGCTGATCGCCCCCCTCGTACAACCCCGTTCGCGCCGGCGACGAGGCGTTCGTCGGACTTTCCCTTCCGACGCCCCCGCGGTGGATCTGACGAACGAGGACCGCGAACGGGTCGCTGAATTCACCGACACTGCCGTCGAACACACCGCGGTGGCGTGGGCGAACTTCACTCGATACGTCGCACCGGGCCTGAGCGCCCACGACCGGGGATTCGCGACTCGCCTCCTTGAGAAGTTCGATCTGGCGGTCGCCCCGGAGGACCGATTCACAACGTTTGACCGCCCCGGGCTGATGGTCACCGGCCGTCAGGATGACGGCGTCGGATACGAGGACCAGTTCGACCTTCTCAGCTCTTATCCACGCATGACGTACGTCGCACTCGACCGCGCCGGCCACAACGTGCACCTCGACCAACCCGAGATCACTCGTGCGCTCGTCGGCGAATGGCTCGACAAGATGGCATGACACGGGTTCATCGTGCTGCCGCCGCTGCGGCTGCGAAGGAGTTCCCGCGGGCCGGCGGCCGACCACGCTGCGGGTCAGAGGACGTCGGCGGGACGGAACTCGCGCGGATCCAGCCACTGGGCGTCGCGATAGCGGCGGAACCACGAGACCTGGCGGCGCGCGTAGCGGCGGGTCAGGGCCTGCGTCTCCGCGATCGCTTCGCTCTCGGACTGCGTCCCGGCCAGCTGCGCCAGGGCCTGCGCGTAGCCGATCGCGCGTGCGGCGGTCACCCCGAGGCCGGCGCCGTCTCGCAGGGTTCGCGCCTCGTCCACGAGACCGTCGGACCACATGACCTCCACCCGCGCGTCCAGGCGCTGCACGAGTTCGGGGCGCGGAACATCCAGCGCGAACACCCGCTGCGGCGCCCAAACCGCGGGCTCCTCCGGCAGCGCGGCGCCGTGCGTCGCACCGCCGCTCTCCACGATCTCCAGCGCCCGGACGACGCGTCGACCGTTGCGCGCGTCGATCCGCTCCGCCGCGACGGGGTCGGCGGCGCGCAGACGTTCGAACAGCGGGCCGGGGCCGTCCGACTCGAGCTCGGCCTCGAGCCGGGCGCGCAGTGCCTCATCGCGCGCCGGAAAGCGGAAGTCGAACAGCACACTGGACACGTACAGGCCGGAACCACCGACGAGCACGGCGTCCCGACCACGCTCGTGGACCGCTGTGACGGCCGCACGGGCGGCCTCCTGGTACCAGGCGACGGCCGCGTCCTCGGTCGGATCGAGCACGTCGATCAGGTGGTGCGGGATGCCGCGACGATCGGCGACGGGCAGCTTCGCGGTGCCGATGTCCATGCCGCGGTAGAGCTGCATCGCGTCTGCGCCGACGATCTCCGCGTCGCGGCCGCGGTCCCTCAACGCCTCGACGAGGTCGAGCGCGAACTCGCTCTTGCCGGTGCCGGTGGCGCCGACGACGGCGTACAGCAACGGGTCGGAGCTCACGCCCCCGGGCGCATTCCGGGCAGGCCGAGCCCGATCACGCGCTTACCGTCCTCGGACACGTTCGATGGAGCCGGCACGCCGCAGGACTCCGCCTGCGCCCGGTCCCAGGCATCCCCGGCGCGGGTCCGACGAAGGCGGAACGGCGCCCCCTCCGGCTCGTCCGCGATCAGGTAGTGCGGGGCGGCGCGGCTGACGGTGAGCGTCACGATGTCACCGGGCCGCGGCACCTCCGCTCCCTCGGGGAGCGTGAAGTGCACGAGGCGGTTGTCCTCGGCCCGGCCGGACCGACGGCGGGTGGTGGAGTCCTTCTTGCCCTCGCCGGTGGAGACGAGCACGGCGACATCCGTTCCGACGAGCTTGGCGTTCTCCTCCAGGCTGATGCGCTCCTGCAGGGCGAGCAACCGGTCGTAGCGGTCCTGCACCACGGCCTTGGGAACCTGGTCCGCCATCGTCGCGGCGGGCGTACCCTCGCGAATCGAGTACTGGAACGTGAAGGCGGACGAGAAGCGCGCCTGCTCGACGACCCGCAGGGTCTCGGCGAAGTCCTCCTCGGTCTCCCCGGGGAAGCCCACGATGATGTCGGTCGTGATCGACGCGTTCGGGATCTTCGCGCGCACCCGGTCCAGGATGCCGAGGAACTTCTCCGAGCGGTACGAGCGGCGCATGGCGCGCAGGATCCGATCCGATCCGGACTGCAGCGGCATGTGCAGCTGCGGCATCACGGACGGGGTCTCGGCCATGGCGTCGATCACGTCATCGGTGAAGGCGGCCGGGTGAGGGCTCGTGAAGCGGATGCGCTCCAGCCCCTCGATCTCACCGGCCGCGCGCAGCAGCTTGCCGAAGGCCTGGCGGTCACCGAATTCCACACCGTAGGAGTTCACGTTCTGCCCGAGCAGCGTGACCTCGATCGCACCGTCGTCGACGATGAGCTTGATCTCGTTCAGGATGTCGCCGGGGCGACGATCCTTCTCCTTGCCGCGCAGGCTCGGGACGATGCAGAACGTGCAGGTGTTGTTGCAGCCGACCGAAATGGACACCCACCCCGCGTAGGAGCTGTCTCGTTTGGTCGGCAGAGTGGACGGGAAGACCTCGAGCGACTCGAGGATCTCCACCTCGGCATCGTGGTTGTGCGCCGCACGCTCCAGTAGGCCCGGGAGCGAGCCCATGTTGTGCGTGCCGAAGACGACGTCCACGTAGGGGGCCTTGTCGACCACGGCCTGCTTGTCCATCTGCGCGAGGCAGCCACCGACGGCGATCTGCATGCCGTCCTTGCGCTTCTTCAGCGAGGCGAGGTGACCCAGGGTGCCATAGAGCTTGCCGGCGGCGTTGTCACGCACGGCGCAGGTGTTGATCACGACGACGTCCGCCTCGGCACCGAGGTCCGCCCTGATGTAACCGGCGGCCTCCAGCGAGCCGGACAGCCGCTCAGAGTCGTGCACGTTCATCTGGCACCCGAGGGTACGGACCTCATACGTGCGCGCGGAGCCGTCCGGACGCGTCGCCGCGGGCGAGGCCGGGATGATCGTCGGGGCGTTGGATGGCGAAGTCATGATGGCCCCATTCTACGTTCGGTCCTGATGAGAGTCCGCTCCCGGGAACGAGGCGCTTCGGGAGCGCGGCGATGCGAATCCGCGCACCCCGGCCGATGTCGGTGGTGGGATCTAATGTCACGCCATGGTGTATGCGAGCAAGAGTGTCCGGTTCGACGGCGTCGTGCGCATCGATGATCGCGACATGAAGGTGTACCTCGTCGCGCGCGAGCCCGACCTGGTGTCACGCGACGTGGTGGAAGCGGGAATCGCGGCGGCACGGGGAAGCCTTCCCGCTCCGTCGGAAGACAATCCCGCCGCGGGGTGGCTGATCATCCACCAGTCCGGCACCTCGGCATACGTCATGGCGTACTGCTGGACATGGGGGAACGTGGTCGAGTTGCACGCATTCGCCGCCGGGCAGCCCATGCTCGACACCCCGGATGACGATCCGACCCACTTCGTCGCCGTCACCCGCCCCTGGATCGGCTGCGTGTGGGAGCTCGCGACGCTCGAGCACGAGCGCATCGCGTGGATCCGGCACGTCCACGGGCGTGATGACCCCGACCTTGCCGGTTATCTGAGCGACGTGCGGCCGGATGGCCCCACCGAGCCGGTCGGATCCCTCTGATCGCAGCCGTCCAGCCACCGGTCGGGCGCCGCCGGGCGGGTCGGCAACCGGTCTCGGTGGTCCCTCAGGAGCGCGCGGGCACCGCGGCGCGGGCTCTGATGTCGTCCGCGGACGCCACCCGCCCGAACAGCTCACCGCCGGGCTCCATCGGAGCGCTGTCCGCGATCGTACCGAGCCGGACCGGCTCGAAACCTGCCGCGTCCACGATCTCGCCGGCACGCGCGAGGTCGTCGGCGCCGCCGGCGATCGCCATGCCGACCCGCGCCGGGTCCCCCGGCGGTCGCGCGCCGTGATCGAGGTCGTGATAGCCGAGGTGGTTGAACGCCTTCACCACGCGAGACCCACTGAGGAGGTCCGCCACGTACTGCGTCGAGCGCACCTCGTGCGCGAGGTCCTCGAAGCGCCCGTCCACGCTCTCCCAGTGGTTCGTCGCGTCGAGCACGAGCTTTCCGGCGAGGAGGGCCGCATCCAGGTCCCGGATACGGGACAGCGGCAGCGCCAGGATGACGACCTCCGCCTCCCCCACCGCGTCCGCGAACGCCTGGGCGCGCGCTCCGGGAGCGATCACGTCCAGGATGAAGCCCGTGGCACCCGGACCGGAGGCAGAGGTGACACGAACGTCATACCCCGCCGCCAGCAGGAGCCGGGCGATCGTGGTGCCGAGCTTTCCGGCACCCACGATCGCCACGATCGAACCCATCAGGCCGCGACCGAGGTACGGTCGGCCGCCACCGCCGCGCGAACGCGCGGGAAGACCTCTTCGCCGAGCAGGGTGAGCGTGCGCTCCTTCTGCTCCCGCGTGAGCAGCGACCCGTCGTAACTGAGGATGAGCCGGTCCAGCCCCAGGGCGGACACCGTCTCCGTGATCCGCCGGGTGACCGTGTCGACGGACCCGACGAGCTCCAGTCCGTGATCGACCGACTGTTCGAAGGACTCCCGCGACGGCGGCGCCCACCCACGCTCGGCCCCGATGCGGGTGTTGCGTTCGAGATGGCTCGGCCACAGCTCGTCGCGGGCCTGCGCGTCGGTGTCGGCGATGTGGACGCGGGTGGAGAGCCCGATCCGCCCGGCCGACGTACCGAACTGCTCCGATGCGCGCCGGAACAGCTCGAAGTACTGCTGCAGCCGCGGCACATCCATCCCCAGCCCCGCCATCATCAGATCGAATTCGTGATGAGCGACCCGGACGACAGACTGCGGGTTGCCCCCGACGCCGACCCAGGTCGCGAGCCCTCCGGCCGTGTCGCTGCGCGGGAACACGCGCTGAGCGTCCAGCGGCGGACGCGTCGTGCCGGACCAGCTCGTCTCGGCCTCGGCGCGAAGCTGAGCCCACAGCTCGAGCTTCTCCGCGAAGAGACGGTCGTAGTCGGCCAGCTCGAAGCCGAACAGCGGGAAGCTCTCCGTGAACGAGCCGCGCCCGAGGATCACTTCAGCACGCCCCGCGGACAGGCCGTCCAGCGTCGCGAACCGCTCATACAGGCGAACCGGATCGTCGGTGGAGAGCACGGACACGGAGGACGTGAGGTGGATGTCCTCCGTCACCGCGGCGATCGCGGCCAGAACCACATCCGGTGCGGAGACCGGAAAGTCGGGCCGGTGATGCTCACCTACGCCGAACACATCCATGCCGAGGTGGTCAGCCAGCCGCGCGTGATCGACGATCTCGCGCAGGACCTCCCCATCGCTCGTGTGCTCGTGGTCCGGAAGCACACGGACGTCACCGAACGTCTGCACCCCCAGCTCCAGGGTCTGACCGTTTTCGTTCACTGCTCTCCCGTACGTTCTGCGGCCCGAGTGGGCCTGTACGGTACAACGCGAATCTCCCGCCCTTATTCCTGAAATTGAGTCTTCTGGACTCAACTTCAGAGACGGCGGCGGCACCACGCTCGCCGCACTACGGAGCCGGTTCGCCGGCGCCGGTTCGGGTCGCAAGGAACCCCTCTGCGCCGCACGGGGGCGCGCGGCAGCATCAGCGGAAACGCACGCCTGAGCGGGGGTTCTCCCCCAGCGCCGTCTTCGCCGCCGTCATCGCGACGTTGCCCGGAAACCCTCGTCGGCCCAGCTGCCCGACAAGGCGACGCAGAGCGACGTCCGGATCGAGCTTCGCCATCGCGGGCGCCTTCGAACGGGCGAAATCGAGCGCCCGGTCGGCGTCATCGTCGGGCAGATCCGCCAGCGCGGCCTCCACGGTCTCCCGGTCGATTCCGCGCGCCTGGAGCGTCTGCGCGATCGCCCGGCGGCCCTGGTTCTTGCGAGAGATCGACTGGTAGACGAGCTGTTCGGCCAGCACGGCGTCATCCAGATAGCCGAGGCTCGCGAAATGTTCGACGATCTCGTCCACGACCTCGCGATCCACATCCGTGCCGCGCAGATGGGCCCGCGCCTCGGAGACGGACAGTCCCTTGCCGCGCAGCTTCTTCAGCAGCGCGGCCTCACCCCGCTCCCGCTGCTCAGCGGCACTCTCCGGCGCTTCCGCCACCGTTTCCGTGAAGGCCACCACCGCGCGCAGCCGGGGAGCGGTGTCAGCGCGCCGCTCCGAGCCGCGGACGGGGGCACCCTCATCCGCGCCCGCTGCACTGCTCCGCCCCTCCGCACGCCACGGGAGGACAACCGGGTCGGCCGACCGCGGGCCACCGTCCGCGAGCAGGTCCGAGGCTCGCATCAAGCGGGGTCGGTCCCGCTCGACATCGTCTTCGGGCGCGCGAGGCGCATCGTCTCCGGGCGTGCGAGGCGCATCGTCTTCGGACGCCCGAAGCGCATCGAATCGCCCGGTCGCCGCCGCGGTCGCACGGGCACCGGCGCGCTCACGCGGAGCGGGCCGCTCAGGCCGCGCCTCGGGTGCGTCATCCGTCGCGGCATCGGGATCCACCCACCAGCCGTCGTCATCGAACCCGTCCGCACGAGCGGACCCGGGGCCCCTCGACGAGGTCTCCCCGGCACGCGGTCGAGCTCCGCCGGCCTCGCCCACCGGGTGACGCTCGCCGGCGCCGCGCGCCGGGAGGCGTGGCGAATCCTCCTTCGAGGGTTCGGCCGTATTCGCCGTCGCACGTCGGCGCGTGAACAGATCAGTGACGGGCGCGAGGTGCTCCTCGCGCCCGTCACTCGTGTCGCCGGTCATCAGCGGATCACGTTCCGATCGTGTGGGATCAGGCCGACTTGCGTGCCGGCTTGAGGCCCGTGGGCTTGATGTCCGCCGCCGCGACCTCGGCCGGCGCCTCCGCCGCAGCCTCCGCGTCCTTCTTCGCGCCGATGCCCAGCTTGGTGAGGATCTTCGTCTCGATGTCGGCCGCGATGTCGGCGTTCTTGATGAGGAAGTTCCGGGCGTTCTCCTTGCCCTGACCGAGCTGCTCACCGTCGTACGTGTACCAGGCACCGGACTTCTTCACGATGCCCTGGTCGACGCCGTAGTCGATCAGGCTGCCCTCGCGGGAGATGCCCACGCCGTACAGGATGTCGAACTCGGCCTGCTTGAACGGCGGCGCCATCTTGTTCTTGACGACCTTGACGCGCGTGCGGTTACCGACCGCCTCGGTTCCGTCCTTGAGGGTCTCGATGCGACGGATGTCCAGGCGCACCGAGGCGTAGAACTTCAGCGCCTTACCACCGGCGGTGGTCTCCGGCGAGCCGAAGAACACACCGATCTTCTCTCGCAGCTGGTTGATGAAGATGGCGGTGGTCTTGGTCTGGTTCAGGCCACCGGTGAGCTTGCGCAGCGCCTGCGACATCAGACGGGCCTGCAGGCCGACGTGCGAGTCACCCATCTCACCCTCGATCTCGGCCTTCGGCACCAGGGCCGCGACGGAGTCGATGACGACGAGGTCGATGGCCCCGGAGCGCACCAGCATGTCGGCGATCTCGAGCGCCTGCTCACCCGTGTCCGGCTGGGAAACCAGGAGCTGGTCGATGTCGACGCCGAGCTTCTTGGCGTACTCCGGGTCGAGTGCGTGCTCCGCGTCGATGAACGCGGCGATGCCACCGTTGCGCTGCGCGTTGGCGATCGCGTGCAGGGTGAGCGTGGTCTTACCCGAGGACTCCGGGCCGTAGATCTCGATGATGCGGCCACGGGGCAACCCGCCGATGCCGAGAGCCACGTCCAGTGCGATGGAACCGGTCGGGATGATCTCGACGGGTGCGCGCTCGTCGCTGCCGAGGCGCATGACCGCGCCCTTGCCGAACTGACGGTCGATCTGGGCGAGGGCCGCGTCGAGGGACTTCTCGCGGTCGTTTGCTGATGGCATGTCGGGCTCCTTCTGCTCGCGTTCGTTGGGCCTGTAGGCTGTCGTGCTCCGCCCGCTCGGGGAGCGGATGCTGCGACAAGGCGTGGTGTTCGCTGACCTTGTTCACGCTACGAGGGGGCTCCGACATCGCTGCCGGAGTTCCTGCGACCGTGGCGAAGAGTCGAACGAACGACCTTGTGGAGGAGCCTACGCCGATCTCGAACGGAATTTCGAATGCGGGGCGCTCGGCGTGTCGCGTCAGATGGTCTCGTCGCCGGCGATGAACGAGTACTGGAAGAAGTGCACACCCTCGGCGGCGCCACCGTCGTCGTGCTTGTCCGCGAACTCCGAGACCACACCCTGGATGCGCTCCCACATCTCAACGAACTCGGCTCGCGTGAGATTGACCCCGCCGCCGGCCGCGATGCCACGCACCTCCGGGTCCTCGCCGGAGACGAACCGGGGACCCCAGGCCATCACGCGCTGGGTCAGCTCGAGGACGTCCGCCTGGAACCCTGCCAGCGCCATCGCACCGGCGGCCTCATCCACCATCGGGTGCTCCGGGCTGCCGATGTTCGTCGCACCCCGGACCGCTCGCCACACGCGATCTCGCCGATCGCGCGCCAACTCGGGCGCATCCTCGACCCACCCGACATCCGCCAGAACGCGCAAGTGGAAGCTGATCTGGTTCGCCGGCTTCCCGATCGCCTCCGCGAGGTCTGCGGCACGCGACGGACCGAGGCGCGCGAGCTCGCGCAACAGGCGCCGACGCAGCGGATGCGAATAGGCCTTGAGCATCGCCGTCGTCATGAACGACGCCTCATCCTGCCCCGGCCGCTGCGTCATGTTCCGAGCTTATCGAGGCCGCGGAACTTTCGCACCAAAAATTGCGCACGTATAGTTGCGCAAGTTTGCCTGCGGATCTACGCTTCCCCCATGGACACCCAGAACGCCGCGTCGGACACCCCCGACGCACCCGTCATCGCTCCCCTGCACCGGACGCCCTACCCGTTCTGGCTCGCGAGCAACACGGCGACGACCACGTCGATGGCTCTCCTCGGTTTCGCGGTGCCTCTGCTCGCCCTCATGATCACGAACGACCCGGTCAAGGCGGGCGTGATCGCCGCCGTCACCGTCATCGCGCGTCTTGTCGCCACGCTGGTCGGCGGCGTCCTCGCCGACCGTCACTCCCGCGGGCGCATCATGATCATCGGCGGCATCGTGAGCACGGTCTTCTCCGCCGCGTTCACCGCGCTGGCGGTCACCGGCTCGCTGACCTTCACGACACTGCTGGTCACGAGCGTCGTGATGGGATTCTCGTCCACGGTGTTCGATATGGCGTCCGAACCGATGCTCAAGGACATCCTCCCGTCCGCTCTGGTCGGCCGTGCGAAGGCCGCGAACCAGGGCCGCGATGCCGCCCTCAGCCTCGGCGCGGGACCGTTCGGCGGCCTGCTGCTCGGTGTCGGCGGGTGGCTGGTCGGATTGGCCATGACCGTCATCGACGCGGTCGCGCTGGTGTCCTCCGCGCTCCTCGTCCGTCGCGCGCGCCGGTTGGACGCGCCGGCGCCGCCCGCCGAAGCGGAGGCGCCGGGCCGACGCGGTGGGGGTTCGGCCTTCCGCGAGGTCGGGGCGGCGTTCCGCTGGCTGTGGCGCCGGACGGACCTGATGAACATCACCGTCATCGTCACGCTCATCAATCTCGGCCTCGGTGTGATCATCACCACGACGATCTACGCCCTCCAGCAGCACGGCGCGACACCCGCCGTCATCGGGCTCGTGTCCGCGGGATCCGGTGTCGGCGTCCTGGTCGGGGCGATCGGTGCCGGGTGGGCGGTGCGCCACATCCCGACCGGAACCATCGCGGTCGCCGGCCTGAGCCTGGTCGTGGTCGGCACCGCCGTCCTGACCGTCGTCTCGGACCCCTGGGGCGTCGCGATCGTCCTCGCCTGCACGTGCGTGGTGGTCCCGCCCGTGAACGCGAGCCTCGGTGGCTACACCATGGTCGCCACGCCGTCGGCGATGCTCGGGCGCGTGAACTCCGCCACCGCGGTCCTCGGCGGCATCGTCGCACCGCTGGCCCCCCTCGTGGCGGGCGTGGGACTGGCGACCATCGGTCGTACCCCGACGATCCTGATCGGCTGCGTCTTCACGATCGCCTCCGTCATCCTCATGCTGTCCACGAAGCCCACGCGCACCATTCCGGTGGACACCGGGTGGGAGGCGCACGCGGCGGCGTTCGACCGCGCGGCCTGAGGCCGGATCGGGGCGTGAACACGGGCCCACCACAGGGCGCGAGGCCGCGATCGCGCGGTGCACAACGCAAGGACGACGGCCCCGCATCGGAGGATGCGGGGCCGTCGAAACGTCTCAGTGGCGGGTGGTCTCGGGGGGGGCCCCACCCCAGCGACGACTCTCCCGGACTTCGGTCTCCGCGCACAGCGCGCGCCAGAACTGCCTGGGCGGGGGAACCCGGGGCGTGAACACGGGCCCACCACAGGGCGCGAGGCCGCGATCGCGCGGTGCACAACGCAAGGACGACGGCCCCGCATCGGAGGATGCGGGGCCGTCGAAACGTCTCAGTGGCGGGTGATCTCGGGGCGAGCCACACCGTAGCGACGACTCTCCGGAACTTCGGTCTCGGCGCACAGCGCGAGCCAGATCTGCTTGGGCGGGATACCCGCCTCCAGCGCGGCGACGGCGGTGAGGCCGTCGGCACCGACCAGATGAAGGTCCTGGATCAGAGTCTCACCACGCGCGCCGAACTCGTCCGAGACGGCGCGCAGGAATTCACTGCGGCGCACGTCAGCGCAACGAGAGTTCGGGCTCCAGGGACGCGACCAGCTCGTCCGGCACCATGTCCGGCACGGTGGAGATGCCCTCGAGCACAGCGATGCGATCGCCGACCTCACGCATGATCATCGAGATCGGAACATCGAGCGCGTCAGCGAGCGAGGCGAGGATCTCACTGGAGGCTTCCTTCTGGCCACGCTCGACCTCGCTGAGGTAACCCAGCGCAACACTCGCGCGGGAAGCGACCTGGCGCAGGGTCTGGCCCTGCTGCTGACGGAGGTCGCGAAGAACGTCGCCGATCTCCTGGCGAACAAGAATCATTTCGGGCCTCCCTCTCTGTCCGGTTCCACTCAACCCTCGGGTGGATAACAGTACAACACGGACAGAGGACAGATTATCCGTGCGGTGCTGGGCGATTCCCCAGAACAACAGGTGCAACGCCGGGATACCCGAGCACTATTCCCGACGTGAGCTATCAGTCCGCTGCACGATCCAGGATCGGCTGCATCGAGTCGAAGAACCCCTCATACCCGACTCGCAGGCCGGCCTGCGCTTCCTCCGGCCAGCCCGGGGTCCCCTGCTCGAGGCTCACGCGGGTGCCGTCCCCCTCCGGTCCGAGCGTCACCGTGACCCGCAGCCGCTCGGGCTGCGTGGGCTCGTCCGTGAGGTCGAAGACGACGCGCTCGGGCGCGTCCACCTCGTGGAAGGTTCCGACCCACTCCTTGGTCGACCCGTCCGGCAGGTTCATGACTCCGGACCACGCGCCTCCGGGACGGGCATCCATCGCGAACGTCTCGGCGGGCAGCTCGACCTGGTCCGTGCCGAACCACGTGCGGAAGTACTCGGGGGTGACGAACAGTGCGAACACGCGCTCGGGCGGGGCGGCGAACGTGCGCTGCACGGTGACGGACTCGGTCATCAGGACTCCTCGGTGAGAAAAGACCGCGCCAGCTCCAGCACGGCGGTCACGGTGGCGGTGCGGATCGCGGCGCGATCGCCGGACAAGTGCAGCTCGTGCACCACGGTCGCCGCCGCGGTCGCAACGGCGATGAAGACGGTGCCGACGGGGTGACCGTCCTGGGGATCCGGTCCCGCGACGCCGGTCGTGGCGACGCCGATCGAGGCCGGACCGGCGTCGGTGGCGAGCAGTGCGCGCACGCGCTCGGCCATCTGCCGGGCCACGTCGGGGTCGACGGCGCCGCGCGTGGCCAGCAGGTCGCCGTCCACGCCGAGCACGGACGCCTTCACGGCGGTGTCGTACGCCACCACGCCGCCGCGCACGGCGCGCGACGCCCCGGGCACGTCGACGAGGGCCGAGACGACCTGACCCCCGGTGAGCGATTCCGCACACGCGATCGTGAGACCGCGCGCGACGAGCGCGTCCAGCAGGTCGACGGCGACGCTCACGCGGACTTCTGCGTCCGGCGTCCGCGAGCTTCGCTGACGATGTAGTCGATGCCGCTGGCGATCGTGAGCACGACGGCGATGGTCATGAGCACGCCGTTGACCCACCAGATCCACTCGCCGACGAGGTTCCACAGCGGCAGCAGCGCGAAGGACAGTGCGACGGCCTGGAACACCGTCTTCAGCTTGCCCATCCACGCGGCGGCGAGGACGTGGTCGGAGATCACCACGAACCGGTAGATCGTGATGCCGATCTCGCGGACGAGGACGATGATCGTGACCCACCAGGGCAGCTCGCCGAGGATGGACAGCCCCACGAACGCCAGCCCGGTCAGCGCCTTGTCCGCGATCGGGTCGAGCAGCTTGCCGAGATCGGTGACGATGTCGTGCTTGCGTGCCAGATACCCGTCGATGCCGTCCGTGGCGATCGCCACGATGAACAGCACCGCCGCCCACCAGCGCAGCGGACCCTCCGCTCCCCCGTCGGCGAGGAGCATCCACAGGAAGACCGGCGCGCATAGGATGCGCACGATCGTGATCGCGTTGGGGAGCTGCCGGGGGATGGCCATGAACTCAGCGTAGGGCAGAGTCAGTCGCGGCCGGTGAGGTGCCAGGCGTCCTCATCGCCGTCCTCATCCTCATCGTCGACGGGGTGACCGGAGAACTGCGCCTCGATCGGATCGACGTCGTAGCGCTCGTCGTGCGGCTCGGCTGCGGGTGCCTCCTCGACCGCCGGCGCCGCGGCGGCCGCGGGTGCCGGCGGCGGCGTCTCGCCGCGCAGGGTGGCGAGGATGATCGGCAGCTGATCGAGCGTGACGAGCACGTCGCGAGCCTTGGACCCCTCGGACGGGCCGACGATCTCACGCGATTCCATCAGGTCCATCAGGCGCCCGGCCTTCGCGAAACCGACGCGGAGCTTGCGCTGCAGCATCGAGGTGGAGCCGAACTGGCTGGACACGACGAGCTCGGTCGCCGCGAGCAGCAGGTCGAGGTCGTCTCCGATGTCGGCGTCGACCTCCTTCTTCTCCACGGCGGCCTCGACGTCGGCCCGGTACTCCGGACGCGCCTGCGCGGTGACGTGCTTGACGACCTTCTCGATCTCGGCTTCGGTCACCCAGGCACCCTGAACGCGCAGCGCCTTGGACGCGCCCATCGGCAGGAAGAGGCCATCGCCCTGGCCGATCAGGCGGTCGGCGCCGGGCTGGTCCAGGATGACGCGGCTGTCGGTGACGCTGGTGACCGCGAACGCGAAGCGCGAGGGCACGTTGGCCTTGATCAGACCCGTGACGACGTCCACGGACGGACGCTGCGTGGCCAGCACGAGGTGGATGCCGGAGGCGCGGGCGAGCTGGGTGATGCGGACGATGGAGTCCTCGACGTCGCGCGGGGCGACCATCATCAGGTCGGCGAGCTCATCGACCACGACCAGCAGGTACGGGTACGGCTTCAGCACGCGCTCGGAACCCGCGGGCAGCTGCAGCTCCCCCGCGATGACCGCCTTGTTGAAGTCGTCGATGTGGCGGAACCCGAACGACGCGAGGTCGTCGTACCGCATATCCATCTCCTTCACGACCCACTGCAGCGCCTCGGCGGCCTTCTTCGGGTTCGTGATGATGGGCGTGATCAGGTGCGGGACGCCGGCGTACGCGGTGAGCTCGACGCGCTTCGGGTCGACCAGGACCATGCGCACCTCGCTCGGCTTCGCGCGCATCAGCAGGCTGGTGATCATCGAGTTGACGAACGACGACTTTCCGGAACCGGTGGAACCGGCGACCAGGAGGTGGGGCATCTTGGCGAGGTTCGCCACGACGTAGCCGCCGCCGACGTCCTTGCCGATGCCGATCGTCATCGGGTGCTTGCTGCCGGTCGCGGCGTCCGAGCGCAGCACGTCACCGAGGGTGACGACCTCACGGTCGGTGTTCGGGATCTCCACACCGATCGCGCTCTTGCCCGGGATCGGCGCGAGGATGCGCACCTCGTTGGAGGCGACCGCGTAGGCGATGTTGTTGGTCAGTGCGGTGATGCGCTCGACCTTGACGCCGGGGCCCACCTCGATCTCGTACTGCGTCACCGTCGGACCGCGCGAGAAGCCGGTGACCTTGGCATCCACCTTGAACTGCGCGAGCACGCTCGTCAGCGCCTCCACGACCGCGTCGTTGGCCGACGAGTGCGCGACCGCAGGGGCGCCGGTGCCGAGGCTGGTGATGTTCGGCAGGTGGTACGGCTGCAGCGGTGCCTGCGGTCCGGTCGCGCCGGGGCCCTCGGTGCCGAGGCTGGAGATGCCGGGCAGATCGTCGTCGTCGTCCAGGTCCGGATCGAGGTCGTCCATCATGCCCGTCGCGCCGCCGAGGCCGAGCGATGCGGCCACGGCGCGCACGTCCGAGAGCACCTCGGTGGCGGCATCCGGCGAGGGCATCGGCGCCGTCGGTGCCCCGTGGATCTTCGTCGGCGCGGTGATGGCCTGCTCGAAGCTGCCGTCTGCGGACCCGAGCAGCGAGGTCAGGTCGTCCGAGCCCAGGTGGCCGTCGACATCCTCCTCGCGGCCGGACTTGTTCCGCCGCCACCACGGCAGTGAACCGGATTCCGCGTCGTCGTCGTCATCGTTCGACGTG
This sequence comes from Microbacterium gorillae, assembly GCF_000826185.2. GTDB lineage: Bacteria > Actinomycetota > Actinomycetes > Actinomycetales > Microbacteriaceae > Microbacterium > Microbacterium gorillae. The sequence goes on along the minus strand of NZ_LN648871.1, from coordinate 106,020 downwards.
GTCGCGCGCGCGGCCTTGTCCGGGCGCTCAGCCTTCTCGATGCGCTCGGCGCCGAAGAGCCAGGAGTACAGGTCGCCGAGACGCGAGAACACCCTGTTCGGCGGCGTCTTGGTGAGGATCAGGACGCTGAGGATCGCCAGGATCGACAGCACGATGTAGGCACCGACGTCGGTCAGCAGCGACAGCGGCTGGCCGATCATCCAGCCGAACAGTCCGCCGGCGGCACTGAGCTTCGGCAGGCCCGCGGGCGGCTGCGGCTTGCCTCCGGCGATGTGGCAGAACCCGGCGACGGTGAGAGTGAAGAGGAGGTAACCGATCCCGATGCGGCCGTTGTCGTGCACCGAGGACGGATGACGGAACAGCCACCCGGCCAGCAGGACCAGCATCACCGGGAAGACGAACGCAACTCGCCCGATCAGCCCGCCGAAGGAGTACGCCGAGATGTTCGTGGCCACTTCGGTGCCGATGAAGAACCACTCCACGACCGCGCCGGCGATCGCCAGCAGCACCAGGAACAGCGGCAGTCCGTCGCGACGCTGGTCCTTCTCGAGCGTCTCCGGCCCGAACGCGCGGAACAGTCCTCCGACGGCGTGGCCCATCCCGTTCCACGCGCGGACCAGTCCGCCCGGCTTGTCGACGTCGTCGACGTACTTGCGCGGTGTGGGCTCGGCCTTCTTCGCGCGCGACGACGACGCCTTCGCGGGAAGGCGTTCGGTCTTCGCGGTCGAGGAAGCGCGTGGCATGAGTTCAACGGTACGTCGAAGCACCGACGACGGCCCGGATAGACGCGGCTTTCCGCGGATTCGCTCAGCCCAGTCGACGCACCATCGTGTCGTGCCCGTCCGCGCCCCGCTCCCAGACGAAGCCCTCCGAGCGGTAGAGCACCACGGCGGGATTGTCCTCGTGCACATTCAGGCTCAGCCGACCGTGCCCGGCGGCTCGAGCGGTGTGGCACAGGTCCTGCAGCAGGGCGCGTCCCACGCCCTGCGCGCGGTACGGAGCGCGAACGCCGATGACGAGGTCCGGCACGCGGGATCCGGACGCCGCGCGGAACCAGGCCGCGCCGATCGGTGCGTCCGCCCACTCCGCGACGACGCCGGAATCGCCCGGCCGCATCCAGCCGGTGAGGTAGCGCCGGTACGCCGGGTGAGCCAGCACCTCGTGCCGCGGACGCGGGGATCGCGGGTGCCAGTTGGCCGCCGCGACCAGCATCTCGGCGAGGAACAATCCGTCAGTCGGGTTCGCCGGACGCAGGCTCAGGGTGCTCATGCCGCGACGCTACGCTCGCCATCGGTCCCCGCCGTTGCGCCGGTGTTACGGGGCTGTTGCGGGGCGTCCGGTGCGTTTCGGGACCATGACGCAGGGCTGCTCGGCGGTTATCATGACCGCATGCCGCAGCCTCCGGAAGCCGACGCACCGGCCATCCGCGCCACCGATCCCGCACCCCAGGTGCTGATCTCCGGTGCGATCGCCGTGGTGTCCAGCGTGCTCGCGCTGGTCGCGATGCTCCGCGCGCGCCGTCTGAGCACGGTTCTGCTGGCCACGCCTGAGGACCGGCGGCCGTGAAGCTCCGCACCTCGGTGACCGTCGGGGTGTGCGGGCTGGTCGTGGTCGGCCTGGTCGCACTCGCCGTCCCGGCCGTCGGCGCGGTCGGTGACTTCGTCCACTCCGTGGCCACCGCCGCAGCCGCCGCGCGGGCGTCTGATCCCGCCGACGGGGACCTCGGTGCGGGCATCCCGCACCCGGTGAGAGGACCCGACGGATGCGACTCGCTGACGCTCTTCGTGGTCAGCACGAACGACGAAGGCGAAGCGCATGCGCACGTGCTCGGTGATCTCGTGGACACCGGCGCGACGTACGGCGCCGGTGGAGAGGTCATCCGCGACGCCCACGGCATCCACGCGTACGTCGCCACGACCGGTGACGACCTCGCGTCGATCGGCGATCGGTTCTGCCTGCTGTTCCCGGACACCCGCCAGGCCGCCGACATGCAGGGCGACGTCCGGCCCGACCGGGTCCTGGTCCTGCGGCCGGATCCGAACGAGGCCTGGATCCCGTTCTGGCAGGCCACGGAAGACTGATCCGGCGGTGTGACGAGGCCACCGCCGCGGATGACGGGCATCCGGATCCCCGTCGGCTTGCTCGGCTCGGTTACCATTCCCCCGTGACCGAGCCCACCCCGCGCACCACCCGGCCCGCGCACCGGGTCGCGCTCGTCGTGGTGAGTGTGGTGCTGCTGGCCTTCGTCGCGCAGGACATCGCCGGCTGGGTCAGGCTGTGGCACGACGCGGATGCGATCATCGAGTACAGCCGGCTCCTCTACCGGTACCCCTCGCATGTTCCGCTCGTCACGCTGCTCTGCGTGCTCACGCCCGTGCTGTGGCTCGCGGTCACCGGGCTGGTGCTCGGGGTCGTGCGCTCGAGACTGACTCCGGCCGGACGACGGTGGCTCTGGCCCGCCTTCCACGCGCTCAACGCGCTCGCCGCCATCGTGGTTCTCGCCCTCACCATGTGGCACGCGCACAACGCCGGGCTGCAGCTCGCGCTGTTCGGCGCGATCGCGGTGATCGCCGCCGGACTCGCGGTCATGACCGGGTGGTCCGCCCGCGCCACGAACGCCGAGGAGCGAGCGAATCCGGACCTCGACGTGGACGGTGCCGATGCCTGGTACAACCACCGCGGAGATGCGTCGGGGCCGCGCCCGTCCGAAGACGAACGCGGCCCCGACGGCAGCTGAGGGTGCTCAGGCCTCGATGACCAGCGGCACGATCATCGGACGACGACGCAGGCGCTGGTTGACCCAGCGACCGATCGTGCGCCGGACGATCTGCGAGAGCGCGTGCGTGTCACGGACGCCGTTGCTCGCCGCATCCGCGAGCGCGGCGACGATCTTCGGCTTGATGTCGTCGAAGACGGTGTCGTCCTCGGCCACGCCGCGGGCGTGGATGTCCGGACCGGAGATGATCTGGCCGGTCTTGGCGTCCACCACGACGATGATCGAGACGAAGCCCTCCTCCCCAAGGATGCGACGGTCCTTGAGATCGGCCTCGGTGACGCCGCCCACGGACGAACCGTCGACGTAGATGAAGCCGAGGTCGAGCTGACCGACGACGGTCGCGTCGCCGTCCTTGAGGTCGACGACCGTGCCGTTCTCGCCGATGATGGTGCGCTCGGCCGGGATGCCGGTGTCCTGCGCCAGCTTCGCGTTGGCGACCAGGTGACGGTACTCGCCGTGGATCGGCATCACGTTGCGGGGCTTGAGGATGTTGTAGCAGTACAGCAGCTCGCCGGCGGCGGCGTGCCCGGAGACGTGCACCTTCGCGTTGCCCTTGTGCACGACCGTGGCACCGAGCTTGGTGAGGCCGTCGATGACGCGGTAGACCGCGTTCTCGTTGCCCGGGATCAGGCTGGACGCGAGGATGACGGTGTCACCCTCGCCCGGCTCGATCGCGTGATCGAGGTTGGCCATACGGGACAGGACGGCCATCGGCTCACCCTGCGAGCCGGTGGACATGTAGACGATCTTGTCGTCCGGCAGGTCCTTGGCCTTCTTGTACTCGATCAGGACGTTATCCGGCACGTGCAGGTAGCCGAGGTCCTCCGCGATGGTCATGTTCCGGACCATCGATCGGCCCAGCAGCGCGACCCGGCGGCCGTGCTTCGCGGCGGCGTCGAGCACCTGCTGCACGCGGTGCACGTGGCTGGAGAAGCTCGCGACGATGACGCGACGCTTCGACGCACCGATGGCCTGGTCCAGCGCCGGACCGATGGACCGCTCGGTCGGCGTGAAGCCGGGGACCTCGGCGTTGGTGGAGTCGACCAGGAACAGGTCCACACCCTCCTCGCCGAGACGAGCGAAGGCACGCAGGTCCGTGATGCGGCCGTCCAGCGGCAGCTGGTCCATCTTGAAGTCACCGGTGGCCAGCACCATGCCGGCGGGCGTGCGGATCGCGACTGCGAGCGCGTCCGGGATCGAGTGGTTCACCGCGACGAACTCGAGGTCGAAGGGGCCGAAGGACATCTTCTCACCCTCCTTGACCACGCGCGTGTTCGCCTTGATGCGGTGCTCCTTGAGCTTCGCCTCGGTGAGCGCGATGGTGAGCCCGGAGCCGACCAGCGGGATGTCCTGGCGGGTGCGCAGCAGGTACGGCACGCCGCCGATGTGGTCCTCGTGACCGTGCGTGAGCACGAGTCCGACGACGTCACTCATCCGGTCCCGGATGGGCTGGATGTCCGGCAGGATCAGGTCGACGCCGGGCTGGTGCTCCTCCGGGAAGAGCACGCCGCAGTCGACGATCAGGATCTTGCCCTCGTACTCGAACGAGGTCATGTTCCGGCCGACCTCGCCGAGTCCGCCGAGCGGCGTGACACGGAGAGTGGCGGCGGGAAGTGCGGGCGGGTCGATGACGGGATTCGTCATGAGGTCCTTTCAGCGAGTGGTGCCGTGCACCTTCGGCAGGGCTCCACCCGCCGCCGCGTTGCGATCCGGGCGGAAGTTGGAGAAGTCGACGCCCTCGACATCGCGCACGAGCGAGAGCTCGTCCTCGATGATCGCGGCTTCCCACTCCTCCGGCCCCACCAGGGGAAGGCGAACGCGGGGGCTGGAGATGCGTCCCAGCCCGTGCAAGATGTACTTCGCGGCGATGGTGCCGGGCACGTGCGTCATGGTCGCGCGAACCAGGGGTTCGAGCTTCTTGTGCTGTGCCGTGGCGGCCGCGAGATCGCCGCGGTTGACCGCGTCGATGATGGTCCGATACGGCGCGGCAGCGATGTTCGCCGTCACGCCGATCAGTCCGGTGGCGCCGATCGCCAGGTGCGGGAGCACGTTGGCGTCGTCACCGGAGAAGTACATGAGGTCGGTCTGGTTCAGCACCCGGCTGACCTCGCTGAAGTCGCCCTTGGCGTCCTTCACGGCGAGGATGTTCGGGTGCTTGGCCAGACGCAGAATGGTCTCGTACTTGATCGGGACGCCGGTGCGTCCGGGGATGTCGTACAGGATGACCGGAAGATCCGTCGCGTCGGCGACGAGACGGAAGTGCGTGAGGATGCCGGCCTGCGTCGGCTTGTTGTAGTACGGCGTGACGATCATGATGCCGTCCGCGCCGGCCTTCTCGCTGGCCTTGTAGAGCTCGATGGCGTGCGCGGTCTCGTTGGACCCACCACCGGTGATGATCTTGGCCCGGCCGGCGGCGACGTCCTTGCCGACCTCGACCAGGCGGATCTTCTCGGCATCGGTGAGCGTGGAGGTCTCGCCCGTGGTGCCGGTCACGACGATGCCGTCCGCGCCGGAGGTGATGACGCTGTCCATGTGCTTCTCCACGGACGGCCAGTCGACCTCACCGTCGGCCGTCATCGGAGTGACGAGCGCGACGAGCACCTGTCCGAAGGGATTGCTCGTTTGCGTCATGCCCCCAGGCTACCGGTGATCCGGGCCCGTGATGACCGCGATCTCGGCCGTAGGGTGAGGGCATGACCTGGCAGACCCGCACCACGCGCACCGTGTACGAGAACCGCTGGATCAGCGTCCGCGAGGACGAGGTGACCGGCCCCGGCGGCGACGGCATCTACGGCGTCGTCACGATGCGACGTCCGTCCGTGTTCGTGGTCGCGCTCGATGAGGATGACCGCGTCTGCCTGGTGACGCTGGAACGCTATGCCACCCGGTCCGAGTCGATCGAGGTTCCCGGTGGAGGCACGGACGGCGAAGAACCGCTGCGAGCCGCCCAGCGCGAGCTCGCCGAGGAGACCGGGCTGTTCGCCGCGGAGTGGACCGCGATCGGGCGGATGGATGCGCTCAACGGCATTGCGAACGCTCCCGAGCATGTGTTCCTGGCGCGCGGTCTGTCTCCCGCCGCGTTCGATGTCGCGGCGTCCGATGAGCAGCGGCGTGAGGGCATCACACGAGTGTCCTGGGTCCCGTTCGCCGAGGTCCTGGACCTCGCCCGCACCGGCGCCATCTCCGACGGCGAGACCCTCGCGGCCCTGTTCCTCGCCGCCCTCCACCTCGGCCGCGTGTCCTGAGCCCGGGGGTCAGCGGCCGCGGGTGCCGAGGCGGGTGAGGAGGGAGTCGGGGACCACGGAGGTGAGAGCGGCGAGGACCTTGTAGCGGAGGGACGGGATCGAGACGGACTTGCCGCGGGCGAGGTCGCGGAGGGACTCTCGGACCACGAGCGGGGCGTCGAGCCACATCGCGTCCGGCACGCCCTCTTTCCCGGGCGGCAGACCCAGGCGCTCGTGGAAGTTCGTGTGCGTGTAGCCGGGGCAGACCGCGGTGACCGTCACCCGGTCGTAGTACTGGTTCGCCCACCGACTGAAGCTGATCACCCAGGACTTCACGGCCCCGTACGTGGAGCGCGGGATGAAGGCGGCGATCGAGGCCACGTTGAGGATGCGACCCCCGCGTTCGCGCATGACGGGCAACACCGCGTGCATGAGCCGCATCGGCACCTCGACGTGCAGCGCCAGGTGGTCGATCTCACGCTTGATGTCCACGGTCGCGAAATCCAGCGGCAGTCCGAACCCGGCGTTGTTGATCAGCAGATCGATCGGACGCGACGCGTCACGCAGGCGCTCTTCGACCGCCCGCCGTTGACGCGGCTTCAGCAGATCGGCGACCAGCACCTCGACCTCCGCCCCGCGGGCCCGCAGCTGAGTCGCGAGCGCTTCGAGCGCCGCACGATCACGGGCGACGAGGACCAGGTTTCCCCCGCGCTCGGTCAGTTGCCGGGCGTACTCCGCGCCCAGTCCCGAACTCGCACCCGTGATCAGAGCCGTCTTCGCCATTCGCCCAGCCTAGGAGGTCTGCGCCCTTGCTCCCGAGTTCCGCAGTCCCCGGTGTCCGGAAATGCCGAAAGCGGGAGCGACCCGGAGGTTGCTCCCGCTCACGGCAGAAACAGCGGCACAGAAGTGCCGGGAGTGAGAGCGTTACGGGGCGACGCGACCGTTGGCGTCGAAGACGTCCGCCGTGATCGGCATCAGCTCGCGCCAGAAGTTCTCCATCTTCTCCGCGACCATCTCGATCTCACGCTGCGGGAACGAGGGGAACGTGGAGTCCTCGCGCTTGGTTCGCAGCGACAGGAAGTTCATCAGCGACCGCGCGTTCATCGTCACGTACATCGACGAGTACACGTTCAGCGGCAGCACGATGCGGGCGACTTCGCGAGCGACCCCGGCGTCGAGCATCTTCTGGTACGCCTCGAACGCGTGGATCGACGCCTCTCGCGTGGTCTCCTCGACCAGCGCGGTCTGCTCCGCCGTACCGGGGTGGAAGTCATACTTGCCGGGCCGGCCGACCTGGATCAGGTTGCGCTCGGGACCGGGGACGTAGAACACCGGACGCAGCTCGCGGTAGCGGCCCGATTCCTCGTTGTAGGACGCGATGCGGTGCCGCATGAACTCGCGGAACACGAAGATCGGTGCCTGGACGTAGAACGTCATGGAGTTGTGCTCGAACGGGGAGCCGTGCCGGTCGCGCATCAGGTAGTTCATCAATCCGCGGTCGCGGTCGGTGGCACCGTCACCGGACTGCGCCTGCTCCAGGGTCTTCTCCCCAGCGGTGGACACGCGCGCGGCGAACAGGACGTCCGAGTCGGAGGCGCTGGAACGCACCAGCTCGACGGACACGTCACTGCGGAACTCGATGGTCGGGGCTTCTGCGTCAGTCACGGGTCCAGACTAGTGGCCCCCTCCGACCGGCCCGCACCGCCCCACCGCGGCGCGGGCTTCCGTATGATCCAGGTGTGACCACTCTCGTTCTCACCGTCATCGGCGACGATCGCTCCGGCCTCGTCACGCAACTGTCCGACATCATCGCCACGCACGGCGGCAACTGGACGACCTCGTCCATGGCGCGGCTGGCCGGCAAGTTCGCCGGCATCGTCGAGGTGGACATCGCGGAGGATCGTGCCGACGGTCTGCAGGAGGCCCTGGAACCGTTGGCCGGTCTGCTGGAGATCACCGCGCACCGCGGCGCGGTGGGCACCGAGTCGGGAACGCACGTGCGACTCGACTTCGTCGGCGATGACCGCGCGGGCATCGTGCACGACATCACGGCGATCGTGCACCGCTGCGGCGGCAGCATCGAGTCCCTGAGCAGCGAGATCTCCGAGGCGCCGATGAGCGGCGGCGAGCTGTTCACAGCGCACGCCGTGATCCGGGTGCCCGATTCCGAAGCGGCCCGCACGCTGCGCGCCGAGCTGGAGGGCATCGCCGACGAACTGATGGTGGACCTGACCTTCGGAGCCTGACCCGCGGGCACCGACGGACACCGACGGACACCCGCGGACACATGCGGTAACAGGCGTGACGGCGGCGAGCGCACCGACGTAGCGTGGGCGGCACCCTGCGGCATCCCCCCGCACCGAGGAGCGCTCGTGTCCCCCATCACCGCTGTCCTGGTCCTGATCGGCGTGCTCACGCTCGCCTCCGCCATCGGCTTCTGGCAGCGCCACCGGGCCCGGACCGCCCGCACCGTTCCCCTTGCCGCGGCGCTGGATCCGCACGTCCTCGGCGCGCCGGGGTGGGGGTCGGCGGCAACCCTCGTGCAGTTCAGTACGCGCACGTGCGCCACCTGCCCGGGTGTCCGTCGGGTTCTCGGTCGGGTCGCGGACGAACGTGCGGGCGTGGCGGTGGTCGACGTCGATCTGACCGATCGGCTGGACCTCGCCGATCGCTTCCACGTGCTGCAGACGCCCACCGTCCTGCTCCTGGACGCCGCCGGGGTGGTGCGCGCGCGTCTGTCCGGGGCCATCCCCCGCGCCACCGTCGAAGCCTCGATCACCCGTCATCTGGAGAACGCCCATGCCTGAGAACCCGTCCCGCGGCATCGATCCGCGCGCGCCGCGCTTCGGCGCCGCCCTCACGACCGTGCTCACCGCGATCGCCCTGGTCCTCGCGCTGACCGGGTCCCGCTCGCCCACGATCTCCGGGCGTGTGCTCGACCCGGGTTTCGTCGTGCTCGCCCTCGTCGCGCTGCTGTTCCTCTGGGGAGTCCTCGCCCCGCGGACCGCGCCCGCGGGCGTCCTCTACCGTCGCCTGATCGCTCCCCGGCTCGCGCCGCCCACCGAACTCGAGGATCCGGCCCCGCCGCGATTCGCGCAGGGCGTCGGCCTGGTCATCACGGTCGCGGGACTCGCGCTGCACCTGATCGGGGTGCCGCTCGCCCTGGCGGTCGCCGCCGCCCTCGCGCTGATCGCCGCGTTCCTGAACGCCGTCTTCGGGCTGTGCCTGGGGTGCCTGATGTACCTGGGACTGCGCCGCGCGTTCGGCCGGCGCCCCGTCGCGGGGAGCACGACCGCCGGATAGGCTGGCGAACACTGAACCCCATCGGGAGGAGACAAAAATGTCCGTCACGAGCGAAGCCACCACCGTCTGGAGCGGGTCCCTCGCCGAAGGGTCCGGAACCGTGTCCCTGGACACCTCGCACGTCGGCACGTTCGACGTCAACTGGAAGGCCCGCAGCGAGGGTTCATCCAGCACGACCACTCCGGAGGAACTGCTCGCCGGCGCGCACGCCGCCTGCTTCTCGATGGCGCTCTCGCACGCGCTGAGTGAGAACGGCACCCCGCCGACGAAGCTTTCCACGACGGCGTCGGTGACCTTCCAGCCCGGTACCGGCATCACCGGAAGCCACCTGAACCTCAATGCGGACGTCCCGGGGCTGTCCGAGGAGGACTTCCAGCGCATCGCCGCCGAAGCCAAGGCCGGCTGCCCGGTCTCGCAGGCGCTCTCCGGCATCGACATCACGCTGGAAGCCACGCTTGCCTGAGCTCGGTCTCACGGCCGGCGACCGCGTCGTCATCGGGGGCGCGTCCGGACTCATCGGACGCGCCCTCACCTCTTCTCTGCGCGCGGACGGCGTGACCGTCACCCACCTCGTGCGGCGCACACCGGCGGCAGCGGATGAGGTGCAGTGGGACCCCACCGGCCCACTCGACCCGGACGCGCTGGCCGGGGCACGCGCCGTCATCGGTCTGAACGGCGCCTCCATCGGTCGCCTCCCGTGGACCGCTCACTACCGGAGCGAGTTGCTCTGGTCCCGGCTGTCCCCCACCCGCACGCTCGCCGCCGCCGTCGGGATGCTGGGCGCGGACGCACCGCATTTCCTCTCGGCTTCAGCGGTCGGCTGGTACGGGTCCGCGCCCGCCGGGGTGGTGGACGAATCCTCGCGGCGAGGACGCGGCTTCCTCTCCGATCTGTGCGAGCAGTGGGAGGGCTCGGCCCGGCGGGCCGCCGACACCGCCGCGGTCACCCTGCTGCGCACGGCACCGGTCGTCCACCCGGACGGGGTGCTCAAGCCGCTGATCGCGCTCACGCGAGCGGGCTTGTCGGGGCCACTCGGTCGCGGCACTCAGGTCTGGCCGTGGATCTCGTTGCCGGACGTCGTCGGCGCGGTCCGGCACATCATCGAGCACGGCCTCACCGGCCCGGTGAACCTCGTCTCCCCGACCCGGACGACCGCGAATGACATCGGTTTCGACCTCGCGCGGCACCTGAATCGACCGTACGTCCTCCGGGCTCCGGCGTGGGCGCTGCGCGGCGCTCTCGGCGAGGCGGCGGACGCACTGCTGCTCACCGACGCGCGGGTCCGTCCCGCCGTCCTGGACGCGGCCGGCTACCCCTGGGCGTTGCCGAACGCCGACGCCGCGATCGCGGACGCCCTCCCCGCTGCGGAATGAGCCGGGTCAGGCCGACCGGCTGAGCCGGATGGCGCGGCGGATCGCGTCCCGTGCGCGGCGGCGGTCGCCGGCGCCGTCGTAGACGAGTCCGAGGCGGTACCAGGTGCGCCAGTCATCCGGGTGCTGCTCCACCTCGGCCCGGTACTTCGGGAACAGCGCATCGGCGTCCTCCCGGTGCACGCGACCGGAGGCATAGGTGTTGACCTCCTCCGGGGGCAGCCCGCCCTCGGCTTCGAGCCGGGAGCCGAGCTTCTCGGCCTGCCGGCCGAACAGCAGCTCCCGTCCGATGCCCCAGATCGCGATCAGCGGCAGCACGATCAGTGCCACACCCATGATGATCGCGATCGTGTCGCCCGTGGTCAGCATCAGGTAGGCCCGCTGACCGACCAGACCGATGTACAGCGCCAGGGCCAGCGTCATCAGGATGACGCCGACGCGTGCCCTCACGCCTGAGCCTCCGAAGCACGCAGCCCCAGGTCGATGAAGTGGTCCAGCCCCACGACGATGCCGGAGGCGTCGACCGCGGCGCGCACGGCGATGCGGATGCCCGGCGCGTAGGCGGCTGCGGAGTCGACGGTGTCGTGCACGAGGGAGAGCGTCTCACCCGGTCCGGACAGCAGCACCTCCTGGCGCGCGATCACCCCGGGGCGGCGCAGCGAGTGCACGGGGATACCGGCGACCTGTTGACCGCGCGCGCGCTGGTCGGTGTGCGGCGCGGACACGGGCGTCCGGCGTGCCTCGGCGACCAGTTCGGCCGTCCGGACGGCGGTGCCGCTGGGCGAGTCGATTTTGGTGTCACGGTGCGATTCGATGATCTCGACGCTGTCGAAGAACCGCCCGGCGATCGTCGCCAGCGCGGTGCCGAGCACGGAGCCCAGCGAGAAGTTCGGGATGATCACCAACCCGATTCCGGCGGCCTCGACCTCGGGGCGGACCTGAGCGATCCGTTCGGCCGACCACCCGCTCGTGGCCACGAGTGCGTTGACCCCCGCCGCGGCGGCGGTGCGGACGACGTCCATCGAGGCACCGGGCGTGCTGGCGTCGATCACGAGGTCGACATCCGCGATGACGTCCAAGGAGTCCCGCGAGCCGAGGGTGCGGGCGACCTCGAACCCGTCCAGGTCGTCGACGACGCGACGGATGATCCCGCCGAGCTTTCCGGATGCCCCGACGAGGGCGACGCGCGTGGCCATGCTCACCATCCTACGGCGCGGCGTGCACGGCTCAGACGAGGGGGTTCTCCGGCAGACCGGTGCGCAGTTCGAAGGGCAGGTGGGCCAGATCATTGTGGCTGAGCAGCGTCCACGGGCGCCCCTGCCGCTGGGCCAGCACGGTCAGCCCGCAGTTGGCCTGGTTCAGCGTCATCCATCGCCACTCCGGCGCCTGCAGCACCTCACGGACGAACCACGCGATGACGAAGTTGTGCGTGATGAGCAGCTCGTGGACGTCCCCGGGCTTGCGCACCAGGAACTCCCCCACGGCGTCCTCCATCTGCGCGTGCCCGGCTTCGATCTCCGCCTCCGTGACGGAACCGTAGAACGACTCGTAGCCCGCGGGTGTCTCCGGCGTCATGCCGCTGGGAACGCAGTCGAACAGCAGCGCAGACGGTCGCGGATCAGCGGAGGGCATCCGCGAAGCGATCACCTTCGCCGTCTCCGAGGCCCGCACCAACGGCGAGTGCCAGACGGCGTCGAGGGGCACACCGGACAGGCGTTCCGCGATCGCCTCGGCCTGCCGCACGCCCCGTGCGGAGAGGGGCCCGTCGTCGAGTCCGTGCTCGGCATCCTGCTGCTCACCGTGCCGGACGAGGTAGATGTAGTGCGTCACAATCTCTGCCTTCATTGCCGGTCGGGGGACATTCCCACCCTATCGTGGGGTCCGACACCGTGTCGGTCAGGCGGTGGCGCGGGCGAGATCGGCCAGTTGCGCGCGCCCCAGCGAGACGCCGACGCCCTGCACGAGCTCGTCGACATGCCCGGGTGCGTAGGCGTTGGCGATCGGCGCGACGACGTTGCGCTGCGCGCGCAGCCAGGCGATCGCGATCGCGGCGTCCGGCACACCCAGCTCGGCGCCCAGTCCGTCCAGCACCTTCAGCAGCTTCGTGCCGCGTCGGTTGAACCCGCCCAGCAGCTGCACGCCGCGCGTGCCCTGCAACCGGTTGCGGGAACGGTGGATGCCGGAGAGGAAGCCGTGCGCGAGCGCGTGGGACGGGGTCACGGCGAGGGACTGCGCGTTCGCGACGAGGCGGACGTCCCCCTCGTAGTCCTCACGGCGAAGCAGATTGTAGGGAACGTCCAGCACCGTGATGCGCGGATAGCCGGCGGAAGACAGGATGCGGGACTCGACGAGGCGCTCCGCACGGAAACCGTAGGCGCCCAGCGCCCGGATCTTGCCGGACTCCACGAGCCACTCCGCCGTCGCCAGGGTGTCCTCCGTCGGCGTGACGGTGTCGGTGCCGTCCAGGTAGAGCACGTCGATGTGATCGATGCCCAGGCGGGTCAGCGATGCCTCCACCGCGCGCACGAGGTTGACCGAACCGAGCCCCGGGTGGTCGGGGTGGGTGCCGACCCGGATCGCGACGACGGTGTCGTCGCGGGCTGCGCGCGATTCCAGCCACTTTCCGATGATGTACTCGCTGCGCCCGCTGGCGAAGCCGTCAGCGGTGTGCACGACGTTGCCGCCGTGCTCACGGTAGCGATCCATGATCGCGAAGGCGTGCTCCTGATCGACGGTCCAGCCGAACTCGGCGCCGCCGAGGATCAACGGGAAGATGCGAAGACCGGATTCGCCCAGCGGGACGCGAACGCTGGCGCCGAGGGCGGGGCCCTGGGTCGGCAGCGGAGCGGAGGGGTGGGCCTCAGCGATGACGCGCGTCGGCACCGATTCGGTGGCGCCGGGCGTCTGCATCATCTCCCCCAAAGATCCCCTGGCCATACACAATGGAATGACCTTTCCACAAGAGTAGGCACGAATTTCCTGACATCGGTGCCGATTGGCCGCAGAACGTCAAATTGGTGGTCACGATCCCATCACGGCGAACGCCCGCCCCGCTTGCGCGGGACGGGCGTTCGATGAGGTGACGAGGATCACTCCGCGGCGGGAGCGGCCTCCTCGGCCGGAGCCTCGGTCTCCTCGAGCACGGGCTCGAGCGACAGCTTGCCGCGGTCATCGATCTTGGTGATGCGCACCAGGATCTTCTGACCGATCGACAGCACGCTGCCGAGGTCCTCGACGCGCTTGCCACCGTTGAGCTTGCGGACCTCGCTGATGTGCAGCAGTCCGTCCTTGCCCGGCAGGAGCGAAACGAAGGCGCCCAGGCCGTCGCGCAGGTTCACGACCGTGCCCAGGAACTGCTCGCCGACCTCGGGGTTGGTGGGGTTGGCGATCGCGTTGACCTGCGCACGCGCGGCCTCGGCCGACGGGCCGTCGGTGGCGCCGATGTAGACGGTGCCGTCCTCCTCGATGGAGATCTGCGCGCCGGTCTCGTCCTGGATCGCGTTGATCGTCTTGCCCTTCGGGCCGATGAGTTCGCCGATCTTGTCGACCGGGATCTGCACCGAGATCACGCGCGGGGCGGTCGGAGCCATCTCGTCCGGAGCATCGATCGCGGCGTTCAGCACGCCGAGGATCGTCGTGCGGGCGTCGTGCGCCTGCTGCAGCGCGGCGGCGAGGACCGACGACGGGATGCCGTCGAGCTTCGTGTCCAGCTGCAGGGCCGTGACGAACTCGCTGGTACCGGCGACCTTGAAGTCCATGTCACCGAGGGCGTCCTCGGCGCCGAGGATGTCGGTCAGCGCGGCGTAGCGCGTCTCACCGTCGACCTCGTCCGAGACCAGACCCATCGCGATACCGGCGACGGGGGCGCGCAGCGGCACACCCGCGTTCAGCAGCGACAGCGTCGAGGCGCAGACCGAGCCCATCGAGGTGGAACCGTTCGAGCCGAGGGCCTCGGAGACCTGACGGATCGCGTACGGGAACTCCTCGCGGGTCGGCAGCACCGGCACGAGCGCGCGCTCGGCCAGGAAGCCGTGCCCGATCTCGCGACGCTTCGGGCTGCCCACGCGGCCGGTCTCACCGGTCGAGTAGGGCGGGAAGTTGTAGTGGTGCATGTAGCGCTTGCTCGTCGTGGGCGAGAGCGAGTCGATCTGCTGCTCCATCTTGAGCATGTTCAGCGTGGTGACACCCAGGATCTGGGTCTCGCCGCGCTGGAAGATCGCGGAACCGTGCACGCGCGGGATGACCTGCACCTCGGCGTCCAGCGGACGGATGTCCGCCAGCCCACGGCCGTCCATGCGGACACCCTCGTCGAGGATGCGGCCGCGGACGATCTTCTTGGTGACCGACTTGTAGGCGGCGGAGACCTCACCGTTGGCCGACTCGGGCAGCTCGCCCGCCTCGACGGCAGCGGCGACCTCGGCCTTGACGCGGTCCTTGACGGCGTCATCGGCGGCCTGGCGCTCCTGCTTGTCCGCGATCAGGTAGACCTTCTCGAGGTCCGCGAACGCGCTCTTGGAGACGAAGTCCAGCGTCGCCTGCTCGTACGGCAGGAAGACCGGGTAGACACCCGGCTCCTTCGACGAGTGCTGAGCCATCTCGGCCTGCGCCTCGACGAGCTGCTTGAGGAAGGGCTTCGCGGCCTCGAGGCCACCGGCCACGACCTCTTCGCTCGGCTTGACGGCGCCGCCGCGGATCAGGTTCCAGCTGTTCTCGGTGGCCTCGGCCTCGACCATCATGATGGCCACGTCCTGCGTGCCATCGGCCTTGGTGACCACGCGGCCCGCGACCATGAGGTCGAAGACGGCCTGCTCGACCTGCTCCACGTTCGGGAACGCGACCCACTGGTCGGCGTGGTCGCCGTGGCCCGGGATGAGGGCGAGGCGCACACCGGCGATCGGGCCGGAGAAGGGCAGACCGGAGATCTGCGTCGAGGCCGATGCGGCGTTGATCGCGAGGGCGTCGTAGTACTCACCCGGAGCGATCGAGAGGACGGTGACGACGATCTGGACCTCGTTGCGGAGGCCGTCGACGAACGACGGACGCAGCGGGCGGTCGATCAGACGGCAGACAAGGATCGCCTCGGTCGAGGGACGGCCCTCACGACGGAAGAACGAACCGGGGATCTTGCCGGCGGCGTAGGAGCGCTCCTCCACGTCGACGGTCAGCGGGAAGAAGTCGAAGCCCTCACGCGGGTGCTTGCCCGCGCTCGTGGCCGACAGGAGCATGGTCTCGCCATCGAGATACGCGGCGACGGCACCCTGTGCCTGCTGCGCGAGGCGACCCGTCTCGAAGCGGATCGTGCGGGTGCCGAAGCGACCGTTATCGAGAACGGCCTCGGCGGCGGTGATTTCAGGACCTTCCAAGAGGTCTCTCCTTCTTTGTTTTGACTCGTCCACCCGTATGGCGGGCGAGTGTTCCTCGAAGGAGCAGAGCAGACAGATATGGGCGCGTGCGGACATCGCCGGACTCGCCTGCGCTGGCCACCAGTAGAAGACCACCCGGCTTGCTGACGGGGAACCCACCACAGGGGACCAGCTTCCTGCCGGGCCTGCTCCGATCGGTGTTCAGTTGTGCGGCGCCCACGGCGGGCGCCTCCACGATGCTATCAGCGCGAGGTGAATCCGAGCTGATCGCGGGAATCCTGGCGTCCGGTTCTGAATTGCTCGTCCGAGGTCCGATGCGGCGCATGGCATCCGGCTAGGCTGACGGCATGTCCGAACAGAACGACGCTGCCGACGACGTCAAGCGGAAGTTCCGCGAAGCGCTCGAGAAGAAGAACGCCCAGCACAACGGCGCCGGAGAGTCACACCTCGACGGCAAGGGCGCAGTCACCGAGGCGCACGGCGCCGCGGGAGCCAAGCGGCAGTTCCGCCGCAAGTCCGGCTGACACCCGTGGACGAACGCCGGCTGCCCGCTGCTGCGGCACGGGCACTGGCGTTCGTCGCTCGGCGCGCCGTCGACGGTCCCCCGCTCCCGGAGAACGTCCGCGTCGTGCTCCACTTCCACCCGGACGTCGGCGTCGACGGAGCGCCCGTCCTGGAACGGATAGTCGCCGACGGTACGTACGTGTCGCAGTTCGCGACCGGGACCGGGAACGGCGGACTCACCGCTCGATCGGGCGGCGATCGGTGGTCATGGGAGCAGCGCCTCTTCGACGGAGCGTACGACGACGTCGATCCGAGGCAACGGCCGGTGTACGGCGGCGCGTGGGACGGTGTCGATCCGTATGGTGCCGCACCCCGGTTCGGCTCCGCCTATCTCGTCCTCCGACCGGAGGTGAACCTTCGGACCAGCTTCGCGTACCCCGACAGCGGCGCCTCGCCCTCCACGTTCGGCGTCGCGGAGCGCTGTGCGCCATGGCCGCAGTTCGTCGCCGACCGGCCCGAGGATCCGCTGGATCATTACGTCGAGTGCCACGTGCACGCCGGGATCGCCGTGCCGGACGAAACCGCGGCGGTCGTGCTTGACCCGTCGCACCGTGGCACGCCGCTGGCAGAGGCTGCCGAGCGGTCCGGCCTCGTCGTTCGCTGGCATCCGGGGTATGCGCTGGCGGCCGCCGACCTGATTGAGCGAGCCGACTACCGCGGAGCCGCGGTGGTCGCGCTCGCCCCCCGGGTGGCCGAGGACGGCATGCTGACGCCGGCCGTCCTGGGCCGTGCGCGCGCCACCGGCGCTCACGACCCCCAGACGCTCAAGCAGGTGTGGCACTGCCTGGCGCGCTTCGGGCGCGCCGAGGCCTGACCCGGTCAGCCGGCGGCGACGTCCGAACCGGCGGCTTCTCCCCCGGCGGACCACACCGGCAGCTGCTGGAAGGTCCAGAGGTTGCCGTCCGGGTCGCGCAGTGTGACGAAGCGCCCCCAGGCCTGCTCGTCCACGCCGTCGGCCTCGACGCCCCGCGATCGCACGTCCGCCAGGAACGCGTCCGCGTCCGGGATCACCGCCATCACCGCCTCGAGACTGCCGGGCGCCATGTTCCGGCCGAGCCCCTCACCGATCGCGATCGAGCAGGCCGAGCCCGGTGGGGTGAGCTGTACGAACCGAGTGTTCTCGTCGGGCCGTTCGTCGTAGTCGGCGTGGAAGCCGAGCCCCTCGACGTAGAACTGCTTGGCCCGGTCCACATCCGTGACCGGGACGAACACGACTTCGATCTTGATGTCCATCGGTTTCTCCGTTCGTCGGCGTCGGCGCCGCAGGTTCCAGTGTGCGCCCGGCCACGGACATTCGTGCGGGCGCAGCTCAGGCGTCGGATCGGGTGCGGCGCGGGGTGGACGGGCGCAGGTGGATGTAACGGTCATGCTTCGCGGTCAGCCCGTCGCCGGCGCGGCGACCGCGCACCCGACGCCAGGCCCAGGGCAGCGCATGCTCCCGCCACCACGCCGCCCGCGTCGGCGCAGGAGCGCCGTCGTGGAACGCGTCGTCCAGGCCCGCGAGCACGGATGCGTCCGGGACACCCAGACGCTCGGCCGCACGATACGCGAGGAGTCGGTGTCCGCGCGGGCTGAGGTGGACGAGGTCCGCGCCCCAGTGGCCCGGCTCGGCGAGTTCGGGCGTCAGGTCGGTGTCCAGCAGGATCGCGCCGGTGCGCTCGGCGATGCCGACCACGGCTGTGGCGAACCGTGCGAAGCGTCGGGAGAAGACGCCCGCGGCGCGGTGGCCGGGGAGGAATGGCGTGACCAGCAGAACGTCGGCGCCGTCCGCCCGCAGACGCCGCACGGTGTCCTCGAGGCTCGCCGCCAGCACGGTCGGGTCCGCACGAACACCGGCCAGATCGTTCGCGCCGATCAGGATCGCGACGAGGTCCGGGTGCAACCGGCGCGCGGCGGACAGCTGCTCCCCCGCCACATCACGGACGCGGCGGGAGCGGACCGCGAGGTTGGCGTAGTCCAGGCCGTCCCGCGACGCGAGCAGCAGGGCCAGGCGATCCGCCCAACCACGCAACTGCCCGTCCGCGCCGGGATCGCACAGGCCCTCGGTGAGCGAGTCGCCCAGCGCGATGAACGATCGCCACCGGCGCGGCGATGCGGACGGCCGCGGCTCCGGACGGACGGTCCGGGGTGCCCGGCGCTGCGCGTCCACCGTCTGCAGGTCCCGCGCCTCGGCGAAGCGGTCCAGGAGGTCGTCGCAGACGGATGTCCAGGACCGCCCGGCGACCGCCGCACGCCCGGCGGCGCCGAAGGCCCGGCGCTTGCTCTCATCGCCGACGAGGTCGAGCACGCGGGCACGGAGGTCCGCGAGGTCGCCCGGACGGTAGAGCCAGCCGTCGTTACTCGATCGGACGAGGTCGACGGGTCCCCCACGACCCGTCGCGACGACGGGCACGCCGCTGGCATGGGCTTCCTGCAGCGTCTGACCGAACGTCTCGCTCTCGCCGGGATGGACGAAGACGTCGAACGACGCGATCGCGGTCGCCAGTTCGGCCCCGTCCCGGTGGCCGAGGAAGACGGCGTCCGGGAGCGCGCGCTCGAGCGCCGCGCGCTCCGGGCCGTCGCCCACGATCACCAGTCGGGTGCCGGGGATCGCGCCGACGGCGTGGAGGTCCGCGACCTGCTTCTCAGCGGCAAGCCGACCGACGTAGCCGATCACCACCTGTCCGGGCGCGTACGTGGTGCGCCAGGTTTCGGAGCGGTGGGCGGGATCGAAGCGGCCCGTGTCGACGCCGCGTCCCCAGCGCCGGACCCGGTCGACACCCAGTTCCCGCAGTTGGCGCTCGGACGCCGTGGACGGCGCGAGCGTGAGGGTGGCACGGCGGTGCAGGCGCGTGATGTGCGCCTCGGCGAGCGTCGTAGTGGCTCCGAGACGGTACCGCTCGGCGTAGGCGACGACGTCGGTCTGGTACGCCGCGACGACCGGCAGGCCGAGACGTCCGGCGGCCTGCACGCCGCGCCAGCCGAGCGCGAACGGCGAGGCCAAGTGCACGACGTCCGGCGCGAACGCGTCCAGGATGCGCGTGATGCGAGCGGTCGAGGCGGCGCCGACCCGCACGCTGGCGTAGCCGGGCAGCGGAACCGATGGGACCGCGACGACACGCGTCCGACCGACGGCCGTGGGGGTGCCGGGTGCGGCCGGCGCGATGATGAGCGCCTCGTGGCCGTGGGTGTCGAGGTGGGCGGCGATCTCCAGGCCGGAGCGGGTCACGCCATTCATGTGCGGGAGGAAGGACTCGGTGATGATCGCGACTCTCACGCCTCCAGCGTGCGGGAGCGTGGGGCCTGCATCGTGCCGAATCGGTCTCGGACGGCGACTGTTCATCCGTTGCCCGTCGGCCGGACACCGCCGCGGTGCCTGCCGTATGCCGTACGCGTGCTTGCGTGGTCGTGTGCTGGTTGATGAGCTGCTCAGCGCCGTGTCGGGACCGTGGGGACTGATCGCGATGTCCGTGCTGGTGTTCGCGGACGCGTTCCTCGTGGTCGTTCCGGGCGAGGTCGCCGTGACGATGCTCGGCGCGGTCGCCGCGGTGGCCGAGCGTCCGCCACTGTGGGCGGTGATCGGGTGCGCAGCGCTGGCCGCCGTGCTCGGCGACGTCTGCTGCTACCTCGTCGGTCGGACGGTGGGCCTGGATCGCTGGCGGTGGCTGCGCGGCCCGCGGGTGTCCGGCGCGATCACCTGGGCTCGCGGGCGCCTGGACTCCGGCGCCGCCACGGTGCTTTTCACAGCGCGATTCGTCCCGTTCGCGCGGCTCGCGGTGAATCTCGCCGCCGGCGCGACGCGGCTGCGGTGGCGGAAGTACCTGCCGCTGCTGCTGGTGGCGGCGACGGCATGGGCGGCTTATCAGGCGGTGATCGGCGCGGTGGTGGCGAGCCTCGTGCCGGGTATGCCGGTCATCGCGGTGCTGGTGTCGGTCGCGGTAGCGGTCGGCCTGGGCCTGGTGGTCGACCTCGTCGTCACGCGCCGCGCTCGGCGCGCGCGTCCGGAAGCACGAGGTTCCGGGCACCCCGAACGATGATCCAGACCAGGAGGACCACGAGGGCGACGTCCGTCACGATGTACGCGTAGTGCAGGACGGAATCGCCCGCGTCTCCCCCGGCGATCACGATGTCGCTGCGGGCGTTCAGCGGCGGGCGGACCACGAACGTCTGGACCGCCATGACGACCCAGGTGACCGCGAGCAGCATCCAATCCGTCCGACTGATGCGCGGACGGCGGAGGGCGAGGACGCTCATCACGAGCAGCAGGACCCAGCTTGCGATCTCGAGCGCGAAGAACACCAGGCGGCCGATGCCGAGCCCCAGCGCCGTCGTGATTCCCGGTGCCTGGAACTTCAGCGGCGCCTCCAGGAACGCCAGGCCGATGATGAGTCCCAGCCAGAGCGCGGGCACGACCAAACGGAGGGCGATCACGGTGCGGGACATGGCACCAGCCTATTGACGGTGCCCGTCACCTCCGGACGGCGCGTTCGGCCTCCGCGAGGACGGTGGGGTCCGCGCAGCCGCGGGCGAATCCGGCGATGCGCGCGCGGATCTCACGGCCGAGGATGCGTGCGCCGAGCCATTCCGCGATCGGCGCGAGCCACGCGGGACGGCACGCGAAGTTGTACTTCCAGACCGCGAGGGTGCCGTCCCCGTCCGGAGTGAAGCGCCAGCCGCCGCCCATCTTCGCGAAGAACCACGGCCCGCGTTCCATCGTCATGCCGACGTTGGTCGGCGGGGCGTAGGAGACGTAGCGGCTCACCATCGCGGGGCCGAAGCGCTGGCGGGTGAAGGTGCGGACCCCCTTGCCGGCCGCGGTGGCACCGTCGAGGAAGTGCTGCTCGTGGATGAAGACGTCCCAGCGTTTGCGCGTTTCGCCCGTCGTCTGGGAGACGGCGAAGGCGATCTTCGGGCTCACATCGACGTGCACCCGCGCTTCGACCACCGGCATATCGCCCTCCCCCGTCGTGCGTCGAGCGTAGCAATGCGGGGGGCGGGCGTTTTTGCCCCGGTTGTGTTCGTCCGTCTGCGCATGGGGTGGGGCGGGCGGGGGTTCGGATTCCGACGCGCTTCGACTTCTCTGCGGGGTGGGTTTCCTGCGGCTTAAGACGACACGGGTTTCGCGGGTGGTTCCGTCGGCGTATCGGCGCTCGGATCCGGGGGGTGGGTCGGGTGCGCTCGGCCGTGCGGGGGTGCGGTTGCTGCCGCTGTTCGGGGCGTCGGGGGGCTGGGTTTTTCGGCTTAAGACGGCCCGGTGGATGGTGCGTTCCGGACGCCGGCTCACGGCCCGTTCGCGGTCCGCCGGCCCGGCCGTTGAGCGGCCGTCAGCGAGACGAAACGCAGTGGCGTGCGTGGCGGGATCGGGGTGAGAGAAACCTCATCTCCACAGGCCCAAATCCATCCACAGCCTGGGATATCCACCGCCCAATGTCGGCGCCCCGGCGTAAAATATGGGTTATGAACACCACGATGGAACGGACCCGGGAGACGATGGCTCACGCCGTCGCTGACCTCCGTTCCATCCTGGTTTCGGGCACCCTCGATACGGCCGACCGGGACGACATGCTCGGGTTCCTGATCGGGGTCGGGGACCTGTATCGGCAGGTTGAAGCGACCCTGGTGATCGGCACCGGTGTGATCGAGAAGCGCTCCGCCACGGCGGAGCGCTTCGACGTTTCCTCCGACTGCCGGTCTGCGAACGAAGTCCTGCAACGCACCACCGGTGCCGCCCCCACGACCGTCAAGCGGTGGAGCCGACTCGCCGCCGTCGTGAAGCCGGAGCGCACCCTTTCCTCGGGTGAGGTGCGGCCGGCCGAGTTCCCGGCCCTGCGCGAAGCACTCACCACAGGAGCGATCGGGGCGGACGGTCTTGAAGCCGCGACCCGTCCTCTGCGGGAGATCAAGGATCGCGTCGACGCGGCCGACCTCGCGGAGATCGATGAGGTTCTCGCGGCGATGACGACGACGACCGGTGCGCCGGTGATGTGCGACACGCTCCGCGACCTCTCCCTCCGCCTGGCCACAGACCTCGACATCACCGGCGCTGAGGCGGAAGAGGAGAAGGCTTTCCAGGGTCGGGCCTTGCGGCTCGGCGTCAAGCGGAACGGGCTCGTGCCCGTCTCAGGTCAACTCGTCCCGGATGTCGCGGGTGCACTGTCGGTGTTGTTGGATTCGATCAACAACCCCCACGGCCAGCCCGCGGGCGTGAAGTTCCGACCCTCGGACGAAGCCGACGAGAACGCGGATGCGCGGAGCATGGCGCAACGCAACCACGACGCCCTCGGCACCATCCTCGCCGCCGTCCCCAACGCTCCCGACATGCCGACCAACGGTGGCGGCGCACCTGTCCTCGTGATCCACGCGACCGAAGACACCGTTCGTGCCGGACAGGGGTGGGCCACGATCCCCGGAGCCGATGCGACGGGCACGGATGTGCCGGTGCCGTTCGCCGCGGCGAAGCACGTCGGATGCTGTGGCACCATCCAACACCTCACCACCGCCCCCAACGGACGGATCGTCAAGCTCACCATCGACAAGCGCTTCTTCTCCCCCGACCAGCGGCGAGCGATCACCGTCCGGGACCGGTCCTGCGTGATCCCGGGATGCCACACCCCGGCCCGGTGGTGCGAGATCCACCACGTGAAGGAATGGTCCAGGGGCGGTGAAACGGATGTCGATAACGGGGTGCTGATCTGCTGGCACCACCACCGATTCATCGACCGCATGGGGTGGGACATCCGGATGAACGACGGCGTCCCCGAAGTACGACCACCCGACTGGATCGACACCACACAATCCTGGCAACCTACCGGCCCGAGGGCCGCAGGACTGCCGAAGCGGGGTGCGTGATGTCCAGGGAGAACTCCGTCCACACCACGCCCGCCCAGCACCTCCCGACGGTTCGACCCGCTGGTGCTCGCCTAGCGCCCGGAAATGGGCTCGTCACCGGGATCGCGACCGGTATCGGGATCGTGATCGGTGACGGGACGGTGACCGGCGACGGGATGGCAACCGGTGGGGTGGTGGCCACCTCAGGGACGCGAGCCGGCGACGAGAGCCGATCCGTGACGGGCGGTCTTAAGCCGAAAACGCAACCCCGCCGAAACCCGAAGCGCCGAACCCAACGCACCCACACCACCGCGAGCGCACCCGACGCAACCACCTCGCAATCCGTGCCCCGACAGGTGAACCGAACCACCCCGACAACCCGTGTCGTCTTAAGCGAAAAGAACGCGACAACGCTGGAACGGAAGACGGCCACCCGTACCACGCAAGGACCGACGTTCCGACTCGCAGCCGCTCACCTAACGCCCCGCACGGCGACGCACCCCACGGGAACGCGAGACGGCTCCGATGACCGGGCCGTGACGGGCCCGCCTCACGGAACGACGGCCCCTCACGGAACGACGAAGCGGCCGCGGGGACCGAGGTCCACGCGGCCGCGACAGTCGGGATCACTCCCCCGCAAGACCACCCAGAAGGTGTCCGAACGACTGCCCCTTTCCGAGGTAGCTGGCCGGGTCGTACGGGTCGAGCTCGGTGACGGGCTCTCGCGCGGCGATCGCCTCCGCAAGCTCCCGCGCACCCTTCTCGACCCGCGCGGACAGCGGCGCGACATCATCGGCCTTCGCGCCCCAGTCGCTCGAGGCGGCGAACACACCCGACGAGACCGTGTCGGCGTGCAGGTACGCGAACAACGGCCGCACCGCGTAGTCGATCGCGAGCGAGTGGCGAGCCGTGCCGGCGTTCGCACCGATCCACACCGGCTTCCCGGTCAGCGAATCCGGATCGAGCACGTCGATCCACGACTTGAACAGCCCCGAGTAGCTCGTCGAGAAGATCGGCGTCACCACGATCAGCGCGTCCGCGCCCGTGACGGTGTCGATCATCGCCTGCAGCTCAGGCTGCGCGAACCCGGTCAGCATGTTGTCCGTGATCTGGTGCGCGAAGTCGCGCAGCTCGAACGTCTCGACCGTCACGTCGATCTCCCGCTCGGCGAGCCGCGCCACGACGGCGGCGGACATCCGATCGGCCAGCATGCGCGTCGATGACGGGTTCGACAGCCCCGCCGGGACGACGGCGATGGTCCGCGTGCTCATCGCAGCCTCACTTCCGCGTCGCGGCCGCGCCGAACGCGGACCCGGGCTTGGCGTCGTTCACCGCGGCGGTGTCCTGGTAGGGCGAGCCGTCGGTGAGGTTGTCCCCACGGTTGGCCGACGGCACGCTCTGCCGCGGAGCCTGGTCACCGTACTTGGCGGCCACCAGCTGAGCGTGCGTCGGAGCATCCGGAACGCTCGCCGGACGATTGACCGCGAGCTCCTTGCGCAGCACCGGCACGACGTCCTCGGCGAGGATGTCGATCTGCTCGAGCACCGTCTTCAGCGGCAGACCGGCGTGGTCCATGAGGAACAGCTGACGCTGGTAGTCGCCGAACAGGTCGCGCATCCCGGCGTACCGGTCGATGACCTCCTGCGGCGAGCCGACGGTCAGCGGCGTCATCTTCGTGAAGTCCTCCATCGACGGACCGTGACCGTAGACCGGCGCGTTGTCGAAGTACGGCCGGAACTCGTTCTTGGCGTCCTGGCTGTTCTTGCGAATGAACGCCTGACCACCGAGGCCAACGATCGCGGTCTCCGGAGCGCCGTGACCGTAGTGCTCCCAGCGCTGGCGGTACAGCCCGATCAGGCGCTGGTAGTGCTCGGCCGGCCAGAAGATGTTGTTCGCGAAGAACCCGTCGCCGTAGTACGCCGCCTGCTCGGCGATCTCGGGTGTCCGGATCGAACCGTGCCAGACGAACGGCGGCACGTCATCGAGCGGACGCGGCGTCGAGGTGAAGCCCTGCAGCGGGGTGCGGAACTTGCCTTCCCAGTCCACGACGTCCTCACGCCAGAGGCGGTGCAGCAGGTTGTAGTTCTCCAGCGCCAGCGGCAGACCCTGGCGGATGTCCTTGCCGAACCACGGGTACACCGGACCGGTGTTGCCACGCCCCATCATGACGTCCATGCGGCCGCCGGACAGGTGCTGCAGCATCGCGTAGTCCTCGGCGATCTTCACCGGGTCGTTCGTGGTGATCAGCGTCGTGGAGGTGGACACGATGATGCGCTCGGTCTGCGCGGCGATGTAGGCCAGCAGCGTCGTCGGCGAGGACGAGAAGAACGGCGGGTTGTGGTGCTCGCCGATCGCGAAGACGTCCAGCCCCGCCTCCTCGGCGTGCTTGGCCATCGTCACGGCCGCGGCGATGCGCTCCCCCTCGGACGGCGTGCGTCCGGTCGTCGGGTCCTGGGTGATGTCGGACACGGACATCAGTCCGAACTGCATACCCGGCCAGGTCTGGCTCTCGCTCATGATGATCGCTCCTCGCGTTCTATTCAGATGAATATAACTCCTGTAACGCGGACCCCGCGAATCTATTCCCCGGCTCCCGTCGAACTCTCAGCCTCGTCCCACCAGCGGAGCACGCGGAGGGCCTGCAGCGTCAGCCAGCGCGACGGCTCGCCATCCGCGCCGTCCACGGGAAACCGGACGCGGCCGAGCATCTCGCCGTCCTGCAGCCAGCGTCCATCCGCCTGCCGCTTCGACCGGACGAGTCCGACGGCGTCCGCCATCCGCGGGTCGGGCGCGGTCGCTTCCTCCTGCGCGACGTCCCGGAAATGATCGAGGGCCGCGAGCGCGCTGTAGCGGTACCGATTCGGGTACCGGAATTCGGACACGAACGCCCCCACCGGCTCCCCCGTCGACGCGCGGCTCAGCAGCCATCGGCTGAGCAGGTACTCCTCGCCACCATGACGCGCCGCGCGCACGCTCACATCGCCCGTCGTCCTCTCGTAGGCGAGCAGTCCGCGCGCCGCGTTCAGCGTCGAGTGGAACGACGAGCGGACCGAGTCCCCCTCCTCCGCCTCGCAGTTCCAGCCGCCGTCGGCGAGCCGGTGCTCGACGAACCACTGCGCCAGCGCCCGCACGTCCACGCCGAGCCACGCCCCGGTCGCGAGCGTGAACGAGTTGATGCAGACGTCCACCTCGCCGTCCCAGTACGGCCGGTCCTCGTACTCCCAGCGCGAGTTGCGACGCAGGCGCTCGGCGGTGTCGCCCAGTGCAGACGCGCCCACGCCCCACTCGCGCAGGTCCTTCAGCACCCAGGTTGTGGCCGTGAACGGCTGCCCGGGCGCCTCCCGCTCCGGCGAATCGAAGAAGCCGGCCGGGAAGAACGCCCCGCCCGCCCATTGCCCCACCCAGGTTGTGGCCGTGAACGGCTGGGCGTGGGCCTCCCGCTCCGGCGAATCGAAGTAGCGGGCCGGGAAGCGGGCGCCCCGTGCCCATTGGCCGTCATCGTCCTGGTCAGCGAGAAGCCGCGCGCCGAAGCCCTCGGTCGCGACACGCGCGCGAGTGTCCTGCCAGACGTCCGGCGGTGCGTCGAGCAGGTCACGCTCGACCTGCCACTGCACCGCGGGATCACCCGCCATGAGCCAACCCACGACCGTCTCCTGCACCATGCCCTGACGGTACGCCCGACGGGGGACGCCGAACAGTCCCGGCACAATCGTGACGTTCGGCCTAGGTCCGCACGCGCAGAGGTCGCCACGATGGAACCATGAACTCCCGCCCGCACCCGGACGCTCCGGCGCTCAGCCTCCGCGACGTGACCAAGACCTTCCCGAGTCGCGGTGGCACGGTCCACGCCGTCCGCGGCATCACCCTCGACGTCCGCCGCGGCGAGGTGCTCGCCCTCCTCGGTCCGAACGGCGCCGGCAAGACGACACTGCTCGACATGGTCCTGGGCTTCACCGCTCCCACGTCCGGCACCGTCGAGGTGCTCGGGATGAACGCGGAGAGCGCGGTCCGCGCCGGACACATCTCCGCCGTCCTGCAGACCGGCGGGCTGCTCCCCGATCTCACCGTGCGGCACACCGTCGCGATGATCGCGAAGGTCCAGGCCCATCCCCTTCCCGTCGAGGAGACGCTGCGGCGAGCCGGGGCGCTGGAATTCGCGGACCGACGCGTGTCGAAGTGCTCGGGCGGCCAGCAGCAGCGGTTGCGGTTCGCGCTCGCACTGCTCACTGACCCGGACATCCTCATCCTCGACGAACCGACCGCCGGGATGGACGTGACCGCCCGGCGCGAGTTCTGGGCCACGATGCACGAGCGCGCCGCCGAGGGTCGCACGGTCATCTTCGCCACGCACTACCTGGAGGAGGCCCAGGACTTCGCCGAGCGCATCGTCCTCGTCGCCGACGGTCGGATCGTCGCGGACGGCCCCGTGGCCGAGATCCAGTCGACGATCGCCACCAAGACGATCCGCTTCACGCCCCCGGCGGACTTCTCCGCCGACGCCGCGCTCGCCGTCGTGAGCGCCACGCTCGGCCGCCCCATCGACGGCCGACACAGCGTCGACCAGGGCCGGCACACGATCGTCACCGCGGACGCAGACCCGGTCGCGCTGCACCTGCTCGGCACCGTCGGCGCCACCGACGTCGACATCACCCCGGCCGGCCTCGACGAGGCCTTCATCGCTCTCACCTCTCGGGAAGGTAATTGACATGGCCGTGAACGTCCTCGGTTACACCGCCTACGACCTCCGTCGGCACGCGCTGATGATCTCCAGCATGTTCTTCATCGTCGTGCTGCCGACCGCGCTGTTCCTGATGTTCGGCGGACTGTCCGACTACAGCGACGACCCGGTCGGGCACGGCAACGTGTCGTCGTACCTGATGATCTCGATGGCCCTGTACGGCGCGGTCACCGCGACCACGAACATCGCCGGGTCCGCGGCCGTCGAGCGCTCGCACGGATGGGGACGCCAGCTCGCCCTCACCGCCCTGCGCGGACCGCAGTACGTCCTGTCCAAGGTGACCGTGGCCCTCGTCATCGCCGTCCTCCCGGTGGTCGTGGTCTACCTCGCCGGTGCTCTGGTCGGCTCGAAGTTCGACGAGCCGTGGCTCTGGCTCGCCACCGGCGCGATCGTCGTCCTCGGCTCGGCCGTCTTCGCCCTCTACGGCCTGACGATCGGGCAGCTGTTCCGCTCCGAGTCCGCCGTCGGCACGGCGTCCGGAATCCTCGTGGTGCTGGCCTTCTTCGGCAACCTCTTCGTCCCGCTGTCCGGCGTGCTGCTGGACATCGGCCGCTGGACGCCGCTGTACGGACTGGTCGGCCTCGCCCGCTGGCCCCAGACCGAGGGGGTTCTCGTTGCGGCGAACGGCCCGAGCACCGACTCCGACGAACTGTGGCAGCTGCTGCTCAACGTGGGAGCATGGACCGTGATCTTCGCCATCGCCGCCGTCTACACCGCTCGCCGCGGCACCCGGCGGCAGTGATGCTCGACGCCGGGACGGGGCAGCGCGAGACGCCGGAATACCGGTCTGCGGCGCTGTGGCTGGTGTTCCTGGCGATCCCCGCGATCCTGACCGCGATCCTGCCCGCCACGTGGACCGAACGTCTCCTGGCCTGGGCCGCGATCGCGGTCTTCGCGGTCGTGTTCGTGCTGGCCTTCCGCCGCCCGCGCCTGTTCGCCCGATGGCCCCTCGGGGTGAACCTCGCCATCTGGGTGGCCCTGCTGGTCGGGGCGATCCTGCCGGCCGTCCCGGCGATCGGGTGGAACGTCGCCGCCGTCACGCCGTTCGTCCTCAGCGTGATCGCCTTTCACATGTCCTTGATCCCCGGGCTCGTTCTCGGGATCGGGGTCGCGGTGGCGGTGCTCGGATCGGCGATCTTCAGCGCCACCCTCCATCTCGGGAACAGCTGGGGACTGGGCATCGGGGTCGCGACCGGAACCACGTTCGTGCTCGTCATGCGGTTGGATGCCGAGCACGAGGCCCGAAACGAGGCGATCCGCACCGAACTGGCGCGGGTCCGGGAACGCGCCGACTTCGCGCGCGACGTGCACGACATCCTCGGCCACTCCCTCACGGTGATCTCGGTGAAGACCGACCTCGCCCGGCGCCTGGTCCGCAGCGACCCGGACGCCGCCGTGCGCGAACTCGATGACGTCCACGAACTCGCCCGGTCCGCGCTCGCCGACGTCCGCGGCACCGTCACGGAGCTGCGGACCACGGACTTCGCCACACAGCTGGAGGGTTCGCGGCGGGCCCTGGAGGCCGCGGGTCTGGCGGTCTCCGCCGACGGAGATCCCGACGCCCCACCCGAGGGCGCCCTGTTCGTCGCCGCGCTGCGCGAGCTCACCACGAACGTCGTCCGGCACGCGAACGCGGCGTCGGTGCGCATCGGCTGGGACCCGCGCACGCTGACGGTCACGGACGACGGTGACGGCGTCGGCTCCACCGCACCGGGAAACGGCCTGACCGGTCTCCGCGAGCGCGCCGATGCGGTCGGCGCAACAGTGTGCGTCGGTCCGGCACACCCCGGCGCTCTCCGTCCCGGCACGACCGTGGCGGTGAGTGTCCCGTGACCGAGCCCCTGCGCATTCTCCTCGCCGACGATCAGGCCCTCATCCGCGGCGCGATGGCCGCGCTGCTGTCGATGGAACCGGACCTGCAGGTCGTCGCCGAGACCGGCGACGGAACCGACGTGGTCGACCTCGTCCGAGACCACCGCGTCGACGTGGCGCTGATCGATATCGAGATGCCCGGCATCGACGGGATCGCGGTCGTCGCGCGGCTGACCGCATCCGGACTCCCCTGCCGCAGTGTGATCGTGACGACCTTCGGCCGGCCCGGGTACCTGCGCCGGGCTCTGGCGGCGGGCGCGTCCGGGTTCGTGGTGAAGGACACCCCCGCCGATCAGCTCGCCGCCGTCGTGCGGCGCGTGCACGCCGGGCTCCGCGTGATCGACCCGAGCGTCGCCGAGGAGGACGCGCTCGCCGGCGCCAATCCTCTCACCGGTCGGGAGCGGGACGTCCTCCGTGGTGCGCTCACCGGAGCGACCGTGCGCCAGCTCGCCGCCGACCTGCACCTGTCGGTCGGCACGGTCCGCAATCACCTGTCCGCGGCGATCGGCAAGACGTCCGCGACGACGCGGACCGAGGCCGCTGTCGCCGCCCAGCGCCACGGCTGGCTCTGACCCCGCGCATCCCCGGAAACTCTGCCTATGCGAACAGGCCGGCACCGACGTAGGAGCCCTCGGCGGCGCCGGGTGGCACCGCCCAGAGGCCAGAGCCGATGTGCACCAGGTACTCGCCCATCGCGTCCTTCGCGAGCGAGCGCTGCACCGTGATGAAGTCCTCCGGCAAGTGCTGGAACGCCAGGAAGAACAGCCCCGCGGACAGCTTGCCGAGCGCGTCGTTGCCGTCCACATAGTTGTAGCCGCGCCGCAGCATGCGGATGCCGCCGTTGAGGTCCGGGTGCGCGAGGCGGACGTGACTCACCTCGTCGATGAGCGGCTTGCCGTCCTCGCCGGTGGTGGCGAAGTCGGGCTCCGCGGTCTCCGCACCGTCGGGCGCGGACAGCGGCGCGCCGCTGCCCTTCGCGCGGCCGACCACGCGGTCCTGCTCGGCGAGGCGGACCCGGTCCCACGTCTCGATCGTCATGGAGATCTTGCGCGCGACGAGGTAGCTGCCCCCGACGAGCCAGGGCTGGTCGCCCCCCTTCACCCAGACGTGCTCGGCCAGCGCCGACGTGTCCTCGGCGAGGATGTTCGCGGTGCCGTCCTTGAATCCGAACAGGTTGCGGGGCGTGGACTGGTCGACGGTGGTCTTCGACGTCCGTCCGAACCCGAGCTGCGACCACCGGATCGACGCCCGCCCGAACGCGATGCGGCTGAGGTTGCGGATCGCGTGCACCGCGACCTGCGGGTCGTCCGCGCACGCCTGGATGAACAGGTCGCCGTCGCTGGCTTCCGGAATCAGGTCATCACGGAGAAACGCGGGCAGCCGCTTCAGCGCCGTCGGCTGCCGAGCGGCGATCCCGAAGCGGTCCTCCCCGTCCTTCGTGAACAGCGTCGGGCCGAAGCCGAACGTGATCGTCAGCGCGCTCGCCGGCAGGCCGAGCGCCTCCCCGGTGTCATCCGGCGGGGCCTGCGGCGACCCGCCGACCGCGCCCTTCGCGCTCACCTCGAGCCCCTGCGTCATCCGGGCGGCCGCGTACGACCAGTCCTGCAGCAGCTCGATGAGGTCGTCCCGGGACGTGCGCGCCATCATGTCGAAGCTCGCGAAGTGCAAGTGCTCCTGCACTTCCGTGGCGATCCCGGACTGGTGCTCGCCGTAGAAGGGGTGGACGCCACCGCCCGCGCCGCCCGCCGTGCGGGAACCGGTGACAGCGGCGGTGACGGCGCTGCCGCCGCCCGCCCCCAGCACGAGACCGGCCGCACCGGCAAGACCGAACAGCGCACGGCGGGACAGCCCGCGGGACGGCGAATCGCCCACCGTGGGGGGCACGGCGGGCGAATCGTCGGAGAGACCTTCGGTCACATCACTCCAGAATGGTCGAGGTGAGCTTGGAGAGCGGCTCCGCGAGGGCGTTGACCTCTTCGGTCAGCGTCTTGCGGTCGGCGTCGGTCAGCTCGGTGTAGGAGACGAAGCCCTTGTCCAGCGATCCGTAGTTCGCCAGCGCCTTCTCCAGGTTCGCATATCCGGTGGAGATCTCGGACACGAGCTTCTTCGCGTCCGCGCCCTTGGAATCGGCGTAGTCCTGGACCAGCGAGAAGGCCATCTTCGAGCCCTCCACGTTCGCGGCGAAGTCGTACAGGTCGGTGTGGCTCCACCAGTCCTCTTCACCGGTGATCTTGCCCTTGGCGACCTCGTCGAGGAGACCGATCGCACCGTTGGAGATGCTGCCGATGCCCTGCTCCTCCAGCCCTGCGGCGAACTCGTCGCTGTGCACGTGGTCGTACAGTTCCTGCACGTCAGCGATCAGCTTCGCGCCGAAGGCCTTGCGCTCCTCCGGGGTCGAGGGCGTCCAGTCCTTCGAGGCGTTCTCACCGTCGGAGTTCAGGGCGTCCTTCGCCGGCGGCCACAGGTCCTTCTCGATGCGGTGGAAGCCGGTCCAGTCCAGACCCTCCGCCACGGCGTCGACCTCGCGGTAGTCGATGCGCGGGTCCAGGGTGCCGAGCGCCTCGGCGACCGGCTCGATCCGCTCGTAGAACACGCGCGTCGAGGCGAACAGCGACCGCGCCTTCTCATCGTCACCGGACTCGTAGGCGGTGACGAATTCGTTGACCGCCGGAACCAGCTGCGAGACCTGGTCCTTCACGAATGCCGCGTACAGGTCCACGGCCTTCTTCATCTGCTCGGCGTCGTCGCCGGTGGCGGCGATCTTCTCGCCGGAGACGGTGAACGCGGTCTTGCCGACGCCGTCACCGATCATGCCCGGTTTGCACACCGTGAAGTACGACCCCGGCTGGGCCTGCACGGTGAGGGTGCGGGAAGAACCGGGAGCGATGTTCTCGACCTCACCGACGATGCGAAGTCCGTCGTCCGCGAGCAGGTAGAACTCGTTGACCTTGCTCGAGTCGTTCTTGATCGAGAACGTCAGGGTGCCGCTGGTGGCGCTGTCACCGGAGACGGTGCAGGCATCGTCCGTTCCGGTGACGGACAGGGCGCCGGCTCCGGTGGCGTCGGCTTTGGCCACACACCCGGTCAGGGCGAGCGCAGCGAGGGAGATACCGGCGGCCGCGGCGAGAGCGCGGGGTCGGAACGGGGTCATCGGATTCCTTCCGGGGCGGGGACGGCGGCCCCGATGGCCGTCGCCTTCTTCTGCGCCGGGCGCGCAGCACGCACCCGACGGACGAAAATGGTGCCGACGATGACGATGTACAGCGCCCAGGCGATCACCTGGAGCCATGTCATGACGGGCATGAAACCGATCGTCGCCTGGCCGAGTGTGGCCAGCGTGCCGCCCGGAGCGACGGCGGCGGACACGTCGAACGCGTATCCAAACGGGAAGCCGGCCCACCCGGTCGCGATGCCGCCGACGGCGGCCGCTCCCCCTGCGGCGGCCGGGGCGAGATAGCCCCACGGGCCGGGCAGCACGCCCGCCTCCTGCAGATCATGCATCGCGTACGCGAGCACGCCGGCCGCGACGACGACGAGGATTCCACCGGTCCAGGTGAAGAAGCGACCGAGGTTGAGCTTGACGATGCCGCGCGAGAGCAGCGCACCGGCCGTGATCGAGATGGCGAACCCGATGACCGCGCCGACCAGCGCTGTCGGCGCAGAGCCGGCGGACTGCACGACCGACCACAGGATGAGCGTGGTCTCGATGCCCTCGCGCGCCACGGAGATGAAGCCGAGGACGACGATGCCCCACATGCCCCCGGACGCCAGCGCCCGGTCCACCCCGCCGTGCAGCTCCTTCTTGAGGTTGCGTGCGGTCTTCTGCATCCAGAAGATCATCCAGGTGACGAATCCGACGGCCACCAGCGACAGCGTCCCGCCGATGATCTCCTGCGCCTGGAAGGTCAGCTCGTAGGCGCCGAAGGTGAGCACCGCACCGATGCCGAGGGAGAGAGCGACGGCGAGTCCGACGCCGATCCACAGCCGCGGCAGCACATCGCGGCGACCCAGACGGGACAGGTACGCGACGAGAATGCCGACGATGAGTGCGGCTTCGAGACCTTCACGCAGGCCGATGAGCAGGGAGCCGAGCAACCGAGGAACTTCCGACGAACGGGCAGTCGGCAGGGGCACGGCTGCACCCGAAACGGGCGTAACTAAGGTACGCCTTACCTTGGTCTGATGACAAGTCGAGTATCCCCGACCGGCCGGACGGCACCGTGTGTCCCCCGGTGACGTCACGCGAGGTCACAGTCGTTCCGCTCGCACCGCGCCGCCCGTAGATTCGCCGCCATGACCGAGTTCTCGCTGCCCGTGCTGGACCTGTCCGACCTCGACGCCGGGCCGGACGCCGCCGCACGTTTCCGCGACGCCCTGCGCACCGCGACCCACGAGGTCGGCTTCTTCTACCTCGTCGGTACCGGAGTCACCCCGGACCTCGAGGCGCGCCTGCTGGCCGGGGCCCACGCGCTGTTCGCCCTCCCGGACGCGGACAAGTTCGCGATCGAGAACGTCCGCAGCCCCCACTTCCGCGGTTACACGCGCATCGGCGGCGAACGCACGCAGGGCAAGGTGGACTGGCGCGAGCAGATCGACATCGGCCCGGAGCGCGCGGCCATCACCGACCCCGCCGCCCCGCCCTACGCCCGACTGATCGGACCCAACCTCTGGCCCGAGGCACTGCCGGAGCTGCGCGAGGTCGTGACGGCCTGGCAGGAGCACCTGTCCGGCGTCGCCCGGAAGCTGCTGCGCGCCTGGGCGCTGGCCCTCGGCGCGGAGGAGAACTACTTCGATCGCCACTTCGGCGAGCCCTCCACGCTGACGAAGATCGTCCGTTATCCGGGCACGGAGGACCCGACTCCGCAGCAGGGTGTCGGCGCGCACAAGGACTCGGGCGTGCTGACGCTGCTCTGGGTGGAACCGGGCAAGGGCGGACTCCAGGTGCGCCGCGACGGCGAGTGGGTCGACGCTCCCCCGGTGCCGGGTGCGTTCGTGGTGAACATCGGCGAACTGCTGGAGTACGCCACCGGCGGTTACCTGACCGCCACCGACCACCGCGTCATCTCTCCACGGTTCCCGGACGAGCGCATCTCGGTGCCCTTCTTCTTCAACCCCGCCCTCGATGCCCGACTGCCGATCATCGAGCTGCCCGCCGAACTCGCCGAGCGCGCCCGCGGAGTGACGCAGGATCCGAACAACCCGATCCACGCGCTCTACGGCGAGAACGCCCTGAAGTCCCGCCTGCGCGCGCACCCGGACGTCGCCGCCATCCACCACCCCGACCTGGTCGCCACTCCGGCCTGATCTCCCGCCCGGGAGCGGAGCGCCACGACGACGGCGGGCAGAAGTGCGGCGGTCGTCTGGCGATAGCCCGCGGCCGAGGGGTGGAAGCGGTCGATGCTGAACATCTCGTCCGGGTCGGATCGGAACCGGCGACCCACCGCGCGCCGCAGATCCACCGGCACGGCCCCGGCCCGGAGAGCCGCGCGGCGCTGCGCCCCGGCGAGCACGCGCGAAAGAGTTCCGGCGAGGCGGCGCAGCGGTTGAGGCACCGGACGCAGTGCGCCGAGGTCCGGGCATGTCCCCACGACCACCGCGGCACCCCGATCCCGGAGCGCATCGACCGCCGCCCGCAGATGCGCCGCGGACGTGGCCGGCGGCACGCGATGCGTGACGTCGTTGCCACCCACGACGATGACCGCCACGTCCGGCCGGTACCCCGCCGGAAGCGACGACAGCTGCACGGACAGGTCGGATGACTCCGCACCGACGACGGCGGCGGTGCGCAACCGCACCGGATGCGTGATCGCCCGCGCGAGCCCCTTGGCCAAGCGCCCGCCCAGCGTCTGCTTCGGCCGACTCGCGCCGAGTCCGGCGGCCAGGGAGTCGCCCAGCAGCACGAGCTCGACCGGGGGGCCGGGCAGCTTCGGGCGCCAGACCCGGTCCGCATCGACGGCGTCCTCCCCGAGCGGCTTGCCGATGCGTCGCCGGGCGATCGCCGCCTGGCGCCGCAGCCCGCGACGCGCACCGAGCGCGACCGCACCGACGCCGGCGGCGCCGATGGCGAACACCGCGAGTCGACCCACGTAGCTCATGCCCCTCACTCCAGCCATCGCCGATGAACGGGCGGTGACGGCGGAGTTCACCGGAGGCGTCCGGCGGCCGGGAATCACCCGACACGTACGCTGGCACCGACGAAGGGACACGCATGACGATCAGCACCGCCGACCTGTACGACGAGCACGGAGAGGATCTGCAGTCACTCTCGCTGCAGCTGCGCGACTGCGGCGGACGGACGCGATTCGCCGGCGAGATCCGCACCGTCCGGTGTCACGAGGACAACGCCCTGGTCAAGGCGGTGCTGGCGACGGCCGGGAACGGCGCGGTCCTGGTGGTCGACGGCGGCGGGTCCCTGCAGACCGCGCTGATGGGCGACCTCATCGCCGCCTCGGCGGTCGCCAACGGCTGGGCGGGTGTGGTGATCCACGGCGCCATCCGTGACAGCGTCGCGGTCGCATCCCTCGACCTCGGCGTGAAGGCCCTGGGCACGAACCCGCGCAAGAGCGCGAAGAACGGCGCCGGTGAGACCGACGTCGAGGTCTCCTTCGGGGGCGTCACCTTCCGTCCCGGAGCGCACCTCTACGCCGACGAGGACGGCGTGCTGGTCACGCGCTGACGCGCGTCCGGGAACGGCAAGAGGGCCGCCCCACACCTGGGACGGCCCTCTTCAAGAATGTTCTGCGCGATTGTACGCGGCTGCTGCTTATCGACGCAGGCCGAGACGCTCGATCAGCGAGCGGTAACGGTTGATGTCGACATCCTGGAGGTAACCCAGGAGGCGGCGGCGCTGACCGACGAGCAGGAACAGACCACGACGCGAGTGGTGGTCGTGCTTGTGCTCCTTCAGGTGCTCGGTGAGGTCCTTGATGCGCTGCGACAGCATCGCAACCTGCACCTCGGGGGATCCGGTGTCACCGGGGTGCGTCGCGTACTCTTCGATGATCGCCTTCTTGACGTCTGCTTCCAGTGCCATAGGTGATCCCCTCTCTCGTCATTGCGCGGCGCCCGACACCTGATGTGCGAGCTCTCTTTATCCGCGGCCGATCGAACGGCAACCACACGAGTCTACATCACCTCCAGCCGCACCCGGGACACGGGCGGGGTGCGCGACTAGGGTCGGTTCAGCACCATGGCGAACGGGGACGCGTATGATCCGACAGGTCAGACAGGTCGACACCATCGAGCGGTTCGACCGCCTCATCCCCGCGCATCGCGACCACCCCTCCCTGCGTGGCGTCGTGGTCGACTCGGTCGATCTCACCGACCGTTCCGATGCCCTGCTGCGTTCGCTGGTCTCCGGCGCGATCTTCCTGGGGTGCACCTTCCCGCCCGGTGTGGAAGAACGCCTGCGGGACGCCGGCGCGCTGGTGTTCCCCTCGATCCCGGACGTGCCCTTCGATCCGTACCGCGACGAGGCCTACTCCGCCGACGAGCTGTACGGACAGGGACCCTACGCGTCCGGACTCGACGCCGCCGTCTACGCGTGGTCACGACGTCAGAGCCGTCGGCCCTCGGTGGCCGGTTCTCTGGCGAGCGCCCTGCACGACCATGCCATCACCGCCGCGCTCGATGCGGAGCTCGCCGACACCGCGCCGAACCGGGTGGTCGGCATCATGGGCGGACACGGGGTGGATCGCGGAGAGAAGGCCTACCGCGATGCCGCCGAGCTGGCGCGCACCCTCACCCGGGCCGGACGCACCGTGCTCACCGGCGGGGGCCCCGGCGCGATGGAAGCGGCGAACCTCGGTGCCTACCTCGCGGAGGAATCCGATGACGCCCTCGACGACGCGCTGCGCACGCTCGAGGTGGCCCCCTCCTTCGCACCGGACATCGACGACTGGTCGAACGCCGCGCGCGCGGTGCGGGAGCGATATCCGAACGGCGCGCGCTCGGTCGGGATTCCGACGTGGTTCTACGGGCACGAGCCGCCGAACCAGTTCGCGACCGTCATCGCGAAGTACTTCGCCAATCCGATCCGCGAGGCGACCCTCATCGCACGGTGCGGCGGGGGTACCGTCTTCCTGCCGGGAGCCGCGGGAACCGTGTCCGAGATCTTCGCGGACGCCTGCGAGAACTACTACGCCGAGGGGGCGGACGTCGCCCCGATGGTGCTCGTCGGTGAGGCCCAGTGGACCCGGGATCTCCCCGCCTGGCAGCTGCTGAGCACCCTGGGCCGAGGCCGTCCGATGGCAGACGCCGTGCACCTCGTCGCCGGCGTCGCGGACGTTCCCGCGGCCCTTGACATCGGCGATATGGCGCGTTGACCCGTTTTCGGGCTGATCAGAAATCGCTTACGATCGCAGTCATGACGATGACGGGGCTCGATCAGGCGCGCGCGAAAATGCGTGCAGCCGGAGTGGACGAGGTCGCCACAGCGACGTTCGCCGATCACTACGTCCACCTCCAGCGCGGCGAGACCGGGATGATTCCCGAGTCGAGCATTGAGCCGCTGGAGATGGAATCGCTCAGCGACGTGCGGGTCGACGACGCCGTCGCGGCGGAGGCCATCGGCGCGACCGTGGTCATCAAGCTCAACGGCGGACTGGGCACGTCCATGGGGATGGACAGGGCGAAATCGCTCCTCGAGATCGGGGGCGGGCTGACCTTCCTGGACGTGATCGCCCAGCAGGTGCTGCACCAGCGGGAGCAGTACGGCGCCCGTCTGCCGCTACTGCTGATGAACAGCTTCCGCACCTCCGCGGACAGTCTCGAAGCGCTCGAGCGGTATCCCGATCTGCCGGTCGGCGACCTCCCCCTCGAGTTCCTGCAGAGCAAGGAGCCCAAGCTCCGCGCGGACGACCTGACCCCCGTTGACTGGCCCGCCGACCCGGAACTGGAATGGTGCCCGCCGGGTCACGCCGACATCTACCCGGCCCTGCGCAGCAGCGGCCTGCTGGACCGACTGATCGCGGACGGCTATCGCTATGCGTTCGTGTCGAACTCGGACAATCTCGGCGCGATCCCGGACGCACGAGTGGCCGGCTGGTTCGCCGAATCCGGCGCCCCACTGGCGATTGAAGCCGTCCGTCGCACCGCATCCGATCGCAAGGGCGGGCACTTCGCTCGTCGGCGTTCGGACGGGGCGATCGTGCTGCGCGAGACGGCCCAGACACTGCCGGAGGACCGCGTCGCACTGGCCGACCTCACCCGGCATCAGTACTGCTCGACGAACAACCTCTGGCTCGATCTCGCCGCGTTGCGCGACGTCCTCGACGAGCACGACGGCGTGCTCGGGTTGCCGATGATCGCGAACCACAAGACCGTGGACCCGTCCGATCCGTCCAGCCCTGCCGTCATCCAGCTGGAATCGGCGATGGGCTCGGCGATCGAGGTGTTCCCGAACGCCCGGACGATCGCGGTGGGTCGCGACCGCTTCGTGCCCGTCAAGACCACGGATGACCTGCTCGTCCTGCGCTCCGATGTGTACGCCCTCTCCCCCGAGGCCGCGCTGCACCTCGTCAGCGATGCGGTGCCGTTCGTCGAACTGGACCGCCGGCACTTCCGTCTGATCGACGACTTCGACGAACGCTTCCCGGACGGCGTGCCCTCCCTGCGGGACGCGACCAGTTTCACGGTCATCGGCGACGTGCACTTCGGCGCCGGCGTCCGCGTGCACGGGGCGGCGGTCGTGGACGCGGTTGACGGCACCCGGGTCGCGGAGAACAGCGACCTCGGCGATGCCGCACACTCGTCGGTCACGCCGGATGACGTCGCGACCGACCTCCCCCGCGCCGCCGGGTAGCCTCGAAGGGTGCACTTCCGCCCCCGACACCGCACGGACGCCGCATGAGCGGCGCATTCATCGACCTGCGACCGTTCCGAGCCAGCCCGGCCTTCACGCGAATGTGGATCGGCTCCACCCTGTCCGGTCTCGGCGGTCAGCTGACGATCACGGCCGTCATGCTGCACATGTACCAGCTGACCTCATCGACGTTCGCGGTGTCGATGGTCGCGGTCGCCGGCCTCGTGCCGATGATCATCGCCGGCCTGTACGGCGGAATGCTCGCGGACGCGTTCGACCGCCGCAAGGTCGCCCTGATCGCGGCGTCGGTGACCTTCGTCTCCACCGTGCTGCTGGCCGTTCTGGCGTGGGCGAACGGCGAGACGGTGTGGTGGCTGTACGGGCTGTCGATCGTCAACTCGGCCGCGAATTCGATCGTGATGACCACGCGCAGCGCGATCGTGCCCCGACTCATCCCGCGCGAACTCCTGCCCGCGGCGTCCGCGCTCGGCGGTATCACGATGGGCATCATGGTCATGGCCGGACCGGCGCTGGCCGGCGTGCTGGTCGCGACCACCGGCTACGCGTGGACCTACTCCATCGACGTCGTGCTGATGGTGAGCCTCTTCCTGGGTCTGTGGACACTGCCGTCGCTGAAGCCGGAGGGAGAGATCGTCCGACCCGGCCTGGCGTCACTCAAGGACGGGTGGCGCTTCCTGCGCA
This sequence comes from Microbacterium gorillae, assembly GCF_000826185.2. Classification (GTDB taxonomy): domain Bacteria; phylum Actinomycetota; class Actinomycetes; order Actinomycetales; family Microbacteriaceae; genus Microbacterium; species Microbacterium gorillae. Next base: position 65,499 of record NZ_LN648871.1, on the reverse strand, counting down.
ACGCCCCGAACATCCGCCTGCAGTACATCCTGGACATCATCGCGATGACGTTCGGTCAGCCCATCACCCTGCTGCCGGCGATCGGGGTGACGCTGCTCGGCGGCGGAGCGGTCACCACCGGCGTGCTCACCGCAGCCGTGGCCGCCGGCGCGTTCCTGTCCAGCCTGTTCTCCGGTCCGGTGGGACGGTACCGCTGGCACGGCCGCGGCATCGAGCGCGCCATCATCGTCTACGGCTGCACGATCGCCGCGTTCGGTCTGATCCTGCTCGCCGCCGCATTCGGTTTCTTCTCCCCCGGCCACGTCGATGCGGACACCCCGAACATCGTGCTCATCGTGCTCGCCAGCATCGTGCTCGCGCTGTCCGGAGCGTCGGACAACGTCAGCGCGATCTACCGATCCACCATGATGCAGTCCGCCGTGCCGGACACCATGCGCGGGCGTCTGCAGGGCATCTTCACCGTGGTCGTCACCGGCGGTCCTCGCCTCGGGGCGCTGTACGCCGGCACGCTCGCGACCATCTCCGCCCTGTGGTTCCCACCCCTGCTCGGCGGAATCATCATCGTGGTGCTGGTCGCCACGCTGGTGCGCCTGTCGCCGCGGTTCCGCGACTACGACGCGCAGCACCCGCAGCCGTGAACGCGGAAGACCCCCGGATCATCGTCCGGGGGTCTTCTGCGCCGGGGTGGTTCAGCCGACCTGGAGCAGGTCGATGATGAAGATCAGGGTCTTGCCACCGAGGAAGTGTCCGCTGCCGGCGGGGCCGTAGGCCAGCTGCGGCGGGATGGTCAGCTCGCGGCGTCCACCGACCTTCATGCCGGGGATTCCCTCCTGCCAGCCCTGGATCAGGCCGCGCAGCGGGAACTGGATGGACTCGCCACGGCCCCACGACGAGTCGAACTCCTCGCCGGAGTCGTACTCGACACCGGCGTAGTGAACCGTGACGGTGTCGCCGGGCTTGGCTTCATCACCGTCGCCGACGATGATGTCGCGGATGACCAGCTCCGACGGAGCGGGACCGGTGGGGGCGTCGAATTCGGGCTTGGTGCGATCAGTCATGAGTCCATTCTGACCGACACCGGCCGGACGTGGGCGCCGACCGCCGCCCGAGGTCTTGACTTCCCCGGGATTGCGTCGCATGCTGAGGGCAGATCAACTGAACGCCCGGAGGACTCGCAGGCATCGCCGCGGCACCGGGCGTTCAGTCTGTCCGCCCCGGCGCGGAACCGCAGGCGCGTCAGCGCGACAGCAGCGCCTGACGTTCGGCGGCGGTGCGCGTGAGCAGCGTCCACTCGTCCTGTCCCGCCTGCGCGTCGCGACCGGAGATCGCGCGCTGCCGCGTCGCCGCGAGCGACGCCGAATCCCGGATGAAGGACTTCATGATGCCACCGCGGTCCCCCGGCAGCGCCTTCGCCCATCGCATCCCGGCCCGTCGCCCGGCGGGCGTAGCGAGCATGTCCACCTCCTGTGGCGTGAACCATCCGGCGGTGGCGTAGTCCCCCAGCCGCGTCCGGGTGAGCTTGGCCTCTTCTCGTCGCAGGATGATGATGCCGACGATGAACAGGAGGAACAGCGGCACCTGCACGACGACGTAGAGCAGGAAGAAGTCGAAGAACATCGGCGAGCCGTTCCAGAACGCGTGCAGCAGCGCCGCGATCAGAACGCCGAGCGCGTACATTCCCCACACGTTGCCGCGACGACCGCGCTGGGCCGCCATGCCGACGAGGAATCCGGTCACCGAGGTGAACATCGCGTGGGCGAACGGCGACATGATCCCGCGCAGGAGGAAGGTGAACGTGATCTGTCCGCCGCCGCCCTCGATCAGGCTGATCGCGAAGTACTGGATGTTCTCCGTGAAGGCGAAACCGGCGGCGATGAGCATCGCGTAGACCACGCCGTCCAGCGGTCCGTCGAACGCTCGACGACCCAGGTAGAAGATGATCACGACCCCGAGACCCTTGATGGCCTCCTCGACCAGGGGCGCCTGCACCACCGTGCTCAGGACGTCGGACAGCTCGTTCTTCGGCACGATGACGAGCAGGAGGAGATCGACCAGCAGGGCGACGACGACACACACGATCGCGCCCCATCCCAGCGCGAACAGCACCAGTGACATCGGTTCCGGTTCCCACCGGTCGATGAGGAACGCGCCGACCAGCACGATCGCGAGCGGGACGAGGGCGACGAAGAACGCGACCGTGGTTGCGGTGGGGCCGAGGAAGACCAGGAAGTAGGCGATCAGGCACAGCAGCAGGATCGCCAGCGGCACGAACAGCCAGATGGCGACGTGGCGGCCCTTCGCCTGTGGGACGGGAAGCGCCGGCTGCGCGAGCGCGGGCGCCGGTGCGGGAGCGGCGTATCGGACCGGCTGGCCATACGGCTGCTGCTGTGGCGGCTGGCCATACGGCTGCTGCTGTGGCGGCTGGCCATACGGCTGCTGCTGGCCATACGGTTGCGGCTGCGGCTGTCCATACGGCTGCTGCGGCTGGCCGTACGGCTGCTGCGGGGTGGAACCGGGCGCTGCGGCGGGATCCGGGCCGTGCTGCGGCGTTCCCCCCGCCGGCCGCTGGTACTGACCAGGCTCGAACGTCATGACATCACCCTAGGTGGTCGATCGGTCGCGCCGCGATCACAATGGCCGCATCGGGCGCCCCCAGGCGCCTCACGGGTAGATTGGAGGCATGCGCTTCGCCCATGTGAATCTGTCGGCGAGCTCGGATCCCACCCTCTGCGTGATCGACGGCGACTTCGCCGTGCCCCTTCCCGAGCTCTACCCGAATGCCCCCACCACTCTCAACGATCTCATCGCCGGTGGCGATGCGGAACTGGATCGCGTCCGCGCGGCGCTGCCGGGCGAGCAGCGCGTTCCGGTCGACGGTCTGACGTTCGCCTCCGCGGTGCAGCAGCCGCCGGTGATCCTCGCGATCGGCCTGAACTACGCCGCGCACTCCAGTGAGCTGGGCCTGAAGACCGACACCGCCCCCACGGTGTTCACGCTCTGGCCGAACTCGCTCACCGGACACGACGCGACCACGAGCTGGCCACGATCGCTCAGCGAGTCCGTCGACTACGAGGCCGAGCTGGGTGTGGTCATGGGCCGCCGGGCGAAGGACGTCACCGAGGCGGAAGCGCTCGATCACGTGTGGGGTTACACCGTGGTCAACGACATCACCGCCCGCAACATCCAGTTCGCCGAGGCGCAGTGGTGCCGTTGCAAGTCCTTCGACGGCTTCACGCCCACCGGGCCGTACATCGTCACCGCCGACGAGGTGCCGAACCCGCAGGACCTGCACATCTGGACCAACATCGACGGCCATCTGGTGCAGGACGGCAACACGGACCAGATGGTGCGGTCGGTCGCCAAACTCGTCGCGCACCTGTCCACATCGATGACGATGCTGCCCGGGACCCTCATCTCCACGGGCAGCCCGGGTGGTGCCGGCTACTCGCGCGACCCGCAGATCTTCCTGCGTGACCGCTCCACCGTCACCGTCGGCATCGATGGCATCGGCGAGCTCACCACGCACTGCCGCATTCTGGACTGAGCTCCCACCGGACGTGACGGACGAGTTCGTCCGTCACGTCCTCACGATCAGGCCGTCGGGGTGTCATCCAGCGAGACGACGTTCTCCGCCGGCTGGATCACCTGGATGAGGCCGGTGGCGGCCTCGAGCCCGGTCAGGCGCGCGGGCGAGATCTGCTTCATGACCTCTTCCCGGCTCATCAGGCCGGCCTCGACCACGAGATCGGCGATGTTGTGTCCGGTCATCAGCGCGGTCTTGGCCAGGGCCGCGGCCGACGCGTACCCGATGAACGGCGTCAGCGCGGTGACCACACCGACGGACGAACCGACCATCGCGCCCAGGCGCTCGGTGTTCGCGGTGATGCCGTCCACGCAGTTCACGCGGAGGGTCCACATCGCCTGACGCATCCACGTGATCGACTGGAAGATCGAGTGCGCCATGACGGGCTCGAACGCGTTCAGCTGCAGCTGACCGGCCTCCACCGCCATCGTGACGGTCATGTCGGCACCCACGACGGAGAACGCGACCTGGTTGACGACCTCGGGGATGACCGGGTTGACCTTGCCCGGCATGATCGAGGAACCCGCCTGGCGGGCCGGGAGGTTGATCTCACCGAGACCGGCCTGCGGACCCGAGGACAGCAGTCGCAGGTCGTTGCAGATCTTCGACAGCTTGATCGCGTTGCGCTTGAGCGAGGACGAGAACGACATGAACGCGCCCGTGTCGGACGTGGACTCGACGAGGTCCGTCGCCGTGGTCACGGGGATTCCGGAGATCTCGCGGAGGTGCCGGACGACCGCTTCCGCATACCCGGGGTGCGCCGTGATGCCGGTGCCGATCGCGGTGGCACCCATGTTCACCTCGGTCAGCAGATGCGCGTTCTCCTGCAGGCGCGTGTAGTCCTCGCCGAGGGTGGTGGCGAAGCCGTGGAACTCCTGCCCGAGCGTCATCGGCACCGCGTCCTGCAGCTGCGTGCGGCCGACCTTGAGGATGTCGTGGAACTCGCCGGATTTGGAAAGGAACGACTTGCGCAGCAGGTCGAGCTCGACCAGCAGGCTGCGCAGGGTCAGCGAGAGCCCGATCTTCACGGCGGTCGGGTAGACGTCGTTCGTGGACTGGCTGCGGTTGGTGTGATCCAGGGGCGAGAGGAAGGCGTAGTCCCCCTTCTCGTGTCCGGCCAGCTCGAGCGCGATGTTGGTGATGACCTCGTTCGCGTTCATGTTCGTGGACGTCCCGGCGCCGCCCTGGATGACACCGACCGTGAACTGGTCGTGGAACTCGCCGTCGATGACCCGCTGCGCGGCCGCATCGATGAGGTCGGCCTTCTCCTGCGACAGCACGCCGATCTCGGCGTTGGCTCGCGCGGAGGCCTGCTTGACCATGGCGAGCGCCGTCACGAGGTCCGGATACACCGAGATCGGACGCTTCGCGATCGGGAAGTTCTCCTGCGCTCGAGCGGTGTGGATGCCCCAGTACGCGTCGGCGGGGATCTCCATCGATCCCAGGGAGTCGGTCTCGGTGCGGGTGCGCATCGTTGCGTCCATATGGCGTGTGTTCCTTGTGGGTCACGGGTGGTTCGGGTGGTGGTGGTCCCAGCGTAGTCCGCTCAGGCGGTGGGCTTGCGCGAGAACCGCTCGAGGCGCTCCTCGGGTGTGAGTGCGGCCATCGTCCGGTACCACTCCGGGGTGAAGGACGGCACGGTCTCGGCTGCCGCGACGGGTACGACGGCGTGCGTGATCGTGTCGTCCCAGACGTGGACGAGGTGGAACGACTGACCCGCGTCCATGCCGTTGATCTCCTCGGTCGGGCGCGCGAGGTCCATCGTGTAGCAGGTGGCCGCGGCCACCGACACCGGGATGCCGGCGAACGTGCCGAACGTCGCGTAATGCAGGTGTCCGGCCAGGATCGCCCGCACGTCGGACCCGCGCAGCACCGCGGCGAGCTCATCCTGGTGCTGCAGTTCGAGGATGTCGAAGAACGGGATGTGACTGGGCAGCGGGGGGTGGTGCAACGCCAGCAGGGTGCCGAGCGGGGCCGGTTCGGCGAGCTGCTCGCGCAGCCAGTCCAGCTGCGCGGCGTCGATGTCGCCGTGGTGCCAGCCGGGGACGGAGGAATCCAGCGCGATCAGGCGCAGGCCGTTCAGGTCGACGACCCTCGTGACCGGGTCCTGGGTCGGCGAGCCGCCGAGGAGGTGCTCGCGGAGGGCCGGCCGCTCGTCATGGTTCCCCGCGACCCAGACCAGCTCACTGCCGAGATCGGCCGCGAGCGGGGTCAGCAGCTCCCGCAGGGTGACGTAGGCCTCCGGCTCACCGAGATCGGTGAGGTCGCCGGTGACGACGATCGCGTCCGGCCGAGGATCGAGCGTGCGGATCCGGGCGATCGCCGCGGTGAGGTTCCGGACGACGTCGAAGTGGTCGCCGAGACGTCGCCCACCGCCCAGGAGGTGTGTGTCGCTCAGGTGGAGGATCACCCGGCGCGCGGGCGCGTGGGATCCGAAGCTCAGCCCCGTCATGGCGGCCAGTCTAGGGGTGCCCTCCCCCGCTCACTTGACGAGCAGGAGCAGCACGCCGACGATGACGGCCACGCCGCACATGGCGAAGCACCCGTACGCGCCGACGAGCGCCCAGCGCTTCTGACCGTCGGTGAGCGGGTTCTTCTTCGCGGCCTTCACGGCGGCCCGCTGGGCACGCTGCGCTTCCTTCTCGGTGATCACCGTGATGGCGTCCGTGAACTCGGCCGGACTGACCACGGGCGCACGTCCGCCCAGCACCAGCAGTCGGAGTCCGACGGCGTAGAAGAACACGAGAGCGGACGCGCCGATGAGCGCCACGACGAAGACGTCGAAGAAGGCCTTCCAGTCGATCTCGATCATGATCAGGCGCCCTTCCCGCTCTTGCTCTTCTTGGCCGGCTTCTTGTCGCCGGTCTTCTTCGCGTTCGTCTTCGTCACGCCGGTGTCCTTCGGGGCGCTGTCCGCGGCCTTCTTCTCACCGCGGGTGTCCGCCGTGCGCTCGCGCAGATGCTTGGCGTTCACGGATGCCGCCGCCGCCTTCTCCTTCGCGGCCTTGGCGCGCTTCTCGGCGTCCTTGGCCCGCTTCTCGGCGTCCTTCGCGCGCAGTTCGGCATCGCGAGCGCGGCGGTCGGCGGCCTTCGCGGAGCGCTCCGCCTCGTCCACCTTGCGCTGCGCGTCCTTGCGCGCGCGCTCCTGATGACGCAGGATCTCGCGCTGACGACGCGTGGGCGGCGGGTTCCGCTTGACCTTCACCGCGCCACCGGACGCGGCGACATCGCTCATCGCGTTGGAGCTGTCCACCTGCTGGCGGCGGGAGTAGAGGAACAGCACCACGATGATGATCAGCGCGATGATCGCGTCCACCAGGACACCCCAGTGTCCCAGGGCGATGACCACGAACGCGGCGAGACCACCGACGATCGCGGAGGCGGGCAGTGTCAGCAGCCAGCCGACCATGATCTTGCCCGCGGTTCCCCACCGCACCTTGGAACCGCGGCGGCCGAGGCCGGAGCCGATGACCGAGCCGGAGGCCACCTGCGTGGTGGAGAGGGCGAAGCCGAGGGCCGACGAGGCGAGGATGGTCGCGGCGGTGGAGCTCTCCGCCGAGAAGCCCTGAGCCGGCTTGACGTCCGTGAGGCCCTTGCCGAGCGTGCGGATGATGCGCCAGCCACCGATGTAGGTTCCGGCGGCGATCGTCACGGCACACGCGATGATGACCCAGAGCTGCGGCTCGGCGTGTGCGGAGCTCTGCAGTCCGACCGTGATCAGCGCGAGCGTGATGATGCCCATCGTCTTCTGCGCGTCGTTGGTGCCGTGTGCGAGGGCGACGAGGGACGAGGTGAAGATCTGGCCCCAGCGGAAGCCGTCGCGGCCGTCCGGCTTGCCGTCGTAGCGACGGGTCACGGCGTACGCGATCTTCGTCGCGACGAACGCGATGATGCCCGCGGTGAGCGGCGCGAGCAGCGCCGGGAGCACGATCTTGCTGATCACGACACCGAAGTTGATGGCGCTGAGTCCGACGCCCACGAGCGTGGCACCGATGAGGCCACCGAACAGCGCGTGGGAGGAGCTGGAGGGCAGGCCGAGCAACCACGTCAGCATGTTCCAGGTGATCGCGCCGATCAGCGCCGCGAAGATCAGCGACGGGAACAGCGTGTGCGTCGGGTCGGCGTCTGCGATCTGACCCTCTTGGATGATGCCGTGCGAGACCGTCTGGGAGACCTCGGTGGACAGGAACGCTCCGACGAGGTTCAGCCCCGCCGCGAGGGCGACCGCCGTCTTGGGCTTGAGAGCGCCGGTCGCGATCGGGGTCGCCATGGCGTTCGCGGTGTCGTGGAACCCATTGGTGAAGTCGAAGAACAGCGCCAGTCCGATGACCAGCACGACGATGAGGATTGCGAGTTCCACCGGTCGCTTTCGTTTTGCGTGAGAGGAGGGGGATGTCGTCAGCGCGACGTGCGAACGAAGAGTTCACCTGGTGTTCGAGAACCGGCAACCGGCCATGGAAATCTTCGCATCCGCGCCGAAACCGGTCAACTCGCCACCCCCGCCGGACGGGAGTGCTGAACGGACCCATAGGGTGTCCCCATGCTCATCGTGATGGCGGGACTGCCCGGGTCCGGAAAGAGCACGATCGCCGCCGCGGCAGGTCGAGCGCTCGGCTGCGCGGTGATCGCCGTCGATGCCGTGGAGGCGGCGATGCTCCGCGCGGGTATCGGGACCGAGCAGCCGACGGGACTGGCCGCCTACGTCGTCGCGGACGCCGTGGCGCGGGAGCAGCTGCGCCTCGGACACGACGTGTGCGTGGACGCCGTGAACGATGCCCCAGCGGCTCGCCTCCAGTGGCGAGACCTGGCGGCGGCGGAGCGCGCATCGCTGCTGTTCGTCGAGGTGCTCGCGCCGGAGCCGCAGGAGCACCGACGACGACTCGAGTCCCGCGAGCGTGACCTGGACGGCTTCCCGGAGCCGACCTGGGAGTCCGTCCTCGCGCGGAGGTCCGGCTTCGATGAGTGGACGGACGATCGGTTGCGATTGGACGCGGGCCGACCGGTCGAGGAGAACGTCCGGCTGATCGCATCGGCCGTCGCTCTGCGCCGGGACGGATCGAGCGACTAGCGTGGGGCGGGTGACTGCACGTTCTGACGCCCCGATCGCCGACCGCCGCCCGCAGGACCGTGTCCACCACGGCGACACCTTCTCCGACCCGTACGAGTGGATGCGGGCGAAGGACGACCCCGAGGTCATCGCCCACCTCGAGGCGGAGAACGCGTACACGGCCGAGCGGACCGCTCACCTCGCGCCGCTGCGCGAGCGCATCTTCGACGAGGTGAAGGCGCGCACGCTCGAGACCGACCTCTCCGTCCCCGCCCGTCGCGGTGAGTACTGGTACTACGGACGCACGATCGAGGGTCAGCAGTACGGCGTGCAGTGCCGCGCACCGCTGTCCTCCCCCGACGACTGGACGCCGCCGGAGCTCGACCCGGCCGTGCCGGTCCCGGGCGAGGAGATCCTCTTCGACGGCAACGTCGAGGCCGAGGGCAACGAGTTCTTCTCGCTCGGCAGCTTCGACGTGTCCCGCGACGGCACGCGCATCCTGTACGGCATCGATGTCGCCGGCGACGAGCGCTACCGCGTGCGCGTCCGCGAGATCGCATCCGGCGAGGTGCTCTCGGATGTCCTGGAGGACACCGCGGGCGGCGCCGAGTTCACCCCGGACGGCACCGGCATCGTTTACCAGACGGTGGATGACGCCTGGCGGCCGGACACCGTCTGGCTGCACCGCATCGGGTCCGGTGCCGACGACGTGAAGCTGTTCCACGAGCCGGACGAGCGCTACTGGGTGGGTTCCGGCTTCACCCGGTCGGACGAGTACCTGATCATCGAGAAGGGCTCGAAGATCACGAGCGAGACCCGCTTGCTGCCCGCGGCGGATCTGACCGCCGAGCCGCAGGTCGTGTGGCCGGCGGAGGAGGGCGTGGAGTACAGCGTCGACCACGCCGTCATCGACGGTGAGGATGTCCTGTTCATCACCCACAACGCCGGCGCGCTGGATTTCGAGCTCGTGCGCGTGCCGCTGGCGGACCCCACGGGTCCGCGCACGCCCGTGCTCGCGCATCTGCCCGGTCGTCGAGTGCTGGACATCGATTGCTTCCGTGATTTCGCCACCGTCGATTACCGGCGCGACGGCCTGGAGCGCGTCGGCCTGCTCGATTACGCGACGAACGAGGTCACCGAGCTCGCTTTCGACGAGCCGCTCTACAGCGCTTGGGTGAGCGGCAACTCCGAGTGGGCACCGCCGCTCGTACGCCTGAGCTACGGCTCGTTCGTCACGCCCGCGAGCGTCTACGACTGGGACATCGCGAGCGGCGAGCTGCTCCTGCGCAAGCAGCAGCCGGTGCTCGGCGGGTACGACGCCGCGGACTATGACCAGCGTCGGATCTGGGCGACCGCTCAAGATGGGACGCAGATCCCGGTCTCGCTCGTCTGGAAGCGCTCGTTCGGCGACGTGTCCGACGGCGTCCGGCCCGTGCACCTGTACGGGTACGGCTCCTACGAGCACTCCATCGACCCCGGCTTCTCGTCCATGCGCCTGTCCGGTCTGGATCGCGGTGTCGTGTTCGCGGTCGCGCACGTCCGCGGCGGCGGCGAGATGGGTCGCGCCTGGTACGAGAACGGCAAGACGCTGAGCAAGCGCAACACCTTCACCGATTTCGTGGACGTGGCGCGGCACCTCGTGGATGAGGGCATCACGACGCCGGAGCGCCTGGCCGCCGAGGGCGGCAGCGCGGGCGGTCTGCTGATGGGAGCGGTCGCGAACCTCGCGCCGGAGCTGTTCGCCGGTGTCCTGGCTTCCGTTCCCTTCGTGGATGCGTTGACGACGATCCTGGATCCCTCGCTGCCCCTGACGGTCATCGAGTGGGACGAGTGGGGAAACCCGCTGGAGAACGCCGAGGTGTACGAGTACATGCGCTCCTACACCCCGTACGAGAACGTGCGCGAGGGCGTGACGTACCCGCGCATCCTCGCGGTGACGTCGTTGAACGACACCCGCGTGATGTACGTGGAGCCGGCGAAGTGGGTCGCGCGTCTGCGCGAGGTCGGCGCGGACGCGCTGTTGAAGTGCGAGATGGTCGCCGGTCACGGCGGGGTCACCGGACGCTACAACTCCTGGCGCGAGCGGGCGTTCGAGCTGGCGTGGCTGTTCGACGTCCTCGGCGTCGCCGACGTGGAGGAGGTCTGAGATGGCGCGCTCGGCTCCGGCAGTGATCCTCAACCCGCTGCGGCAGACGGAAGCGGAGGCGTACGTCGCCCCGCGGCGCCGTACCGCTTTGATCATGGTCTACGCCATGATCAGTGGAGCCCTGGTTCTCGGTGTCGTGGTGGCGTTCGTCACCGAGCTGTGGTGGATCGCTCCGATCGTCCTGGTCGTGGATCTGTTGGCGGCCTGGTACCTCTACCGCACGCAGATGCGCGCGGCCATCGCGCTGGCCCCGGATCTCGTGCTGCCCGGCTCGCTGCTGAAGGGCCTGGAGATCCCGGACCGCGCCCCGGACCAGTCCCTCTGGGAGGCCGCAGCCATCATGCAGACCGACGGCGACCGCTCCCGCGCCCAGCAAGCCCTCGGCTTCTGAGGCCCGCGTCCGGTCCGACGCACCACCGCATCCCGCGAGGCGGACCGGACCACAGGCGTACGGCGGTGTCGGTCAGGTGAGCGTGCCGAGCCGCCACTGGGCGGCAGCGGCGTCCAGGTCCGCCGCGAACGTGGAGAGCCGCAGTGCCTTCGTCGTAAGCGCCGTCGCGCGTTCCGGTTCCGTGCCCTCGTAGTCATCCGCGAGGTGCGTGGCCCCCGAGGCCTCCACGCGACAGAACGACGCCGCCCGCTGCAGTGCGACGCCGAAGTCGCCCGTGAACACCCCGCGCAGGATCGCGTCCGCGAGCTGCGTGATCTCCCCCGGTCCGGCCGGCGTCGGAGCCCCCGCGATGACGGGGTCGACGGTGTGCACCTCGCGGCGTCCGCGCTCGTAGACGAGGCTCGTGGTGTGCGGGTCGTCGTGGACCATGAGCTGCAGCAGGTAGATCCGCCACAGTGCGCCCGGCAGTGTGCGGGCCGGCGCCTGCGACCACAGCTGCGCGATGGTGTCGATGCCGTGCTCGCGCGTGTACGTCACGAGGCGGTCGACGGTGTCCGCGTCCGGGTCCTCGCGCACGCGCGACAGCAGCGCCGTCGCGGTGGCGTGCGCGGCGCGCGAGGCCTCGGCGGGGTCGTCGTTGCCGAACAGGCGATCGAGCATGTCGGACGGCCGTCGCACGGGCTTGTTGAACAGAGCAGACATCCTCACCAGGGTACGCGCGGCTCCGAGCCCGGGACGCGTTGTCCGCCGTCCGCGAAGCCCCGCCGTTGCCCCTAGAGTGGAACCCACGGGCCTCTAGCTCAGTTGGCAGAGCATCGGACTTTTAATCCGCGGGTCGTGGGTTCGAGCCCCACGGGGCCCACCGTGACTGTAGGAAACTCGACCCCAGAAATCGCTGGGATAGAGAGCCGTTCCCTCCTCCGCACCACGTGAAAAACCGCGACAACAGTCCCCAGCCTCATCCGCACAGGGGAGCCCGCTGGCTAGCGGAATAGGACGGCATGCCCTATCGTTGCAGCAAGTGGATCGGGAATGCTCGATCGGCGTATGGTCTCCGGGAAGCCCGGGGGCCTTTCGCTTTATGGGTAGACCTTGAGGCCGTAGCCGTCAATTCGCCCCTCTCTTAACCTTACGAGCTTCGGCTCGATGAGCTGCCAAGCGCGATTTCGCTGCTCGGGCCTCATCTCATGCAGGCCGATGGGCCTCGCTGTCATGTCGGCGATCTGAAGGCCCGAACTGTTGGCGCTCTTGGGCGCGCAATGGAACGCGAGGGTCTCCGGCATCCCCCGCATTGCGGTCGTGTCCATGATTCTTCGAAACTCAAGCTCGAGAGCATGGTCCTCTTTGGAACCCCGACTCTCAAACACGACACGGGTCATGCGACGAGCCTGGCCCCGCTGTTGCAGCTGAAGAAACACGCGTTCGAGACCGAACTCTAGGGCTACGTGATATGGATTCGTGTTCATGCCACGACGCTGACGGAACCGTTCTTTGTCGATCACGCAGGCGACAATCCCGAAGCGCGCAGCCTCGATGATGTCGTTCAATGCCCTCATGAAATCCGCGCGAACGCGCTCATTGAGGAGGATGTCGAACGGCGGCGTGGACTTCCGAATCTCGCGCTCATGGAGGACGACCATGTCGTGCCCGAAGAAGTCGAACTTGAGCCGCTGCACACGCGGTACCACGTGGTCGACATACTCATTGACCGGAAAGATACAGAACGACAGCACGAAGTACGGGAACTGCGGGTTCACGTTCACGAGACTGTGATCACCACTCTCGTCGACATAGACGACGTAGTCGCTGAACCTGGGCACGCCTCGAGGGTATATGAGCGGGACAACGTGAGCGGCCTTCGTCAGCGCCGAATCAAGGCCATCCACGACAGCGACGAGGTCGTCACCCGAATACGTCGTCGCATGCCTCCCCCAGTCGCTCCTCGGGGATGCGACAGCGGAGAGGGTTGAGTTCCCAAGCGCAGCTGGCGGGCTGGGAAGTCGTCGTCGAGGTCTTCGATCCACAGAGGCCAGGACGCCGTGCGGAGAATGTCGGCTGGCGCGAGTCCGTGTGTGAGAGAGGCGTCGTGGATCTTCACGACGCGAATGCAGCGATCGCCTCGCGGATCAGTTCCGACCGTGATTTGTGCTCGCGCGCGGCCCGCGCGTCGAGGGCAGCAAGCTCCTCCGCGGTCAGGCGGAGGGCCACCACTTGCGCTGGGTCCGATCCACGCCCCGGCCGCCCGCGTCCACGCTTCTTGATGGCGTCGATATCGAAACCGGCTTCTGCTTCCGCCGACCAGGCCGCGATGTGCTCCTCGGTGACCGCTTCGCCGTTGATCCTCTCGTCGCCCTCCATGAAGAAATCGTAATACGAAAATAGATGCGCAGCAGCGGGGCGACGTGGGCAGAAGTGCTGTGCCTGACGACGAACGCCTATCTTCCTACGACAGGTAGCTCGCCCAGGAACGGCCTTCAGAGGCTGAAGAGGCCGGGGAGTTTGCGGGAGATGCGGTCGTAGCGGACGGTCCACTCGTCGTTGGAGTTGTCGCGCCAGGCGATCGCGGCGCGGTTGACATCCGCGGACCCCTGCTTCAACGCCGCGTGTGCGGCCACCGCGCCGAGCTCGCCGTCCTTGACGAAGGCGAAGATGTTCACCACGATCTTCACGCGGTCGCTCAGACGCTTGCCGCGGTCGAAGCCGTCGACGTAGCCGAGGCCGCGCTCGTCAAGCACGGAGTCCAGCCACTCGGTCGCGTGGGCGATCAGGCGCCGGTCGTACGCGGCGTTCTCGGTCGGGAACTGCACCACCACGTGTGCCGTGTAGCCGTCGTCCGGGAACTCACGGAAACCCCGCGCCAGGAAGGGCGCGGCAAGCTCGGCGACCGAGACCTCCGCCGGCGTGCGGCCGGTCTCGGTCAGCCGCCCGGTGCGGCCGAGCGTGCCCTCGCGGATCACCCACTCCCCCGTGCCCGCACTCTCCCAGATCTGGACGAAACGGGACGGATCGTCGTCGGTCACGAGTTGCATGTCACACCCCGAGCACCCGCATGTCCAGCGGGACCTCGACGCCGGTTTCACCGTCACGCATCACGCGGCGCGCGATCGCGTCCGGACGCTCCGCCAGCGCCTCCACGACCTCGCCGTCGCGGAACACGACGGCGGCGAAATCGTCCACGGCGTGGCCCTCCGGCAGCGTGCCGTCGCCGACCCAGGCGAGGAACTTCTCGCGCCGACCGGGCTCGCCGAGGTAGTGCGGGCACCCGGCGCCGGACAGAAAGCCGAGGCCGTCGCGCAACGGCGCGAGCGGACCGTACGAGTCCGTGGACGACGCCTCGAACCAGCAGTTCATCCCGGCGCTGATGCCGGCGAGGATCGTGCCGGATGCAGCGACAGAGCGCAGCGTGTCCACGATGCCGTGCAGGCGCCACAGAGCCAGCAGGTTCGCGGTGGACCCGCCGCCGACGTAGATCAGGTCCTGCTCGGCGAGGAGGTCCGCACCGCCGTAGCCCCACGGCCCACGGTTGAACAGCGACAGCACGCTGGTGCGCGCGCGACCGTCGAAGGCCGCCTCGAAGCGCTGCGCGTAGCCCTCGGCATCGCCGCTCGCGGTCGGGATGAAGCACACCCGCGGGTTGTCGACCCCCGTCATCGCGAGCAGCTCGTCATCGATCGCGCTCCGCCCGTCGTCGGACATGGAGAATCCTCCCCCGCCGAGCGCGACCACTGTTCCCTGGAATGCGTCAACCATCCGGCGACCCTATCGCGGCTGACATCATGGAAAGGCATCTCGGGAGGACGCATGACCGAAACCACGCTGACCGCCACGTCACAACTCGCGATCTGGCCGGTCGAGAACGCCGCCACCGCCGTCATCGCGGCGGACGGCACGATCCTCGGCACCGCCGGCGACATCGATCGGCCGTTCCCGCTCGCGTCGGTGACGAAGCTCCTCACCTCGTACGCCGCGCTCGTGGCCGTCGAGGAGGGCGTCTTCGAGCTGGACGACCCCGCGGGCCCACCCGGATCAACGGTGCGCCACCTGCTCGCCCACGCGTCCGGGCTCGCCTTCAGCGAGGACCGCGTGCGCGCCGAGCCGGGCACGCGCCGGATCTATTCCAACCGCGGCATGGAAGTGCTCGCCGACACCCTCGCCGCCCGCAGTGAGATCCCGTTCACGACGTACCTGGACGAGGCCGTGCTCGCCCCGCTCGGCATGACCGCGACGCGCGTCGACGGCTCCCCCGCCGCGGGCGGCATCTCCACGACCGCGGACCTGGCCCGCTTCGCCGCCGAACTGCAGCGTCCCGCTCTCCTCGCACCGGAGACCCTCGCCGCCGCCACGACGGTCGTCTTCCCGGGCCTGGACGGCGTGCTCCCGGGGTTCGGGCGACAGAAGCCGAACGACTGGGGGCTCGGCTTCGAACTGCGCGATCACAAGAGCCCGCACTGGACCGGGGCGAACAACTCCCCGCGCACGTTCGGCCACTTCGGTCAGAGCGGCACGTTCCTCTGGGTGGACCCGGAGGCCCACGTCGCGGTCGTGGCGCTCACCGACCGCGACTTCGGCCCCTGGGCCGCCGAGGTCTGGCCGGTTTACGCGGACGCGGTGCTCGCCGAGGTGTCGCCCGCGCGGTGATCCCTCCTCGGGCTCCTGGTACCGCGCTCGCCGAGTGATCATCATCATGCTCGCCGACGCCAGACCGCCTGATCACAGCTCGAACGCCATCTCCTTCTCGTCCCCGACGACGCTGGTGAACTCCACGCCGGTGTCCCGGAACCCGAACCGCCGATACGCCGCCTGCGCGCGAACGTTGTCGACGTGGACGCTGAGGAACAGGCGCCGGAATCCGGCCTCGGTCGCCCACCGCGCGCACTGCCCGAGCAGACCGTCCACCGCTCCGCCGCCGCGCGCCTGCGGAACCACGAACACCCCGACGACGGTGGCGCGACGCTCCGGTCGCGGCCGGAGGCGTTCGTCGAGGCTCCCCGCCTCCTGCACGATCACCGTCGCGGTCCCCTGCCACACACGTCCGGTCAGGGCGATGAACTGCGCCGAGGGGCCCCCGGCCGCCCCCGCCATCGCGCGCGCCCGCCAGTGATCGTCGGGCTGCCCGGCCGCGACCTCGCGACTGCCGATGAACGCCATCGAGGCGTCCGGGTCGGCGAGAGCCTGCAGACGCAGATCCCGGACCTGTCGCCACTCATCGGCGCGAATCCGCCGAACGCGCATCAGGAAGCCGTGATCTCAGCGCCCGCGTGTCCGAGCTCGGCCAGAGCCGCGGCGGACGAGTCCGGCGCGACGCCCGCGATCATGTCCGTGAGCACCCGGACCGCGATGCCGTGCGCGATCGCGTCCAGCGCGGTCGCGCGCACGCAGTGGTCCGTCGCGATCCCGACGACGTCCGCCGACGTCACCCCGGCCGCGGACAGCACGGCCGCCGTGGTCTGACCGTCCTCAGTCGCGCCCTGGAACATCGAGTACGCCGGTTCGCCGCGCCCCTTCAGCACGTGGTGCGTGATGGCCGCGGGCTCCAGCAACGGGTCGTAGTCCGCTCCCGGCGTGCCGGCGACGCAGTGCACCGGCCAACTGTCGCGGAAGTCCGGCTCCGCGGCGAAATGACCGCCGTTGTCGGAGTCGGCGTCGTGCCAGTCCCGCGACGCGACGATCACCGCGTAGTCGCCGGCGTGCGCGGCCAGGAACGCACTGATGCGTTCCGCGACCGCGTCACCGCCGGCGACGGCGAGGGCGCCGTCCTCGGTGAAGTCGTTCTGGACGTCGACGATCAGCAGGGCGCGGGTCATGTCCCGAGCCTACGACCTCCGCCGATCCCGACGGAGCCCCGTGCCCGGCGCCGGCACGCCCTGCTCGGTCGCTCCGGCGCGTGCCGCATCCTCGCGCTCCCGAAGCACCAGGCCGCCGGCAACGGCGTGCTCGTCGACGTGCTTCTTGGACATCGCGTTCGGCCACCAGATGAAGCGGCCGATGTCATACATCAGCGCCGGGATCAGCAGTGACCGGACGATGAACGTGTCCACCAGCACACCGAACGCCACGATGAAGGCGATCTGTGCGAGGAACATGATCGGGATGACCCCGAGCGCTGCGAACGTCGCGGCGAGCACGAGGCCGGCGGAGGTGATCACGCCACCCGTGGAGACCAGTCCGCGCAGGATGCCGGG
Source organism: Microbacterium gorillae (assembly GCF_000826185.2). Taxonomy (GTDB): domain Bacteria; phylum Actinomycetota; class Actinomycetes; order Actinomycetales; family Microbacteriaceae; genus Microbacterium; species Microbacterium gorillae. Next base: position 48,151 of record NZ_LN648871.1, on the reverse strand, counting down.
CCGGGTGCCGTGCGTGCGCGATTCCTCCCGCACGCGACTCATCAGGAAGATGTTGTAATCCACACCGAGGGCGACGAGGAACACGAACCCGTACAACGGCACCGCCGGGTCCGCTCCGGGGAAGTCGAGGATGTGGTTGAACACCAGCGCCGAGACGCCGAGAGCGGTGAGGAACGACAGGACCGTGCTGATGATCAGCAGCACCGGTGCCACGATCGCGCGCAGCAGCAGCATGAGGATGATCAGGATCACCACGAGCACGATCGGGATGATGAGCTCGCGGTCGTGCTCGCTCGTGGCGATCGTGTCGACATCGACGGCGGTGGTTCCGCCTACGAGGGCGGTGCCGGAGCCGAGCTCACGCGTGAGCGAGCCACGCAGATCGGCGATGGTCTTCTTCGCCGCGTCCGAGTCAGCGGTGTCGGACAGGGTCAGCACGAGAAGCACGTCCCCGTCGCGAACGGTCGGCGTCGGCGCGTCCTGTCCGGGCGGGCCGGGAGCGGTGTAGACGGGCTTGCCGTCCTTGACCTCAACGGTGGCCTGACCAGAGCTCGCGTCCTTGCTGGACGCGGCCACCGCCTCGATGCCGCTGATCTTTTCGATCGCGGTCACGGCATCGGCGACATCGTCCTGCGGCACGATGACGTACGCGGGCGAACCGGACCCGCCCGGGAAGTGTTCGGCGAGCTTGGCCTGGCCGTCGCGCGCCTGGCTGGCGCCGAGCACGAGGTCGCTGGTCGCGACACCATCGGCCTTGAGCTGCGTGACTCCGAGGGCACCTGCGAGGAGGACGACCGTGGTGACGATCCAGACGATCCGGAAGTGCTTGGCGACGAGCTTCGCACTGCGCGGCCAGAAACCCTTCACCGGCGCGTCCAGGTCGTGCGGGACGACGTGCGAGGTGTCATCGCGCTTCGGCGGGAACGGCCAGAACGCGGCGCGTCCGGCGAGTGCCAGCATGGCCGGCAGGAAGGTCAGAGCGGACAGCATCGCGAAGGCGATGCCGATGGAGGCGATGGGCCCCAGCGCCTTGTTCGTGGCGAGGTCGCTCAGCAGCAGGCAGAGCAGGCCTGCGATGACCGTGCCGCCGGAAGCGAGGATCGGCTCGAACGCGCCCTTCCACGCCGTCGTCGTCGCGTTCCAGCGATTGAGGCCGGAACCGATCGCCTCGCGGAATCGCGCGACGAACAGCAGCGCGTAGTCCGTCGCCGCACCGATGACGAGGATGAACAGGATGCCCTGCACCTGGCCGTTCAGCACGAACACACCGGCCTTGGCGAGCCACCACACCACCAGCAGCGCCACGCAGAGCGCGAACATCGACGACAGCAGCACGAGGACCGGCAGCAGCGGTGAGCGGTACACGATGATGAGGATCACGAAGACCGCGATCAGCGCGGTGAGCAGCAACGTGCCGTCAATGCCGAGGAAGCCGTTGACGAGGTCGGCGCTGAAACCCGCCGGTCCGGTCACCCACGCGGTGGTGCCGTCCGGGATCTTGTCCTTGAGCTCGGTGCGCAGCTCCCCCACGACGTCGTCGATGTCGCCGGACGAGTCCAGCGGTACGAACATCTGCACCGCTTCTTCGTCATCGGACGGGATCGGCGGCGAGACGTCGCCGTTCACACCCTTCGTCGCGGCGAGGGTGTCCGGCAGATCGGCCAGCTTCTCCAGCTGCGCAGCGGTGAGCTTCTTGCCGTCCTCACCGGTGATGACGACGACGGCCGGGATGCTGTCCTCCCCGAGGAAGTCCGCCGTCCGGTTCTGCACCTGCGTGGACTCGGCACTCGCCGGCAGGAACGTGGACTGGTCGTTCGTGGAGACTTCGCCGACCTTGCCGAAGTAGGGCCCTCCGATCGCTCCTCCGACCAACCAGATCAGGACGAGCACGATCGGGAGTCCGAGGCGCAACCAGCGTGCCGAAGTAGGGCCCTCCGATCGCTCCTCCGACCAACCAGATCAGGACGAGCACGATCGGGAGTCCGAGGCGCAACCAGCGGGAGGGACGGGAGGGTGAAGCCATACTCGCTAGCCTAGTTAGCGAATCCTGATCACGGACCCACGGCCATGATCACGAGGGACGCGATGGTGCAGGCCAGCCACAGCCCGGCGGCGCTCACGGTCGCGACGGCCACCGGTCGCCACGCCGCACCACGGCGCACCCAGCGGAACCGATCGTGCACGTCCGGGCGGACGAAGACGTCCACCTCGCGCTTGCCGATGACGCGCCCGCGATCCTCGGGGCGGACGCGCGCCTCTCCGACGCCGTCGCGGCCGAACCAGCGCAGCACCGGCCCGCTGTCACCGCTCTCGATCACCGCGCGCGCTGGGTGCCACGGCCCCTGCGACAGCGTGAGCACGATCAGGACGATCGCCCCCAGCAGCGCGATCGCTCCCCCGAGCCAGGACAGAACCTCGGCCACTGCGGAGATGACGTCAAGGGCCGGGGACACGTTCAGATCGTAGCGGCAGCCCGTCTTCCGTAAAGCCAGTGCAGGGCCGCACTGACGAGGAGGAGCACGAGCGCTCCGCCGGCGACCAGCGTCGTGGCCAGCGGAACGCCACCGAGCTGGATCATCACTCCGGCGACCGCGCCGGAGACGCTGGCCCCGAGGTTGTGGCTGGTGTTCACCCACGTCGTGGCCGAGTTCTGCCGACTCTCTCCCCCGGCGGCGTGCGCGGCGACGTACGCGACGATCATCACTGGAGAGAAGAACAGTCCGGCCGCCGCCAGGACCGCGCTCACCGCGACCGCGCCGGAGACGAACGCCACGAGCGAGCTCAGCAGCACGAGCGCACCGGCCAGGATGATCAGCTGCACCGCGGCCGGGCCGCGCACTCGGAGAGCGCCGTAGGCAAGCCCGCCGAGCGCGCTGCCGCCGGCGAAGAGTCCGAGCGCGACACCGGTGGCCGCCGGGCCGCCGACCTCCGCCAGCACGACGGGCACGCTGATCCCGACCGTGCCGACCACGAAGCCGGCCACGACCGCCGGCAGCAGCACACCGACGAATCCAGGGTCCAGGATCAGCGGCCGACCGCGGGTGGTTCCCGCGCTCACGCGCGGCACCATCGCCCCGACGGCATCGGTCAGGCAGAACAGGACCCCGCCGACCACCACCAGGGCGGCCGGGACGAGCAGCGCCACGCCCGGCGAGATGACCGCGAGGGCGACACCGGCGAGCGCCGGCCCGGCGAGGTAGAGGAGCTCCTCGACGACCGCGTCCAGGCTCAGGCTCTTGGTGAGAAGCTCCTCCGGGGCAAGACGGCCCCAGGCCACCCGCATGGTGGGCCCGAGCGGAGGCGCGACAGCCCCGGCGAGAGCCGCCAGGGCGATCAGCACGGCGCCGTCCCCGGGCGCCAATGCCGTGACGGCGATCAGGGTCAGAGTCAATCCGAAGGCGAGGACGAGGACGAGGAGCGTCCGCCGGGCACCGTACCGGTCGATGAGCCAGGCGCGCACCGGAGCGAGGAAGCTCGCTCCGGCTCCGTAGAGCCCGACCGCGAGTCCGGCCAGAGCGATGGATCCGGTCGCGTCGGTGACGGCGAACAGGAGCGGAAGGAAGACGAGCGCGTAGGCGCTGCGTCCGACGAGTGCGGCCCCGAAGGTGGTCGGGACGCGCGGGATTCTGAGCACGTCGACATAACGTGCGGTCCGTGTGGACGGCATGGGAAAGAACTCCAGGCGAAGGAGCACGCCGACGGCGTGCTGGTGATGGATGATCAGGCTCCGCGCGACGTCAAGGGTCGCGACTGCCGATCAATCAGTGCCGTGAAGCATTCCCCCACCCTAGGGGTTGGCGCGCCGTCTCGCCCGGCACGCGGGCCGGGAACGACGAAAGACCCCCGGACATGCCGGGGGTCTTTCTGATGGAGCCGCCTGTCGGAATCGAACCGACGACCTAGTCATTACGAGTGACTCGCTCTGCCGACTGAGCTAAGGCGGCGGGCCGTGTTCCAGAGTACAGCATCCGCGGGGGTGCTCCGTACCGTGGGCGGCGTCCGGGCGTGGCGTCCGACGGCGTCAGCAGGTGAGGCCGTCGGTGGGAACGGTGCGCTTCGTGAAGTAGTCGTTCACGGCGTCGTCGACGCAGCTGTTGCCCTTGTTGTAGCCGGTGTGCCCGTCGCCCTTGCGGGTGATCAGCACGCCGCTGGAAAGCTGATCGGACAGCGCGACGGCCCACTCGTACGGCGTCGCCGGGTCGTTCGTCGTTCCGACCACGACGATCGGCGCCGCGCCGTCGGCGGTGATGCGTCCGGCCTTGCCGGTCGGCGGGGCCGCCCAGTACTCGCAGACGTCAGCACCCAGCCAGTACTTCGCGATCGTCGGGGCGACGGCGGCGATCTTCTTCTCCGCGTCCTCGTAGCTGGACTCGGTGTCGGTCTCCTCGGACGGCTGGTAATCCATACAGTTGTACGCGTTGAACGCCTCGGTCGAGTTGTCCTCGTACTTGCCCGGCCCCTGGCGGCCGTTGTAGAAGTCCGCCAGGAAGAACGCCGTGCTCGGGTCGCCCTCCATCGCCTTGGCCAGCGCTTCGGTCAGGTAGGACCAGCTGTCCTCGGAGTACAGCGCAGCGGTGATCGCCAGGGACAGATCCGCGCCGTCCAACTTCCGACCGTCGGAGTTGGGCAACGGGTTCGCGTCGACCGTGTCCAGCAGCGTGCGCAGGTCGCCGAGGGCCTGGTCCACCGTGCCGGTGAACGGGCACTGGGACCCGTCCAGGCAGTTCTGCATGTAGGCGGTCAACGCGGTCTGGAAGCCCTTCGCCTGCACGAGGCCCACCTCGTCGCCGGTCATCTCCGGGTCCAACGCGCCGTCGAGCACGAGACGACCGACCCGCTCCGGGAACAGCCCGGCGTACGTCGCGCCGAGTTTGGTGCCGTAGGAGTAGCCGAGGTAGTTCAGCTTGTCGTCGCCGAGCACCGCGCGCATCACGTCCATGTCCTTCGCCGCGTTCTCGGTCGTGATGAAGGGCAGGATCTTGCCGCTGTTGGCCTCGCACGCGTCGGCGAAGGACTTCGCCCGCGCGTCCTCGTCATCCAGCCACTCCTGCGACCCGCGCACCCCGGCCACCGGCGCGTACAGGTACTCGTCCATCGCCTTTCCGTCCAGGCACTTCACCGGGGAGGACTTCCCGACACCCCGCGGGTCGAACCCGACGATGTCAAAGGCTGCGCGCACCGGAGCGGCGACGGCGTAGCTCAGGCTCGACTCGACGAAATCCACACCGCTCGCACCGGGACCGCCCGGGTTGACCAGCAACGATCCCTGCGGTGTGCCGGACGGGCGGGCCCGCACCAGGGCGAGGTCGATGGAGGCGCCGGACGGGTCGGCGTAGTCCAGCGGAACGCTGACCGTGCCGCACTGCATCGCCTTCGCGCAGGAGGACCAGTCCACGGTCTGCGAGTAGTACTTCTCCAGCCCCGCCGGAACGCCGACCGTGCTCGGCGTCTTGTCGGCACCGCTGTACCCGGCGGACTCCTTCGGGATCTGCGAGTACAGACAACCCGTGAGGGTCAGCGAGGCGACCGCGAGGGTCACGAGGGCGGCGCCCAGCCGGCGGAGGCGAGTGGCGGTCATGGTGTCCTTCCGGTCCCCACGGTGACGAGGAGGCTTTCGATCGCCAGCAGCGGTGCCGCATTCTGCTGCACCGCCTGACGGGTGGCGGTGATCGCGTCGAGCACGGTCAGGGTGCGCTGGTGCGTCCACTCGGCCGTCCGCGCCCGGGCGGTCTCGGCGAGCTCGACGTTGATCAGGTCGTCCGTGCGGCCGAACTGCATCAGCGCGACGTCACGGAACAGCGACTGCATGTCGGTGAGCACGCGATCGATGCCGTCGCGGAGGCTGCGCGTGGCGCGGCGCTTCTGTTCGTCCTCGAGCGCCGAGATCTGCGAGCGCACCGCCGGTGGGACGGGTGCTCCGGGCGCGACGCCCACGGTGCGCAGCAGCGATGCCCGCTCGGCCTCGTCGCGTTCGGCGGTGAGGGCCTTGGCATCATCGGTCGCGGCCTGGACGATGCGACCGGCGATCTCGACCACATCACCGATGCCGCGGACGGACAGCACCCCGCGCAGCGTCGCGTCCCGCCGCTCACGCGAGGCGGCGTCGGTCGCGAGACGCTGCGCCATGCCGATGTGCCGCTGCGCGTGGCGCGCGGACTGTTCGGCGATCTCGGCCGGGACGCCCGTGCGCTGCATGACCAGTCGGGCGACGTCGGCGACCTCCGGTTCCCGCAGCCGTAGCGCACGCACGCGCGAGCGGATCGTCGGCAGCAGGTCGGCCTCGCTCGGCGCGCACAGCACCCACACGGTCTCCGCCGGCGGCTCTTCGAGCGCCTTGAGCAGGACGTTGGAGGTCCGCTCGGTCATCCGGTCGGCGTCCTCCACCACGATCACGCGGTGGCGACCCGCGGACGGCGACAGGTAACTGCGTTCGACGAGGCCGCGAGCGTCTTTGATCGAGATGATGACGCCCTCGGTCCGCAGGGCGGACAGGTCCGGATGCGTCCCGGCGATCACCTGGCGCATCGTGTTCACGTCCTCCGGGCCGGAGGCGATCAGGGACGCGGCGAACGCGTACGCGAGGTTCGAGCGGCCTGATCCGGGCGGGCCGGTGAGAAGCCACGCATGCGTCATCGCGAGCGGATTCTCGGCGGCCGCACGCAGTGTCGCGACGGCCTCGTCCTGCCCCCAGACGTCTCCCCAGGGGAGGGTGCTCGCGGCACTCTCCGTCACGCTCATGCGTCCAGCCTAACGGCGGGCTGAGACAGCGGAGCTCGACCGTCCACCGGTCAGCTCAGGCGCTCGGCGACGCGCGTGCGGATGACCTCGGCGATCTCCGCCACGGGAGCAGCCGCGTCGACGACGAGGAACCGGTCCGGTTCGGCCGCGGCCAGCTCCAGGTAGGCACGCCGAACGCGCGTGTGGAAGGACTCCCCCGCGGCCTCCAGCCGATCGAACGGTTTGTCGGCCGAATCGAGCCGCTCGCGCGCGACCTGCTCATCCAGATCGAGCAGAACGGTGACATCCGGCAAGGCGCCCTCGGTGGCCCACAGCGAGAGGTTGCGGACCTCCGCCGCATCCAGCACTCGTCCGGCCCCCTGGTAGACCACGGACGAATCCAGGTAGCGGTCCTGCAGCACGACCTCGCCGCGCTCCAGTGCCGGCCGCACCACGGTCGCGACGTGATGCGCTCGATCGGCGGCGTACAGCAGCGCCTCCGCCCGGGGCACGATGTCACCGCGGTGATGCAGCACGATGTCCCGGATCAACCGGCCCACCTCCGTGCCGCCCGGCTCGCGGGTGTGCACCACGGTGCGCCCCTGCCCGGTCAACCAGTCCGCGAGCAGGCGCGACTGCGTGGTCTTGCCGGTGCCGTCACCGCCCTCGACGGTGATCCACAATCCGGCGCTCACGCGTCGTCCGCGGCCTTCTTCGCCGGTGCCTTCTTCGCCGGTGCCTTCTTCGCGGGTGCCTGCTTCGCGGCCGCGGTCTTCGCGGCGGTGGTCTTCTTCGCCGCCGCGGTCGTGGTCTTCTTCGCCGTCGTGGTCTTGCGAGCGGCGGTCTTGCGCTTGGGCGCCGGACCCTTCGCACGCTTGTCCGCGAGCATCTGCACCGCGATCTCGAACGTGATGTCGTCCGGGGTCTGGCCCTTCGGGATCGTGACGTTCGTCTCACCGTCGGTGACGTACGGACCGAACCGACCGTCCTTGACCTTGATCGCCTTGCCGCTGACCGGGTCCGCCTCGAACTCCTTGAGCGCCGACGCGGCACGACGAGCACCGTACTTCGGCTGCGCGTACAGCTCGAGCGCCTGCTCCAGCGTGATGTCGAAGATCTCCGCCTCGGTCTGCAGCGAGCGCGAGTCGGTGCCCTTCTTCAGGTACGGACCGAACCGACCGTTCTGCGCGGTGATCTCCTCCTCCGTCGCCGGGTCGACGCCCACGACGCGGGGAAGCTCGAGCAGCTGCAGCGCGGTGGCGAAATCGACGGTGTCGACGGACATCGACTTGAACAGCGACGCGGTGCGCGGCTTCGGCTCGGCGACCTTCTTGGCACCGCGCTTCTTCGGCGCCTCGGCGACCTCGCCGGTCGCGGTGTCCACCTCGTCCTCGTCCGAGGGCGGGTCGATCTCCTGCACGTACGGACCGAACCGGCCGTCCTTGACCACGACGAGCTTGCCGGTCTCCGGAATCTCGCCCAGGACCCGGTCGCCGGCCACCGGCGCCTCGATCAGCTCGGTGGCGCGCTCGGCGGTCAGCTCGTCGGGCGCCATACCCTCGGGGATGTTGACGATGCGCGGCTTCGCGTCCGGGTTCGCGGCGTCGGCGACCTCGAGGTACGGCCCGTAACGGCCGAAGCGGAGGGTGGCGGCGTCGGTGATCCGGGTCGCGTTCAGGGCGCGGGCATCGATCTCACCGACGTTGTCGACGATGTTGCGCAGGCCGGTGTGGCTGTCCGAGCCGAAGTAGAACTCCTTCAGCCAGTCCGCGCGGCGCTGCTCGCCGCGGGCGATGGCGTCGAGGTCGTCCTCGAGCGCGGCGGTGAAGTCGTAGTCCACGAGCTCGGCGAAGTTCTCCTCGAGCAGGCGGACGACGCTGAACGCCATCCACGACGGCACGAGGGCCTGGCCGCGCTTGGAGACGTAGCCGCGGGCGATGATCGTGTCGATGATGCTGGCGAACGTGGAGGGGCGACCGATGCCGCGCTCCTCCAGCACCTTCACCAGTGACGCCTCGGTGTAGCGGGGCTTCGGCGTGGTGCGGTGGTCCTTGACCTCGACATCGGTGACGTCCACGGACGATCCCACGCTCAGCGCGGGCAGGGACTGGTCGGCGGCCTTGTCGCCGTCGGAGCGCTTCTCGTCGCGGCCCTCCTCGTACGCCTCCAGGAATCCCTTGAAGGTGTAGACGGTTCCGGACGCGGTCAGCTCCGCCTTGCGGCCGTCCGCGTTCACGCCGATCGTGACGGTCGTGGTCTCGAACTTCGCGTCCGACATCTGGCTGGCGACGGTGCGCTTCCAGATCAGGTCGTACAGGCGCGCCTCATCGCGATCCAGTGCGGAGGACACCGACGCCGGCGTGCGGAAGGTCTCCCCCGACGGGCGGATCGCCTCGTGCGCCTCCTGCGCGTTCTTGGACTTCGACTTGTACACGCGGGGCTTCAGCGGCACGGCCTTCTCGCCGTACAGCGAGACCGCCTGCGTGCGCGCCGCGGTGATCGCCTGCGTGGACAGCGCGACCGAGTCGGTGCGCATATAGGTGATGTACCCCTTCTCGTAGAGGCGCTGGGCGGTGGACATCGCCATCTTCGCCGTCATCGAGAGCTTGCGTCCGGCCTCCTGCTGCAGCGTGGAGGTCGTGAACGGGGCGTACGGGCTGCGCGTGCCGGGCTTGGCTTCGACCTTGGCGACCTCGCCGGAACCGGCCGTGGTGATCGCGGACGCGAGCGTGGTCGCCTCGGCCTCGTTCAGCACGACGACGGCCTTCTTCAGCTCACCGCGCTCGTCGAAGTCGGTGCCGCGGGCGATGGGCGCACCGTCCAGGCGCACCAGGCGCACGCGGAAGGTGGAGCCGTCCGCGGCGGCGTCGGCCTCAACGTCCCAGTACGCGGCCGAGGTGAACGCCATGCGCTCGCGCTCCCGGTCCACGACCATGCGGGTCGCGGCGGACTGCACGCGACCGGCGGACAGGCCCGGCTGCACCTTGTACCAGAGCACGGGGCTGACGTCCCAGCCGTACAGGCGGTCCAGGACACGGCGGGTCTCCTGCGCGTCGACGAGCGCAAGATCGAGCTCGCGCGTGTTGTCGACGGCGGCGCGGATGGCGTCCTTGGTGATCTCGTGGAAGACCATGCGCTTGACCGGAACCTTGGGCTTCAGCGTCTCCAGCAGGTGCCACGCGATGGCCTCGCCCTCGCGGTCCTCATCAGTGGCGAGCAGGAGCTCGTCAGCGTTCTTCAGGGCGCGCTTGAGTTCGGCGACCGTCTTGGTCTTGCGGTCGGAGACCACGTAGAGCGGGTCGAAGTCGTTGTCGACGTCGATCGAGTACTTGCCGTACGCGGCCTTCTTCTCGGCCGGGATGCTCTTCTTGTCCGCCAGGTCACGGATGTGACCGACCGAGCTCAGGACCTCGTAGTCGTCACCCAGGTAGCCCTGGATGGACTTCATCTTCGTCGGGGACTCGACGATGACGAGCTTCTTACCGTGTGCCACGGAGCGTCCTTTCGTTGTCGACAGCAAGATACACGCCGCCGAAGCGGTCGCGGCTGTGACGAGGAGTCGGCCGGACGAACGGGTCTCGTCCGGATCGGGCCCGCGGCGCCCAGCGCGGGCGGGCCGTACGGTGCAAGCCTACGTCAGCCGAAGCTGAGCGACGGCTCGTCGTCGACGGACAGGGACAGCACCACGGACTCGACGAGCGGATGCGCCTGGATCTCCTGCTCGATCGCACGCAGGCGTCGAGCGACATCGTGCTCGCGCAGGTCACCGACCAGGTCGATCTCGGCGACGACGAACAGCTTGTTCGGGCCGACGTACTCGATGTGCAGATAGGTGATCCGCTCCACGGCCGGGTTGGCGAGGATCGTGCGGCCGGCGTTGACGCGGATGTCCGCCGGCACCGTGGTGCCGACGAGGAACATGAAGTTGCGCTGGATCAGGATCACCGCGACGATCCCGAGCAGGACGCCGACGAGGATCGAGCCGACCGCGTCCCAGATCGCGTTCCCCGTGATCTGATGCAGCGCGATCGCGCCGCCGGCGATCACGAGCCCGATCAGGGCGGCGAAGTCCTCGAAGAACACGGCCCGCAGTGTCGTGTCGCTGGTGTCCAGAACGAAATCCCACGTCGAGCGATTGCGCTGGTTGGCCAGACGTCGCGAGCGGATCAGCGCCTGCGCGAACGACGCGCCCTCCAGCACGAACGCGATCGCCAGCACGGCGTAGGCCCAGCCGACATCCGAGATCGCCTCCGGGTGCGTCAGCTGCTGGATCCCGTTCATCACCGACACGATCGAGCCGGCCGTGAAGATGCCGAACGCCGCGATCAGTGACCACAGGAACGCGCTGCGCCCGTACCCGAACGGGTGGCGGGCGTCCTTCGTGCGCGTGCTCTGCCGGTCCGCGATCAGGAGGAAGATCTCGTTGCCGCAGTCCGCCCACGAGTGCGCCGCCTCGGCGACCATGGCCGCCGACCCGGTGATCACGGCGGCGACCGTCTTCGCGGCGGCGACGAGGACGTTGGCGATGAAGGCGATCACGACGGTCACCGCGTCAGGTTACGCCCGCCGCGCGTTCGACACGGCGCAGCGGCGACCCGCCTCCCAGCCGGATGGGGTGGAATGGATGGCTGGAGGTATGAGGTGGGGTTTTCGGCGAAACGGGCGCTGGTCGTCCGACGCTTCGAGGCTGGACCGCGCCCGCTGCGGATCGGGATCGGCGTCGCCGCGATCATCGGCGGGCTTCTGGTCATCGTCCGCCCCACCACGTCGTTGGACCTGCTCGCGGTGCTCATCGGCATCGGCGCGATCCTCGAGGGCGTGCTCGCCCTGTGGGAGACGGCCGCGTCCCGTCGCTGGCGGATCATCACGGCGATCCTCTGGGTCGCCACCGGAGTGGTGCTGCTCACCATCCCGTGGTTGACGGTCTGGGTGCTCATCGTCGTGGTGTCGCTCGGTCTGATCGTCGTCGGCGTGGCCCGCATCATGCAGGCGTTCCGTCAACGCGGCCGTCCGCGCAGCCTCGACGAACGCATCTCGTCGGCAACGCTGGGAGTGGCGGCCATCGGCTTCGGGGTGGTGGCCTTCGTCTGGCGCGACGCGTCGATGATCATCCTCGGCGTGGTGTTCGCGTTCTGGCTCATCATCACGGGCGTGGACACGGTGTGGACGACCGTGCGCGGCAGCCGGCGCAAACCGCCCCGCAGCGGCAGCGGGTTCCTGCGTCGGTTCCTCCGCTCCCTGATCGCCGCCGTCGCGGTGATCGCGGCCATCGCGACCACGATCGGGACGGTGATCGCCACGCGGGACTCGGTCGTGACGGACGTGTTCTACGCTGCGCCGCGTGACATTCCGGACGAGCCGGGACAGCTGATCCGGTCCGAACCGTTCGAGAACCCCGAGGTTCCCTCCGGTGCTCGCGCCTGGCGCATCCTGTACACGACGAACGACGGCAACGGGGATGTCCGGGTGGCGAGTGCGCTCGTGGCCGCTCCGGACGACGACCTCCTGCACCCTTCCATCACGTGGGGCCACGGCACCACGGGCTACGCCCCGACGTGCGCGCCGTCGTTGCAGGAGCGTCCGTTCAAATCCGGCGGGATGTTCGCGCTGAATCAGATCATCGCGGAGGGCTGGGCGCTGGTCGCGACCGACTACCCCGGCCTCGGCACGGCCGGCCCGAACCCCTACCTGGTCGGGCGGGACAGCGCCTACGCGATGCTGGACGCCACACGGGCCGCCACCCAGCTCACCGAGACGCGGATCAGCCGCTCGACGGTGATCTGGGGCCATTCGCAGGGTGGTCACGCGGCGCTCTGGGCCTCGCAGGTCGCCGCCGATTACGCGCCGGAGCTGTACGTCTACGGCACCGCCGCGATCAGCCCTGCCGTCGACCTGACCGGCCTGGTGGACTCGCTGAGCATGAAGCTCGGCGGGGCCGTGCTGGAATCCTTCGTCCTGACCTCGTATTCGGAGCGCTACGACGACGTCCGGATCCGCGATTACGTCCGTCCCGGATCGGACTTCGCGATGCGCGCTTACCCGCAGCGCTGTCTGGCCGGTCCGGAGATGCTCGTGTCGGTGGCCTCGGTCGCCGCCCGCTTCGCCGATCCGTCGTTCTTCAAAGTCGATCCGCGCACGGGCCCCCTCGGCGCCCGGCTGCGCGAGAACAACCCGGAACCGGTGAGCGGGCGCGGCCTCATGATCGTCACGGGGATGGAGGATGCGCTGATCAGCCCGGCGCTGCAGAAGTCGTACGTGGACAAGCTCTGCAAGGCCGGGGTCAGCGTGGACTATCGCCAGCGCAAGAAGTCCGACCACATCAGCATGCTCTACGGCAACACCGACTTCATGCGGGACCTCATCGCCTGGACCGACGACCGCTTCCACTACGGCCCCACCACCCCGACCTGCAACTGACACCTACCGACGCCTGCCTCTGCCCTCATCCCGTGAACTCCCAGTGCCAGGCCTCGGGGGCGGTGCCGCCCGGTTCGGCCCACGTCGGGTGCGTCCAGCCGAAGCGGCGCGCGTTCGCGACGAGCCACCGGTAGGTGGCGCTGCCGAAGTCCGTCCGTGCGATGCCGACGTCGATCGCGGTGCCCCAGCCGTGGTTCGAGGTCCCGGGCACCGCGGCGAATTCGCATGCTCCGCGGGCGCACCACGCCCGACGCTGCTCCTTCTGCCCGGCCAAGTCCCGGTAGGCGTCCGAGAGGGGAAGGTCCGCACCGTGCTCCGCGCGGTACGCGGTGTTCATCGCGACCAGGGCCGCCGCGGCGTCGCCGCGCAGCAGGAGGTCCGCCCGCCACGGGATGGACCGCAGTACCTCGCGCGGAATCGCTCCGTTGGGGTAGTCGGCTCCCGCCGATCCGTCGTCGGCCGGCGCGCGCGTTCCGGCCCGTGCCGCACCCCTCACCGGCAGCCCGAGGACGCGGGCGGACACGGAGACGGTCGCGATCAGTCCGTTCAGGTCGCACCGATCCAGCGCCGCACCGTTGCGCCGGGCCAGCTCGTCCGCCCGGTCGCAGGGGTCGCCCGTCGTGGCGCCGGCGAGCGTGTCGGCGGCCGCGAGCGCAGCGGCATCCGCCGCCCCGGCGACGCGCTGGCTCGCGGCGGCCGCCTGCCCCACCGCGATCCCGCCCACCAGCAGCACCGTCACCCCCATCAGGGTGCCGATTCCGGTCACCGTCGTGGACATGCACCCGTCCTCCCATGCAGAGCCAGCCGCCGTCCCCGCGGCACGCGTTCGCCCTCAGCGGCCGGCCCCGGGCATGCACCCCACCTCTCGCGCAGGGTCATTCGCCGTCCCCGAGCGCACAGGACCGCGTTCGCAGGTCGACCGTGATCCCCGGCCAGAGGTCCACCCCGGCCGATGCCGTCGCGCAGACGAGGTCTCCCGTCAGATCGACGTCGAGCTCCGCGCCCGCCACCGCGGTGCGCACCACCGCGGCGGCCCGCGCGGGATCATCGCCTCGGGCGACGAGGCGGGCCGCATCGGCGGATGCGTCCTGCAGCAGCACGCGCTGGGTCTGCGCGTGCAGCGCGCCGAACGCGAGAACGAGGATCAGGAGCACGGCGGGGAGAGTGACGGCGAACTCCGCCGCCACCCCGCCCGCCTCCGCGCGTCGCACCCGCGCGGTGACCGGGCCGGGCACCACCCGGTCACCGATCACGGCACCGTGAGCGCGCGCTGCACCAGATCCGTGAGCATCCCGCGCACCTCATCCGAGCGCATGATGATCACGAGCATCCCCGCGAACGCCACCGCTGCCATCGTCGTGATCGCGTACTCCGCAGTCGCCGCACCGGCGGGGTCCCGCAGGATCTCACGCAGTGACCGCACCCGCGATCCTCCCGGCGAGATCGGGGGGCACGCGATCCCGATCTCCCGGTGCATCCTTCTTCGTCCAGTCACACTCATCATCGGTCCCTTCTTCGGTTCACCACGCGAGCTGCGTGGAGGTGATGACGCTCAGCACCATCGGCGCGACGCCGAGGAGGAAGAACGCCGGTAGGGTGCAGAGCCCGAGGGGCAGCAGCATCGCGCTGCCCAACCGGACCGCTCGGATGCGACCCTCGGTGCGCGTGCGCTGCCGCGCGTCGGCGGCACTCGCCCGCAGCAGCGCGGCCGCCGGCACGCCTGCGCGCCGGGACAAGGCCAGTACGCGCTCCACCGCCGCGTCCTCGTCCTGCCCGAGGGCGTCGTCGACGAGCCGGAGCGCCCGGTCGATCGTGGCCCCGCCGCTCAGCGCGACCGCGGCCAACTCGGCCCGCAACCCGGGCGCGATCGGCAGGTCGCGGGCACGCCGGACCAGACGCCGCGTCCATTGCCGGGCGAGGACGACCAGCCCGATGCCCGCGATCAGGCACGTGATACCGAGCGGGTTGCCGATCAGCACACCGATCGTGTCGAATCCGAGGACCGCCCCCAGGAGCAGGCCGAGGACCGGCAGCCAGAGCATGATGCGCGCGGTGACGGTCGGCTCAGCGAGCGCGACCGTCACGTCGTCGGCCGTCTCGCTGCCGTCCTGCAGCGCGCCCGCGATCGCGCGGAGCGTGTCCGCGAGCGGAGCACCGACGGCCTCAGCGATGCGCCAGGCCGCGGCGAGCGGCACCCAGGGTCCGCCCTGCGCCTCAATGGCGTCAGCCGGCCGCGCTCCCCCACTCATCCGCGCGCTGATCGTCGCGACGGCGCCGCCGTCGACTTCCCCGACGTACGTCCAGGCCCGTTCCGGCACGATTCCGGCGTGCAGCAGGACGGCGATCCGTCTGGCGGTGTCCGCGGCTTCTCGCGTCGCGACCGCAGCGTCGCGATCACGCCGCGCGGTCATCACGCCCGGCTGCTCGCGGTTGCGGGATGAAGCCGCCGCGACCGAGCGGCGGCGGCGGCGACGAAACCCGGTCATACCCCCGCACGATCTCATCGAAGGAGGCGCGTTCGTCCGCCTCCGCTGACAGCGACTCGTCACCGACGGAGGGCCGCGCCGGCTCGGATGCGCCCGAACCCGCCGGGGCCGTCACCATCGGTCGGTCCACTCGTTGCGACGGGTGTGTCGCCGGTGTCCGCTCGTCGGCCGCGGGCGCTTCCCAGAGCGCGGACACGGCGAGCCTGCCCTGCTCGATGCGGAACTCCCCGAGCGCGACCACTCGGCGAACCCCATCGGCACCCTGCTCCAGGTGCACGACGAAATCCATCGCGCTGACGACCTGGCGAGCCAACGCGATGTCGTCGAGACCCGCGAGCGCGCCGAGCGCTTCCAGTCGCGCGGGGACATCGGTGAGGCCGTTCGCGTGCACGGTTCCGGCACCCCCGTCGTGGCCGGTGTTCAGCGCCGAGAGCAGTTCTCGCACCTCGCCCCCGCGGCACTCGCCCACCACGAGGCGATCGGGTTTCATCCGCAGGGCCTCGCGCACGAGACGGGCCAGCGAGATCTCGCCCGCGCCCTCGAGGTTGGCCTGGCGAGCTTCCAGCGCGACGTGGTGCGGGTGTTCGATGCGCAATTCCGCCACATCCTCGATCGTCACGATGCGCTCGCCCGGATGCGCCTCGGCGAGCAGCGCCGACAGCAGCGTGGTCTTCCCGACCCCACCGGCGCCGCTGATCAGGAAGTTCGCTCGTGCGCCGACGGCGACGCGCAACCGCTCCTCGATCTCGGGCACGAGCATGCCGCGGTCGGCGAGCTCAGACAGGCGCGCTCGAGTCAGACGCGGGATGCGGATCGACAGCACGGTGCCGCTGGTCGCGATCGGGGAGAGCACGGCGTGCACTCGGATCCCGTCATGCAGGCGGACGTCCACGCACGGGTTGGCGTCATCGACGTGTCGGTCCCCGGCGGACATGAGCGCGGTGGCGAGCTCGCGCACCTCACGTTCGGACGCACGCCAGCCCGGCTGTCGGACCGCCCCCGCGCCGCGGTCCACGAACAGTCCCGCCGACCCGTTGACGAAGATGTCGGTCACGCTCGGGTCGGCGATGAGCGCGGCGAAGGGGGCGAGCACGGTGTGGCTTCGGGGGCGGCCACGAACGGATCGATCATGTCCGGGACGCTAGGCCGCCGCTCCCGGCGTCGGTCCCGCGAGCCGTGCGGTGCGAACGATCAGCCCACGGACACGGGTTGGGGAGGAAGCGCTCCCATGACGAAGAGGCGGCATCCTGTGTGGGGGGAAACAGGATGCCGCCTCATGCGTCGGTCGTCTCTGGGGATCGGCGACCTCGCGTCATGCCGATGACAGTCAGATGATCGGCAGGGCATCAGCATACGGGGCGACGTGCATCGGGCACAATCACCCCCGCCCGCGCCGAACGCGATCATCGCTCACTCCCTTTCGGCAGTATTGGCTGGACCCCCACCCGCCTAGATTCGGGTCAGCCGCGATGTAGCGGCTTTCGTCATTTCCGCGCGAAGGAGCGTCCGTATGAGCAGCCAGATCGACCACCTGCTGAACGAATCCCGGCGGTTCTCGCCGTCACCGGAGTTCGCGGCGCAAGCGATCGGCACCGCTGAGCTGTACGACGAGGCCAAGGCCGATCGGGAAGCCTTCTGGGCGCGTCAGGCCAACGAGCTGATCACCTGGGACAAGTCGTTCACCGAGGTGCTGGACTGGTCGAACCCGCCGTTCGCGAAGTGGTTCGCCGACGGCACGCTCAACGTCGCCTACAACTGCCTGGACCGCCACGTCGAAGCCGGCAACGGCGACCGGGTGGCTCTGCTGTTCGAGGGTGAGCCCGGCGATTCCCGCGCCGTGACCTATGCCGAACTGACCGATCTCGTCAAGCGCGCCGCGAACGTCCTCGAGGGGCTCGGAGTCACGAAGGGCGACCGCGTCGCCCTGTACCTCCCGATGATCCCGGAGGCGGTCGCGGCCATGCTCGCCTGCGCCCGCATCGGGGCGATCCACTCCGTCGTGTTCGGCGGCTTCTCCGCGGACAGCCTGCGTTCGCGGCTGGATGACGCCGGCGCGAAGCTCGTCATCACCGCGGACGGCGGCTACCGCAAGGGCAAGGTCTCCGCGCTGAAGCCGGCCGTCGACATGGCCCTGGCGGACCGCAACGGCGAGGGCGAGCAGGCCACCGTCGAGCACGTCCTGGTGATTCGCCGCGGTGAGAACGAGGTCGAGTGGACCGAGGGACGCGACCTGTGGTGGCACGAGGAGGTCGAGGCGGCCAGCCCCGACCACACCGCGCAGGGCTTCGAGGCGGAGACGCCGTTGTTCGTCCTGTACACCTCGGGCACCACCGGCAAGCCGAAGGGCATCCTGCACACTTCCGGCGGCTACCTCACCCAGGCCGCGTTCACCAACCGCGTCGTGCACGACATCCACCCGGAGACCGACGTCTACTGGTGCACGGCTGACATCGGATGGATCACCGGACACAGCTACGTCACCTACGGACCCCTCGCCAACGGCGCCACCCAGGTGCTCTACGAGGGCACGCCGGAGACTCCGCACCCGGGCCGCTGGTGGGAGATCGTGCAGAAGTACGGCGTGACCGTCCTGTACACCGCGCCCACGGCGATCCGCTCCTTCATGAAGCAGGGTCGCCAGATCCCGCAGGAGTTCGATCTGTCCTCCATCCGCCTGCTCGGCTCGGTCGGCGAGCCGATCAACCCGGAGGCCTGGGTCTGGTACCGCGACGTCATCGGCGGCGGACACGCTCCGATCGTGGACACCTGGTGGCAGACCGAGACCGGCGCGATCATGATCTCGCCGCTGCCGGGCGTCACGGAACTGACCCCGGGCTCCGCGCAGAACCCGATCCCGGGCATCGAGGTGTCGATCGTCGACGAGAAGGGTGAGGAGGTCGAGGACGGCAACGGCGGGCTCCTCGTCGTGACCAGCCCGTGGCCGAGCATGCTGCGGGGCATCTGGGGCGACCCGGACCGTTACGTGGACACGTACTGGCGCATGTTCGCGGACAAGGGCTACTACTTCGCCGGCGACGGCGCCCGCAAGGACGAGGACGGCGACATCTGGCTGCTCGGCCGGGTGGACGACGTGATGAACGTCTCCGGTCACCGCCTCTCCACCGCTGAGATCGAGTCCGCGCTCGTCGGCAATGAGGCGGTCGCCGAGGCGGCCGTGGTCGGTGCGAGCGATGAGACCACCGGTCAGGCCGTGGTGGCGTTCGTGATCATCAAGGAGAACTACCTGCGCGCGCACAAGGCCGACGGCCTGGCGCAGAACCTCCGGCTGTGGGTCGGCGAGCAGATCGGTCCGATCGCACGCCCGCGGGACATCTACATCGTCGGCGAACTGCCGAAGACCCGCTCCGGCAAGATCATGCGACGGCTGCTGCGCGATGTCGCCGAGGGCCGCGAGGTCGGCGACACGACGACCCTCGCCGACACCGCGGTGATGAGCGTGATCTCCAAGCAGGTCAAGTAAGGCTGACGGCGAGCGGTTCCGCAGCTCCCCGAGTTCCGGGAGGCTGCGGAACCGCGTCGTCTTTCCCGGCGCCGGCACCACGCACGCCCCGGCATGACCTACCGTGAGATCCCGTGACCACTCTCGACATCCGCCGGATCGACCCCTTCGACGACGAGTCCGTCGACGCCTGGTGGCAGGCGTACGCCGATGCCGAACGGGCCGAGCGCGGCGCGCACGCCGCCGTGTGGACGCTCGAGGAGAGCCGTCATGAACTGCGTCAGCAGTCCGAGACGATCGAGCGCCGCGCGCACCTGGTCCGCCGCGACGGTGTGGTCGTGGCGTCGGCCCGACTCGCCCTCCCTCGCCGTGAGAACACCGCGCGGGCGGCGCTCGGCGTGCACGTGCCGCCCGCCTTCCGCCGTCAGGGCATCGGCTCGGCCGTCCTGACCGCACTGGAAGCGGAGGCGCGCGTCGAGGGGCGAACCGTCCTCGACGGCGAGGTGTCGTGGCCGTACGCGCTGGGCGAGGACGGTGCGGGCTCACCCGGCCGCTCCTTCGCCACCCGCCACGGTTACGCCCTCGCGCTCAGCGACGTGCAGAGCACCCTCTCGCTGCCCGTCGACGCGCGGATCCTTGATCACCTCGACGCGGAGGCGTCCGCTCGCTCGGCCGGATTCCGCGTCGAATCCTGGAACGGTCCGGTGCCCGAGGACGTGGTCGCGGGGTGGGCCACCCTCGACGCCTCTCTGGAGACCGAAGCTCCCACCGGTGACCGGGTCCTGGAGGCGTCCACCGCCGCCGTCGAGGACGTCCGCGCCTCCGAGCGCCTCCTTCAGGCTCAGCGGCGCACGAGCTTCGGTTCCGTCGCCGTCGACGCCGACGGGCAGGTGGTCGCGTACACGCAGATCGTCGTCTCGGGTGATGACGGCAACGCCTACCAGTGGGGCACGCTCGTGGATCGCAGCCGTCGAGGACACCGGCTCGGGACGCTGGTGAAGATCGCGAACCTCCGGCGGCTGCAGCGCGAGTCACCCGCCACGAGCCAGGTGATCACCTACAACGCCGGCGTCAACGAGCACATGCTCGAGATCAATCGGCGTCTCGGATTCGTCCCGACCGAACGCATGGGCGAATTCCAGAAAGCGCTCTGACCGCCCGATCGACATGCGCGTGCCCCCGTCCGGATCCGGACGGGGGCACGCGCATTCTCAAGCGTCAGGCCGAGTGGCTGAACACGACCTCGACCTCGACGGGCGCGTCCAGCGGCAATGACGCGACGCCGACGGCGGAACGGGCGTGAATGCCGGCATCCCCGAAGATCTCGCCGAGGATCAGGCTCGCGCCGTTGATCACACCGGGCTGACCGGTGAACTCGGGGACGGAGGACACGAAGCCGACGACCTTGATGACGCGGGTGAGGTTGTCCACTCCCCCGACGGCGGCGGCCGCCGCGGCGATCGCGTTCAGCGCGCACTGGCGCGCGTAGTCCTGCGCGTCCGACGCGGGAACGAGACCGTGGCCTTCGCCGACCTTGCCGGTGGCCGGCAGCGCACCGGAGACCATCGGGAGCTGGCCGGACGTGTACACCAGGTCGCCGTGCACCACCGCGGGAACGTAGGCGGCGACCGGCGCGGCGACGGCGGGAAGCTCGATGCCGAGCTCGGACAGGCGGGCGGAAACGGACATGTTCACTCCTCGAACTGGGTGGCTGCGGCCGCCGCGGAAGCGAGACCGGTGTTGGCCGGGGCGGCATCCGAGAGCGGACGCTTGAAGTAGCCGACGAGGCCTCCCTCGGGGCCCGTGACGACCTGGACGAGCTCCCATCCCTGCTTGCCCCAGTTGTTCATGATGGCGGCGGTGTTGTGAATGAGCAGCGGCGTGGTGAGGTATTCCCAGGTGGTCACTTCGTCTCCGAGGGGTCGCGTGTGCAGGCCGTCTTTCAGCCTTCGGCAGTACGATCAAGCCTATGCCTGGAACGAAACGCACAGCCAGCGGTGTGCTCGGCGGACTGCTCGGCCTGCTCGGCCTCAGCGTCGTCGCCGGAATCCTGATCACCGCGACCGTGACGCCCGCGATCGCGGTGAGCGGCCTCGCGGCCAAGAGCGGCATCGACATGTTCGATTCCCTGCCGAACTCGCTCAAGATCGACAAGATCATGGAACCGACGATCTTCTACGCCAAGGACGCCAGCGGCAAGGACGTCGAGATGGCACGGTTCTACCAGCAGAACCGTAAGCCGGTGGCGTACAACCAGATCGCCCCGGTCATGATCGACGCGATCACCTCGTCCGAGGACAACCGGTTCTTCACCCACGGCGGCGTGGACATGCAGGGAACCGTGCGCGCCCTCCTCAGCAACCTCCAGCACAAGGACACCTCCGGCGGTTCCTCGATCAGCCAGCAGTACGTCAAGAACGTGCTCATCCAGCGCTGTGAGTACACCGCCGTGGACGACACGGCGCGAGATGACTGCTACGAGGCGGCGACGAACGCCAAGGGCACGGATGGCCTCAAGCGCAAGCTGCAGGAGATGCGCTACGCCATTTCGCTCGAGACGCAGTACTCCAAGGAGGACATCCTCCTCGGCTACCTGAACATCGCTTCGTGGGGCGGCATCACGTACGGCATCGAGGCCGCCGCGCAACGCTACTTCAGCACGTCGGCGGCCAATCTGACCCTCAACCAGGCGGCCACGCTGGCCGGCATGGTGCAGTCCTCGAACGCGTTCCGCATTGACCATCCCGATTCTGAGGACAACGGCGCGGCGAACGGTTACGCGAAGACCAAGGACCGTCGCGACACGGTGCTCTTCCGCATGCGCGCGGACGGCAAGATCACCAATGCCGAGTACCAGGCGGCGATCAAGGAGCCGATCGATCCGAAGATCAGCGACCCGGTCGTCGGCTGCCAGCAGGCGGTCGGCAAGGAGTACTTCTGCCAGCTCGTCAAGGGCATGCTCCTGGATGACAAGACGTTCGGGGCGACCCTCGAGGACCGCATCGACAAGATGAACAAGGACGGCCTGCGCGTCTACACGACCCTGGATCCCGGCCTGCAGGAGCAGTCCACGGCGGCCATGCATGACCTGGTTCCGGCCTCGATCCCGGGAATGGACCTCGGGTCGGCCGGCGTCCAGTTGGATGCGGCCACCGGCCGAATTCTCTCCATCACGCAGAACACGAACTTCTCGGACTCGGGCGCACCGGCCGGAGCCGACCCGAACGCGTGGTCGTCCATGGTGTACGCCGGCGACCAGCTGCACCTCGCCACCAACGGCGGTGCCGGCTTCATGACCGGATCGACGTTCAAGGTGTTCACGCTGCTGGAGTGGCTGATCGAGGGCCACTCGGTGAACGAGACCCTGAACGCCGTCCACCGCAACAAGGACTACACCTCCGAGTGCGATGGCCTCATCTACTCCGGAAACTCCGAGAACTTCGACCGGAACCCGGGATACCGCGGCAACGTCATGCGATTCACGCGGGATTCGTTGAACACGGGCTTCCTCTCGATGAGTGAGAAGATCAACGTCTGCAAGGTGCGCGACCTCGCGATCAGTCTCGGCGCCGTTCCCGGTGACGGCAAGCAGCTGGAGACGTCCGGCCTGTTCTGGCTCCTCGGTTCCAACAACATCTCGCCGGTTGCCATGGCCAGCGTGTACGCCACCCTCGCGAACAAGGGTTCCCAGTGCACGCCCTACGCGATCGACAAGGTCACCGACTCCACGGGCACGGTGATCAAGGAGTACAAGCCCACCTGCACGCAGAAGATCGACCCCAACGTCGCCGCGACCGCGCTCTACGCGCTGCAGGGCGTGATGGCCTCGGGCGGAACCGGTCAGGACGGCAACCCGTTCGACGGCACTGAACTCGCCGGCAAGACCGGGACCGCGGAGTCCATTCAGACCTGGTTGATCCAGACGAGCTCGCGTATCACGAGCGCCGCGTGGGTCGGCAACGTCGAGGGCCTTGCGGACGTCTACGATTACGATGCCAACGGCCGGCAGGTGAACAGCATCCGCTACGAACTCGGCCGGCGCATGCAGGCTGCCGCCGATGCGTTGTACCCGGCGGGGCCGTTCCCGCAGCCGGATCAGAACCTGACGCGCCTCGTGTACAAGGACCTGCCCAGCGTGGTCGGAAAGTCCATCGATGAGGCGACCAAGATCATCAACGACGCCGGATTCGAGGTCAACGTCGGCTCCGAGGTCGACTCCGACCAGCCGAAGGGCACGATCGCCACGCAGGACCCGGGCGCCGGGTCGGTGCAGGCCGGCACCACGGTCACGATCAACCCGAGCTCCGGTAAGGGCGCGACGGTTCCGGACGTGTCCGGGCAGTCGCTGTTCGATGCGCGGGACGCGCTGAACGCGGCTGGGTTCTCCTCCGTGACGCAGCAGTGCTCCGAGAAGAAGGACGCGCCGAAGGAGGGTCGAGTGACCGGAACGAACCCGGGCGCGGGAACATCCACGTCGAAGGGCACGTCGATCTCGATCAAGGTCCAAGCCAAGAAGTGCCCGGTCGGGTGACGACCGCGACGCACCGCGGCCGCACCGCCCTTGCGGCGGTCGCGGTCGCCGGTGCCGCCGCGGCGACGTGGGGCATCGGCATTGAACGACACCTGTACACGCTGCGCCAGCACACCGTCGCGGTGCTGCCGGCGGGTGCGGACCCGATCCGGATCCTGCACCTGTCCGACGTCCACATGGCTCCCTGGCAGGTTCGCAAGCAGGCGTGGATCGCCTCGCTGGCGTCCCTGCGTCCGGACCTGATCGTCAACACCGGCGACAACCTCGGACACCCGGACGCGCTGCGCGCGATCCGCGCGGCGTATGCCGGATTCCGCGGTGTCCCGGGTGTGTTCGTGTACGGCTCGAACGACTTCTTCGCGCCGACCCCGCGCAACCCGCTCCGCTACCTGACCGGCCCGTCCCAGCGCGGAAACGTCGAGGAGAAGCCGCTGGACACCGCGGCCTTGGACGCCTTCCTGACGGACACGCTCGGGTGGCACTCCGTGGACAACGGCGCCGCGGCCCTGCAGGTGCGGGGGCGGAGGCTGGACTTCTTCGGCGTCGGGGACGCGCATCGCGACTGGGATCGCCTCGATGAGCTCCCGGCCTACGCCGCGAGCGTTCGCAACGAGGCTTCGGACCTCCCCCGCCTGGAGATCGGCGTCACGCACGCTCCGTATCGTCGGGTTCTGGACGCGTTCGCGGCTGAGGGGGCGGACATGATCTTCGCGGGTCACACGCACGGCGGTCAGGTCCGTGTGCCCGGCTTCGGAGCACTCGTGGCGAACTGCGACCTTCCGCTCGATCAGACCCGCGGTCTGTCCTCGTGGGATGCCGGCACGCGCCGCATCCCGCTGAACGTCAGCGCCGGCATCGGGCACTCGATCTACGCGCCGGTGCGATTCGCCTGCCGTCCGGAGGCGTCACTGATCACTCTGGTCCCCCGCGAGGGGTGAGGTTGGTCATCACCACCCTCTTCCATCGGGTAGACTGAGTGAGTTGTCCGGAACCGCCCGCGGATCCGACAACGGGGTGTGGCGCAGCTTGGTAGCGCGCTTCGTTCGGGACGAAGAGGCCGCAGGTTCAAATCCTGTCACCCCGACCAGATCCGAAAGAGCCGGTCCATCACGGACCGGCTCTTTCGTCGTTCGGCGCCGGCATCACACCCTCGCACTGCTCCCGATTCCGGCAGCTTCACGCTCGTGGAAATGCAGACCCTGGGAGCGACCTTGGCGTTACGCGCGAAGGACCTGGGCCGCGAAGTCGGCGAGGAGGTGATCGCGTTCCTCCTCGTGCGCGGTGATGGTGATGACGGCGCCACGTTCGTCGTCCACGACCACGTACTGGCCGTAGCGCCCATCCAGGCGCCAGCACTGCTGTGGGCCGTCCCAGGCGGCGAGACCGTAACGCTGGAACGGACGAGACGCACCCGTGTCGGTCCACTCGCTGTGCATCCGATCGATCCAGCTCGACTCGACCAGCTGTCGCCCCTCCCATCGCCCGCGATCGCGCAGCACCCTCCCGATCCGAGCGAGCTCGCTCGTGCGCAGTTCGAGCCCGCTGCCGCCGACGATCCACCCGCGCGGACACCGGTGCCACTGCGGGTTGTCGATCTCCAGCGGGTCGAACAGCCGCGGCAGCAACCAGTCCCGAACGTCACCGACGATCGCGCCCAGCATCCGCATGGCGACGTAGGTGCTCGCGTCGCTGTATGCGAACGACTCCCCCGGCCCCGCCGTCGGCAGGCGCAGCATCGCCTGCGCCAGATCCGGTCCCGGCACGCGGTCTCCCCCGAACCAGGCGAAATCGATCCCGCTGGTCATCGACAGCAGATGACGGAGCGTCACCTCCTCGACTCCGGATCCGAGTTCCATCGCCGGGAGAAGCTCCGGAACGCGCGTGTCCAGCGACAGGAGCCGTTCGTCGATCGCCATACCGATCGCCAGCGCGCACACGCCCTTGGACACCGAGTACACGTTCACGCGATCATCGCTGCGCCACCGGTGCTCGGCTTCCTCGTCATCGATCCGCACGTGGACGCCGTACGCACTGAGCCGCTGCGCGTCGACGAGCTTCGCGAAGTCGGTGGCCACGGCGTGAGCGGTCGTCATGGGTTCAGCCTCGCACAGGACACACCGGCCACATGACACACCGGCACCGCGGAATACCGGCGGGGGCGGACCGGTTGGCGACGGCATGGTGACGCAAGACTCCCCCGCCTTCGAGCGCATGCTCGCCGCCCTCGATTGGGAGGTTGCGTCCTCCCGTCGCCACGACCGATTCACGGCCTGGCCGGCGCGCCCGGACCCGGACCGCACCGCGGTCGTCTACGTCCGCTCCGGACGGGTGAGACTGACGTTCGGCTCCCCTGACGGCAGGATGTCCGCGAGCTGCCGCGAGACGCTGGACGCCGGCGACATCCTCATCGTCGCCGGGCGCCTCGGCTTGCAACTGCGCGGGGATGCCGACACGGAGGTCATCGTCACCGAACTCGTTCCCGCGCGCGGCGCCCGCACCATCGCGACATCATTCCCCGACCTCATGGTGGTGCGGGACTTCGCCGACGCCGAACCCGCCGTCGCCGGGCTGGCCGCCGCGATGGGACCGAAATCGCCCGGCGCGTCCCGCGTGGGCGATGCGACGGTCTGCGCACGAATCGCGACGACGATCGTGGCGGCGGCGATGCGTGCGTGGACCGAACGCGGGTGCACGACGGAGAGCTGGCTCATCAGCACCGAGGATCCCCACGTCGGACGGGTGATCGACGCGATCCACGACGAGCCCGGGCGGGCGTGGACCGTCGGCAGCCTCGCCACGATCGCCGCGATGTCCCGGACGGTGTTCGCCGAACGCTTCCGCGACCTCGTCGGGCAGTCGCCGGCGACCTACCTCGCGAACGTGCGGATGGACGCCGCGATGACGCACCTCGAGCGCGACGGGCAGACGGTCTCCCAGACCGCGCATCTGCTCGGGTACGCCTCCGAGGACGGGTTCAGCCGCGCCTTCCGCCGCCACACCGGCCTGACCCCGGCGGCCTGGCGCCGCAATCAGCTCGCCCGCGTCTGACACAGCGACACCCGCCGACGTGCCTCACCCCGCGCAGCGGTGCGTGACACCGTGCACGGCCCGGCCGAACAGCACCGCTCCGACCACCAGGACACCGGCGGCGGCGACGAACGTCACCGTCACGCCGAAGCTGTCCACGAGCAGCCCACCGAGCGCGGCCCCGATCGTGATCGCGAGCTGGAACCCGGCGACCACGAGCCCGCCGCCGGCCTCCAGGCGGTCCGGGACGACGCGACCCAGCCAGGTGTTGACGATCACCAGCCAGCCGCCGAAGCCCGCACCCCACAGGGTCACCGCCACCGCGACCGCGACGAGCGATCCGGGCGCGAAAGCGACCGTCGCGACCGACGCCGCCAGAAGCAGCGGCACCACGAAGGCCAGCACCGCGAGTCGGCGATCGACGAGAAGCCCGATGAGGAGGTTCCCCAGGAACCCACCGACGCCGAACAGCACGAGAACGGCGGCGATTCCGGCGGCGTCAAGTCCGTCAACCCGCTCCAGAGCGACGCGCATGAACGTGTACGCGGTGATCTGGCCGAGCACGACCAGGACGTGACCGGCCAGGCCCGACGCGATCCCCGGGCGGCGCAACGTGTCCCAGAGCTGTCCGAGGCCCGTGCCGGCGGACGCGGGAACCCGCGGCAGGGCCAGGCGCAGGACGATCGCGACGGCCAGGCTCAGCACCGCCGCCCCGATGAAGACATAGCGCCAATCGGCGAGCATGCTGACCGCCACTCCGATCGGGACACCCGCGATGGTGGCCACAGAGGTCCCGAGGGTCACCACGGCCATCGCCTTGCCGATGCGTTCCGGGCTCGCCAGCGTGGCGGCGACCGTCAGTGACATCGCCCAGAAGCCACTGAGCGCAGCGCCGAGCAGAACGCGCGCGGCCAAGGCCACCCAGATGTCCGGTGCGATCGCGACGACGAGATTCGACACCATCGCCAGGAGCGCCAGGATGATCAGCAGCCGGCGACGGTCCAGCCGCGGAACCGCCGCCGCGATCGTCGGGGCCACGATGAAGCCGACGACCGCGGTGACGGTCACGGTCTGCCCCGCCTGGCCCGGCGTCACCCCCCAGGAGGCGGCCATCGGAGTGAGGATCCCGCTGGGGAGGAATTCGGCCGTGACGAGCACGAAGCTCGTCGCCAGCATCGCCAGCAGTCCCGTCCACCGCATGCCCTGGCGTGCCGCTGTCGTGGGGACGCCGTCGGTGGCCGGTTCTGCCTGCTGAGTGTCATTCGTCATCACCCGTTCAGCCTGAGCCGCCGCCGCGCTTCGCACCCGACCGCACGTCCGGCGATCACGACCGAACGTCCGCGACCCGGGGCGGCCGATTCTCTGCGCGAGGTGACGGCGTTCTCCCGCCCGCTCCGCTTCCTCCTCGGAGCCGCGGTCATCCTGTCCCGGGCCGAGGCTTCCCGGCGGGCTCGCATGAATCGGCCGCTTAGACTGGATATTCCGCCTCCGGAAGGACCCGCATGACTGCGCCAGAGCTGGTCGCCTTCGACCTCGACGACACCCTCGCGCCGTCCAAGGCCGTCCTCGACCCCCGCATCGCCGACCTGCTCGTGCGTCTCGCCGAGCGGGTCCAGGTGGCCATCATCTCCGGCGGGCAGTGGGAGCAGTTCCGGACCCAGGTCATCGCACGCCTTCCGGAGACCTCGGCCTCGACGCTGCAGCGGATCCACCTCATGCCCACGTGCGGCACGCAGTACTACCGTCACGATGGCAGCGGCTTCGCCACGGTGTATCGCGAGGATCTCGACGAGGCGCAGAAGGCGGCGGCCATCGCCGCGCTCGAGCAGGAGGCACGCCGCCTGGGGCTCTGGGAGGAGAATCCGACCGGCGATGTCATCGAGGATCGCGGGTCACAGATCACCTTCTCCGCGCTCGGACAGCACGCGGCCCTGGCCGACAAGAAGGCGTGGGACCCCTCCGGCGAGAAGCGCCTGCGGTTGCGCGCCGCCGTCGCCGCCTGCCTGCCGGACCTCGAGGTTCGCGCCGGCGGTTCGACCTCCCTGGACATCACGCGGATCGGCATCGACAAGGCCTACGGCATGACGCGGCTCGCGGAAGCGAGCGGCGTGGCTCTGGCCGACATGCTCTTCTACGGCGACCGGCTCGACGAGGGCGGCAACGACTACCCCGTGCTCGCCCTCGGCGTGCCGAGCGTCGCGGTCGAGGGGTGGGAGGACACCGCCGACCGCCTGGACGCGCTGCTCGCGTCGCTGGACGCACGCGTCGCCGGCTGAATCCGGTTCCGTTCCGCGCGCCGACCCGGCCCGATCAGGCCTTCGCGGTGCGGGCCGGCCTGTTCGCCGGGACCGTCTTCGGCTTGCCGGCCGTCATCGCCTCGGCGGCGTCCGCGACGGGCTTCGCGATCGGCTGCAGGCGGGAGAGCTGCGTGACATGGCTCGGGTTCAGCTCATCGACCGTGGCGACCTCGAGCAGCTTCATCGTGCGCTCGATCTCACTGCGCAGGATGGAGATCGTCTTGTCCACTCCGCGTCGTCCGCCGGCCATGAGGCCGTAGAGGTACGCGCGCCCGACCAGCGCGAAATCCGCGCCCAGGGCGACGGACGCGACGATGTCGGCGCCGTTCATGATGCCGGTGTCGAGGTGGATCTCCATGTCCGCCCCCAACTCCTGCACGACACTCGGCAGCAGGTGGAACGGGATCGGGGCGCGGTCCAGCTGACGGCCGCCGTGGTTGGACAGGACGATGCCGTCGATGCCGGTGTCGGCCAGGAGCTTCGCGTCCTCGAGCGTCTGCACGCCCTTGACCATGATCTTTCCCGGCCACATGGCCCGGATGGTCTCCAGGTCCTCGAACGAGATGGTCGGGTCCATCGCCTGCTCGATGAGGTCTCCGACGGTGCCGCCGGTGGAGGTCAGCGATGCGAACTCGAGCGTCGGGGTGGTCAGGAAGTTGATCCACCACGCCGGCCGTGGGATGGCGTTGATGACCGTCGAGAGCGTCAGCTGGGGTGGGATGGAGAACCCGGCGCGCTTGTCCCGCAGGCGGGCCCCGGCGACGGGAGTGTCCACCGTGAAGAAGAGGGTGTCGAAGCCGGCCTTCGCGGCACGTTCGACCAGTCCGTACGAAATGCTGCGGTCGCGCAGGACGTAGAGCTGGAACCAGTTGCGCCCGCGCGGATTCGCCGCCTTGACGTCCTCGATCGAGGTCGTCCCGAGGGTCGACAGCGTGAACGGGATGCCGGCGGCGCCGGCGGCACCGGACCCGGCGATCTCACCCTCGGTCTGCATCATCCGGGTGAAGCCGGTCGGGGCGATGCCGAACGGCATCGACGAAGTCCCGCCGAGGACCGTGGTGGACGTGTCCACCTCCGGCACATTGCGCAGGATCGAAGGGTGGAACTCCACGTCCTGGAACGCCTGGCGAGCGCGGGCCAGCGAGATCTCGCCTTCCGCCGAGCCATCGGTGTAGTCGAACGGGGCGCGCGGGGTCCGGCGCTTGGCGATGTGACGGAGGTCCGCGATCGTCAGGGCCTTCTCCAGCCGACGGTCGGTCGGGTTCAGCGTGGGAGCCTTGAACTGCATGAGCTGCAGGAGTTCCTGCGGGTTGGGGAGCTGGCGCTTCACCATGCGGCGGCGTCCTTTCCGGGGTCGAGGGAGATGGCGGCGTAGTAGCCGGAGATGTGGTCGCGTACCGTACGCGCGGCGGCGGCGTCGTCGCCGGCGACGATGGCGTCGAGGATGGCGCGGTGCTCAGCGCGCAGGGTCGCGGCGGTGGCGTCCCAATCGGCGAGGCGGCCGGCGCCGTCGTGCGCGTAGCTCTCAATGCTGGAGCGGAGTCCGGCCATCGTCGCCAGGAGCACCTGGTTGCCGTGCGCGTTCGCGAGAGCCAGGTGGAAGGCGGTGTCGAGGGCGAGGAAGTCGGCCGTGTCGAGGTCCGGCGCGTCCATCGCGTCCAGGAGGGCGCGAGCCTCGGCGAGGTCGCCCCCGGTGTGCGCGAGTTCCGCGGCGACGGCGGATTCGACGATGAGGCGCGTGCGGACGATGTCCCGGACCGGGAACCCTCGGGCCGCCACCTGCAGCCGCATCAGCGCGCTCATTCCGCCCTCCGGTGTCGCGACGATGATCGCGCCCGCGCTCGGACCGGACCCGGTGGCGGTGCGGATGAGCCCCATGACCTCCAGCACGCGCAGAGCCTCGCGAACGCTGGAGCGTCCCACGCCGAGCTCCGCGGACAGGGCCCGCTCCCCCGGCAGACGATCGCCCGGCACGAGCTCACCGGCGATCAGTCGCCGCTCGATGTGCTCGAGCACGACCTGCCATGCGCGCGTCGCGGCTTCCTCGCTCACTCGTCCTCCTGTGGTCCGACCACACGGTAGCACATGTGGTCCGACCACAGCCAGCGTCGGACGAACCCGTCTTCTACGACACCGACAGGACTCCGCCGGACTCCTCGAGATAGCAGCGGCCGCAGAGCGACTCGTAGGTGACGAAGTGGTCGTCGCGGACGTCGGCGGTAGCGGCGTCGATCGCCACCTGGTCGCCGTCGAAGACGAAGCGGCCGCCGATGACGCGGCCGTTGAAGACGGCCTTGCGGCCGCAGCGGCAGATCGTCTTGAGCTCCTCAAGGGAGTGCGCGATCTCCAGCAGACGACGCGAGCCGGGGAACGCCGCAGTGCGGAAGTCGCTGCGGATGCCGTATGCCATCACCGGAATGTCATCGAGGACCGCGACGCGGAACAGGTCGTCCACCTGCGCCGGGGTGAGGAACTGCGCCTCGTCCACGAGCACGCAGGCGATGTCGCCGACCACGTCCGGAATCAGCGCGGACTCGGCGTCCTCGCGGTGCCGGCGTCGGTGCTCGGCCACGACGGTGCGCGCGTCGTCCTCGGGTCGCAGCAGGAAGTCGACCTCGCGCGTCATGCCGAGCCGGGACTCGACCTGGTTCGCACCCTTGGTGTCGATCGCGGGCTTGGTCAGCAGGACGGACTGACCGCGCTCCTCGTAGTTGTAGGCGGCCTGGAGCAGGGCGGTCGACTTACCGGAGTTCATCGCGCCGTAACGGAAGTAGAGTTTGGCCACCGAACGAGTCTACGAGGTGGGCACCGACGTCAGCCGCCCTGCCTCGGCGGGCACCCCGGGTTCAGCCGCGGAGGGCGAGCGCGAACGGGAGGACGCGGGTGGCTCCGGCGGCGCGCAGCGCGGAGGTCGCCGCCTGGATCGTCCACCGACTGTCGGCGAGGTCGTCCACGAGCAGGACGGGGCCGGCCGGCACGTCCAGACCGACGGCACTGAGCGTCCCCCAGACCCGGGACAGCCGGAAGGCGCTGTTCCCCGGCGGCGCGGGCTCCTGCCCGGCGACGGAGGACGCCAGCTCGCCGAGGTACGGCAACCTTCCCAGTCCGGCGAGGCCCTCCGCCACCGACCGCGTCAGCATCGGACGCGTGCGGGACGGGATGGAGACCACGGCGACCGGACGTTCCTCCCACGGCCACTCCCCCAGGACACGTGCGCAGGCGTTCAGCATCGCCGGCGGCAGCGGACCGTCCACCGCGGAGGGCGCGAACAGCTCGCGCAGGCTCTGGCCCCAGCCGAGATCCGTCAGCCGCGCCAGCGCACGCCCCTCGTCCGGACGCTCATCGACGGGAATGCGTCCGGACAGGGACAGCCCGAATGCGCTCATGCCGGTCGGCCACTGCGCCCGCGGGTCGATCGGCACGCCGACACGATCGAGCGCGGACCCGGCTTGCTGCTGCGCCGCGGCCGGGATGGTGGCGTCGTACCAGGGACCCGCACACCGATCGCAGCGGCCGCACGGCTCGGCGGTCGGGTCGTCGAGGGCCCGCTGCAGGAACATCATGCGGCACTCGTCGGTCTGCTCGTACGCGATCATCGCGTCCTGCTCCGCGCGTCGGGCGGCGGCGATCCGCTCGTACCGATCGGCGTCGTACGACCACGGTTCCCCGGTGGAGACCCAGCCACCGGACACGCGCCGGACCGCGCCGTCCACGTCCAGAACCTTGAGCAGCAGCTCCAGGCGGGAGCGGCGGATGTCCACGCGCGCCTCCAGCGCCGGGGTCGACATCGGGGCGTCCGAGAGCGTGTCGATCACGCGGCGCGCGCGCTCTTCGTCCGGCATGGACGACGTCGCGAAGTACTCCCAGATCTCCGGGTCCTCCGGGCCGGGCAGCAGCAGGACATCGGCGCGCTCGGTGGCACGACCGGCACGGCCGACCTGCTGGTAGTACGCCACGGGCGAGGACGGCGCGCCGAGGTGCACGACGAAGCCGAGGTCGGGCTTGTCGAAGCCCATACCGAGCGCGCTCGTGGCGACGAGCACGCGGAGGTCGTTGCGCCTCAGGCGGTCCTCCAGCTCCTCGCGCTCCTCGGCCGGCGTCTTGCCGGAGTACGCCGCGGCGTCCACCCCGGCCGTGCGCAGCGCCCGCGCGGTGTCCTCCGCGGCGGCGACGGTGAGCGTGTAGACGATGCCGGACCCGGGCAGGGAGTCCAGGTGCGTGATGAGCCAGGCCAGGCGAGTGACCGCGTCCGGCAGTCGCAGCACGCCGAGACGGAGCGAGGCCCGGGCCAGCGGGCCGCGGATGGTGAGCACGCGGTCGGCTCCCCCGAGCTGTTCGGCGACGTCGGCCACGACGCGGCTGTTCGCGGTCGCCGTGGTGGCCAGGACCGGGACGGACGGGTCAAGGGCGGCGACCAGGTCGCGGAGGCGCCGGTAGTCGGGGCGGAAATCGTGCCCCCAGTCACTGATGCAGTGCGCCTCGTCCACCACGAGCAGGCCCATACGGCGCACCAGGTCGGGCAGCTGACGCTCGCGGAACGCCGGGTTGTTCAGCCGCTCCGGTGACACCAGCAGCACGTCGATCTCGTCCGCGTCGAGCGCGGCCTCCACCTCGCGCCACTCGTGCGCGTTCGTGGAGTTGATCGCGACCGCCCGCACGCCGGACCGCGCGGCGGCGGCGATCTGGTCGCGCATCAGCGCCAACAGGGGCGAGACGAGCACCGTGGGTCCGCCGCCGCGGGCACGCAGGAGCGCCGTGGCCACGAAGTACACGGCGGATTTGCCCCACCCGGTGCGCTGAACCACGAGGGCGCGGCGGCGGTCGTCCACGAGCGCGGCGATGGCCTCGTACTGACCGTCGTGGAACGTGGCATCGTCCCGTCCGACCAGGGAACGGAGTGCGCGGAGGGCGTCGTCGCGGGTCGTCGAGGGCATGCATCCAGCCTGCCGCACGGCGCCGACATCGGCGAACCGGTCAGCCCGCGACGCGCTCCCACGATTCGATCGGCCCGGGCCCCACGACGAAGGACGGCGCCGCCTCCGCGGTGACGCGCTGAGCCCACTCCGGCGCCCGTAGGTCGACCTTGGACCGCAGCCACGTCGTCTCGTACGCGAGTTGACCCTCCGTCACCGGGATCGCGGGATTCGCACCGCCCGGCACCGTGATGCGCGACGCGTCGAAGCGGTAGCCGCGGGCGGTCGCCTCGAGCTGCACCTGCGTCAGGAAGTGACCGATCGCTGTGAGCGGGTCCTCCGTCGCCCGGAAGCGCTCCAGCTGCGGATGCCGGGTGTAGCCGCGTGTGAGGCCGGCCAGCACCTTCTGCGCGAGCAGCGCCTCACGCCAGCACGCGACGAGCGCCGCGCGGTCCAGGACCCGCGGGTGCAGCGACCAGAGGCGCATCGCGACTCAGGCGTGGATTTCCAGGATCTTCGCCGTCGCCTCGGTCTCGGCAGCGGCCGCCGCGGGCTTGTCGTTGAGCGTCTCGCCGTAGCTCGGGATGAGCGCGGTGAGCGTCGGCGCCCAGCCATCGATACGGTCCGGGAAGCAGGTCTTCAGCAGCTTCAGCATGATCGACACCGCGGTCGAGGCACCCGGCGAAGCGCCGAGCAGGCCCGCGATGGAACCGTCGGAGTGCGCGACGACCTCGGTGCCGAACTGCAGCGCACCGCCCTTCATCACCTGCGCGCGCTGACCGGCCTGCAGCAGCTGCCAGTCCTCGTCCTTCGCGGTCGGCATGAACTCGCGCAGGCTGTCGACCTTGCGCTTGTGGTTCTTGGCGAGCTCGCTGACGAGGTACTTGATCAGGTCGAAGTTCGTGAAGGCGACCTTGAGCATCGAGCCGAGGTTGTCCGGACGCACCTGCGTGACGATGTCGGTGAGGTTGCCCTGCTTGAGGAACTTCGGCGTGAACGTCGCGAACGGGCCGAACAGGACCGACGTCTGTCCGTCCACCACGCGGGTGTCCAGGTGCGGGACGGACATCGGCGGCGCGCCGACGGACGCCTGCGAGTACACCTTGGCGTGGTGCTGGGCGACGATCTCCGGGTTCGAGGTCATCAGCCACTGGCCACCGATCGGGAAGCAGCCGTAGCCCTTGATCTCGGGGATGCCGGAGTTCTGCAGCAGCTTCAGCGCCCAGCCGCCGGCGCCGACGAACACGAACTTCGCGCGGATCTCGGCCGGCGTGTGACCGAGCGATCGGCGGTAGCGGACGCGCCACGTGCCGTCGCTCATGCGCTTGAGGCTGCGCACCTCCGTGTTGGTCAGGACCGAGGCGCCGCGCTGCTTCAGGTTCTTGAACAGCTGGTGGGTCAGCGAACCGAAGTCGACGTCGGTTCCGGACGGCACGCGCGTCGCGGCGAAGGGCTCGTCCTCCTTGCGGCGCTTCTGCATGAGCAGCGGCGCCCACTTGTTGATCACGCGGGAGTCCTCGGAGTACTCCATGCCGTCGAACAGCGGCTGGTCCTTCAGGATCTCGTACCGGCGCTTGAGGTAGGAGACGTCCTTCTCGCCGCGCACGAAGGTCATGTGCGGGGCGGAGTTGATGAACGTGGAGGGGGCGTCCAGAATGCCGCGTTCGACGAGCGTCGACCAGAGCTGACGGGACTGCTGGAACTGCTCGTTGATGCCGATCGCCTTCGTCGGGTCGAGCGAGCCGTCCTTGCCCTCGGGCATGTAGTTCAGCTCGCACATCGCGGCGTGCCCGGTGCCCGCGTTGTTCCACGCGTTCGAGCTCTCCAGCGCCACGTCGCTCAGACGCTCGAAGACGGTGATCTTCCAGTCCGGCTGCAGTTCGGAGAGGAAAGTGCCGAGGGTGGCACTCATCACGCCACCGCCGATGAGGACGACATCTACCGTTTCAGTCACCATACGATTCTAGGCCGCGATCGGGCGTGCCTTTGCCGGGGGCGGCCTCTGCGGACGAAAGATGCGCCGTTCTTGTCGCGGACGGAAGCGGCGTGATCCCACCCGGGCGCTCGCGACGGTGCTACCGTCGGGCGCATGACCGAGCACACGGCAGCGCCGCCCGCCCCGATGTCGGTCGAGGTCATCGAGCCGACGGACATCCTGCTGCACAGCGAGGACGTCGAAACGGACTCCACAGCGCGGACCGTCGGCCAGGCGGTGTGGTCCGTGATCGCGATCGTCCTGTCGGTGAGCGCCCTGGCATCGGTGATCATCATCGTCCTGGCCGTCCTGTTCCAGGTCCTCGCTCCCGCGCTGTACCTCAGCTGGTTCGCGCAGTTCATGCACACCTGACCCGGCTCAGCCGCTGACCTCGATCTCCGGCACCACGGTGTCGAGAAGCTCGAACGCGAGGCCGGCGAGGTAGGACGCGATCGCGACGAACAGTCCCGTCCCGACGGATCGCACGACCGCCGCCCGGAGGTTTCCACCGCCCGAGATCGCGGAGAGCATTCCGGTGAGGGCGAGCAGCAGGGTCGCCACACCGATGATCACGACCGCCCGCCAGGGGCCGTGGAAGAACAGCATGAACAGCGCGATGGGCAGGGCCCCGGTCATGTAGCCCAGCAGTGCGCGCAGGGCCGCCCACCAGGCCTCGCGCCGCGGCGGCGGGGCGGCGATGATCCCGAACTCAGCCTCGAGGTTCGCACCCAGCGCGTCGCGCGTCATGAGTTGGCGCGCCACGATGTCGGCCAGGTAGCTGGCCAACCCGCGCCGGACGTAGTGCGCGCGGAGGAAGGCCTCGTGTGTCGCCGGGTCCCGGACGACGTCGTCCTGTTCCTCGGCGATGAGCTGGACCTGCGCGGCACGCTCCTGGGCGATCTCCGAGTAGGCGGAGGCGCCGACCGCCAGCCCACCGGAGACCATCAGGGCGGCGGCGGCGAATACGACCACGTTCTGGCTCGCGCCCGCTCCGGCGAAGCCCTGCACGAGCGCGGTCGTGGTCATGACCCCGTCGTGCGCGTCAAGGACCCAGCGACGCCCGATCGGACTGCGCGCCATGTCGACCTCCGTGTCCCCGTCTCCTGCATTATGCAGAGGCGGCACGGGCTCGCGCCGAGCGCGCGGCTACGGAAATCCCGGGTCACGCTACGGAAACCGACTGGGAACAGGGCTCACGAGACGTCGGACGGCTCCCACGGGACCGGCCGCGCGAGCGCGGAGCCGAGCACGCGGGTGTGGTTCCATTCATCATCGACGGAGGTCGGCGCACCGTCCAGCAGTATGCGGACGTCCGGGATCGGGGCGGGCCGGAGCGCGGTGAGGTCCACGAGCGCCGCACGGTCCTGAGCATCGAAGGACCCGCGGTCCAGCGCCGCCCACACCCGGCGGACCGCCGGGAGGAAGCTGTCCGGCGCCCAGAGCGACTCGACCTCATCCCACTCGATCGTGACCGCCGCACCGACGGTGTCCGTCACCGCCGCGCGCAGCATGTCGGCGTAGGGACTGAGCCGTGCGTCCAGCGCATCTTCGAGGATCGGAACCGCCTCGGCAAGGTGGTCGAGGGCTTCCGCCTTCGAGGTGACCGGAGCCGTCGCTTCGATATCGACGTCGTCACGGTCGTCGGGTTCGTCGTCCTCCTCCTCGTCCTCCCCCCACTCCGGTTCGGTGTCGTCGGGTTCGGGCGGGTCGTAGACGTCGGCCGTCACCAGGTCGTCGGATCGGAACAGCGCGAGCCAGAGCAGCGGGACGGCGTTCGCATCGACGGCGATGCCGGACTCCTCCTGCTCGAAATCCGGCAGCACGACAGAGGGGTAGATCGTGTCCGGCTCGGTGGTCGTGAGGTACGCGTTGTTCGACACGGGGTCACGGTAACCCCGCGTCGAGCGCGTGTCGAGGGTGAAGTCGGTGTCAGTCGCCGATGTTCTTCGCGACGACCTCGGCGATCTGGACCGCGTTCAGCGCGGCGCCCTTGCGGAGGTTGTCGTTCGAGATGAACAGCACGAGTCCCTTGCCCTCGGCCGCGGACTGGTCCTGACGGATGCGACCGACGTAACTCGGGTCCTTGCCTGCGGCCAGGAGCGGCGTCGGCACCTCCTCGAGCGCGACACCGGGGGCGGACGCGAGGATGTCACGCGCGCGGTCCGGCGTGATGTCCTCGCCGAACTCAGCGTGGATCGACAGCGAGTGCCCGGTGAAGACGGGGACGCGCACGCAGGTGCCGGCGACGCGGAGGTCCGGGATGCCGAGGATCTTGCGGCTCTCGTTGCGGAGCTTCTTCTCCTCGTCCGTCTCGTTCTCGCCGTCGTCGACGAGGTTGCCGGCGAAGGGCAGCACGTCGAACGCGATGGGGGCGATGTACTTGTCCGGCTGCGGGAAGTCGACGGCGTCGCCGTCGTGGACGAGACCGAGCACGCGCTCCGGGCCCTGCGCGAGGACACCCTCGACCTGACCGAGCAGTTCCTGCGCTCCGGCGAGTCCGGAGCCGGAGACGGCCTGGTACGTCGAGACGATGAGGCGCTCGAGGCCGGCCGCGTCGTGCAGCGGCTTGATCACCGGCATCGCGGCCATGGTGGTGCAGTTCGGGTTGGCGATGATGCCCTTGGGCGGGTTGACCGTGGCCTCCGGGTTCACCTCGCTGACCACGAGCGGGACGTCGGGGTCCATGCGCCAGGCGCTGGAGTTGTCGATCACGACGGCTCCGGCCTCGGCGAAGCGCGGAGCGTGTGCGCGGGAGCCGGTGGCACCGGCGGAGAACAGCGCGATCTGGATGCCGGCCGGGTCGGCGGTGGCGACGTCCTCGACGATGATCTCGACGCCGCCGAAGTCGATGGCGGTGCCGGCCGAGCGGGAGGACGAGAACAGGCGCAGGTCGCGAATCGGGAACGCACGCTCCACGAGGATCTCGCGCATCACGGTGCCGACCTGGCCGGTGGCGCCGACGATCGCAACGGAGAAGCCGGAATCAGAGATGCGCGTCATGTCAGTCCTTGCGGTGGAGGTTCGCGGACGCGGGAACGTGTGCGTCCGCACACGGCGTCCGTGCCGTTGCGGCGATCCTACCGGCCGCACCGTCGATTTCCGTGCCGTGTGACACTGCGCGGCGCATTCGTCCGGATCCCGGCGACGCTCGGCGGGAATGAGCCGGCGGCATTCCACCAACCTCTATAAGTACAAACCTGAATTTGTGTTAGTGTGTGCGCAGAAGATCGAGGAGGACCGACATGAACGCCGAGGCTGCCGTGGACCTGGACCTGGCACTGCGCGCGCTGGCCGACACCAATCGCCGAGCGATCCTCCGCGTGATCCGCACGGAGCCGCAGCCGGTCGGGGCGATCGCCGAGGCGGTCGGACTGTCGCAGCAGACGACCTCCCACCATCTGGGTGTCCTGCGCAAGGCCGGTCTCGCGGTCGGAACGCGGGAGGGTACCCGCCACCTGTTCGCCATCGACACCGACGGGCTGGCCGCGGTGCGGTCCTACCTCGACGACTTCTGGCCTGCGAAGCTCGCCGATCTCAAGTCCGCCATCGAATCCCGACAGCAGGCCTCCGATGGCTGAGTTCCGGGACTCCATCGACATCGCCGCTCCCCCCGAGACGGTGTTCGAATACCTCACCAGCAACGACGGCATGACGGCCTGGATGGGCCAGTACGCCGATCTCGACCCGACGCCGGGCGGACGCTTCGCCGTGAACATCGCCGGACATCCGGTCCGGGGCCGGTATCTGCACGTCGAGCCGCCGAGCCGCGTGGTGGTGAGCTGGGGCTTCCCGGGCAGCGCGGACCTGCCGGAGGGCGCCTCGACGGTGGAGTTCCGGCTCACCCGGATCGGTGGCGGGACGCGGGTCGATCTCTGCCACTCCGACCTGCCCGACACCGAGGTGCGCGGCCACGCCGACGGGTGGGCGAACTTCCTGCCGCGCCTCGCGATCGCCGGCGCTGGCGGAG
Source organism: Microbacterium gorillae (assembly GCF_000826185.2). Taxonomy (GTDB): domain Bacteria; phylum Actinomycetota; class Actinomycetes; order Actinomycetales; family Microbacteriaceae; genus Microbacterium; species Microbacterium gorillae. The sequence goes on along the minus strand of NZ_LN648871.1, from coordinate 8,361 downwards.
ACACCGGACCGGACGACTGGCAACCCCTGCCGGACTGATCAAGGAGGATCCCATGGACACCGCTATCGACACCGTGAAGAGGTATCACCACGCCTGGACGAGCGGCGACATCGACGCCGCGATGAGCATCGTCGCCGACGACATCACCTGCCGAGCTCCCGGCGTCGATCTGGACGGCAAGGACGCCTATCGGCAGTTCATCGGCGGGTTCGCACCGAGGCTCACCGGCATCGGCGAGATCGCCGAGTTCGTGGACGGCGACCGCGTGGCACTGTTCTACTACCCGCAGACCGCCGCGACCGCGATCACCCCGGCGGCCGAGCTCTTGACCGTCGCGGACGGGAAGATCACGGAGAGCGTGCTCATCTTCGACCGGCTGTCCTACGGTCCGCCGGCGCAGGCCTGAGCATCAGGCTTGTTCACTCCGCCGCCCGAACGGGCGTGAGGCGCGGCACCTCACGGGCCGCGAGGAAGTCGCGGTACCAGAGTGCGCTTCGTTTCGGGATGCGCTGCTGGGTGGCGTAGTCCACGTAGTACATGCCGTAACGACACCCGTATCCCCACGCCCACTCGAAATTGTCCATCAGCGACCACGGGTAGAAACCGGCCAGCGGAACTCCCGCGTGCATCGCCTGCCGGGCGGCGTCGATGTGGGCGCGGAAGTACTCCTCACGTTCGGCGTCGTTGATCGCCCCCGACGGATCCGCGTAGTCGAACAGGGCGAGCCCGGTCTCGGTGACGTACACCGGGAGGGGCGTGTACTCGCGTGTGACACGCTCCAGCACCTCGCGCAGGCCCTGCGGTTCGACGGCGATTCCCGTGATCGTCGGAGACTCCGGCGGGACCCGGTGCCAGCCGCGCACCGGATCGGCCGGGTTCGCCTCGACGGCGTGACGCTCGTAGTAGTTCACCCCCATGAAATCCAGCGGGGCTGAGATGGCCCGCAGGTCGCCGTCCCGCACGAATGCGAAATCGGTGACACCGGCATAGAACGATCGGGCGTCGTCCGGGTATCGCCCGCGAAAGAGCGGGTCCAGGAACAGGCGGTTCTCGAACAGGTCCACGCGCTGGGCCGCCGCGACGTCGTCCGAGTCAGCACTGGCCGGTCGCACGGAAGTGAGATTGAGGGTGATCCCGACCTCGCCGACGACGTTCGCCGCGCGCAACGCCTCCACTCCTCGCGCGTGCGCGAGGAGAAGATGGTGAACCGCGGTGACCGCCGTCGCCTCGTCCCGGATGCCCGGCGCGTGCAGACCGTCCAGGTGGCCGACGAAGGCCGAACAGTACGGCTCGTTGAGCGTGAGCCACTGCGGCACGCGATCACCGAGTCGGTCGGCCACGACGCGGACGTACTCGCCGAACCTGTCGGCGGTCTCACGCGCAGCCCAACCACCCCGCGCTTGCAGCGCCGACGGGAGATCCCAGTGGTACAGCGTCACCATCGGCGAGATGCCGCGTTGCAGCAGATCGTCGGTGAGCCGCTCGTAGAAGTCCAGGCCCGCGCCGTTGATCCGGCCGGCGCCGTCCGGCAGGATGCGCGACCAGGCGATGGAGAAGCGGTAGGCGTTCACTCCCAGCTCATCGAGGAGATCGAAGTCGTCGTGCCAGCGGTGATAGTGATCGCACGCGATGTCCCCGGTGTCCCCACGCCGGACCGCTCCGGGCCTGCGGACGAAGTCGTCCCAGATCGTCGGGCCACGCCCGTCCTCGGCGACCGCTCCCTCAATCTGGTACGCCGCCGTCGCCGTCCCCCATCGGAACCCCGGAGGGAAGTCCTTCTCCGTCATCACAGCCCCTAACGTGCCCCGCCGCGCGTTTGATCGCGCCGCCGGCCGAGCGCGTCCACCGTGACCGCGAGCGCGAGAATGAGTCCGGTGGCGATGTTCTGGATGGCCGCGGGTTGACCGAGCAAGTCGAGACCGTTCTCGACGCTGCCGACAACGAGCGCTCCGAGCACCGCGTGATAGATCCGCCCCCGCCCACCGAACAGACTCGTCCCCCCGATCACCGCAGCGGCGATCGCGTTCAGTTGCAAGGTGCCCCCACCGAGGGCGCTGGAGGCGGAGAACTGACGGGAGGCTTCGATGATGCCGGCGAGCGCAGCGATCACGCCGACGATCACGAACACCGTCACGGTCGCTCCGCGCACGCGGATGCCCGCCCGGCGAGCCGCCTCCTTGTTTCCACCGATCGCGTAGAGGTGCCGTCCGAACCGGGACAGGCGCATCACCGCGCTCATCACGGCCGTCAGACCCAGCAGGATCAGCAGCACCCACGGAATGCCGAAGTACGCGTTCAACAGCCATGTCACGGCCAGGGTGAAGACGACGACGGCGCCGCCGAGCGCCACCGTCGTGCTCAGCGACCGCGCGGCAAGACCGGCCGCCACCCTCCGGGCGCGCCCCACGATCAGGACAACCACGCTCACCAGCGCCACGAGCACGGCAATGACCCACCCGGCGGCGGGCGCAAGATAGGTCGACGCGATCGCTTTGAGGAATGGGTCGTTCAGGGCGATCTGACCGTTGGATCCGATGAGGATCAACTGCACGCCCTGCCAGATCAGCAGCCCCGCCAGCGTCACGATGAACGACGGAATCCCGATGAACACGATGACCAGGGACTGCAGGAGTCCGATGATCGCGCCGAAGAGGAGGCCGGCGAGGATCGCCAGCCACGCCGGAAGACCGAGGTTCGTCGACAGCAGCGCGAGAGTCGCCGCACTCACTCCCGCGATCGCACCGACCGACAGGTCGATCTCGCCCAGGATGAGCACCAGCACCATGCCCACCGACACGGTTCCGAGCACCGCGATCTGCAGAGTGAGGTTGGACAGATTTCGGGGCGAGAGGAAGTTCTCGTTGAGCAGCTGGAACACGATCCAGACCACAGCGAGGCCCGCGACGACGGCATACGGCCCCCAGTCCTGCGGCAGGCTGACGCGTCGCGGCCGGCGCTCGAGCGGGCGGGCGAGAGGAGTCGTCGTCATCTGCCGTGCCCGCCGTTCAGGGTGTCGGCCCCGGTGATGGCGGCGACGACCTGCTCGGGAGTGTTCCGCAGGGGCGAGAATTCTCCCGCGTTTCGACCCAGCCGCAACACGGTGATGCGGTCGGCGATCGCGAACGCATCCGCCATGTTGTGGGTGACCACGACGACGCCGATGCCCCGGTCTCGAAGCTTGCGCACCAACTCATAGACCATGTGGGTCTGCGCGACCCCGAGGGCCGCCGTCGGCTCGTCCAACAGCACGACTCGAGATCCCCACAGCGCGGCACGGGCCACGGCCACGGCCTGGCGCTGCCCGCCCGACAGCCCGGAGACGAGTCGATCCAGACTGGGGATCGTGGCCGCGAGATCCGCGATGACAGCCTGAGCACTCTTCTCCATCGCGATCTGGTCCATCATCCCCAACGACCGCACCCGCAGCTCACGCCCGAGGTACAGATTCGCCGTCACGTCGAGGTTGTCGCACAGGGCGAGGTCCTGGTACACCGTCTCGATGCCGTGGCGGGAAGCCTCGGCCGGCGAGCTGATCGTCGTGGGCGAGCCGGCGATCAGCATTTCACCGCTGGTCAGCTGGTTCGCACCCGCAATGGCTTTGACGAGCGTCGACTTTCCTGCGCCGTTGTCTCCCAGGAGCGCCACGACCTCACCGGCACGCACCGTGAAGTCAACGTCGGTCAGCGCCTGGACGTTGCCGTAGGCCTTCGATGCGCCGCGCAGTTCGAGGAGGGGCGGAGCGTCCGCGTCTGCGGTGCGCGAACGCTCCCGGTCGGTCATTTCGACGGACACAGTGCCTCCGCCGCGCCGACGCAGATCTTCTTCCAATCCGAGAATCCGTCCTTGATCACCGTCGTTGCGATGTTGTCCTTGTCGACCACGACGGGCTCCAGCAGCACGGCCGGAACCTCACCGGTGTCGTTCTTGACGGAGTCCTTGGTGTCGGCCTTCACTGCTGCGGTGTCGCCGTTGAGCAGGGCCACGGCGATCTTCGCCGCGGCGGCGGCTTCGTCCTTGATCGACTTGTAGACGGTCATCGACTGCGTTCCCGCGATGATGTTCGACAGTCCCGGATCGGTGGCGTCCTGGCCCGTCACGATCACCTTGCCCGCCAGATGCTGAGCGGTGAGCGCGGCGATGATCGGGGTCGCCATGCCGTCGTTGGGCACCAACACGGCGTCAACCTTGTTATTCAGCTTGGTCAGCGCCTGCTCCATGGCGGCCTGCGCCTTGGCTCCGTCGAATCCGGAGATGTCGGTTTCGTAGCCTAGTGAGAGCTTGTGCGAGCTGAAGGCGGCATCCAGCACGGAGTGTGCGCCCTTCTTGAACGCCAGGCCCGGTGCGGAGGTGACGTCACCGTTGATCATGACGACAGTGCCGCCGGCGGGCGCATGATCGAGGATGTACTGCCCCTGAAGCTGACCGACCTTCTCGTTCTGGAAGGAGACGTAGGCGGCAGGGATCGCGCCGTCGATCATGCCGTCATAGGCGACGACACTGGCGCCGTCCGCCTCGGCCTTGCTCACGATCGTCGCACCGGCCTTGGCCGTGTAGGGGCTGGCGACGATCACCTTCGCGCCGTTCGTCAGGGCCGACTCCGTCTGCGAAATCTGCTTCGCCTCATCGCCCTGCGCGTTGTTGGCGATGACGGTGATGGACGGGTCGATCGCGTGGACCGCGTCGATGAAGTACGGCTTGTCCTTCGACTCGAAGCGGTCGGCGCAGGTGGAGCATGGCATCAAGAACGCGATGGTCTTCGATTCGCTCGCGGTCGCGCTTCCTCCGGTCGCGGGATTCGTACTGCTGCAACCGCTCAATGCCAGGCCGATCGCGGCGACCGCGACGGCGGTGGTCCAGAGACTCTTCTTCATGATCATTGTCCTTTCGGGTGCTGCGGTGAGATGGTGCGGGATACTTCGGGCGGTGACGATGGTCCGGGCAGGCTTTCGCCCGAGGAGATGAACTCATCCAGGGCGAGGATCGCCGCACCGAGCGCGACGGCTGTGGCACCCAGCGAGGAGCGCCCGATGGTGACGTCTGCGGCGGCGACGGAGAGGCTGTTCTGCTTGACGGCGGCGGTGACCGCATCGAGTCGGTGGGTGGCGATGACATCGCCGAACCAGCCGGCGAGCACGATGTGGCGCGGGTTGTAAAGGTTGACGAGGTTCGACAGCGCGATGCCGAGATGGTCGACGAGGTCTTCCACCGCATGCACGGCGCGAGGTGAGCCGGTCTCGGCCTCGGCGAAGAGTTCTCCGACGGCGTGCGGTTCGGCATTCTCGGTCCCGGCGCCGCGCTCGCGCCAGGCATCGAGCACAGCTGCCGCGCCGACGAACGTCTCCACGCATCCGCGAGCACCGCACCGGCAACGCACCCCGTCCGTGCTGATCTTGGTGTGGCCCCATTCGCCGGCGCTGCTGGATGAGCCGCGCACCAGGGCGCCGTTGGAGACGATGCCGGCACCGGCTCCGGTACCGATCAGCACGACGATGCCATCGGCTTCGCCGCGGATCGACCCGAACCAGGACTCGGCTTCCGTGGTCGTCTTGGCCCCGTTGTCGATGAAGACGCGCATTCCGAGGCGCTGGCTGAGTTCGTCGAATGACTCGCTCTCCCACCCGATCACCTGTGCATGGACGACGTCGTGGCGGTGTCCGTCCTCATCGATGCTCGTCTGAACGATGCCCGGCACGCCCAGGCCCAAGCCCAGCACGGGTGGACGGGTGCCGCGGTGTCCGGCGAGAAGCTCGATCGTTCCCTGCTCGATCAGTCCCATCACCTCGTCCGGCGTGATGCGACGGCTCGGGAACGGGTAGGTCCGCTCGCCGATGCGGTTCATCGTCAGGTCGAACAGTCCGACGGTGACGGCGTTCTCACCGACGTCGGCACCGAACATCCACGCGGCATCGCGCTTGACGTCGACGAGCACCCGCGGACGACCGCCGGCAGGCTTCGTGATTCCTTGACCCTGCTCGATGACGATTCCGTCGGCGATGAGGTCGGAAATGACGTTCGTCACCGTCGCGGGAGACAATCCGGTGACCTCGCCCAGCGCGCTCCGCGAGGATTCGCCGCCGCGCACCAGGTGCCGGAGCAGTTGGGCGCGGTTCGCGCGACGCATGTCTTTGACGGTTGTGGACTCAGACACCTGATCCCCTTCGATTGAAGGGTTACTTTACGCTCAAAAATAAGCTTGTCAAGAGCACCGACTGCCCGGCTTGAAAAGCCTGCTATTTCGCCCGAAGAGGCTCATTTCACGTTTCTTTTGGTCACAAAATATCTGCGTTTTTGTGACGTCCTTTCTTCGCACGCGCGGCTCTGAGCCAACGCCGTCAGATTCCGGCGGTCCGTGGGAATCATCCTGGGTCCATGCGGTTGCATACACGTATGAAGAAGATCGGTTTTCTCTCCTTCGGCCACTGGACCGACCACCCCGACTCCGGCACGCGGTCGGCGTCGGACGTGCTGCACCAGTCGATCGACCTCGCCGTGGCGGCGGAGGAGATCGGCGCGGACGGGGCGTACTTCCGCGTGCACCACTACGCGCAGCAGCTGGGGTCTCCGTTCCCGCTGCTGGCGGCGATCGGCGCGAAGACATCGAAAATCGAGATCGGCACCGGCGTGATCGACATGCGGTACGAGAACCCGCTGATGTTCGCCGAGAACGCCGGGGCCGCGGACCTCATCTCCGACGGCCGACTGCAGCTCGGCGTGAGCCGTGGTTCACCCGAGCAGGTCGTCGACGGCTTCCAGTACTTCGGCATCGGCGCCCCGGAGGGCATGACGATGGCGGACGTCGCCCGGCAGAACACCGAGGTGATGTTGAAGGTCATCGACGGCGCCCGGTTCGCCGAGCCGAACCCGCGACCGATGTTCCCGAACCCGTACGCCGGTCCGCTCGGCATCGAGCCGCAGTCCCCCGGCCTGCGTGACCGCATCTGGTGGGGTGCCGGGTCGGACGCGACCGCGGAATGGACCGCGCAACTCGGCATGAACCTGATGAGCTCGACGCTGAAGAACCACGAGTCCGACGAGCCGTTCCACGTGCAGCAGCGCAAGCAGATCGAGCGCTTCCGCGCAGCGTGGAAGGACGCCGGGTGGGAGCGCGAACCTCGGGTTTCCGTGAGCCGGTCGATCTTCGCGCTGACCACCCCGGAGGACCACCGCTACTTCGGCATCAACCGGGAGAAGAACGACCAGATCGGGATGATCGATTCCGGTCAGGCGATCTTCGGACGCTCCTACGCGGCCGATCCGGAAACGTTGATCGCGGAGCTCGCGGAGGACGAGGCCATCGCGGCCGCGGACACCCTGCTGCTCACCGTCCCGAACCAGCTCGGAGTCGAGTACAACACTCACGTCATCGAGTCGATTCTTCGGGACGTCGCTCCGGCGCTGGGCTGGCGCTGAACCGGCAGGGTTCCCTGCCCTGTCGCTGCAACAGATTCCGTCGTCACAACTAACGTGACGGTATGACGTCAAGCGCTCCCGTTCTTCGGCCGAAGTTCGGTGTGCGCTTACGGGCGCTGCTTGTGGACTATGCACTGATCCTGGGCTGGATGGCGGCGCTCGCCATGGTGATGCTCATCCTCTCCTCCATCACCGGTGAATTCTTCAATTGGTTGGCTCTGGGCGCCCCCGGGGCACAGTTCCTCGGGTTTCTTGTTCTGGTGCTACCTGTGGGCGTCTATCTCTACCTGGGTGAAGCCTCGACAAGACAGGCAACCGTGGGGAAGAGAGCCCTTGGCCTGCGGGTTGTGAATGCGAAGGATGAGGGCCGGCCTTCGCGGGGTCGGATCGCCATCCGCACCGTCGTCAAGCTGCTCCCCTGGGAGATCGCGCACTTCGCGGTGTGGAACATCGTCGCGAATGCCGCGAACGGTGAATACGGGTTCCCGCTCTGGCTGATGGTCACGGTTGTCGCAGCCGACCTGATCCCGCTTGTCTACATCGCGTTCGTCGCATTCCAGAAAGACAGGCGAGGACCCCACGATCTCATCGCGGGCACTCGCGTCGTCGTCAGCACAAGGCAGAAGCGTGACAGCTGAGCCTGGGCGCCCCTCCCGATCAGTTGGCGGGTGGCGGACAACATTCACGCCATCGAGGCGATCCTGAAGCACGTGGCTCCGGCGCTGGGTTGGCCCTGAGGCCGGGACCTGATCGCCGAAGGGCCTCGGACCTCCGGAGCTTTGCCCGGCGAGCGCACGTCGCGTGGATTGCACCATCGTGCACGACGGGCATGGACAGACGAGCGCATCCTGGCTTGCGACGTTTCGTCTCGCTGGCGCTCGCTCACCGACCGAGGTAGGCGGGTCCGCTGGGCGGGGTGAGGCATCTGCGGGGGTCAGAAGGGGCATGGGC
>NZ_LN648870.1 GCF_000826185.2 Microbacterium gorillae | reverse complement strand
CACCCTACCCGCGCCGCCTGTGAGCGCTGCCCGGCGGATACGGGACCACGACCGTTCGGCGCTCACCGGATCGAGGCGCCGATGCCGACGACGACGGACGCTGTGGTCATGTTCCACATCGCCTCCACCCCGCACACCACCCGCCGCTCGACCCGGATGATCACCGGGGCCGACGTCGACGAGCACGTCCGTCTCGGTCTTCCGGGGCCGATCGAGGACGCGTACGACCGCGTCGACCGCGAGCGCGCGGCATCGCTCCTCTGGTCCGGCTTCGGCCGACTCCGCTGAGCGAGGCCGCCGCCTCAGGCCCGGCACAGTTCGTCGCCGCGCGCGGTGCGGGAGTAGTAGACCTCCCGCCCGCGGCGGACCGACTGCAGCAGGTCCGCCGCAGCGAGCACCTTCAGGTGATCGCTCACCGTGGCCGCCGCCGTCATCAGCTGGACGGCCAGCTGTGTGGTGGTCATCGGCACATCCAGGTGCAGCAGGATCGTCGCCCGCATTCCCCCGAGCAGGGCGTTCAGCGGCGACGCGTGCGCATCGACCGGCCGGTCCCACAGCGCCCCGGCACCGCGCGGCGAGTACGTCAACGTCGGCGTGAACGGAGCACGGTTGAGCACGAACGTGCCGGGCCACGCGAACACGCAGGGCAGCAGGATGAGACCGGGCCCGCGACCGCCGGCCCCGACACTCGTGCAGTCCCCCTGCAGCTCCAGTCCGTCCGGGACGCGCATCACCTGCGGATGCAGGGTCTGCAGCACCTCCTCCAGCCCACCGCGGGCGATCAGCCCCGAGCGGTGCGCGATATCGGCCAGTTGCAGCGCGTGAATCCGCTCCCAGGACGGCTCGACGGCGAGGTGCCAGAACCAGCGAGCGGCCGCGGCAACCTCGTCACGACCCGCGTCGAGGTCCGCCTCGAACCGCTCGATCACGAGCTGACTCTGCGGTCGCTCCACCCGATTCCGGGCCCGTTCGAGATCGGCGAACCAGACCGTGTCGTCCTGGGCCAGGACACGTTCCACGGACTCCTCGAAGGTCTCATCCCGCGACGGCGTCGGCGTGAGGACGCCCGCGATCATCCGGTCATGGACCACGAAGGTGCGCAGGACATCCCAGTGACCCGGACCGGCGCGGTCCTCCGCCATGTCCGCGAGGGTGCGTTTCGCCCACGCCCGATGCAGCGCGGGCTGATGCAGGATGGTCCGCACCGCGGCGAGCGTCTCCCACCACGGCGAGACGAGCAGCCGGATGTGAGCGAGATCCTGCGCACTCAGGGTGATGAGCATGTCTCACGGTATGCCCGCTCGCTGTGCGCGCGCGTCGATTCGGCTGTGACCGGATCGGGCCTGCGGCACCGTTCGGCCAGTGCCGAATCGGTGCGCTTCTCGAGGGGCCGGACGAGGCTGAGTCCATGTTCAAACGAGTCCGCACCCCGCGGCGCCCCGAGCACTCGGTACCCCAGCGCCCGGCCGCGATCGACGAGTTCCTCGACCGCGGCGCCATCGATCGTCCCGCCGACCCCTACGCGGCCAGCTCCGACGAACGAACCGCACTGGTCTCGTGGTTCCTCGGCCCGCGCTGAGTCAGGTCGGGACGACCTCGTCCACGGGCGTCGCGAACCGCGCCCCCAGATCCGTCCGCTCGTAGTACACCTCGCGGCCGCGGCGGAATGGACGCACGATGCGCGTGCCGGCGAGCACCTTCAGGTGTGCGCTCACGGTCGCGGGCGCCATCTGCAGCTGCACCGCGAGTTGCGTGGTGGTCATCGGCACGTCCGCGGCCAGCAGGATGGCGGCGCGGGTGGTGCCGATGAGCTGACCGAGCGAGGCCGACTCCGGGTCGCACTCCCGCTCCTCCCACATCGTGCCCGCTCCGCGCGGTGTGTACGTGAGTGTGCGGATGAACGGCTTGCGATCCAGGACCAGCGCACCCGGCCACGCGAACAGGGACGGTACCAGGGTCAACCCTTCGCCGGCGACGCCGTTGCAGAGCGTGCAGGTCTTACCTGCGATGTCCAGTCCGCCGGGGACGCGCGTCACGAGCGGATGGAGTGTGCGCAGCATCTCCTCCACGCCGCCGCGCGACAGCAGGCGGGCACGATGCTCGATGTCAGCGACGAGCAGCGCGTTCAGCCGTTCCCAGTGCGGCTCGACCGCGAGCTCCCAGAACCACGTGGTCGCCGCCACCAGCCGCGCGACGCCGTCGGCCGGGTCCGCCTCGAACGTCGCCAGAATCTCGACCGTGTCCGGCCGTGCCGGCGCCTCGCGCAGCCGCACGAGGTCCGCCTGCCAGAGGTCGAGGGGCTGCGCGATGACACGCCGTCGTGTCTCGTCGAAGGACTCATCGTGGGTGGACGACGGTGTCAGCGCGTCCGCGATGAACTGGTCTCGTCCGATGAACGCCCGCAGCAGCGGCCAGTGCACGCCGAACGCGGGGTCGCGCCGCATCATGCCGACCACCTCGGTGCGCCAGCGACGATGCAGCGCCGGGTCCACGACGACCGCGCGCACGGCCGTGACCGTCTCCCACCACGGCGAGACCACGAAGCGGATCCGCGCCAGGTCGTCGTACTCCAGAGGGAGGAACATGCTTCGAGCCTAGGTTGGGTGTCCGACAACGCCAGGATTCGATCTCAGCCGAATCCTGGCGAACGCTCGGCGGTGAGGGGCGGAATCGGCGCCGATTCGGGACCATCCGAATCGGTGCGCGCCGTCCGGACCGAGCGGACGCTGGGGACATGTTCCAGAAAGCACGCAAGCCTCGTCAGTTCCACCACCAGACGGTCGCCCCCTCGCCGGACCCGCGACGCGAGGACGCCCACGCTCGAATCCGAGCCGAGGCCGACCGGCTGGTGTTCCGCTACGGGTTCGGCCCGCACTTTCCGTAAGGGGGTCGGCTTCAGATTCACGCCATGAATGAACGCGTCAGGCGGCGGATGTCGTCGCGTACCGACCGGAGGCGACCGCCCGGGCACGGGCCTTCGCGGCTTCCTCCTCGCGGTTCTTCGGCGGCGCCGCTGTGACCAGATCGTCGAGAAGGTGCTGGGTCGCGTGGGCGATTGTGGCGACGGCGCGGTCGAACGCGTCCTGATTCACCTTCGACGGTTTCGTGGTGCCCGCGACCTTGCGGACGTACTGCAGCGCCGCCGCGTGCACCTCGTCGGAGGTGGCGGCGGGTTCGAAGTTGTGGAGCGTGTGGATGTTCCGGCACATGCCGCCGACGATACGCCGGGCGCACGCAGGTCGGAACCCCGCGGCGTACCTCAGAGTTCGGGGGTCCAAGCCGGTGCCGCCGTGGCGGCCGCGCGCTCGGAGCCGTCGCGAGCCGCAGCGGCCAGAGCGTCCAGGAGCGCGACGTCTCCGGAGACCTCCAGCCCGTCACCGCGGGTCATCGACCCGCCGTCCGCACCGAACACCGCCCAGGCGAGCGCAGTGGAGTCACCCCGCACCGTGGCGACCGTGCCGGCGAGCGCTCCGCGCACCGCCCGCACGCCGCCGCCGTCCCATTCGAGCGTGTAGGTATAGGTCTCCCGACGCTCGGTCCGCTCGTCGCGCAGTTCGGCGGCGATGCGTACGGGGACGGCCGGTCCGGGGCCGGCCATGGTCTTCAGCGCCAGCACCGCGCCGTCGGGAGTGAGCCCGGTGTCCTCGATCTCCCGCGTCGTCGAGCCGTGCGCCCAGCGCGAGAGCCCCTCGACCAGTGGCTCCAACGCGTGCCCCCAGTCGGTGAGCTCATAGACGCTCCCCCGCGCGGGTGGGGCGAGGCGAGCGGAGCGCACCAGGCCGCGACGCTCCATCTCCCGCAGCCGCGAGGTCAGCACGGCGGGCGTGATGCCGTGCACGAGGACCAGCAGTTCACCGAAGCGCTTGGGCCCGAGGAACATCTCGCGCAGCAGCGGATAGGTCCAGACCTCGCCGATCAGCTCCACCCCGTGCGCACCGACGCAGGCGTCGCCGTGTTCGGCGTACGAGCGGCGGATCGGCATGCCCCAATCCTAAGTGAGAAAACTCTTGACCGCATAGTTCCGGATATGTTTAATAAAGTCCATGACCGTTCAGACACGAATCAATGGTGTCGCCACGTCCGCGGACGGCACCCCCATCGCCTACACGATCCAGGGATCGGGCCCGGCTCTCCTGTTGATGAACTGCGTGAGTTGCGACCGCGTGAGCACGCCGCAACCGACCCTCGCCGACGAGCTCGCCGCGAACTTCACCGTGATCTCGTACGACCGCCGCGGCAACGGCGCCTCGCCCAGCACTCTCCCGTACGCCCTCGAGCGGGAGTTCGAGGACATCACCGCCCTCACCGCGCTCGTCGATGGACCGGTGGATGCGTACGGATTCTCGTCCGGAGCGGTGCTGGCTCTCCTCGCCGCAGGTGCCGGCGCGCCGATCCGACGTCTCGCGCTGCTCGAGCCGCCGTTGATCACCGAGGACTGGCCCGACGAGCGGGAGCGCATTGCGACGCTGATGCCGACCGATCCCGCGGCCGCGCGCCAGATCTACCTGACCGAGATCGTCGGCGTGCCGCCCGAGGTCCTCGCCACGATTCCGGCGACGGACCGCGATCTCGCCAACGCCCCGACGATGCTGCACGAACTGGAGTTCCTGCCCGGCGCGGACGCGTCGGCGTTCGCCGGCCTTGCGAACCCCACCCTGCTGATCCGCAGCGACCACACCGTGCCCGAGATGGCGATGTGGGCCGAGCAGCTCGTGGCGGTGATGCCGAACGCCCGGGCCGTCGCGGTGCCCGGGCAATGGCACGGCGTGGACGACGCGACGCTCGCCGACGTGCTCGTCGGCTTCCTGGCAACGGAGGAATGATCATGAGACTGCCGATCCGGTCCGTCAGCGCGGACGCACGCCCCGAGACCACAACGCGCGAGGCGTGGCAACGGGAACTGGATACCCTGCTCGTCCGGGAGAAGAAGCACACGCGCGAGGGCGACGCCATCGCGGCCGCACGCCGACGCCTGCCGATGGTCGAGGTGCCCGCCGACGCCACGATCGAGGGCCCGGACGGCGTGGTGCCGTTCGTGACCGCCTTCGAGGGGCGGCGCATGCTCGTCGGCTACTTCCACATGTGGCACGACGGTCAGGGCTTCGAGGGACAGTGCATCGGCTGCACGTTCACATCCAGCCAGATCCAGGTGCCCGAATACCTCAACGCCGCCGATGTCACTCTCGCGGTGTTCAGCGAGGGCACCTACGCGGAGTCGCGTCCATACGCGGACTGGCTCGGATATCGGCTGCCCTGGTACTCGGCGCGCGGGTCGTCGGTGCCGGCCGGCCGGGACTTCGGCTTCTTCGCGTTCTTCCTCCGCGACGACGACGACCGGGTCTACGAGACCTACTGGACGACCGATCGCGGCACCGAGGTGGCGGACATGAGCTACATACTGCTGGACCGCACGGTCTACGGCCGGCAGGAGGCGTGGGAGGACTCCCCCGACGGATGGCCGCGGTTCTCCGGCGGCGACTACACCTGGCGCATCGCCGGACGTCCGACGGTGCAGTGGCGGTTGCTCGAGGGGTGAGGCCCACCCACCGGGGTGCCCCCGTCGTCCGATTCATGGTTGGATGGGCGCCGCGACCGGAGACCCCGGTCGCGACGTATGAGGAGCATGCATGGGATACGTGGCCGAGCCGTTCAAGATCAAAGCCGTCGAGCCGATCCGGATCACCACCCCTGAGGAGCGGCGAGCGGCGATCATCGCGGCGGACTACAACAATTTCGGCCTCTCCTCCGATGACGTCTACATCGATCTGCTGACCGACTCCGGCACCGGCGCGCTGAGCGATCGGCAGTGGGCCGGGCTCATGATCGGCGACGAGGCGTACGCCGGTGGACGCAGCCATCGACACCTGATGCAGGTGACGGACGAGATCTTCGGTTACGACTGGGTGCAGCCGGTGCACCAGGGGCGAGCCGCGGAGAAGGTCCTGTTCCCGTTCATCACGACGCCCGGGCAGTACGTCATCTCCAACACTTTCTTCGACACCACTCGCGGGCACGTCGGTCTCGCGGGTGGCATTCCGGTCGACCTCGTCTGCCCGGAGGGCGGCGATGTGGAGGTCGACGCCCCGTTCAAGGGAAACATCGACGTTCCGCGGCTGGAGGCGTTCCTCGCGGAGCACGGCGGAGAGTCCGTCGCCGCCATCGTGATGACGATCACGAACAACTCCGTCGGCGGGCAGCCGGTGTCCGTCGCGAACATGCGCGAGGCGTCCCGCGTCGCACGCGAGCACGGCGTGCTGCTCGTGATCGACGCCGCCCGCTTCGCCGAGAACGCCTACTTCGTCAAACGCCGCGAACCGGAGTTCCGGGACGCTTCGATCCGTGAGATCACGCGGACCACGTTCGCGCTCGCCGACGCCTTCACGATGAGCGCGAAGAAGGACGCCATCGTGTCCATGGGCGGTCTGATCGCCGTCCGGGACCGCGCCGCGCACCCGGACCTCGTGGCCGGGTTGCAGGCCAACGTCGTCGCGGGTGAGGGATTTCTGACCTATGGCGGTCTCGCCGGACGGGACCTGGAGACCCTTGCGATCGGCCTCAAGGAGGGCCTGGACGAGAACTTCCTGCGCTATCGGCTCGGCCAGAGCGAGTACCTCGCCGACCGACTGCTGGAGGACGGGATCCCGCATCAGCGTCCGGTCGGCGGGCACGGGGTCTTCGTCGACGCGGGGGCGCTGCTGCCACACATCCCCTGGTACCGCTTCCCCGGGCACGCGCTCGCCGTCGAGCTGTACCTGGAGGCAGGGATCCGTTCCTGCGACATCGGCTCGTACCTCCTGGATCCGGACCCCGTGACGGGTGAGCCCCAGCAGGCGGTCGCCGAGTTCACCCGCCTCGCGATCCCCCGCCGCGTGTACACGCAGTCCCACCTGGACGTCGTCGCCGATGCGCTGCGCGCCATTCGGGACCGTGCGGATACGGTGCCCGGCTACCAGATCGTCGAGCAGCCGGCCGTGCTGCGTCACTTCACCGCGAAGCTGCGGCCCATCGTCTGACCCCCGCCACGAAGGCCGCGACACGCCCGGGTTGCGCGCGACGTCCCCGCCCGGGTACGGTTGCCAGTCCGTGCCGAGATCGGCCCGGACGTCACCCGGAGGAACACTCATGAACTCGAAGCTCGAACTTCGCAGCGGTGTGCAGCGTGAGCCGCAGTACCGCGATGAGTCGTACCCTCCGGCGCCACCCGTGCATCAGTGATCTCCTGATCGCACGCCCCGGCACCGCTGAAGGTTCCGGGGCGTTTTCCTTTTCCAAGCGCCGTCCACAGGGGGCGTACCGGATGGGCCGGGGTCGCCGGGTTCGAATCCCGCACGTCCCGCCAGGGCGCCGAAGGCGTCCGCACAGACGCCTCCGGGCGTTCGACGAAGGAAAGGAATCATGGAGACCATCTCCGCACGGCTGCTCAACTGGGCCAGTGTCCTGGACGAGAAGACCCTCGACCAGGCGCAGACCACGGCCACGCTGCCGTTCATCTTCCCGCACCTGGCACTCATGCCGGACGCGCACCTCGGCAAGGGAGCGACGGTCGGTTCGGTCATCCCGACGCTCGGCGCGATCATCCCCGCGGCGGTCGGTGTCGACATCGGCTGCGGCATGATCGCCGTCCGCACGCAGTTCACGCGCGCCGAGCTCGAGGGCGCCGACCTGCGCGGCCTCCGGCAGCAGATCGAGCGCGCCGTGCCGCTGTCCGCCGGTGCCCGCAACCGCAAGGTCGTCAAGACCGCCCAGCCCCGGGTCGCCGAGCTGGAGACGCTCGCGTCCGACACGGGCGTGAACCCCGACACCTTCGCGCCGCAGTGGCGGCTGCAGCTCGGCTCGCTCGGCTCGGGCAACCACTTCATCGAGGTATCCGTCGACGAGCTGGATCGGGTGTGGATGTTCCTGCATTCAGGATCACGAGGCGTCGGCAACCGGATCGCGACGCACCACATCGCCGTCGCGCAGCGCCTGGCGAAGCAGTGGTGGATCGAGCTGCCCGACCCCGACCTGGCCTACCTCGTCGAGGGCACCGACGAGTTCGGCGCGTACATCCGGGACCTGCGGTGGGCGCAGCACTTCGCCCTGCTCAACCGCGAGGAGATGATGGACCGCGTCGCGCGGCAGCTGTCCGAGACGATGGGCCGTGTCGTGGTCGAGGCC
This sequence comes from Microbacterium gorillae, assembly GCF_000826185.2. Classification (GTDB taxonomy): domain Bacteria; phylum Actinomycetota; class Actinomycetes; order Actinomycetales; family Microbacteriaceae; genus Microbacterium; species Microbacterium gorillae. Next base: position 165,603 of record NZ_LN648870.1, on the reverse strand, counting down.
GAGCGGATCAACTGCCACCACAACTTCACCGAGCACGAGCGGCACTTCGGCAAGCAGGTGTGGGTGTCGCGGAAGGGTGCGATCCAGGCTGACGTCGGGCGTCCGGGGCTCATTCCGGGGTCGATGGGCACCGCGTCCTACGTCGTCGAGGGCCTCGGCAACCCGCTGTCACTGAACTCGTCGCCGCACGGTGCGGGTCGGGAGTACTCCCGGACGGCGGCGCGCCGGACGTTCACGCACGAGCAGCTCCGAGCGGCGATGGTCGGCATCGAGTATCGCGACACCGACGCGTTCATCGACGAGATCCCGCAGGCGTACAAGTCCATCGATCAGGTGATGGCCGACGCGTCCGACCTGGTGCGGGTGCGGCACACGCTGCGTCAGCTCGTGAACGTGAAGGGCGACTGACCCACCCTTGTCCCGCTTTCTGTCGATTTCCGTGAGGCGGAGATCGGCGGGAAGTGGGACAGCAGGGTCAGAGGTCAGGAGTTGAGGGAGCCGGACAGGCGCGTGTGGAAGGCGGCGCTGTGCGGGTTCAGCCCGATGAGGTCCACCGTCGCGCCGTGTTTGGCGTAGCGGGTCGTGACGGCGTCCAGGGCGGCGACGCTGGACGCATCCCAGACGTGTGAGCCGCTGAGGTCGATCTCCACGCGGACCGGATCGTCGACGTAGGAGAACTGGTCGACCAAGTCATTGCTGGAGGCGAAGAACAGCGGACCGAGGACGCGGTAGCGGACCACGGTGCCGTCCGGGTCCAGCTGCCGCTCGACGTGGACGACGTGCGCGATGCGGCGGGCGAACAGCACCAGGGCCAGCAGCACGCCGACGCCGACGCCGGTGGCGAGGTTGCTCGTGATCACGGTGACCGCGACGGTGACCAGCATGACCAGGGTCTCCGGTACCGGCATCCGGCGGAGCGTCGCGGGCCGGACGCTGTGCCAGTCCACCGTGCGCAGCGCGACGATCATCATGACCGCCGCGAGCGCCGCCATCGGGATCATCGCCATCACGGGCGAGAGCACGCCGATCAGCAGCAGCAGGAACAGGCCGGCGACGACGGTCGACACCCGGGTGCGAGCGCGTCCGATCTCCACGTTGACCACGGTCTGACCGATCATCGCGCACCCGGCGACGCCGCCCCACGCTCCGGCGAGGATGTTCGCGATGCCGAGGCCCCAGGACTCGCGTCCCTTCGCCGAACGGCTGTCCGTCATATCGTCGACGAGCTTCGCGGTCAGCAGCGACTCGAGCAGACCGACGAGGGCCGCCGCGACGGCCGTCGGGGCGATGATGCGCAGCGTCTCCAGGTCGAACGGCACGGTCCAGGGCGTCAACCCCGGCAGCACGCCGCTGACGGATCCCTCGTCCCCCACGGTGGGGACGTTCATGCCGAACACCACGGCCGCGGCGGTCACGAGCACGATCGCGACCAGCGGCGCTGGGACGGCCGTGGTGAGCCGGGGCAGGAAGATGACGATGAGCAGCGTGACGGCGAACAGCGGGTAGACCTGCCACGGCACATCGATCACGTGCTGCAGCTGCGCCACGAAGATCAGCACGCCGAGCGCGTTCACGAAACCGATCATCACGGAACGCGGGATGTAGCGGATGAGCTTCGCCAGGCCGCCGAGTCCGAACGCGATCTGGATCACACCGGTCAGCAGCACGGCGGGCAGGACGTACGCCGTGCCGTGCGCCTGCACCATCGGCGCCAGCACGAGCGCGACGGACCCGGCGGCCGCCGTCACCATCGCGGGACGCCCGCCGAGGAAGGACATCACGATCGCGAGAACGACCGAAGACAGCAGCGCGACGTCCGGTCCGACCCCGGAGATCAGGGAGAACGAGATGACCTCGGGAATCAGCGCGAGCGTCGTCACGATGCCGGCGAGGGACTCGGTCAGCAGCAGCCGCGGACGGCGCAGCACCGCCCGCACCGGCACCTGCCCGTTCGGCAGTCGATACGCGCTCGACGCCGGTGCATCGGGAATCTGCGGCACGGCCACCCTCGCTCTCATGCGAGACACCCAAGCGCGTCCGAGACCTCCCGCGGTGCGGGGTTTCTCGGACGCGCTTGGGTGTTTCGCGGGATGTTTACTTGCGGTAGTTCGGGGCCTCGACCACGATCTGCACGTCGTGGGGGTGGCTCTCCTTCAGACCGGCGGCGGTGATGCGGACGAACTTGCCGCGCTGCTGGAGCTCTTCGATCGTCCGCGCACCGACGTAGAACATCGACTGCCGCAGGCCCCCGACGAGCTGGTACGCGACGGCCTCGACCGGACCGCGGTACGCGACCTGACCCTCGATGCCCTCCGGGATGAGCTTGTCGTCGGTGGGCACGTCGGCCTGGAAATAGCGGTCCTTGGAGTAGGACGTCTTCTTGCCGCGCGTCTGCAGCGCGCCGAGCGAGCCCATGCCGCGGTACTGCTTGAACTGCTTGCCACCGACGAAGACGATCTCGCCCGGCGACTCATCGGTCCCGGCGAACAGCGACCCGATCATCACCGTGGAGGCCCCGGCGACGAGCGCCTTGGCGATGTCTCCGGAGTACTGCAGACCACCGTCGGCGATCACCGGGACACCGGCGGGACCGGCGGCCTTGTTGGCCTCATAGATCGCCGTGACCTGCGGGACGCCGACACCGGCGACCACGCGCGTGGTGCAGATGGAGCCCGGGCCCACGCCGACCTTGACCGCGTCGACGCCCGCGTCCACGAGCGCCTGAGCGCCGTCCCGCGTGGCGACGTTGCCGCCGATGACGTCGATGTGCGCGAAGGACTCGTCGGCCTTCAGGCGCTTGACGATGTCCACGACGCCGGCGGAGTCGCCGTTGGCGGTGTCGACCACGAGCACATCCACGCCCGCGTCACGCAGCGCCTCGGCGCGCTCCCAAGCGTCGCCGAAGAAACCGAGGGCGGCACCGACGCGCAGGCGTCCCATGTCGTCCTTGGTCGCGAGCGGGTACTTCTCGCTCTTGTCGAAGTCCTTGATGGTGATCAGGCCCGCGAGCTTGCCCTTGTCATCGATGAGCGGCAGCTTCTCGACGCGGTGCTTGGCGAACAGCGCCATGACCTCGTCGGCGTGGATCCCGACCGGGCCGGTGATCAGGCCCTCGGAGGTCATCACATCTTTGACCTTGGTGGTCGAGGCGGCGCGGTCGTTGACGAAGCGCATGTCGCGGTTCGTGACGATGCCGACCAGGCGTCCGTCGGTGTCGACGACCGGCAGGCCGGAGATCCGGTACGTGGCGCAGAGTTCGTCGACCTCGGCGATCGTGGCGTCCGGCGTCGTGGTGATCGGGTCCGAGATCATGCCGGACTCGGACCTCTTGACGCGGTCCACCTGTGATGCCTGATCGGCGATGGACATGTTGCGGTGCAGGATGCCGATCCCGCCCTGGCGCGCGACCGCGATCGCCATCCGCGCCTCGGTCACCGTATCCATCGCCGCCGACAGCAGCGGCGTCGCCACGGTGATCCGCTTGGTGAGCCGGGACGAAGTGTCCGCATCACTCGGGATGACGTCGGTGTGCGCCGGCAGCAGGAGCACATCGTCGTAGGTCAGTCCGACGAATCCGAACGGATCGTTCTGGTCCATGTATTGAGGGCTCCTCTCGCGCCTGCTGGCGCGCTGTGCGTGAAGATCGCGCGGGACGACGACGGCCGGCGTGGGATGACTCCCGACGACACCAATTGTAAGGTCCGCGGCCGCCCGAACATTCCCAACCATGACCGATCCACCGACAGCCGTCGTCGTGCTCGTCGATTCTGGCGCGTTTCCGCGCCGGGATCGGCAGCGAGGGTCCCGTGCGGGCACCGATTCCACCGCTAAGTGCGAAAACAAGTAGGCGGTCAGCGCGTCTCACAGTAGGTTTGCAGGATCACGCCGACCCACGCGGACGGCGTGCGCCGGTTCCCGACCCGACCCGACAAGGGAGGATGCGTGGCTTCCACCACATCCGATCTCACCCGTCCACGACGATGGACGCTCGCTCTGCTCGTCATCCTGATCGCCTTCGCCTCCGTCCTCCTGGCCCCCGCGACCGCGCATGCCGCGCCCGGGGATGACCAGGAGAAGACCGACTTCTACTTCGCCGGAACGATCACGTTCGACGACAAGCCCGTCCCCGACGTCGTCGTCGAAGTGGACGGCAACGGCTTCAAGGCGCACACCAAAACCGATGCCGAGGGCAAGTGGCGCCTGTACGTCCCCGAGAAGGCGAAGTACACCATCACGGTGGACGAGTCGACGCTGCCGAAGGGCGTGATCGTCGGCAGCGAGGACGGCTCGAGCGGGTCCGCCTCGCAGGAGGTGGAGTTCGGCCTGACCGGCTCCAAGATCGTCAACCTCTTCCTCGGTGAGGGGGTGAGACAGACCACGTCCAAGTTCGACGAATTCCTCGGCGGCCTGGTCAACGGCATCAACTTCGGTCTGCTGCTGGCGCTGGCCGCGATGGGCGCGGCGCTCGTGTACGGTACGACCGGCCTGTCGAACTTCTCGCACGGCGAGATGGTGTCCTGGGGCGCCGTCGTGGCGCTGATCGTCAGTTCGTTCTGGCATCTGCCGCTCTGGCTCGGCGTCACGGCCGCGATCGTCGGCGGTGTCGCGCTCGGCCTCGCGATGGACGCCGGCCTGTGGCGTCCGCTGCGCCGCCGAGGGCTCGGCACCGTGCAGCTGATGATCGTCAGCATCGGCCTCTCCCTCGCGCTGCGCTACGCACTGCAGTTCCTCATCGGCGGCGGGACCGCACAGCTGCCGGGGGCCAGCCCGGACCCGATGGTCTTCGGTCCGATCCGACTGAGCTACATCGACCTCATCAGCATGGGGGTCTCGATCATCGCGATCCTCGGCGTGATCTTCTTCCTGCGCGGCACCCGCGTCGGCAAGGCCACCCGCGCCATCTCGGACAACCCGCAACTGGCTGCCGCATCCGGCATCAACGTGGACCGCGTCATCCGTTTGGTCTGGATGCTCGCCGGTGGCCTCGCCGCCCTCTCCGGCGTGCTGTGGGCCTACTTCCGCCCCGGCGTGAAGTGGGACATGGGTACCGGCATGCTGCTGCTGATCTTCTCCGCCATCACTCTCGGCGGGCTCGGTTCCGCAACCGGCGCGCTGATCGGTGCGCTCATCATCGGCATCGTGGTGGAGACCTGCACGGTCTTCGGCGTACCCAGCGACCTCAAGTACGCGGGAGCCCTCGTCGTGCTCATCATCATGCTGCTGGTGAGACCGCAGGGACTGCTCGGACGAAAGGAAAGGCTCGGCTGATGGACTTCGGAAGCATCCTGAGCAACACCGCCTCCTATCTGCTGAGCCCGGTCACCATCGCGTACGCGCTGGCGGCCACCGGTCTCGCGGTGCACTTCGGCTACGCCGGCCTGCTCAACTTCGGTATGGCCGCATTCATGGCTCTCGGCGGCTACGGATACGCGATCGGCGTGCTCACCCTCGGCCTGCCGTGGTACCTCGCGATGCTGCTGGGCATCATCGCGGCCGCGGTGTTCGCGCTGATCCTCGGCATCCCGACCCTGCGCCTGCGCGCGGACTATCTCGCCATCGCGACCATCGCGGCCGCCGAGATCGTGCGCCTGCTGTTCACGACGCAGGCGTTCGATGACGTGACCAACTCCGCCGACGGCCTGGCCGGCTACCACGCCGGCTTCCGCGCCGCGAACCCGTTCCCGGAGGGGACGTACGGCTTCGGCCCATGGAAGTACACGGCCAATGACCTCTGGGTCATCGTGTTCGGTGTGATCCTCCTGGCGATCGCCGTGCTCGTCGTCTGGGCGCTGATGCGCAGCCCGTGGGGCCGGGTGCTCAAGGGCATCCGAGAGGACGAGGACGCCGTTCGCTCGCTCGGCAAGAACGTGTTCTCGTTCAAGATGCAGGCGCTCGTCATCGGTGGCGTGATCGGCGCCTTGGGCGGCATCGTCTACGTGCTCCCCTCGGCCGTGGTTCCGGGCAACTACACGACCTCGACCACGTTCTTCCTGTGGACGATCCTCCTGCTCGGCGGCGCCGCCACGGTGCTCGGCCCGACGCTCGGGGCGGTGCTGTTCTGGGTCGTCTTCGCCTTCCTGACCAACCTGCTGCCGGAAATGGCCAAGCACGGCTTGCTGCCAGTGACCACCACTCAGGCCTCGACGCTCTGCTTCGTGCTCGTCGGTGCCGCGCTGATGCTGATCGTGATCTTCCGACCGCAGGGCATCCTCGGAAACAAGAGGGAGATGACCTTTGTCAAGTGACGTGAACCCCCAGGACGCCCCGATCGAGGACGCCTCCGTGAATGAGACCACCACACCGACCGGCAGCGTTCGCCGCCCGAAGACCACCGGCCTCGCGGTCGGTGAGCCCGTCCCCGGTGTCGCCAAGGTCGACCCGATCCTCGTGATCGATGATGTGACGCGGCGCTTCGGCGGCCTCACCGCCGTGGACGTCGATCACCTGGAGATCCCGCGTCATGCGATCACCGCGCTGATCGGACCCAACGGCGCCGGCAAGACCACGCTGTTCAACCTGCTGTGCGGTTTCGACAAGCCGAACACCGGCTCGTGGACCTACGACGGCAAGAACCTCGCCGGCGTGCCCTCCTTCAAGGTCGCCCGGATGGGTCAGGTCCGCACCTTCCAGCTCACCAAGGCGCTCTCGCTGCTGACGGTGCTGGAGAACATGAAGCTCGGTGCTCCCAACCAGAAGGGCGAGCACTTCTGGGCGTCCTTCTTCCCCTTCCTGTGGAAGGGCCAGGAGGCCGAGATCGAGGCACGAGCGCGTGAACTGCTGACGCGCTTCAAGCTCGACACCAAGGAGAAGGACTTCGCGGCCTCGCTCTCCGGCGGCCAGCGCAAGCTCCTGGACATGGCGCGGGCGCTCATGAGCGACCCCAACCTGGTCATGCTCGACGAGCCGATGGCCGGCGTCAACCCGGCTCTGACGCAGTCGCTGCTCGATCACATCCTCGATCTCAAGGATCGGGGCATGACCGTGCTGTTCGTCGAGCACGACATGCACATGGTCCGGCACATCGCCGACTGGGTGGTGGTGATGGCCGAGGGCCGCGTGGTCGCGGAGGGTCCCCCGGAGACGGTGATGGACGACCCCGCGGTGGTGGACGCGTACCTCGGCAGCCACCAGGACGTGGATCTCGGTGTCGTGACCGGTCGCGTGTCCGGCGAGCTGAACACCGAGGCCATCAGCCTGCTGGAGGAGATCGACGTCGAGCGCGCGGAGATCGCTGGAGACCTGGAGGACAAGTCATGACCGACACCACGCCCACCCCGGCGGAGGACGTCGTCGTCCAGATGGCGGACGTGCACGCCGGCTACCTGCCGGGGGTCAACATCCTCAACGGTGCCAACCTCACGGCTCGCAAGGGCGAGCTGATCGGCATCATCGGCCCCAACGGCGCCGGCAAATCGACCCTGCTGAAGGCCATGTTCGGCATGGTCAAGGTGCGTTCCGGCTCGATCACCCTGAACGGCGAGAGCATCGTGGGCCTCAAGGCCGACAAGCTCGTCTCCCGTGGCGTCGGGTTCGTGCCCCAGACCAACAACGTGTTCCCCTCCCTGTCGATCGAGGAGAACCTGCAGATGGGTCTGTACCAGAAGCCGAAGGTGTACGCCGAGCGCCTGGAGTTCGTCACCGGGATCTTCGCCGAGCTCGGCGGTCGCCTCAAGCAGCGCGCCGGATCCCTCTCCGGCGGTGAGCGGCAGATGGTCGCGATGTGCCGGGCGCTGATGATGGACCCGTCCGTGCTGCTGCTGGATGAGCCGTCCGCAGGTCTGTCACCGGTGCGCCAGGATGATGCGTTCATCCGCGTCTCGGACATCAACAAGGCGGGCGTGACGACCATCATGGTCGAGCAGAACGCGCGCCGCTGCCTGCAGATCTGTGACCGCGGCTACGTCCTGGATCAGGGCAAGGACGCGTATGAGGGGCCCGGACGGGATCTGCTGAACGATCCGAAGGTCATCGCGCTCTACCTCGGCACCCTCGGCGCAGAGGAGGACGCCGCCTGACGGTCCGACACAGCTGACACGAAGGCCCGGGAGCACATGCTCCCGGGCCTTTTCGCTCGCTCCACGAACGCGGGGCCCGGAGGCGAGCCTCCGGGCCCCGCGCAGTGCGAGTGCGTCAGTTGATGCGCTCGTACTCGTTCTTGTCGTTGTACTTGTAGATGCCGATGGCAGCACCCTGCGGGTCGCCGTGCTCATCGAAGGTCACGTCGCCCGAGTAGCCGTCGTAGTCCGGAACCTTGCCCGAGTTGATGATGTCCGCGCACTCCTTGAAGGTGGTGCACTTCTTACCGTCACCGGAACCGCCGGAGACCTCCTGCATCTTGGACGCGATGTCCTTGCCCTCGACGGACTTGGCCGACAGGGCGGCCAGCGCCATCAGAACAACGGCGTCGTAGGCCTCACCGGCGTAGGTGAAGTCCTTGACCTCCTTGTTGCCCTCGCCCGTCCAGAACGTGTTCAGACGCGTCGTGAAATCGTCCGAGAGCTTCGGGCCCGGCTTGGTGCCCTTGGCGCCCGCGAGCGAGACCGGGATCTCGTCGCCGTACTGGGACAGGTTGCCGTCGACGAGGTAGAACGAGTCAGCCTTGACGCCGGCGTTCACCAGCAGCGGAGCGATCGTCTTGAACTGGTCGAACGTCAGGATCGCCACAGCGTCGGGCTTGGCGGCCGCGACCGCGGCGACCTGCGAGTCGAACGTGGCGTCACCGACGTTGAACGACTGCGCGGTGACGACCTTGCCACCGGTCTCTTCGAAGTTCTTCGTGACGGCGTCCTTCAGACCGGCACCGTAGGCGTCGTTCTGGTAGATGATCGCGAGGTTCTTGTGGCTGTCCTCGGCGATGAGGTTGCCGAGCACCTCACCCTGGAGCAGGTCGCTCGGGGCGGTGCGGAAGTACAGGCCGTTGTCATCCCAGTCGGTGAAGTCCGGCGACGTGTTCGACGCCGAGACCTGGATGATGCCGGCGCTGACGTTGCCGTCCAGGATCAGCTTGGACACACCCGAGGATGCTGCGCCGACGAGGCCGGTGATGCCCGCGCTGCGCAGCTTGGTGATCGAGGTCTCGTACGCCTTGGTGTCGGTGTCGCCCTCGTCCGCCGCGGTCAGGTCGATCGTGATGCCGGCCTTGGCATCGTTGACCTCCTTGACCGCGAGGCCCACGCCGGACTCCATGGGCGGGCCGAGGAAGGCGAGGCTACCGGTCTGCGGCAGCAGCGAGCCGAGCTTGAAGGTGAGGTCCTGCGTCGCAGCGGCGGTGCTGTCACCGGTCGCGGCACCATCGGTCTTCTCGGCAGAGGTCGATCCGCCGCCGCAACCGGCGAGAACCAGGGCGCCGGCGGTCACCAGGGCGGCACCCCACAGGGCGCGTCCCTTGCGCATACGTCCGTTCATCGTGCTCCTTCGTGTCATGAGCACACCCGATCCGGGTGCGTTCTCCCCCGCGAAACATTTTTCGGGTTCCCGCCACCCTATAAATTCGCCGAGCTCCGCGGGTATCGGACAGCTAACGATCTGTGGATGGACGACATCCGGCGTCATCGAACATCGCACGCACGAGCGCGACGCACCGCCCGTCAGCGGCTCGCACGGCGTCCGGCGCGCAGGGAGTCGACCGCGAACACGGCGACCGCGCACCAGACGATCGCGAAGCCGATCCATCGCTCCGGCGGCATCGGCTCGTGCTGCACCAGCACGCCGATGAGGAACTGCAGGATGGGCGCGGCGAACTGGAGCATGCCGACCACGGACAGCGGCACGCGCCGCGTGCCAGCGGCGAAGAGCAGAAGAGGGACGGCGGTGACCACGCCGAGTCCGATGAGCAGCAGCGTGTGGTCAGGACCGACCGAGCCGATGGTGAGCGCGCCGGACAGCGCCACGACGGCAAGCTGGACGACCGCCACGGGCATCAGCCAGACCGTCTCCAGCGTGAGGCCGCTCACCGCATCGACGCTGCCGCCGATCCGATTCTTGACCAGGCCGTAGCAGCCGAAGCTCAGCGCCAGTGCCACCGAGATCCAGGGGAACGCGCCGTACCCGATGGCGATCACGATGACGGCGAGGGCCGCCAGTCCGATCGCCACCCACTGCAACGAGCGCAGCCGCTCGCGCAGTACGAGGACGCCCAGCAGCACCGTGACGATGGGGTTCATGAAGTAGCCGAGACTCGTCTCGACCACGTGACCGGTGAGAGTCCCGAGGACGAACACCTGCCAGTTGATGTAGACCAGCACGCCGGCGAGCGCGATCAGGCCCATCAGCTTCGGCTGCCGCGCGATCGCCAGCAGCCGCCGCCACGAGCGGGTGACGAGCACGAGGAAGGCGCAGAACACCAGGGAGAACACGATGCGCCACGCCACCACCTCCCACGGGGTGGCGCGCCAGACCAGCAGGAAGTAGAGCGGAAGCACGCCCCACAGCAGGTACGCGGTGATCGTGTAGAGCACGCCGGCTCCGCGTTGCGACGACGCGGCCGGACCCGGCTGCGGTTGGACGGTCATCTCTCCCCCTCCGATCAGACGCCGACGGGCCCGCGCACCGAAGTGCGCGGGCCCGTCGGTCGAGCGTCAGCGAACGACGACAGCCAGGACGTCGCGCGCGGAGAGAACGAGGAACTCGTCCGCTCCGAACTTGACCTCGGTCCCGCCGTACTTGCTGTACAGGACGCGGTCGCCGACGGCGACGTCCATCGGGACGCGGTTGCCGTTGTCGTCGATGCGACCCGGACCCACGGCCACGACCTCGCCCTCCTGGGGCTTCTCCTTGGCGGTGTCAGGGATGACCAGACCACTCGCCGTGGTCTGCTCGGCCTCGACCTGCTTGATGACGATGCGGTCTTCGAGCGGCTTGATGGAAACCGACACGGTTTACCTCTTCCTTCTTGACGTACAAGACTGGTTAGCACCCGAACACCGCGAGTGCTAACGCCAGTGTACGTCCGCAACTGGCACTCCTGCAATGCGAGTGCCAACTCCCGGGCAGAGCACAGCGATCGCCGCGCCGTAGGCTGGTGCGGTGGAGACGGATGAACTGCGCGCGGTGCTGACCACGGCCGGCCTCGCCCTCATCGACGAAGTGGGCGAGATCACCACCTCCGAGGACGCGCTGCGTGCCGTCACCCGCCTGCGCGCACGGGGCGAGGACCCGACCCTCGTCGCCGCCGTCGTCACCCAGGCGCGGTTGCGCACCCGCGCAGCGGCGAAGTTCGGCCCCTTCGCCGGACGCATGCTGTTCACGCGCGCCGGGCTCGAGCAGGCGACCCGGATGCCGGTCGCCGCGCTGCACGCCGGCCGGTTCCGCGCCGCGGGCATCACCCGAGTCGCCGACCTCGGCTGCGGAATCGGCGGGGATGCCCTCGCCTTCGCCGGCGCGGGCCTGCGCGTCACCGCCGTGGACGCGGACGAGGTGACCGCGGGGATCGCCGCGTACAACCTCGCCGTCTTCGGCGATGACGCCCGCGTGCTCCACGCGCGGGCGGAGGAGGTCGACCTCGCCGACATCGAGGGTGCCTGGCTCGACCCGGCGCGCCGCAGTGCCGGTCACGCCGAGACGCACCGCGTCCGTGCGGACGAGTACACCCCGCCGCTGCCGTGGATCCACGACCTCGCCGGCCGACTGCCCGTCGGCGTGAAGCTCGGTCCGGCTCATGATCGTGCCGAGATCCCGGCGGACGCCGAGGCGCAGTGGGTCAGCGACGGCGGGTCCGTCGTCGAACTCGCGCTCTGGTTCGGCGCCCTCGCCCGCCCGGACATCCGCCGCGCCGCGCTGGTGCTCCGCGACGGGGTCATGCACGAGCTCACGGCGTCGCACGATGCGCAGGACGAGCCGGAGCGCGCGCTCGGAGCCTTCATCCACGAGCCGGACGGCGCGGTGATCCGTGCGCGTCTGATCGGTACCGTGGCGCGCGATCTGCAGGCGGGCATGCTCGCGCCGGGCATCGCGTACCTGACCGGAGATGCGGCGCTGACGAGCCCGTTCGTCTCCTCATTCCGGGTCCGCGAGGAAGTGCCCTTCGATCCGAAGCCCCTGGCGAAGGTGCTCCGAGCGCGCGGGATCGGGCGCCTGGAGATCAAGAAACGCGGGGTGGACGTCGATCCCGCTCAGCTGCGCAAGCGTCTCTCGCTCGCCGGAGACGACGCGGCGACGCTGATCCTCACCCGGCGCGGCGGGACCCGCCTCGCGGTCCTCGCCGACCGCGTCTGAAGTGCCCCGCCGTCACCACCAGACGAGCTGCGTGCCGACCCACCAGATCCAGCCGGCACTGTAGACGAGGGCGAGGATGCTCAGTCCGATCGCCCACGCGCCCAGGCGGCTGCTCTCCGCGGGACGGCGGACGGCGAGGATCCCGAGCACGAGTGAGAGCACCGCGACCGGCGCGAGCCAGCCCATGAAGAACGATCCGATCAGCGCCGACACGGCGAACGAGAACGCACTGCCGCCGAGCCCCTTGCGAACGAGCGTGGGCTCCGTCCACGCGGCCTCGTCCGTTCGGCGCGCGACGGGCGGCGTGCGCACCGGTCCGGTGGCCGGTCGCTGGATGGGGATCGCCCCGGTGCCGAACAGTTCCTCCGTGCGCGCCTGCAGGCGCTCCGCGTAGGCGTCGACGTCCTCCGCAGGCGAGATCGCCGGATCGGTCGGCTGCTGATCGGGCGCGGGATCAGTCACGGCTCGCCTCGGCGACCTGGATCTCGGTGACCGGCAGCGTCGAGTCCGCCCCGAACGCGAGCGTCGAGGGCGTCCGGCCGGCAGTGATCAGCTCGGCGGCGAGCCCGGCGATCATCGCGCCGTTGTCGGTGCACAGGCTCAGCGGCGGGATACGGACGGTGACGCCCGCTGCGGCACCGCGCTCGGTCGCGACATCACGCAGACGCTTGTTGGCGATGACCCCGCCGCCCAGGAGCAGGCGCGGGACGCCGTACCGGGCGCAGGCGTCCAGAGCCTTGGTCACGAGCACATCGACGACGGCTTCGCGAAAGCTCGCCGCGACATCGCCGACCGGAACCTCGGCCCCGGCGGCCTCCTGCTGCTCGATCCAGCGGGCGACAGCCGTCTTCAGTCCGGAGAAGGAGAAGTCGTAGCGGTGCTCGGCCATGTCCGACGCGCGCGAAAGACCGCGCGGGAAACGGATCGCCTTCGGGTCGGCTCCGGCGGCGACGCGGTCGATCTGCGGTCCGCCGGGGTACGGGAGGCCGAGGATGCGGGCGACCTTGTCGAACGCTTCGCCGGCGGCGTCGTCCACCGTCTCGCCCAGGAGTTCCACATCCGTCGTGAGATCACGCACGAGCAGCAGCGAGGTGTGGCCACCGGAGACCAGCAGGGCGATCGTCGGGTATTCCAACGGCTCGGCGTCCGCGTCCAGGATGTCCGCGGCGATGTGGCCGACGAGGTGGTTCACCGCGTACAGCGGACGATCCAGCGACACCGCGAGCGCTTTCGCCGCACCGACGCCGACCATCAGCGCCCCGGCCAGGCCCGGACCACTGGTGACGGCCACGGCATCGAGGTCCGTCAGCACGACGTCGGCTTCGGCCAGCGCCGCCTCGATCGCCGGCTGCAGGGCTTCCAGGTGCGCTCGCGCGGCGACCTCCGGCACGACGCCGCCGTAGCGGGCGTGCTCGTCCATGCTGGAGGCGATCGTGTTGCTCAGCAGCGTGCGGCCACGGACGATGCCGATACCGGTCTCGTCACAGCTGGTCTCGATGCCCAGCACCAGGGGCTCGTCGCGGTTCACGCGTTCTCTCCCGTTTCTCCGCCCGTCTCGCGACGGGTACGCCAGTCGGCCAGATCGATCTTCATCACGAGGGCGTCCACGTCATCCGGCTGGTAGTAGCGCGGGCGCCGCCCGACCTCGACGAACCCCTCGGTGATGTAGAGCTTCTGCGCGACGGGGTTGTCATCGCGCACCTCGAGGAACACATCCCGCACGCCGCGCGCATCGGCTTCGGCCAGCAGCGCCACGAGCATGACCCTCCCCCGCCCCCGTCCCCGCGCGGTCTCGGCGACGGTGATGGTCTGCACGTCCCCGCCGGCCGCTCCGCGGGGCGCGCGCAGCCCGGCGCAGCCGGTCACCTCGCCCGCCGTCCCATCCCCCGCCCCCGTCCCCGCGCGGTCTCGGCGACGGTGATGGTCTGCACGTCCCCGTCGGCCGCTCCGCGGGGCGCGCGCAGCCCGGCGTAGCCGGTCACCTCGCCCGCCGTCTCATCGACGAGGTAGTACCCGTGCGGGGACTCCAGTTCGGCGCGCATCGTCGCCTCGCTCCAGGCGTCGGTCGGGAACGACGTGCGCTCCAGGTGCATGATCGCGGCGAGGTCATCCACGGACGCGGTGCGCACCGTCACGCGCTGACCCGCTTCGGCGCGCTCGGTTGCTTCACGTCGGGCGAGCGGAGGTAGAGGGCGTCGTCGGGACCGACGACCCGGTCCGCCGCGATGGCACGACCGGCGACCCGGGCCAGCATCGCCGCCGAGACCGCGGTGGCGTCATGGCGGCGCGCGCCGAGCCCTGCCAGACGTGCGTCCACCTCGTCCCGCGGCGACAGCGCCGGCTCGCTGACGCGAATCGGCAGTCCGTCCGCGTCGAGTCCGGAATACACGGTGTAGGCGAACTCGCGACGGCGCGCGTCCGTCACCACGGCGAAGGGTTCCGTGTCCGGGTCGGCCGTCAGCAGCTCCAGCGCCACGGCGTCATGGGTCACGACCGGAACGACCGGGACGCCGCGACCGAGCGCGAACGCGCGGGCGGCCGCGATCCCGACCCGCAGGCCGGTGAAGGGCCCCGGGCCCATGCCCGCGGCGACATGTGTGATCTCGCCCGGGCCGGCAGCGAGCGCGTCGACGAGCATCGTGCCGATGATCTCGGCGTGTCCGAGAGGGTTCTCGTTGCGCAGGTCAGCGTGCGTCGCGCCGTCCGAGTCGATGAGGGCGACCGCCGTGCCGAGGGAGGTGTCGATGCCGAGGATCACCGTTCCAGGGTAGTCGCCTCCGCCTCGCTCCCACTTCCGGCGCTTCTGGCGCGGGCGAACCGTCGCGGTCGAGAGCGACGGCGGGGATGCTCTCATCCGCAGCAGATCCACGCCCGTGGAGGTGTCGAACGTGAGAGCATTCGCGGCGTGACCAGGGCCCCTCGACTCACGACAGGAGGCGGTCGACGAGACGGTCGATGACGGCGGAGGTCGGGGTGTCCGGGTCCAGGGGCGTCGTCAGCCGGTCGAGCATCAGGCCGTCGACGGCGTAGTGGAACAGGGCGATGTCCGCGGCGGTCGCGGGCAGACCGGCGGCCGTCGTGAAAGCCACGTCGGCGGCGAACCCCTGCCGCAACCAGTCGCCCAGCGCCGCGGCGACGGCGGGACGGCGGGCAGCCTCGAGTCGCAGTTCGAACAGGGCCAGGGTGACCTCGGGGGCGGCGGTGAGCCGCTCCGCGATGTCGCGCACGTAGGCGGCGAACAGGGCTCGATCCGGTGTCCGCGAGGCCAGCTGCGCATGGGTGATCGTGTCCGGGGTGAGGCGCTCGCCGATCCGGGCCACGAGTGCGCCGATCAGCTCGTCCCGCGTCCCGAAGTAATTCGATGCCGTGCCCCGCGGGACGCCTGCCGCCGCGTCCACCGCGCGGTGCGTGAGTCCGCGTGCCCCCTCCGTCGCGAGCACGCGCAGCCCCGCATCCGCGAGCGCCGCGCGCCGGTCGATGTTGCGAGCCATGTCACCACCGTAGCGGAACCACGACGGCTGTCGTAGTCTGTCTAACCACAACACCTGTCGTGATGGGAGAACAATGCGCGAACTCGTCTACTACGTCGCCGTCAGCATCGACGGCTTCATCGCGGACGCTGACGGCGGCTTCGACGCGTTCCCCGTCGAAGGCGACCACGTCGCCGCCCTGCTCGAGGACTACGCCGACGCGTTCCCCGCGCACGTGCTCTCCGCGTTGGGCCGCACGGCACCCGGCACCCGGTTCGACACCGTCCTGATGGGGTGGAACACGCTGCGGCCGGCGCTCGAGGTGGGCATCGCCAGCCCCTACCCGCACCTGCGACAGTACGTCGCGAGCCGGAGCGAGCGCGACGTGGCGCCGGACCTGACGCTGACCCGCGACCCGGTCGCCACGGTGCGCAGCCTGAAAGCCGAACCCGGTCGCGACATCTGGCTGTGCGGCGGCGGCGTGCTGGCCGGAGCGCTGATCGGCGAGATCGACCGGCTGGTCCTGAAGCGGAACCCCGTCCTGATCGGCACGGGCATCCCCGCGCTCCGGACCGACGACAGCGCGGTCCGTCGCTTCCGGCTGAAGTCGACGCGCCCGTTCGCATCCGGCGTCGTGATCGAGGAGTACGTCCGTGAACCCTGATGCTCTCAGGTCCGGCACTTTCATCTCGATGGAACCGTCACAGGTGAGAGCGACCCCGGGCACGCTCACACATGCGGTAGTTCTCACGCCGCAGAAGTGCGGGAAGGTGGAGCGACGTCAGAGGTGATGGTGAGTGAGCTCGGCGACCCGGGGGGCGTCGTCATCGAGCTCGGCGTCGGGTGCGGGGGCGCCGCCCACCGGACGAATCAGCTCGAGCTCCCACCACTCGTCGACGATCGCCTCGACCATGCCGCGTCCCCACTCGACGACGACGACGGATCCGGGCAGGTCCAGGTCCAGATCGTCCAACTCCGCCGCGGATCCGAGGCGGTAGGCGTCCACGTGGACGAGGGGCGGTCCGTCCACCAGCGACGGGTGGGTCCGCGCGATGACGAAGGTGGGGCTCTGGATCGGTCCGCGCACGCCGAGACCGGCGGCGAGACCGCGCGTGAGAGTGGTCTTTCCCGCCCCGAGCGGTCCGGTGAGCACGAGCAGGTCCCCCGCCGACAGCCGCTCACCGAGGTTTCGACCGAACGCTTCCGTGTCCCGCGCGGTCGCCAGTTCGTGGCGACCGGTGAGGGCGGCGAGGTCGCTCACGAGTGCACCTCGCGGCGGGGTACGCGGGAGCCGATGCGCGTGACGATCTCGTAGTTGATCGTGTCCGCGGCCGCGGCCCAGTCCTCAGCGGTCGGGTCGCCCCGATCCGGGTCGCCGAACAGGACCACCTCGTCGCCCACGGCGACCGGGGCGTCGCCCACGTCGACGACGAACTGATCCATCGCGATGGTTCCCGCAACAGCGTGCATGGTGTCGCCGATGCGCACCGGACCGCGCCCGGACGCCGCCCGCGGCACGCCGTCCGCGTAGCCCAGCGGCACGAGGGCCAGCGTGGTGGCGTGGTCGGTGCGGTAGCGGTAGCCGTAGGACACACCCGTGCCGGCGGGAACCTGGCGTACCGCCGCGATCTGCCCGCGCACCGTCATCGACGGCCGCAGACCGAGATCGGCGGAGCTGCGGCCCTCCAGCGGAGACAGGCCGTGCAGTCCGATGCCGATGCGGACGGCGTCCAGTCGCGTGGCGGGCAGCGTGAGAGCGGCGCCCGTGGCCGCCATGTGCCGCCAGCGCGGGTGCAGGCCGGCGGCGGAGGTCTCCGCGACCGCATCCTCGAACCGCGCCAGCGCCGCGAGGTCGTCGATGTCGGTCGTATTGGACAGGTGCGAGAACACGCCGTCGAGAACGATGTCTCCGGACGCCACGAAGCGTGCGGTCTCCGCCAGCACGGCGGACCGGTCCGCGGGCGCGATGCCGTTGCGACTCAGCCCCGTCTCGAACTTCAGGTGCACGGACGCCGGACGCTCCGCCACGCGGGCCGCGGCGACCGCGCGCAGCTGCTCGAGCGAGGACACCCCGATCGTGATGTCCTGCGCGAGCCCGGCCCGGAAGTCCGTCCCGGGCGCGTGCAGCCAACTGAGGATCGGCGCGTCGATGCCCGCGTCCCGCAACTCGAACGCCTCCCCGAGGTCGGTCACCCCGAGCATCTGCGCGCCCCCGGCCAGCGCCGCGCGCGCGGTGCGGACGGCGCCGTGGCCGTAGGCGTCCGCCTTCACGACCGCGATGATCGGGACCCCGACCGCGGCGGCGATGTGGCGAGTGTTGTGCGTGATCGCCCCGACGTCGATCGACGCCTCACGCAGCACTCCGGGAGGCAGGGCGCTCATGCCGATTCCCCCCGCGCCTCGGCGATGACGTACGCCGTGGCCAGGCCCCCGTCATGGGACAGCGAGACGTGCATCATGTCGATGCCGCGCGCGGCGATGACCTCTGCGGTGGACCCGGTCAGGTCGAAGTACGGGCGCCCCTCCGGGTCGTTGCGCACCTCGATCTCGCTCCAGTGCACACCGTCCGAGCCGCCGAGCGCCTTGATGAGCGCCTCCTTGGCGGCGTACCGGGCGGCGAGGGAGCGCGTCGGCAGGGGTCGTTCGGTCGCCGTGAACAGCCGCTCCCGCAGGCGCGGCGTGCGGTCCACCGACCGGGTGAATCGGGCGATGTCAACCAGATCGACCCCGATGCCGACGATCACTCCACCGTCACCGACTTTGCGAGGTTGCGCGGCTGGTCCACGTCCAGACCCTTGGCCGTCGCCAGGCCCATCGCGAAGATGTGGAGCGGGACGACCGACAGAATGGGCTCGAACAGCGGCTCGGCGAGCGGAATGCGCAGCACCTCGTCGGCGAACGGCAGCACGGCGGCGTCGCCCTCCTCGGCGATCACGATGACGCGCGCACCGCGCGCTCGGATCTCCTGGATGTTGGAGACGACCTTGCTGTGCAGCAGCGCGGAGTGACGCGGCGACGGCACGAGCACGAACACCGGCTGGCCCGGCTCGATGAGCGCGATCGGACCGTGCTTGAGCTCACCGGCGGCGAAGCCCTCGGCGTGGATGTAAGCGAGCTCCTTGAGCTTGAGCGCGCCCTCCATGGCGATCGGGAAGCCGACGTTGCGGCCGAGGAACAGCACCGAACGCGTGTCCGCCATCCAGTGCGCGAGCTGCTCGATGTGCGCCTGCTCGTTCTCCAGGACCTGGCTGATCTTCGCCGGCAGCGACTCCAGCTCGCGTGCGTGCTCGGCGGCCTCGGCAGCCGAGACCGTGCCGCGCACTCGCCCGACGTGCAGAGCGAACAGCTGCAGGGCGGTGATCTGCGCCACGAACGCCTTCGTCGAGGCGACCGCGACCTCCGGGCCCGCGTGCGTGTAGACCACACCGTCGGACTCACGCGGAATCGTCGCGCCCTGCGTGTTGCAGATGGACAGCGTCTTGGCGCCGTGCTCACGGGCGTACTTGACGGCCATGAGCGTGTCCATGGTCTCGCCGGACTGGCTGATCGAGACGATCAGCGTGTGCTCGTCGATCACCGGGTCGCGGTAGCGGAACTCGTGCGCGAGCTCCACGTCCACCGGCACGCGGGTCCACTGCTCGATGGCGTACTTGCCGACCTGGCCGGCGTAGGCGGCGGTACCGCACGCGGTGATGATGATGCGGTTGATGTCGCGGAAGAGGTCGTCCATGCCCTCGAGCTCGGGTACCGAGATCACACCGTCGTGGATGCGGCCGCGGATCGTGTTGGCCACGGCCTCCGGCTCCTCGGACACCTCCTTGGCCATGAAGGAGGACCAGCCGCCCTTCTCCGCGGCGGCGGCGTCCCAGCTCACCTCGAACGGCTCGGCCTCGGCGGGGTTGCCGGCGAAGTCGGTGATCTCGACGGCGTCCGGAGTGATCGCGACGATCTGGTCCTGTCCGACCGCGAGGGCGCTGCGGGTGTACTCGACGAAGGCGGCGACGTCGGAGCCGAGGAAGTTCTCACCCTCGCCGAGCCCGATCACCAGCGGGGAGTTCCGGCGGGCGCCGACGACGACACCGGGCTCGTCCTGGTGGACGGCGAGCAGCGTGAACGCGCCCTCGAGGCGGTTCACGACGTTGCGGAACGCCGTGCGGAGGTCTCCGGTGGCGCGGTATTCGCGGCCGACGAGGTGTGCGGCGACCTCGGAGTCGGTCTCGCTGCGGAACGTGTAGCCCTCCGCGATGAGGTCGGCCTTCAGCTCGGAGAAGTTCTCGATGATGCCGTTGTGGATCAGGGCCAGCCGGTCATCGTCGGCGAGGTGCGGGTGGGCGTTCTCGTCCGTCGGTCCACCGTGGGTCGCCCACCGCGTGTGGCCGATGCCGGTGTGCCCGTCGGGCATCGGGTGCGCCTCGAGGTCCTCGCGCAGGACGGCGAGCTTGCCGGCGCGCTTGCGCATCTCGATCTTGCCCGCGTCATCGACGACAGCGATGCCCGCCGAGTCGTAACCGCGGTATTCAAGTCGGGCGAGCCCGGCCAACAGGACGGGCTGCGACTCGCGCGCGCCCACGTATCCGACGATTCCACACATGGATCCGATTCTACGGGTCCGCTGTGCCGCCCTGCTGTGAGGCCCCCCGCGAGACGCCGGACGAGAGTCAGAGCTTGCGCAGGGAGACGGACTCGACCGCGTGGTCGGCACCCTTGCGCAGCACGAGCGTGGCGCGGTGTCGCGTCGGCATCACGTTCTCGACCAGGTTCGGCATGTTGATGTCGTTCCAGTACCCGAGCGCGGCCTGCTCCGCTTCCGCATCGGTGAGATGCGCGAAGACGTTGAAGTACGAGTGCGGGTTGCTGAACGCACCCTGGCGCAGGGCGAGGAAGCGGTCGACGTACCAGGTGCGGATGTGCTCGACGTCCGCGTCCACGAAGACGGAGAAGTCGAACAGATCACTGACCGCGACCTCGTTGGGGCTCGGCGGGGGCTGCAGCACGTTCAGCCCCTCCACGATCACGATGTCCGGACGGCGGACCACGACGTGGGCGTCCGGAACGATGTCGTATCGCATGTGCGAGTAGAACGGCGCGCGGACCTCCGGCGCCCCGCTCTTGACCTCGGTGAGGAAGGACAGCAGCGCGCGGCGGTCGTATGACTCCGGGAAGCCCTTCCGGTCCATGAGCCCGCGCCGCTCCAACTCCTCGTTCGGATAGAGGAAGCCGTCGGTGGTGACCAGCTCCACGCGAGGCGTGTCCGACCAGCGGCTGACGAGCTCGCGCAGCAGACGGGCCACGGTCGACTTGCCGACGGCCACGGACCCCGCGATCGCGATCACGAAGGGCGTGGTCGCGTCCTCCTCCTGGAGGAACTCACTGGTCGCGGCGCCCAGACGCTTGGTGGAGCTGGCGTACAGGCTGAGCAGACGGCTGAGCGGGAGGTACACCTCGCGCACCTCGGTGAGGTCCATCCGGTCACCGAGCCCACGCAGCTGCACCAGCTCGGTCTCGCTCAGCGGTTGAGCGAGCCCGGCGGCCAGGCGCGCCCATTCCGCGCGCGGGATCTCACGCGACAGACTGAGCGACGGATCGGAGGCGACGTCGGGCATTTCGCCATGCTATCGCGGCGCGCGACACCCTCCACTCGCGTCGGAGACGCCCCACCGCGCCGGGCGGGGACGGGTAGGGTGCCAGCATGCGTCTGGGCGTTCTCGACATCGGCTCGAACACCATCCATCTGCTGATCGCCGACA
This sequence comes from Microbacterium gorillae, assembly GCF_000826185.2. Taxonomy (GTDB): domain Bacteria; phylum Actinomycetota; class Actinomycetes; order Actinomycetales; family Microbacteriaceae; genus Microbacterium; species Microbacterium gorillae. The sequence continues at coordinate 144,173 of NZ_LN648870.1, read as the reverse complement.
TCCATGCCGGTGGCCGCCCGATCGCCGCCACGAGCGAGCGCGCCGTGGTCCGGCTCATGCGCTACCTCGGCACCGACGGCGCGATCGCGAGCGAGGGCGTGACGGCCATCCTGGACGCCGTGCGCGAGGCGCGGCGGGTTCTCGACGCCGAGGCTCCGGACGATTTCATCGCGACGGCGACCAGCGCGATCCGCGAGGCCCCGAACGGACCCGCGGTGATCGCCATGGTGGAGGAGGCGCTGGGGCGTCCGCTGCGCGTTCTCTCCGGAACGCAGGAGGCCGACCTGACGTTCCTCGCCGCCCGACGATGGTTCGGCTGGTCCGCCGGCCAGCTGCTGATGCTGGACATCGGTGGCGGCTCCCTGGAGCTCGCCGCCGGCAGTGAGGAGCTCCCCGACATCTCCCGCTCGCTCCCCCTCGGTGCGGGTCGGATGACCGTCGAGTTCCTTCCGCAGGACCCTCCCGGGGAGGAGGCCGTCGGCGCGCTGCGCGCGCACGTCCGCACCGCCCTGGCACCCGTCGTGAGCGAGTTCGCCACCCAGCTCTCCCCGGACCACGTCGTGGGATCCTCCAAGACCATCCGGTCCCTGGCGCGCCTGGCCGGGGACCAGCACCCGGGATGGGCGGGCTCGGACCGCGTCACGCTGTCACGCAGTGCGCTGGGCAGCTGGATCCCGCGCCTGGCGAGGCTTCCCGCCGATTCGCGCCAGATCCTGCCGGGGATCACGGCCGACCGGACGATGCAGATCGTCGCCGGCGCGGTGGTGCTGCACGAGACGATGGACGCCCTCGGGGTCACCGAGCTGGAAGCGTCGCCGTGGGCTCTGCGTGAGGGCCTGCTGCTGCGCTACATCGAGACCGTCCGGGACTGAGCCGGAAACGACGATGAGCCCGGGACCGAGATCCCGGGCACATCGTGACGTTCAGATCGCGAGGCGCGTCTTGACGAGATCGGCCAGCTCCGCCGCGTGACGGTGCGCGGTGTCCTCGTCGGCCGCTTCGACCATGACGCGTACCAGCGGCTCGGTGCCGGACGGACGCAGCAGCACCCGGCCGGTCTCCCCCAGCTCATCGCCGGCGCGCGCGACCGCAGCGGCGATCTCGGAGTCGCCGTGGACGCCGTCCCGGTTCACGCCGCGGACGTTGATCATCACCTGCGGGTAGACCGTCATGATCGAGGCCAGCTCGGCGAGGCTCTTGCCCTGACGCGCCATCTCGCTGACCAGGTGGAGCCCGGTCAGCAGGCCGTCACCGGTGGTGGCGAACTCGCGCATGATGACGTGCCCGGACTGCTCGCCGCCGAGAGCGAAGCCGCCCTCGTTCATGGCTTCCAGGACGTAGCGGTCACCGACCGCGGTCTGCTTGACCTCGATACCGCGACCCTTCATCGCCAGGCGCAGGCCGAGGTTGCTCATGACGGTGGCGACGAGCACGTCGTCCGTGAGCGTTCCGGCGTCGTGCATGGCGGCCGCGAGGATCGCCATGATCCGGTCGCCGTCGATGACGTTGCCCTCCGCGTCCACCGCGAGGCAGCGGTCCGCGTCGCCGTCGTGAGCGATGCCGACGTCGGCGCCGAGGCGGACGACGGCCTCAGCCAGGTTGTCGAGGTGCGTCGAACCGACGCCGTCGTTGATGTTCAGCCCGTCCGGGTCCGCACCGATCACGGTGACCTCGGCACCGGAATCGCGGAAGGCGTCCGGAGAGACGCCGGCTGCCGCACCGTGGGCGCAATCCAGCACCACGTGGATGCCGTCGAGGCGATGGGTCAGCGACCCGAGCAGGTGCACGACGTAGCGGTCCTCCGCGTCGGAGAACCGGATGATCCGGCCGACACCGGCCCCGGTGGGCTGCAGCTTCGGACCGGCCATGGCGGCCTCGATGCGCTGCTCGACGACGTCCGGCAGCTTCACGCCGCCACGGGCGAAGATCTTGATGCCGTTATCGGGCGCCGGGTTGTGCGAGGCCGAGACCATGACACCGAAGTCGGCGTCGTGGTCACCGACGAGGAACGCGAGGGCCGGCGTCGGGATGACACCCGCGTCGTACACGTCCACGCCGGAGGATGCCAGACCCGCTGCCACGGCCGCCGCGATGAACTCTCCGGAGACGCGCGGGTCGCGGGCGATGACGGCGCTGAGCCGCTTGCCCTCCTGACGACGCGCCTCCGCGGAACGGCCCTGGCCCAGGACGACCGCGGTCGCCTGGGCCAGGGTGAGCGCCAGATCGGCAGTGAGGGAGCCGTTGGCCAGCCCCCGCACGCCATCCGTGCCGAAGATCGGCATAGAAGGTCCGAGCCTCAGCGCTTCGAGTACTGCGGCGCCTTGCGGGCCTTCTTGAGACCGGCCTTCTTGCGCTCCTTGATGCGAGCATCGCGGGAGAGGAAGCCGGCCTTCTTCAGGGTCGGGCGGTTGTTCTCAGCGTCGATCTCGTTCAGCGCGCGAGCGATGCCGAGGCGCAGGGCGCCGGCCTGGCCGGAGGGGCCACCGCCGCCGATGCGGGCGATCACGTCGTACGCGCCGACGAGGTTCAGCACCGTGAACGGGTCGTTGATCAGCTGCTGGTGCAGCTTGTTCGGGAAGTAGTCCTCCAGCGCACGGCCGTTGACCGTGATGGTGCCGGAACCCGGGACCAGGCGCACGCGCGCGATGGCCTCCTTGCGGCGGCCCACGGCGCCACCGGGGACGCTCAGGACGGGACGGGGAGCCTCGACGGCGGTCTCGACGACCGGGGTCTCGGTGGAGTAGTTCTGCGGAGTTTCGATGTCAGCCACGAGTGTGTCCTTTTGTTCTCGGCGCTTACTGGGCGACCTGGTCGAAGACGTACGGCTTGGGCTGCTGGGCAGCGTGCGGGTGCTCGGCACCGGCGTACACCTTGAGCTTGCTCAGCTGGTCACGGCCGAGGGTGTTCTTCGGCAGCATGCCGCGAACAGCCTTCTCGACGGCGCGGACCGGGTTCTTCTCCAGGAGCTCGGAGTAGGCGACGGCCTTGAGTCCACCCGGGTGACCGGAGTGGCGGTAGGCGATCTTCTTCTCGAGCTTCTGACCCGTCAGCGCGACCTTGTCGGCGTTGATGATGACGACGAAGTCGCCGGCGTCCATGAAGTTGGTGAAGGTCGGCTTGTGCTTGCCGCGGAGGAGAGCCGCCGCGTGCGAGGCCAGGCGACCGAGCACGACGTCAGTCGCGTCGATGACCAGCCATTCGCGCTGGAGCTCGCCAGCCTTCGGAGTGAAAGTGCGCGTCACGATAGTGCTGCTTTCTTTGATCGAACGGAGAGGTTCGTGAATCCCACTCCCGTGGTGATTGCGACGAGGATGTCGCCGCAGTCGGCCGGTGGAGGGCTCACGTTCGCGGTGGACTGCAGCAGGCGCAGCACACCAAGGGAAGAGTCTACGCCATTCGGGCGTGTCGACCAAACCGGACCGGGGTCACGGCGAGGTGACCGAGGTGTCCTCCGGCGAGGCGGGGCGCACACCCGGCAGGGCGCCGACCGTGACGAGGATCGGCAGGTGGTCGCTGGATCCCTGCGGGAGCGTCCGGACGGATGAGATGTCCATTCCCACGGAAGTCGCGAAGTCGTAGTAGCCGCGGAAGTAGCGGTACCGCGTGTAGGTGCGGCTGTCGCTCATCACCAGTTCGTAGCCGTGCTCACGCATCCGGCGGGAGAGGTCTTCCTTGAAGACCGGGTAGTTGTAGTCGCCGACCATGAGGATGGGATGGTCCCCGAGGTCGGACAATCCGGCGAGAGCCGCGCGGATCTGGTGCCGACGAAGCGAGTTCAGCGCAGTCAGCGGAGCCGCGTGGAAGGACGCCACGATGACGTCGTGGCCGTCATCGATGTCGTGCAGGCGGACCCCCAGCACCCGCTCGTGCGCCGGACGGAGCACGCGATCGTGCAGCGACTTCTTCAGCTCCAGCGTGGTGGTCGCCTCGCAGCGGTACGCGCTCTCGCGGTAGTACACCGCGAGTCCGAGCCGGTTCCCCCGGGTCGCATTGGCCAGCCCCAGCTCTCCGACCTGCTCCGGGAGGTCGGTGGTGTCCGCCTCCTGCAGGCACAGCACGTCCGGATCGTGGTCGGCGACGAGCGCGCTGAGCTCGGAGGCGGCACGGTGCTTGCGGAGGTTGTACGAGATCACTCTCATGACCATCCAGCGTACGTGTCCCGGCTGTCCTCCGTATGCGCATCGGTCAGATGACGCCCGGCGACTCCCGCCGTGCGCGCGTCTGGTCGGCGCGCGTCGCGAGCAGGTCGTCCGCCGGGTAGCCCACTTCGGCGAGGGTGAGGCCCCGCGCCGCGAGGACCTTGAACGCGCTCGTGCGCTCCCCCGCCTCGCGCAGCGTCTCCACATCCGCCGGCGCGAGCTTGCCGACACCGACCGCGGAGCACGCGCCCACCAGGGCCCGCACCATGCTGTGGCAGAACGCATCCGCGCGCAGGTGCGCCACCAGGGTGCCGGCGTCGTCGCGGGTCCAGGTGTACTCCAGCAGCGTGCGGATCGTCGTCGCCTCCTCACGCGGCTTGCAGTACGCCGCGAAGTCGTGCAGTCCGATCAAACGGGATGCGGCGTCGTTCATCGCCGCGAGGTCATGCTCGCCGCGGACCTGGGTCGTGCGGTTCCGCTCGAAGACGTCGTAGCCGGACGCATCGTCGGCCAGCCGGTACTCGTACCGACGCCACACCGCGGAGAATCGGGCGTCGAATCCCTCCGGAGCCGGCGTCGTCCGCGATACGTCCACGTCCGCGTACGCCCCCAGAATGCCCCGGAGGCGGTGCGCGAGGCGTTCGACCGGGTCGCCGTGGTCCCCGCGGCGCACCGCCGTCACACGCGCCGCCTGTGCGTCATCGAGATCCACGTGCGCCACCTGCCCGGAGGCGTGCACGCCGGCGTCCGTGCGACCGGCGACGACCAGGGCGGCGCGGGAACCGACGATCCGCGCGAGGGCCTCCTCGATCGTGCCCTGGACGGTCCGCAACCCCGGCTGGCGAGCCCAGCCGCGGAAGGCCGTGCCGTCGTACGAGATGTCGAGGCGGAGGCGCATGCCCTCAGCCTAGCCAGGCGCACCTCGTCGCCCGGACGCTCGCCCTCGGCTGCGCCACTTCGGCGGAATGGCAAGGAGTGGGAGCGAGGGAACAACGAAGGCGCCCCACCGGATGGTGGAGCGCCTTCGTTCGGGCTGTTACTTGCCGGCCTCGGTGAAGCCGGCGGCCTCAGCGGCCTCGGGGGTGCGGAACCAGACCTCAGCGATGGTCTGGTCGTACCACTGACCGTCCGGGCGGTGGAACTTCATCGAGTCCGCGTTGCCCTTGATGTCGAAGCCCTCGGGAGCCGAGCCGTCCTCGTTGGCCGGAGCCGAGTCCGGACCGAAGTCCTTGGCGTCAGCGGCGGGAGCCTCGGTGGCGGGAGCCTCCTCGACGGGAGCCTTCTCGGCCGGAACCTCAGCGAGCTTGGCCGGGGCGGCCTTCTTCGAGGAAGCCTTGGTGGACTTCTTCACGACGGGCTCGAGAACGAGCTCGATCACGGCCATGGGGGCGTTGTCACCCTTGCGGTTGCCGATCTTCGTGATGCGGGTGTAGCCACCCTCACGCTCGGCGACCAGCGGCGCGATCTCCGCGAAGAGGATGTGCGTGGCGTTCTTGTCGCCGATGACGCTCAGGACGCGACGGCGAGCGTGCAGGTCGCCGCGCTTGCCGAACGTGATGAGGCGCTCGGCCAGCGGACGCAGGCGCTTGGCCTTCGTCTCGGTGGTCGTGATCGACTTGTGCGTGAACAGCGCCGAGGCGAGGTTCGCGAGCAGCAGGCGCTCGTGCGCGGGTCCGCCTCCGAGGCGGGGGCCCTTGGTGGGCTTAGGCATGGTTTCTTACTCCAGGAATAAAAGGGTCAGTCGGGATCAGATCGCGTCGTCTTCGTAACCGCCGTAGAAGTGCGCGGACCCGTCGAAACCGGGAACCGAGTCCTTCAGCGACAGTCCGAGCGACGTGAGCTTGTCACGAACCTCGTCCACCGACTTCTGACCGAAGTTGCGGATGTTCATCAGCTGGGTCTCCGAGAGGGCGACCAGCTCGGACACCGTGTTGATGCCCTCGCGCTTGAGGCAGTTGTACGAGCGGACCGACAGATCGAGATCCTCGATCGGCATGGACAGCTCGTTCGACAGGACGGTCTCGACCGGCGCCGGGCCGATCTCGATGCCCTCGGCCTCGACGTTCAGCTCGCGAGCGAGGCCGAACAGCTCCACCAGGGTGCGGCCGGCCGAGGCGACGGCGTCGCGCGGGGCGATCGCAGCCTTGGTCTCCACGTCCAGGATGAGCTTGTCGAAGTCGGTGCGCTCACCGGCACGGGTGGCGTCGACGCGGTAGCTGACCTTCAGCACCGGCGAGTAGATCGAGTCGACCGGGATCTGGCCGGCTTCGGCGTACTCGTTGCGGTTCTGCGTGGCCGAGACGTAGCCGCGGCCACGCTCGATCGTCAGCTCGAGCTCGAACTTCGCGGTGTCGTTCAGCGTGGCGATGACCAGCTCGGGGTTGTGCACCTCGACACCGGCCGGAGCCGAGATGTCAGCGGCGGTCACTTCACCGGCACCGGTCTTGCGCAGGTACGCCGTGATCGGCTCATCGCGCTCGCTGGAGACGACCAGCTGCTTGATGTTGAGGATGATCTCGGTGACGTCTTCCTTGACACCGGGGATGGTGCTGAACTCGTGCAGCACACCGTCGATGCGGATGCTCGTCACGGCGGCACCCGGAATCGAGGACAGCAGGCTGCGACGCAGCGCGTTGCCGATGGTGTAGCCGAATCCGGGCTCGAGCGGCTCGATGACGAACCGACTACGGAACTCCCCGATCTTCTCCTCGGTCAGAGTGGGACGCTGTGCAATAAGCACTCTGTGTTCCTTTCAATCAAGTGCCCGCTATATGACACTTGCGGCTTGAGGTGTTGAGTTGTCTCGGTCCGCGGCGCGAACCGGAAGCCTGCGCCGCGCCGGGACGAGCCCGGCGCGGCGAGAGGAATCAGACGCGGCGACGCTTCGGGGGACGGCAGCCGTTGTGCGCCTGCGGGGTGACGTCGGAGATGGATCCGACCTCGAGGCCCGCGGCCTGCAGCGAACGGATCGCCGTCTCGCGACCCGAACCCGGGCCCTTCACGAAGACGTCGACCTTCTTGACGCCGTGCTCCTGCGCGCCCTTGGCGGCGGCCTCAGCGGCCATGCCAGCGGCGTACGGGGTCGACTTGCGCGAGCCCTTGAAGCCCACGCCACCGGACGAGGCCCACGCGATGACCGCGCCGGTCGGGTCCGTGATCGAAACGATCGTGTTGTTGAACGTCGACTTGATGTGGGCCTGGCCCAGCGCGATGTTCTTCTTCTCCTTGCGACGCGGCTTGCGCGCAGCAGTCTTAGGTGCAGCCATGTGCTCTCTCCTAATCCTTTCCCGCCGCTATCAGCGGCCGGCCTTCTTCTTGCCGGCGACGGTCTTCTTCGGACCCTTGCGCGTGCGGGCGTTGGTCTTGGTGCGCTGGCCGCGGACGGGCAGTCCACGACGGTGGCGCAGGCCCTCGTAAGAGCCGATCTCGACCTTGCGACGGATGTCGGCGGCCACCTCGCGGCGAAGGTCACCCTCCACCTTGTAGGTTCCGTCGATGTAGTCACGGAGAGCGATGAGCTGGTCGTCGCTGAGGTCCTTGACGCGGATCGACTCGTCGATTCCGGTCGCCTTCAGGATCTCGACGGAGCGGGTACGGCCGATGCCGTAGATGTACGTGAGTGCGATCACCACGCGCTTGTCGCGCGGGATGTCGACGCCGGCAAGACGTGCCATGCGGTTCTCCTCGGAGTTGGTGGAGGTGTGGAGCAGGAGCTGTTCCCGGGCCTCCACCCCGGGGTGTCCCCCGCGAACGGGTTCTCGATCCTGCCGATTTCTGTTGTTGAGTTGTTCTGCCCGAGGTTTCGACTCGGCCCCTGGGGGCCTCGCTCAACCCTGAGTCGTCGACGTGTCAGCGCGGCTTCGCCGCGGTGGCACGTCGCGGCTCAACCCTGGCGCTGCTTGTGGCGCGGGTTGCTCTTGCAGATGACCATGACGCGACCGTGGCGACGGATGACCTTGCAGTGGTCGCAGATGGGCTTGACGGAAGGCTTGACCTTCATGATGTTCCTTATCGCTGTCTTCGTCCCGGCGGACCGGGACGTTACTTCTCGACCGGAGGGCTCAGCGGTAGCGGTAGACGATACGGCCGCGGGTCAGGTCGTAGGGGCTGAGCTCCACGACCACACGGTCCTCGGGGATGATGCGGATGTAGTTCTGTCGCATCTTGCCGGAGATCGTTGCAAGCACCTTGTGTCCGTTGGTGAGCTCAACGCGGAACATCGCGTTGGGCAGAGCCTCCGACACCGTGCCTTCGATCTCGATGACACCGTCTTTCTTAGCCATAGCCTCGCTGACGCTGGGCAGACCGGTCGGTCTGCGGTGGATTGATGAGTGTTCGGTACCGCGACACGCCAACAAAGGCGCAAGGCACCAAAGATTGATACTACGTGATATCGGATCGGCAGGCAAACCGGGGCGCCCCGGCGCGCCGACCGCTGCGCGCGATCACTTCGCGGCGGGTGCGCTGGGCGTCGGCGTCGGAGCTTCAGTGGAACCGGTCGAGCTGCCGAACTTGTCGGTGAAGTACGTCTGCGACGCGCCGATGTCGGACAGCGACGTGTACTTGCCGTTGATCACGATGGTCGGGGTGCCGCGACGGCCCGTGGTGGGATCGGCCGGCATCTGCTTGGTCATCGCGGTGACGAACTTCTCGTACTTCTTGCCCGTCTGGCAGGTCGCGATGTCCGCTCCGGCATCCTTGGCGTACTGGATGAGCTGCTCGTCGGTGAGACCGGCCGTGCCCTCCGAGGGCTGGTTGGTGAAGAGGGTGGACATGAACGGCAGCACGGCGCTCTCCGCGGTGTCGGCGACGCAGTAGAAGGCGTTCGCCGCGCGGGTGGAGTAGTTCGTGCCCATCGACTGCGAGTCGAGGATCGCGACCGGGTGCAGGTCCAGGGCGATGTCGCCCTTCTGGGCGAGCTCCTTCAGCTGCGCACCGTAGACACCCTCGAACTGGTTGCAGATCGGGCACATGAAGTCGATGTACGTCGCGACCGTGTCCTTCGCGTCGGCCTCACCGACACGCACCGCGCCGGTCTTCGCGTCGACGGACGCAGCACTCGGGGCCTGCCCCGGGCTGTTGGAGATGTTGTTCGCGATCACGACGGCCGCGCCGACGCCGACGACGATGACGGCGACGATGATGGTGGTCCAGATCGCGAACCAGTTGGTCTTGCGCGCAGCGGTTGCCATGGTTCCTCTTGGGTGGTTGCTGTGGGAGGCCGTGCGCGGTGCCGCGCAGGATGGCGGATGGATCCGCCTACACCATCTTGCACGGTGTCGCTGGGCCGGGCGTGTGAACGGCTCACCGTGTCAGCGCAGCAGAGTCCCCAGCACGTCCAGGCGCACCTGTGCGACACCGAAGATGAGCACCAGGACGACCAGGGACAGGATCGGCACGGCCCACGTGAGCGCGCGACCGCGGTCCCGCGCGAGGGTGCCGAACGCGCCGGACGCGGGAGCGGCGACCAGCGTCGCGATCCACATCGGGATCACCGCCACGTACACCAGCGCGCACCACGGGCACAGTGTCCGGAGGGCGAAGACGCTCTGATAGGCCAGCCACAGCACGAAGACCGCGGCGAAGGTCATGCCGATCCCGAACAGTGCCCAGAACCAGGCGCGGAACCGGGCGCCGGACAGGAGCATCATGCCGACGACGATCGGCGCGACGAACAGGCCGAGTCCCCATACCGGGTTGGACACGCCGAAGAAGACGTGTCCCTGCCAGGACGCGATGTTCGTCGCGCAGTTGACCGTCGCGTTCACCGAGCAGGTGAGGGCCGCGTTCGGGTCCGCCGCCACGGCGAGGGAGTCCAGCACCAGCGCGAACGCGGCGATGACGCCTGCCGCTCCCCCGATGATCAGCGTGAGCGCGTACAGCACGACGCGCGAGCTGGGGCGAGGACTGACCACGGTGGCGTCAGTTCCCGCCGAAGTTCTCGGTGAAGTAGTTCCGCTGGCCCCAGAAGGTGTTGAGGTCGAGGTAGGAGCCGTCCACCATGACCGTCGGTGTGCCGCGCGAGCCGTCCGAGTTCGCCGGCAGCGCCTCCGTCCACGTGGCGATCTTGTCCGCCCACGGCATCTTCTTCTGGCAGGACGCGATGTCGGCTCCGGCGTCCTTCGCGAGCGCCACGAGCTTGTCATCGTCAAGCCCCGTCGAGTTCTCCTGCGGCTGGTTCTTGAACAGTGCGCGAACGAACGGCACTACGGCGGCGGGAGTGCTGTCGGCGACGCAGTAGAACGCGTTCGCGGCCCGCGTGGAGTACTTCGTGCCGCTGGAGGCTCCGTCCAGAATCGCCACCGGTCGGTATTCCAGCGTGATGTCGTTCGCCGCCGCGAGGTCGACCAGCTCGTCGCCGTAGTTCGTCTCGAACTGCCCGCAGATCGGGCACATGAAGTCGATGTACGTCGTGATCGTCTTCTTGCCCGTGCCGACGGGCACCACACCGGAGTCCGCATCGAGCTGACCCGCCACTGGGGCCGTTTTCGAACCGGTGCCACCGCCGCTGTTCATGGCCAGGACGGCCCAGCCGACGCCGATCACGATCACGGCGACGATGACGACGGTCCAGATCGCGAACCAGTTGGTCTTGCGGGGGGCGGCCATCGGAACTCCTGTCAGGGAATGGGGGTGGGTGTCACGCCGAAGGGGGCGAGTCCGGCGGCTCCGCCATCCGCGGCGGTGAGGACCCAGATGCCGCGGGCGTGCACGGCGACGCTGTGCTCCCAGTGCGAGCCCCAGGATCCGTCCACGGTGGTGACGGTCCAGTCGTCGTCCTCGACGTACGTCTCATCGCCGCCGGTCGTGGTCATCGGCTCGATCGCCAGGCACAGGCCCGGCTTGATCTCCGCCCCGCGCGCGGAGGTGTGGTAGTTGAACACGCTCGGTGCCTCGTGCATCTTGCGCCCGATGCCGTGTCCGACGTACTCCCGCAGAATGCCGGCCGGTCGACCGTGCGCGAGCCGATGCTGCAGCAGGTACGCCTCGATCGCCGTCGAGATGTCATCGACGTGCGTCGCGGACGCGATTGCCGCAAGACCCGCCCACATCGACCCTTCGGTCACGCGGGAGAGCTCCTCGCGCTCGGCGACGAGCTGTGGGCGCGACGGGTCCGGAATCACGAAGGTGCGCGCCGAATCGCCGTTCCATCCGGCCAGCTCCGCACCCGCGTCGATCTTCACGATGTCGCCGGGCTCCAGCACCCGCGAACCCGGGATGCCGTGCACGACCTGGTCGTTCACGGACGCGCACACGGTGTGCCGGTAGCCGCGCACCATCTGGAAGTTCGACTTCGCTCCGCGCTCGCGCATCACGCGCTCGGCTTCCGCGTCCAGGTCGGCCGTGGTCACGCCCGGGGCGATCATCGCCTGCACGGCGTCGAGCATCGCCGCCGTGATCAGGCCGGGCTCGATCATCCCCCGCAGCTGTGCGGGATTCTTGTAGATCCCCCGACCGAACACCATCAGGCCGTGGCGGGCGTGAAGCCGCGAGCGGCCAGCGCGTCCATGATGCGAGCGGTGATCTCATCCAGCGAGCCGACGCCGTCGATCTTGTCGACGATGCCCTTCTCGCCGTACACCGCGAGGATCGGAGCGGTCTCGCGCTCGTAGATGTCCAGGCGATGGGCGATCGCCTCGTCGGTGTCGTCCGCACGGCCCTGCTCCTGGGCGCGCAGGCTGAGGCGCTCGATGGACTCCGCACGCGGCACGTCCAGCTCGATCACGGCGTCGAGCTCTTCGCCGCGACCGGCGAGGAACTCGTCCAGGTGAGCGACCTGCGCGCGGTTGCGCGGGTAGCCGTCCAGCAGGAAGCCCGGCTGCGCGTCGTTCTGCGCGAGGCGGTCGCGCACCAGTTCACCGGTCAGCTCGTCGGAGACGAGGTTGCCGGCGGCGGTGATGGCCTGGACCTTCTTGCCGAGGTCCGTGCCCTCCTTGATGTTGGCGCGGAAGATGTCGCCGGTGGAGACCACCGGGATCCCGAACGACTCGGCGATGCGGACGCCCTGCGTGCCCTTGCCGGAGCCCTGCGGGCCGACGATCAGGAAGCGTGCGGAGGTGTTCGTCATCGGAGGAGCCCTTCATAGTGGCGCTGCTGAAGCTGCGCGTCGATCTGCTTGACGGTCTCCAGACCCACACCGACCATGATGAGGATCGAGGTTCCGCCGAACGGGAAGTTCTGGTTCGCCCCCACCGTCGACAGCGCGATGAGCGGGATCAGTGCGACCAGACCGAGGTAGATCGAGCCCGGCAGGGTGATGCGCGTGAGGACGTACTCGAGGTAGTCCGCCGTCGGCCGGCCGGCACGGATGCCGGGGATGAAGCCGCCGTACTTCTTCATGTTGTCCGCGACCTCGGTCGGGTTGAACGTGATGGCGACGTAGAAGTAGGTGAATCCGACGATCAGCAGGAAGTACAGCAGCATGTAGAGCGGGTGATCGCCCTTGACGAGGTAGTTCTGGATCCAGACGACCCAGCCCGCGATTTCGCCGGTCTTGGGGTCCGGGGTCTGGTTGAACTGCGCGATCAGCTGCGGGATGTACAGCAGCGAGGACGCGAAGATCACCGGGACCACACCGGCCATGTTGACCTTGATCGGGATGTACGTGTTGGTGCCGCCGTACGTGCGACGACCGACCATGCGCTTGGCGTACTGCACCGGGATCCGGCGCTGCGACTGTTCGACGAACACCACGAGCGCGACCACCACGATGCCGACCGCGATCACCATGAAGAAGACCTCCGGACCCTTGGCGGTCCAGATCGCCATCATCGAGGCCGGGAAGCCGGCGGCGATGGAGGTGAAGATCAGCAGGGACATGCCGTTGCCGATGCCGCGCTCGGTGACGAGTTCGGCGAACCACATGATGAGGCCGGTGCCGGCGGTCATCGTGATGATCATCAGCATCTGCGCCCACCAGGCGTCATTGGTCAGCAGGTTGTTGCAGGCGCTGACGCCACTCGTGCCGAACAGCTGGCCGGTGCGGGCGACGGTGACCAGAGTGGTCGACTGCAGCAGCGCGAGCGCGATCGTCAGGTACCGCGTGTACTGCGTGAGCTTCGCCTGGCCGGACTGCCCCTCCTTGTGGAGAGTCTCGAAGTGCGGGATGACCACTCGCAGCAGCTGGGTGATGATCGTCGCGGTGATGTACGGCATCACACCGAGAGCGAAGATCGACAGCTGCAGCAGCGCGCCACCCGAGAAGAGGTTGACGAGCGAGAGCAGTCCCTGCGAAGTCGACGTGCCGGCGAGGCACTCCTGGACGTTCGGGAAGTCCACGAACGGAGCCGGGACGTGCGCGCCGAGGCGATAGATGGCGATGATCGCCAGGGTGAATCCGATCTTCCGCCGAAGATCTGGCGTGCGGAAGATCCGCGCGATTGCGCTGAACAAATGCATTCCTCCTGACGAGAATGTCCATACGGGGACGGGCGGCCGGGGTCGTGACCCCAGCCGCCCGTCTCACGGCTCAGGTGTGAGCCTTAGCCTACCGAACCACCGGCGGCCACGATCTTCTCCTGTGCGGAGGAGGAGACCTTGTCCACCTGAACGGTGAGCTTCACGGTGATGTCGCCGTTGCCGAGGACCTTCACCTTCTCGTTCTTGCGAACCGCGCCCTTGGCGACCAGGTCGGCGACGGTCACGTCGCCACCGGTCGGGTAGAGCTCCGCGAGCTTGTCCAGGTTCACGACCTGGTACTCGACGCGGAACGGGTTCTTGAACCCGCGCAGCTTCGGGGTGCGCATGTGCAGCGGCATCTGCCCACCCTCGAAACCGATCTTGACCTGGTAGCGAGCCTTCGTACCCTTGGTACCGCGGCCCGCGGTCTTACCCTTGGAGCCCTCACCACGACCGACGCGGGTCTTGGCAGTGTGGGCACCCGGGACCGGACGCAGGTGGTGAACCTTCAGCACACCGGGGCGCGAGGCCGGAGCCTCGGCCTTGGCGGCCGTCTTCTTGGCAGCCGGCTTGCGCGCCGGAGCCTTCTTGGCGGGAGCTTCAGCCGTCTCGACGGCTTCCTTCTTCTCGGCCATCAGTCGATCTCCTCAACCTTGACGAGGTGTGCGACCGTCTTGATGTAACCGCGCGTCTGCGCGTCATCCGGACGGACGACCGAAGCGCCGATGCGCTTCAGGCCCAGCGAACGCAGCGTGTCGCGCTGGTTCTGCTTCTCCGACACCTTGGACTTGATCTGCGTGATCTGCAGGCGAGCGGCCATCAGGCACCCACCTTCGCAGCAGCAGCGTCAGCAGCGGCCTGAGCCTCTGCCTTCAGGATCTTCGCGGGCGCGACCTGGTCGTAGTCCAGGCCACGGCGAGCGGCGACCGCACGCGGCTCCTCGAGCTGCTTCAGAGCCGCCACGGTCGCGTGCACGATGTTGATCGTGTTCGACGAACCGAGGGACTTCGAGAGCACATCGTGGATACCGGCGCACTCGAGCACGGCGCGGACCGGACCACCGGCGATGACACCGGTACCGGCAGCAGCCGGACGCAGCAGCACGACACCGGCAGCGGCCTCGCCCTGCACCGGGTGCGGGATCGTCTTGAGGATGCGGGGAACGCGGAAGAAGTTGCGCTTCGCCTCCTCGACACCCTTCGAGATCGCCAGCGGGACCTCGCGGGCCTTGCCGTAACCGACACCCACGAGACCGTTGCCGTCACCCACGACGACGAGCGCCGTGAAGCTGAAGCGACGGCCACCCTTGACGACCTTCGACACGCGGTTGATGGTCACGACGCGCTCGAGGAACTGGCTCTCCGAACGGTCACGCGAACCGCGGTCACCGCGGGTCTGGTTGCGCTCACGGCCGCCACGACGTGCTTCACGGGGCTCGCGCTCCGTGGTCGCAGCCGCGGTGGTCTCTGCCGCAGCAGTTTCGGACACTGCGTTCTCCTTGTTGTCGCTCACAGGCTCAACCCTCCTTCGCGGGCGCCATCGGCGATCGCGGCGACGCGACCGGCGTAGCGGTTACCACCGCGGTCGAAGACGACCTCGGTGACGCCGGCGGCCTTGCCGCGCTCGGCGATGAGCTCGCCGACCTTGCGGGCCTTGGCGGTCTTGTCATCGTTGGCACCACGCAGGTCGGCCTCGAGCGTCGAGGCGGAAGCCAGCGTGTGGCCCTTGCTGTCGTCCACGATCTGGACGAAGACGTGACGCGCGGAGCGGGTCACGACCAGGCGCGGCCGCTCGGCGGTGCCGACGATGCGCTTGCGCAGGCGAGCGTGACGACGCGACCGCGCTGCGGACTTCGACTTCACAGCCATGATTACTTACCAGCCTTTCCGGCCTTGCGACGCACGATCTCGCCGGCGTAGCGGATGCCCTTGCCCTTGTACGGCTCCGGCTTCTTGATCTTGCGAATGTTCGCGGCAGCCTCACCGACGGCCTGCTTGTCGATGCCGGCGACGGTGACCTTGTTCGTGCCCTCGACCGTGAAGGTGATGCCCGCGGGCGGGTCCACCAGAACGGGGTGCGAGAAGCCCAGAGCGAACTCGATCGAGCCGCCCTTCTGCTGCACGCGGTAACCGGTACCGACGACCTCGAGGCCCTTGGAGTAGCCCTCGGTGACACCGATGATGTTGTTATTGATCAGCGTGCGGGTCAGGCCGTGCAGCGAACGCGACTCGCGCTCGTCGTCGGGACGGGTGACCAGAACCTGGCCCTCCTCGACCTTGACCTCGATCGGGCTGGCGACGGCGAGCGTCAGCTCACCCTTCGGGCCCTTGACGGCCACCTCGTTGCCGTCGACCGAAACGGTGACAGCGGAGGGGATGCTAATGGGAAGACGACCGATGCGTGACATAGGTGATCACCACACGTAGGCGAGGACTTCCCCACCCACGCCCTTCGTCTCGGCCTCACGGTCAGTCAGCAGACCGGAGGAGGTGGACAGGATGGCGATGCCGAGGCCGCCGAGGACCGAGGGCAGCTCGGTCGACTTCGCGTAAACGCGCAGACCGGGCTTCGACACGCGCTTGATGCCCGAGATCGAACGCTCACGGTTGGGGCCGTACTTCAGCGAGATGGTCAGGTTCTTGCCCACGCGAGCGTCGGCGACGTCCCAACCGGCGATGTAGCCCTCCTTCTGGAGGATCTCGGCGATGTGCGTCTTGAGCTTGCTCGACGGCAGGGTCACGGAATCGTGGTGCGCCGAGTTCGCGTTGCGCAGACGGGTCAGCAGATCTGCGACCGGGTCTGTCATTGTCATGTGTTTTTTCCTTCGTTCACCAGGTTTCGACGCCGCGTTACGCGCGAGCCGACCTGTGGTGGAGATACCAAGGGTCTATCCTCTCATGCCGATTCCCTGCGTGTCTAAACGCAGGGAATCGGCAGAGCGGAAATGCCCTCGGTGGGGCGTTCAGCCCGACTTACGCCTGAGCGTCCGTCGACTTGAACGGGAAGCCCAGCTGCTTCAGCAGCGCGCGTCCCTCGTCGTCCGTCTTCGCGGTGGTGACGACGGTGATGTCGAAACCGCGAACGCGATCGATCTTGTCCTGGTCGATCTCGTGGAAGACCGACTGCTCCTGCAGACCGAACGTGTAGTTGCCGTTGCCGTCGAACTGCTCACCCGACAGACCGCGGAAGTCGCGGATGCGGGGCAGCGCCAGGGAGACCAGGCGGTCCATGAACTCCCACGCGCGGTCGCCACGGAGGGTGACGTGCGCGCCGATGGCCTGGCCCTCACGCAGCTTGAACTGCGCGATGGACTTGCGGGCCTTCGTGACGATCGGCTTCTGGCCGGTGATCGCGGTGAGGTCTGCGACCGCACCCTCGATCACCTTGGAGTCGCGAGCAGCCTCGCCGACACCGGTGTTCACCACGATCTTGACCAGACCGGGGATCTGCATGACGTTCTCGTAACCGAACTCCTTCTGGAGTGCCGGCGCGATCTCGCTCTTGTACTTCGCCTTCAGGCGCGGCTGGATCTTGCCAGCCACCGCGGCGTCGTTGGTTGCCATCAGAGGTCCTTACCGCTCTTCTTCGCGACGCGCACGCGAACGGTGCGCTTGACGCCGTCCTTGGCCTGCTCCTCGACGCGGTAGCCCACCTTGGTGGTCTTCTTGGTCGAGGGGTCGACGAGTGCGACGTTCGAGATGTGGATGGGGGCCTCGATGGTCTCGATGCCGCCCGTCTTGGTGCCGCGCTGGGACTGTCCGACCTTCGTGTGACGGGTGGTGTAGTTCACACCCTCCACCACGACGCGGTTCGTCTCGGGGTTGACCGAGAGGACCTTGCCCTGCTTGCCACGGTCGCCGCCCTTGTCCTGCTTGCGACCGGTGATGACCTGAACCAGGTCACCCTTCTTGATCTTCGCCATGATCAGATGACCTCCGGTGCCAGGGAGACGATCTTCATGAACTTCTTGTCACGAAGCTCACGGCCGACCGGACCGAAGATACGGGTGCCGCGGGGCTCCCCGTCGCTCTTCAGGATGACGGCGGCGTTCTCGTCGAACTTGATGTACGAGCCGTCCTGACGGCGCGTCTGCTTCTTCGTGCGAACGATGACGGCCTTGACCACATCGCCCTTCTTCACGTTTCCGCCCGGGATCGCGTCCTTGACCGTAGCCACGATGACATCGCCCAGACCGGCGTACCGGCGGCTGGAGCCACCGAGAACGCGGATCGTGAGCAGCTCCTTGGCGCCGGTGTTGTCGGCGACCTTGAGGCGGGATTCAGTCTGAATCACTTCTTACTCCTTGGATTCCAAGCAAGCCCGAGGGCTTACTTGGCCTTCTCGAGGATCTCGACCAGGCGCCAGCGCTTGGTGGCGCTCAGCGGACGGGTCTCGTTGATCAGGACCAGGTCGCCGATGCCGGCGCTGTTCGTCTCGTCGTGCGCCTTGACCTTGGTGGTCTGGCGGATGACCTTGCCGTACAGCGGGTGCTTCACGCGCTCTTCGACCTCGACGACGATGGTCTTGTCCATCTTGTCGGAGACGACGTAGCCACGACGCTCCTTGCGGTAGGCGCGAACGACGGTCTCGGCCGTCTCAGCCTTCTTGTCAGCCATTACTCGGCCTCCTCCTTCGGCGCCTCGGCCTCAGCCTTCTTCGCCTTGGACGCCTTCTTAGCCTTTGCGGGGGCTTCGACGACGGCCGGCGTGGCGCGGATTCCGAGCTCGCGCTCACGGATCACGGTGTACAGGCGCGCGATGTCGCGCTTGACCGCACGGATGCGGCCGTGGCTCTCGAGCTGGCCGGTGGCCGACTGGAAGCGCAGGTTGAACAGCTCCTCCTTGGCCTTGCGGACCTCCTCGAGGAGTCGCTGGTCTTCGAACGTGTCGAGCTCGCTCGTGGCGAGCTGCTTGGTGCCGATCGCCATTATGCGTCGCCTTCCTCGCGCTTGATGATGCGTGCCTTCAGCGGCAGCTTGTGGATGGCACGGGTGAGTGCCTCGCGAGCGAGCTGCTCGTCGACACCCGCGACCTCGAAGAGGACGCGACCCGGCTTGACGTTGGCGACCCACCACTCGGGCGAACCCTTACCGGAACCCATGCGGGTTTCGGCCGGCTTCTTGGTCAGCGGACGGTCGGGGTAGATGTTGATCCACACCTTTCCGCCACGCTTGATGTGACGCGTCATGGCGATACGAGCTGCCTCGATCTGACGGTTGGTCACATAAGCCGGGGTGAGCGCCTGGATGCCGAACTCACCGAACGACACCTTGGTGCCACCGGTGGCCTGGCCCGTGCGGCCCGGGTGGTGCTGCTTGCGGTACTTGACCTTGCGGGGGATGAGCATTACGCCGAAGCTCCTTCCGCGACCGGTGCGTCGTTCTGCGCGTTGTTGTTGCGCGGTCCACGACGACGGTCGCCACGGTCGTCACGACGAGCCTTCGGCGCGTTGGCCTGCTCGCGTGCGAGTTCCTTGTTGGTCAGGTCGCCCTTGTAGATCCAGACCTTCACGCCGATGCGGCCGAAGGTGGTCTTGGCCTCGTAGAAGCCGTAGTCGATGTTCGCCCGCAGCGTGTGCAGCGGCACACGACCCTCGCGGTAGAAGTCCGACCGGCTCATCTCGGCGCCGCCGAGGCGGCCGGAGACCTGGATGCGGATGCCCTTGGCACCGGCACGCTGGGCGCCCTGCAGGCCCTTGCGCATCGCGCGGCGGTAAGCCACACGTGCGGAAAGCTGCTCGGCGATGCCCTGCGCGACCAGCTGAGCGTCGGCCTCGGGGTTGCGCACCTCGAGGATGTTCAGCTGGATCTGCTTGCCGGTGAGCTTCTCGAGGTCGGCGCGGATGCGCTCGGCCTCCGCACCACGACGACCGATGACGATGCCCGGACGTGCGGTGTGGATGTCGACGCGAACGCGGTCACGCGTGCGCTCGATCTCGATGTTGCTGACTCCCGCGCGGTCAAGCTGCTTCTGCAGCAGCTTGCGGATGCGGATGTCCTCGGCGACGTAGTCGGCGTAACGCTGACCCGGCTTCGTCGAGTCCGAGAACCAACGCGACACGTGGTCCGTCGTGATGCCGAGGCGGAAGCCGTACGGGTTTACTTTCTGTCCCATTACTTGCTCGCCTTCTTGCTGTTGCCACCGGCAGCCGTGTCAGCGGCCTCCGGCGTCGAGAGCACGACCGTGATGTGGCTCATGCGCTTCTTGATCTGGAAAGCACGGCCCTGGGCGCGGGGCTGGAAACGCTTGAGCGTCGTGCCCTCGTCGACGTACGCGTTGGACACGTACAGGTCGCGCTCGTCCAGGTACTCACCGTTCTTGTCAGCGGTGACTCGTGCGTTGGCCATGGCCGACGCGACGAGCTTGTAGATCGGCTCAGAAGCGGACTGCGCTGCGAACTTCAGGATCGCCAGCGCCTCCTCGGCCTGCTTGCCCTTGATCAGTGCAACGACACGACGAGCCTTCTGAGGGGTCACGCGGATGTGTCGCACACGTGCGATTGCCTCCACCATTTCTCTCTCCTCCTCTGTCGCCTTAGCGGCGACGGCCCTTCTTGTCGTCCTTCACGTGACCGCGGAAGGTGCGGGTGGGCGCGAACTCGCCCAGCTTGTGGCCGACCATCGACTCGGTGACGAACACCGGGATGTGCTTGCGGCCGTCGTGCACGGCGATGGTGTGTCCCAGCATGTTGGGGACGATCATCGACCGGCGCGACCACGTCTTGATGACGTTCTTCGTTCCCGCCTCGTTCTGCGAGACAACCTTGCGAAGCAGGTGCTCGTCGACGAAGGGGCCCTTCTTCAGACTGCGTGGCATCTTCTTGACTCCTACTTGCGCTTCTTACCGGCGTTGCGGCGACGGACGATGTACTTGTCACTTTCCTTGTTGGCGTGACGCGTACGGCCTTCCTTCTGTCCCCACGGGGAGACAGGGTTGCGGCCACCGGAGGTCTTGCCCTCGCCACCACCGTGCGGGTGGTCGACCGGGTTCATGGCGACACCACGCACGGTCGGGCGGACGCCCTTCCAGCGCATGCGGCCGGCCTTACCCCAGTTGATGTTCGACTGCTCGGCGTTGCCGACCTCGCCGATCGTCGCGCGGCAGCGGACGTCGACGTTGCGGATCTCACCGGAGGGCATACGCAGCTGGGCGTAGGGGCCGTCCTTGGCGACGAGGCGAACCGAGACACCGGCCGAACGTGCGATCTTCGCGCCGCCACCGGGACGGAGCTCGATGGCGTGGATGACCGTACCGGTCGGGATGTTCTTCAGCGGCAGGTTGTTGCCCGGCTTGATGTCAGCCGAGGCACCCGACTCGATGACGTCGCCCTGCTTGATCTTGTTCGGCGCCAGGATGTAGCGCTTGGTGCCGTCCACGTAGTGCAGGAGCGCGATGCGCGCGGTGCGGTTGGGGTCGTACTCGATGTGAGCGACCTTGGCGTCCACGCCGTCCTTGTCATTGCGACGGAAGTCGATGACGCGGTACTGGCGCTTGTGGCCACCACCGATGTGACGGGTCGTGATGCGGCCCTGGTTGTTACGACCACCGGTCTTGGACAGCGGACGCAGCAGCGACTTCTCCGGCGTCGATCGGGTGATCTCAGCGAAGTCCGCCACCGACGAACCGCGGCGACCCGGGGTCGTGGGCTTGTACTTGCGAATAGCCATGTTTCTCTACTCCTCCGGTCCTCAGCCGACAGCCGTGAAGATGTCGATGGTGCCGGACTTCAGGGTCACGATGGCGCGCTTGATGTCCTTGCGCTTGCCCGTGCCGAAGCGGGTGCGACGGGACTTGCCGACGCGGTTGAGCGTGTTGACCGACGCGACCTTGACATCGAAGATCTTCTCGATGGCGAGCTTGATCTCGGTCTTGGACGCACGGGGGTCCACCTCGAAGGTGTACTTGCCCTCGTCGATCAGGCCGTAGCTCTTCTCAGAGACGACCGGCTTGAAGATGACGTCGCGCGGGTCCTTGTTGATCGCGGTCATGCCGAGACCTCCTCAGCGCCGGTCTTCGCTGCGACGAACGCGTCGAAGGCGGCCTTGGTGAAGACGATGTCGTCGGAGACGAGCACGTCGTAAGCGTTGAGCTGGTCGAAGTACAGCGCGTGCAGGTTCGACAGGTTGCGAACCGACAGGGCGCTGACCTCGTCGTCACGGGTGAGCACGACGAGCGTGTTCTTACCCGGGAACGAGGCGAGAACCGCGGCGGCCTTCTTGGTCGAGGGAGCACCCTCGATGCCGAAGGAGTCGACGACGTGCAGACGCTCGCCACGAACACGGTCGCTCAGCGCACCCAGCAGGGCGGCGGCGATCATCTTCTTGGGGGTGCGCTGCGAGTAGTCGCGCGGCTTCGGTCCGTGGACGATGCCACCACCGGTCATGTGCGGCGCGCGGATCGAGCCCTGACGGGCGTTACCCGTGCCCTTCTGCTTGAAGGGCTTGCGGCCGGCACCGGAGACCTCACCACGACGCTTGGTCGAGTGGGTGCCCTGACGCGCGGCAGCCTGCTGCGCGACGACCACCTGGTGGATCAGCGGGACGTTGGTCTTGACGTCGAAGAGCTCTGCGGGCAGGTCGACCGAGCCGGCCTTCTTGCCTGCAGCACCCTGAACGTCGAGCTTGAGCGTGGAGTCAGCCATGAGGATCAGGCACCCTTCACTGCGTTGCGGACGTACACGACGCGGCCGCGGGCACCGGGGACGGCGCCCTTGACGAGCAGCAGACCCTTCTCGGCGTCGACGGCGTGCACCGTGAGGTTGAGAACGGTCACACGCTCGCCACCCATCCGACCGGCCATGCGCATGCCCTTGAAGACACGCGACGGGGTCGCGGAAGCACCGATGGAACCGGGCTTGCGGTGGTTGCGGTGCGAACCGTGCGAAGCGGACACACCCTTGAAGTTGTGGCGCTTCATGACACCGGCGGTGCCCTTGCCCTTGCTGGTGCCGACGACGTCGACCAGCTGGCCGGCCTCGAACGTGCCGTCCACCGTCAGCTCCTGGCCGAGGGTGTAGTCAGCGGCGTCCGCGGTGCGGATCTCGGTCACGTGGCGACGCGGCGTGACGCCGGCAGCCTCGAAGTGACCGGTTGCGGGCTGGTTCACCTTGCGCGGGTCGATCTGACCGGCGGCGATCTGAACGGCGTTGTAGCCGTCGCGCTCCGCCGAACGGACCTGGGTGACCACGTTCGGGGCGAGCTCGATCACCGTGACGGGGATCAGCTTGCCGGACTCGTTCCAGACCTGGGTCATGCCCAGCTTGGTGCCGAGCAGGCCCTTGGAAACCTTCGTGTTGATATCAGTCATGTCGATCCCGGCCCTTACAGCTTGATCTCGATGTTGACATCGGCGGGCAGGTCGAGGCGCATCAGCGAGTCGACGGCCTTGGGCGTCGGGTCGATGATGTCGATGAGGCGCTTGTGGGTGCGCATCTCGAAGTGCTCGCGGCTGTCCTTGTACTTGTGCGGCGAGCGGATGACCGCCACCACGTTCTTCTCAGTCGGAAGTGGCACCGGGCCCACGACGGTTGCGCCCGCCCGGGTCACGGTGTCGACGATCTTGCGCGCCGACGAGTCGATGACCTCGTGGTCATACGACTTCAGTCGGATGCGGATCTTCTGTCCCGCCATCTTTCTTCTCACTTTCCGCGTCTTACCTCACGGGCATTGGACGCACGGGGCGCTGTTCGCGCCTCTGGCACTTCCACGCGACTGATGGTCACGTGTTGCGCACCACTGTTCTGATGTCATTCCGGACGGATCCGGACCGAGTCGTCCGCGCGCGGGCGTGCCGTGCGTGGAGGATTCGGATGCGGTTCTCCCGCCTGCGGCCCAGGACCTTGCGCTCTCGCGCCGCCTGTGCACTGCCCTGGCAGTGATTCCCCGTGGCGCACCCGTAGGCGCGCGAACACGCGGAAATGTGGAACCTGACAATTCTGCCATGCTGATTCGCCCACCGCAAACCCGGGCGTGTCGCGCGGATGGGATCCTCAGGTTCCGCGTCGTTCCGGCTCTCGCGGACCGTCTCTCCCTCAGCCTCGCTCCCCCCTTCATCACTTCCGCCGTTGTGGATCTGCGCTGATCGAGAGCAACCCCGCGCATGCTCCCCGTCGCGACACTTTCGCGCGCCCAGAAGTGTCGCGGGTGGGAGCGACGGCGGAAACGACGACGGGGCCCGACCGGAATGGTCGGGCCCCGTCGGGGAATCGGGCTTACTCGTTGCCGATCTGCTTGTCCGCCTCGTTACGGATCTCATCGATCTTGTCGGCCGCACCGGGCGCGACCTTCTTGGCGAAGTCCGCGACACCGTCGAGAACCTTGTCGCTGATCTCCTCGGCCTGCTCGCTGTGCAGCGCGCCCTCGACCTTGTCCTTGTTCTGCTCGTACGCGTTCTTCGCGCCGTTCACGATGTCATCGATACCCATACCGATGCCCTCCTCTGGAAGTGGTGCGCACCCGGGACGAGTGCGCGCTCAATTCTGTCGGTTCCACGGGCGAGAGGGAAGGGTTGGGGGAATGCCAGCGTCACATTGCGGCGATCCACTGCGTCACTTCGCCGTGGTCTGGGTACCCGGGAACAGCGTCGCGCAGCCCGCGCCGACGGTCACCGGCGTCTCGGAGGTCGTCGGGCTGAAGCGCACCGACAGCGGAGCGTTGTCTCCCTCCGCCACCGTCGAGGTGAACGAGACCGTGCGGGATTCGCCCTTCGGGACCCCGATGACCATGCTCTTCGTCTGGCGCCCGTTGTACACGCCGGACCGGTCCCATCCGCCCACGTCTCCGGCGGCCGGATCCGAGCCGACGAGCTCGCCGCCGGGGAGCGCCATCGAGATGACGTCCATCAGCGCCGTGGTCTTCGGGAAGCCCCAGCCGCTGTTGCGGTGACCCAGCGTGTAGGTGGAGTAGATGTCATCGGGGAGGCTGTTCGTCATCGTCACGCTGGTCGTGACGGTGCGCGCATCCGCGTTGCACTGGACGTCCATCTTCGTGGACAGCCAGTAGTCGAGCTTCGAGACCGAGACGTCGTTGAGGTAGATGCCCGTCTGCGTCTTCGTCTTGTTATCGCTGGTGATGCCACCGTCGACACCGAACTCGACGGCCATCGCCTGCGTGGCCTCGTCCGGGAACCACATGTAGAAGCGCTGCTCCGCGACACCGCGCTGGAACTGCTCGAACATCTTGATCGGGTCCCACCCGCCGGCGGAGACCTTGGCGAAGATCGCCGAGGACGCCTTCGCGAAGTATTCGTCGGCGGCCAGTCCGTCGCTGCCGAAGCGCTCGTACGTGTCGCTGAGGAGAAGCTTGACCGCGTTGTCGGCGGTGATCTTCTCGTCCTCGCCCGGGACCGTGACCGGGCCGGTCACCTTGAGCATGTACGACAGGAACACGGGGTCGATCGAGATGACGCCGGCGAGGTTCGTGCCGGTGGCTTTGTTCCACAGCGTCGAGATCTGGGCACCGGTGTCGCGGAAGTCGGGGTAGCGCGTGAAGTTCTGCACGTACTTCCACGTGTCGCTCTCGAACAGCTGCGCCTTCTCGGACGGTTCGATCGGCGGCATGCCGGTGTTGTTGTAGCCGAGCCAGGCGTACTGCATCACCTCCCAGTCCTCGCGCATCTCGATCTTGCCGTTGTCCACGTGCAGGATCGCGGCGGTACCGGGGTTTCCACCGGTGGCGCGGATCTCGGCGTTGTTCTGGAACAGGATCGCGTAGTCGCGCGGCCCGTCGCCACCGAGGACCGTCAGCAGGGTCGGCAGGTACTTCTGCGCGAGCGCGATGGACGGCGTGGCCTGGTCGACGATGTCCACGAGCTGGCCGATGCTGTCATCGACGAAGGGCAGGATCGCGGAGCGGTCGATCTTGTCGACGTGGGTCTTGGCGTCGGCGAAGGCCGCGGTGAGCGCGGGGAGTTCGGTCTGCGCGTCGCGGAACGGCTGCAGGTTGAAGCCGCCGCCTTCGAGCTTGAGGTTGTCCACGTTCAGCTTCTGCAGCAGCTGGAAGGCCAGCGGCATCGCGTCGCGCACCAGGATGTGCGTGGCTTTGGTCGTCTCCTGGACGGCCTCCACGTTCTCGCCGACCACAGGAATCTTGCTCATGATGTCCCACAGCGGCGTGCTGACTCGGGCATTCGCGGAGTTCACGTGCTTGGTCACCTCGGCCGCGGTCTTCTCCACCGCGGCGGTATCACCCGCCGTGATGTCTGCGGTGACCGAGGACAGTTCCTTCTTCGCCGCCGTCAGGTCATCGCGCACCTGCGTCGCCTCGCCGTAGAAGATGTAGCCGACCACGGCGGCACCGCCGAGGATCACGAGGATCACCAGCAGCGGGAAGACGATCCACGGCCAGACGCGGCGACGACGCTTCTTCTTCTTGCGCGGCACCGACTCCTCCGTCTGCAGAGCGAGGAGGTCGTCGAACGCCTCGGTCGGCGTTCCGTCCGCGGACGACGCCTGCTTGGCCTGACGGGCCGCGCGACGGCTGTGGGGAGGTGTCGGGTCAGAGATGATCGCGCTCCTCGCGTGCGGGTGACGGGTCGACATCGGTGGGGCGGGACGTGCGTCCACACCGAACCACGATGATAACCGCCCGCATCCGCATCATTCCGGGAGAGCGCCGTGTACGAAGGCGGCGGCGAATGCCGGGCAAGCGCGCCATCGCTGTGCCACGATGGACCGGTGAAGGGCATCATTCTCGCCGGCGGGTCCGGCACGCGTCTGCATCCGATCACCCTCGGGGTGTCCAAGCAACTCGTCCCGGTCTACGACAAGCCGATGATCTACTACCCGCTCTCGACGCTCATGCTCGCGGGCATCCGGGACATCCTTATCATCACCACCCCGCATGATGCGGCGCACTTCGAGCGGTTGCTCGGCGACGGCTCGCAGTTCGGGATCAGCATCACGTTCGCGCAGCAGCCGGCACCGGACGGCCTGGCCCAGGCGTTCACGATCGGCGCGGACTTCATCGGCGATGATTCGGTCGCCCTGGTCCTCGGCGACAACCTGCTGTACGGCCCGGGCCTCGGCACGCGGCTGCAGCGCTTCGAGAACATCGATGGCGGGGCCGTCTTCGCGTACTGGGTGGCCGAGCCGCAGGCGTACGGCGTCGTCGAGTTCGACGCGAGCGGGACGGCGGTCTCGCTGGAGGAGAAGCCCACCCGGCCGAAGAGCAACTACGCCGTTCCGGGTCTGTACTTCTACGACAACGACGTCGTGGCGATCGCCCGCGACCTCGAACCGTCCGCGCGCGGGGAGTATGAGATCACCGACGTCAACAAGGCGTACCTCGAGCGCGGCAAGCTCCAGGTGGAGGTGCTCCCCCGCGGCACCGCCTGGCTGGACACCGGCACGTTCGATCAGATGACCGATGCGGCCGACTACGTCCGGACCATGGAGCGCCGGACCGCGATGAAGATCGGCGTGCCCGAGGAGGTGGCCTGGCGACAGGGGTTCCTCACCGACGACCAGCTGCGTCAGCGCGCCGGAGCGCTGGTCAAGAGCGGCTACGGAACGTACCTGCTGGAACTGCTCGAGAGGGGCAAGGCATGAGCCGCCTGTTGGTCACCGGCGGCGCCGGATTCATCGGTTCGAACTTCGTCCATCACGTGGTGGAGACCAGCGATGATCACGTCACCGTGCTGGACGCGCTGACCTATGCGGGCAACCGCGCCTCGCTGGCGGACCTCCCCGAGGACCGCGTCACGTTCGTGCACGGCGACATCACCGACGCCGCGCTCGTGGACGAGTTGTTCGCGGACGTCGACGCGGTGGTCCACTACGCCGCGGAGTCGCACAACGACAACTCGCTGCACGACCCGCGGCCGTTCCTGGACACGAACATCATCGGCACGTACACGCTGCTGGAGGCCGCCCGCAAGCACGACCGCCGCTTCCACCACATCTCCACGGACGAGGTGTACGGGGATCTCGAGCTCGATGATCCGGAGCGGTTCACCGAGTCCACGCCGTACAACCCGTCCTCGCCGTACTCCTCGACCAAGGCCGGCTCCGACCTGCTCGTGCGCGCCTGGGTTCGCTCGTTCGGGGTGCAGGCGACGATCTCGAACTGCTCGAACAACTACGGCCCCTACCAGCACGTGGAGAAGTTCATCCCCCGCCAGATCACCAACGTGATCCGCGGGATCCGCCCCAAGCTCTATGGTGCCGGCGAGAACGTGCGCGACTGGATCCACGCCGACGACCACTCCTCGGCCGTCTCGACGATCCTCGCGAAGGGCGAGATCGGCGAGACCTACCTCATCGGGGCGGACGGCGAGAAGAACAACAAACAGGTCGTCGAGCTGATCCTGCAGCTGATGGGGCAGCCCGTCGACGCGTACGACCACGTCACCGATCGTGCCGGCCACGACCTCCGCTACGCGATCGACTCCACCCGCCTGCGCACCGAACTCGGCTGGACACCACGCTTCAGCGACTTCGCCGCGGGCCTGGCGGACACCATCGACTGGTACCGCTCGCACGAGGACTGGTGGGCTCCGTCCAAGGACGGCGTGGAGGCGTTCTACGCCTCGAAGGGACAGTGACCCGGTGACGGAGTACGGCAAGGACCTCACCCGCATCGAGACGCCCATCCCGGGCCTGGTCGTGTTCGAGCTGCCCGTGCACGGCGACTCCCGCGGCTGGTTCAAGGAGAACTGGCAGCGCGAGAAGATGACCGCGCTCGGACTGCCCGATTTCGGTCCGGTGCAGAACAACATCTCCTTCAACGACGCGGTCGGCACCACCCGCGGCATTCACGCAGAACCGTGGGACAAGTGGGTCTCCGTCGCCACCGGTCGGATCTTCGGCGCGTGGGTCGACCTGCGCGAGGGGCCGACCTTCGGCACCGTCTTCACCACCGAACTCGACCCGTCCCGCGCCATCTTCGTCCCGCGCGGCGTCGGCAACTCCTACCAGACGCTCGAGGCGGACACGGCGTACGCGTACCTCGTGAACGACCACTGGTCCCCCACCACGTCCTACTCGTTCCTCAACCTCGCCGACGAGACGGTCGCGATCGACTGGCCCATTCCGCTCTCCGACGTCGAGATCTCCGCCAAGGACCAGGACCACCCCCGCCTCGCCGACGTGGTGCCGATCCCGCCGAAGCGGATCCTCGTCCTGGGAGCGGACGGGCAGCTCGGTCGCGCTCTGCGCGCCCGATACGCCGACGCCGCGCACGTCGAGTTCGCCACGCGCGCGGACCTCGACCTCACCGCCGGCGACCTGCGCGAGGCCCGTCGCTGGCGCGACTACGGCGCGATCATCAACGCCGCCGCCTACACCGCGGTCGATGCCGCCGAGACGCCGGACGGACGCGCGGCGGCCTGGGCGGCGAACGGCACCGCGGTCGCGCGCCTCGCGGCCATCGCGACCGAGTTCGGCGTCACCCTCGTGCACGTCTCCAGCGATTACGTCTTCGACGGCGCCGAATCGGGCGCCTACGGCGAAGACGCTGCGCTCTGCCCCCTGGGCGTGTACGGACAGACGAAGGCCGCCGGCGACCTCGCGGCCGCGACCGTCCCGCGCCACTACATCGTCCGCACCTCGTGGGTGATCGGAGACGGCAAGAACTTCGTGCGCACCATGGCCGCGCTCGCCGAACGCGGAGTGGATCCGGCCGTGGTGTCCGACCAGGTCGGGCGGCTGACGTTCACGGCCGACATCGCCGACGCCATCGCGCATCTGCTCGAGACCGGAGCGCCGAGCGGGACCTACAACGTGACCTCCGCCGGACCGGCGCGCTCCTGGGCCGACATCGCGCGCGAGGTGTTCCGGCTGACCGGCCATGACCCGGCCCGCGTGAGCGATGTCACGTCGGCGGAGTACTTCGCCGACGCCGCGGGTCCCACAGCGCCCAGGCCGGCCAACAGCGTCCTGGAGCTGGCGAAGATCACCGCCACCGGCTTCGTCCCACGCGACGGAGACGCGGCCCTGGCGGCCTACCTCGCGGACTGAGCCCGCCCCGCGGCCCGGATTCACGGTGCCGGCCGCTGGTAGAATCCTCTGATGCTGTGGCTCGGTCACACGTGCCCGCCACTCGCGGGGCGCCGGCCGGAACCGCGTGAGGGAGAGGTGAGCTCGTGTCCGGTGTGCTGGTGCACGAATGGCTCGCCCCGCACGGCGGTTCGGAGAACGTCTTCGAGGTCCTCTCCGACGTCTTCCCGGACGCGCAGCGGTTCTGTCTGTGGAACGACAGCGACGGCCGCTTCACGGGCGTCCGCGAGACGATGCTCGCGCGCACGCCCCTGCGTCGCAGCAAGGCCGCGGCGCTGCCGTTCATGCCGACCGCCTGGCGCGCACTGCCCGCGGTGGACGCCGACTGGGTGCTGACCAGCAGCCACCTGTTCGCCCATCACGCGCGTTTCCGTGGCCCCGCCCGGGACGCGCCGAAGCTCGTCTACGCGCACACGCCCGCACGCTACGTGTGGACGCCCGAGCTCGACGGTCGCGGCTCCGGAATCGCGGCGCGCGCGGTCTCGAGCGTGATCAAACCCCTCGACCGGCGACGGGCCGCGGAGCCGGTGGCGATCGCCGCGAACAGCGCCTTCATCGCCGAACGCATCGCCGACACGTGGGAGCGCGAGGCGACGGTCATCCATCCGCCGGTGGACGTCTCCGCATTCACGACGCCCGCGCAGCTCAGCGCCGCCGAACGCGCCGAACTCGCGACGCTGCCGGACCAGTTCCTGCTCGGGGTCTCACGATTCGTCTCCTACAAGCGGCTGGATCGCGTGATCGAAGCCGGCCATGTCTCGAACCTGCCGGTGGTGCTGGCCGGCAGTGGACCCGAGGAGGAGCGTCTGCGCGAGCTCGCCGCGGCGCTCGGCGTTCGCACGGTGTTCGTGCACCGCCCCTCCACCGCCCTTCTCGCCGAGCTGTACCGCCGGGCGCTCACGCTGGTGTTCCCCGCGATCGAGGACTTCGGCATCATGCCGGTCGAGGCGATGTCCACCGGTACGCCCGTCGTGGCGAGCGCGATCGGCGGCACCGCCGAGACGGTGGTGGACGGGGTGACCGGCGCCCTCGTGCACGACTGGGCCGGAGCCGACCTCGCCAACGCGGTGCAGCGCGCCGTCGCGACCGATGCGGCCGCATCCGTCGCCCGCGCGCAGGAGTTCGACACCCGGGTGTTCACCGAGCGCATCGCCGACTGGGTCGCGACCACGACCGGTGACACCGTGGCGCCCTCATCCGAATCGGCCGCCTCGTGACGTCGCTGTTCGTCGATGACCGCTACCGCGGCGCCCACGGCATCGGTCGGTACGCCCGCGAAGTCCTCCCTCGGCTGCGGCCGGAATGGCGCGCGCTCGGGCTGAGCGGGAGCCCCTACTCCCCCGTCGACGCCTTTCGCCGCCTGCCCGGAGTCGGTCCCGATGCTCGGGTGTACTCCCCCGGCTACGGCGCGCTCGTGCGCGCGCCCCGGCAGATCCTGACGATCCACGACCTCATCCAGTTGCGGTCACCGTGGCCGGGACGGGCGAAGTTCCTCGCGTACTACGCGGGTCCGGTGCGGCAGGTCGTGCGTCGCGCGGGTGTGGTGCTGACCGTGTCCGAGACGTCGGCGGAAGACATCCGCGCCTGGGTGCGGGATGACCGCGTGCGGGTGGTGAATGCGGGCAACGGCGCCTCCGCCGCCTTCCGCCGCGAGGGCCCGGCGGAGAACGCCGACGAGCCGTACGTCATGTACGTCGGCAACACCCGCCACCACAAGAACCTCGACGTGGTCATTCGCGCTCTGGCCCAGGCGCCGGACGTCCGGCTGCGCGCCGTGCTGCCCGCGGGCGAGCTGACGGTGGCATCCGAGTGGGCGGACGCGGCCGGGGTGAGCGCCCGCGTGGACCTGCTGCACGACGTGGATGACGAGCGTCTCGCGGAGCTGTATCGCGGAGCGGCGGCCACGGTGCAACCGTCCACGGACGAGGGCTTCGGGCTGCCCGCCCTCGAGTCGATCGCGTGCGGTGTCCCGGTGATCTTCTGGTCCGGATGCGCCTCCGTCGCCGAGATCGTCGGCGACCGCGGGTGGGCGGTGCAGGCCGCACATGACGAGGCCTCCTGGGCGGACGCCCTCACGGTCGCGGTCGGTGCGCGTCGCCGCGTCCGGTTGCCGGACGGACGGTACGACTGGGACCGCACGGCGGCCATCGTCTCCGACGAGCTCGAGCGCGCACGCGGCTGAGCACGTCTCAGCGGTCGGGCAGATCGCGCACGAACGCGCGCAGGGTCGCCGCCTTGGTCTCCCAGGACTCCGCGGCCGCGCGCCGCACCCCGGCGGTGTTCGGAGACGGGTGCGCGAGCGCCCGCTCCAGCGCAGCATTCGCGTCGGACCGGTCCGCGTACGTGTAGAGGCCGGCATCGGCGTCGCTCTGGATCACGGGCGTCGCGCGGCTGAGGACGGCGAGGCCGGCGGAAAGGTACTCGTACAGCTTCATGGGGCTGCGTCCGGCGTTCAGCGGGTCGTCCGAGAGCGGCAGCAGGCCGACGCGGGCACCGTGCAGCAGCGTGGGGAGCGCTTCGTACGGGACGGATCCCGGAAGCTCGATGTTGGGCGGCAGGTCCGCCCCCGGATCGCCCCCGGGCCCCGCCATCACGAAGCGCACGTCCGGGTGCGCGTGGGCCCAGTCGATCACCTGCGTCCAGTCGAATCGTCCGTCGAACGCGCCGACGTACACCGCGACGGGCGGACGCGGCTCGGTCGCCGTGGGTGGCGCGGCGAAGCGGTCGGCGTCGACGCCGTTGGCGATCACCAGAGCGGGGACGGTGAGCGGCCCGAGTGCGGCGCGGACCTCGGTCGAGGTGGCGACCACCCCGTCGGACGCGTCGAGGATGCGCTGCTGCAGAGTGTGCTTCACGCCGTCCGGGTAGAGGTCGGTCGGGCGGTACACGAGACGCTTCGCCACCCTGCGCAGCGACGGATGCCAGAGCAGCGGCTGGTCGATGAGGACGGCGTCGAAGTCCGACGCGAGGCCGTGCCGGGCGAGCTCGCGGTCGGCACGGAACGGGCCGTAGGGCACCGGGAGGAACGTCCGGGGCACGAGATGGACGACGCCGTCCTCGTCCCGGTACGGGCCCCTTGGCAGCGTCGCCAGGCTGTCGCGGTCCACCCGGCCGGTCAGGCGATGTGCGAGGGACACCGGCGTGGACAGGTGCACGACCTCCGCGCCGGATGACGCGAGCGTGCGAGCGTAGTGATGGCTGCCGACGCGAAACGGTCCGAACGCGTGGCTGTGGGAGAGGAAGAGGTACCGCTCGGTCATCCGCGCGCCGCCCGGATCGTGTCGCGCAGCTCGGTCTTGACGCCGGCGAGTTCTGTTTCAGCGGCCGAGACGCGCGCGATGACCTCCGCGTTCCGCTCGAGCTGGGCGCGGAGGAACGCCGCCAGCGTGACGGTGTCCGCGCCCTCGGCATCTCGGGTGATCCCACGCAACCCGATCACCTCGAAGGCGGCGGCGATCTTCGCGGTGGGCCGGGGCACGAGTTCGGCGGGGACCGCGCCGCTCAGGGCGGCGAGGACGAGCACGTGCATGCGGTCGCTGATGACCAGGCGAGCCCGGTCGTAGCGGTCGCGGAGCTGCGCCTCCTGCGTCACGGCATCGGTGTCGGCCCAGGGCTCGAAGGTGCCGCCGAGAGCCTGGGCGAGCTCTCGGGCGCGGTCCTCGTCCTCCCGCACCTGCACCACGGTCCGGATGCGCAGTCCTTCGTCGGCCGCGACAGAGCGGACGGCCTCGATCCATGCCTCATCAGGCATGGGGCGCGCGCCGCGCAGGCTGATGATCAGTTCGTCCCGCTCGGCCTCGGGCACCCCGGCGCGGATGCCGGCCGCGAACCCGATGTCGGGCACGACGCGTCGGCCGCCGGCGAGTTTCGCACTCGCCCGGTCCCGCCACAGCGCGACCTGCGAAAGTCGGGCGGCCCGGGCGTGGATCCACAGCGCCGGGTTCGTGGCCGCGCGGATCCCCCGCGGCGGGCGGACGACCACGCCGCCCTTGAGTCGCACGATCAGGGTCTCGGCGAGGAACACGATCTCGCGCAGCCCGTTGCCGCGATCCAGCGGGACCTCCCCGGCCTCGAACACGAGGACCGGCCGGCGCCGGGCCGTGGCCAGCAGCCACAGCCACCGCGGCACGCTGCGCTTCGATCGCAGGATCGTCGCGTCCGCCGGCACGCCCAGCTGCGCGAGCCAGACGTCCGGAGCCTCACCGACGTACGCGACGAGCTCGTCCGAGGTCCCGAGCGCCCACTCCAGTGTTCCGCGGCGGATCAGGGCATCGCCGATATTGCCCGCCGGGCCCGTG
This sequence comes from Microbacterium gorillae, assembly GCF_000826185.2. Lineage (GTDB taxonomy): Bacteria > Actinomycetota > Actinomycetes > Actinomycetales > Microbacteriaceae > Microbacterium > Microbacterium gorillae. The sequence goes on along the minus strand of NZ_LN648870.1, from coordinate 110,344 downwards.
AGGGACACGAACGTGCGGGTGGGGCGGCGTGCCATGTTCATCGTCCTCAGGCTATGCGGATGCGGCGCACTCAGCGGGCGCGGAACGCTTTCAGCGCCTGGAAGGCGACCTGCGCGTCGGGCGCGGAATCGAGCGCCCCCACCTCGGCGAACTCGGCCGCGGTGAGAGCGGAGACCTTCTTCGAGGCGCCGTCGAAGACGCCGTACACGACCTCGCTCAGCATGTCCGTCACCGGCCGGGAGAACTCGCGTCCCTGGATCTGACGCACCATCGCGAGGTAGCTCAGGTAGTAGCCGGTCACCGAACGCGCGTCGCGCAGCGTCGTGATGGTGGAGCCCGGGCGGATGCGGCGCGCGTAGATGTCAGCGTCCGTGTGCGCCACGCGTGCGGCATCCAGCAGCAGCGCGAACGTGTAGGGATTGTCCTGGTGGATGATGCCCGGGATGAACCGTGCACCCGTCTCGCGAACGAACGCCGTGCGAGCGAGGTACATGCCCACGTGCGGCCGGTAGTCCCGGTGACGGCGCATGTCCGCGATCATCTCCGCCCCCGAGCGAACCTCCGCATAGGCGTGCGAGCGCTGGTAGTAGGTGGCGTACCGCTTCCACGTCGCCGCGGCGACGGTGCCGTCGAGGAAGGACAGGCAGTCGAACATCAGCACGTCGAGGTTCTCGTCGTCCGCGCGGCGCACGAGGCCGGCGAGCGTGTCCGCGGGCCAGAAGTCATCGCTGTCGAGGTACACGAGGTAGCGTCCGGCGGCGGCGTCCAGGCCGGCATTGCGTCCGACGGACTGCCCCTGGTTGGCCTGATCGAGGATCGTCACGCGCGGATCCGCGTCGGCGATCCGCTGCAGGACGGCGCGCGAGTCATCGGTGGATCCGTCGTTGATGCAGATGACCTCGACCGTCACACCGGTCTGGGCGAGCACGCTGGAGAGGCAGTCGTCCAGCCACGCCTCAGAGTTGTAGACCGGGATGACCACCGTGACGTCCGGGTTCGCCACGCGGTCGACCGTGCCACGGTCCGCGAGGGCACGCAGCGGCGTCGGTCGTTCGGCGGGTGCCGCCGCGACTGGACGCACAGCGCCCGACGGCTTCGACCCGTTGCCCAGCTCGTTCAAGCGACGCTTGAGCCCCCGAACCTTGCCCGGCACCCAGGCGATCTTGCCGCCGAGCCGGTACGCCGTGGAGGACTCCAGCTTGCGCACCTGCCGCCGAGCGCTGTCGCGCTCTCCCCGGACTGCGTCCAGCTCCCGCTCCAGCCGTTCGGCGTACGCGTCGGCGGGCGAATCGCGCTCAGCGGGCGACATGGCGGCGGGAGTCAGACGGGAATCGAGGCACCCTTGATTGTTTCATGCGCTGTCGCGTCCGCGGAGGGTGCTCAATGCATGCCCCGCGAGAATGCTCGATTCCCGCCCCTGCGCGGGTCAACCCACGGCAGGGGCAACGAATTCCGCCCACAATCCGGGTGATTCCGGTCGGGTAGGCTCTCTTCCTGTGACTCAGCCCGCGAACTCCTCTTCCCGTATCTGGCATACCGACGACCTTCTGGTCCGCATCGCCCGCGGCGACGACGCCGGCTCCGTCAACGACACAGCGACGACCGAGACGTGGGGTGAGAACAAGGCGGTCGCCGACGCCCAGTTCGGCGTCGCCACGCTGTCTCTCCTGGCGGGGGACCCGGAGCGCCAGGAGCGCATGGCCGCCCTGCGGAACAAGACCTTCCCCGATCGGGATGTGGTCGTGTTCGGTGCTCGCACCAAGTCGCAGTGGGCGCTCGAAGCCCTCGCCGGCCGCTTCACCGGCCACGCGCATGACTGGGCGTCCCTGCGCGCCTCCATCATCGCCGTCGCCGAGTCCGGCCGCACGGACGACCCGGTGGTCAGCCCACTCTCCCTCGAACAGCTCACCGGTCTGACCGACCTCCTGCACGAGCGCGACCTGGACGCCGAAGCCGAGAAGGCCTTGCTGCAGGTCACCGCCGCGGGCGTGATCGGCGGCGGGGCCATCCACAAGAACCACCTCGAGCCCCTCGCCGAGCGCCTGCTGCAGAACGATCTGCCTGACCTGGCGCGTGCCGTGCTGCCCCGTCTGCCCAAGCGCAACTGGGTGCGCCACGCGATCACCGCCGAGCTCGAGCACCCGCGGTTCGGCGGGTCGTTCGCCTCGGTGCTTCGCCTGCTGAACGAGCCGTACCACCGGGTGGGCATCGAAGCCGTCTCGCTGAGTGACGGTGAGGGGTCGGCGTTCGCGCGCCTCGCTGCGGCACCGGCGGCCCCCGTCACGGACGGCCCGCTCGTCACAATCATCATGACGACCTCAGCACCCGGCCCGGAGATCTTCGTGGCCGTGCGCTCGCTCATCGCGCAGAGCTACCAGAACTGGGAGCTCATCATCACCGATGATGCTTCGCCGCGCGGAATCGCGACCACCCTCAAGCAGCTCAGCGCCCTGGATTCCCGCATCCGCGTGATCCGCAACGACGAGAGCGCCGGCGTGTTCGTCCGCCGGAACGAAGCGCTGCAGGGCGCCACCGGGGAGTTCGTCGCACTGCAGGACCCCGCCGCCTGGGCGCACCCGCGTCGCCTGGAGATCCAGGTGCAGCACCTCATGACCAACCCGGGCCGCATGGCCAACGTCGTCAACGCCGCGCGCGTCACCGACGAGCTCTCGCTCCTCGGTGGGGCCGGAGCGGACTTGATCGTCGACGAAACGTCCCTGATGTTCCGCCGCGAAGACGTGCTCGCATCCGTCGGCTTCTTCGACTCGGTGCCGCGCGACGCGGACCTGGAGTTCCGTCGGCGTCTGGAGCGCGCGACCGGTGTCGCGGCTCCCGTCCTCCTGCCCGGAGCGCCTCTGGAGTACATCCTCACGGACAGCGCGTCCATCCCCGAGGGCGACCCGGGAGTCAGCCTCTGGAATCGCTCCGACCGACTGATGTACCTGAGTGGCGCCAAGCGCTATCTGCAGCGAATCGAGGAGGAGGGAAGCTCGCCGCGCGTCGCTTTCCCACTCGACCAGCGCCCCTTCGCTGCGCCCGCCCAGTGGAGCGGCGCCGGTTCCGAGGCTCAGGCCTTCGATGTGGTCGTCGTGCTCGACGGTCGCGATTTCTCCAAGCTTCGTGACTTCCACGCCACGGTGGTGGCCGAGCTCGAACAGGCCGTCGCCGCGGGCCTTCGCGTCGCTGTACTCCAGGCGCACTCCCTGCCGGGGCCGCGCGGTCGCGCATACTTCGCTCCCGCGCTGCAGGACCTCGTTGACGCGGGTGCCGTGACGCGCATCGTCGAGACCGACGCCGTCTCCGCCGGGGTCGTCGTCGTCCGACACGCTGGCGCCGCGCAGGGGCACCGCGCGGAGCGCCTGCCGATCACGACGTCGCGCGCTGTCGTCATCGAGGACGCCTCCGCGAACGATTCTCGCGGTGACACGTTCGCCCGCCCCGACGTCTCCGACACCGTGACCGCCTGGTTCGGCGTTGAGCCGTCCTGGGACGTGGCGGCCCCGCCGCTGCCGCCGGTCAGCGTCTCAACCGTCACCTACGGCGACGGGCGACTCGAGATGACCATCGAGACGGGGGTTCCCCGCAGCGTCCGAGAAGTACGCCTGACGTCCGAGGCGGAGACGGTCGTGCTCGACGTGACCGTCGCCGGCGGAGATTCCGTGCTGTGCCAGACGGAGACCGCGAAGCTCGCGGGACACGAGTGGACCATCGAGGTGGAGTACGACGCAGGCGCTGGGCGGACCACCACACAGGAATGCCCGCTGACCCTCACCACGACCATCATGAACCGGCCTTCCGAGGTCGCACTGCGGACCGAGAGCGGTGGCCTGTTGTTCCTCCCGGCCCGCCCGGAAGGTGACGTGCCCGGGAGCCGCGAGTTCGCGTCGTCCTACCTGTCCGCGTCCGCGGACCGCGTCGCCGTCGCTGGAGAGCAGTTCCAGGTTCGTCTGGCCTCGGGTGGCTCTGCGGCCGTGTCGCGCATCTACGCACTGCGCAAGGTCAATGCCGGTGTGGTTCGCCGGCGCGACTTCACGCTCGGCACCGCAGCGGACGGCTCGAAGGTCTGGGAACGGCCGCTCGCCAAGTTCGCCGACTCGCGCTGGTACCTCTACGGCACGTTCCGCACGCCCCAGGGGCTGGTCGAGTACCCGGTGGCTCTGGACGAGACCGCAACGGTCGTCGGCGGCGCCGCCTGGGCCCCGCAGATCCTCTCCGGCGGACGCCTCCTGATCGCCCCGCCCCGCCCCGGACGCGTCGCTCGCGCGACCAGCCGGGTGACACGGGTCGTCTCCTCCAAGTTCGGCGATGTGAGCGGCATCGTGAAGCGCCGTGGCGCGGTCGCCGAAGCTCCGGTTGAGAAGGTCCACTTCAACGCGAGCCACGCGGAGCCGCGCGTTCAGTCCGCGCCCACGGTCACCGTCGTGATGCCCGTATACAACGTCGAGCCTTACCTGGACGTCGCCATCTCTTCGGTGCTGGACCAGGAGTTCGCCGACCTCGAGCTGATCCTCGTGGACGACGCGTCGACGGACAACGGTCGCCGCATCATCCAGAAGTACTGGCAGGCGGACCCGCGCGTGCGCGTGTTCGGGCTGGATCACAACACCATCGGTGGCGCCGGAGTGCCGAGCAACATCGGCATTCGTGCCGCGCGCGGTGAATACGTCGCCTTCGCCGACAGCGACGACCACGTCACGCCGCAGGGGCTGGCCCGCATGGTGCGCCTGGCGGAGCAGCACGAGGCCGAGCTGGTCATCGGTGATTTCAAGACGTTCTCCGACAAGCTGCAGGAGGGCGCGGAGTCCTACGACCGCAAGGTCTGGGCCGACCTTCCGCTGAACAAGCCCATCTCGGCATTCACTGACCCGGCACTGTTCAAGCTGTCGCCCGTGCCGTGGCGGAAGCTGTACCGCCGGTCATTCCTGCAGAAGAACGCGATCGCGTACCCCGAGGGCGACTACTTCTACGAGGACAACCCGCTGCATTGGTTCGTGCTGTCGCGGGCGCACACGGTCGTCATGTGCGACGAGGTCATCAGCTACCACCGCATGGAGCGCGAGGGTCAGACGATGAGCGCGGCCACGTACAAGCTCGGCGCCTTCGTGAACCACATGAACACGATCCGCAGCTTCCTCACGACCAGCACCGATGAGAAGCGGAACGTGCTGTTCGAGGCGTTCTACGACTACCTCGCCCGGACCAACTGGGTCGCGAAGAACCAGACGCAGCCGGCGGCGAACGAGCTGATCCGGCGGGGAATGGACGAGGTCTACCAGCGCGCGCGGACGGCCGCACCGGACGCTGCCGTGGCCCCGAACCTCCGTGCCCGCCTGGCGTCGTACAGCGGGGCGTACCCGGACATCGATCTGACGATCATCGTGCCGGTGTTCAACAGCGCCGATCTGCTGAAGCAGACCATGGACTCCGTCCTGGGCCTGTCCGGTCTGCGGTTCAACGTCATCCTCGTCGACGACGGGTCCACCGACGACTCCCTCGCGATCATGGAGGAGTACGAGAAGGCGAACGGCAACGTCCACGTGTTCGCACAGGGCAACCGGGGCGCTGGCCGAGCGCGCAACTCGGTCATCCCGCTCGCCACGGGCCGGTACACCTTCTTCCTCGATGCGGACGACGTCATCGATCCGGAGGCACTCGTGGCCGCGGTCGCGAAGGCCGACGAGGACAACGCGGACCTCCTGTTCGTCGAGTACAAGATCGAGTACACCGACGAGGGACGCACCGACGGAATGTACAAGGCGGACCGCGAAGTGTGGCGCAAGCTGCGCGCATCGAGCCGCCACAAGCAGCGGCAGCAGATCGTGGCCCAGCTCATCAACTACCCGTGGAACCGGATCATCCGGACGTCGCTGCTGCACGATGCGAACATCTTCTTCGGCGCGACCGTCGTGAACAACGACGTCCCCTACCACTGGCAGTCGATCGTCGCGGCGCAGAGCATCGGATACCTGGACGCGGCTGTCGTCACCCACCGCAAGTTCGCCACGCGCGACCAGGTGACCAACATCCAGGACGGCCGCCGCATGGCGGTGCTGGAGGCGCTTCGCAGCACTCACGAGCGAATCTCCACGCAGGAGGCGTACGAGAACGTGCGCTCTGAATGGGAGAAGTTCGCCCTGCACCTGCTCGCGTGGGCCAAGGATCGCATCCCGGACTCGCTGCACGCCAACTATGAAGAGCGTCGCGCGGAACTGACTCGGGCTTTCGCGCAGGGCTGAGCCTCGGGCAGCCGCCCACCCCAACCCCGTCTGCGACTTCCGTCGCAGACGGGGTTCGTCGTCCCCCGCCAGAGCTTCGGCCGGTTGCAGACATTCGTCCCCTTCGGGTCGAGGGCCCGATCGCTGCACGATAAGGTAACCAAAGGGGCTTCGCGACCTGTCTCCTCCTCGGAGCGGAATGCAACGTGGCACGGCCGAGAGAGCACACAACAGCCATGCCGAGCGTGAGGCCGACGCGCGGTCACGCGCAGTGATCGCTATTGGTTTCGGCTTCAAGGTAGGCGCAATGATTCACCAGACGTTCGTGCACGGTCCCGTCGAGGGTGGCGGCTCATGAGCGAGCTCGCGAGCACCATCGTTTTCGATCTCGACGGGACGCTCACCCACGATGATGATGCCCCGTACGCGCAGAAGCGACCGAACCGCGCGATGGTCGAGCGTCTGTTGGAGTATCGGGAGGCCGGATTCCGCATCGCGATCCAGACCGCTCGAAACATGCGTACCTTCGACGGGCAGATCGGACGAATCAACGCTGTGACCCTCCCCGTGATCATCCGATGGCTGGACGAGAACGCCATTCCGTACGACGAGATCCACGTCGGCAAGCCGTGGTGTGGCCCAGACGGCTTCTACGTCGACGATCGGGCATTGCGGCCCTCAGAGTTTCTGGCCATGAGCACCGACGACATCGCTGAGCTGCTGGACGCCGAGCGTGCCGCGCTGGATAACACCCGGGAGCGAACGGAATGACCGGCACCGTGATCATCGCTTCAGCCGCATACGTCGGAGCGGAACTTTCAGCTGAACTCGGGCAACTTCCTCCCGCGTTTCTTCCGGTGGCCAGCGGGCGCCTGTACGAGAAGCAGATCGGATCGCTTGCGTCCCGCTTCGACCGCATCGTTCTCACCCTGCCGAGCGATTTCGCGTTGCCCGAGGCTGACGCGGCATGGCTGAGTGCGAATGACGTCGAGGTGATCACCGTCGACCCGAAGATCGATCTCTGCCATTCGCTCCTCCACGTCATCGACGACCTCGACTTCCGCGACGGCGAAGTCGCCGTGCTGCACGGCGACACGCTCTTTCCCGAAGCGGTCTTCCCCGACCCGGATGCGTTCTTCGTGAGCGAGACCCGGCACGCCTACCGCTGGGCGCAGTGCGATGTGCAAGACGGCCTCGTCGCCCACGTCGCGAGCGAAAGTCAGGCGATCGCCCATTCCGACACCGTGCTCAGCGGCTTCTTCCATTTCTCCGACGTACGAGAGCTCGCCCTGAGTCTCGCAGTGAGCGCCGGCTTCGCGGAAGCACTGGATCACTATGCCCAACGCGTTTCCGTGCACGCGGTGACGCCACCAGTGTGGCTGGACTTCGGGCACTCGAACTCCTTCTATACGTCCCGAGCGTCGTTCACCACTCAGCGATCATTCAATGACCTGACGATCCAGTCGGGTGTCGTGTGGAAATCCAGCCAGCGTCCCGGTCGTGTGGATGCGGAGGCGAACTGGTTCGAGTCCGTCCCGTTCGACGTCAAGGCCCTGACACCTCAATTCCTCGGACGATGGACCAACGATGGGGCGGACGGATACCGCCTGAAGTACGCGCACATGCCCTCGCTGGCCGAGCTGTTCGTATTCGCCGATCTGCCCGACTACGCCTGGTCGCACATTGTCGAAGCATGCGGTGAATTCCTCCGGCTGGCACGGAGCGCGAGCCAACCGCTGACACCCGTGCCGTCAGACTACGCATCGATGCACCGGCGAAAGACACTGGCACGGCTGGCGGAGTGGAGCACCGAGAGCGGCACCAGCCTCGAGACCCCGTGGCGGTTCAATGGTCGTGACCTTCCGGGCCTCGACGACATCGCAAACAGGCTCGCCGACATCGTCGAAGGAGGGGCGGAGGAAGCGACCACAATCGTGCACGGGGACTTCTGCTTCAGCAACATCCTCTACGACTTCCGAAGCGACACCGTCTGCGTCCTCGACCCGCGCGGTCAGGATGCCGATGATCGAACGACGATTTGGGGCGATCAGCGGTACGACGCAGCGAAGCTCATGCATTCAGCCAACGGTCTTTACGACCTGATCATCGCCGGTCGCATGCTCGCAACTCAGCCTGCGCCCCACGAACTCCTGATGGATGCCAACGCCTCTCACGTCCAGCAGATCGTCGGGAATCGGGTGGAGCAGCTCGTCGCGTCGCTTTTTCCCGGTGAGTTGCGCGTGATACAAGCGATGACCGCGCTCCTCTTTCTGTCCATGCTGCCGTTGCACGATGACCGCCCCGCGCGGCAGCGCACGATGCTCGCCAATGGCCTCCGCCTCTACACCGAAGTGATGGATGAAGACGCATGATCGTGATCCCGATGGCCGGCCTCAGCCGCCGTTTCACGGAGGCCGGCTACACGGTCCCGAAGTACCAGCTCCCGGTCGCGGGAGAATCGTTGTTCTCCCTGACGGTCAAGTCCTTTCAGGACTTCTTCTCATCTGAGCTCTTCGTCTTCGCTTATCGGAACGTGGCCGATACCCGGTCCTTCCTGGAACGCGAGTGCGCGGCACTCGGCATCTCGCAGTTCCACCTCACCGAGATCGACGAGCCGACCGAAGGACAAGCGCACACGGTTGACCTCGCTGTCCGTGACGTCTCCGTCGCCGATGAACCGATGGTCATCTTCAACATCGACACGATCCGTCCGGGGTGGCGACCGCCCACCTTCCCCGACGCGCGAGTCCCCGACGGGTACTTGGAAGTGGTGCGCGCGGCGGGTGAAGGCTGGTCCTTCGTGGACCCCGGCCCGGCTCAGTCGGTGCTCCGTACCACCGAAAAGCAACGAATCTCCGATCTCTGCTCCACGGGGCTCTACGAGTTCAGAACCGCATCGCTTTTCCGCTCGGCATTCGCTGAAGCGCGCGAACGGAGCATCACGACGAAGGGCGAGTATTACGTCGCACCGCTGTACAACATCCTGATCGAGCGCGGGCTGGCTGTCTCCTACTACGAGATCGCTCCCGAGGATGTCCGCTTCAGCGGTGTCCCGGACGAGTACGAGGAACTCGTGCGCACGACCAATGCCAGCGAAAGAGGCGGCGAGTAGTGGGTAGCCCATCCCGATACGCCGTCGTTTCGGGCGAGATACGCGACGAATTCGACTTCCTCGTGACTCTGTCGAAGGTCGTGGAGTTGCGGGATCGAGGCGTGATCTCAGGAATCGTTGTCTCCACGTGGGAATCCCAGATCAACAGCTCCCTTCGCCGCCAGTTGGATACCCTGGGCATCTCACTATTGGAGTACCCCGGAGACTTTCTCGCTTCTCGTGAAATTGAAGCGCAGGCAGTGTTCTTGCGTCAGGCAAAGTTGTTCCTGGAGGGCCTGAGGCTCATACCTGATGACGGCTACGTCATCCGAGTTCGCACCGACCGCTCGCTCGATGAGTTGGGAAGCGCGATAGGAAACGCGCGAGGCGACGACTTCCCGCTGCCCGACGACAAGGTCAGCGTGCATATCCGGGAAGTTCAGGCTCGGAACTTTGAGATGCCGCTCTTCTTCTCTGACTTCACGTTCTACGGGCCCAAGCTAGCCCTCCAACGGATGATCCTGCTCGAGTCCTCCTTTCACCTCATCGACCGCCCGATTGTGACGAACGCGATGTGGTTCGTGGGCCAGTCGCTTCACGACAGTCCGATCATCCGGGACTGGTACTACTACGTTGACATCCAACTGTTGAAGGCCGGAGTGCGAGAACTCGGTTGGGCGGGCGTGGGCGACTGGCCGATCGCATTCATCAATATGCTCGCCGAGCATTTCTGTTTGCTTGAGCGCGACTTCTTCATCGTTCCGGAGAACAAGGAGGTGACGGACCTCACCCTGGAAGAGTCGCTGACGACGGGGTCATGGACGATGAGCATCGCGGCAATCGTGTCCGGCCGACTAGGCCGCCCCAGCCGCAACTACGAAAGATTCATGGAAGCCGTCGACGCCGTTCGGCAAGGGCGAAAACTCGCGATCACAGCTGAAGTGCATCGGGACCTGATCGCTTTCGGGCATCGGATCTTCCCGAACGCACCGGCTCGTTGGTTGCGGCCATTCATCCAACTAGGTCCCGCCCGGTTGTCGAATACCGATTCTCGGTCGGACCCGGGAGCCATACTCTTCGACGGCGCTGGCCCGCGGGTGCGCGAGCTCGTGGACGAGGTGCGACGCACTTCCATCGTTCAGGGAGTCGAAGCAAAGCTCTCGCCCCGTGACGGACGCTTGTTCTATCTCGCGCTTGCAGCTGAGACCCGAAGCAGGGCAGAGATCGCACCACGACTCTCTCGCTTTCTCAGAGAAAAGGACTGGGATACCGTCCTTCAGGGTCGATTCGTGGCATCCCAGATCGAAAACATGCTGCGGCAGCAACTAATGCACCGCTTCAACCTCCAGGTCGTCTTTGACCTCATGGTCTTCTACGACCACTATCGGAACTCAGTGGACTTCCATGAAATCCCATTTCCGGAGAAGGCGAAGGACCTGCTCATCACTGTCGTTGCAAAGCGGTTCGCAACTGGCCTGGACTGGGACGATTCGTTGTCGGCGATGCAGAACTTCCGCCAGCAAATCGCCGCGTTTGCGGCATCGCTCGACGACGCATCGACGCGTGGACGGGTCAACGCCGTGCTCGCCCAAGCCAACAGCTATCGCAGCGAGCTATTCAGCTAGCCGCCGCGACGGAGAGGAAGTCAAAGAATGCCATCACAGTTGTTTCTAATCGCCGCCGACGGCAGCCGCACCGAGGTGGACCCCAAGCACAAGTTCGAGGGCCTCACCATCGATTGGCGCGGCGAAGGCAGCGTGGTCGAGATTCATGAGGGCGCGAAGTTCCGAGGCTCGAAGCTCATCCTCGGACACCGGTCGACGGTACGCATCGACGACAGCCGGGAGCGCGGAGTCTTCGACGGCGTGGTCGTGTGGCTGGGCGGCGCCGGCGCCGTGGATGTCAACCTCACGATCGGCCACAGCTTCTCGATGTTCGGAGGAGGCCAGATCTTCCTTCGCGACGAGTCCAAGCTGTCCGTAGTGATCGGAGATGACGTCATGATCAGCACCAACGTGGTCATCCAGGCGAGCGACGGTCATATCATCCGCGATGCCTCCGGCGAGATGGTCAACGCCGCTCACGACCCGTCCATCGTCATCGGCGACCACGTCTGGATCGGGCGGAACGTCCTCATCAACAAGAATGTTCGCCTGCCCCTGGGGACCATCGTGGGGTCCGGGAGCGTGGTGACGAAGAAATTCGAGACCGAGAACGCCGCGATCGCCGGCAATCCGGCGAAGGTCGTCCGGGAGGGCCTGTTCTGGGAGCGCAAGCACAATATCTGATCGAACAATCTGAGGAGGGGTCAGCCACTGCGGCGCCTGGGGCAGATGATCCTCTCAGAGGACGCGCGCTAGAATCTCGGAGGCCGCGGAATTCGCGGCCGTCGGTCTGAGCGGGGAGGGGAATCTATATGAGCGCGAGCTACGCCTCTGCCAACCTCACCGAGGTCGGACAACGCCCTCCACTTGGCCGCTACCTCGCCGAAGCGTGGCGACGCCGTTCGTTCGGCTTCGAACTGGCGCGGTACAAGTTGGCGTCGAGTCTGCTCCAGAATCGGCTCGGCGTTCTGTGGCTCATCCTCAGGCCGCTGTCGATGGTGCTGATCTACGGCGCGATCTTCCACTTCGTGCTCTCCGGGCCCGCGCGCCCGGCCAGTTTCGTACCGTTCCTCATCGTCGGGGTGTTCACGTTCGAGTTCTTCACCGGTTGCTTCGGAGCAGGCTCGAAAGCCATCACGGGCAATGCCAAGCTCGTGCAGAGCCTCGGCTTCCCGCGCATCCTGCTCCCGGTATCCGTCGTCGTAGAGCAGGCGATGCGGATGATCCCCGTGGTGGCGCTCCTCGGCATCCTGATGCTCGTGTTCGGCGAACCGATCTCGTGGTCGTGGCTGCTCCTGATCCCGATCCTGGCCGTAATGTCGGTGTTCAACCTCGGCGTCGCGCTCATCGTGGCCCGCTTGTCCACCCACGCACGTGATGTTCAACAGGCGATCCCGATCATCAACCGGGTCCTGTTCTACGTGACGGGTATCTTCTTCAGCATTGACGGTGCACTGGCGAATTACCCCACGCTGCTGGCGATCGCTCACTGGATCCCGACCTACGACTTCGTCTCCCTCGCGCGGTCAGTGCTTCTCAGTTCCTACACGGCCCCGGCCATCGCGTGGGTCGCCGCAGGAACGTGGGCTCTCGTCACCATCGTCGTCGGAACGGTCTTCTTCTGGCAGGCCGAAGCGAGGTATGGCCTCAGTGACTGAAACTCTCTTGATGAATGAGAACGCGATCGCCGGAGGCGGACGACGCGCCATGATCGTCGCCGACGACGCGCACGTCACCTACCAGGTCTACTCGTCGGGAAAGCCCGTCGGTGCACGGAGCAAGCTGCTCGGCCAATCCGGCCGACACATCAATTCGGTTCCGGCGCTGCGCGGAGTCAGCTTCACGGCCACCGAAGGCGAGTCCGTCGGCGTCGTCGGACACAACGGCTCGGGAAAGTCCACGCTGTTCCGCGCCCTCGCGGGCTTGATCCCGACGTCCGAAGGGAGCATCTGGGCGGCCGACCGACCGGTGCTGCTCGGCGTCAACGCGGCACTCATGCCGGAATTGTCCGGCGAGGTCAACATCAAGCTCGGCCTGCTCGCCATGGGGTTCACGCCCGAAGAGGCCGCCTCCCAGGTCGGTGAGATCGCGGATTTCGCCGAACTCAATGACTTCATCAGCCACCCCATGCGCACGTACTCGTCGGGCATGGGCGCGCGGTTGCGGTTCGCCATCGCGTCCGCACGGCCGCACTCCATCCTTCTCCTGGATGAGGCACTCGCCGTCGGCGACCGCCGGTTCCGCCAGAAGAGTGAAGAACGAATTCGCGGCCTCCGCGAGGCCGCCGGACTGGTGATGATCGTCAGCCACTCAGCCGGATCCCTCAAGGACGCGTGCGAGCGCGGGCTGTGGATCCACAAGGGCGAGCTGCGCGCCGACGGACCGATCAAAGACGTCGTCGACGAATACACCCGCTGGTCGAAGGATCCGACGAGCGTCGCCGTGGGTGCCGCGTCGAAGCCGAAAGCCGTGCCGGCCGCCGTCACGACTGCGCTCCCCACGGTGCCGGAGACGACCTCGACGAAGCCGGTGGCCGTCCCCGGGGAGAGCCCTCGAACGAAGGCACGACGAGACCGGTACCGTTCGGTGGACCGCCGTCGCTCTCGCCGCCGCATCCTCGCGTTCTCGCTCACCGGTGGCGCGATCATCGCCGCCGTCGGCGCCGGAGCCGCTGTCGCGCTCGTCGCCAACCAGTCCGATCGAAGCGAACTCTCCGAAGTGCGTGCGGCGCTCGAACAGAGCGCGTCACCGACGCCGACCACCACCCCGACACCGACGCCGACGCCCGTGCTGCCGGTCATCAACAACTTCGCGGCATCACCGCTGACGATTCACTGCGACACCACGGAGTCCACGGCGGCGTTGCAGCTGAGCTGGGATGTCGCGGGCGCGAAAACGGTCTCCATCTCGACGTCGATCCCGGACGGCAGCAACAGTCAACCGCTGCTGGTCGACCAACCGGCATCGGTCCCCGCACAGTCGGTCACCTACGGCTGCTACAACGAGGCGCTGATGTACACCCTCGTGACGCAGAACGCGCAGGGCCAGCAGGTCACCTCGTCGGTCGTCGTCGTGCGGGACCTCGCGGCGGCGGAGGTCGTTCCGGCGCCCGCCCCCGTGGATCCGGCCCCGACGGAGGATCCGGCGCCCGTTGACCCGGTGCCGACGGAGGATCCCACAACGCCCGTCGAACCGGGGCCCACCGAGAACCCGGTTCCCGAGCCCGATCCGACCGTCGACGCGCCGACCGATCCCTCACCCGCCGCTTCCGGGTAGTTCCTGACACCTTTCGAGTCCTCCCCGATCAGCCACGGAGACAAATGACGAAGAACGCATTGATCGTCGGGCCGTATCGGGCGCACAACTTCGGGGACGATCTCGTCGGAGGGATCCTGGCGAAGCATCTCCAGAAGGAGGGCTATGCGGTGACCATCCCGCGGCTCAGCGAGGAGAACAGCACCTGGCTCGGGACCACGTTCTCCGAGGGGTACGGCAAGCACTTCGAAACCGCCGACGTGATCGTCGTCGGCGGTGGCGGGATCATGAGCGACACGTCCGGCGCGAAGCCGGGGGCCTCGTACCTCGAGATCGTGGCGCGCGCCGGAATGGACGGACGCCTCGCCGGAAAGACCGTGTACGTCACCAGCGTGGGCGCGGGACCATGGCTCGTCGAGAAGTCGAAGCTGCTCGCCTACGGCGTCTCCCTCATCGCCGCAAGGGTCGGCGTTCGAGACCAGGAGTCCTACGACCACCTGCACGGGATCGGCGTCGGCGCCAAGCGACTCGTGCTGGGTGCCGACCTCGCGCTGCTCACACCGGACCTCCTCGACTTCCCCACCGTGCAGACCGGCCGGCTGGGGCTGCAGTTCGACGTCAAGGGATTCGCGGATGTCCAGGGCAATCGACGACTGCCGAAGATCGTCCGAGCCCTCGGCTCGTACGCGGCCGACCACGCCGCAGACGTCGTCCTGATTCGCAACGGTGAGGCGAAGTCCGAGATCGCCCCCTTCGCCCCGGCGGCGGAGAGGCTGAGCTATCGCGCGCTGGCGGACTTCCTGCCGCACCTGGCAGGGCTGCGAGCGCTGTTCACGTCCCACCTGCACCTCGCGATCACCGCCTACTCCCTGCGCATCCCGACGTACTCCCTGTACGTGCGCGAGAAGACCCGACGGTTCTACGAGCAGATCGGTCACCCGGAGCGCGCCATCGACCTCCGCACCGCGACCGTCGCCGACCTCAAGCGCTTCCTGGCGGCCGCGGAGACGGCTGTCTGGACCGAGGACGACGAAGCTGCGCTGCACCGTCTGAAGAACGAGTCCCGCAAACTCATCCACTTCATCCGCTGAGCTCAGCGCGCGCGCAACCAGCCCTTCGCCTTATGGGCGAGAGGACGGAGGCCGGGGAGGCGCTTGAGCGCTTCACGGCCGGCCGGCGCGGCAGCCTGCCAGAGGCGAGCCCCCGCGGCGGACGGATCCGCCGTGCTCTCGGCCGTCTGCGCGACACGACCGCGCTTGTTCGCACGCTCGGCGAAGAAGACCATCAGCCCCAGCAGATCGTCCGCGTCAGCCAGCGTGGGCTCGGGGGAGAATTCCGGCGGCAGCGTCCCGGTGATCGCGCCCTGGTACAGCCCGCCGAAGTCGTAGTCCAGCGCACGGCCGGCCGCCTCGACCGATGCGATCGACAGGCGACGATAGCGCTGCGGGTCCGCCAGCACCTCGCTGATCTGCTGGGCCAGGCCTCGAGCATCGCCCTGCGGGACCGACACGATGCCGGCGTTGTCCTGGACCAGCGTCAACCAGGGCAGTTCGTACATGAACACGGGCAGGCCGCGCGCCTGGGCCTCCGCGATCGTGAGCTGATAGCCCTCGATGATGCTCGTCGACACGAACGCGTCGGCGGCATCGATCGCCTGCAGCAGTTTCTCCCCGTGCAGCGGCCCGATCGCGACCACCTGGTCGCCGACATGCCGGCGCCGCGCTTCCGCGTTGAACTTCTTGGCGGTCAGGTCGTCCCAGTCCGGACCGATCACGGTCAGGTGGAAATCGACGTTCAGGCGCCGCAGCTGCACACCGACCTCGATGAGCTCGCGGACCTGCTTGGTGCGCTGCTCGAGGCGACCCCACCAGACCAGCTCGATCCGCTTGGCCGGCGGGGCCTTGACCACCGACTCCTCGGCGGACGCGAGCAGCATCGGTGAGGGCGGGTTCGGGACGAACGCGGCGTGCCCGATCCCTCGCAGTTTGAAGTAGGCGACGTCCAGGGGCGCGAGCGTGATCAGCTGCGCCAGGGTGTTGCTGCACTGTTCGATGAGGGAGAGGCGGTCGTTGCCGTCGTAGATCGGACGCCCGACGAAGTTGTGCAACCACCCCACCGTCGCCGCACCCTCGGACCGCGCCATCAGCGCGAATTCGGGCCAGTACCGCGTGTAGAGCACCTGGTGATCGATCACGACGTCCACCGCGTGCGTGCGACAGATCTCGGCCCACTCCTCGAGCCGATCGACCAGGTCGCGCTTGGTCAGCTCGACGAACTCGACGCCCTCCGGGACCGCTTTCGGATCGCTGCCCTGGCTGCGTGCCACGACGGTCACGCGGTAGCCCGCCTCACGGAGGTAGCGCGCCTGTGACGCGAGCACGGCGGAGACCCCGCCGGTGCGCAGGGTGGAGGTGGCCAGCAGCACGCTGCGCACCGGACGCTCCCCCAGCGGCTGGTGCGGCGTGTGGAACTTGAGCGTGGTGAGGATGCGGGGGTAGAACCGCGCCGCCGCATGGATGATGTCCTGCGCCGGTGCCACCGTGTGCAGATGCGCGAGGGCGGCGTCCAACACCGTGCTGTCGCTCTTGTCGATCAGCTGCGAGGCCACGTAACCGATGATGGACAGCCGGGCCGACTCGTACGCGTCACGCAGCGGGTGCGGGTCCGCGCGCCGCGTGGCGAGCTCCTCGACCGCGGGACGGATGCTGTCGATCGAACGAATGGCGGAGACGTAGAACTCCGCGCGCTCGATGCTCTCCACCAGCTGCCCGCTGCCGCCACGACCGAAGTGGTAGCGGTACAGCTTCTCGTTGGTGGAGACGTACCGGGTGGCCAGCGCCGCCACCAGCACCATCAGGGGCAGATCGTTCACCCGCGGCAGGACGAGATCCTCCGGCAGCAGCGCATACGCGCCACGCAGCACGGCGGTGCGGAAGAGGTAGCGCCAGAGCTGTCCCTGGGCCGGCTTGCCGACCGGGAAGAGGCCGGCGAGCACGTCCGCCCCTTCCAGCCTGTCGTGCTTCGGCTGCAGTCGGCCCTCGTACGATCCGCCGTCGCGTCCGTCCTTCTCGATCACGGTGACACCGAAGCCGACGAGGTCCGCGTCCGTCTCCCGCGCCACGGTGACCGCGCGACGGGCCGCGTCCGGAACCAGCTCGTCGTCACCGTCGAGGAACATCACGTACTCGGCGGCGGCCGCGAGAATGCCGGCCCGGCGCGCCTGGAACGCGGACAGGTTGCGCGGCTGCCGCACCACGCGCACGCGGGCGTCCCGCGCCGCGAAGCGCTCCAGCACCGCCGCGGAGCCGTCCGTGGACGCGTCGTCAACGCAGACGATCTCGATGTCGGTCAGCGTCTGGGCCAGCGCGCTCTCCAGGGACGCGGCCAGCGTCGCCTCATCATCGAAGACCGGCATGACGATGGAGAGAACGGGAACCGGCTTCACTCGACCGATTCTAGGCGGTCCGGCGGTGGCGCCCCCGGCGTCCGGCGGTGCACAACGGTCCCGGTCGGAGCGAAGTAACAACTATCCTGGAGGGATGAAGATCGCGATCGCCGGCACGGGTTACGTCGGATTATCCAATGCCGTCGTCCTCGCACAGCACAACCAGGTGGTCGCCGTCGACCTCGACGCGCACAAGGTCGACCTGCTGAACCGGCGGGTATCCCCGATCGTCGACGCTGAACTGAGCGACTACCTCGCCACGCACGAGCTCGATCTGACCGCGACCCTCGACGCCGATGCCGCCTACGGCGACGCGGAATTCGTCGTGATCGCGACGCCGACCAACTATGACGAGGAGACGAAGTTCTTCGACACCTCGTCGGTGGAGTCCGTGATCGATCAGGTGCTCGGGATCAACCCGCGGGCGGCGATCGTCGTCAAGTCCACGATTCCGGTCGGCTTCACGGAGCGCGTCAGCGCGGAGCACCCCGACGCGACGATCATCTTCTCCCCCGAGTTTCTCCGCGAGGGACGAGCGCTCTACGACAACCTGCACCCCTCCCGAATCGTCGTCGGCGACCGCGGTCCGATCGGCCGGCGCGTCGCCGACCTGCTGATCGAGGGCGCGCTGGACACGGATGTCCCGGTCCTGCTCACCGGCGCCACCGAGGCCGAAGCGATCAAGCTGTTCGCCAACACCTACCTGGCGCTGCGCGTGGCCTACTTCAACGAGCTCGACACCTACGCGGCGATCCACGGCCTGTCCAGCCCGGAGATCATCGAGGGCGTCGGCCTCGACCCGCGCATCGGTTCGCACTACAACAACCCGTCCTTCGGCTACGGCGGCTACTGCCTGCCCAAGGACACCAAGCAGCTGCTGGCGAACTACTCCGACGTCCCGCAGAACCTCATCACCGCGATCGTCGACGCCAACAGCACCCGTAAGGACTTCGTCGCCGATGACATCCTGCGCCGCGGCCCGAAGACGGTGGGCGTCTACCGCCTGGTCATGAAGTCCGGCTCGGACAACTTCCGCACCTCCTCGATCCAGGGCATCATGAAGCGGATCAAGGCGAAGGGCGTGGAGGTCATCGTCTACGAACCCACCCTGGACGCGGGTGACTTCTTCAACTCCGAGGTCGTGGCCGACCTGGACGAGTTCAAGTCCCGCGCGGATGTCATCATCGCGAACCGCTCGCACGACGTCCTCGCCGATGTCGCGGAGAAGGTCTACACCCGCGACATCTACGGTCGCGACTGACCGCCGCCCGCCGACACCATGACCGCGGACCACGCTGACTCCTCGCACCCGCCTCGGGCGGATGCGCTCGAGCGGCGTCGGGTGGTCACGTGGGAGCGCCGATACGCGAGCCGTCTGATCTACACCGACGCGGCCATCATCACCCTCGTTCTGCTCGTCTTCGGCGTCACGGTGCTGCGCAACGTCATGCTCGAATGGGACAGCGGCCCCACCCTGCCGTACGCCGTCCCGCTCGTGGTGATCGGCGTGCTCTGGTTGATCGCGCTGGACCTGTTCGAGTCCCGCGACCGGCACATCGTCGGCCACGACGTCGGCGAGTACCGCCGCATCATCAGCGCCACGATCTTCACCTTCGCCGTCGTCGTCTGCGTGTGCTTCTTCGCACGCATCGAGATCTCCCGCCTCCTGCTGCTGGTCGCGTTCCCGGTCGGCCTCGTCGCGCTGCTGCTCAGTCGCTGGATCTGGCGCCAGTGGCTGCGCCGCCGCCAGCGTGAGGGGGACTTCGTCTTCCGCGCCATCGTGCTCGGTGAGCGCGCGAAGATCGCGCACATCGTGCGGTCGATCCGGCGCGCACACGGCAGCGGGTACGTCATCGTCGGTGCGATCACCCCCAACGGCTCACCGCACGACGTCGCCAACCTCCCGGTGCTCGGTGCGATGCAGGACACCGCGCAGGCGATCGACGACGTCGGAGCCGACACACTCATCGTCGGCGGTGCGGACGAGCTCGACCCCACCACGATGCGCCGACTCGGCTGGGCGATGGCCGACCGCGACGTCAACTGGGTCGTCGCACCCGCGCTGACGGACGTCGCCGGGCCCCGCATCCACGCACGCCCGGTGGCCGGTCTGCCGCTCGTCCACGTGGACTTCCCGCGGCTCGAGGGATACCGCCGCGTCGCCAAGCGCACGTTCGACATCCTCGCGGGGGCGGCGCTGCTGATCGTCACGTCCCCGGTCATGCTCGCCACCGCCATCGCGATCCGCGTCGACGGGCCGGGCCCGATCTTCTACACGCAGCAGCGAATCGGGCGGCACGGAGAACCGTTCGCGATGCTCAAGTTCCGCTCGATGGTCCACGGTGCGGACGATCAGCTGGCCAGCCTCCTGGACCTGCAGGGCTCGGCGAACAAACCGTTCTTCAAGGTCACCGACGACCCGCGCATCACCAAGGTCGGACGGTTCATCCGTCGGCATTCCATCGACGAACTCCCCCAGCTGCTCAACGTCCTCGTCGGGAAGATGAGCCTCGTCGGTCCGCGTCCGCAGCGCCCCGACGAGGTCGCGCTCTACGACCTGGACGACGGACGCCGCCTGCGCGTCAAGCCGGGGATGAGCGGGCTGTGGCAGGTCAACGGCCGCTCCCAGCTCTCGCCGGAGGACTCGATCCGCTTCGACCTCTACTACGTCGAGAACTGGTCGTTCGCTCAGGACCTGCTGATCCTGTTCCGAACCTTCAAGACCGTCCTCGCCCCCGGCAAGACCGCGCACTGACGCCGCGTCAGCGCAGCGGTTCCCCGCGCTCGGCGAAGTAGGCAGCCCGCGCGAGCAGCTGCCGGTCGCGTCGGCGGACGAGCGCGCGCAGCACGACCGCCACGGCGACACCGATCCAGCCGCCGATCGAGTTCGCCAGGAGATCTTCGAACGTTCCCCAGCGCTGGGCGAGGAAGATCGTCTGGGTCAGCTCGATCGCGCCGGAGAAGGCGGTGACCAGCAGCAGCGCCACCCAGATCCGCCGCCACGGCAGCAGCAGCGCCACAAGGAATCCGAAGGGGAGGAACATCACGATGTTCGCCGTGAACTCCAGCGCGTCGTAGTCGAACGCCCGGCCGGCTCCCGCCTGGTGCGCGACCTGGAGCACCTTGGTGATCGCTTCGCCCTTGCCTTCCGTGACCGGAACGGGGCGCAGCGTGATCGCCAGGATCACGGCCGACAGAATCACCAGCAGAACGCTGGAGACCCCGACGCGCAGCCGGCTCTTCCGCGGCGGCCCGTCGCCGTCGCGGTCCGTCGCGGACGGCGTGATCTCACCGTCGGACACGTTGCTCTCCCTCATCTGCGCAGCCGACCCGCACCGGCCGGAGGCCGGGGCGTCGGCCACGCTCACCAACCGTACCCGCGCGCGTTCAGCGCGGTGGCCCGAACCGGGCATCGTGCAGGGCCCGCGCGATGACTTTCTGATCGCGAGCATAGACGAGCGCGCGAATGATGACCGCGGCCAGGAGCCCGACCCACCCGCCGATGCTGTTCGCGATCACGTCCCCGATCGTCGCGAAGCGCGCGGCCAGGAACATCGCCTGGCAGGCCTCGACGCCGGCGGAGAACGCCGGAAGCAGCAGGATCCCCACCCAGATCCCGCGGCGCGGCAGAACCAGTCCCAGGAGGAACCCCAGGGGAATGAACATCGCGACGTTCGCCAGGAACTCGAGCTCGGCGTAGCCGAACCATGCCGGCAGGCCGTTGCGGTATCCCACACTCAGCACCTTGTCGATCGCGCCGCCGTATCCCTTGTCCAGGGGCGTGGGCGAAAGAGTGGCGGCGAGGACCACCCCGAGGTAGGCGAGCAGGCCGACGCCGGCCACCCACGCGCGCAGATGACTCTTCGGGGGTCGACGAACCGCGGGGGCTCGTCCGCCCCGAAGCAACCGCGTCATCTCGTCGGTCACATCGCCTCCCATCGCCTCGGCAAGCATAAGAGTCCACACCTGGGACTGCGCCGATTCGAGGGCGTTCAGCCTGATCGCGTAGGGTCGGCTCCCAATGCGACATCGACTGGACGTTCAAGGACTCCGTGCGCTGGCAGTGGTGCTGGTCGTCGCGTTCCACCTGTTCCCGGCGGCGCTCACCGGCGGTTACATCGGCGTGGACGTCTTCTTCGTGGTGTCCGGCTACCTCATCACCTCGCATCTGCTGCGGCAGGTGGAGAAGGACGGCCGCATCCGGCCGGTCGAGTTCTGGGCCCGCCGCGTGCGGCGCCTGCTGCCGGCCGCGCTCCTCGTGCTCGCGGTCAGTGCCATCGCGGTCATCACCGTCCTCCCGGGAACGGCTCGGGCGCAGAATGACGCCGAGATCATCGGGGCCGCGACCTACGTGCTCAACTGGCTCCTCGCGGCCAACTCGGTCGATTACCTGGCCGAGGACAACACGCCCTCCATCGCCCAGCACTACTGGTCGTTGTCCGTCGAAGAGCAGTTCTACGTGATCTGGCCGTTGCTGATCATCGTGGCGGTGTGGCTCGGTCGGCGCTGGTTCCGCGCCCGGCCACGGACCGCGCTGCTCACCCTTCTCGTGATCGTCTGCGCGGCGTCGTACGCGTATTCCGTCGTCCACACCGCTTCCTCGGCGTCGTCGGCGTACTTCATCACCACGACGCGCGCGTGGGAGTTCGCGCTCGGCGGCCTCGTCGCTCTGCTCCCGGCCGCCGCCGGCCGGATGCCGGCACCGGTGCGTGCCGGCGCCTCCTGGGTGGCGCTGGCGGTCGTGATCGCCTGCGCTGTCCTGTTCACCGGCACGACCCCGTTTCCCGGGTGGATCGCTCTGCTGCCGGTCGGGGCCACCGCGTACCTGCTCTGGAGCGGTCCGGACGAGAATCCGTGGGCGCCCCAGCGCCTGGCGAGCCCCCGTCCGATCCAGTTCGTCGGTGACGTCAGCTACAGCGCCTACCTGTGGCACTGGCCGCTGATCATCGTCGCCACCGCGATCCTGGGCACGCGCCCCGGTTGGCCCCTGGCCATCCTCATCGGGGCTCTGACGCTGCTGCTGGCGTGGTTGACGAAGAAGTACGTGGAGGACCCGATCCGCCACGCTCCCGGCATGCTCAAGCGCCGCCTGCCGACCTTCGCCGGCGCCGCGGTCGCGATGCTCGTCGTGCTCGGGATCGCCGTGCCGGCCTCCGCCGTCCAGCAGAGCCGGGATGCCGCCCTGTCCACCCGGACCAACGACCTCGCCCGCGACCCGTCCTCGTGCTTCGGGGCCTTCGCGTTGACGCACGACAGCTGCACGAACCCGTTCGCTCTCACGGACACGGTCGCGCCGTCCGTGACGCTGAACGACAGCTACGGGTTGAAGAGCTCCGACGAAGTCGCCTGCAACTGGAAGAAGACCGGCCAGCGATCCGAGATGCACTGTGAACTCGGCGTCGAGCCCACGGACGTCACCGCGCGGTTCGCCCTGGTCGGCGACTCGCACGCCGACCAGTATTCACTCCCCCTGGCCCTGGCGGCGATCGAGAACAGCTGGTCGGTCAGCGTGTACAGCCGGGGTTCCTGCTCCCCGTTCTCGCCACCGTACGACGGTGCGGACGAGAAGAAGTCCGCGTGCGATTCGTGGTTGGACGACACCTTCGACGATATCCTGAGCGACCCCACGACCTCCGCCGTGATCCTGGCCGGCCGGTTCGAGGAGCACGAGGAGGCGCCGGAGCACGCCGCAGACCTCATGCGCCGGATTCAGGACGCCGGCAAGCAGGTCATCTTCATGCGCGACCTGCCCGGCACGCAGCATGAGTGGGGGCACATCGATCAGATGGAGAAGGCGCCCATGTGCGTCGAGCGGGAGGACGTCGACGACGCCTGCTCCTGGACGCCGAAGGCGGTGGACCGCTGGGCCACGGTCGCCGCTCGGGACGCCGGCGCGACGATCATCGACCCGTGGGAGCTCGTCTGTCCGGACGGAACCTGCCACATGATCATCGGCGGCACGATCGTCTACGCGGACGGCCATCACCTGGCCCGCGCCTTCGCCCGCACCGCCTACCCCTGGCTCGCCGACCAGATCCGCAACGCCCTCAGCGCGCGCTGACGCGCTCCCGGGAACCACGAAGCGGGCCGGACCCGAAGGCCCGACCCGCTTCGCGAGTAAGAGAACTTACTTGATGATCTTGGTGACGGTACCGGCACCGACCGTACGACCACCCTCACGGGCGAGAGGCCATGATTTTTTCGTGTGAGCGAAGTGGTGGTTTCAGGTCGGGCTTACCGCGTTGGCCAGCAGCGCCGTTCGCTGTGTCTCAGTTTGGTCGGTCGAGACGCAGATACTGGATCGTTCGGTCTTGTATTGGGCTACGCTGGGGGTATGGCGCGCACGAAGGAGTTTGACCCGGACAAGGCCCTGGATGATGCGATGTCGCTGTTCTGGCAGCGAGGCTATGAGGCGACCTCGATGTCCGACCTTGTGGACGAGCTGGGTGTCGCGCGCGCGAGTCTGTATGCGACTTTCGGGGACAAGCACTCGTTGTACTTGAAGGCGCTCGATCGTTACACGGAACGCCGCGACCCGGTGGTGGTGGAGCGTCTGTCGGCGGCGGGGTCTCCGCTGGCGGCGGTGCGGGCGTTCGTTGCGGAGTACGGCGCGGAGATCATCGCTGATAAACAGCCTCGGGGCTGCCTGGTCGTGAACACTGCGGTGGAGCGGCTGCCGGGTGATGATGAGGCGGCACTGCGGGTGCGAGCGAGCTGGCAGACCTTGGAGGTCGCGCTGACCGCTGCGCTATCGCGCGCAAAGGCCGAAGGCGAGCTACCAGGCGGGAGCGATCCTCGGGCGCTTGCGCGGTTCGTCGTCGTGTTCCTTCAGGGCTTGCGGGTCGTCGGCAAGGCTGACCCGAGCCTCCCGCTGGTGCGTGACGCGCTCGCGCAGTTCTCGTTGGTCCTCGGGGCCTGATCGCATGGAAGGTCGGTCGGCGGCGGCTTCTCATGCCCTAATATTAGATCGTTCGTTCTTGAATGTGGGTGTTCGCACAGGGTCGCGGTGGGTGGCGTTCGCGGTGCTCGCGGCGGTGCAGGTGACGTTGATCGCGGCGATTACGATCGTCGTGGTCGCGCTGCCGGACCTGCGCCGCGGGCTGGGGTTGGATCAGGCGCAAGCGATCCTGGTCAACACCGGCTACGGGCTCTCGCTCAGCGGCCTGTTGCTGCTTGGCGCACGGCTCGGTGAGCGCTGGGGACTACGCCGGTGCCTGCTGGCCGGGCTGGTGGTGCTCGTGGCGGGATCGCTCGCTGGTGGGCTGGCGTCGGGCTGGTGGGTCTTGATCGCGGCCCGGCTCCTGCAAGGCGTGGGTGCCGCGCTCGCTGCACCGGCCGCGATGGGTCTGCTCCCGGTTCTTTTCACTGACGAGCGGACACGCGGGCGGGCGCTCGCGACCTGGGGCGTGCTTGCCAGCGTCGGCGCGATGACCGGCACTCTCGCTGGTGGTGTCTTGACCGGCGTGGTCTCGTGGCGCTGGTGCCTGCTGGTTGTCGGTATGGCGGCAGCGGCCGAGTTCATCGCGACCTGGCTGCTCGTACCTTCGGCCCCCAGGCGACGGACAGATGCGCGCCTTGATATTGCTGGCGCTGCCGCGATCACTTGTGCGGTCGTCGCGTTGAGCTACGGGCTGATCCAGACCGCTGACCGTCCGTGGACCTCACCATCAGTGACCGGCCCGGTCCTCGCAGGACTCGTACTTTTGACGGGGTTCGTGGTGATCGAGAGACGGGCAGTCACCCCGTTGGTCGATTTGCCGCTGCTGCGTAATCGATGCCGGGTCGCGGGGCTGGTGACGATCTGGATCACATCGGCGGCCACCGCTGCAGTGTCGCTGTTCTGCTCGCTGTACTTCCAGCAAGTCCAAGATCGCCCCCCGCTGGGGACCACCGCGCGGCTCGCTCCGCTGGGCGTCATCTTCGCCCTGACCGCCGTCACGGCTGGAACGGTGCTCCGCCGTTTCGGCTCGCGAGCCAGCCTGATCGCGGGGCTCACCGCCGCCGCGATTGGATTGGGGCTCCTCAGCGCTCTGGCCGTCGGCAGTACCTATGCCGGGCCGATCTTGGCTGGGCTACTGATCTTCCCTGCCGGGGCTGGGGTCGCGTTCGCGGCCGGAACCGTCACGGCTGTCAGCGACCCGCCTCAGCGGGACGCAGCCTCTGTTGCCGGGTTGACGAATCTGGCGATGGAGACCGGCCCGACCGTTGGCGTCGCGCTCCTGGTGACCCTTGCCTCGGCTGTCACCGGCACCACTGGCAGTCCGGTAGCCGTCGCGGACGGATATAGCGCCGCGCTACGAGCCGCGGCCGTTGCTCTGCTTGCCGTCGCGGGCCTCGCCACGGCGCTGCTCATCCCAACCATCAACCGTTCACGCCGGACTATCCGGCCGGATCAGTCCGCTGAGAAGGAGTTTCAATGACCACGATCCACGCAGATAGCTTTCACGGCAAGACGGTGCTGGTTACTGGCGGCGGGAGCGGCATCGGCCGGGCCGTCGCACTCGCGTTCGTCCAGTACGGCGCGACCGTCGCAGTTACCGGACGCCGACCCGAACCACTCCACGAAACCGTCAGGCTGATCGAAGCGTCAGGCGGTTCCGGGAGTGCGATCCCTGCCGACCTGACCGACTCCGCGCAGGTTTCCGATCTGATCCGGCAGGTGGTGGATCGTCACGGGCGGCTGGATATTGCGGTCAACAACGCTGGGGTCAACGCGCCCGGCCCGGTCGCGGACCTCGACGATGCCGATTGGGACCGGATCGTCGCGACCAACTTGACCGGCGTGTGGCTGTCGATGAAGCACGAGATCAACCAACTCCGCCGCACCGGTGGCGGAGTGATCGTGAACATCGCGTCCAATATCGGCGCGCACTCCACTCGGCCCGGCATGGGCGCATACGCCGCCACCAAAGCAGCCGTGAGCGCGCTGACTCGTACCGCCTCGCGGGAGTACATCTCCGAGAACATTCGGATCAACGCGATCAGCCCCGGCCCCATCGACACCCCCATGTCCGTCCGGCCCGGAGAGACGATCGCCGGCCGCGACCAACGCCTCACCACGGCGCTCCCGATCGGCCGGGTCGGGAGCCTGGACGAGATCGCCAGTACCGTGCTCTGGCTCGCCTCGCCCGCCTCTGGATTCGTCGTCGGTCACGATCTCGTACTCGACGGAGGCGCGACCGCATGACCGACAGGCGCACGAGGCGTGACGCATCGCCATGTCGTTGAGGCCGCCGACGTGATGCGCCGCGATCCTGCGTATCCGTGGACGCCGCAGGAGTTGTGTGAGGCGATCCATCTGACTCGGGCGCGCCTCTTTCGACCGCCGCGCCGGGATGATTCTCGGCTCCGGGTCAGTCGCCGGTAGAGCCGCAGGACGGCCTTCTGGCCGTGCCGAGCCGACAGGACCGCGCATTGGGCGCGGTATTGGGTGCCGCGCTTGGCGATGGGCGGCGGGTTCAGGGGCGTGCTGGTGCGCGTCGTGGTTTGGGTGCTGGTGGCGCACCTCCCTCGCGGGAGGCGCCACCGTGAGCGAGCACACTTCACGGGCCGCAGGCGATCCGGCGGCCTCGGCTGGGTCGGCCAGCCACGACGCCTGCTCCTGGACGCCGAAGACGGTGGACCGCTGGGCCACGGTCGCCGCCCGCGACACCGACGGGACGCCGGCGCGACGATCATCGACCCGTGGGAGCTCGTCTGTCCGGACGGAACCTGCCACATGATCATCGGCGGCACGATCGTCTACGCGGACGGCCATCACCTGGCCCGCGCCTTCGCCCGCACCGCCTACCCCTGGCTCGCCGACCAGATCCGCAACGCCCTCAGCGCGCGCTGACGCGCTCCCGGGAACCACGAAGCGGGCCGGACCCGAAGGCCCGACCCGCTTCGCGAGTAAGAGAACTTACTTGATGATCTTGGTGACGGTACCGGCACCGACCGTACGACCACCCTCACGGATGGCGAAGCCGAGGCCCTCCTCCATGGCGATCGGCTGGATCAGCTCGACCGTCATGTCGGTGGTGTCGCCGGGCATGACCATCTCGGTGCCCTCGGGCAGCGTGATGACGCCGGTGACGTCGGTGGTACGGAAGTAGAACTGCGGGCGGTAGTTCGTGAAGAACGGGTTGTGGCGGCCACCCTCGTCCTTGGACAGGATGTACGCGGTGCCCTCGAAGTTCGTGTGCGGCGTGACCGAACCCGGCGCCACGACGACCTGGCCGCGCTCGACCTCGTCGCGCTTGGTACCGCGAAGCAGCAGACCACAGTTCTCGCCGGCCCAGGCCTCGTCGAGCTGCTTGTGGAACATCTCGATACCCGTGACCGTGGTCTTCTGCGTCGGGCGGATGCCGACGATCTCGACCTCGGAGTTGATCTTCAGCGTGCCACGCTCGGCGCGACCCGTGACGACGGTGCCACGACCGGTGATCGTGAAGACGTCCTCGACGGGCATCAGGAACGGCTTGTCACGGTCACGCTCCGGGTCCGGAACGTTGTCGTCGACGGCCTGCATCAGGTCGAGGATCGACTGGACCCACTTCTCGTCGCCCTCGAGCGCCTTCAGCGCCGAGACCTGGATGACGGGAGCGTTGTCACCGTCGAAGCCCTGCGACGACAGCAGCTCGCGAACCTCGAGCTCGACGAGCTCCAGGATCTCCTCGTCGTCGACCGCGTCGGACTTGTTCAGCGCGACGAGCAGGTACGGGACACCGACCTGCTTGGCCAGCAGCACGTGCTCGCGCGTCTGCGCCATCGGGCCGTCGGTGGCGGCGACCACGAGGATCGCGCCGTCCATCTGAGCCGCACCGGTGATCATGTTCTTGACGTAGTCAGCGTGACCCGGGGCGTCAACGTGCGCGTAGTGGCGCTTCGGGGTCTCGTACTCGATGTGCGAGATGTTGATCGTGATACCGCGCTGACGCTCTTCCGGAGCCGAGTCGATCGACGCGAAGTCGCGCTGAACGTTGGTGGCCGACGGGTACTTGTCAGCGAGCACCTTCGAGATCGCGGCAGACAGCGTGGTCTTGCCGTGGTCGACGTGACCGATCGTTCCGATGTTGACGTGCGGCTTGGTCCGCTCGAACTTGGCCTTAGCCACGGGGTCCTCCTCAGGACATTCGTGTAGAGATTCCGGGCACTGGATTGCGACCGGCTCGCTACAGGGGATTGATTTCAGTGTAGTGGAGGCAGAGCCCCCGATTCTGTGAAGTTGTAAGCCCGAAGGCGGCCCGGGGGTGGTCACCCACCCCCGGGAGGGCGATCACTCGCCCTTGGCCTTCTGGACGATCTCGTCGGAGACGTTGCGCGGCACCTCGGCGTAGGAGTTGAACTCCATCGAGTACACAGCGCGGCCCGAGGTCTTCGAGCGCAGGTCACCGATGTAGCCGAACATCTCGGACAGCGGCACCTGAGCGCGGATGACCTTGACGCCCTGGGCGTCCTCCATCGACTGGATCTGGCCACGGCGGCTGTTCAGGTCACCGATGACGTCACCCATGTACTCCTCCGGAGTACGCACCTCGACGGCCATGATCGGCTCGAGGATGACCGGGTTCGCGCGGCGCGCAGCTTCCTTGAAGCCCATCGAGCCGGCGATCTTGAACGCCATTTCGGAGGAGTCCACGTCGTGCGAGGCACCGTCAACGAGGGTGGCCTTGACGCCCACCATCGGGAAGCCGGCCAGGACACCGACGTTCATCGCGTCCTGGAAGCCCTGGTCGGTCGGCGAGATGTACTCGCGCGGGATACGACCACCGGTGACGGCGTTGACGAACTCGTACGTCTTGTCGCCCTCGACGTCCATCGGCTCCAGCGTGAACTGGATCTTGGCGAACTGACCCGAACCACCGGTCTGCTTCTTGTGCGTGTAGTCGTGCTTCTCGACGGCCTTCTTGATCGTCTCGCGGTACGCCACCTGCGGCTTGCCGACGTTGGCCTCGACCTTGAACTCGCGCTTCATGCGGTCCACGAGGATGTCCAGGTGCAGCTCGCCCATGCCCTTGATGAGGGTCTGGCCGGTCTCCTGGATCTGCTCGACGCGGAACGTCGGGTCCTCTTCGGCGAGCTTCTGGATCGCGGTGCCCAGCTTCTCCTGGTCAGCCTTGGTCTTCGGCTCGATGGCGACCTCGATCACCGGCTCCGGGAACGTCATCGACTCGAGGACGACCTGGTGCGTCGGGTCGCTCAGGGTGTCACCGGTGGTGGTGTCCTTGAGGCCGATCACGGCGTAGATGTGACCCGCCGTCATCGAGTCGACCGGCATCTCCTTGTTGGCGTGCATCTGGAAGATCTTGCCGATGCGCTCCTTCTTGCCCTTGGTCGAGTTGATGACCTGGGCACCCGAGTCGAGGTGACCCGAGTAGACGCGCACGAAGGTGAGACGACCGAAGAACGGGTGCACGGCGATCTTGAAGGCCAGGGCCGCGAACGGCTCGTCCTTCGAAGGCTTGCGCTCGATGATGATCTCTTCGTTCTTGGGGTCCTTCGCCTCGATGGCGGGGACGTCCAGCGGCGAAGGCAGGTAGTCGACGACGGCGTCAAGCATCGGCTGAACGCCGCGGTTCTTGAACGCGGAGCCACACAGCACCGGGTACAGCTCGCCGGCGATCGTGAGCTTGCGGATGCCCGCCTTGATCTCCTCGACGGTGAGCTCTTCGCCACCGAAGTACTTCTCCATGAGAGCGTCGTCGGTCTCGGCGACGGCCTCGAGGATGAGCGTGCGGTACTCGTTGGCCTTCTCGACCAGGTCAGCCGGGATGTCTTCGATCTCGTACTTGGCGCCCATGGTGACATCACCCTTGGCGTCGCCCGGCCAGGTCAGCGCGCGCATGTTGATCAGGTCAACGACGCCGTAGAACTCGCTCTCCGAGCCCAGCGGCAGCTGGAGCACGAGGGGCTTGGCCTTCAGGCGGTTGATGATGGTGTCGACCGTGAAGTAGAAGTCGGCGCCCAGCTTGTCCATCTTGTTGACGAAGCAGATACGCGGGACGTCGTACTTGTCGGCCTGACGCCACACGGTCTCGGACTGGGGCTCAACGCCCTCCTTGCCGTCGAAGACGGCGACGGCACCGTCGAGGACGCGGAGCGAACGCTCCACCTCGACCGTGAAGTCCACGTGACCGGGGGTGTCGATGATGTTGATCTGCGTGCCGTTCCAGAAGCACGTCACAGCAGCAGAGGTGATCGTGATGCCACGCTCCTGCTCCTGCTCCATCCAGTCGGTCGTCGCGCCACCATCGTGGGTCTCGCCGATCTTGTGGTTGACGCCCGTGTAGAACAGGATGCGCTCGGTCGTCGTCGTCTTGCCGGCATCGATGTGCGCCATGATGCCGATGTTGCGGACCTTCTTGAGGTCGGTGAGCACTTCTTGTGCCACGGGGTCTTCCTTACATCGAGGAGTGGATCAGGGTCCGGTCCGCCCATGGGGTCACCACGGGCGGACCGGAGGGGCTCATTACCAGCGGTAGTGAGCGAAGGCGCGGTTCGACTCGGCCATCTTGTGGGTGTCTTCGCGGCGCTTGACCGCGGCACCCAGGCCGTTCGCCGCATCGAGGATCTCGTTGCGCAGGCGCTCGGTCATCGTCTTCTCACGACGACCCTTCGCGTACGACACGAGCCAGCGCAGCGCGAGCGTGTTCGCGCGGTGCGGCTTGACCTCAACCGGAACCTGGTAGGTCGAGCCACCGACACGGCGGCTGCGGACCTCGAGGGTGGGACGGACGTTGTCGAGCGCCTTCTTCAGCGTTGCGACGGCGTCCTGGCCGCTCTTCTCCTCGACACCCGAGAGGGCGCCGTAGA
Source organism: Microbacterium gorillae (assembly GCF_000826185.2). Lineage (GTDB taxonomy): Bacteria > Actinomycetota > Actinomycetes > Actinomycetales > Microbacteriaceae > Microbacterium > Microbacterium gorillae. The sequence goes on along the minus strand of NZ_LN648870.1, from coordinate 78,940 downwards.
CGATCGACTCGGCGAGCGACTTCTTGCCGTCGACGAGGATCTTGTTCACGAGCGACGTGACGATCGGTGCGCCGTATACCGGGTCGTTGACGACCGGGCGCTTGGGGGCGGGACCCTTACGAGGCATTGGACTCAGCCCTTCTTCGCGCCGTAGCGGGAACGAGCCTGCTTACGGTTCTTGACAGCCTGCGTGTCGAGAGCGCCACGCACGATCTTGTAGCGGACACCGGGGAGGTCCTTCACACGACCACCGCGCACGAGCACCATCGAGTGCTCCTGCAGGTTGTGGCCCTCACCGGGGATGTACGCGGTGACCTCGGTACCGTTGGACAGCTTCACACGAGCGACCTTGCGCATCGCCGAGTTCGGCTTCTTCGGGGTGGTGGTGTACACGCGGGTGCACACGCCGCGCTGCTGCGGGTTCGCCTTCAGGGCGGGAGCCTTGGTCTTGGTGACCTTGGGCGTCCGTCCCTTGCGAACCAACTGCTGAATAGTTGGCACTTCTTCTCCTTGATTTGCTGCACGGTGACAGCTCGTGTTCTCGTCCCCCGCAGTGAGAAGATTTCTCTTCGTGTCGAGGGGCTTCACGTTCATCCGCCCGCGCGCCAGAATCACTGACACGCTGTGGGTGGATATGCCGTGGGGGTGACCTGTTCGCAGGCCCGTCCCGAGATGTGTCCGCTTCCGCTCACCGTGGACCTGCAGGCAGGACCGTAGGCACGCGGGCGCGCACACCCTCCCATACTACGCGTATTTCGATTCCCCCGGCAACGCGGGCGTGTCGCGCCGAAACTCGCGTCGCCGGACTCCGCGGACCGTCATGTGCGGGCGGGAGTCCGCAGACGACGGACCGGAGCGGGCGGGCGCGTGGAGCGCCACCGGCGGGTGCGGTCGATCCACGCTGGGGCTTGGACCTCCGGGACGCCTGCGGTCATGCGGACCGCCCAGCCGTTGGTGTCGAGGAATCGGTGGTGGTTCCAACACAGCAGGACACCGTTGTCGATGCTGGTCGGGCCACCGTCCTTGTATTCCGTGACGTGGTGGAACTCGCACCACCGCGCGGGGGTGTGGCACCCGGGGATGACGCAGGTCCGGTCCCGTGCGGCGATCGCTCGGCGCTGGGTGGCGTTGAAGATGCGATCGGTGATCGTGGTCGCCAGCACGCGACCGTCGCGCCCGGTGACGACCCGCTGGATCTGGCCGATGCAGGCGGTGTGCGTCGCGACGGCGACGGGGACGTGGACATCGGTTCCGGTCGCGTCGACACCGTTCATCCGCGCCCATCCCGTGCCGGCGCAGAGGTCCGGTTCGTCGACATGGACGACCAACGTCGGTGCGGCCCCGCCGATGACGGGGAGGTCGGAGCTCGCGGCGACGGCGAGGATCGTGGCGAACGCGTCATGGCGGCACTGCCCGGCCGTGCGCTCATCGCGAGGATCGCCTTCGCCGGCGGTGTCGCGGAATCGGACTCCGGCATCCTTGCCGTGGGGGTTGATGATGGCGTCGATGGCCGTCTGCAACTGCGCCGCGACCTCGGGCAGGAGCCGTCCGTGCAGACTGACCACACCGTCCCGCGCGCGCCCGAAGTACAGGGCGCGCAGCCGTCGGGCGCGATCCTCCTGCGGCTCCGCCCCGTCCTGATCCAGCGCCGCCGCCCACGCACCCGCGTGCACGCTGAGGCAGTCGGCCATGGCCGGCACCGAGCGGCGGGTCGTAGTCTCCGCCTCCGCCGGCGCGGGGGCGCCCCAGTCCCCCGCACTCATCGTTCGCTCGGTGAGCACCAGATCGTCCTCGTTCACCCCGGCGACGTCGGCGAGGGCTCGATCGGCCACCGCGAGGTCGTCAGCGGGGACCCGATCACGGACCGCGTCGAGAGGCAGGGCCGCGGCCGCGAGCCCGTCGGCTCCGATCCGTCCGCTCATCAGGGCGTCCCGCAGCGCCGGGAATCGGGCCGACCGCGGTTCGCCGTTCAGGCCGAGGTCCTCGCGCACGAGCGCACCGAGTCGACTCCACTGCTTGACCACCCCCGGAGCCGCGCCGGTGGCGCGTTGCATCAGTTCGTTCACGTTGCGGCATCCGCACGCGAGGTCGAAACGATCCCGACCCGTTCCGGCGGAGCGGCGGTCGGCCTCGCTCGTAGCGATGATCAGGGCCGCTTGCGCGGCTCGGAGCAGAGCGCCGGCCTCAACCGCGAAGTCCAGGAGATCGGCTCCGCGCGCCGCCCGAGCGGCCCCGTCGTGAAGCGTCCCGGTGACGGCGACGACGGCCTGTGCCATCATCTCCCGGGCCCGCTCCATCGAGGTCTCCATCCATCGATTCTACCGCCCTGCAAGCCTCGCGTTCGGGGATAAAGGCCAGTTCAGTACTATTTTCAGACCTCCCGACCGAGAGTGCAGTGCAGATTCCGTAGTGCGCGGACCCGCCGGCGCAGGGCCCGTCGTTTCGGCCTCGTGACGCTCTTTCGACGGACCGGACGGGGTGAGAGAACCCTCACCCGCCGACACGGGTGCGGCGCGGGTGGATCAGAGCATCGACAGAACGATCAGCGTCGCCGAGACCACCGCAGCCACGATGACGACGGCCACGATCGCCGCGCCGATCCAGAACCGGCGACGCGCCCGCTCGCTGCGGTGCGCCTCGTCGGCCATCGTGTCCGCCGGCACCTGCGGTGGTGGGCCGGCCGCGGCGGGCGTTCGCTGGATCTCCGTGCGCGGGATCTCGCGCGGCCGGTAGGCCTCGCGCAGGATCGCCGCGTCCGGCTCGTGCGCCTGGCGCTGCACGGGCGGGTCGACGAGATCCGCGGTGCGGGCGCGACGACGCGAGACGACGACGGTGTCCTCCGACGCCGCCGGGTCCGCCTCGTCCTGCGGCGCGCCGTCCGCGGCGACCTGGGTGGTGTCCAACTGCGCGGTCACGACGCCGGGCTCGCGTCGTGGTGCGCCGCCCCGGCGGGAGCCGAGCACGGTGGTTTCGAGGTCCTCCGGAGCCGTCCCGCTCGCACGGCGGGCGCTGATCACCGTGGCATCGAGGTCCTCCGCGTTCGATCCACCACCACGACGCGCACTGAGCACCGTCTCATCGAGGTCCTCCGGCACGCCGGGGCGCGCACTGCGCACGGTCTCGATCTCGTCCGCCCGGTCGGCGGACGCGGCGGACGCGCGGCGCGGACGGGGAACGGTGTCCTCATCCGGGCGCTCGTCCGCCGGGTCAGACGTCATCGCGGGTCGGCTCCGGCGAGGGTGAATTCGGCGTCGCCGAGGAGGAATCGCTCGGTGAGCGCCACCCGCTGCTGCGGTGCGATCTCCGTCTCGCCGCCGTCGGCGCCGAGCAGCACCACACCGTTCGTGGAGTCGAGGTCGACGATGTGCCACGAGCCGTCCAGCAGTTCCAGCCGGGCGTGCGTCTTGGACACCGTGCGCGTGCCGTCCTGGACGGGCACGAGCTGGGCGTCGGAATCGCCGGCGTCCGGGCGGCGCCCGAGCAGAACCACGGTCCCGGTCAGCTCCACCGACCGCCCCATCGGCAGTCCCAGGGTCCACACCGTGGTGCGACGTCGCACGGCGAGCTGCGTCGCCTCGTCGAAGTCCTCGTCCGCGGGCTCGTTCGCGGCTGCCTCGTGCGCGGCCGCCTCGGCGGCGGCCTGCTGCGCTGACACCGCGGCCGATGCCGAGCGCGGTGAGCCGGCCTCGGGTGATCCGGCCACGGCGGACACCTCGGCCGACTGCTCCAGCCCGGCCTCGCCGGTCGCTTCGGCGGGCCGACGCCGCAGGCGCGGCGACCAGTCGCCGTCCGCCGCGTCCACCGCGGGCGTCGGGGCCCATCCGGTGCCGGGCACCGGCGGCGGCGGGACGATCCCCGGCAGCACGCCGGCCCCGCGTCCGGGCACGATGATCGGCGGAACGTCGTCGTCGAAGGGCTCCGGCTCGGCGGGTTCCAGTGCGGGCGGCACGGACATCGCGGCGCGGGCCTGAGCGATGACCTCGGAGTCCTCTCGCAACCGGGTGGCGCCTCGCCGGGGGCCGGCCTCGGCCGCGGGCGGCACGGCGGGTGCGGCGGGCACTGCCGCGGGAGCCGCGGGGCGCGACCTCCGCGGGAGCGGGTGCTGCCGCCGCCGGAGCGGGGTACCGGTCCGAGGCCGGCGCGAAAGGTGCGTCCACGACGCCGTGACCTCCCGCCGCCGGTCGGGCGACATCCGCGTCAGCGGCCGCGGTCGGGGGCGCGGCGAACGGGCTCGACACCGGCGCGATGGGCTCGGCCGTCGGCGGAGTGTACGCGGGCGGAGCGACGAAGGCGGTCGTGTCGTGGATGCCCGGTTCGGCGACCGGCACCGCCGGCTGTCCCGGGACCGCGGGCTGCTCGGTGGCGAAGATCTGCGGGTCGTATGCGGCCGCGGACGGCGCCGGAGCCACGGCCGCCACCGGCGACGCGGCGTGCACGGGACGCCCGTCCGCGCCCGCCGTGGTCTGATGCAGGGCGGCGCCGAACAGGTCGCTGACCTGGGGGCTGAGGTCCCCGGTGGCCCCGGGGGCGCTGGCGTACGGATCCATCGCGTAAGCGTACGCATCGCGCTGCGTGGGCTCGGGACCGAGCCAACGCGCCGAGCCCCAGCCGATCACGCTCAGCCAGATCACGGGCGCGAAGAACGCCAGGATGGCCCACAGCGGGGACAACCCGAACCGCGGACTCAGCTTGACGCCGAGGAAGAGGAAGACCAGGGAGCTGAACGGGATGACCAGCAGCCCCAGCAGAGGGTTCATGCCCGCCGCCTTGAACAGCAGCATGACGTTGTAGATGGGGACCCAGCCGGCCCACGTGGCTTCCTTGTCGCCGGTCTTGCGCAGCACGGCGACGCACGCCAGCGACATCCAGACGTAGAGGGCGGCGATCACGAGAACCCAGACGATGACGGCGATGAGCACCACGACCATGCTCGAACCGGACGGATTGATATCAGGCATAGCGGTCAGACGTCGCTGTCGCGACGTGTCCTCCTCTCCGATCGCGTCGAGGACGCGGGGCGGGGTCGCGCGGCCATCCGCCGCGTGAACGATTTCAACGATAAGGCCGCCCGCACCCGGCGCCACCATCCGAGGTCGGAGCTGAGCGCGCGGCGTTCGTCGCCGACGATCTCCCAGAACCGGGACGCCTCGTCGTCGGCGACGGCGGTTCCGGAGAACACGGCGTGATCGGCGCGGGTCGCCAGCTCCGGTCCGGAGGGGGTGGCGTAGAGGGCGGCGAGTTCGTGGCGCGTCTGGGTCGAGGGAGCCGGATGACCGGCGTCGACGGCCGCGTCGACGTACTCCTCCCAGCCGCCGGCGACGGCGCGGGCGCGATCGGGATCTCCCCGTCGACTTCGGCGTCGGAGGACCTTGGCGATGAGGACGCCGAGGAACGGCGCCAGCACGATGATCAATCCGAGCAGGGACAGCCCCGCGATGCGCACGATCTGCCACAGCGCACCGAGGTCCGCTCCCCCGTTCGGGTCGTCCGGGCTCTCCGCGGCCTGCTGACCCAGCGGATCCGGCGGGGCAACCTCCTGAGCGGACCGCGGGCGCACGGTGGTGGGAACCTCCGGATCGCGTTCGCGCTTCGTCTTCGTCTGCACGTCATCGCTGTGCTGCGGCGTGGTGTCCAGCGGGTGCCAGAGGCCGTCGGCGTCCTGCACCTCCAGCCAGGCCGAGACGTCGCCCGACGTGCACGTGCCGTCGGTGCAGGCGGGCAGGTCCTGACCCTCGGCAGAGGTCCGCACGCCCACCACGACCCGCGACGGGAAGCCGAGGCTCTGCGCGATGATCGCACTCGCGACGGCGAACTGCTCGTCGTCGCCGACGGCGGCTACCAGGGACGCGCCTGCGCCCTGCTCGGCCGCCTGCGACTCGCGCTCGAGCAGCTGACGGAACAGCTGATCCACCCGCGCCAGCGAATGTCCGGAGGCTGAGGAACGGAACGTGTAACCGTCCAGGTCGCGCATCCACAGGGGCGGCTCGCCCTCGTCGATGCTCAGCGCGTGGCTGAGGTAGCCGCGCTCGCGCAGCGCGCCGATGACCTCGACCAGACCGGCCCCGCTGTGGGCGGGGTTCTCCTCCTCGAGCCACCGCTCCAGATTCGGCGGCGGCTGCACCGTCGCGGCCGCGTTCGGTGAGGCGACGGTGGCGAGGTCCGGGACGGTGGGGATCACGGCCGTCATGCGGTAGGCGTCCCCGGAGTTCAGGCCCGCGGACTCCAGAGCGGTCTGCGTGCCGGCGTCGTAGTAGAAGCGATCGGCGAGAGTGGGCGCGTCTCCCGCGGTGAAATCAATGGTGGCGAGGGACCCGAAACTCGGCACCCAGACCCCGCCCAGTCCGGCGATCGTGATGGTCGCGGTGGCCTCGGTGCCCGCCGGCGTCGACAGGCGCGACGGCACGCGCTGGAACGCACCGTCCTCGCCGGTGGACGCGCGGTACGCGGTTCCGTCGTAGGAGACCAGAGTCGCGATCCGCACGCGGTCCGGCAACGGCCCGTTCGCGGTGATCGAGAACAGGGGCGTCTCGTACGTGTCGTCGCGGAAGCGGTTGCGGTAGGTCGCCAGCGGACTGAGCGCATCGGTGTCGGAGATCTCCGGGCCCACGGCGGTGCGCAGGACCGTCCGGGGGCGGGCGTCAGCCAGGGTGGGCGTGACGACGATCCCGACGATGAGCGCGACGACGATCATCCCGGCCGCGAGCGCGCCCCGACGGACCATCGCACCCGTGGTGGCCGCTCGCCGCCGCACGATTCCGGTGGCCTCGGCCGCACGGTGCAGAGCGGAGCGGCGCGAATCGCGCGCCCGCCAGGCGAGCCAACCGACGCTCGCCAGCAGCGCGGCGGCGCCTGTCGCGGTCTCGACGGGAGCCGCCAGTTCGAACCCGCCCAGTCGCAGCGGGCTCGACGTCGAGGTGCGCCCGAAGACCAGGCCGAACACCGGCATCAGCGCCGCCACCGGGACCGCCCACGCCGCGCGGGACGAGGACTGCCCGCACCGGCGGACGGCGACGAAGACCGCGACGAGGAACACCACGCCCGCCACGACCAGGAGGTTGCGGTACTCGCCGACCGGCAGCGGGACCGTCGCGAGGTCCTTGAAACCCAGGATCGGCGCGGTGAGGACGTCCACGACGCCACCCGGCCACACCGAACCGCCCGCCCAGCGCGCAGGGATCCCGAGACCGATCCCGATCAGCAGCCAGCCACCGACGAGCGCCGCCGTCCATCCCCACCACGGCCAGCGATAGCGCACGCTGAGCGCCGCCACCGCCGCCCCGACCAGGGAGGCGGCAAGCACGATCCAGACCACGGCGAGCGACTGGTAGATCGGCCAGACCGCGACCAGACCGAGCGCAGCCATGACGGCGACGTAGGCACCACCGGCGATCACCGAGCGCGTGTTCATGCGGACAACCCCCGAGCGATCAGGGACGGCAGGTCCTCCAGCACACCGATCGTGAGCACGGTGAGATCCCCGATCGGGCGGATGCGCGGGTGCGCCATCTCATCGCAGATCACCGCGACCACACTGGTGTCGGCGGCGTACGCCAGCGCCGCGCGGCGCAGCCGCTCCAGCCCGACGTGAGATCCGCACACGACGAAGGCGATGGACAGGCCGTCGCCGGATTCCGCCTGGAGCGCGCACACGTCCTCCAGCGGCACCGTGCTCTCCAGGGAGTCCACGGCGCAGAACTCGTCCAGGAGACCACGGGGGGTGATCGCCCCGAGCTGACGGACCGACCGCAGCCGCCCCCGTACGACGCGCGGGATCTCCGCCCCGACGGTCACGTCCACGTCCCGACCATCGCGCAACGCCTGCACGCTCAGCGATGCGGCGGCGCTCACCGCGAGCTCGTACTCGTCCGCACCGGCGTAGTCGGACTCCGCGAGCGAGACGGCGATCGCCATCCGCGAGCGCCGGGTCTCCTCGTACTGGCGGACCATGAGCCGGCCCGTCTTGGCGGTCGATTTCCAGTGCACCAGGCGCTGCGCGTCACCGGGCGCGTACTCCCGGATGGCGTGGAACGCCATGTCGTTGTCGACCAGTCGCCGCGTCGCGTTGCCTTCGAGGTCGCGGATCAGCCCCGCACTGGTGGTCGGGATCATCGTCGTCCGCGGGTGCACGAAGACCTGGTGGATGTCGGCCCAATCGTTCTCCCGCCGCAGGAGCCCGATCGGATCGGACCGCACCGCGGTCGCCGGGCCCACCACGATGATGCCGCGCTGCGGCGTCGGGATCTCCACCGGATTGTGCACGGTGTGATCGGCACGCAGCAGCGGCACCGGGATCTCGATGAGGCCGTCGCCGACCGGCAGATCGATGCGACCCGGCAGCGCGATGCGGGAGCCCCGGTTGCGGACCGTCACGTCGGTCGGCACGCTGCCCCCGGCGACCACGCGATCGGCGTCCAGGGACAGCCCCACGTCGTAGGCGCGCGCACCGAACAGGAACGGCAGGCTGAGCAGCAGCAGGGCCAGGGCGACCAGTCCCCCCGCGAGCCATTCGTTCCAGCCCAGCAGCCAGCCGACCAGGGTGCCCACAACGGCGACCAGGACCGCGATCCACCCGGCGGTGGTGATGGTTCCGGACACCTCATCGCGTGCCGTGCGCAGCCACCGACGCCCCCGCCCGAAGGCGCGCGACACCGCCAGCGCGGCCTGCATCGGCCTGCTGCGTCGGGTCGTGGAGCGGGTTCGAGTCCGGGTCCGGGTGTGCGTCCCGGTCCCGGTGCCCGTGCCGGTGGAGTCGATCGTCATGCGTTCTCGCGTTGCGTGGGCGGCGCGACCTCCAGCAGCACCTGGCCGACCACGGACTCCGCCGTGACGCCGTCGAACTCCGCCTCCGGGTGGAGGATCAAACGATGCGCCAGCACCGGGACGGCGAGGCTCTTCACGTCGTCCGGCGTCGCGTACGTCCGGCCCTGAGCGGCACCGCGCGACTTCACGGCCTTCGTCAGCGCCAGCGCCCCGCGGATCGACACGCCCAGGCGCACCTGATCCGCCGATCGGGTGGCGTCCACGACGCGGGCGATGTAGTCCAGCACCAGGGCGTCCACGTACACGTCGCGGGCCAGGTCCGCCATCGACACCAGCGCCTGCGGCGTCACGACCGGGCGCAGCTGGGCGGTGTCGACCGCGGCGCCGTCCAGGATCCGCAGCGTGGCGGCGTGGTCCGGGTAGCCCAGGGAGGTCTTCAGCAGGAAGCGGTCCAGCTGCGCCTCCGGCAGGCGGTAGGTGCCCGCCTGCTCGACGGGGTTCTGCGTCGCGACGACGAGGAACGGCACGCCCGCCTCACGGGTGACGCCGTCGACGGTGACGCTGCCCTCCTCCATGACCTCCAGGAGGGCGGCCTGGGTCTTCGGGCTCGCGCGGTTGATCTCGTCCGCGAGCACGATGTTGGCGAAGATCGGCCCGGCGTGGAATTCGAACTGTCCGGTCTTCTGGTCGTACACCGTGATGCCGGTGATGTCACCGGGCAGCAGGTCCGGCGTGAACTGGATCCGGGTGTGCGTGCCCTGCACGGACTGGGCGAGCGCACGCGCCAACGAGGTCTTCCCGGTGCCCGGCACATCCTCGAGCAGCACGTGCCCCTCGCTGATCATCGCCGTGAGCACGAGCTCGATGACCGGACGCTTGCCCAGCACCGCCAGCTCCACGTTGTCGGCCAGTTGCGCGAACGTCTGCGCGAACCAGGTCGCCTGCTCCTGCGTGATCGTCATCGTCGTCCTCGTGTCATTCCTGTGTCGTCGTGCGCGTCAGCCGCAGTTCGCGCTGAAGGTCTTCTCGTAGTCATCCAACGGGATCCCGCCCGGCCACGAGATCTGCACCGTGATGCCCCGCACCTTGACGGCGCCGTCCGGGACCACGCCGTCCTGCGTCGGGGTGAGCTTCTTGTTCTTGTCGTTGTAGTACGTGGCGTCATCGAACGAGATCGCCACGTGCGCCCCCATGCCGCCGTCCGCGATGTCGGGCTGGCCGGAGGGCTTCTGGCCCGGGGTGCACTGGGCGTCCCACGTCACGCGTGCCTGGTAGGCCGCGCTCGATCTCGCCGCCGCGACCGTCCCGCTCTGGGACTTCCAGCCGGCGATCACCGAACTGCTGAAGTAGACGCTGATCCCCGGGTCCTCGCCGAAGAGCTTCTTGTTCGGCCACACGACATGCGCCTCGTAGCCCTCCGGGACATCCCCCTGCGGATCATCCGTGATGCGCCACTCCGCCCAGCGATCACCGCCGCGCGGCTCGCGGTTGACGGTGTACGTCCAGCCCTCCGGGGGTGACTCGTCACCGGCGACGGCGACCGTCACCTGGGTCTCGGTCGTGCCGAAGGTCTTCCCGTCCTGCACCGACGTGGCGCAGACCGTGAAGGTGTACTTCCGGTTGTTGTCGACGGTGAACTCCGCGTCAGCATTCGCACCGGGATCGCCGCACTTCTGATCCGGCGCGCTGATCGCGTAGAGGACGTCCGCGCCGGTTCCGCCGGGGTCGGCGCTCACGGTGAGGTGGACGGTGGAGCGGCGGTCATCGATCGGCGTGACGGTCGGCTCGGCGACCGTCAGCGCGACCGGCTTGCCGATGCCGTTGGCCTGACGCGTGATCCCGACGCCGTTGCTCTGGTTCGGCCCGTCACCGGAGGGCACGTCGAAGCGGCTGACCGGTGTCGCGGTGACGCTGACCGGGGTGTTCGATCCGACCCGGTACTCCAGGGTGACGCTGTCGTCCCCGCTGCCGATGGGCTGGTCCACCGTCTTCGCGCCCGGCGCGGTGATCGACAGCCGCGCCGTATTGGCGGTGTCGATGCCGCTCACGGTCAGCCGGACGAGTCCGCCGGAACCGTCCGCGGTCGGCAGCGCGACGCTGGTCATGTTCGCCGGGGTGCGCGGCGGGTTGTACGCCCACGCGACCGTGGAGACCGAGTCCCGCGACGAGCCCACCGCGTTGACCGCGACGACGTCGAACTGCTTCTTGTCGCCGTTCGCACCGGAGATGGCCGGGCAGACCCCGTCGGCCGTGCACGAGGTCACGGTCCGGCCTGCGCTGGAGACGACGAACCCGGTGAGGGCCGGGTACGACGATCGGGCCGCTCCGGGGTCGATGCGCAGCGTCAGCGAACCGTCGGAGAAGGCGCTCTGGGCGACGCCGCCGGGCGCCCGCGGGTAGCCCTGCAGGTCGAGGATCGCGGACCCGGCGCGATCACCGAGCGTCCGGCGGCCCTGCGCGTCCTCGAGCACGAACGACGCCGTGCAGCTGCCGCCGGGGCTGTCGCCGGTCCAGGACGCGACGACCGCGTCGCCGTGCACCGTGAAGGAGACCCCGGCGCACTGACTGGAGCCGGTCACGTCCACCAGCTTCAGCGGCGTGTGCGGCAGCGGGTTGACCTCGCCCGGGGCGCCGAGCACCGGGATCTCGCAGGAGGTGCCGTCAGCGACGGAGCAGACCTTCTGCGTCGTCCCGGCGCGGGGCAGCGCGTTCGGCGCGGCCCCGACGCGCAGGATCAGCTGCGTCGGGGTCACCCCCTCCTGGCTGACGACGTTGACCGTCACGGCGGTCTCCCGTCCGGGCGATGCGGTGTCCGCGGCGCGGGCGGTGACGATGCCACCGCTCTCGGTCACCGCGAAGTCACCGCCGGGGGAATCGATGGCGTACCGGATCGTGTCCCAGTCCGCCGCACCCTGCCACGAGGTCATCTCGCGCAGATCGTAGCGCGCCTCCGCACCCGGTGAAACGGTCAGGGACGCCCCCCGCAGCGTCGGCACCGGCGTGAGCGCCTTCACCGCGATGGGGACGGAAACGATCGTCCACTGCTCCTGACCGACGAGGCGGACATGGACGACGCAGTTGTCCGTCCACGGCGCCCCGGACCCCGCCGTGTAGGTCAGCTTCGTGCCGCCGGAGGGCGCGCACGTGGCGGCCGATCGCGCCCCGGAGGCGGCCGTGTCGGCGGAGATCTCCAACTGTCCGTCGCGCGGCATGACCATCATCGGACGCAGGTCGAAGGTCACCGCCCCGTCCTCGTCCGCCCGCTGCGCGGCGACGCCGGGCGCGAGCGAGATCGTGGCGTCATCGGCGGCCGGGACGCGCACGAACGCGTAGGTCGTGATCTTGGTGCCGTCCGAGAGCGTGCCGGCCACGGCGAACGGCACGATCTGCGGACGAGCGGTGACCTGTCCGGAGATCTTGCGTCCGGACACGTTGACGTTCGACGCACCCGCCCAGGGCTGCAGCTTGAGCGTGCCGACGTCGCCACCGGTCCAGGTGACCTTGCCGGCGAGCACGTCGACACCGTCGGCGAAGCGGTCCCGTGTCTGGGTGGTGAGGACGGTGTCCGCCACGACCGGGTAGTCCGGGACGGTCTCGCGCACGACCTTGACGACGATCAGGCCGCGGCCGGTGTTGCCGGACGAACTGGTCACGTCGTAGAGGAACGACATGGTCCCCGGGTTCGCGCCGGCACCGATCACGACGCCGGTGTCGGTCTGCGAGCGGATCAGGTCCGCCCATGCCCGGTACTCGGGGTTGGGGGTGTCGCCGTCCAGCTTCTCCTGGAGGTTCGGCACGATCTTCGAGATCGTGAGTTTGCCGTTGGTCGGGTCGATGTCGTTCTCGAGCGGGCTGACGCGCACTTCGGAGTCGCTGCCGGCCTGCACCTGCACGTAGTCGGTGAAGGTGACCGGGCTGGGGTTGGACTGCGCTTCCAGCACTCCCACGCGAGCCACCCCGACCGTGCTCTTGCCGAAGGCGTCGGTGACGCGGTACGTGAACGAGTCCTGTCCACCCTGGGAGCCGGGTGTCGAGGTGTAGACGATCGCGTCGCCGTCGGAGGAGATGGTGGCCGTGCCGCGCGTCGGCTGGGTCTCAATGCGCTCCAGCGTGACCGCATCACCGTCCGGGTCCACGCCGTACGGATCGAACGGGATCGTCACCGTCTGCCCGGGCAGGACGCGACCCTCGAGCATCTGCGGTCGGGGCGCGCGATTCGCCTCGTCACCGATCACGGTGAGCTTGACCGTGGCGTCCGTGGACAGCGATGGCGCCCCGGACGTGTACACGCTGTACGGCACCGTGTAGGAGCCGGGCTTGCTCGGAGCGAGCAGGCGCAGGGAGGACCCGGCCGCGAACGCCAGGCCGTCGCCGGGCGAGGTGATCGAGGAGGGGTCCAGGGTCAGCGACGAGCCGGAGGGAGCGACGTCGTTGTCGAGCACGGGGACATCCACCTGTGCGCCGGCGCGAACCACGAGGGCGTCGTCCACCGCGATGGGCGCGAGTTCCTGTGCGGCCGGCAGCAGGTACACCGTCGCCTGGCCGGAGACGGACGCGCCGCCCTCCGTCGAGCCGTCGCTGACGGTGTAGTCGACGACGCCGAGCGCACCCGGTCGACCGTCCGCCGTGCTGCCCGAGACGCGCAGGTACTGCTGGCCGACGGTGTCCACCTGGAGCGTGGAGCCCTCGGTCGTCGTCGAGTGGACCCCGCTGAGCAGCAGGACGCGCCGCGTCGGGTTCGACACCGCCGCCAGCACGTCGATCGTGGTGTCCTCCTGCGGACGCAGGAACGCCACCACCGGCGCGGTCGCGAGCTGCGCGGGCGCGTCCGCGGCGAGCAGGGTGATGCGCGCGGTCGCGCTGGCCTCCGTGGTGCCGTCGGTGACGACGTAGCGCACGCGATAGGTCCCCGGCTTCGCGGAGGTGAAGTCGATGCCGGTCCCGGAAGCGGCGACCGCGGGTCGGGCGTCCTGACTGTCGATGAGCTGGACGCTCTTGACGGTGACATCGCCCGCCGTCCCGCGGACGTGCCGGAGCACGTCGACGGTGAGATCGGCGTTGACCGAGTCCAGGACCGTGAAGGAGTCCGCCTCGAGCTTCGGGGTGGGCGAGACGCGCACCTTCAGCGTCTTGGTGGCCGTCGCGCCCCGGCTGTCCGACACCGTCACCGCGATCGGCACGACCTGGGCGGTGCCGGCACCGGTCCCGGCGTTCTGGTAGACGACCGCGCCGGTCGGCGTCACCGTGGCGACACCGGTTCCTGCGGGCGCGGAGGCGGACAGCACGAGCAGCGGGTCGCCGTCCGGGTCCACCCAGCCGTTCTGCACCGGAAGGCTGATCGTCCCGCCGGTGCGAACCTCCGGCTCGGGCCAGGGCGCGAGGCAGCCGGGTACCCCGCACCACTCCGGCGCGCGATTCTCCGTCGGCTCGACCGTCGTCATCGTCACCGTGGTGACGTTCGAGTACAGTCCATCCGCCTTCGTGCCGTCCGTGACGCGGTAGGACACGGTGGCCGAGCCACTCGCGTCCGGCGCCACCGAGACGACCAGCCGCCCGCCGTCATCGGCGATGCCCACGGTGCCGAATTCCGGGTCGGACAGTTGGACACTCGCCGGGTCGATGCTCAGCACGTCCTCGTTCGGGTCGTGGTCGTTCAGCAGGACCGGGAGCACGGCGACGGTCCCGGCGCGAACACCGAACGAGTCCGGCTCGGCCACCGGCGGCTTCGGATCCAGCACGACGTCGGCCTCGACGTCGCTGACCTCCTGCGAGACGTCCTTGGACTCATCCAGGCTCCAGTCCTGGCTGGACAGGACCAGCGCGCCGTCCGGAACCTGCCACACCCATCCGCTGCGCGTCTCGTTGAGGATCATCGTCGACCCGTTGCCGGTGAACGTCGCGCGGCGTGTGTCATCGAGCGTCTGCCCGTTGTAGTCCAGCTCGACCTCGCCATGGCCCGAGCGCCACATCGTGCCGGCGGTGGTCCCGAGCCAGGCGGCGTAGGTGGAACCGTCGAAGGTCGCCGGTCGTGCCGGATGGCCGAGGCTCGTCGAGGTTCCGCCGACGATGCGCTCAGCCGCCGAGCCGTCCGCCGAGATGCGGACGAGGCCACCCTCATCGGCGAGATACGTGTCCGGCGCGTCCTTCGCCGCCGGCCGAGCGAGGAGGACCGAACCGACGGTCGCGACCTTGATCGATTGCTCCCGGTCGCGGCGGATCAGCACGCCGCTGTCGGCGTCGAAGAGGAACCAGTTCTCTCCGATCGCGGTCAGCGCGGGTTGGTCGCCGACCTTCGCCGTGACCCGGTCGACGCCGAGGATCCGGCCGTCCGGAATGCTGTAGCGCAGCACCGACTTGTCGGTCGCGGAGTATGCGAACAGCACGCCGTCGTCGTTGACCGTCACGGCGGCGGCGGCGTAGGCGGGCGTCTCGTCGCCGCCGTCCTTGCCCTTGGTGTCCTCGCTCTTGTGCGGACTCGGGTCCACGGCCGTCGCCGCCCCGGTGGACAGCCGTCCGCCGAACACCCCGCCCACGTCCGTCCGATAGGCGACGTAATCGCCCGCCGTCGCCGATTCGGTCGTGCCGGTCGGCGTCGCGGCGCCGGCTCGCAGGGCCTCCTCGTCCAGGTCGGCGGGCAGGGCGCCGTCGATCGTGGTGAGGTGGCCGTAGCTGTCCGAGAAGAGGTAGGCCCCGGTCGAGGACTGCACGATCGCGGACGGGTTCGCGACGTTGCGCACCGTGTCGAGCTCACCGACGGCGGTGTTCACCCGGGCGTAGTGGCTGCCGCTCGCGGTCTGCAGCGCCCAGACGCTCGCATCCGTGGGCGGCGTGTCCCGTGCGTCCAGGCCCGGCCACACCGCACTGGCACCGATGACCAGCGCCGCGGCGACCGCACCGACCACCAGGCCGACGATCGTCCTCCGCTGCATGTCAGAGCACCCCCGCGAGCCAGACCCCGAGGCCCGTTCCGACCGCGATCAGCGCGACACCACCACCGATGAGCCAGCCCCACGGCACGCCGGAGCGGCGGGCGACGGGAATCCCGTCGTCCTCAGGTCGGGCGTAGGTGGACAGTGCCGTGCCGGCGGCGGTCTTGCGGGCACTCGTCTGGGACACGTGCGCTCGCACGTGACCGCGCGTGGAGGCGTCGTCGAAGCTGATCGCGGGTGCCGCCCAGACGTCCTCCGCGACCTCGAGGGGCGTGGGAGCGAGCCCGAGCGAGGTCTCGACGGCGCGCAGCGCCTCGGCCAGCGCCAGTGCGGAAGCGTAGCGCTCACGCGGGGTGCGTCGCATCGCGGCGGCGAGCACCTCCTGCAGGGCGTCCGGGACGTCCGACCGGTGCACGGGTGTGTAGGTGGCCCGCAGGATGCGACGACGCAGCTGCTCCCGACTGTTCTGCCCCTGTTCGGGTCGCTCGAAGGGCGACTGCCCGGCCAGGAGCGAGTACACGGTCGCACCGAGCGACCACACCTCACTCGTGACGTCACCGGACGTGTGCTCGGCGATCACCTCCGGTGCGGTCCACGGCACGGACATCGCCATCATGCCGTCCGGGGTCGCGCGCGCGAGCGAGGAGGCGATGCCGAAGTCCGCCAGGACCGGCTGCCCGAACGCGGTGATGAGGATGTTGCCCGGCTTGATGTCGCGGTGCACGAGTCCGGTGCGATGCGCGGTCTCCAGCGCGCCGGCCATCTTCACGCCCACGGCGAGCACCTCGGGCACCGGAATGCGCTCGGTGCGGTACCGCGGCGACATCGACCCCGGGCAGTACTCCATCACGATGTAGGCCCGACCGTCAGCGGAGATCCCGGCCTGGTAGACGGTCACGATCGACGGGTGCGCGCTCAGCCGGGCGAGCACGTCCGCCTCGGCGTTGAACATGCGCAGCAGGTCGGAGTCGCGGACGTCGCTGGGCAGCACTTTCACGGCGACTGAGCGGCGCGGCATGGCCTGTTCATAGAGGAACACGTCCGCGAAGCCACCGGAGCCGAGCGGGCGGACGAAGGTGAGTCCGGCCAGCACAGGCGGCGCGGACAGCACTCTTTTCGCCAACGCCGACCCCCTCCTGGTGACTTGAGCCGATACGCGCGACACACGCCTCGGCGAACGCGACAACTCCGCCAGCCATGGTAACAGGCACGTCCTGGCGGACTCCTTGACGCTCAGGGGGCGAAGCCATGCCCATCGGGGTCGAACGGCGTGTCGAGCGCGCGGGCGAGGTCGGCCAGCATGGCGTCGATCTGCGGCTCCACGAACCGTCCGACCGCGGCGTGGATCTCTTCTCGGTGGTGCTCCAGCAGCGCGCACACTTCGCGGCCGACGAGGTTCGCGTACTCGTCGGCGAGCGCCACTTCCTGACGGAGGGCGGCCTTCGCCTCGGCGCTCAGCGGCGGCAGCGCCGGCATCGCCGCGGCACTCTCGGCGGCGAGACCGGCGATGGTGAACAGGAACGGCGCTTCCGGGTCCGGGTCCGGATCCAGGGGCAGTCCCTCGAACTCCGGCGGCAGGTCCTCGGCCGGACGGTAGGAGCGGGCGCGGTTCCGCTCGGCCTGCTCATCCAGCTCGGACTGCAGCATCGGGAGGTTGCGTGCGGTGTAATCCGCGACGGCGTGATCGATGATCGTCTTGATGCGTGTGGACATCCCGTGCTGGACACCGTGCGGCACGTCCGCGCCCAGGCCGGCAGCGGCCAGCACCGGAGATCCGAGACAGCGACGGCACACGGCCACGCGCCCACGATGGGTGGCCGGTTGCCACCGCGGCAACCAGCGCATCCAGGCCTCGACCGCCTGGTTCACCTGGGTTTCGAGCGACCGCTCCACGCCTCCACCGTAGTGCGCGCGGGCACCGGCGGCGCTCATTCGTCGTCGTGCTTCTCCCAGGGCCACCGCGCGGTGGGGCCGGGCGAACGCAACGCAACCGCGACACCGACCTCCGCCAGCAGTCCGGCGACGAAGACCACGGGCGTGAAGCCGCCGACCACGAGGTGAGTGGCCGCCGCCCCCGCATCGACCAAGCCCAGCGGCGCGATCGTCACCGTCACGGCCAACAGGTGGACCGCGGCCGCCACCAGTCCGGCGACCACGGCGGTCCCGAGGCCCGGACGGCGTGCGGCGGTCGTGACGGCGACGGCGAACCAGGCAACGGTCGCGAGCGCGACTCCCAGCGCACCGGGGAACGGCCCGAGCTCGCCGACCGTGATCACGTCCGTCCGGGTCACGAAGCTCACCGCGCCGAATCCGGCGATCAGCAGCGCGACGAAGACGACCGCGCCCGCCCCCGCATAAGCGAGATGGCGGACGCGGTCGTTCTGCGTCATGAGGCGGTCACTGCTGGTACAGCTGCGGGCCCGCGTCGAGCGTGCGCTGGTACTCCTCCTGCGCCTCCTCGTTGGCGACGATGACCCTGCGACCACGGCGGGCGATCCAGCCACCGAACCAGATCGGCAGTTCCCGGCCCACCACGAAGGCGACGAGTCCGGCGACGGAGAAGACCGAATCGCGCGCCAGCGTGACGCCCTCGTGCGCGGTGAGCGAGCGCGGGTCGGCCTGCAGCACCTGGCCGAGGACGTGGCCACCGAGCGCGGCGAGACCCACCAGCAGGCCGAACACGACCCAGTAGCCCCACTTCGCGGTGTTGATGAAGGCGCCGAGCAGCCAGAACGCCAGGAAGAAGACCACGACCGGCGTCCAGAACGAGAACGTTCCGACCTGATCCAGCGCGGCGTGCCCGAGCGCGTCGCCGGAGGCGAGCGTCCGGCCGGCGTCGGCCAGCAGGATGGCGGCGAGGTAGAGGACGGCGAAGATCACGGTCGCGATGAGGGCGACGACGCCGGCGAATCCGCGGTTGCCCCGCTTGGCCGGCGGTTCCGGAGCCTGCACGAAGATCGGCTGCTGCGACACCGGCGAAACGTTGGAGGCCACCACCGTGGGGGTCTCTTCCACGGGCGTCACCGCCGCCGGCGGCGGGTCCAGCGGGGTGTCGCGCACGGACTCGGGCAGCTGCGTGGTCGCCTCGGTCACCTCGGGACGGTCGTACCAGGGCGTGTCATCGTCGTCGGCGATCGCCGCGGCGGCGGCTGCCGCTGCCGGGTCGTGCGCGGCCGGACGGGCGGACGTCGCAGCGGCGGCGCCGATCGCGGCGGCCTCAGCGGCGGCGTCGGTGCCGGCGTGGGTCGCGGCTTCGGTGGCGACCGGACGCGCGGGCTCGTCGGCCGTCGTCGCGGCCGGAGCCGCCGGGACCGTCTCGCCGCCGAAAGCGGACTCGGTGGCGGGGTCGCCGAACGCGGCGGCGTCGGCCGCCTCGGTCCGCAGCGCGGCGTCATCGGACGTCGGCGTGACCGGCTCCTCGGCGGACGGAGCGGGCGAGGCCTCTTCGGTGGCACCGGAGGCATCGGTGGCGAACGTTCGCTCGGGCACCTCGTCGGCGGGACGGGGTGCCGCCGCGGGCGTCACCGTGCGGTCCACGGTGTATTCGTCGGCGCCGGCGTTCTGCGCATCGGCGATGTTGCCGTTGGCGCGGTCGACGACGTCATCGATCGATGAGTGTGCGGCGGTGTCCGCGACGGGGTCACCGGCGGTCTCGAACTCGACGGCGGGATCGCCGGACGTGTTCTCGTGGTCAGAGGACCTGGAATCGCTCATGACGCTCTCCTCGTGCGGTGGTGGATATCCGGCCGCCAATTTATCGCGGTGAACAGCGCTTGCGGTGGAGCCCCGCCGCGCGTTGGTGAGCCCCGCCGCTCATCCGCGTACTCGGTCCCCCGCACCTCCGGCATTCGCGGCGCGGATTCGTGACGGCGCCACGGATGACGCGTGCGCTCAGTGCGGCAGGTGTTGGGTCAGAAAATCGCCGATCTGAGCCCGAACGGGCGAATCGGCGGTCAGGAAGTCCGCACCGTGGCTCTTCGAGTCCGCCACGATGACGAGCTTCAGGTCCGCGGCGCCGGCCTCGGACAGTTCCGTCGCCTGCTCCCCGAAATCGTCGTCCTCCGCCCCGGCGATCAGGAGGATCGGCGCGGTGATCTCCGGCATCGCGGTCAGCGCGTCCACGTCGCCGAACGTCGTCGGCGGCGACAGGGCCACCACGACCGCCGGATCCGTCAGCGGCGCCGCCGCGAGCACCTCCGTGGCACCGCGGGAGGTGCCGACCAGTCCGACCTCTGCGGTGCCGTTCGCGCGGAGCCAGTTCGCCACCGCGACGACCCCGCCCACGGGGTCGGGGACGTCGGCGTTGACCAGGGCCACGCGATACCCCTCCGCCGCGAACTCCCTCCCGCGATCGTCGAGCCCGCACACGTCCATGCGCACCTGTGGGACGAGGATGAGCGCGGGGCCCGTCCCGTACACGACCGCATCGACGACGTCATCACCGTGACTGAGGGCGGTGTCTCCAGCCCTGGCGCAGTCCGGCGCCTCCCCGGTGTGCACCTGCAGAGGCTCGACGGTCGCCACCGGAGCCGCGGTCGGCGTCGACGTCGGCGCCGCGGACTCCGCTGAGCGCGTCGGCACCGGCGATGCCCCGCCGCCCTCCCCTGACGCCGCGCAACCGGTGAGCAGCACGAGCACGGCCCCGATCCCGATCCCCCACGGTCTCATGCGGGTCACGCTACCCGCCGCCCGCGCTCCGCGACACCCCATCGCTCTCACCCGTGACACTTCCACGCTTCCACTCCTGCCGATGTTGGGAGCATCCCGCGATCGCTCACTCCTGCGGCAGGAATCCGGCGACGGATGTGACGGGAGTGGGAGCGATGCGGGGAAGCGGAAAGGGCCCCGGAACCGAAGTTCCGGGGCCCAGATCACGCTCGGGTCAGTTGTAGGTGCCCGGGGTCGTGAAGTTGTCGTCCGTGGAGAAGCTGTCGAAGTCGACGTACGTCAGGTCATCGCCCGAGTACGCGCCGTCGGACGCGAAGATGCGGTTGGGGTACCGCTCGCTCTTCGCCTCTTCGGTCGCCTCGACCACCACGTTGCGGTACTTGGTCAGACCCGTACCGGCGGGGATCAGCTTTCCGATGATGACGTTCTCCTTGAGACCGACCAGCGGGTCGCTCTTGCCCTCCATGGCGGCCTGCGTGAGCACGCGGGTCGTCTCCTGGAAGGACGCGGCCGACAGCCACGACTCGGTCGCCAGCGACGCCTTGGTGATACCCATCAGCTCCGGACGACCCGAGGCCGGCCGCTTGCCGGACTGGACCGTCGCGCGGTTGATGTCCTGGTAACGGCGGGAATCCACCATCTCACCGGGCAGCAGATCGGTGTCGCCGTGGTCGACGACGGTGACCTTGCGCAGCATCTGGCGCACGATGACCTCGATGTGCTTGTCGTGGATCGGCACACCCTGGCTGCGGTACACGCCCTGCACGCCACCGACGAGGTACTTCTGCGCGGCACGGGCTCCCTGCACGCGCATGACCTCCTTCGGGTCCAGCGTGCCGACCTGCAACGCCTGGCCGACCTCGACGTTCTGCCCGTCCTCGACGAGCAGCGTGGCGCGCTTGAGGACCGGGTAGACGTGCG
This sequence comes from Microbacterium gorillae, assembly GCF_000826185.2. Taxonomy (GTDB): domain Bacteria; phylum Actinomycetota; class Actinomycetes; order Actinomycetales; family Microbacteriaceae; genus Microbacterium; species Microbacterium gorillae. The sequence goes on along the minus strand of NZ_LN648870.1, from coordinate 57,662 downwards.
GCTCGTCGCCGTTGTCCGGGGTCAGGATGACCTTCTTCTGCTTCTCGGTCTCCTCGATCGTGATGCGACCGGTCGCCTCGGCGATCGGGGACGCACCCTTCGGGGTACGGGCCTCGAACAGCTCCTGGACACGCGGCAGACCCTGGGTGATGTCATCGGCCGAGGCCGAACCACCCGTGTGGAACGTACGCATCGTCAGCTGGGTACCGGGCTCACCGATCGACTGGGCCGCGATGATGCCGACGGCCTCACCGATGTCCACGATCTTGCCGGTGGCCAGCGAACGGCCGTAGCACTGCGCGCAGACGCCGACGGCGGAGTCACAGGTCAGCACGGAGCGGACCTTGATGTTCTCCACGCCCGCCTCGATCAGCTTGTCGATCAGCACGTCACCGACGTCCTCACCGGCTTCGGCGAGCACGGTGCCGGACGCGTCCGTCACCGCGACGGCGAGGGTCCGGGCGAACACCGAGTTCTCGACGTTCTCGTCGCGCACCAGGGTGCCGGTCGAGTCCGCCTTCGCGATGACGTAGTCCAGACCCTTACTGGTGCCGCAGTCGTCTTCGCGGATGATGACATCCTGCGAGACGTCCACGAGGCGACGGGTCAGGTAACCCGAGTCGGCCGTGCGCAGAGCGGTGTCGGCCAGACCCTTACGGGCACCGTGCGTGGCGGTGAAGTACTCGGCCACCGACAGGCCCTCGCGGTACGAGGAGATGATCGGACGCGGCATGATCTCACCCTTGGTGTTGTTCACCAGGCCTCGAATACCCGCGATGTTCCGGATCTGCAGCCAGTTACCACGAGCACCCGAGGACACCATGCGGTTGATGGTGTTGTCCTCCGGGAAGTTCGCGCGCATGGCGGCCTGGACCTCGTCGGTCGCCTCGGTCCAGATCTTGATCTGCTCCTGACGACGCTCGGTGTCGGTGACCAGACCCTTCTCGTACTGGCCCTGCACCTTCGCGGCGATCTTCTCGTACTTCGCGATGATCTCGCCCTTGTTCGGCGGGGTCAGGACGTCCGAGAGCGCGACGGTCACACCCGAGCGCGTGGCCCAGTAGAAACCGGCGTCCTTGATGCGGTCCAGCGACGCGGCGACCTCGACCTTGGGGTACTCCTCGGCCAGCTTGTTGACGATCTGGCTGAGCTTGCCCTTGTCGGCCTGCTCGCGGACGAAGGGGTAGCCCTTCGGCAGCGTGTCGTTGAAGAGGATCTGACCGAGCGACGCGTCCACGAGGCCGTGGTCGTCGTAGCCCTCCGGGCCCTCACCCTCGAGGAAGGTCAGACCCGGGATGCGGATGCGGACCTTCGCCTGCAGGTCGAGCGTGCCCTCGTCCCGAGCCATCATGGCCTCGGCGACCGAACCGAACGCGCGGCCCTCACCGGCAGCACCGGCCTTGACCGTGGTCAGGTGGTGCAGACCGATGATCATGTCCTGCGAGGGCAGGGTCACCGGACGGCCGTCGGACGGCTTCAGGATGTTGTTCGACGCGAGCATCAGGATGCGCGCCTCGGCCTGGGCCTCCACGGACAGGGGCAGGTGCACGGCCATCTGGTCGCCGTCGAAGTCGGCGTTGAAGGCGGTGCAGACCAGCGGGTGCAGCTGGATGGCCTTACCCTCGACGAGCTGCGGCTCGAAGGCCTGGATGCCCAGGCGGTGCAGGGTGGGGGCGCGGTTCAGCAGCACCGGACGCTCGCGGATGATCTCCTCGAGCACGTCCCAGACCTCGGGACGGGTGCGCTCGACGGCACGCTTGGCGGCCTTGATGTTCTGCGAGTGGCCGAGGTCGATCAGGCGCTTGATCACGAACGGCTTGAACAGCTCCAGAGCCATCTGCTTGGGCAGACCGCACTGGTGCAGCTTCAGCTGCGGACCGACGATGATGACCGAACGGCCCGAGTAGTCCACGCGCTTACCGAGCAGGTTCTGGCGGAAACGACCCTGCTTACCCTTCAGCATGTCGCTGAGGGACTTCAGGGCGCGGTTGCCGGTACCGGTGACGGGACGACCGCGGCGGCCGTTGTCGAACAGGGCGTCGACGGCCTCCTGCAGCATGCGCTTCTCGTTGTTCACGATGATCTCGGGGGCACCGAGGTCGATCAGGCGACGGAGGCGGTTGTTGCGGTTGATCACGCGACGGTAGAGGTCGTTCAGGTCCGACGTGGCGAAGCGGCCACCGTCGAGCTGAACCATCGGACGCAGCTCCGGCGGGATCACCGGGACGACATCCAGCACCATCGATGCCGGCGACATGCCCGTGGACAGGAAGGACGAGACGACCTTCAGGCGCTTGATCGCACGGATCTTGCGCTGGCCCTTGCCCTCGGAGATCTGCAGACGCAGCGACTCGGCCTCGGCGGCCAGGTCGAAGGTCTCCAGGCGCTTCTTGATCGACTCCGCGCCCATGTAGGCCTCGAAGTACTGACCGAACCGGTCCTGCAGCTCGTGGAAGACGTCGTCCTCCGGCTTCAGGTCACCGACGGACAGGGTGCGGAAGTCCTCCCACACGCGCTCGAGCTTGGCGATGGCCTCGTCGGTGCCCTTGCGGAGCTGAGTCATCTCCTTCTCAGCGGCGTCCTTGACCTTCTTCTTCTGGTCGGCCTTGGCGCCCTCTTCCTCCAGGGTCGCCAGCTCCTCCTCCAGTTTGGCCAGACGCTCGGCGATCTTCGCGTCGCGACGGTCGGAGAGGGTCTTCAGCTCCAGGCGGATGTTGCCCTCCTGGGTGGCCAGGTCGCGGTGACGCGCGTCCTCGTCCACCGAGATGACCATGTACGCGGCGAAGTAGATGACCTTCTCGAGGTCCTTCGGCGCCATGTCCAGGAGGTAGCCCAGGCGCGACGGGACGCCCTTGAAGTACCAGATGTGGGTCACGGGAGCGGCGAGCTCGATGTGTCCCATGCGCTCACGACGGACGGAGGACTTGGTGACCTCCACGCCGCAGCGCTCGCAGACGATGCCCTTGAAGCGGACACGCTTGTACTTGCCGCAGGCGCACTCCCAGTCCCGGGACGGTCCGAAGATCTGCTCTCCGAACAGGCCGTCCTTCTCCGGCTTCAGGGTGCGGTAGTTGATCGTTTCGGGCTTCTTGACCTCACCGAAGGACCAACGACGGATGTCGTCGGCGGTCGCGAGTCCGATGCGAAGCGAATCGAAAGTGGTCGGTTCGAGCACGTGTTCTCCTGTGTCGATTCTCTAAATCTGTGTGGAAGGTCGTGAAGAGACTTAGATCTCTTCGACCGAGACGTTCTCGAAGCGGCTCGAGATGTTGATGCCGAGCTCTTCCGCTGCGCGGAACGCTTCGTCGTCGGTGTCGCGGAGGTTGACCGCATTGCCGTCGGCGCCGAGGACCTCGACGTTCAGGCAGAGCGACTGCATCTCCTTCATGAGCACCTTGAACGACTCCGGGATACCGGGCTCCGGGATGTTCTCGCCCTTGACGATCGCCTCGTACACCTTGACGCGGCCGAGGATGTCGTCGGACTTGACCGTGAGGAGCTCCTGGAGGGCGTATGCCGCACCGTAGGCCTCGAGGGCCCACACCTCCATCTCACCGAAGCGCTGTCCACCGAACTGCGCCTTACCACCGAGCGGCTGCTGCGTGATCATCGAGTAGGGACCCGTCGAACGCGCGTGGATCTTGTCGTCCACGAGGTGGTGCAGCTTCAGGATGTACATGTAGCCCACCGAGATCGGCGCCGGGTACGGCTCACCGGAGCGACCGTCGAACAGCGTGGTCTTACCGGTGTGGTCGATCAGGCGGACACCATCGCGGTTCGGCAGCGTCGCATCCAGCAGACCCGAGATCTCGGACTCCTCGGCACCGTCGAACACCGGGGTGGCGACCTTCGTGCCGGGAGCGGCCTCGCGGGCGTTCTCCGGGATCTTGACGGCCCACTCCGGGGTGCCCTCGATCTTCCAGCCCTGCTGAGCGATCCAGCCGAGGTGAACCTCGAGCACCTGACCGAAGTTCATTCGACCCGGGATACCGAGCGGGTTCAGGATGATGTCCAGCGGCGTTCCGTCGGCGAGGAACGGCATGTCCTCGGTCGGCAGGATGCGCGAGATGACGCCCTTGTTGCCGTGGCGGCCGGAGAGCTTGTCACCCGCGGTGATCTTGCGCTTCTGGGCGATGTAGACCACGACGCGACGGTTGACGCCCGAGCCGAGCTCGTCGTCGCCGTCCTCGGCGTTGAACTCCTTGACCGCGATGATCGTGCCCTGCTCACCGTGGGGCACCTTCAGCGACGTGTCGCGGACCTCGCGGCTCTTCTCGTTGAAGATCGCGCGGAGCAGGCGCTCCTCAGCGGACAGCTCGGTCTCACCCTTCGGCGTGACCTTGCCGACGAGGATGTCACCGGGACGAACCTCGGCGCCGATGCGGACGATGCCGCGCTCGTCGAGGTCCTTCAGCAGCTCCGGGCTGACGTTGGGGAGGTCACGGGTGATCTCCTCCTTGCCGAGCTTGGTGTCGCGCGCGTCGACCTCGTACTCCTCGATGTGGATCGAGGAGAGGGTGTCGTCCTTGACCAGGTCCTGGTTCAGGATGATCGCGTCCTCGTAGTTGAAGCCTTCCCACGTCATGAAGCCGACGAGGAGGTTCTTTCCGAGCGCGAGCTCGCCGTTCTCGGTGGACGGACCGTCGGCGATGACCTCGCCGGCCTCGATCCGCTCGCCCGCCGAGACGATGACGCGCTGGTTGTAGGACGTGCCCTGGTTCGAGCGGTCGAACTTGCGCAGGTAGTAGTCCTGCGTGCCGCCCTCGTCGAGCTGGATGGTCACCTTGTCGGCGGACACCTCGGCGACGACACCGGCCTTGGCGGCGGTGATCACGTCACCGGCGTCGATGGCGGTGTAGCCCTCCATACCGGTCCCCACGACGGGGCTCTCGGAGCGCAGCAGCGGCACAGCCTGACGCTGCATGTTCGCACCCATGAGGGCGCGGTTGGCGTCGTCGTGCTCGAGGAACGGGATCAGCGACGTCGCGACCGACACCATCTGGCGCGGGGAGACGTCCATGTAGCCGATCTCATCGCGCGGGAACAGGTCGACCTCGCCGCCCTTGCCGCGACGGGCCAGCACGCGCTCATCCGCGAACGAACCGTCCTTCTTCAGCACGGCGTTGGCCTGCGCGACGATGTAGTCGGCCTCCTCCGCTGCGGTGAGGTAGTCGATCGTCTCGGACACGCGGCCGTCGATGACGCGACGGTACGGGGTCTCGATGAAGCCGAACGCGTTGATGCGCGCGAACGATGCGAGCGAACCGATGAGGCCGATGTTCGGGCCTTCCGGCGTCTCGATCGGGCACATGCGGCCGTAGTGCGACGGGTGGACGTCGCGGACCTCGACACCGGCGCGCTCACGCGAGAGACCACCGGGGCCCAGCGCCGAGAGGCGACGCTTGTGCGTCAGACCCGCGAGCGGGTTGTTCTGGTCCATGAACTGCGACAGCTGCGAGGTTCCGAAGAACTCCTTGATCGCGGCGACGACGGGGCGCACGTTGATCAGGGTCTGCGGCGTGATCGCCTCGATGTCCTGCGTGGTCATGCGCTCGCGAACGACGCGCTCCATGCGGGACAGTCCGGTGCGGACCTGGTTCTGGATGAGCTCACCGACCGCGCGGATGCGACGGTTGCCGAAGTTGTCGATGTCGTCGACGTCGATGCGGATCTCGGCCGGCTCGCCCTTGCGGACGCCCGTGTACGAGGTGTCGCCGGCGTGCAGACGCACGAGGTACTTGATCGTCGCGACGATGTCCTCGACGGTCAGCACCGACTCGCTCAGCGGGGTGTCCAGACCCAGCTTCTGGTCGATCTTGTAACGGCCGACCTTGGCCAGGTCGTAGCGCTTCGGGTTGAAGTAGAAGTTGTCCAGCAGCGCGCGGGCGGCCTCGGCGGCGACCTGCTCGCCCGGACGCAGCTTGCGGTAGATGTCGCGGAGCGCGTCCTCCTTGGTGAGGATCGTGTCCTTGGACAGCGTCTCCTCGATCGAGGGGTAGCCGGCGAACTCGGCGAGGATGTCCTCGCTGGACAGACCCAGGGCCTTCAGGAAGACCGTGACGGACTGCTTGCGCTTGCGGTCGATGCGCACGCCGACCTGGTCGCGCTTGTCGATCTCGAACTCGAGCCAGGCACCGCGCGAGGGGATGATGCGGGACGAGACGATGTCCTTGTCGGAGGTCTTGTCCGGCGTCTTGTCGAAGTAGACACCCGGGGAGCGGACCAGCTGGGACACGACGACACGCTCGGTGCCGTTGATGATGAACGTGCCCTTGTCGGTCTGGAGCGGGAAGTCGCCCATGAAGACCGTCTGGGTCTTGATCTCACCGGTCTGGTGGTTCATGAACTCGGCCTCGACGTACAGCGGGGCGGCGTACGTCTTGCCGCGCTCCTTGCACTCCTCGATCGAGTACTTCTCCGGCTCGAGGTACGGGTTCGTGAACGAGAGCTGCATCGTCTCGCTGAGGTCCTCGATCGGCGAGATCTCCTCGAAGATCTCCTCCAGACCGCTGACCTCGGGGACGTCGGTGCGACCCTCGGCCTGCGCCTCGGCGACGCGGGCCTTCCACTTCTCGTTGCCGACGAGCCAGTCGAACGACTCGACCTGAAGGGCGAGCAGATCAGGGACCGTCAGCGTGTCGCTGATCTTGGCGAACGAGACGCGCGAGTGTGCGCGTCCGTTCTTGGGGTTGGTGGATGCGTTACTCGCAGCTGCCAAGGGAATGACCTCCATGGGCCCCGGCCGGGCCTCGTGATTCCTTGTCGTCAGGTGGATCGCGCGATCCCCGAAACCCGAGCCGTCCTTGCGGACGGAGACACGAGCACAGCCGACCACCATATGAGGGCAGGGGGATACGAGCGCAACTACCTACATTACACACGATTCGGCGACACGTCCACCGCCAATGCTTGAAGGTTGCTGGGTCCCGGTGTATAACCCTCGGGCTCAGACCGCCGACGGCATCAGAGTCGGGGCCGCCGCGTCCGGACGAGCCGCCCGTCGCTCGCTCGCGCGCCGCAGCATCAGGCCCACGCCGACGCCGATCAGCAGCGCCCCGAGGGCGCCGATCCAGAACCCGGGCACCTGCACGCGCAGGTCGTCCGTGACGCCGCGGATCTCCGGAGCCAGCGTCCCCATCAGGAGGAGGTTCGCCCCCACCAGCAGCACGCCGCACACGAGCGCCACCGCCCCCGACGCCCGAGTCGCCAGCAGCAGCACGGCGAAGACGACCGTGGCGAGCAGCAGCATCCACAGGCCGCCGAGGTCGGCGCGCAGCTGCACCAGCAGGCCGAGAGCGAAGCGGCCACCGCCGACCAGCGCGAGAACGGCCGCGGCGAACGCCAGCAGACCGACGAGGGCGCTCACGAGTGCGGCAACGGACCCGCCGGCTCCGCGCGCGCCGGCGAAACCGGCGACCAGCAGCACCATCGCCGCGAGCAGTCCCGGGCCCGACGCGAACCACGCGGGCGTGAGTTCCATGCCGATCACACTGCCGTGGAACAGGCGCAGCAGCGGCGACATGAGCTGCGGATCGCCGGCGTAGGTGGCCACGGCGACGAGCGAGATCACCAGCAGCACGAACCCGACCATCACCGCGGAGCTCCGCGACCAGGCGATGCACAGCCCGGCGAGGCCGAGCAGCAGAGCGCCACCGCTCGCGGCCGCGAGCGCATCGACGCTCGGCGAACGGGCGTACCCGGCCAGTTGCGTGGCCAGGGAGGACGAGCCGAGGAGCCAGAGGCCGCCACCGGTCAGCAGCAGGGCCAGCACCGTGACGCCGAGCCGCCGCAGAATGTTCATCTCTCCCCCACCCCGACGATGGCGGAGGCCGTCCCCTGCGGCCTGCGTCACCGTCCGATTGTGGGCGAGCCTAGCCGAGCGTCGCGGGTGCCCGAGGGGTATCGCCGTGTGTCGGTTCAGGTCAGCCGCGACGACGGCCGCCGTGGAAGGCGATTGCGGGCGGTCCCGAACTCACTCCCGCAGCCGGAGCCGATCACCGGGACGGAGCTGACCGAGCACGTCCCGGTCCGCCGCGGCGACCACCGCGATCACCGGATAGCCGCCCGTGACCGGACCGTCGGCGAGCAGGATCACGGGACGGCCGGAGGGGGGCACCTGCAGGGCACCGATCACCATGCCCTCGCTCGGGAGCTCGGTCGTGTCGGCTCGGCTCAGTTGCGGCCCGTCCAGCCGGACGCCGACGCGGTCGGCCTGCGCGGACACCGTCCATTCCGACCCGGTCAGGACCCGCCAGGCCTCCGGCGCGAAGCGGTCCAGCCGCGGACCGCGCCGCACCCGGACGGTCGCCGGCCCCCGCGGAGTCGTCCACGGCGCCACGTCGTTCGGCGGGGGCGGGGCCGGGGGCCCGACCGGCAGGACGACACCGGCCACGACCGGGTCCGGACCCAGGCCCGACATGGTGTCGGTGGCGCGCGAGCCGAGAACCGGTGCGACCGCGATGCCCCCGGCGACGGCGAGGTAGACCCGCACGCCATGATCGGCGATGCCGAGGGTGAGCTCCCGGCCCGCGCGCAGCAGCGTGGCACGCCAGAGGTCCACCGGTCGATCGTCGATCCACGCCGGGACGGCCGCGCCGGCGAGGCAGACCCACGCGTCGACGTCGCTGCGCACCCGCAGCCCGCCCAGCGTGATCTCCAGGGCGGCCGCCGTCTCCGGATTGCCGACCAGTCGGTTCGCCACCCGCAACGCGCCCTGGTCCACCGCCCCGGAGGGAGCGATGCCGATCGCCCGCAGCCCGGGACGCCCGAGGTCCTGGATCGTCGTTCCGGGCGATGCGGCGAGCACCCGCAGACTCATTCCGGCCCCCTCCGCTCGAACCGGACGCGCGTCCCCGGCGCGAGCAGGGCCGGCGGGGTGCGGTCCGGATCGAACAGCGTGAGGTCGGTGGAACCGATCAGACGCCAGCCGCCGGGGGTGGCCCGCGGGTACACGCCCGCGTGGCCGTCGGCGAGCGGGTCCGCCCCGGCCGGGACGCGCGTCCGGGGCACGGCCAAGCGCGGCACCCGGTGCGGCCAGTCGGTGCTGACGAGGTAGCCGAATCCGGGCGCGAAGCCCGTGAGCGCCACTCGCCACGGCGCGGACATGTGGTCCTCGATCAGGCGGTCGACCGTGACCCCCAGCAGCGCAGCGGTGTCGGCGAGGTCCGCCCCGTCGTAATGCACCGGGATGACGACGTCCTCTCCGTCGTCCGTCACCGCCACCGCGCCCGCCGCTGCGGACGCGATCCAGGACCGAACCGCGGCCGGTCCGATCCGGGTGCGATCGAACGCGACCAGGACGGTGCGTGCCGCGGGGACCACGTCCACGACGCCGGCCGGCGGCTGCCCGAGCGCGTGCGCCAGCGCGAGCACGGCCGCATCGTCGTCCGCCTCGATCAGCAGCGCCTCATCCCCGAACGGACGGATCTCACTCATCGCTCACCAGACCGTGCGGACGATGACGCCCGCGGCCGCCAGAGCGGTGCGCACGGCCACGGCCATCGCCACCGCTTCGGCGGTGTCGCCGTGCAGGCAGAGCGAGGCCGCGTCAACCGCGACCGTGCTGCCGTCCACGGCCGTGACCGTGCCGTCCGCGGCGAGCCGCACCGCACGCGCGGCGACCTCATCCACGTCGTGCAGGACGGCGCCCGGCTCTCGCCGGGGAACCAGGGTTCCGTCCGGACGGTAACCCCGATCCAGGAACGCCTCGCGGACCACCGGGATGCCGGCCGCGCGCGCCCGCCTTTCGATCTGTCCACCCAGGACCAGCAGCCCGACGTCGTGCCCGAGCTCCGCTGCCAGGTCGCGAACGGCGGCCACCACCGCGTCCGCGTGGTCCGGGTCCCCGACGATCTCGTTGTAGAGCGCCCCGTGCGGTTTCACGTAGCGGACGTCGACACCGAGCTCGGGGAACCTGCGCAGCTGCCGTGTGAGCGCGCGCGTCAGCGCCGGCCCGTCCACGTCCATCCGGTGTCGACCGAAGTTCGCGGGGTCCGGGTAGGAGGGGTGGGCGCCCAGGGTGACCCCGAACCGCGCTCCACGATCGGCGGTGGCTCGGATGGACGCATCGTCGCCGGCGTGCCCGCCGCACGCGACGTTGGCGCTGGTGATGAGCGCGAACATGCTCTCGTCATCCGCGGTCGGAACGCCGTCCACCGTCTCGCCGAGGTCGGCGTTCAGATCGATCGACGCTGTCATGGGGCCACTGTATCGGCTATTCCGTGACGTCGAATAGGATGCTAGCATCCGAGCATGACAGTAGAATCGGCACCGGCGAGCGAGGCGAAGGCGCAGTTCAACGTGTACCTGCCCCGCCCGCTGATCACGGCCATCAAGCATCGCGCGATCGATGAGGGCGGGAGCCTCTCGGCTCTCGTCGAACGCGCCCTGACCGCCTACCTCGACACCCCGACAGGAGACCGCTCATGACTCTCACCGTGCAGGCCATCCGTTTCACCACGGACGTCCCGGCGATGCGCACGTTCCTGGAACGCCTCGGCCTGGTGGCCGTCATCACCGCCTCGGATCCGGAAACGGACGCGGACACCTGGGCCGTGATGCGCTCCGGGTCCGGCGACGTGCTCCTGCACGCGCTGGCGACCGCGACCTCTCCCGCCGTCGCGGGTCAGACTGAGCTGAGCTTGGAGACCGACGATCTCGATGCGCTGGCGGACCGCTTCGGCCTCACCCCGATCGATGAGTCGTACGGTCGCATGGTGCAGCTCACCGATCCCCTGGGCGATGAGGTGTGGGTGAACGGAGCGCAGACCGACTTCTACGGCTATGCGACCGCGGACGCCTCTCCGGACCCGGCGGTCTCGGTCGCCCCGGTCCGTTTCACCGACCCGTCGGGCGCGTACGGCGCGTTCCTGGAGCGACTGGGGATGACCGCCGCGGAGGGCGGGGACGAGTGGTTCCGCTCCTTCCGCGCCGACCGCGGTTCGGTGGGCCTGCACGTGGCCCGGCCCGGTGAGTTCGAGCAGTTCCTGCGCGGAGATCACGGCGCCCGCGTGCACCTCACCCTGTCCACCACGCAGGATCTGCACGCCCTCGCCGACCGACTCCGGGCGGACGGGATCGACGTGCGCGTCGACGAATCGTTCGGCACGATGCTCGAACTCACCGATCCGGACGGCTGCCCACTGCAGATCCATCCGGCCTGAGGAAGACCGTTTAGCCTGTGCGAGTGGAACGGGTGCGCGGAGTGCGGGTGACGGAGGGAATGGTCGATCGCTGGCGCGCGTGGCTGATGCCGCGCGTGCAGCCGTTCGTGGTCGATCAGGATGAAGCCGAGGCCCTGCGGTCGATCGCGCACTCGCGTGTGCTGAGCGACGAACTGCGCGACACCTTCCGCCTGTACGCCATCCCCGACCATCACCACATCGTCTGGCTGGACCGCGCGGGCAGCGCGTCACTGAGCCCGGAGACCGTCCGGACGCAACCGACGCGGCATCTGTGGCCGACGCGGTCCACGCCCTACGATCGCCGCCGCACGACGTCATGGGTCGCGCGCTCCATCCACCCGGTGGATCACTCCCCGCCGCCGGAGGGAGTGTGGCGTCGCGCGGCCGACGTCCTGCCCGACGCGCGACGCCTGGCCGGACGCTTCCCCCTCACGTCCGGACCCAATTGCTTCGCCACCGTGATGGCGGCGGCGGGCGTCCCGGACGCCGAGGGGACGTGGATGCAGCGCGAGCCGTTCGAGGACTGGCTCGCCGACCACACCATCGCCGGCGGCAACGATTCCCTTCCCGGCACCGTGCTCGTCTGGCGGGACCGGGGCGGTTCGGTCGGGCACGCCGGCGTGACCCTCGGCGACGGGCACTACCTGCACAAACCCTCGCAGGGATGGATGACTCCGGCCCTCGTGCTGCCGGTGCGGGACGGCATCATCGCCGCACGGACCCCGGGTCAACACCTGGAACGGCACACCATCCGCTGACGCGCGCTACTGCACACGGCGGGCCGTGGACGCGGATGTCTTCGGCACGCCACGCGCGTTGCGGTGCGCTCGTACCGAAGCCCGCTGACGCGCGCCCGCCCGGTGGCACAGTCGGGATCGCGGTGGATTCCGCGCGAGGGAGGCGAAGATGTCCGATACCCAGAACATCCCGGCCACGATGCGAGCCGCGGTGGTGGTGTCCGCGGACCGTCCGCTGGAGCTGCGGACGGTCCCGGTCCCCCATCCGGGCCCGGGTGAGGCACTCGTCCGAGTGATCACCTCGGGGGTCTGCCATACCGACCTGCATGCGGCGCGCGGGGATTGGCCGGTCGCCCCGAAGTCCGAGCTCATCCCCGGACACGAGGGTTTCGGTGAAGTCGTCGCGCTCGGCGAGGGCGTGACCGAGCTGGAGATCGGACAGCTCGTCGGCAACGCCTGGCTGTGGAGCGCGTGCGGTGAGTGCGAGGCCTGTCGCACCGGATGGGAGACGCTGTGCGAACAGCAGCGCAACGGCGGCTATTCGGTGGACGGCAGCTTCGCGGAATACATGCTCGTCGACAGCCGGTTCGCCGCCCGCATTCCCGACGGCGCGGATCCGGTGGAGGTCGCGCCCGTCCTCTGTGCCGGAGTCACCGTGTACAAGGGTTTGAAGATGACCGACGTGCGCCCGGGGCAATGGGTGACCATCAGCGGCATCGGCGGGCTCGGCCACGTCGCCGTGCAGTACGCGCGGGCGATGGGAATGCGCGTCGCCGCGGTCGACGTGGACGACGACAAGCTCGACCTCGCCCGCGAGCACGGCGCCGAAGTCGTCGCCAACGCCGCCACCGAGGACCCCGGACGCGTGATCCAGGCGGCGACCGGCGGCACGCACGGTGCACTGGTCACCGCCGTCCATCCACGCGCATTCGGACAGGCGCTGTCGGTGGTGCGGCGCGGGGCGACGATCGCGTTCGTCGGGCTGCCGCCGGGAGATTTCCCCGCGAACATCTTCGACATCGTGCTGCGCGCGATCACGATCCGCGGGTCCATCGTCGGCACCCGCCAGGATCTGGCCGAAGCTCTCGATTTCTACGCCCGCGGCGAGATCCACCCCACCGTGACGGCGGCGCACCTCGAGGACATCAACGAGATCTTCACCCGCATGGAGCGCGGCGGCATCGAGGGACGCATCGTGATGCAGCTCTCTGACGCCTGAAGCGGACTCGTGTCCCGCTCTTCGCCGATTCCCTGCCTTCGCGCGACGAGAGCGGGACACGTCGCGCTCGGAAGGGGTGTCCGCGGAACGGTCTAGGCTCGGCGCCATGAGTACCCACGAGACCTCCGCCACCTTCACCGTCGAGATGACGCCGGCCCCCGGGCTCTTTCCCCAGAGCGGGCGCTTCGACGTCGTGAAGGAGTGGACCGGCGGAGTCCGCGGCAGCGGCGTCGGCGTGATGCTCTCCGCCGGAGACCCGCGCACCGGCGCGGCCGGGTACGTCGCCCTGGAAACCGTGGACGGGTCGATCGACGGGCGCGCCGGCACCTTCGCCCTGTCGCAGCAGGGCACCATGACCGCGACCGGCCAGACTCTCGCCTACGCCGTCGTGCCGGGCTCCGGCACGGGCGAGCTCACCGGACTGACCGGGACCGTCGAGCTGACCGTGGATGAGGACGACACGCACCGTGTCGTCCTGCACTACGCCCTTCCCGACACCGCGTGAGAGGGTGAGGCCATGCCCGAACCCGTCCGCCGCGCGCTGACGATCGTGTCCGCGTGCCTGGCGGGGACGCCATGCCGATACGACGGTCGGGCCAAGCCGGACGCGGAGATCGTCGCGGCCGCCCGGCGCGGCGAGGTCGTGCCGCTGTGCGCCGAAGTGGCCGGGGGGCTGTCGACACCACGCCCGCCGGCGGAGATCCGGGGCGGAGACGGGGCCGACGTGCTCGCGGGCCGCGCGCGGGTGGTCACGGACGCCGGCGACGATGTCACCGCCGCCTTCGTCGCGGGCGCGCGCGAGGTCGCCGACCGGGCCGTGGGTCTGGGCGCGAGTCACGCCGTGCTGCAGGAGCGCAGTCCGTCCTGCGGCTGCGGGCGCATCTACGACGGCGGGTTCACCGGCACGCTCGTACCCGGTGATGGGGTCACGGCCGCCGCCCTGCGCGAGCGCGGCATCACGATCGAGGCCCGTCGCGGGGCCTCCGGCTAGCCGCCGATCGTCGGGCCGGACAGCAGCAGCACGTTCACCACGCACACCAGGACGGCGATGATCGTGCTCGTCCACGGGAACGGCCCGAGCCGGATCGGGTCGGATCCGGCGTTCTCCTTGGCGCTGCGCATGTTCGAGAACGACATCGCCATCGGCGCCCACACCCCGAGGGCGACCGCGCCCATGGCGACGGCGATCATGTCACCCGGACCGAGCTTGACGACCGAGAGCGCGGCCCACAGAAGGGTCAGGCCGACCGTGACGACGAGCCCGATCATCCAGGGATGGAACGACAGCGCGAGCAGACCCCGGACATCGCCGGGCGGGACGAAGCCGGTCATCCGTCGCGCGTACCCGATCGCGCAGAGCACCGTGATGCCGCCGCCGGCCGCGAGGGCGATCCAGCCGACGGAGTTCTGCAGCCCGTAGCGCGCGGCGACCTCCCCGGTGTCGCCGATGCCGAACGGTGTCAGCACCAGGTAGCCGCCACCCTCCATGACGTTGATGAACGCGAACCACACCGCGAACAGGTGGCCGGATCCGACGATGGGACCCGGGCGGACGAAGAAGACCAGGACCACACCGAGCACCAGGCTGAACGCCGGTCCGGCGAGGGTGACGACCGTCTGGGCGGTCTCGCTGAGGTGCGCGACCGGCATCGACGCGAACGGCACCTGCCGCACCGGCGAGCCGAACATCAGCGCGGCCACGGAGTGCGCGGACTCGTGCAGCAGGATCGTGAGCAGGAACGCGGCGACCATCGCCATCGTCGTATGCAGAAGGAGGCGACCGGTTCCCACCGTGCCCCGAACGCCGTCGTCCATGACTCCCCCCATCCCCCGGCAGCTCCCCGACTGCGGCTGACGCGCCCGAGCGTAGCGGGTCGCGCCCGCCCAGCACACCCCCGCCGTCGATCGCGCCGGAGCGGACGGATACGCTCGAAGCATGGGCCGGGAACGACGAACACCACCAGCGGAGTCCCCCCGGACGCGATTGAGCGACGGATCGCTCGCCCGGGTGGCGCCGAGCGAGTTCACGTCGGGGTGGGAACTGCTGGTCGATGAGACGCCCCAGTCGCACGTCGACCTGGACGATCCCACCCACCTGCACTTCGAGTACGTTGCCCGGATGGGCGCGGTGATCGACACGTTCCGCCCCGCCGGGGACGCCATCACAGCGGTGCATCTGGGCGCCGGCGCACTGACGATCCCCCGCTACGTCGCGGTCACCCGTCCCGGCTCCCGCCAGCAGGTCGTCGAGCTCGAGGGCGGCCTCTGGGACCTCGTGCGCGAGAACCTGCCCCTGCCACGCGGTGCCCAGATCCGGGTCCGGATCGGGGATGCTCGTGCCGTCGTGGAACGGATGCCGGCTGGGATCCTCGGCCAGGTCGACCTCGTCGTCAGCGACGTCTTCTCCGGCGCACGGACACCGGCGCACGTCACGTCCGTGGAGTTCTACACATCGCTCGCGAAGCTGCTCACGTCGTCCGGCGTCGTCCTGGTGAACATCGCGGACGGACCGGGGTTGGCCTTCACGCGCCGCCAGGTGGCGACCCTGCGCCAGGTGCTGCCGCACGTGGCCGTGCTCGCTGAGGCGCAGGTGCTGAAAGGCCGACGCTTCGGAAACCTGGTGCTCGCCGCCTCCCGCGAACCGCTGCCGGACGAGTGGCTGCCGCGGTTGCTCGCCGCGGGTCCGCACCCGGCGAAGATCGCCTCCGGAGCGGAGGTCGCCACGCTCTCGCGCGATGCCGGGCCGGTCTCGGACGCGGACGCCGTCCCCTCTCCGGCGCCGAACTCCTCCCTCTTCGAACGCTGAACCGCGTCGCCGCGAGCGGCGGTGACGGAGCCAAGCTGAGAGTCCGAGTCCCGGGGCGAGGCGACCCGGCGTGCCGGGATCGATCCCCAGCGCGGGCAATGCAGACTGGGACGGACCGGAAGGAGCGGGCAGTGGTGGGTTTGATTCGTGGCTACGATCCCGAGACGCTGCGCGAGCTGATCGATCCGCGCGAGTGTGAACAGCGTCTCGAGGAGATCGGCGCGCAGCGAAGCCTGCCCGATCTGATGGAGCGCGTCTGGCTGCTGAAGGTGCTGGGCCGCTTCGATGAGGCGCTCACCGTCTCCGAGCAGTCCGTGCGCCAGGCGCGTATGGGCGGCACCCGGAAAGACCTTCTGCGCGCCCGCGTGCTGCACGCGTCGGTGGTCCATTCGCGCGGCGGAAGCATCGCGGCGGAGCAGGAGCTGACCACCTGCATGGCCGAGGGCGAAGGTCAGGGCTGGCCCGCCATCGCCGCCTTCGCCGCCCAGCACCGCGGCCGCGTGCACTACGACAACGGCGACTTCCACAGCGCGCGGCGCGACTTCAAGCACGCGCTGTTCCTCCGCCAGCAGTCCGGTGCTTCCGAGGACGACCTCGAATCGACGCTCATGGCGGTCGATTCCGCCGACCAGCGCTGGGCCCATGAGTCCGCCCAGGCCCACGAATCCGTGAGCGGTGACGTGGCGAGCGAGCCGGCGGACCTGGTCGAGGCGGCCGAACGCGCCGCGCGTCCCTGACGGTTCCTCCCCACCGTGGATTCCCGTCGCCGCCCGGGGGCTCCGGCTCGACGTCGCCGGCGCGGCCTAGGCTGAGCCCGTGTCGGATCTGAAGCGCGTGCAGGTGTGGGCGGACGCCCTCATCGCCCTGCATCTGGATGGGACGTGGACGTTCGGCTTCGACAACGCGAAGCGCCGCGCCGGACTCTGCGACTACGGCCGCAAGCGCATCAGCGTCTCGCGGTACCTGACCGCACGCTACGACGACGACACCAATCACCAGACCCTGCTTCATGAGGTGGCCCACGCCATCGCCGGCCCGTCCGCCGGCCACGGAGCGGCCTGGAAGCGGGTGGCCCGCGACCTCGGTTACGTCGGCGGCACAACGCACCGCGGCGAGACGGCGACGGAGTTGGCCCCGTGGGTCGGCGTCTGCCCGAACGGCCACACCGCGTACCGGCATCGCAGGCCGACGCGCCCCACCTCCTGCGTGCAGTGCTCCAAGCGCTACGACGAGCGCTACCGGTTCCGGTGGGCCAAGCGCGAGATCACCGCGGCCGTCCGCCGGGCCGCACTCCTGCCCCGCTGACCCACGGCATGATGGACGGCATGTTGTCCGACGAAGACCGTCTCCGCCTGCGCGCTCTGCAACGTCGGCGCTTCGGCACCGCCGACAACGGCCTCAGTGCGGCGGAGGCGGCCGAACTGGATCGGCTCACCGCGCGTGCACGAGCCGCAGCCCCGACCGCGAGCGCGGCGTCGCCCGCGGAGGGCGGGACGTCGGCGCGCGACGACGAGGCCTCGACGACGACGACCTCGAACCGCAGCGGGCGACGCCCGTGGGTCACCTCCGTCGTGGGCGGCATTCTGCTGGTGGCGCTCGGGACCGCGGGCGGCTGGGGAGCGCACGCGGCGCTGTCCGCGCAGACCGTCCCGATCGTGTCGGACGGGGTCGCCACGGTGTTCGCGAAGGTGGACGCTCTGCGCAACTGGGACGAGGGTTCTCCGCAGATCGTGGGGATCATCGACGACACGGTCTACCTCGCCGGGACGCACAGCAACGGACGAGTGCGCTGCCTGACGACGGGGCTTCCGGATATTCCGTCCGTCCCGATCCAGCCCCTGGAGTGCCGCGCCAAGGATGACCCAACCCCGCTGACCGAGACCGTCCGCGCGGCGAACTCCGCGGGGTCGCAGACGATGACCTATGAGATCACGTGGGACGACGGTCGCGCGGTGATGTCGCCGGTTCCCCCGGTCACGGAAACGACGACCGGAACCACCACCGATGTTCTCGCCGCTGACCTGGAACTCATCACCGGCTTGACCGAACCGCGCACCGGATCACCGACGCTGCTGGCGAACCTGGACGGCGCACGCGTGTGGGCGTTCGTCACGGACGACGGCCAGAAGCCCACCCGGTGCGCGATCCTGATCGTGGATCATCCCGGCGACACGGAGCCGGGCGCCCTGGCGATGTGGACGGAGCCGGAGGAGGACGCGAAGCTCACCACCGGCCCGCTGCGCACCGCCGACGGCATCGTGCTCTCAACAGCGCCGCTGGTGGTCAGCTTCGCGAACGGCGTCCCGGAAATGGTCAGCGGCGGCGCCGGCTGACGCGGCCGGGTCAGCCCCGGAAGATCCCGTCCTGCAGTCGCGGCGCGACCGCGTCCGCGTTCCACGCCGCAGCCTCGGCGGAGAGCTCACCGTTTCCGTGCCCGACCAGTTCCCGCCCGGACCCGGACGCACCCAGCAGGTGCCGTAGCGCCGGGCGCACCGCCCGGAAAGCCGCAGCGGCGACCGTCGCTTCCGGGGAGGCGTCGTCGATGCCTCGGTCGGCGAGGGCGTCGACGATCGCCCCGACGCCGAGCTGGTCCTCGATCGCGAAGCGCAGGTCCGCGTCCGGATCCCGGGAAGTGAGCTCGCCGCCGGCGATGACGGCGACGCTGACCGGTTCCCCGTTCTCGCTCTGCAGCGCGAGAACGGCGTCCGCGATCGCACCCGCGTTGCGCAGGCACCCGGCCAGAACGACGGGTCGGTGCGGGAGCCCGGCGGCGGTGTCCGCCACGGCCGCACCGTTGAGCGAACGCGGCCGCATCTCGACCATCGGAACCTCTTCCCCCGCCGCGACCCGCGCCGAGATGACCGTCGAGAAGCGGATCACGTCGACCACGACCACGACATCCGCCGGCGCCAGACGTCCGAGGCCCGGCACCCCCCACTCGGTGCGCACGCGGTGGATCGACTGCGCGAACGGTGCGTCCGAATCGGTCGGGGGCTGCTGAGAATGCGCCGGGTTCACCGCACCACTCTACGGATGACTCCTCGGCCGGGGCAGGATGGCCGCATGCGCGTGCTGCTGAAGTTCACCATCGCCTGTGACGCCGCCGCCGCCTGGCGTGCCGTCCACTCGCCGACGGTGCTGACCGAGATCACGGCCCCGCTGATCGGCCTGGAGTCCATCGACGGTCTGCCGACCGCATGGGAACCGGGCGATGAGGGCGCCCTCCAGATGCGGGCCGCCGGGGTGCTTCCGGTGGGCAAGCAGCTCGTGCACATCAGCGAGACCGAGCGGGTGGTGGCGGGAGCCCGAGTCCGGATCCTGCGGGACACCGGGATCCCCCTGTCCGGTCCGCTGGCGGCGCTGGATGTCTGGGATCATCAGATCGCGACCAGCCCGGTGCCCGGCCACCCGGACCGCACGCTGTGGCGGGACCGCCTCGTGATCGGGGGCGCCGCGGCCCCCGTCCTGTGGCCGGCCCTGTGGGCGGCGTGGCAGTGGCGGCAGGCGCGCATCGTGGCGCTGGCGCCGAGCTGGGCCTACGATCCGGAGTTCGAGGACGCCTGACCCCCCGGCGCGAGGTTGCGTCGCCTGCGGGGGCGGACGAAGCTGGCGGCATGACCGAAACGGACCTGGACGACACGGACCTCGACGAGCTCGTCGCGCGATGGCTGCCCTTCTATGAGGACGCGCACCGTCACCCGGAACTGTCCGGGCAGGAGGTGCGGACCACGACCCGTATCGAGGCGGAACTGGACCGCCTCGGCGTCGAACACTTCCGGGTGAGCGAGACCGGGGTCGTCGGCGTCCTGCACAACGGTCCCGGCGAGACGGTGGCGTTCCGCGCGGACATCGACGGACTTCCGGTGACCGAGGAGACCGGACTGCCGTACGCGTCGACGGACCGGGCAGAGTTGAACGGCAATGAGGTCGGCGTGATGCACGCGTGCGGTCATGACACGCACTTCACGAGTCTGCTCGCCACCGTCGAGCATCTGCGCACGCACCCGGAGCTGTGGGCGGGCACCATCGTGCTGCTGTTCCAGCCGGCCGAGGAGACCGGCAGCGGCGCCGCGGAGATGATCGCCGGTGGAGTGTGGGACCGTGCTCCTCGACCTTCGGTGGTGCTCGGCCAGCACGTCATGCCGCTGGAGATCGGCATGACCGCCCTGAAGGCGCAGAACCTGATGAGTCTCGCGGACTCCTTCACGGTGACCGTCCGCGGCAAGCAGGCGCACGGGTCGCAGCCGAACGCCGCCATCGACCCCATCGTGACGTCCGCGTCCATGATCATGAAGCTGCAGACGATCGTCTCGCGCGAGGTGGCGCCCGGCGCCGGCGTCGTGGTGACGGTCGGATCCATCGCCGGCGGCACCGCGCCGAACATCATTCCCGACCTGTGCACCTTCACGGTGAACATCCGCACCCCCGACGAACGCACCCGCGAGAGCGTGCTCGCCGCCCTGCGGCGAATCCTGCAGTCCGAAGCGGAGGCGGTCCGCGCGTCCGTCGACATCGGCGAGCTGAACCGGTTCCCGCGGTGCTACAACGACCCGGAGCAGACGACGGTGGTGGTCGCGGCGCTCTCCGAGGAGTTCGGCGCCGACCAGGTGCTGCGCATGCCCGCCGCGGCGACCGGATCGGAGGACGTCGGTGCCTTCGCGGACGCCATCGACGTTCCGCTCGTGTACTGGTACTTCGGCGGATTCCCGCCGGGGGCGCCGACGATCAGCAACCACTCGCCGAAGTTCGGCCCCGACGGACCCGGCGCGCTGCGCACCGGTGTCTCCGCGGCCCTGGCCGTCCTGCTCCGCTATCGCGGTCGCCCCTGAGGTCCACCGGCCCCTGCCGCCGGAAGTCGTTCCCCGCCACGGGTTGTTCCCGGCTCCCCGGCGAGGTCCTGGGGCTGAGCCTGACTTGACGCGGGTGCGAGGTCAATCGGCGGCGAGAGCCTGGACGGGGGTGATCCGGGTCGCGAGGCGAGTGGGGACGACGGCGGCCGCAAGGGTGAGCAGGACCGTGGCGACGATCACCCCGACGATGACCACCCAGGGCACCGCCGGCAGCACGAACGTCGGGGACGTGTATTCCGGAGGCACCGTGACCGCGCCCAGCGATGACTGCGCACCGATCCACCCGTAGAGGACCCCGAGCACCAGGCCGGTCAGCAGCGACGCGATGGAGACGTGCGCGGCCTCCAGCAGCACCATGGTCCGCACCTGGCGCGAGGTGAATCCGAGCGAGCGCAGCAGGCCGAGCTCGCGGCGGCGCTGCACGACGCCGATCGTGAGCAGATTGACCAGCCCGACCGCTGCGATCACGGCGGAGACGCCGACCAGACCCATCATCACGCCGGAGAATCCGTCCAGCACGGCGTTCAGTTGCGGGTCGGGGGTGCCACCGGAGGCGGCCGTCAGCACGGACTTCGCCGATTCCGCGGCGACGGCGAACATCGTCACCAGGGTGACGCCCATGACCACACCGATCGCCATCCGGCTGGAGCGTTCGGGTTCGCGCAACGCGTTCCCCGCCGCAAGACGGGCCGTGGCACTGCCGCCGAAGAGTCGCCCTACGAGACGCAGCACCGGCGGCATGATGAACGTCGCACCGAGCGCGAGCCCGGTGAAGGACAGGACACCGCCGACGAAGGCGATGATCACGCCGCCCGGCGAGACGAGCCCCGCCAGCACGCCGGCTGCCAGCAGCAGTCCCCCCGCGACGAGCAGTGCGACGGCGGTCACGGTGCGCGTGCGGGAGCGCACCTCCACCGCGCTGCGCGCCTCGGCCCCGGACAGCGCCTGCAACGGTGCGACGGTGAGCACCCGACGCGACCCCGCCCAGGCCGCGCACCAGGTGGTCAGGGCGACCGCGGCCGCGGGCAGCACCAGGGTGGGCTGCAGCGGCGAGTAGTCCAGACCAACGTGGCCGAGCAGGCGGTTCATGATCGGAACGGCGATCACGGCGATCACGGTGCCGACGAGCAGTCCGACGACGGCGCCGATCACACCGACACCGAGTCCCTCGCGGGCGACCTTGGCCCGCTCGGATCGGGCCGAGGCTCCGATCAGCCGCATCAGCGCGATCTGGCGCGTGCGTCCGGCCACGATCGTCGCGAACGTGTTCGCGGTCACGATCGCGGCCACGTACATCGCGATCCCGATCAGGAGCACGGACAGGATCGTCACGACGATCGCCAGGTCGTCGGAGTCTCCGAGGTACGGATCGGCGCGCAGCATCGCACCCAGGTAACCGGTCGCGGCGATCAGCAGCACACCGAAGCCCGCGGACAGCCCCGATACCAGGACGGTCGCCCCCATTCCTCGCTCACGCAGCCAGGCCAGGGGCACTCGCCGGGCGACGGGGACGGCGAGCGCGCTCACGCCGCCACCTCGGCCGCCAGCATGTACGCCGAGATCTGCTCCGGCGTCTGACGCGGCTTGTCGGCCACGATGCGTCCATCGCCGAGGAAGAGGACGCGGTCGGCGTAGGACGCCGCGATCGGGTCGTGCGTGACCATCGCGATCGACTGCCCCTGCTCGCGGCTCGCGGTCGCCAGCAACTGCAGCACCTCGCGCCCGGTGCGGGAGTCGAGGTTTCCGGTCGGCTCATCGGCGAAGAGCAGGTCCGGGGCCGTGGCCAGCGCCCGGGCGATCGCGACCCGCTGCTGCTGCCCTCCCGAGAGCTGGTGCGGTCGGTGCGTGAGGCGGTCGGCGAGCCCCAGGGAATCCACCAGGAGGTCGATGCGGGCACGTTCCAGGGCCGTCGGGGCCCGGCCGTCCAGGGCGATCGGCAACGCGATGTTGCCGGCCACGTCGAGGGTCGGCACGAGGTTGAAGGCCTGGAAGACGAAGCCGATCCGACGGCGGCGCAGGAGCGTCAGCTCGGTGTCGGCGAGGTCGGTGATGTCGTCATCGCCGACCCAGACGCGCCCCTCCGTGGGCGTGTCCAGGCCCGCCATGATGTGCATCAGCGTCGACTTCCCGGAGCCGGACGGGCCCATGATCGCCGTGAACTGGCCCCGGCGGACACCGACGCTGATGTCGTCGAGGGCACGAACCGTGCTCTCCCCCGAGCCGTAAGTCTTGGTGAGGTGCTGGACCCGGGCGGCCAGGCCCAGATCGCTAGTCGTGATCTGCATGATTCCACGCTAGGAATCCGCCGTCCGCGACGCGTCCGCCGCCGGACTCATCCGCCTACATCGGGAGGATGATCGGCCCGTCCGTCGGCCGGCGCGGTCGCTCCCGATATCTGCACTTCCACGCGGACATTTCTGCCGCGGGCGGGAGCGACCCCGGGGTTGCTCCCGAAATCGCCAGGAAAAGCGCGGCAGAAGTGTCGCGGGTGGGAGCGTCAGGCCAGGCCGTGCTCGAACGCGAAGACGACGAGCTGAACGCGGTCGCGCAGCGCCAGTTTGGTCAGGATCCGACTGATGTGCGTCTTCACCGTCGCCTCGGACAGGAACTCGCGCCGCGCGATCTCGGCGTTGCTCAGCCCGCGGGCGGCCAGGGCGAAGATCTCCCGCTCGCGCTCGGTGAGAGTCTCGTACTCCGGCGGCAGGGGCTGGGTGTTCGCCCCGGTGAAGTGCGCGAACAGGTCTCGGGTGGCGGCCGCGGCGATGACGCTGGATCCGGAGTGCACCGTGCGGATCGCGGCGAGCAGCGCCTCCGGATCGGCGTCCTTGAGCAGGAATCCGCTGGCGCCCTGCTGGATCGCGCGGGCCGCGGCCTCGTCCAGGTCGAACGTCGTCAGCATCACGATGCGCGGCGGGTTCGGCCTCGCCAGCAGCTCGGCGGTGGCCGTCAGCCCGTCCATCACGGGCATGCGGATGTCCATCAGCACGACGTCCGGGTGGGTCTGCTCGACGACCTCCAGCGCCTCCCGACCATCGCCGGCCTCGCCGACGATCTCGATGTCCGGCTGTGAACCGGCGAGCATGCGGATGCCGGCGCGGAACAGCGCCTGATCGTCCACGAGCACCAGTCGGATCGGAGCGGACCCGGTCCCCTGCGTCATGCGTCCTCCTGCTGGATCGGAATGCTGGCCCGGACGTCGAAGTGCGCGCCGTTCGGCCCCGCATCGAGTCTGCCACCGACCAGCTGTGCGCGTTCGCGCATGCCGATCAGTCCATGCCCGCCGGAGGGGGCACCGCCGTCGGGACCGAGAACGTTGCGCACCCCGAGGTCGACCCGGTCCGGATGCCACGCGAGGTGCACGTCCACGCCGGACCCGTCACCGTGACGGAGGGCGTTGGTCAGCGCTTCCTGGAGAACCCGGTACACGGCGATCTGCACCGCGCCGGGCGGGTCCGCCCGCGGCACCGGGTCGACGTCGACCCGGAGATCCACACCGGCACCCCGCACCTGCGCGTACAGCGCTTCCAGGTCGGCCAGCGTCGGCTGCGGTCCCTCCGCCTGCGAGTGCCGCAGCTGTGTGAGCAGCAGTCGAACATCACCGAGGGCCCCCCGCGCGGTGGTCGCGATGGTCGCGAGCGCATCGGTCGCAGCCGTCGGATCCGCCGCGGCGGCGTAGCGGGCGCCGTCCGCCTGCGCGATCACCACGGCGAGCGAGTGCGCCACGACGTCGTGCATGTCCCGAGCGATCTGATTGCGTTGCTGCTCGGCCACCGCCAGCGCCTCGGCGACCAGGCGGTCCTGCTCCAGACGACGGTTGCGCAGGCGCATCCGGACCAGCAGTCCCGCCGCCCAGGAGAGGCCGCACGAAGCCAGACTGGCGACCAGCAGAAGTCCGCCGAGGAAGAGGGTGGCCCACAGCGAGTCGCCGCCGAGACCGAGCAGACGCAGGTCCCGTTCCATCAGGAGCATGTAGGCGGAGGCGAGAGCGGCCCCCACTCCCGCCGATCCGAGCCCCCACCACATCGTTCGTCGACTGCCGTACGCGGAGGTCGCGAACAGCACGATGAAGACGCCGAGGTTCTCGATGCCCGGCGTGAGCAGGAACGCCATCTGCAGGACGGCACTCACCCAGGCCGCCGCCAGAGCGAGCGGGGGGGACCACCGTCGGATCGCCACCGCGATGCACATCACGACGGTGTCGACGCTGCCCACGACGAGCGAGAGCGTGACCTGGAACGGTGTGCCGCCGGCGTGCCACAGCCGCCCGTCCACACCGGCCGTCGTCGCCAACGCGAGCACCAGCAGCAGCACCGCGCCGACGAGGTCCCACGTCAGCTGGGCGGGAGTGAGCTTGCGAAACACTCCCCCACGCTATCCAGCCCGACGCGCACGCACATCCGTCGGTCGATGTATCCCTGTCCGCACCCGGCTGCGGGGCATTAGGATTTCGTCTGATAACCCGTCAACCCGCCGCCGCCCCGCTCCCCCAGGCGTGGCGCCATGCATTGCTGCGGCCCGAGCCTCGAGATCGGAGGTTCCCATGCCCATCAGCCAGACGCACGATTCCCGTGCCGACAAGGCCATCATCGGAGAGCCCGAGGTCGTCGAGGACGGCTTCGCGACGGGCGTGGAGGATTCCCCCGACTGGCTCGCGCTCAGGGCGGCCGCGACCGAGCTCCAGGGCCTCCAGGTCAAGGACGGCTCCGTCGCCGAGGCCGCGGATCACGTCCGGTCCGGCGAGCTGGTCGATGCGATCATCGCCTCGGTGACCGCTCTCGCCCCGCGCTTTCCGCACGACGCCGAGTACCTGACCGCCCTGGTCGCGGACTTCCGCCGCTGGGCGCAGGAGGGCTTCGGTGTTCCGGACTTCCTGGACTCCCTCGTCGCGTTCCAGCCGCAGCAGCACCGGATCGACGGCCTGCGTCACCTCGTGGTGTTCCCGATGTACACGCAGAACGGCTCGCGGAACCGGCACGTCGAGGCGCTGATCGTCGAGGTCATCTGGCCCGAGTTCATCGCGGACCTGGAAGCCGGCGACTACGGCAACAAGCTGTTCGTGTCCCTGCGACTGGTGGATTTCACCCCCGGTTACGACACGAACTCGGCCGTGCTCTTCCCGGAGACCGTCGCGATGCGGGAGATCCCCACCTTCACGTGGGGTGCGATCTTCCAGGACCGCGAGGCCGCCCGGTACCGCCGGGTCGTCGCGGCGGCATCCGAGATCACCAAGCTCGACCTCCCCGAGGACGCGGCGCGCATGCTCACCGACCAGACGCTGGCCGAGGAGACGTTCGTGATGTGGGACATCATCCACGACCGGACGCACATGCGCGGCGACCTGCCGTTCGATCCGTTCATGATCAAGCAGCGCATGCCGTTCTTCCTCTATTCACTGGAGGAGATGCGGTGCGATCTGACCGCCTTCCGGGAGAGCGTGAAGATCCAGCGGTCGCTGCAGGCGCGCGTCGACGCGGGCGAGGAGCTCGACGCGTCCGAAACGGAGATGCTGGAGAAGGCCGGACTCGTGCAGTACGCCGTGCTGTTCGACCGGATCTTCCGCTTCGCCCTGACCGGCGCGCGGGTGCGCAACTACGACGGGCTCGGCGGGCAGCTGCTGTTCGCCTGGTTGCACCGCCGTGGCGTGCTGCACTGGACGGACGTCTCCCTCGCGATCGAGTGGGACCGCCTGCCGGACGCCGTGGTGGCGCTCGGGGACGCGATCGATGATCTGTACTGGCGCTCGATCGACCGCCCGAAGACGGTGCACTGGCTCGCCGCGTACGACCTCGTCCGCGAGACCGTGACCCCGCACCCGGCTTCGGCCTGGAACCGGGGGCTGAGCGACGAGATCCTCTCCGGCCCCCCGAAGGGGTTCACCGATGCGGTGCTGGACGACGAGTTCCCACTGTCGATGTTCTTCGAGGCGCTGGATAAGAAGATGTCCGACGTCATCGCCTCGACCAAGGGCATCCGCGGAACCGACTGAGCGACGTCGCACGACGGGCCCGGGCAGAGATGCCCGGGCCCGTCGTCGTTCGAAGCTCAGCGGGGGCGCGGTGGCCGATCCGCGCGAGGGGGTGACACGTATTCGGGACGCGCCCCCACTGAGCGGCCTCCGCCCGTCGCGGAAGCTGAGTCGCGCACGATGTCCGACCGCTCATCACAGTGTCACGGTCGGGCGCCGTCCCGATTGCCCGATCTCAGCTTCCGCCATGCGTCCGGAGGGGACGCCCGGCGGAGACAGAACGATCCGGGCGAACCCGGCTCGTTGCTCTCACCGTACGGGCGTGCGCGAAGAAGTGTCAACAGCGACACGTGCCGTGGACACAAGCCGTTATCGAGCCGTCACGCGAGCGCATCCGGCCGGTCGACGCGGGCGCGCACCCAGCACGATGAGCCCGCTTGCCACGGGCGTCCGGCCGACCCGTGGGTGGGGGGCCGCGTTCAGAGTGCGGCGAGCACGTCCGCGAATCGCCGGCGGCCGGGCGCCGCGGGCTCGGCGGCCGGGGTCCGCCCCCGCGTGGCGGGCACCGCCGCCCCGGGCGCGCGCCGCGGGCCGACCGCGGCCGAGAGGCGGGGCCCCGCCCGCCGCCCCCCCCGGGCCGTTATCGAGCCGTCACGCGAGCGCATCCGGCCGGTCGACGCGGGCGCGCACCCAGCACGATGAGCCCGCTTGCCACGGGCGTCCGGCCGACCCGTGGGTGGGGGGCCGCGTTCAGAGTGCGGCGAGCACGTCCGCGAATCGCCGGCGGGCGGTCGCCGCGGTCTCGGCGTCCGGGATCCGCTCCTGCGTGACGGTCACCGCCGCACCGGTCGCGCGCTGCGGGCCGACCGCGACCGAGAGTCGGGTCCCGTCCGGCAGCCGCCACCGGACGTTCGGCAATGCGGCATCGAGGGACTGACCGTGGGGTTCGCCATACTCCACCGCGAGGGCGTCCGCGGCTCGGGCGAGCAGTGCGAGACGGTCACCCGGCAGGGTGCGGGACTTCTGTGTCGCGAAGGTGCCGTCCGCCCGTTGCCCGGGTTCGCGCCCCTTGCGGGTCTGCTCGTAGTCGACCGTGATCCCCTGCGCCCACCATGCCGGAAGCGCGTGTTCGGTGAGCAGCCACTGCACCGTCTGCGGATGGGACCAGGCCGCCGCGCCGGCCTCATCCAGCACCAGGCGCCACTCGCTCTGCGTCCGTCCCGTCGCGGCGCGCATCGCCGCGGGTCCGTTGCTCTGTTCCTGCCGCCGCGCCATGCCCCCGAGCCTACGACCTTGACGGCGACGGACCGCACCCCGAGCACGGCAGCGGGGATCCCGTCCGACACGCCGCTGTCCAGGGCCGCAGGTCCGGCGTGCCCCGCTCCCGTCCCGCCCCGGTGCATGCGGTCGAGACGGAACCGGCCGACCAGCGGGACCGGCTCAGTGCTGGTCGAGCATGTTGCCGGCGAAGAAGGCGGCGAGTTCGTCCGTCGCCGAGAGCGGCAGGACGTGGGCGACGTACTGGTCCGGCCGCACCACGACCACGACACCATCACGGCTGAGGCCACGTTCGTCGAAGATGTCCCCGCGCTGCGGATCGGCGGCGTAGACCTTCTCGTGGTCGGTGAGCCGGAACGGTCCGACCTCGGGACGGAAGATCGCCGGCACCCGCGTCGGGTCGACCTGGTCGTTGGTCTGCTGGTAGATCACCTTGACGTCGAAGACGGCGTCGAGGTCCGCACCGTCCGGTGTGAACCGGACCACGGGCGAGGACGGTGAGGTCAGCATCCACTCGGCCCAGTCGGTCAGTTTCGACGCCTCGCCGGGTGCCGCCGCGTCCGCGAACGCGTACACGCGCCAGCGTCCGTCCGCCCGCGCGTGATGACCGAGGTGAACCGGATTGGTGTCCGCGACCCGCACCGCACGGGCGGATTTGAACCGCTTGCCGATGGGGAACCCCTCGGCGAGCGCCTGGTGGGTGTCGTTCCCGGTGAGCACGCCCGGCGTGTACTGGGTCATGAAGCCGGCGGGGAACTCGGCGGTGTCGGTGTAGAACTTGGCGAGTTCGTCCGGGCTGGAGAAGTCCTCGGGCTTGCGCGCCATCATCGCGGACCACTCCTTGTCGAAGTCGATGAGGTTCTGCGCGATGACCTGGCGCTCGCCGGAGTAGGTGTCCAGCAGCGACGGATCGCTGCGCCCCTCGAGCACCTGTCCGAGCTTCCAACCGATGTTGAACCCGTCCTGCATGGACACGTTCATGCCCTGCCCCGCCTTCGCGCTGTGCGTGTGGCAGGCGTCGCCGGTGATGAACACCCGCGGGGCCTTCGAGCCGGTGAGCTCAGCGGGCACGTCGTCGAACTTCGGGGTGACGCGGTGTCCGACCTCGTACACGCTGTGCCACGCCACATTGCGCACGTCGATCGCGTAGGGCGTCAGAATCTGGTTGGCCCGCTCGATGATCTGCTCGATGGTGGTGGACCGGATGGAGCGGTTGTCGCCCTCGCCTACCTCGCCGAGGTCTACGTACATGCGGAACAGGAACCCACCCTCACGCGGGATGTGCAGGATGCTGCCGTGCTCGGAGGTGATCGCGCACTTGGTGCGGATGTCCGGGAAGGTGCTGTTGGCGAGGACGTCCATCACGCCCCAGGCGTGGAAGGCCTGATCCCCGACCGGCACCTGACCGATCGCGTCGCGGACCCGCGATCGCGCCCCGTCGCACCCGACGACGTACTTGGCCCGAATGACGCGCTCGCTGCCCTCCTGCGGCCCGGCGGTGCCGCGGACGGTGACCCGGACCGGGTACTCCCCGGCGTCCTCCACGGTCAGATCGACGAACTCCCACCCGTAGTCCGGACGGATGCGGGCCGGACCGTTGTGGGCGTACGCGGCGAAGTAGTCCAGCACGCGCGCCTGGTTGACGATCATGTGCGGGAACTCGCTGATGTGTCGCGGGTCATCGAGCTCACGCGCCGTGCGGATGATGTGCCCGTGGTTGTCCGGATCCGGGCTCCAGAAGTTCATCGATGTCAGCTGGAAGGCCTCGTGGATGATCTCCTCGGCGAAGCCGAACGCCTGGAACGTCTCGTTGCTGCGGGCCTGGATGCCATCCGCCTGACCGATCACGAGTCGCCCGGGGCGCCGCTCGATCATCCGCGTCATGACCGACGGGTACTCCGTCATCTGGGCGGCCAGCAGCATGCCGGCGGGACCGGAACCGACGATGAGAACGTCCATCGTGTCCGGGAGGTCGTCGGGACGGTCAAGACCTGTGCCCGCCGCCGGACGGACCCGCGGGTCACCGGAGACATAGCCGTGGTGGTGGAACTGCATCGTCATCGATCCCTTCCTCGACGGCCATCGTCCAGGTCGCTGCTCTCAGGCTTGTGTTCGATAATCGAATCTGGAATTCTACTATTGAACACGGCAATCGTAGGTGACCGTGGAGGGCCTGACAAGGGTCACTCCGCAGCGGAGAGGACGATGATGGCGAACGCCGGAGCGGGCGGTACACCGGGACCCGCCTCGCAGACGCTGAGCCGGGGCATCCGGATCCTCGAGGTACTGGCCGATGCGCATCGCGCTCTCACCATCGACGAGATCGCGTCCGGGCTGGACGTGCACCGCTCGATCGCCTACCGCCTCGTCCGCACGCTCGAGGACCACGGGCTCGTGTCGCGAGACGCCGCCGGGCTCGTCACCCTCGGCGTCCGGCTCGCGGCGCTGTCCGCCGGCGTGGCACGGAACCTGCAGGCCGAGACCCTGCCGGAACTGACCGCCATCGCGAACGAACTGGGGATGACGAGCTTCCTGGCCGTCCTGGAGCGCGACCAGTGCGTGACGCTCGCCAGCGTCGAACCACGGCACGCGGTCGCGTCGATGGCCCAGCGCCCCGGCGCCAGCCACCCGGTCATCGTCGGCGCGCCCGGCAAGGCGATCCTGTCGCTGCTGCCCGAGAGCGAGTGGCCGGACGGGATGAGCGCACACCTGGCGGACGAAGTCCGCGCGATCCGCGCGGGCGCGATCGCCACCAGCCACGATGAGGTGATCCCGACGGTCCGCGCCGTCGCGGCCCCGCTGTCCGTGCGCGGCCAGCGTCCGGCCGCGATCGCCGTGGTGCACCTCGGTGCCACCCCCGCGGACGAGACCGCGATCGCCGCCCGACTGGAACGATCGATCGCGGTGATCCGCGAAGCGTTCGGCGAAGGCTGAACACGGGCCGCGGCAGTACCATCGCGCCATGAGCACGTTGCCGAGCGAGGACGCGCAGCGGCGCGAGTACCGGCGCTCGGCCCGACTCATCGGCGTCCAGGTCGGAGCGGTGGTGCTCGCGCTCGTGGTGCTCGGCGGCGTCGGCGCCATCGGCTATCTCCTCTGGCAGGCGACCCCCGGCCAGCGCGCCGAGACTCCGGAGCCGGGTGATGTGCGCATCTCCCTCAATCCGGAGCAGATCACCGTCGCGCTGATCATCGTGGGCCTGTCCGCCGTCGCAGCGGCGGGGCTGGCGGCGTGGCTGATCGCCCGCCGCGCGGTCCGTCCGCTCGATGACGCGGCGCGAACGCAGCGCCGCTTCGTGGCCGATGCCAGCCACGAGCTGCGCACTCCCCTCGCCGTGATGAGCGCCCGGGCGCAACAGCTGCGCGCTCTGCTCGACGAGCGCAGTCCGGTCCGTCCGGTGGCGGACGAGCTTCGTTCGGACGTCACGGCGATGGCGGACATCGTGGATGACATGCTGCACGCCGGGTCCGGCGAGAGCCCGAGCGTCACGGCCGACCTCGCGCTGACGATGACCGCGGCGGCGAACGACATCGCGCTGATCGCCACGGCCGCCGAGATCACCATCACCGTCGCCACGGTCGATGTCCGCGTCACGCTCGGTCCCGCGCGGCTGAAGCGGTGCCTGATCGCACTGCTGGACAACGCGCTCTCGCACGCACCGATCGGCTCGGAGATCAGCCTGTCGGCTCGGACCGTCGAGGGCGCCGCGGTCATCGACATCACCGACCAGGGTGGGGGCATCCGCGGCATCGCCCCGGAGCGGGTGTTCGACCGCTTCGCCCACGGTGAGGATGCGGTGCGCCCCGGACGCACCAGCACCGGGATCGGCCTGGCCCTGGTCGCCGAGATCGCGGCGCGGTCCGGCGGCGCGGCGGAGGTCGCCGACTCCGGCCCCGGCGGCACGACGATGCGCCTCCGACTGCCGCTGGCCGAGGGAACCCGATGAGCGGGCCTCGGGTTCTGATCGTCGAGGACGACCCGCGACTCGGACCGATCATGCGCGATGTCCTCGCGGCCCGCTGGGACGTCATCCTGACCGCGAGCGCCGAGGAGGCACTGGAGCGGATCACCACCGAGCACGTCGCGGTCCTGGTCGTCGATCGGCGCCTGCCCGGCATGAGCGGCACGGACCTCGTCACGCGCCTGCGCCGCAGCCGCGTCGACGTGCCGGTGATCCTGCTGACCGCGCTGGGTGAGCTGGCGGACCGGGTCGCGGGGCTGGACGCGGGCGCGGACGACTACCTCGTCAAGCCGTTCGAGTTCGCCGAGCTCGAGGCGCGGCTGCGAGCCCTGACCCGGGAGCGCGTCGACCGCGGCGAGGACATCGCGATCGGCAGCTGGTGGTTCTCCGCCGAGCAGTCCTGCATCACCTCGCCCTACCGCGGCCGGGTCATGCTCACCCGGACCGAGACGGCCCTTCTCTCCCTGCTGGCCGAGCACCCGGAGCGGGTGTTCTCCCGCGAGGTGATCCTCGACGCCGTGTTCCGCCGGGGTGAGGACCCCGGAACCGTGGACACGTACGTGTCGTACCTGCGCCGCAAGACGGACCGAGACCTCATCACCACCGTCCGCGGCAGCGGCTACCGGGTCGGCACCCCGGACTGACGGACCGAGCGCGCACGGTCCCATCGCGCCAGCAGGACGTCCTGGACCACCCAGCGGGCGGCCGGCGCGGCGCACAGCACCCACGTGATCGAAGCCAGGGCATCTGTCGGATGGTGCAACCCGGTGATGACCACGGTGCACCCGATCAGCACGACCAGGAGCGTCCCGACCAGGAGCACCGCAGCCCGGAGGCGTTCGCGGTCCCGAACGACGAACCACAGCGCGACCACCAGCGCCGTGACGAACGCGGTGTGCCCGCTCGGGAACGACGAGTCGGTCGGTGTCGGCAGGAACGGGTGGGCGAGCAGGCCCGGATCCGGTCGGGGACGGTCCACGATGAGTTTGGCGAGGATCACCGGACACCAGGTGAGGGCGAGCACCCCGAGGAACAGGAATGACGCGCGCAGGTCCCGCGCCCGCCACCACACCGCGGCCGCGACGAGCAGGGCGAGGACGAGGGCGAAGGCGGGCTCCAGCCCGCGGTACACGGCGTCGGTCAGCGCGCCCACGACACCGACGTGCGCGGTATTGGCGGCGATGACGAGTCCGAGGTCCACGTCGTGCGCGGTCAGCAACCGGCCGGCGCCGAGCAGCGCGACCGCCGCGACGACGGCGAGCACGATGCGCCGCGCACCGCCCGCACCGGACACGACGGCTCGCCCCGGCAGGGTGATCAGGATGAGCCCGTCACGGACGGGTGTTCGATCGCTGCGGGTCTCGGGTGTCATCCCTCGATGGCATCACCGAGGTTCCCAGAAACCGCCCAGACGGTGAGCGGGTGCTCAGGAACCGGGATCGACGGCAACGCGAACCGGGGCGCCCGCAGCGCCGGCGCGAGCGATCGCCTCATCGATGCGGGACAGCGGCACGGGCGCGCTGACCAGGTCGGCGAACGGTCGACGGGTCCGCTGCAGGAAGCGCACGGCACCGTCGAGATCCGTGGGTGCGTAGTTGTGCACGCCTCGGATCGTCAGGCATGCGCGGACGACGTGTTCCGGGTCCAGCTCGATCGGGGTCGTCGCGAACACGCTGCCGACCAGCGCGATCGCGCCCCCCACCGCGACCGCGTCCAGTGCACCGAGCACCGCGCGCCGCGCTCCGGAGGCCTCCACGACCGCGTGCACCTCCGTGGCCCGCAGGGCGGTGAGGGCGGTGGACAGCGCGTCCGGGTCCGACGGGTCCACGACGACGGTTGCACCGAACTCCCGAGCGGTCGCCCGTCGGTCCGGGGCCGGGTCGCTGACGATGACACGCGCTCCGCGGTCGTCCGCCATCGCCGTCACGGTCAGTCCGATCAGCCCGGCGCCGCTGACCAGCACGACGGCGCCGTCCAGATCGAGCAGGTCATCGAGCGCTTCGACCGCGGCGTGCGCGGTCGCCGTGCCGCACGCGGCCGGAGCCAGCACCGCCGCGGCCAGGTGCTCCGGGGCGCGGACGATCGCGGTCCCGGCGCGAAGGTGAACGTGCGTCGCGAACCCGCCGGTGAGCTCCCACCCGGCACCGATCCGCTCGTGACCGTACTTGCGCAGATCACGACACTTCTGCGGCAGCCCGCGGCGGCAGCGGTCGCACTCCCGGCACGCCGCGAACACCGACCAGACCACGCGATCCCCGACGGACAGGGGCGAGCCGTCAACCGTGCGCACGACACCCGCTCCGAGTGAGATGATCCGACCGACGTACTCATGTCCGAGCACGAGCGGCACAGGAGCCGGGCGATCTCCGGCCACGGTGTGGACGTCGGATCCGCACACGGTCGCCAGTTCCACCCGGACCAGCGCCTCGCCCGCGGACAGCGTGATCCCGGGCACGGCGATCGTCTCGTGCGGGTGGTCCGGCCCGATCCAGACGCGTGCGGTCGCCGGTGGTCGCAGGCACACGTCGAAGGCGTGCGCCGAGCCGCTCCGTTGCAGCGTGTCCCTCATGTCAGGCGATCACGCTCGCGCGAGCACCCACACCCGGCAGCAGCGCAGCCAGGTCCGCCACCGAAGCCAGGACCCGGTGCGCGCCCGCGGCCCGGAGCGCGGCCTCATCGTGAGCGCCGGTGAGAACACCGGCCACGACGCCCGCTC
Organism: Microbacterium gorillae; assembly: GCF_000826185.2. Taxonomy (GTDB): domain Bacteria; phylum Actinomycetota; class Actinomycetes; order Actinomycetales; family Microbacteriaceae; genus Microbacterium; species Microbacterium gorillae. The sequence goes on along the minus strand of NZ_LN648870.1, from coordinate 22,947 downwards.
CGGCCGCCAGGCCGGAGCGCACGTCACTGGCGGTGTCGCCCGCGACCGCGACGGCCCGAACGTCCGACACCCGGGCACGAAGCGCCGCAGCCAGCACGAGGTCCGGCGCCGGACGCCCGCGCCCGGCATCGATGGGCGAGAGCACGCCGTCCACGAGGTCGCGCCAGCCGAGCGCGTCCAGGAGGGCGTCCCGAGTCACGGGAGCGAACCCGGTGGTCAGGTACACCTGCAGCCCGGCCGCCCGCAGCGCCTCGATCGTCTCGCGCGCCCCCGCGATCGGCTCAGCGCCGCCGTCCGCGATGAGCTCCGCGTAGGCCGCCTCGAACGCGGCGGTGGCCACCTCGGCGCGGTCACGATCGCCACCGGCGAGGTGCGTGAAGACCTCCACCTTCGACTGCCCCATCGTGTCGCGAACGTACTGCAGCGCGCGATCCCACCCGATGTCCGCCGCGACGCCGGTGCGCTCCGCGGCCCGGCGGAAGGCGGTCTCCACGACGCCGTCGTCCCGCACGGTGGTTCCGGCCATGTCGAGGACGACGAGTTCGGTCGGGGTGGTGGTCATCGGAGGATCCCTTCGGTGGAGGCGAGCGCGTCCAGGCGCGCGGCCAGTGTGTTCTCGGCCAGCCCCAGGCCGGTCGTCATGCCGATCCCCGTCGTCGCGGCGAGCACGACGGTGCGCTCGTCCGGTTCGGTGACGAGGAAGTCGTCGGGCCCGCTGGCGTAGACGCCCTGCCATCGCTCGAGGACGTCGACGCGCGCGCCGAAGAGCGTCTCGACCTCGTCCGCGAGGGCGTCCGCGGCGGCCTCCGGCTGGAAGGGGGCGATCGACGCGCCGCGAACGTGGGTGTCTCCGATGAGAATCGTCCCGTCCGGCAGCGGCGTGTACATCTGGTTCAGATCGAGCGCGGCGAGGTCCGGGCGCTCGGCATGGAGCCGCTGCCGAACCACCGCGGTCTCCCCCATCCCGCTGAATCGGCCGTACCGCAGCAGCGACCATCCGGTCAGCAGCGGCGCCGGCAGCGGACGGGGCAGCGCGATCCGGGCGCGGAGCATGTCGAGTCCGCACCGGACCACCCCGACCGATTCGGCGAGCTCCGGCAGCAGCTGGTCGAGATCATGGTTCACGGCCACGACGACGAGGTCGGCGGACACCGGACCGCGACTGGTCTGCACCCGGCCGCCGCCGACCGCACCGGCCGACGTGCGCAGGCGGAACTCGACGCCTCGGCTCGCGAGGTGCCGCCGGATCGCGGCCGACGCCGAGCGCGCGTCGGTCTGCAGGTCGCGCGCCACCCGTGCGCCACCGACCGCGACACCCGGCGCGGACGGCAGCAGCGCGTCGAGCTCGGCAGCGGTGAGGAGGGCGAGGTCGTCGGCGACGGCCGCCTCCAGCAGCGCGCGCTCGTCCTCGTGCCGCGCGATGATGAGGGTGCCGGACTCGCGGACCCAGAACTCCGCTGCGCGGCCCAGCTCCAGCCACAGCTCGCGGGCGCGATCGGCGTGCACCCGAGCGGCGCCGGTCTGCTCGCCGATGCAGAGGTGACCGAAATTGCGCACCGTCGCGCCCTGCGGATCGGCCTGGCGGTCCACCACGATCACCCGGAGGCCGCGCTTGAGCGCGGCGTAGGCGGCGCCGAGACCGATGATGCCGGCGCCGACCACGGCCAGGTCGTACGTGTCGTTCACCGGAACACCTTGCGCATCCACATCGCGATCGCCTCGACCACGAGCACGGTCGCGAGGATCATCAGCACGATCGCGGTGACCATGCCGTAGTGCGAGCCCTGACTGGCGTTCAGCAAGTAGTAGCCGACGCCACCGCCGCCGACCACGCCGAGGATCGTGGCGGCGCGGATGTTCGTGTCGAGCAGGTAGAAGACGTGCCCGATCAGGGCGCGGGTGCCCTGCGGCACGGTGGCCCCGGCGTAGACCTGAAGCCGGGTCGCGCCGGTGGCCGCGAGCGCGCGTTCCGGTCCGCGCTGGACCTCTTCGAACGAGTCGGCGAGAAGCTTGCCGAGCAGTCCGATGCCACCGACGGCGAGCGCGATCGTGCCGGCCTGCATGCCGAGTCCGGTGATGACGATGAGGACGATCGCGAGGATCAGCTCCGGGATGCCGCGGATGCCGACGAGGAGGAAGCGGCCGGTCAGGCGCGTCCCGCGATTCGGCGCGACGTTGCGCGCGGCGAGGGAGCCGAGCACGAGCGAGGGCAGGAACGCGAGCAGCGTCGCGGCGAGCGCGATCGCGATGGTCTCCCGCATCGCCTCCAGCATCGTCGCGACGCCGTACACACCGAACGTGGGCGGCCAGAACTGCACGGCGACCGCGGGGATCTTGGCCCAGACGGTGAGGAAGTCACCCCACTGGATCTGGCACACCTCGACCCCCGCGATCACCACGGCGACGGTGATCCAGCCCGCGAGGACGTTGCGGACGCGGGTGGCGGTCCACGGACGGTGCAGGGCGGTGGCGGGGCTGATCGCCCACGCCGGCGGGCACGCCGCCGAGGCGGTCGCGGTCCGCGGCGGACGGACGCGCGCGAGCAGGCGGTCCGCCCAGGTGCGCCGAGCGCCGAGCTCGCCGAGCATGGCCGCGCGAACGGCCGAGGAGACGATCTCCATCACCACGCACAGCAGGAAGATGATCAGCGCGATCCCGAGGCCGCGTCCGTAGTCGAGCGCTTTGAAGGCGTAGGACATCTCGAGCCCGAGCCCGGCGACCCCGACGTAACCGAGCACGACGGAGCCGCGCAGATTGATGTCGTTGCGGTGCAGCACGGTCGCCACCCAGCTGGGCAGCACCTGGGGCAGAATCCCAGCGGTGAACTCCTGCCACCGGGAACCGCCCGCCGCCCGGATCGCGAGGCGCGGGCCTTCGTCGATCTGCTCGATCGCGTCGGCGAACATCTTCGAGATCATGCCCACCGAGTGGATCCCGATCGCGAGGATGCCCGGAAGCGCGCCGAGCGAGAACATCAGCACGAACACCATCGCCAGCACCACATCCGGCAACGCACGGGTGAGGACGCCGATGAAGCGCGCGATGGCGCGTGCCGTGTTGGACGGGGTGGTGTTCTCGGCGGCCAGGTAGGCGATCGGCACGGACAGCACCGCGGCCAGCAGGGTGCCGGTCAGGACCAGACCGAGCGTGAGGGCGATGAGTCCGACCAGGTCGGCCGGATCGGGGAAGGTCAGTGCGCCGACGCGGGCGAAGAAGCGCGCCGCGTTGTCGCCGGACGCGATCATGTCGGGGATCGAGATGCCGACCTCGGCGAGCCCGCCGACCGCGAGCGCTGCGATCACCGCGAGGGTGATGCCGGCGCTGATGCGCTCCGGGGACAGCGGGCGCTTCGGCGCGCGCTCGGCGACCGAAGGGCGCGCCGCGCCGCGCACCGGGGCGGGGGCGAGGGCGGTCACCGCACCGGCTCCAGCAGTTCGTTCGCGACCGCGGTGAGCTCGCCGGTCGAGGTCGCGACGCGGCCGTAGATCTCCATGACCTGCTCCTTGGTGAGCCCGTCCGTGGGCAGGTCGAGGACGACCTCACCGTGGCGGAGTCCGACGATGCGGTCCGCCCACGAGATCGCGAGGTCGACCTGGTGGAGGCTGCACAGGACGGTCAGCCCCTCGTCGGCGGCGATCTCACGGACCAGTGCCATCACCTGCGCACTCGATTCCGGGTCGAGCGAGGCGACCGGTTCGTCCGCGAGGAGCACTTCGGGGTTCTGCATCAGCGCGCGGGCGATCGCGACACGCTGCTGCTGTCCGCCGGAGAGCGTGTCCGCGCGCTGATACGCGCGATCGAGCAGTCCGACGCGGTCCAGGTGGCACAGCGCACGGAGCTTCGCCGGGCGGCGATACGAGAACAGCCCGAGCCGCGGGCCGCGCACGCTCGCCAGCGACCCGGTGAGCACGTTCTCCAGCACCGACAGCGAGGGCACCAGCTCGAACTGCTGGAAGATGAATCCGATTCGGCTGCGCAGGGCGCGCAACGGCGCCCCGCGCAGCCGCGCCACGTCCTCCCCCAGCACCCGCACGGACCCGGACGTGGGGGTCTCCAGGCCGTTCAGGTGCCGGAGGAGGGTGGACTTGCCGGAGCCCGACAGCCCGAGAACGACGACGATCTCACCCCGCCCGATGGTCAGGTCCACGTCCTGCAGCGCTGTCGTGGTTCCGTAGGTCCGTGTCAGTCCACGGACGTCGATGACGGGTTCGGTCGTCGCCTTGCTCATGTCGTTCTCCCGGGCGTCAGCGGATCAGGACTGGCACTGCTTGGCGTCGGTCTTCTTGCAGATGTCGCGGATGACGTCGTAGTACGCGTCATCCACCGGCTTGGTGCCGTAGAAGACGCTGCGGAAGCCGTCCGAGTCGGCGGAGGTCACTCCGGCGGCGACGATGTCGTCGACCGTGACGTTCGCGAGGATCTTCACGAGCTGCGCCGAGACGTCCTTCGGCAGCGCGTCGGCGTACACGAGGGGGGCGCCGGGGACCATCGTCTTGGCGATGGAGACGACCTTGTCGCTCTTTTCCACCTCGCTGTCCTCGGCGAAGCCGGCGTCGCACTCCTTGCCCTCACCGACCTTCTGCACGGACACGTCGTGCTTGCCGGCGAACACCGGAGTGATGTCCTTCTGCGGGTCCACACCCGCCTTGAGGAGGTTGTAGGACGGGAAGAGGTAGCCGGAGGTGGAGGCCGGATCGACGAAGCAGACGCGCTTGCCGGCGAAGTCGGCGAGGGTCTTGATCGCGGACCCCTTCGGCACGATCGCCTCGGAGTAGTAGCCGGGCTCCTGCCCCTTCTCCGTGATGATCGAGGAGATCGGCGTGAGCTTCGCGCCGTTGTTGGTCGCGGTGATGTAGGTGAAGCCGGAGAAGGAGGCGACATCGACCTTGCCGGCGATCGCGGCCTCGATGAGGGCGGCGTAGTCGGTCGACTCGTGGTACTCGACCTTCTTGCCGGTCTCCTTGGCGATGTAGTCCATCAGCGGCTGGTAGTTGGTCTGGGTGTCGGCGGAGTCCGGGACGACGCCGAACACGAGCGTGTTCGCGTCGACCGCGTACGAGCCGTCGGCGGCGGCCGTGTCGGTCGCACCGCCCGAGGCTCCGGCGGCGGTGGAGCACCCGGACAGGCCGAGAGCGAGCAGTGCGGCACCGGCGACGAGCAGCGGCGACTGGGAGGCACGGAGGTTCATTTCTGCCTTTCGATGACGGGGTCGGAACCTCTGGAAGGCTCGCATCCGGCCGCCCACGTGTATACCTATCTCACCGGACGTTCGCCACGTGTTCACCTCTCTGACGCGGCCGTGAACGGGCGGCTCGCCCGCCGGTCCGGCCAGTCGTCGGGCACCTAGGATGCGAGGGTGACCACCGTCGTCTACAAGCAGATCGCCGAGGATCTCCGCGCGCGGATCCGCCGCGGCGAGCTCGCCCCCGGCGATGACGTGCCGACCGAGGCCGAGCTCGCGCAGACGTGGCGCACCTCCCGTGGCCCCATCCGCAACGCCCTCGCCGAACTGCGGCAGGAGGGGCTCATCGAGACCGGCCGAGGCCGCCCCGCGCGGGTGACACCACGCAAGCCGCATCAGGCGGTGGACGTGTCGATCCCCTTCACCCGATGGGCGCGTGAGATCGGCGCGCAGCCCGGTGCACGGACGCAGGAGGTCGCCCTGCGCAAGGTCGATGCGGAGAAGGCCACTCTGCTGGAGGTTCCCGAGGGAACGCCCGTCGTGGACGTGCTGCGCCTGCGGTCACTCGATGGCCGCCCGGCGATGCTGGAGCGGCTGACCTTCCTCGGCGACGTCGGTCGGGCGCTGTTCGACACGGACCTGGACACGGTGTCCATCACCGAATACCTCGAGTCCCGCGGGCATCGCTCGTTCGCCGTCGAGCACGAGATCGACGCGGTGGCCGCGGACGCCGTGGACGCGCGCCTGCTCGGGGTCGCCGTCGGCTCCCCCATCCTGCGGCTGCGCCGGATCAGCCACGACGGCGCCGGACGCGTGTTCGAGGCGTCCGATGACCGCTACCTGCCCGACGTCATCCGCTTCACGGTGACCGCTTCCGGACGCTCGCGCGCCGGGGATGCGTACGTCCGTCCGCTGCGCGCGCTCTGACCGGAACCCCGTCCGGATACGCTCGGGGGATGGCCCGCTCCTATCCCGCCACGATCGCGGCGCCGGTGTCGGGCGAGCTGGAGATCAAGCGCTCGCGCTTCCTCACGCACGTGCATCCGGTGTCATCGGTCGCGGACGCGGACGCGGTGATCGCCGACGTCCGCAAGCGGTACTGGGACGCGCGCCACAACTGCGTCGCGATGGTGACGGGTCTCCTCGGCGATCAGACCCGCTCGAGCGATGACGGCGAGCCGTCCGGAACCGCCGGGGTACCGATGCTGGAGGTGCTGCGGCGGCGCGACCTCACGGATCTCGTCGTGATCGTGACGCGCTACTTCGGCGGGGTGAAGCTCGGCGCGGGTGGGCTGATCCGGGCGTACTCGACCGCCGTCTCGGAAACGCTGGACGCCGCCCGGCTGCTGCACCGCGAAGCCCTCGTCCGGGCCACCGTCACCGTCCCGCACGCCGAGGCGGGTCGGGTCGATCACGCGCTGCGCGCATGGTCCGGAGCCCACGGCGCGACGCTCGGCGAGACGACCTACGCCGCCGCCGCGACGCTCGAGGTCTGGGTCCCGGATGAGACGCGCGGAGATCTGCAGGCCACGGTCGAGGCCGTCACATCCGGTGCCGCCTCCCCGGAGTTCGGGGAGACGCGCGTCGTCGACGTCCCGGTGTGATCACATCACCGGGGGCAGCGTCACGAGGTGGTCGCCGCAGGCTCCGGACAGGTTCGCCCGCAGCGCCGTCTGCTCCCGCTCGTCGACGGCCAGCGACCACCGGTACTTCACGAGCGCCCACGCCGTGACGTACTCGCAGACGTAGGCGCCGTTCGTGGGCAGCCACCGTCCCGGATCCTTGTCCCCCTTGGACTGGTTCGCCATCGTCGAGGACGCCACGAGCGCGTACGGCACGTCCAGGTCGTTGGCGAAGGCGCGACGCCGCGCGTCGCTCCAAGCCGAGGCACCCGAGCGCCAGGCCTCGGCCAGCGGAACATGGTGATCGATCTCGATGTCCCCCGGCTCGAACGCCACGGTGCCGTCCATCGGCGACACCCACGTTCCGCCGCTGATCCGGCACCGCCCGGTGATCGTCACCGGGGTGGTGGACTCCTCGATCAGCACCTCGGAGCGCGTGTTGCAGCCGTCGCGGTCGGCGTCGATCCAGTGCTCGAACAGGTCTCGACGATAGGGCGGCGTCGTCGTCTCCGGTCGGACGGCGAGGAGGTCCGGCAGCGTGCTCGCCGCCACGACCGCCGCCGGCCCGACGGACACAGGGGGATCGGACGGTGCCGGCCCCTTCGTGATGGTCACCACCGGCGCCGGGTCGGCGCCCCTCACGCGCTGCAGCAGCGCGGCGCCGACGGGAGTCGCAGACAGCACGACGAGACAGACCGCGCACACGAGAAGCGCCACCGGCCAGGACGAGTGCCGCCCCGCTCCCCGCCGTGTCATGATCTCCCGCTGCGCCCCCGCGACGATCCGCGCCGCGACCGGGGGCTCGCGGCAGTGTTGACGCTACGCCATCCCCCGGACACCGCCGCCCGACCCGCGTCGGTGTCCGCGTATCATCGACCCGAGCGCGAGGAGGTGTCGCACATGCGTCGAAGCGCCTCCCGACGCGCGCCGCTGAACGCCGTGGTGATCATTCCCGCCGCGCTGGCCCTGTTCTCCGCGTTCGTGGTGGTGCTGACCATCCGCACGATCGGATTCGCCGTACTGTTCGGCATCGCCGTCTTCCTGGTCTCGTTCGCCCTCACGCTGCTGCTGGACCGCTTGATCGCTCGCGGACCCGCGCGAGAGGCAGCGGTCAGGCGATCACGACGATGACGCCCGCGTCGCGCAGGCGCTGAAGCTCGGCCGGGTCCGCGTCCCCGTCGGTGATCAGGACGTCCACCTCGGGCGCCGTCGCGATCCGCGCCAGCGCGACGTTGCCGATCTTGGACGAATCCGCGACCACGACCGTGGTCTTGGCGTGCATGACCATGGCCCGATTCGCCCGCGCCTCGGTCTCGTCGTAGGTCGTGAGTCCGGATGCCGCACTGAACCCGTCCGCGCCGAGAATGGCCATCCCGATGTTGAGGGAGTTGAACGTGTCCTCCGCGAGCACCCCGACCAGCTCGAGCGACTGCGCCCGCAGGATGCCACCGGTCATGATGATCTTCAGCTTCGGGTAGCGCGAGACGAGATTGGCGATCGGCAGTGAGTTCGTCACGATCGTCAGGCTGGAGTGGCCGGCGAGCTCCCGCGCGACCCCCGCGGCCGTGGTCCCGCCGCTGAGCGCGACCGCGTACCTCTCCCGAGGCACCCGCGCCGCCGCGGCCCGCGCGATGCGGCGCTTCGCCTCCCGGAACCGGGTGTCCTTGAGCGCGACCGGACGCTCCGTGAGCGAGGACGCCACCTTCGCGCCGCCGTGCGTGCGCAGGATCAGGCCGTGGTCGGCCATCGCCGCGAGGTCCCGGCGCATCGTCGCCGATGATGTCGAGAAGTGCTCGGCCAGCTCGGCGAGCTCGACCTCGCCGCGCTCGGCGATCATGTCCAGCACGTCAGCCATGCGCCGCGAGCGCTTGGCTGATCCGCCGATGCGTTCGAACACCGATTCTGCACGTTCACCATTCACCATATGAGCATCTCAAATGAGCGATTGATCGTCAATATGCCCTTTTCACTTGCGAAGAACGATCGCGTTTTGAAGAATCCTGCCATGTCAAAGATCGCGTTCACGGGTGCCGGCAGTGTCGTCTTCACTCGTCAGTTGCTCACTGATCTCCTACGTTTTCCGGACCTTCCGGAGGTGGAGATCGCCCTGCACGACACCGACCCCGATCGCCTCGACGTCGCCGGACGCACCGCCGACAACGTCGCGACTCAGCTGGGTCGGAAAGTGCGCATTCACTCATTCTTGGATCGCCGCGCCGCTTTCGAGGGCGCGGACTTCGTCGTCAACATGGTTCAGGTCGGCGGAATCGACGCCACCCGGGTCGATCTCGAGGTGCCGGCGTCGTACGGGCTGCGCCAGACGATCGGCGACACCACCGGCGTCGGCGGGGTGTTCCGAGGGCTGCGCACCTTCCCGGTCCTGACCGGCATCGCCGAGGACATGCGGGCAGTCTGCCCGGACGCCCTCCTGCTGAACTACACCAACCCGATGGCCATGAACATCTGGTGGCTGTCGGTGGTCGCCCCGGACATCCGCGCCTACGGGCTGTGCCACAGCGTGTACTGGACCGTCAACGATCTGTGCGAGCTGATCGGCGTGCCGCTGGAGGGCACGGACTACGTCGCCGCAGGTGTGAACCACCAGTCCTGGCTCACCCGCTGGGAGCGTGACGGCGAGGACCTCTATCCGCGATTGCGCGCGAAGATCGCGAGCGATCCGGAGCTGGAGCGCCGGGTGCGCGTGGAGATCTTCCGACGGATCGGCTACTACCCCACCGAGACGAGCGAGCACTCGGCCGAGTATCTGGACTGGTTCCTGCGCTCCGACGAGCAGATCGAGCGCTTCCGCCTGCAGCCGTCGGAGTATCTCGGCATCTCCGAGGAGAACGTCGCCGAATTCCACGAGGCCCACCGGATCCTGGACGCGGGCGGGAACGTGCCTCTGCACGATCCGAGCGACGCCGCCGAATACGCGCCCCAGATCATCCACGCGATGCTCACCGGGCAGCCGCGCCGCATCTTCGTCAACGTCCCCAACCGCGGCCTGATCACGAACCTGCCCGAGGGCGCCGTCGTCGAGGTGCCCGCGGACGTCGACGCCACGGGAGTGCATCCCCTGCCCTACGGCGAGGTCCCGTTGGCCGGCGCCGCACTGAACCGCCGGTACCTGTCCGTCGCCGAGCTGACCATCGAGGCGGCCCGCACGGGGGATCCGGAGCTGATCCGACGCGCGGTCCTGGTCGATCCGAACGCGGCATCCTCGATCACGCCCGACCAGATCTGGGCGATGTGCGACGAGATGACGCGTCGGCACGCGCGGTACCTTCCGGTCGCCCTGGGTGGGGACCTCGTCGACCAGCCGTGAGGCTGGAACGGCCGTGGGCGTCCCGCTGCGGCGGGGCGCCCACGGCTGTTTCAGCGGTTTTCCTTTCATCCCAAAACGCTCATTCTGAGTGAGCAATACGTGCAAAGTATTCCCAAACACGCAAGACGAGTTCAGGATGGGCGAAACGCGCGGCTCCCTCGGGGGCTCCACCACCACCGCGACTCCAACGAAGGAGAAGGACATGGCTCGTCACACCGCTCGATCGTCCCGGCTGGTTCGCGTCGGCGCGACCGCCGCCGCTCTCGCCCTCACCACCGCCGGCCTCAGCGCCTGCGGCGGCGGACAGGGCGCCACCAAGCTCGACACGTCCGCTCCCGTGACGATCACCTGGTGGACGGGTCAGTCCGACCAGGCCGAGACTCTCCTGGAGCAGCTCGCGAAGGAGTTCGAGTCGGCGCACAAGAACGTCACCGTCGAGGTCTCCAGCGGTGCACCGGAGACCGCCGACCTGCTGCAGAAGCTCTCCGCGGGCTTCGCCAGCGGCAAGTACCCGAACGTCTCGTACGCATTCGGTTCCTGGGCGAGCCAGCTGGAGGCCTCCGGTCGCACGCAGGACATCTCCAAGCAGGTCGCCGAGCCGGACGTCAAGTGGGACGAGTTCTCCGACGCGGCGCGGCAGACGGTGCAGCCGACGGGCAAGAAGACGATCGGCTTCCCGGCCGTCGTCGATAACATCTCGCTGCTGTACAACAAGAAGGTCTTCGACGCCGCCGGGGTGAGCTACCCCACCGATCAGTGGACCTGGGATGACTTCCGGGCCGCCGCGAAGAAGCTGACCGACTCCGCCACGCAGACGTACGGCTACGCGTACTCGGTCTCCGGCACCGAGGAGACGACCTGGCAGTTCTGGCCGCACCTGTGGCAGAACGGTGGGGACATCCTGAACAAGGATCAGACCAAGGCCACCTTCGACAGTGACGCGGGCGTCAAGTCCCTCACCTTCCTGCGCGACATGGCGGTGACGGACAAGAGCGTGTACCTCGACCAGACCGACACCAAGTTCGCCCAACTGTTCGCCAACGACCGCATCGGCATGATCACCTCCGGGCCGTGGCAGCTGACGGACCTGAAGACCGCCGGCACCGACTACGGGGTCACGGTCCTGCCGGCCGTGAACGGTGAGCACACCACCGTGTCCGGCCCCGACATCTGGGCGCTGCTGGACACGAAGGACGCGAACCAGAACTACTGGTCGTACGAGCTCGTGAAGTGGCTGACGGATGCGAAGCAGGATCTCCGCTGGAACGTGGCCTTCGGCAACCTGCCGCTGCGCGCCAGCGAGCAGGATTCGCCGGAGTTCGCCGCCCAGGTCAAGGCCCTTCCGGGCCTGGACGTGATGGCGAAGAACAGCGTCAACGCCACCAAGGCGCGTCCCACGGTGCCCGGCTACGTGGGGCTGTCCGAGGCGATCGCCAATGCGATCTCGGCGGTCCTGCAGGGGCAGGGCGAGCCCGCGAAGGCGCTGAAGGACGCCGCCGCGAAGGCCGACGAGGCGCTCGCGGACGAATGAGACCCGTGCGCGGGGTTCACCCTCACTGTGGCCCCGCGCACGTTCACGACACGGCATGGAGAGGAGCAACGATGACCGTCACGGAGACCGAGACTCTCATCACCCCGCGCCGACCCGGACGACGACCGGCCGCCAAGCGGTCGATGTCGCGAGGACGACGCTGGGCGGAGAACCTCAGCGGTTGGGCCTTCGTCGGCCCCGCCATGGTGATCGTCCTGGGATTGTCCATCTTCCCCGCCGTCTGGGCGTTCATCCTGTCGTTCCAGAAGTGGGACGGCTTCTCGGACCCGCAGTTCGTCGGCGGGAAGAACTACGTCAAGCTCGTCAGTGATTCCGAGTTCTGGGACGCGGTGACCCACACGGGTCTGTACGTCATCCTCTTCGTTCCGGCGTCCGTGCTCGCGGGGCTCTTCCTCGCCGTGGCCCTGAATCGCAAGATCCGCTTCATCGGCCTGTACCGCACGGCGATCTTCATCCCGTTCGTCGCCTCCGCGGCGGCCACCGGCATCCTGTCGACCTACCTGTTCAGCCCCCAGTACGGCCTGATGAACAACGCCCTGCGCGTCGTGGGCATCCCGGCGCAGGGTTGGCTGGAGGATCCGTCCCAGGCGATGGTCGTGATCGCGATCATGTCGCTGTGGGGTCAAGCCGCGTTCACGACCGTCATCTACCTCGCGGCCCTGCAGGACGTGCCGCAGGAGCTCCTCGAGGCCGCGCGCATCGACGGCGCGAACCGGTGGCAGACGTTCTGGCGCGTCATCTGGCCGGAACTCGGTCCGGTGACGGTGTTCGTCACCATCTGGCAGGTGATCGGTGCCATGCAGCTGTTCGACCTCGTCTACACGACCACGCGCGGCGGCCCCCTGGACGCGACCAAGACCATCGTCTACTTCCTGTGGGAGAAGGCTTTCCGCTCGATGCAGTTCGGCTACGGCTCGGCCGCGGCGTACGTGCTGTTCTTCTTCACCCTGGTGGTGACCGTCGCGATGGTCATCTACTCCAAGCGCAAGAACGTGGAGGCGTTCTGATGACTGACACCCTCGCCGCGGCGCCCTCGATCCGCACCGCGCCCGCGCGGCGGCGCCGGCGGTTCTCCGGCTGGCACTTCGTGCTCGCCCCCATCGCCCTGCTGTTCCTGATCCCGTTCCTGCAGATGTTCCTCGCAGCCCTCTCGCCGGCGGCGGACCTGGTCAAGTTCCCGCCGCCGTTCATCCCGTCCCGTCTGACCCTGGACGGTTTCATCTCACTGTTCACCAAGACGGACGTCCTGCGCTGGCTCGCGAACAGCACGATCGTCTCGGTCATCGCGATCGTCGGGCACATGGTGCTGTGTTCGCTGGCGGGGTACGGCTTCGCGCGTCTGAAGTTCGCCGGTCGCACCCTCGGGTTCTTCATGATCGTCGCGACCATCATGATTCCGACCCAGCTGCTGATGATCCCGACGTACATCATGTTCTCGACGGTCGGCATCATCGACACCCTCGCCGCCGCCTTCGTGCCCTGGCTCGCCTCGGCGTTCGGCATCTTCCTCATGCGTCAGTTCTTCCTCTCGCTGCCGGCGGAGCTCGAAGAGGCCGCCGCGCTGGACGGGTGCAATCGCTGGCAGATCTTCTTCCGCGTGGTGCTGCCGCTCGCCCGGCCGGCGCTGGCCACGCTCGCCATCTTCACGCTGCTGAGTTCCTGGAACGACCTGATCTGGCCACTGATCGCGATCAACGACGACAGCGTCTTCACGGTGCAGCTCGGTATCGCGAACTTCCAGGGATCGCGGCGGACCGACTGGTCCCTGCTGATGGCGGGTAACGTCGTGGCGACGTTGCCGTTGATCCTGTTCTTCCTGTTCGCGCAGAAGCAGTTCCTGGCCACGATGACGATGTCCGGGATGAAGGGATGACTTCGGTGAGAGTGCTGGTCGCGGGCGACGCGAACCTCGATGTGGTGCTGCGGGGCGACGTGATGCCCCGTTTCGGCCAGGCCGAACAGCTGCTGACGGCGGCGGACGTGGTGCTCGGTTCAAGTGCCGGCATCGTCGCGTGCGGTCTCGCTCGGCAGGGGGTCGAGGTGGATCTCAGTGCGCGGGTGGGCGATGACCTGTTCGGCGGCGAGGTGCTGCGGCTGCTCACCGAGCACGGTGTGGGCATCGAGCTGGTGGAGAAGGTGGACCAGTCCACCGGCGTCAGCGTCATCCTTTCCATGCCGGACGATCGCGCCATCCTCACCCACCTCGGGGCCATGTCCTCGCTGGACGGCGCGGCGGTGACCCGAGCCCGCCGTGACCAGGGCGCGACGCACCTGCACGCCGCCTCGATGTTCCTCATCCCCCGGTACGGTCGGGATCTGCCGACGGTGCTCGCACAGGCCAAGGCCGACGGTGTGACCACCAGCCTCGACACCAACTGGGACCCGGCCCAGCGCTGGGAGGGCGTCACGGAGTGCCTGCCGTTCGTGGACATCATGTTCCCGAACGGCCCGGAAGTCGTCGCCATCGCGCGCGCGGCAGGTGGCACCGGCGAGGACGTGTTCACCGCGGCGCGCGAGCTCGCCCGGTTCGGTCCGCGGGTCGCCGTGAAGGATGGTCCGGCCGGAGCCATCCTCGCGTTGCCCAATGGAGACGTGATGCGTGCCCCCGCTCTCGAGGTGGACGTCGTGGACACCACCGGCGCGGGTGACAGCTTCGACGCCGGATTCATCGCGGCGTGGTGCGCGGGCGCCGACGACGAGACCGCGTTGCGCCGGGCGGTGGCGGCGGGTTCGTTGTCCACGCGAGGTGCCGGCGGCACGGCTGCGCAGGCCACGCGCGAGGAGATCGACGCGGCGGTCCGGACACCGGAGCGGTTGGCCGGCTGAGGATCTCCTCCGGACGCATTCCGATGCGGGACGGGGCAGGGTACACTGAGTCCCAAACTTTGTGAACCTCCGTCTCACATCCGGAAAGAAGGAGCCCTCATGGCCGAGCCCGACTACCGCGCCCCCGTCGACGACTACGCATTCCTCTACGGCGAAGCGTTCGGTCTCGATCTGATCGAGCGCTCGACCGGTGGCGAGATGAGCGCGGATGACGCCGCCGAGATCATCGGCGGCGCCGGTGAATTCGCCGCCGGAGTCCTGGCCCCCCTCGCGACGATCGGCGACACCGAGGGCGCTCGCTTCGAGGACGGTCAGGTGCACCTGCCCGACGGCTTCGCGGATGCGTACGCCGCATTCGTGGACGCCGGGTGGATCTCCGCCGAGGCACCCGTGTCCGCCGGCGGCGACGGCCTGCCGGGATCGGTCCAGGCCGGACTCGGTGAGATCTGGAACGGCTCCAACGCGGCGTTCGCGCTGTGCTGGCTCCTGACGGCCGGTCAGATCCACGCCCTGGACGCGTACGCCTCCGACGAGATCCGCGAGACGTACCTGAGCCGCCTCGTCGAGGGCCGCTGGACCGGCACGATGAACCTCACCGAGCCGGACGCCGGCACCGACCTCGGCGCGATCCGCACGGTCGCGACGCCGCGTGGCGACGGGTCCTGGGCGGTCAAGGGCCAGAAGATCTTCATCACGTGGGGTGACCACGACGTTGCGGAGAACATCGTCCACCTGGTGCTCGCCCGCACCCCGGACGCCCCCGCCGGCGCGAAGGGCCTGTCCCTGTTCGTCGTGCCGAAGTTCCTCGTGAACGCGGACGGTTCCCTCGGGGATCGCAACGGCGTCGAGACCGTGGCGATCGAGCACAAGCTCGGCATCCACGGCAGCCCGACCTGCGTGCTGGCCTACGAGGACGCCACCGGCTACCTCGTCGGCGAGGTCGGCGGCGGGCTCGCGGGCATGTTCGTGATGATGAATTCCGCGCGTACCGGCATGGGCTTCCAGGCCACCGGCATCTCCGACCGCTCCTACCAGCTCGCGTCGGACTACGCCGCGCAGCGCCGGCAGGGCCCGGTCATCGACCGTCCCGCCGGTACCCCGATCGCCGAGCACCCGGACGTCCGTCGCCTGCTGCTGTCGATGTCCAGCCGCATCTTCGCGATGCGCGCGCTGGGTGTCTACGTGGGCGACCTGTTCGACCGCGCCGAGACGGACGGCACCGGCACCCTCGCCGAGTTCTTCGTCCCGATCATGAAGGGCTGGGCGACCGAGGAAGCGCAGTCGATCACGAGCGACGGCATCCAGGTGCACGGCGGCATGGGCTTCATCGAGGAGACCGGCGCCGCCCGTCACTACCGGGACGCGCGCATCATGCCGATCTACGAGGGCACCACGGCGATCCAGTCCAACGACCTCGTCGGCCGCAAGACCCTGCGCAACGGCGGCGCCACCGCCGAGGAGCTGTTCACGCAGATCGAGGAGACCATCGCCGCATTGCGCGCGTTCGGTGACGCCACCGCCGCCCGCGTCGCGGATCGCCTCGCCCGCGCCGTGGACAGCGCGCGTCGGGCCACGACCGCTCTCCTCGGTTTCGCGGACTCCGCCCGCGACGCCTACGCCACGAGCGTCCCGTTCCTGATGCTGCTCGGCACGCTCGCCGGCGGCTGGATGCACGCCCGGGCCGTCGTCGCCGTGCTCGCGCACAGCGCCGCTGCCCCCGCGGACGCCGCACGTCTGACCGCCGCGGACTTCTACACGGCGCACGAGCTGCCCCGAGTGCACGCTTACGCGGAGACGGTGGCCGCCGGCGAAGCGGTCTGACACCCGTACACGAGAAAGCGGCGCCCGGTTCTCCGGGCGCCGCTTCGCTTTTCCGCCTCAGCCCAGCAGAGCCGACGACGCGCGCAGCCGCGCCTCGCACTCGCTCATGATCTGCTCCACGACACACGAGGACCCGCACTCGTGCGCACCGTCCTGCACTGGCTACGCTCAACAGATGCCACCCGTTCGCGGAGCCCGCTGACGTGCTCGAGTCTCTCGGCCTGACGTTGCCCGCATTCCTCGCGCTGGCAGCGGCCACGGTGGTGGTCGGAATCAGCAAGACCGCGATGCCCGGCGCGGGGACGTTGCCCGCGGCGATCTTCGCCGCAGTGCTCCCGGCCCGTGCCTCGACGGCCACGCTCCTGGTTCTGCTGATCCTCGGGGACGCGATGGCGATGCTGCTGTACCGGCGACACGCTGAGTGGCGCGTCCTCCTGCGGCTCGCGCCCGCGGTCATCGCCGGAATGATTCTCGGGGCCCTTTTCCTGCTCGTGGCGAACGACGTCGGCGTCCGCCGCACGATCGCCGTCATCCTGCTCGCCATGATCGGCCTCACCCTGTGGCTGCGCCGCCGCGGGACCCCGATCCAACCGGGCGTCGGCGGACCGCGCGCTCGCGCGATGTCGATCGGCTACGGCTCCCTCGGCGGTTTCACCACGATGGTCGCGAACGCCGGCGGACCGGTCATGTCCATGTACTTCCTGGCGTCAGGGTTCCCCGTGAAGGCTTTCCTCGGCACCAGCGCCTGGTTCTTCGCGATCGTCAACCTCCTCAAGGTCCCGTTCGCCGCCGGGATCGGCCTGATCAACGCGCACAGTCTGCTCGTCGACGCGGTCCTCGCCCCGGCCGTCCTCATCGGCGGTGTGATCGGCTGGTTCATCGCCAAGCGCATCAACCAGCGCGTCTTCGAGATCGTGGTCATCACCCTCACGGCGATCAGCGCCCTCTATCTCCTCTTCTGACCCCGCGCCCCTCAACGGCCCTTCCCTCCGGTGGTTCAACGAGCGCAGGGAGTCGAATCATCGCCACCGGCGCCGTGAGCTGCGGATCCGCAGTGGTCGTGCCCGGTATGGGTGCTGGTTAACGACGAAAGCCCCGACCAGCGTTGGTCGGGGCTTTCGTTTAAAGGAAGTCCGGCGGTGTCCTACTCTCCCACAGGGTCCCCCCTGCAGTACCATCGGCGCTGAGAGGCTTAGCTTCTGGGTTCGGAATGTGGCCAGGCGTTTCCCTCTCGCTATGGCCGCCGAAACACTATTGATGTGTTCGTTCAGCCACAAACGATCAGTTCGTTTGTGGTGTTCTCGACCGTACATCGAGAACCACTCAGTGGACGCGAATCATCCGCAGGATGAAAGTGTTATCAAGTCATCGGCTTATTAGTACCGGTCAGCTTCACGTGTTGCCACGCTTCCACATCCGGCCTATCAACCCAGTAGTCTGGCTGGGAGCCTCTCACCCCGAAGGGTATGGAAATCTCATCTTGAGGCCGGCTTCCCGCTTAGATGCTTTCAGCGGTTATCCATCCCGAACGTAGCTAACCAGCGGTGCACTTGGCAGTACAACTGGCACACCAGAGGTTCGTCCAACCCGGTCCTCTCGTACTAGGGTCAGATCCTCTCAAATTTCCTACGCGCGCAGCGGATAGGGACCGAACTGTCTCACGACGTTCTAAACCCAGCTCGCGTACCGCTTTAATGGGCGAACAGCCCAACCCTTGGGACCTACTCCAGCCCCAGGATGCGACGAGCCGACATCGAGGTGCCAAACCATGCCGTCGATATGGACTCTTGGGCAAGATCAGCCTGTTATCCCCGAGGTACCTTTTATCCGTTGAGCGACAGCGCTTCCACAAGCCACTGCCGGATCACTAGTCCCGACTTTCGTCCCTGCTCGACTTGTCAGTCTCACAGTCAAGCTCCCTTGTGCACTTACACTCGCCACCTGATTGCCAACCAGGTTGAGGGAACCTTTGGGCGCCTCCGTTACTTTTTGGGAGGCAACCGCCCCAGTTAAACTACCCACCAGGCACTGTCCCTGAACCGGATCACGGTTCGAAGTTAGATATTCAGAGTGACCAGAGTGGTATTTCAACAATGACTCCACACTCACTGGCGTGAATGCTTCACAGTCTCCCACCTATCCTACACAAGCCACACCAAACACCAATACCAAGCTGTAGTAAAGGTCACGGGGTCTTTCCGTCCTGCTGCGCGTAACGAGCATCTTTACTCGTATTGCAATTTCGCCGAGTTCGCGGTTGAGACAGTTGGGAAGTCGTTACGCCATTCGTGCAGGTCGGAACTTACCCGACAAGGAATTTCGCTACCTTAGGATGGTTATAGTTACCACCGCCGTTTACTGGGGCTTAAATTCTCAGCTTCGCCTTACGGCTAACCGGTCCTCTTAACCTTCCAGCACCGGGCAGGCGTCAGTCCGTATACATCGTCTTGCGACTTGGCACGGACCTGTGTTTTTAATAAACAGTCGCTACCCACTGGTCTCTGCGGCCACCACACCCTTTCGGAGTAAATCCTAATAAGTGGGTGGCCCCCCTTCTCCCGAAGTTACGGGGGCATTTTGCCGAGTTCCTTAACCACGATTCTCTCGATCTCCTTGGTATTCTCTACCTGACCACCTGAGTCGGTTTGGGGTACGGGCGGCTGGAACCTCGCGTCGATGCTTTTCTTGGCAGCATAGGATCACCCACTTGATACGCATCGTGTCTCAGCCTTGATGAGAGACGGATTTGCCTATCTCTCGGCCTACGCACTTGCACAGCGACAACCATCGCGCTGCTGGGCTACCTTCCTGCGTCACACCTGTTAATACGCTAGCCGCACCAGAATGGGGTCGTACGCTAGGCCCAGACCGTCACCCCGAAGGGATCAGTGACTGGGATTCAGATACTTAGCACTACTGGATTGACTGGGGCGGTTCTTCGCCGGTACGGGAATATCAACCCGTTGTCCATCGACTACGCCTGTCGGCCTCGCCTTAGGTCCCGACTTACCCAGGGAAGATTAGCTTGACCCTGGAACCCTTGGTCTTTCGGAGGACGTGTTTCTCACACGTCATTCGCTACTCATGCCTGCATTCTCACTCGTGTAGCGTCCACGGCTGGATCACTCCGCCGCTTCACTCGCCACACGACGCTCTCCTACCCATCAACACGGCTGGACCACGAAGGCCTACCAATAATGTCAATGCCACAACTTCGGTGGCGTGCTTGAGCCCCGTTACATTGTCGGCGCGGAATCACTTGACCAGTGAGCTATTACGCACTCTTTCAAGGGTGGCTGCTTCTAAGCCAACCTCCTGGTTGTCTGAGCAACTCCACATCCTTTTCCACTTAGCACGCGCTTAGGGACCTTAGATGGTGGTCTGGGTTGTTTCCCTCTCGACTATGAAGCTTATCCCCCACAGTCTCACTGCTGCGCTCTCACTTACCGGCATTCGGAGTTTGGCTGACGTCAGTAACCTGGTGAGGCCCATCGGCCATCCAGTAGCTCTACCTCCGGCAAGAAACACGCAACGCTGCACCTAAATGCATTTCGGAGAGAACCAGCTATCACGAAGTTTGATTGGCCTTTCACCCCTATCCACAGCTCATCCCCTCAGTTTTCAACCTAAGTGGGTTCGGTCCTCCACGACGTCTTACCGTCGCTTCAACCTGGCCATGGATAGATCACTTCGCTTCGGGTCTAGGACACGCGACTGAATCGCCCTATTCAGACTCGCTTTCGCTACGGCTACCCCACACGGGTTAACCTCGCCACGTATCGCTAACTCGCAGGCTCATTCTTCAAAAGGCACGCTGTCACACCTACCAGGGGTGCTCCAACGGTTTGTAAGCAAACGGTTTCAGGTACTATTTCACTCCCCTCCCGGGGTACTTTTCACCTTTCCCTCACGGTACTTGTCCGCTATCGGTCATCTGGGAGTATTTAGGCTTATCAGGTGGTCCTGACAGATTCACACGGGATTTCTCGGGCCCCGTGCTACTTGGGATACTCACCACGCCAGCACACGCATTTCGACTACGGGGTTGGCACCCTCTATGACTGGCCTTTCAAGACCATTCGTCTATACGCTGCTGTCACGTTGAAACTTCGGCAGAAGAATCCGGTAAGTCCCGCAACCCCCTGCATGCAACGCCTGCCGGCTATCACACACGCAAGGTTTAGCCTGATCCGATTTCGCTCGCCACTACTCACGGAATCACGGTTGTTTTCTCTTCCTGTGGGTACTGAGATGTTTCACTTCCCCACGTTCCCTCTACCCGCCCTATATATTCAGGCGGGAGTCACTAGGTCGGCAAGCCGCCCAGCGGGGTTTCCCCATTCGGACATCCTCGGATCAAAACTTGCTTATCAGTTCCCCGAGGCTTATCGCAGATTGCTACGTCCTTCTTCGGCTCCAGATGCCAAGGCATCCACCGTTTGCTCTTAAAGACTTGAATACATGAGTTAAAGAAATCTCAACCCCCACAAAAGTGAGGGCCAAAAATATTTCAAAAACAATCGACCCCGAAGGGTCAGATCATCTTTAAGATGCTCGCGTCCACTGTGTAGTTCTCAAAGTACGGGCGGTACCTTCCACTCCCCGACTCACGCCGGCTCGAAGAAGGCCCAGAGGTACAAACCCACAACCCGAAGGCCATGGTGTCCGGTCCCTCAGGACCCAACAGCGTGCAAGCACCAGCCCCGCCGGCCCCACGTTCCAACACCGAAGTGCGTACTAGCAGAAACCCTTGGTTCTGATGCCATGTCAAATGTTCCACCCATGAGCTCCCAGCGAAGAACGTGTGCCTTCGAACTGGGCTCTGCAGTCCCGAAGGACTGAGATGCTCCTTAGAAAGGAGGTGATCCAGCCGCACCTTCCGGTACGGCTACCTTGTTACGACTTAGTCCTAATTACCGATCCCACCTTCGACGGCTCCCTCCACAAGGGTTAGGCCACCGGCTTCAGGTGTTACCGACTTTCATGACTTGACGGGCGGTGTGTACAAGACCCGGGAACGTATTCACCGCAGCGTTGCTGATCTGCGATTACTAGCGACTCCGACTTCATGTAGTCGAGTTGCAGACTACAATCCGAACTGGGACCGGCTTTTTGGGATTCGCTCCACCTCACGGTATCGCAGCCCTTTGTACCGGCCATTGTAGCATGCGTGAAGCCCAAGACATAAGGGGCATGATGATTTGACGTCATCCCCACCTTCCTCCGAGTTGACCCCGGCGGTATCCCATGAGTTCCCACCATTACGTGCTGGCAACATAGAACGAGGGTTGCGCTCGTTGCGGGACTTAACCCAACATCTCACGACACGAGCTGACGACAACCATGCACCACCTGTAAACGAGTGTCCAAAGAGTTCCCTATTTCTAGGGCGTTCTCGAATATGTCAAGCCTTGGTAAGGTTCTTCGCGTTGCATCGAATTAATCCGCATGCTCCGCCGCTTGTGCGGGTCCCCGTCAATTCCTTTGAGTTTTAGCCTTGCGGCCGTACTCCCCAGGCGGGGAACTTAATGCGTTAGCTTCGTCACGGAATCCGTGGAAAGGACCCCACAACTAGTTCCCAACGTTTACGGGGTGGACTACCAGGGTATCTAAGCCTGTTTGCTCCCCACCCTTTCGCTCCTCAGCGTCAGTTACGGCCCAGAGATCTGCCTTCGCCATCGGTGTTCCTCCTGATATCTGCGCATTCCACCGCTACACCAGGAATTCCAATCTCCCCTACCGCACTCTAGTCTGCCCGTACCCACTGCAGGCCCGAGGTTGAGCCTCGGGATTTCACAGCAGACGCGACAAACCGCCTACGAGCTCTTTACGCCCAATAATTCCGGATAACGCTTGCGCCCTACGTATTACCGCGGCTGCTGGCACGTAGTTAGCCGGCGCTTTTTCTGCAGGTACCGTCACTTTCGCTTCTTCCCTGCTAAAAGAGGTTTACAACCCGAAGGCCGTCGTCCCTCACGCGGCGTTGCTGCATCAGGCTTTCGCCCATTGTGCAATATTCCCCACTGCTGCCTCCCGTAGGAGTCTGGGCCGTGTCTCAGTCCCAGTGTGGCCGGTCACCCTCTCAGGCCGGCTACCCGTCGACGCCTTGGTGAGCCATTACCTCACCAACAAGCTGATAGGCCGCGAGCCGATCCCAGACCGAAAAATCTTTCCAGTGAATGACGATGCCGTCTCCACTCGTATCCAGTATTAGACGCCGTTTCCAGCGCTTATCCCAGAGTCTGGGGCACGTTGCTCACGTGTTACTCACCCGTTCGCCACTGATCCACAGAGCAAGCTCTGCTTCACCGTTCGACTTGCATGTGTTAAGCACGCCGCCAGCGTTCATCCTGAGCCAGGATCAAACTCTCCGTGAAAAACAGTTGCATAACTCCCAGTCGGAAAAAGACCAGAAGAAAGCGAGTTTGAAACTGACCAAAAAAGGATGTCATTACTGACTTCCATATAATTGATCCAAAGGAATCTCTCACCCCAAAAAAGGGATGACGAGGTTATTTGGCATTTGACAAGTGCACGCTGTTGAGTTCTCAAGGATCGGACGCACCCACCAGACCACCCTCCCAGGCAGCCCAACGGGGCAACTTCTCAATCTTAGGAC
>NZ_LN648869.1 GCF_000826185.2 Microbacterium gorillae | reverse complement strand
GGACGCACCCACCAGACCACCCTCCCAGGCAGCCCAACGGGGCAACTTCTCAATCTTAGGACAAACCACCACGACGGTCAAATCCGCACACCCACCACCGAAGCGATGCGATGTCCGGACCGACGAGCCGGCGTCCCAGCACCCTCCCTAGACCAGAAGGCCAGACCCAGCCGGAACTGTTTCTTCTCAAGGGGGTGATGTCCACCACTTGAGGGGAGCCAGACCCGAAGGCCTTCGCTCAACCCTGTGGGGCGAACAAGTAATAACTTACGCCCACCCCACAGACCCGGCAAATCGAGCCGACCGACGGGCGTGTCGCACCGGGTCAGGCGGCGCTCGAGGCGGCCTGCTCCTCGAGTTCCTCGAGTTCCTTCTCCCAGGCGTCCTTGGTGAGGCGGTACCAGAGGTAGAAGGCGAAGCCGGCGAAGACGATCCACTCAGCGGCGTAGAACAGGTTCAGCCAGTTGATCGGCGACTGCTCTTCCGGGGCCGGCGACTCGATGCCCTCAAGACCGCCGAACGCCTGGTCCGAGGTCAGGTAGGGCCGATAGATCTCCACCCCGTCGGTGTCATGCCAGAGGTTCAGCAGGGCGGCCGGCGACATGTGCGCCATCTCGGTGACGGGCTCGCTGCGCGAGGGGGCGACGGGGCCTTCGTCCGAGATCAGACGGCCGGTGATGGTGACGCCGTGGGGCGGAGCGGTGTTCAACTCGGCGGCGGACGCATCAGCGCGCGCCCGGTCCGGGGTGAAGCCGACCGCGACCGCGACCGAGGTCGGCGTGCTGGTTCCTTCCAGCCGCAGTTGTCCGGTCACCCAGTAGCCGGCGACGCCGTCGTCGAAGCGACCGGACACCACCAGGAAGTCATCGGCGACGAAGTTGCCCACCGCGTCCACGCGTTGGCCCACCTTCGGCTCCGGCAGATACTCGGACGGCCCGACCACGTCGGCGATCGGCTGGACCTTCTCGGTGGCGCCGGTGGTTTCCGGCGACGTGTCGATCGCGCGTTCCAGCTGCCATTGACCCAGCCAGGCGAAGACCCCGGCGACCACGAGACACAGCAGGAGCATGCCGATCCACCAGGGGCGGAGCATGACCTCCCGCAGCGTGGGCGGGAAGACGGGGACGGCGGGCTCGGTCACGTCAGACGGGCATGTAGGGCGAAACCACGACCTCGACGCGCTGGAACTCCTTCAGATCGGAGTATCCGGTGGTCGCCATCGACTTCTTCAGCGCACCGATGAGGTTCGCGGAACCGTTGGAAGCCGTGCTGGGTCCGTGCATGATCTCCGCGAGCGGCGCGACCTGTGCGATCTTGGCGCGTCGTCCGCGCGGCAGCTGCGGGTGGTGAGCCTCCGGACCCCAGTGGTAGCCGCGGCCGGGTGCGTCGGTGGCGCGAGCGAGCGCGACGCCGAGCATGACGGCGTCCGCGCCCATCGCGATGGCCTTGACGATCTCACCGGACGAACCGACACCGCCGTCGGCGATCACGTGGACGTAGCGTCCGCCCGACTCGTCGAGGTAGTCGCGGCGCGCGGCGGCGACGTCGGAGATCGCCGTCGCCATCGGCGCGTGGATGCCCAGGGTCATCCGTGTCGTCGAGGTCGCGCCCCCACCGAAGCCGACGAGCACGCCGGCGGCGCCGGTGCGCATCAGGTGCAGGGCCGCGGTGTACGTGGAGGCGCCGCCGACGATCACCGGGACGTCCAGGTCGTAGATGAACTTCTTGAGGTTCAACGGCTCGGACACCGAGGAGACGTGCTCGGCGGACACCGTGGTCCCCCGGATCACGAACAGATCGACACCGGCGGCGACGACGGTCTCATAGAGCTCCTGCGTGCGCTGCGGCGTGAGCGAACCGGCGACGGTGACCCCGGCATCGCGGATCTCCGCGAGACGCTGGCGGATCAGCTCCGGCTTGATCGGCTCGGAGTAGAGCTCCTGCATGCGACGGGTCGCGTCCTCGTCCTCGAGTCCGGCGATCTCCTCGAGTAGGGGCTCCGGGTCGGCGTAGCGCGTCCACAGACCCTCGAGGTCGAGCACACCGAGGCCGCCGAGACGGCCGAGTTCGATCGCGGTCGCGGGGCTCACCACCGAGTCCATCGGCGCACCGAGCACCGGGGTGTCGAAGTGGTACGCGTCGATCGACCACGCCGTCGAGACGTCCTCCGGATTCCGTGTCCGGCGCGAGGGGACGATCGCGATGTCATCGAAAGAATATGCGCGACGGGCCCGCTTGGCGCGGCCGACTTCGATCTCCATGGTCACCCTCCCACC
>NZ_LN648868.1 GCF_000826185.2 Microbacterium gorillae | reverse complement strand
ATAGTGTTTCGGCGGCCATAGCGAGAGGGAAACGCCTGGCCACATTCCGAACCCAGAAGCTAAGCCTCTCAGCGCCGATGGTACTGCAGGGGGGACCCTGTGGGAGAGTAGGACACCGCCGGACTTCTTTTATCGAAATGGCCACCCAATGTTGGGTGGCCATTTCGTGTTTACGGGCCTGTTGAACTGGCCGGAGACGAGGAACGACCATGACCGAACGAACCGGACGAGACGGATCTGGCGACCGCGACTACGGACGTCGGCCGAGCTCCGGAGGCGGTCGTGGTCGCGACGACGACCGTGGTCAGCGCAGCAGCGCTCCACGCGATTCGCGGCCGGCGCGTGACCGGGACGCGCGTCCGCGTCGTGATGGCGACTCCGGTTACCAGCGTCGTGATGGTGACTCCGGTTACCAGCGCCGTGAGGGTGGATCCGGCTATTCGCGTCGTGACGGTGACTCCGGCTATCAGCGTCGCGAGGGTGGTTCGAGTTATCAGCGTCGTGAGGGTGATTCGCGTCCGCGTCGTGATGGTGACTCCGGTTACCAGCGTCGCGAGGGTGGTTCGGGTTATCAGCGGCGTGATGGTGATTCGCGTCCGCGTCGTGATGGTGACTCCGGTTACCAGCGTCGCGAGGGTGGATCCGGCTATTCGCGTCGTGACGGTGACTCCGGTTATCAGCGGCGTGATGGTGATTCGCGTCCGCGTCGTGATGGTGACTCCGGTTACCAGCGTCGCGAGGGTGGTTCGGGCTATCAGCGGCGTGATGGTGAATCGCGTCCGCGTCGTGATGGCGACTCCGGTTACCAGCGTCGCGAGGGTGGTTCGGGCTATCAGCGGCGTGATGGTGAATCGCGTCCGCGTCGTGATGGCGACTCCGGTTACCAGCGTCGCGACGGAGACTCGGGCAATCGGCGACGTGAGAGTGGTTCGGGTTTCCAGCGTCGCGAGGCTGACTCCGGTTACCAGCGGCGTGATGGTGACTTCCGCACGCGTCGTGATGGCGACTCGGGCTATCAGCGTCGTGATGGTGGTTCGGGTTATCAGCGGCGTGATGGTGAATCGCGTCCCCGTCGTGATGGCGACTCGGGCTATCAGCGGCGTGATGGCGGTTCCGGTTACCAGCGGCGTGATGGCGGTTCCGGTTACCAGCGGCGTGATGGCGGTTCCGGTTACCAGCGTCGCGATGGTGGTTCCGGTTATCAGCGGCGTGATGGCGATTCTCGTCGCCGGCGCGACGGCTTGCGGCGAGCGCATGCTGGTGTGCGAGTTCCGGGTCATCCTCGATCAGACGGGCGGCCATAGCC
>NZ_LN648866.1 GCF_000826185.2 Microbacterium gorillae | reverse complement strand
GACCAGCCCCCTCGGCAGCACCTACCCCGACAAACCCCCCCGCACCGTCGTCTTCACCACCCCCGACGACACCCCACCACCCTTCTGAACCACTCGAACACAACGCCCTCCCGGTCGTTGAGCGAGCGCCAGCCGCTGGGTTGTCAGTGCGGCAGCTGCGAGAGGTCCAAGCCGTCCGGGATCGGGCCCGTGCCGGCGCGATATGCCAGCGCGGCGTGGAACATGGCCCGGTGCCGGTCCAGTTCGGCGTGGTCGCTGACAGCACCGTGGCCGGGAATGATGACCGGACCGGCCGTCTCTGCGAGGTGGTCGAGCGCGGCCGTCCAGCCGGCGAGGTCCGCGTCGCGCAGCTGCGGCGGCGCACCGACCTCGACCAGGTCGCCGACGATGCTCACCCCGTCGATGTGGATCACGAGATCTCCGACCGAGTGAGCGTGCCCGACGGGATCCAGGCGCACCTCTCGCCGGCCCACGCGGATCGTCGTCGGCGCGGCCACCGGGACGGTGGGAATCGGCACCGCGAAACCCTCCGGCAGGACGAAACCGCGCTCCCGGAGGTCGTCAACCTGACGTGTCCCGGCTCGGGCGAGTTCGTCGATCGTGGCGGTGTGGGCGTACGAGGGCACGTTGCGGAACGCTGCGAGCCCGAACACGTGGTCCCAATGCGGGTGGGTGATGATCACACCGAGCACGACCTCACCGGCGGCCCGCACCTCGGCCCGCATCGTCCGTCCGCGGTCCGGCGTCGCCCCCGGGTCGATCACCAGCGCCTCGCCGTTGTCGCTGACCACGACCACGTTCATCGACGCCTCCGGCAGCACCGCCGTCCGGACGCCGTCGGCCACGGGAGTCCACCGGAGCTCACTCATCTGGAGGTCACCGATCGATGTCCCGCAGGATCGTGGTCACGAGTTCGTCCGTCGTGACCGCGGACCCGACGCGCGTCTCCTCGTGCCAGGGGAGCGGCTGCCACCCGTCGTACCAGTCGCGGAGCTTGTCCGGCCCGAACTCCCGCGACAGCGGTCGGCCGGCGTGCCGCCGAATCGTCTCATCGAGGCTCAGGTCGAACTGGTAGATCCGGGTGAAGCCGCGATGATCGCGCTGCAGCCGCTCGAAGGCCGCCGAGTAGTCGCGGAGGTTGAAGATGCCGTCCAGGATGACGTCATAGCCGAGGTCCAGCGCCTGACGCGCCGCGCCGACGAGGAGAACGCTCGCGTGTTCGTGGCGCTCCCGGCGATCGTCGTTGCGCAGAACCTCACGTCGGACGTGGTCCTGGTGAAGGAGCGCCACGCGCGATCCGAGACGCTCACGCAGGGCGAGCGCCGTCGTCGTCTTCCCGGACGCGGAGGCTCCCCGGATGATGACGAGACGCGTTGATTCGGTGCCGACGCAAGCCACACTCGTATTCTCGCAGGCGGCCGCTCCCGGACGGTGCCGGTGACGCCGGACGGCGAGGCCGCGATGTCGGTGACACCGCATAGGCTGGAGGAGTGACAACAGCCCTCTACCGCCGGTACCGTCCGGAGACGTTCGCCGAGATGATCGGGCAGTCGCAGGTCACCGATCCGTTGATGACCGCCCTGCGCGCCGACCGCGTCGGCCACGCCTACCTGTTCTCCGGTCCGCGCGGCTGCGGCAAGACCACGTCGGCCCGCATCCTCGCCCGGTGTCTGAACTGCGCCGAAGGTCCGACCGACACCCCGTGCGGCGTCTGCGACTCGTGCGTCGAGCTGTCCCGGTCCGGCGGCGGGTCCCTCGACGTCGTCGAAATCGACGCGGCCAGCCACAACGGTGTCGACGATGCACGTGACCTCCGCGAACGCGCCGTGTTCGCCCCGGCACGCGACCGTTTCAAGATCTTCATCCTCGACGAGGCGCACATGGTGACCCAGCAGGGCTTCAACGCGCTGCTGAAGCTCGTCGAAGAGCCTCCCGAGCACGTGAAGTTCATCTTCGCCACGACCGAGCCGGAGAAGGTGCTCGGCACCATCCGCTCCCGCACGCACCACTACCCGTTCCGTCTGGTGCCGCCGGCCGCGATGCTCGAATACGTCGCCTCGCTGTGCGAGCAGGAGGGTGTCTCCGTCGAACCCGGCGTGCTGCCGCTCGTCGTCCGCGCCGGGGGAGGATCGCCCCGCGATACCCTCTCGCTCCTGGACCAGCTCATCGCCGGTTCCGAGGCGAACACGGTCGCGTACGAGCGCGCCGTCGCCCTGCTCGGCTACACGCACACCGAACTCCTCGATGACGTCGTGGACGCGTTCGGCGCGGGAGACGCGGCCGCCGCCTTCGCCGCGGTGGACCGGGTGATCCAGACCGGCCAGGACCCGCGTCGCTTCGTCGACGACCTCCTCGAGCGCCTGCGCGACCTCATCGTCATCGCGGCCACCGGGCCGAACGCCTCGAGCGTCCTGCGCGGCATCCCGTCCGACGAGCTGGACCGCATGGCCCGCCAGGCCACCGTGTACGGCGGCACCCGGCTGTCGCACACCGCGGACCTGGTCAGCACCGCTCTGGACGACATGACCGGCGCCACCTCGCCACGCCTGCACCTGGAGCTGCTGGTCGCGCGCGTGCTCACCGAGTCCGGTGCCATCGACGCAGCTCCGACTACCGCCGTTCACGGTGCTCCGGCGCCCGCCGCTCAGCACACTCCGGCAGCACGGCCGTCCGCGCCCGTCGAAGAGCCCGCACCTGCGCCCACGACCACCGCGGAATCCGTACCGGTCGCGGCGGCGGCCCCGGAGGTCAGCGCCCGACCGGCGCCTGCGCATCGCGCGGCATCCGAGCCCCAGCCCGGGCCGGAACCTGAGCCGGAACCCGAAGCGGCGCCGACGCCGGAGCCGGAAGCGACGCCCGCGGTTGAGCCCGACGTGGAGTCGACGCCAGACGTGGAGCCGGAGCCGGAACCCACGCCGGAATCCGAAGCCGCCCCGTCGCCGGAACCCGTCGCCGTCACCGAAGCCGCCCCGGCGCCGGAGCCCGTCGCTGTCCCCGCAGCCGCGCCGAGTCCGGTGGAGGCGGTGTCCGTGGATCGCATGCGCGACGCCTGGCCGGAGATCCTGCAGAAGCTGGAGGGCGTGAATCGCCAGTCCTGGCTCGTGGCCAGCGATGCCCGCGTCCTCGCGTTCGAGGGCGACGTCCTGACTCTGGCGTTCCAGAGCCAGGCGGATGTGGCGAAGTTCAAGCAGCTCCGCGCCGGAGCAGGCCCGAGCGAGGACCTGCGTGCTGCGATCATCGCCGTCCTCGGCGTGCGTGTGAAGTACCTGGCCCGGCACGACACCGAGCCGGCCCCGCGCGGCCTCGGCGCACCTCCCGCGCCCGGCCCGGCGTGGAGCAGCGGTGCCCCCGCCCCGGCAGCGCCCGCGGATGACGGTTGGTACCCCTCCGATGCGCCGCCGAACGATGACGAGCCGGCCCCGCAGGCCGAGCACACGCCTGCGGCCGCCCCGCGACCGAGCAGCTCGGGTTATGCCGCCGCTCCGGTGACGGAGTGGGCTGTCGCACCCATCCCGGGTGGAGCGACCGAGATGCCGCTCGCCGTCGATGACGAGCCGGAGGAAGCCGAGGCCGCCGCCTCCGCCCCTGCGTCGCGCACGGACGAGGCGCACGAGCCGCAGGACGGCGACCAGCCCGAGGACGAGGCAACGGGCCTCGACGTCACCGGACCCGCCCGGCCCACCGTCACCCGCCGTGCGATCGACATCGGCGAGGGGCAGCAGCGCTACGGCGAAGCGGTCGTTCGTCAGGTGCTCGGTGCGACCTTCGTCCGTGAAGAGCCCTACGAGGCCCCGACGAGGTTCGCCTGATGTACGACGGCATCGTCCAGTCCCTGATCGACGAGTTCGGTCGCCTCCCCGGCATCGGACCGAAGTCGGCTCAGCGCATCACGTTCCACATCCTGCAGACGCCGTCCTTCGACGTGTCCCGCCTCGCCGAGCTGCTCACCGAGGTGCGCGAGAAGGTCCGCTTCTGTGAGATCTGCGGCAACGTCTCCGAACAGGACCGCTGCGCGATCTGCCGCGACCCGCGTCGGGACGCCACGCTCATCTGTGTGGTCGAAGATGCCAAGGACGTCTCCGCCATCGAGCGCACGCGCGAGTTCCGCGGCCTCTACCACGTGCTCGGCGGGGCGATCAGCCCGATCGCCGGCATCGGTCCGGACGACCTGCGCGTCGCGCAGCTCATGTCACGCCTCGCGGACGGCACCGTCCAGGAGGTCATCCTCGCGACGAATCCGAACCTCGAGGGGGAGGCGACCGCCGCCTACCTCAGCCGGCTGCTGACGTCGATGCAGATCACGGTCACGCGCCTCGCATCCGGACTCCCGGTCGGCGGCGACCTCGAGTACGCCGACGAGGTCACCCTGGGTCGGGCGTTCGAGGGCCGTCGCGCGGTGTAGGTCGGTTCCCACCGTGGGTCGGGCGGTCGAGGGCCGTCGCGCGGTGCAGGTCCGTTCCTCCTTGGATCGGGCGTTCGAGGGCCGTCGCGCGGTGTAGGTCGGTTCCCACCGTGGGTCGGGCGTTCGAGGGCCGTCGCGCGGTGCAGGTCCCTTCCACCCTGTCCGGATCCCGCCGATCCGCGACCGTCATCGTGTGCGGGAACGTCCCCGGCCCCCGCTACCGTGGGAGGGACGAAAGGGATGCGATGACGAACGGCTTCACGCGCCGGGGCTGGTTGCTCTTCGGGGCGATGGCGATCCTCTGGGGCCTGCCGTACCTGTTCATCAAGGAAGCCGTCGACACGATCGCCCCCGCCGCCGTGGTGTGCGGGCGCACGCTCATCGGAGCGCTCGTGCTGCTCCCGTTCGCGATCCGCTCGGGTGCTCTGCGGACGGCGCTGAAGCACTGGCCCTGGGTGCTGGCGTTCGGCCTCATCGAGATGGCGGTGCCCTTCCTGCTGCTCGGTACCGCGGAACAGACCCTGCCGAGCGGATTGACCGGTCTGCTGGTGGCCACGGTGCCCCTGTTCGGCACACTGATCGCGATCGGCGGCGGCGACCGCACCGCTGTGCGTCCGCTGCGCATCATCGGGTTGCTGCTGGGCTTCGCCGGCGTCGCCGTGGTCGTGTACGGCTCCGGCATCGGCACGTCCGGAACCGCAGCGCTGTGGGCCGTGGGCATGGTGCTCACCGTCGGACTCTTCTACGCGATCGCCCCGTTCGTCATCGACCGCAAACTCCGGGACGTCCCCTCGATCGGCTCGATCACGCTGGCGCTGCTGATGATCGGAATCGGCTACCTCCCTGCGGCGCTGATGACGCAGCACCAGCTGCCGAGTCTCCGCTCCGGCGGCAGTCTGCTGCTTCTGGGTCTGCTGTGCACGGCGCTCGCCTTCCTGGCGTTCTTCGCCCTGATCCGTGAGGTCGGCCCGGTGAACGCCCCACTGTTCACCTACATCAACCCGGTGGTGGCGCTGCTGCTCGGTTCGCTCCTCCTCGGCGAGCACCTCGGCGTCGGACTCCTCATCGGCGCGCCGATCGTGCTGGTCGGGTGCTGGCTGGCCGCCACCGGCGGACGCCTCCGACCGCGCCGAACCGCCCCGGTCTCGCCCGAAGATGAAGCCGTCGAGGTGCGCTGATGGGACTCACGGATGACCCGTTCGACCACCACGTCACCAAGGAGGGCGACATTCGCATCTCGCGGAGCGGTCGCGTCGTCACGGTCGTCCGGGGCGCCGCCGCGGCAGCGCTGCTCGGCAGACTCGGCCGCTCGGATGAGAGCGATCAGCAGCTGCTCGCCCGCGCGACCGGAAACTACCGGCGCGGCAACGAGCGCCGGTAATCGAACGCCGCCGGCCCCGAGCGTCGCCGATCCACGAGCGCAACGGCCCGAGCGCGGTGGACCTCGACGCGATCGGTCACCGGGATTACGCTGGCGCCATGCTCGCCAGTCGACACCTCGGTCCGCTCGTGTTCTGCACGCAGGACTCCGACGCGGTCTGCGACGGAGCGATGCCGACGCCCACCGGTTCCTGCTCGGTGACGTTGGCGGTCGCTGACCCGTCCGGCTTCACCGCCGAGATCGTTGCCGAGATGGACGCGGCGCTGGATCGTCTGCCCGACTTCGATGTCCGCGCGCGCGACGCCTTCGCCCGCGACATCGACGTCGACGGCACCCCCGTGGCGCAGCTGTGGGCGTTCTACCGCGATGAGGTCGAGGACTTCACCGGCGACCGCGACGCGTTCCTGGCGGCGCTGCACCTCGTCCACCTGGGCGTGTTCCCCGACGGCGCGTGGGACACGAGCGAACCCCTGTCCCTGGACTACGCGATCCCGGAGCCGATCACGGACCAGCTTCTCGTCGCCCGCTTCCGTCGGGGTGCCGAGCCCCGCATCAGCTGGGAGAGCTGATCGGGCGCACCCGGTCGAGTGATGACGAATTCGCACCGCTGCGGACCGCAACATGGCATTTCCGGCATGCGGGGCTTCGTAGAATGGGAATCCTTGAGCACATCGCTCAGTACCCCGGGAGTCACCACATGGCGTTGATCGTGCAGAAGTACGGCGGGTCGTCCGTCGCCGACGCGGAGAGCATCAAGCGCGTCGCGAAACGGATCGTGGACACGCGCCGCGCCGGACACGACGTCGTCGTCGCCGTCAGCGCGATGGGCGACACCACGGATGAGCTGCTCGACCTCGCCGACCAGGTGGCACCGATCCCGGCGCCGCGCGAGCTGGACATGCTGCTGAGCTCCGGCGAGCGGATCTCCATGGCGCTGCTGGCGATGGCCATCCACTCAATGGGCTTCGAGGCGCGCTCGTTCACCGGCAGCCAGGCCGGCATGATCACCGACTCGCACCACGGCCACGCGCGCATCGTCGACGTGACCCCGGTGCGCCTTCGCGAGGCGCTGGACGAGGGCGCGATCGTCATCGTCGCCGGTTTCCAGGGCTTCAACCGCGACACCCGCGACATCACCACGCTCGGCCGCGGCGGATCGGACACCACCGCCGTCGCCCTGGCCGCCGCGCTCGCCGCCGACGTCTGCGAGATCTACTCGGACGTGGACGGCATCTTCACCGCGGACCCGCGCGTGGTTCCCCTGGCCCGCAAACTCGACGTCATCTCCACCGAGGAGATGCTCGAACTCGCCGCGAACGGCGCGAAGGTGCTGTACATCCGCGCCGTCGAGTACGCCCGCCGCCACGGCGTCCTGATCCACGCTCGCTCGACGTTCTCGTCGAGCGAGGGCACCTACGTTCTCGGCGAGGGCATGAAAGACCCCCGCGCAGCTGAGGGAGACAAGATGGAAGAGCCCGTCGTCGCCGGAGTGGCGACCGACTTGAGCCAGGCCAAGGTCACGGTGGTCGGCGTGCCCGACGTCCCCGGCAAGGCCGCCGAGATCTTCACGATCGTCGCGAAGTCCGGCGCGAACGTCGACATGATCGTGCAGAACGTGTCCGCGGCGACCACCGGGCGCACAGACATCTCCTTCACACTGCCGAAGGCGGACGCCGGAACGGCGCTGCGTGCGCTGAAGGCCGAGCAGACGGCGGTCGGCTTCGAGAATCTGCTGCACGACGACCAGATCGCCAAGATCTCCGTGGTGGGCGCCGGCATGCGCGTGCACTCCGGTGTGTCCGCGACGTTGTTCGAGGCGCTGAGCACTGCCGGCATCAACATCGAGATGATCTCCACCAGTGAGATCCGCATCTCGGTCGTGCTGCGCGCGGACGACATCGTCGAGGCCGCCCGCAAGGTTCACGCCGCCTACGGGCTGGACGGCGACACGGAAGCCGTCGTCCACGCCGGCACCGGTCGCTGACCCGCTCTCTCCGCTTCGCGTCCGCGGGCGAGTGGTTGGCCGCTGAAGCGGCGGACGCAGAACGTCACGGAGCGAAACACAACGTCATGCTCGGGGGTCATGCATCCGGCGTGTCGGCTGTCAACCCCCTGACGGGTATGGTGTCGGAGCCCGACACGTGGTGATCTTTCCTCGTCGCCGGAAATCGTCCGAGCGACGGGAAGAAACGGGGACACCATGACAACCAACATCGTCGCGCTGCGTTTCGCAGACAAGGACGCCACCTACCGGGGTCTGTCCGACCTCAACAACAGTGAGATCGGTTCGAGCATCACGGCTTCGGCGATCATCGAGAAGGACCAGAACGGGCGCCTCGTCGTGCCCGAAGGTGGTGACGCCGGTGCCGCCGGCGGGACCATCGGCGGCTCCCTGATCGGTGCGCTCGTCGGCCTGCTCGGAGGACCGCTCGGCGTGCTGCTCGGCTGGGGGGCCGGCGCACTCATCGGCTCGGCGGCGGACACCGACCGGGACGACACCGAGGACTCGGTGCTCGACAACGTGGGCGCGGCCCTCGCGCCCGGTCAGAATCTGCTCGTGATCGAGATCGACGAGGTCGACGACGCAGCGCTGGACCGCTTCGCCGCCGACAACGGCGCCACGCTCGTGCGCAAGACGGCGGACGAGGTCGAGGCTGAGGTCGACGCCGAGGAGGAGGCCCTCGCGGCAGCGCAGGACGCCGCCCGCCAGAAGCTCCGGGAGGAGAAGCGCGCCGACAGGAAGGCCGCTCGCGAGGCCAAGCACGAAGCTCGCGAGGCCAAGCACGAAGCTCGCGAGGCTGAGCGCGACCTCTGATTCCTGAGGCGAAACACCATCAAGCGCTCGAGACCAAGCACGAAGCTCGCGAGGCTGAGCGCGACCTCTGATTCCTGAGGCGAAACACCATCAAGCGCTCGAGACACTCATGCGACGCATGGGTGTCTCGAGCGCTTCGTGATGTTTCGCGCGGCAGCGACCGGACGGAGTCAGCCGACGTTCGCGTCGGCGCTGATGCGGCGGTATGCACGACCGAGAGGGATGGTCGTGAGCAGACCGATCACCAGCGCCGTGATTCCGGCGATCGCGGCCGTCGACACGCCCTGCGTCAGAGCAGCCTGCGCGGCGGTGGCGACGTCCGCGGTCTGCGGGTTCTTCGCCAGCGGGCCGATCAGCGAGCCGGCGGAGTCGTAGACGGCGGTGACGAGCTTGCCGATCTCCGGGTTCGCCGCGATCTGATCGGACAGCCGTGCCTCCGTCCCGGTGCGCAGCGTGGAGAACAGGGCCGTTCCCATGATCGCGATGCCCAGCGCCGATCCGATCTGACGGGACGTGGACTGCGTCGACGATGCCTGCCCGGACTTCTCGATGGGCACCTCCACGAGGATCACCTGCGTCAGCTGCGCCGTCGCGAACCCGACGCCCATGCCGTAGAAGAACAGCGGTACCCCGGTGACCCACAGCGAGGAGTCCGGCCGGATGAACACCGCCAGAGCGACCAGCGAGACGATCTCCAGGATCACGCCGAGGCGGACCATCTGCAGCGGGTTGAGGTACTTCGACAGCGGGTGGATCGAGCCGCTGGAGACGAAAGAGCCGACGGCCAGGGGGAGCAGGGCCAAACCCGACTGCAGCGCGTTCATTCCGAGCACGTTCTGGAACCACAGGGGCAGGGACAGGATCAGGCCGAACTCGCCGAGGGACACCGTCAGCGCCGTGACGTTGCCGTTCGCAAACGAGCCGAGCTTGAACAGTGACACGTCCAGCAGCACCGACAGGCCGCGCCGCACCCGGGAGGATTCGCGCAGCACCAGCAGCACGAGCACGATGATCGCGAGGGCGAAGATCACCGGGATCACGCTGAGGGAACCGAGCGAGATCGGAGCGTCATCGGTCGCCTGCCACCAGCCGTAGGTGCGGCCCTCGATGAGGCCGAACACGAGGAGCCCGAAGCCGAGGACCGACATGATCGCGCCGATCCAGTCCCGGAACGGTGCGGTCGCATGCTCCTTGGATTCCGGCAGGCACAGCAGGACGCCGACGATGACGAGCAGGCCGAACGGAAGGTTGATCCAGAACGCCCAGTGCCAGGAGAAGGCCGCCGTGAGCCAGCCGCCCAGGACGGGACCGACTGCCGCCATCGAGCCGATCGTCGAGCCCCAGACGGCGAACGCGATGCCACGCTCCTTGCCGCGGAAGTTCGCGTTCAGCAGGGCGAGGGTCGTGGGCATGACCATCGAGCCTCCGACGCCCTGAATGGCGCGGGCGATGATGAGCCACGTGCCGTTCGGGGCGAACGCGCACAGGATGCTGGCGCCGACGAACACGATCAGACCGATCACGAGGATGCGGCGGCGGCCGAGTCGGTCGCTCATCGTGCCCCACACCATCAGCAGCGCCGCGAAGACGAGAGTGTAGATCTCCTGCACCCACTGCACCTGCGAGGTGTCGAGCTTCAGCGACTCGATGATGTTCGGCACCGCCACCGAGACGATGGTGGCGTCCATGATGATCATCGCGACGCCGAGGGAGATGGCGGCCAGGCCCCACCAGCGCAGGCGGGTGTAGCGATCCGTATTAGTGCTCACGACGGATCATCATACGCCTTTCGTGACACTGTGTCGGCAACAGCGGTCCCGCATTAAGTTGCACACTGGTGTGCACAAATGCGCTAGGGTGAGTCCGTGGGGAAGATCTGGGGTGTCCTGAAGCGGGACGTGATGCGACTGGTGCGCACCCGCAAAGTCTGGGTGATCGTCATCGGCGCCCTCGTGACCCCCGCACTCTACGCCTGGTTCAACATCAATGCGTTCTGGGATCCGTATTCGGCCACCGCCAACATCCACGTCGCTGTGGTCAACGAGGATCAGGGTGCCACCTCGGAGCTCACCGGACACGTGGACATCGGCGCGCAGGTCGTGGATCAGTTGCGCGAGAACGACCAGCTCGGCTGGGAGTTCATGGATGCCGACGCCGCTCAGCACGCGGTTCGCAGCGGAGATGTCTACGCCGCGATCATCATCCCGACGGGCTTCAGCAGTGATCTGCTGAGCATCACGACCGGGGATTTCACCCAGCCCGCGCTGCAGTACTTCGTCAACGAGAAGGCCAGCGCGATCGCCCCCAAGATCACCGACGTGGGCGCCTCGACGCTGGACAAGCAGATCACCAGCGCCTTCACCGCGCAGGTCGCCTCCGCCGCGACCGAGGCCGTCAAACAGGCCGGGGACGACGTCACCGAGAAGCTGAAGGATGCTCAGCAGAACTCGCTGAGCGCCGTTGAGTCCGCCGCCACGCAAGTGGCCGACGCGCAGAAGTCCGTCGGCGGAATGCAGCAGTCCCTGTCCTCCTCACGGGACGGCCTGGCCGCTGCCCGCGGCACGCTGTCCGATGTGTCGGCGACCCTGGGCGACGTTCAGACGGCGATCGCCCAGGCCCAGAAGCTGATCGCTGACGCGCAACAGGAGATCGTGTCGTTCACGGACGCCGCCACCTCGGCCTACGTCACCGGAGCATCGCTGCTCGCTGACGCTTCTGCCTCGGCGAACGTCGCCGTCACCGAGCTGACCGGCGCGTTCCAGCAGGCCAGCGGGCGCGTGGACACGGCCATCAGCGAGATCAAGGACGTCGCCGCGGCGAACGCGGCGGCCATCGAGCAACTGCAGGCGATCGTCGACGACGCCGACATCGACCCCGCGGTCGCGCAGCGGCTCACGGAGGTCATCACCGCGCTCCAGGAACGCAATGCCGCCGACCAGCAGCTGATCAAAGATCTCGGCTCACTCAATGACAACGCCGCGGCGACGAGTCAGGCGATCAAGGACGCGGCGGACGCCGTTTCGAAGGCCACCGCCAACGCCTCGGCCGCAGCGAAGGGCCTGCGCACGGCCCTCACCGACACGGTGCCGGCGCTCAGCAGTGCGATGGCGGCTCTGTCCAGCAGTGCGGGGCAGTTCTCCTCCGCACTCGGTGCGCAGCAGCAGCAGATCGGTCAGGCCGACCAGCTGCTGTCGGACCTGGACGGACAGCTCGTCTCGACCTCCGACGCGCTGGCCTCGTTCGGCGGGAATCTCGCCGGCATCAAGTCGGGCCTGGACACCGCGCGCACCGACATCGTGGCGCTCGGCGCCGCGTCCGTGTGGGGCGAACTGGCGAAGGTGACCGGCCTCAACCCGGCCGACATCGCCGGCTTCCTCGCCTCGCCGGTCAACATCGACCAGCACGTGCTGTTCCCGATCGACTCGTACGGGTCCGCGATGGCGGCGCTGTTCACGAACCTCTCGCTGTGGATCGGATGCTTCATGCTGATGGTCCTGTTCAAGGTCGAAGTGGACACCGCGGGTGTGGAGGGCATCACGGTTCGTGAGGCCTACCTCGGCCGCTTCCTGCTGCTGGCCATCCTGGCCGCGCTGCAGGCGGTGATCGTCTGCGTCGGCAACCTCATCATCGGAGTGCAGACCGCGAGCGCGGTGGCCTTCGTCGGCACCGGCGTCCTGCTCGCGCTCGCGTACCTCAGCATTGTTTACGCCCTGTGCGTCGCGTTCGGCCACGTCGGCCGTGGGCTGTGCGTGCTCCTGGTGATCATGCAGATCCCGGGAGCCTCCGGCCTGTATCCGATCGAACTGATGCCGGCGTTCTTCCGCGGCGTGTATCCGTTCCTGCCGTTCACCTACGGCATCAACGCCATGCGCGAGACGATCGGTGGCTTCGAGGGCGCGGAGTACTGGCGCGACCTCGGCATGCTCGCGATCTTCGTCGCCATCGCGTTCCTGCTCGGCCTCGTCGTGCGCCGTCGGGTCGCGAACCTCGCCATGCTCTTCAACCGGCGGATCGCGGAGACCGATCTGCTCGTCGGGGAGACCGTGCAGGTCGCCGACCGCGGTGTGCGACTGGAGGACGTGCTGCGCGCGCTGAACGGCCATGGCGAGCACGACCGGGCGATCGCCCGCCGTTCGGCGACGTTCAACCGGCACTATCCGAACCTCGTGCGCGTGACGCTCCTGACGGCCGTGGTGGGGCTG
This sequence comes from Microbacterium gorillae, assembly GCF_000826185.2. Classification (GTDB taxonomy): domain Bacteria; phylum Actinomycetota; class Actinomycetes; order Actinomycetales; family Microbacteriaceae; genus Microbacterium; species Microbacterium gorillae. The sequence continues at coordinate 4,801 of NZ_LN648866.1, read as the reverse complement.
GTCGTGCTCGGCGTGGCGGGCTGGGCGCTGCCGGGGATCAAGGCCACGCTGCTCGGGATCTGGGTGATCTGGTGCCTGCTGGCGATGGCCTTCCTAGTGGTGCTGGATTACGTCAAGGCCAGCCGCGAGCGCGCGCTGCGCATCAGCGAGCTCGACGACGAGGAACTGCGGGAATTGATCCTGGATCGCGGCAGCCGGCAGCCCGTGGCGGTCGGAGCGGGCGCGGCCACGAACACCGACACCGCAGTGCTCCCCGCGCCGGACACGGAGACGGCGGTGCTGGATCAGCATGTGTCCGCGCCCGTCGAAGACGCCGATGCTGACACCGATGTAGACGCCGATGCGGACACCGATGTCCTGAGCTGGTTGTTCCCGGAGCCGGCCGCCGACCCGGAGACGCCGGACGCGGACGCGGCGTCCGACGATGCCGGCGCCCTGCTGTCCGACGCCGAGATGCCCCCCGAATCCCCGGATGGAGCCGACTCCGCCGAGGCGGCCGGTCCCGAGGAATCCGATCGCGACGAGAACGCCGACGGGGGTGAGCGGTCGTGAAGAACATCCTCCGGTTGACCTGGCGTGACATGCGCCGCGCCACCTCCAACACGATGGCGATCATCGTCATGTTCGGTCTCGTCGTCATCCCCTCGCTGTTCACCTGGTTCAACGTGATCGCCAGCTGGGATCCGTTCGCGAACACGCGCGACCTCACCGTCGCGGTGGCCAGCGTTGATGAGGGGTACCAGAGCGACCTCATCCCGATCCGCACGAACGTGGGCGAGCAGGTGCTGTCCGCCCTGCGCGCGAACAAGGATCTGAACTGGGTCATCACCTCGGAATCTGACGCCATCGCGGGTACCAAGACGGGGGAGTACTACGCCGCGATCGTGCTGCCGAAGACGTTCAGCGCCGACATGCTCACGTTCTACGCCGACGGCGGCAAGAGCACGCACCTGGACTACTACGTCAATGAGAAGAAGAACGCGCTCGCCCCGAAGATCACCGGTCAAGGTGCGGAAGGCGTCTCTTCTCAGATCAGCGAGGTCTTCACGAAGACGCTCGGGGATGTGTCCCTCGCGCTGATCTCCTCGATGTCGGACTTCCTCAACAGCGGCGACACGCAGGCGGCGCTGACGCGTCTGGAGAGTCGTGTCGCCACCAGTGCCGCCCACCTCCGCTCCGGCGCCCAGACGGCGACCATGTTCACCGCCGTCATTCGCGCGAGCCTGCCGTTGGTGGACAGCGCGAGCTCCCTCATCACGTCCTCCGGTGCCGCCCTGGACGACGCGTCCGCGGCGGCATCGAACGGCGGCGCCGCGGTGGGAGCACTGCAGTCCTCACTGGCCTCGGCGGCATCCGCGCTGGATGACGCCCTCACCTCGACGGCGGCCGGATACGACGCGGTCGGCGACCGGGTGGATGAGCTGTTCGCCAAGCTCGACGCGGTCAGCGGATCACAGGGCGACGTTCTGCGGTCGATGGCGGAGCGCGTGCAGGAACAGATCGACGCCTACCAGGCGCTGCGCACGAAGCTCGACACGGAAGTGCGTCCGCTGCTGCCGGAGAAGGCGCAACTGGCGCTGGACGCCGTGATCGCCCGCCTGGATGAAGCCATCGCGCGCCAGCAGTCGGTGCACGACCGCCTCCTGGAGGCCGCGGCCGACGTCGCGGCCGGCAACGACCGGGCGCAGCACTCCCACCAGGCGATCACGGATGCGATCGCGCAGGCGAAGAAGGCGCTGCAGGATGCGAAGGATGCCTATACCGGCAACCTCAAGCCGCAGCTGGACGCACTCTCCGACACCCTGTCCGGCATCACGAATGACGTGTCCACGATCAAGGGCGACCTCGATTCGGCCGCGTCTCGCCTGTCCGGATCCGCCGGGACGGTGCGGGACGTGCTGACCTCGGCCGAGGCGACGTCCACGAAGCTCGCTGACACCCTGCAGAAGACCGCGGGCAAGTTCGACGCGCTGCAGGCGGCGCTGGCGAAGAGCGCCGACACCGGGGATCTCAGCGACCTGCGGAAGATCATCGGCGCGGACCCGGAGGCCCTGGCGAGCTCGCTGGCGTCGCCCGTCCGTGTCGATCGCACGCCCGTCTTCCCGCTGGTGAGCTTCGGTGCCGGCATGGCGCCGCTGTACACCGTGCTCGCGCTCTGGGTCGGTGCGCTGCTGATGACCGTCGCCATCCGCACGGACGTGCGCCCCGACGTGCTTGGGGAGGGGGTCCGTCTCACGCCGACCCAGCATTACCTCGGTCGCTACGGCATCTTCGCGGCGACCGGGCTGGCCCAGAGCACCCTGCTCACTCTCGGGTTGCTGCTGTTCGTGCAGATCCAGCCGGCCCATCCCTTCCTCCTGCTCCTGGCGGCGTGGGTGACCACGCTGGTGTTCACCCTGCTGATCTACACGGCCGTGCTCGCGTTCGGCAACGCCGGAAAGGCGCTCGCGGTGCTGTTCCTGGTGATTCAGATCTCCGGATCCGGTGGCGCCTACCCGCTGCAGCTGCTGCCGGCGTGGTTCCAGAACATCAGTCCGTTCCTACCCGCGACGCATGCGGTGAACGCGATCAGAGCGGCCGTGGCCGGGATCTACGACGGCGACTACTGGATCCAACTCGGTCTCCTGGCCCTGTTCCTCGTTCCGGCGCTGCTCCTGGGCCTGGTACTGCGTCGGCCACTGATGTCCTTCACCCAGGGCTTGTCGACGGCGCTGGAATCGACGAAGTTGATGTGACCGTGATGACGACCACGACGACCCGAAAATCCCGCGCCGGCGGTGTGCCGACCCCGGCTCGCCGGCGCAGCGATGCGACCGCTAACCGGGCCGCCCTGCTGAGCGCGGCCCGGACCCTGCTCGCGCTGGACCCGCACGCGTCGCTGGACGCGATCGCGCACGGCGCCGGGCTGTCCCGGCGCGCGGTCTACGGGCACTTCCCGGATCGGGAGTCGCTGCTGCGCGAGGTGATCACGCTCGGCGCGGTCCGCTTCAACGAGATCGCCGAGGCGACCGATGATCCGGACCCGCGGGTGGCGCTGGCGCGGATGGCGGTACGGCTGTGGCGTGAGGCGGATGCCGTCCGGGCGGCCGCGAACATCGCGCTCGACGATGTCCACATGGACATCACGGTGCGCGCCCTGCTGCCGCTGCGGCGGCGAGTCCGGGCCATCACCGCAGCGGGCGTGGCATCCGGAATGTTCCGGCAGGACGTTGACGCGAAGCTCCTCGCCGTCCTCGTCGAGCAGGCTGCGCGCGCCACGTTGCGGGAGCTCCGGCTCTCGACGGCGGACGCCGCGGCGATCGTGGCGCGCATGGTGCTCAGCGTCGTCGGGCTGTCCTGGCGCGAGCAGCACGAGCTGTTCGCAGCCCACCCGGAGATCATCGCGGAGGACTGAGCGGGCCGCGGCGGGGAGAATCCGGAAGTGGACTTTCCGATCCGCGACGTCGAACCCTCCAGCGATCCTGCGCGAACGCTGACGCGCGAGGAGATGACGGACGTGGCGACGCGCTGGTACGGGCGCGCTGGTACTCCCTGACGTCGAACCCTCCAGCGATCCTGCGCGAACGCTGACGCGCGAGGAGCTGACGGACGTGGCGATGCGCTGGTACGGGCGCGCTGGTTCCGAAGCCGAGGTTGATGCGCGTTCGTCGGGACGGACGGTGATGCGCCTGGACACCCGATCCGACCTCCTCGAGGCGTGCGCGATGTCCGAGTGGCGTGGCCACGTCCGGATCGATCCGTTCCGCAGCGGTCCATACTCCGACAGGTGGTACGCGCGGGGACTGTGACCCTGGCGGCGCCCGCGGGCCGGATCTACACTCGCCCCGTGGGAGTGCTCACCTTCAGCCTCAATGTGACCCTGGACGGGTGTATCGATCATCGGGAGGGAATCGCCGATGATGAGACGCATGCGTTCTTCACACGCATGCTGGAGGGCGCCGGTGCGATGCTCTGGGGCCGCGTCACCTACGAGCTGATGGAGGAATTCTGGCCGGGGGTGGCCAGCGGCGACGTCGACGCTCCGCCCGCGCTTCAGGCCTGGGCGGTCGCGCTCGAGGCGAAGCCGAAGTACGTGGTCTCGTCCACCAGGACCGACTTCTCCTGGAACAACACTCATCACCTCACGGGTGACCTGCGTTCGGCGGTGCAGGAGCTCATGGACGCGACGCCGGACGGGGTGATGGTCGGCAGCGACATGCTCGCGACTGAGCTGGACCGGCTCGACCTGATCGACGAGTACGTCTTCCTCCTCCAACCGCAGATCGCGGGTCACGGGCCATCGCTGTTCGAGGCCGGGCTGGCCGCGACGCGGAGCCTTGAGCTGGTCTCGGCCGAGCCGATGAGCAACGGGGTCATCGTCGTCCATTACCGTCGCGCGGAGTGACGGGACCGCACCGGCGGTCTTCGTGCGGGGGCGGTGCGTCATGCGCCGGAGCCGATGTTGGCAGCGGGACTTGCTCGACGGAGTCTCGAATATTTGTTCTTCTTGGTGCATGGTGATCGGCTCGCGATTCGGGGGTGGTCCGGTTTAGGACGCTGGGGAGGGCGGAGTCCGTCGGGTGGTTCGGATTCCGGCAGCGGCTCACGCTTCCCGTCGCGATTCCGCGGAACGGTGTCGGGTTCTTGTGTTGACGCGAGGTGTGTGTTGGTAGCCGGGATGGCCGCGGGAGAGCGGTGGGCTGGGGCTGCGAGGGGCCGGATGCGGGGCGTGCGTAGTGTCGAGAAGATACTACGGAAAACACACTGAGGCTCGTGACCCTGGTCCTTATACACATCTGACGCTGCCGACGAATAGTGATGG
>NZ_LN648865.1 GCF_000826185.2 Microbacterium gorillae | reverse complement strand
GGGGTGGAATCCGGGGCGGGCTCGGCGTCCGCGGCGATGTGGGCGAGGGATCTCCAGACGAGGACGAGCGTGAGCGCGGAACCCGCGAAGGCGAACCACCACGGTGCGGTGAGACCGAAGGCCTGCGCGAGCACGCCGCCGATGGCCTGGCCGATCACGAGTCCGGCGAACACGCCGACCATGTTCACCGACCCGATCCGGCCCTGGTACTCCTGGGGAACCAGACGTTGCCGGACCGTGGTGGACACCGTGCCCCAGACGAACGCGTAGGCGCCGAAGACGAACATGATGACGAAGGCGACGATGGCGTTCGTGGTGAGCGCGAATGCGAGATGCATCAGCACCTCCAGGCTGAGGCACACGCGCATGAGCGTGGAGAACGAGAACCGCTTCTCCAGCCGTCCGAACAGGAGCACGCCGAGCATCCCGCCGAGCGCGGACGCGGTGGTGAGGGCGCCGTAGCCGATCGGACCCATGTGCAGGTGCTCGGTCGCGTACAGCACGAGCACGCCCCACGGAGCGGCCCATGTCACGTTGAACGCGAGGACCACCACGACGAGCGTGCGGACCGGGGGATTGCGCCAGAGCCAGCGGATGCCGTCCGCGATGTCGGTGTGCACCGCCGTGTGCACCTCGTCGTCCCGGGGCGGGATCGGTGTGTGCGCGATGCGAGAGATCAGCACGACGGCCAGCAGCACGCACAGGGTGTCCACGAGGAAGGGCCAGAACGACCCGATCGCGAACAGGAACGCGCCCACCGGTGGGCCGCCGAACTGGTTCGCGACGAGGAAGCCGGCCTGGAAGCGCGAATTCGCGACACCGAGGTCCTTCTTCGCGACGAACATCGGCAGCAGCGTGCTGCTGGTGGTGTCCACGAACACCTCGGCGGTGCCGTACAGGAAGGCGGCGACCAGAACGATCCCGATGTTCGCGACGCCGGAGATCAGCAGCACCGCCAGCCCGCCCAGGACGAGTCCGCGCGCCGCGTTCGCGATCATGACCAGGCGGCGCCGGTTCACGCGATCCGCGATGGCGCCCGCGTGCAGTCCGAAGATCAGCCACGGCAGGAACTGCAGAATGGCGCCGGAGGCCACCAGGATCGGGGACGAGGTCATCGACGCGATCAGCAGCGGCGCGGCCGCGAGCGCGATGCCGTCACCGATGTTGCTCGTCAACGACGAGGCCAGTAGCCAGCGGAAATCACGCCCGAGCCGTCGTGGTGCGATGCGTTCGCCGAGCCAGGTCACCGCACGATGCTAGCGGCCGCAGCAGACGCTCGCGAAACACCCATGCACGTCCGAGACGCCTCGCGTTGCGCGGTGTCTCGGACGTGCCCGGGTGTCTCGGGCAGGATGGGCGAATGGACCTCCACGACGACGAACCCCTCTCCGTCATCGACAAGGGACTGCCGGAGCGCGCGTTCGGCCTCACGACGGCCGAATTCCTGGCCACCGCACCGACGCTCGATGAGTTCTGGACCCCGTTGGTGGTGCTCGATGACGAGGCCATGAGTCACAACATCGCGCTCATGGCGGCGTGGGTCGCCGCGCACGGGCTGGAGCTGATGCCGCACGGCAAGACCACGATGGCGCCCGCGCTGTGGCGACGTCAGCTGGACGCGGGTGCGACGGGCATCACGCTCGCGACGATGGGACAGGTTCGGATCGGCTACGCCGCAGGGCTGCGTTCCATCATGCTCGCCAACGCCGTCACGGACCCGCGCGCGCTCGCGGCCCTCGCCGACCTGGTGCGGGACCCGGAGCTGCGGCTGACCTGCTGGGTCGATTCCGTCGCGACGGTCGAGCTGATGCAGCGCCGGCTCGCGGCGTCCGGAGCGAGGACCGCCGTGGACGTGTGCGTGGAACTCGGAGCGGACGGAGGACGCACCGGCGCGCGCACGATCGCCGAAGGCGTCGAGATCGCCCGGGCGGTCGCCGACGCCGACCACTTGCGCCTGGCGGGGGTGGCCGGATACGAGGGCATCCTCGGGCACGACCGTTCCGCGGCGGCGATCGAGGCCGTCACCGCCTTCCTGCGTGATCTGGTCGCTCTGCACGAGCGGTTGAGCGACCTCTACGACGACGGCGACATCGTCGTGACCGCCGGCGGAAGCGCGTACTTCGACCTCGTCGCCGACGCGTTCGCACCCCACGTCGGCGCGGACCCGCGCGTGCACTGGACGTTGCGCTCCGGCGTCTACCTCGTCCACGACGACGGCTTCTACCGCGGCATCTCTCCGCTGGACGACGGCGGGACCGCCACCCGACGCCTGCGTTCGGCGATCCACGGCATCGGACGCGTGGTCTCCCGTCCGGAACCGGACCTCGCCATCGTGGACGGCGGCAAGCGCGACTTCTCCGCCGACGACGGACTTCCGATCGCTCGTGCCGTCGCGCAGCAGGTGGGCGGGCCGTGGCACCCTCTCGCCGGCGCGGAGGCGCCGCGCATCAGCGACCAGCACACCTTCGTCCGGGACGCCGATGAGCGCATCACGGTGGGTGCGGTGATCGCCCTCGGCCTCTCGCACCCCTGCACCACATTCGACAAGTGGCGTCGCATCCCGGTCATCGAGCACCGGGGCTCGACCCGCGTCGTGGACCTCGTTCGCACCTACTTCTGAGGTCCCGCGGCACCCGCACCGGGCACGATCCGCACGACCGGCACCTTAGCCTGCGCGAAAGTCATACCGACATCCCGCCACGTGCGCGCGATGAGCTCAGGAGAGAAGATCGCCTGCGCCAGTTCGGCGATGAGCTGATCCGACCGCGCCGCGAGGCCGCGCAGCACACGCTCGTTCGCATCCGGATCGCCGGTGCCGAAGCAGTGCAGCACGATCGCGTCCCAGCGCCCGTCCGCCGCGGGCGACGCCAGCCACCGCTCGGTGTCCGCCACGACGGCGTCGACGCGGAGATCCTCAGCCTGTGCGGCCTCGCGCAATCGGCCGACGGCGGTCGGGGACAGGTCGAAGGCCGTCACGTCGTGTCCGGCGCGGGCCGCGGCCAGTGCGTGGCGTCCTTCCCCGGCCGCCGGAAACAGCAGCCGCGACCGGGCGGGGATCTCCGCCAGACGTTCGCCCAGCCAGGGTGCAGCGTCCGCTCCGAACAGATCCACCGCTCCGGCGTAGCGCGCCTCCCAGAATGTCCAGTTCCGGGCGAGGTCGATGGCGGTGCGCGCGGCGGTGGGGGACAACGGATCGCGGAACTCCTCGGCGCCTCGCGGGGGAGTCACCGTCTCGGAGTGATCCCGGAGGACGCCGCTCAAGCGAGCGTGCGAACCGTCGGAACCGAGCAGCCCGACGACCTCGATGGAGGCTCGGCGCACAGCGGACTGGTCGAACACGTCCACCCGACGAAGGGCCATCGCCTGCGCCGGACTCAGCCGCACGGTCCCGTTCACGGCGTCCCACCACTGTGCCGCCGTCACGGCGGCTGTGGCACGGCGCAGGCTCAGACGCCGGTACAGCTTCGGCGCACGGTTCGTGTCAGCGAGCACGCTGCTGCTCCGCCCAGGCCGCACCGATCTGCTCCGCGGCTGTCAGGAAGGAGGCCGGGTCTGCGGCGGCGAAGTTGAGGCGCAGGAATCGCCCCGTCGGCTCGGCCGGGAACCACTCGTCCCCGGCGGCGACGATGACGCCGCGCGCTTCGGAATCGCGGACCAGGCGTCCCAGGTCCGTCTCGTCCGGCAGCCGCAGCCACAGGTTGAGGCCGCCCGCGGGAACGGTCTCGACACTCGCTGCGGGAAGTCCCGCCGCCACGGCGTCCAGGAGCAGGTCACGGCGCTCGCGCAGCCGCCGGCGCAGACCGCTGACATGCGTGCGCCAGGCCGGCTGCGTCACGACCTCCAGCGCTGCGGTCTGGAGCACGCCGCTGACGTACATCGCCTGAGCCTGCACATCCGCGAGCAGGCGGTCACGAATCGGACCTCGGGCGATGATCGCCGCGACCCGCAGTGCGGCCGAGACGCTCTTCGTGAGCGATCGCAGGTAGATCACGTGCCCGGAATCGTCCTGAGCGGCAGCGGGCGCGGGGTCTGTCGTGATGCCGAAGTCGTGCGCCCAGTCGTCTTCGATGAGGAACGCGCCGTGGACACGGACCGAGCGCAGCACCTCGAGGGTGCGGTTCGCGCTCCACTGCACGCCCGTCGGGTTGGCGTACGTCGGCTGCGCGTAGAAACCGCGCGCACCCGTCTCCGCGAACGCGCGATCCAACGCCGTGATGTCCGGTCCCGCCGCGTCCGTGGGAACCGGGACCAGCGTCACACCGACCTGCGCGGCGGCCAGGATCGCGCCCCAGTACGTCGGTGACTCGGTGAGCAGGACGCCGCCGGGGCCGGCGATGCTGCGGAAGACCGTGCCGAGCGCGAGTTGGCTGCCGGGGGTGACGATGACGTCCCGCGCGGTGGGTGCGGTGCGGCCGGCCGGCGTCTGCGCGGCCAGCTCCGCGGAGAACCACGCGCGCAGATCCGCCAGCCCGGCGGACGGGGCCCGTTCCACGGTCGCCGTGGACCGAGCCGCGCGAACGAGTCCGGTCCGCAGCAGCCGCTCCGGCAGCAGGGCGCGATCCGGATAGCCGGAGTGCAGCGGGACGGCCTCAGCGCTGCCGAGCCGCAACGCCGCGACCGGTGTCGCCGGGAGAGCGCCGGAGGCGCCGAGAGCCGCGGTCTGCCAGGAGAAGTCGGCGGGACGCTCCGCTCGCGCCGCGGGGACGAAGACGCCCGAGCCCGGCCGAGCAACGACGAGTCCGCGCCGCTCCAGGGACCGCAGTGCCTTCTGCACGGTGACCGGGCTGACGCCGTGTCCTGCCGTCAGCTCGCGCGTGGACGGCAGCCGACTCCCCGGTTTCGCGGTGGCGATGTGTGCGAGCAGCGCCGCCTCGATCCGCTCACTGCTACTCTCACTCATGAAAGAACAGAGTAGCGCTACTCAATCTATCGACCAACCGTTATCGGGTTCCCGGCTCGGCGTCGCCTGGGGGTTTCTCGGCGTGCTGGCCTTCTCCTTCACGGTGCCGCTGACGCGTCTGGCGGTCGGGTCCGGGCACCTGTCCGCTCTGTTCGTGGGCAGCGGCCGCGCGGTCATCGCGGCCGCCCTCGCCGGAGGAGCCCTGGTGCTCACCCGATCGCACCGCCCGCGCGGACGGCAGTGGCTTGGCATCCTCGTCGTCGCCGCCGGTGCGGTGATCGGGTTTCCGCTGCTGACCTCGTTCGCGTTGACGCGGACTCCGGCCAGTCATGGCGCGATGGTCATCGCACTGCTGCCGGCGGTGACCGCACTCGTCTCGGTCCTGCGCACCCGCGAGCGTCCCCGGGCCGGATTCTGGTGGGCGGTGGCGGCCGGAGCCGTGGCGGCCGTCGCGTTCGCCGTGGCGGGGGGGGGGGGGGTCCGGCGCGGCCAGCCCGCCGGCGGGCCGCTCTTTGCCCCGGGCGCGGGGGGGGCGCTGGGGGACGCGGGGGGGGGCATCCCGGTCCCGGGCCTCGGG
>NZ_LN648864.1 GCF_000826185.2 Microbacterium gorillae | reverse complement strand
GCACCACACCAGGTGGAAAGCCGACAACCTTCCCGGCGGACTCATCCGCTGGACCAGCCCCCTCGGGGGTGGTGAACACGACGGTGCGGGGTGGTGTGTCGGTGTAGGTCGCCCCGAGGGGGCTGGTCCAGCGGATGAGTCCGCCGGGGAGGTTGTCGGCTTTCCACCTGGTGTGGTGCTTGAGGGTGTGGTGTCGGCGGCAGAAGTGGCCGAGGTTGCTGATCGCGGTCGGCCCACCCAGGGCGGCGTCGATGGTGTGGTCAGCGTCCGAGCGGGTCGCGGGGTACCGGCATCCGGGGAACCGGCAGTGCTCATCCCGAACCCGCAGGATCCGTCGTTGGTCCGCGGAGGGCTGATACCGGTCGATCTCCAGAACATGCCCCGTCGTCGGATTCACGAACAGGCGGTCCCACCCGGGAGCATTCCCCGCCAGGGCACGGGCTGTTTCGGTGTCGATCGGACCATGCCCGACCAACTCCGCCACACCAGGCAGACCACCGGTGGGAGGAGCACCCCCACCCTCCGCCCCGGTCCCGATGCTGGTGTCGGAGCTGGTGGTGGTGAGGATGCTGACGGGGATGTTCACCTGCACGTGCGCGCGGATCCCGGTGAGCCCGTCGCCGGCGGCGGTCGGGTCGGCCGTCAACAGCAGATCGGCGAACACGTCGGCTTGGATCTGCGCCAACGTCCGCTCATCCCGCGGGATCTCACGACACGCGTCCTGATCCGTATCCGTATCCGTATCCGTGTCCGTGTCCGGAGTGGTGGCTGGTCCGCTGGTGGGGGTGGATGTCTTGGGTCGGTTTTTGATGCGACGGGCGGTGGCGTGCAAGCGGTCGGCGATGCCGTGGGCCTCCACAGTGGGCAGATGGGCGTACAGATCGCTCATCCCGTCCTCCCCGTCCCGCACTTCCACACACCGGGCCGCACGGGCGGCCTGGTGACGTTCATCGATGCTGTCGGTGCGGGCGGCGTCCGCGGTCATCGCGATCCGGCGCCGCAACCGTCCCGCCGACTCGTGTTCCGCAATCGTCACCGAGGAGGCCTCGACCCGTCCCCGCCGGGCTTCGTCCTCGA
>NZ_LN648872.1 GCF_000826185.2 Microbacterium gorillae | reverse complement strand
CTCTCGCAGCTGCCGCACTGACAACCCAGCGGCTGGCGCTCGCTCAACGACCGGGAGGGCGTTGTGTTCGAGTGGTTCAGAAGGGTGGTGGGGTGTCGTCGGGGGTGGTGAAGACGACGGTGCGGGGTGGTTTGTCGGTGTAGGTGATGCCGAGGGGGCTGGTCCAGCGGATGAGTCCGCCGGGGAGGTTGTCGGCTCTCCACCTGGTGTGGTGTTTGAGGGTGTGGTGTCTCCGGCAGAAGTGGCCGAGGTTGCTGATCGCCGTCGGCCCACCCAGGGCGGCGTCGATGGTGTGGTCAGCGTCCGAGCGGGTGGCCGGGTACCGGCATCCGGGGAACCGGCAGTGCTCATCCCGAACCCGCAGGATCCGACGTTGGTCGGCGGAGGGCTGATACCGGTCGATCTCCAACACATGCCCCGTCGTCGGGTTCACGAACAGGCGGTCCCATCCCGGCGCGGCCCCGGCGAGCGCACGGGCCGTGTCCGAATCGATCGGACCATGCCCGACCAACTCCGCCACACCAGGAAGACCACCCTCAGGAGGAGCACCCCCTCCCTCGGCCCCGGTGCCGGTGCTGGTGCCGGTGAGGATGCTGGCGGGGATGTTGACCTGCACGTGTGCACGGATGGTGGCCAGGCCGTCGCCGGCGGTGGTGGGGTCGGTGGTCAGCAGGAGGTCGGCGAACACGTCGGCTTGGATCTGCGCCAACGTCCGCTCATCCCGCACCCCATCCCCACCCGAGCCCCCACCGGAGCCGGGGTCCGTGGGGTGGTTTTTGATGCGGCGGGCGTACCGGTGCAGGCGGTCGGCGATGCCGTGGGCCTGCACGGTGGGCAGGTGGGCGTACAGGTCGCTCATCCCGTCCGCCCCGTCCCTCACCTCCACACACCGCGCCGCGCGGGCGGCCTGGTGACGTTCGTCGATGCTGTCGGTGCGGGCCGCTTCGGCATCCATCACGATGCGATGCCGCAACCGTCCCGCCGACTCGTGTTCCGCGATCGTCACCGAGGACGCTTCGAACTGCCCCCGGGCGGTGTCATCACTGATCGGGCACCCGGCATCCATGATGGCCCGCACATGCGCCCAACTGATCCGCCCACCCGCCAGCGCGGCATGAGCGGCGGGGAACCGGTTCACCAGCTCCCAAGCATCCGAGATCCGAGACTGCACCGTCCGGTCACTCACCCGCAGGGCCGCCCCCACCTCCGCTGACAGGTCACGGATCGCCAGGTCGCGATCCCGCACCCGGGTCGGGGAGTCGGCGGTCATCTCCTCCGCGAGCTCGGACACCGCCGACAGCACACTCGCCTGCCGCGCCTGAACCCCCGCCAGCTGAGCCGCCAGAGCGACCGCCGCGTCAACCAGGGCCCGACGCCGCGCATCAAACCCCACCGGAACAGACCCATCCGACCGGTCCGGCTGGTCCGGTCGGTCGGGTTCGTCGGGTGCTTCGCCATCGAATGCCATACCCACATTCTCCCACGAAATGGGAACATAACTACGAAACTCAGTACGGAGACGGCCCGTGACACCCGAGCCCTGCGCGCCAGATCTCACCCCCGAGCCGGCCACCACACCCGATCACCGATGACCGCCCAGCCGCCCCGTCAAAACCACCCCACAACGCATTCCACCCGTAAAGAATGGCGCAGAAACGCGACCCGCGCCGAATTACGGGACCATCCGCGGAATCCGCCCATATCCAGCGCTCTGAACCGGATCACGCCGGAAGGAGGCCGAAAACAAAACTCTCGACTCGAATAACTATTCGATAGGGAAGCGACAGATCCGCGGACCCCGCGGTCTCACTCCCCCGAGGGCTCGTCCTCCACGAGTGGGACGGATCCGGTGACCACCGGCAACGTGGAGGTCGAGGTCGGCACCGACGCCGTGACGACACTGCCGTCGTCGCGACGCGTGTCGGTGATGTCACGCACCGACGGACGGCCCGCGAGCGCCGGACCCTGACCGTCCAGCGCGACGACCGCGTCCGAATCGACCGACGCCGTCAGGCGCTGCCCGCGCACCGCGAACGACACCGGTTCTCCGGAGCGGACGTGCACGCGCAGCTGATCCGGAGTCACGGTGACCTCGAGCATGGACCCGTGCCACTGCAGCGGGAACACCAGCTCGGGCCAGCCGTCCGGCAGACGCGGGTCGAAGGTGAGCTCACCGTAGTAGTCGCGCATTCCTCCGAAGCCGGACACCAGCGCCGTCCACACGCCGCCCGCTGACGCGACGTGCACACCGTCGGAGGCGTTGTTGTGCAGGTCTTCGAGGTCCACGTTCAGGGCGTGCAGGAAGTACTCCATCGCGAGATCGCGGTAGCCGACCTCGGCCGCGAGGATGGACTGCACGACCGCGGACAGCGTGGAGTCCCCCGTGGTGAGCGGGTCGTAGTAGTCGAAGTCGGCCAGCTTCTCCTCGTCGGTGAAGTGGTTGCCCTGCAGGAACAGCGCGAGCACGACATCCGCCTGCTTCAGCACCTGGAACCGGTAGATCACCAGAGGGTGGAAGTTCAGCAGCAGCGGACGCTGCTCCGGCGGCGTGTTCTCCAGGTCCCACACCTCACGGGAGAGGAACGCGTCATCCTGCGGGTGGATGCCCGACGCCTCGGAGTACGGAATGTGCATCGCGTCGGCGGCGGCGTCCCACCCCGCGGCCTCCTCGACGGTGACACCCAGTCGCGACGCCATCACCCGGAAGGCCTCGGGGTCGTCCGCCGCGAACTCGCGGATCGTCCGCGCCGCGAAGCGCAGGTTGAATCGCGCCATCACGTTCGTGAAGAGGTTGTCGTTGACGACGGTGGTGTACTCGTCCGGCCCCGTCACGCCGTGGATGTGGAACGATTCCTCCCCGTTCGTCCGCCAGAACCCGAGGGTCGCCCACAGGCGAGCCGTCTCCACCGCGATGTCGACGCCTTCACGCCGGAGGAAGTCGATGTCCCCCGTCGCCCGGACGTACTTCGCCAGGGCGTAGGTGATGTCGGCGTTGATGTGGTACTGCGCGGTGCCGGCGGCGTAGTAGGCCGACGCCTCCTCACCGCTGATCGTGCGCCAGGGGAACAGCGCGCCGCCCTCGTTCAGCGCACGAGCGCGCGTGCGCGCGGCCGGCAGCATCATCGAGCGCATGCGCAGCGCGTTGCGCGCCCACTGCGGCGAGGTGTAGGTCAGGAACGGCAGGACGTAGATCTCGGTGTCCCAGAAGTAGTGCCCGCTGTAGCCCGAGCCCGTGAGTCCCTTCGCCGGGACACCGGCGGCGTCGGCCCGCGCGGACGCCTGCGCGAGCTGGAACAGACACCAGCGCGTGGCCTGCTGGATGTCGTCGTGGCCGGTGATGCGCACGTCCGACCGCTCCCAGAACGCGTCGAGGAACTCGCGCTGCGCCGTGAACTGCTTCGCCACGCCCTCGGCCTGCACGCGGTCCAGCGTGCGGCGTCCGCGGTCGACGAGCTCGCGCGGAGGAACCCCGTGCGAGGTGTGGTACGCCACGACCTTGGTCAGGGTGATCGGCACACCCGCGCGGGCGCGGACGCGGTACACGCTCTTGGCGATGTCCCCCTCGACGAGCCCGCGTGCGGAGAAGTCGTTCTCCGTCTCCAACTCGTGGTCGGCCACCACGGCGATCGTCATTCCCGACTCGGTGACACGGTACGCCAGCGCCATCCGACCGTGCTCGTCGCGCCAGTACTCCTCCGGGTTCAGGACCCGCTCCGCGATGCGCTCGGTCTTGCGCGGGTCGAACGCCGCGCCATCGCCGGGCGCCGCCCCGCCATAGACGTCCTCGCCGTCCTGCCGGTTGACGACCTGACTGGAGATCGCGACCGGCACGTCCGCGTCCTCGACCGTGACGGTGAGGCGCTGGACGGTGAGGTGGCGGTCGGTGAAGGAGACCAGGCGTTCGAGGTCCACCCGCACGTGCACGCCGGCGGGGGTGCGCCAGCGGACGTGGCGCCGGAACACGCCGTCGCGGAAGTCGAGCTCACGCTGGTACTCCAGCAGTTCCGAGACGTCCAGGGCGAGCGGCTCATCGTCGACGTACACGCGCATGACCTTCGCGTCCGGAACGTTCACGATGGTCTGACCGGTCTCGGCGAACCCGTACGCCTGTTCCGCGTGCCGGATCGGCCAGGTCTCGTGGAAGCCGTTGATGAACGTGCCGTGCTCGTCGGCGCGGCGTCCCTCGGGGTGGTTTCCGCGCAGGCCGATGTAGCCGTTGGCGACGGTGAACAGCGTCTCCGTCAGCCCGGCGTCGACGTCGGAGGGGTGGGTCTCGATGAGACGCCACGGGTCAACGGGAAAGCGGTCGCGATCAAGCATGGGCAGGCCTTCGTGGAGAAGTTCGGTGTGGGGGGCGTTGGGTTGGGAAAGTCAGGCGAGGAAGTCGGCGAGGTCGTCCACGACGACGGTCGCACCCGCGTGCCGCAGGACGTCGGCTCCGGCACCGCGGTCGACACCGACGACGAGGCCGAAGGCCCCGGCGGCGGCGGACTGCACGCCGCTGACGGCGTCCTCGATGGCGGCAGCGCGTTCGGGTGCGACGCCGAGCTCTGCGGCACCGCGCAGGAAAACGTCCGGCGCGGGTTTGGACGGCAGGTGGTCGCGCTCGGCCACCACGCCGTCCACCACGACGGTGAACCGGTCGGCGATGCCCGCCGCGTCCAGCACCTCCCGGGCGTTCTTGGAGCTGGACACCACGGCCAACGGCACGCCCTGTCCGCCGAGCACATCCAGCAGTGCGATCGACCCCGGGTAGGGTTCGATGCCCTCGTCGCGGAGGATGCGGGTGAACACCACGTTCTTCCGGTTCCCGATGCCGCACACGGTGTCCGCGGACACGTCGTCGGACGGATCCCCCCAGGGCACCTCCACGTCACGCGAGCGCAGCACGGCGGCGACGCCGTCGTAGCGCTTCTTGCCGTCGACGTAGGTGAAGTAGTCCTCGCTGGTGTACGGGGGCTGCAGATCCCAGTCGGCGAAGAGCTCATCGAACATGGTCTGCCAGGCGTGCATGTGCACGGCCGCCGTCGGCGTCAGCACGCCGTCGAGGTCGAACAGCACCGCGCTGTACTCGGACAGATCGGGCAAGCCTGCCACTGCGCCTCCGTGTCGGGAATCCGGATGTGACTTCGTGCCACTCCACGAGCGTAATCGCCCGAGGGGACGGACACCACCGGAGCCCGACGGATGCCGTGTCATCCGACCGCGCGCAGCGTCTGACGCGCGATCTCCAGTTCCTCGTTCGTCGGGACCACGAGCACGGTGACTGGAGAATCGTCCGCGGAGATGATCCGGGTTCCACCCCCGCGAGCCTCATTGCGCTGCGGGTCCAGGCGGATGCCCGCCCACTCCATCCCGAACAGCGCCGCCGCGCGCACGGGTGCGGCGTTCTCGCCCACCCCGGCCGTGAACGAGACCACGTCCACGCCGCCGAGTACGGCGAGATAGGCACCGAGGTAGTGCCGCAGCCGGTGCACGTAAACGTCGAACGCCAGCGTCGCGGCGCGCTCACCCCGGCTGCGTCCGTCCAGCACGTCGCGCATGTCCGCGTGGCCGGCGAGTCCGAGAAGCCCCGATCGCTTGTTCAGCAGCGCGTCCAGATCGTCGATGGACATCTCGTGCCGCCGGGCGAGTTGGAACAGCACGGCCGGGTCGATGTCTCCTGACCGGGTGCCCATCACGAGTCCTTCGAGCGGAGTGAACCCCATCGAGGTGTCCACCGAGACGCCGCCGTCGATGGCGCAGGCGGAGGCACCGTTGCCGAGGTGGAAGACGATCTGCTTCAGCTCGGTGGTGTCCCGCGTCAGGAACGCGGCCGCGGTCTCGCTGACGTACTTGTGGCTCGTGCCGTGAAAACCGTAGCGACGGATGCGGTGCCGCTCGGCGAGGTCGTGATCGATCGCGTACGTGTACGCCGAGGGCGCGAGAGTCTGGTGGAACGCGGTGTCGAACACGGCGACGTGCGGGACCGTCGGGAACGCCTTCTTCGCGGCGATGATGCCGGACACGGCGCCGGGGTTGTGCAGCGGCGCGAGCATCGACAGGTCGTCGATGTTGATCTCGACGAGCGGCGTGATCACCGTCGGCTCGAAGAAGCGCGCGCCGCCGTGCACCACGCGGTGGCCGACCGCCACGGGCGGGTCCTCCGCGAGCGCCGGGCCGTAGATCGCGAACGCGTCGAGCATCGCCTGGAAGCCGGCGCTGTGGTCCGGGATCGGCAGTTGCCGCTCGTGCGTCGTGCTCGCGATGGCGGGGGCGACCTCGCCGGGTGCGGTGTGGCGGAACACGGTGTGCTTGCTCACGCCGAGCGGTTCGCCGATGCGCTCCACGAGTCCGGATGCGAGTTCGATCTCGCCGTCCATCTCCAGGAGCTGGTACTTGAAGGAGCTGGACCCGCTGTTGATGACCAGAACCGCGCTCATGAGGTGGCCTCCGCGGGCGTCGGGATTCGGGACACGCTCACTCCCCCTGGGCCTGGATCGCGGTGATCGCGACGGTGTTGACGATGTCCTGCACCAGGGCACCGCGGGACAGGTCGTTGATCGGCTTGTTGAGCCCCTGCAGGACCGGTCCGATCGCGACCGCGCCCGCGGAGCGCTGCACCGCTTTGTACGTGTTGTTGCCGGTGTTCAGGTCCGGGAAGATGAACACCGTCGCCTTGCCGGCGACATCGGAGCCGGGCATCTTCGCGGCGGCGACGGCCGCGTCGGCCGCGGCGTCGTACTGGATCGGACCCTCCACCGCGAGCTGCGGAGCGCGCTCACGCACGAGTGCCGTCGCTGCCCGCACCTTGTCCACGTCCGCGCCGGATCCGGACTCCCCCGTCGAGTACGACAGCATCGCCACGCGCGGGTCGATGTCGAACTGCGCCGCCGTCGCCGCTGAGGAGATCGCGATGTCGGCGAGCTGCTCGCTGGACGGGTCCGGGATCACGGCGCAGTCGCCGTAGACGAGCACGCGGTCCGCGAGCGCCATGAGGAAGACGCTGGAGACGACGGAGGTGTCCGGACGCGTCTTGATGATCTCGAACGCCGGCCGAATCGTGTGCGCGGTCGTGTGCGCGGCGCCGGAGACCATGCCGTCGGCCAGGCCGAGGTGGACCATCATCGTGCCGAAGTAGGACACGTCGGTGACGGTGTCGGCCGCGCGTTCCACCGTCATCCCCTTGTGCGCCCGCAGCCGGGTGTACTCCTTCGCGAACCTGTCGACGAGCTCGGGGTCGAACGGGCTGAGCACCTGGGCGTCGGCGAGATCGACGCCCAGTTCCGTGGCGCGCGAGCGCACCACCTCAGGGTCACCGAGGATCGTGAGGTCCGCCACTCCGCGCGCGAGGAGGGTGTCCGCCGCGCGCAGGATCCGATCGTCCTCGCCCTCCGGCAGCACGATCCGCTTCCGATCCGCCCGGGCGCGCTCGATCAGGCCGTATTCGAACATCAGCGGCGTCACCACGCTCGTGTGGGCGATGCCGACGACGTCCGCGAACACCGTGGGGTCGATGTGCCGACCGAACAGCGCCAGCGCCCGGTCGTACCGGCGGCGGGAGTCGGAGGCGATGCGACCGCGCGCCGACATGACCCGGACCGCCGTCTCGTAGGTGCCGAGGTCGGTCGCGATGATCGGCAGCGTCGAGGACAACCCGTCGATCAGCCGCGTGATGTCCTCCGGCAGGGGGAACGGACCGTTCAGGATGATCGCGGACAGCCGCGGAAAGGTGCCCGATGCGTTGGCGAGGAGCGTCGCCAGCAGCACGTCAGTGCGATCCGCGGCGATCACGACGGCGGCCTCCTCGGACAGCCGCGGCAGCACGTTGACCATGGACATGCCGGCGACGACCACCGAGAGCACCTCACGCGTGACCAGTTCCGGGTCCCCGCCCACGAGCGTCCCGTCGACGGCGCGCATGATCCCCCGGACGGACGGGGCGACCAGCGCGCGGTCCTCCGGGATCGCCCACACGGGCGTGTCCGGCGTGATCGCGGCGACGGCCGCGACGATCTCATCCAGGTGCTCCGCGTCGGCACGGTTGACGATCGTGGCGAGCAGGTGCGCGCGGCCATGCGCGAGCTCGGTCAGCGCCGTGGTCGCGGTCGCGACGATCTCCGCCGGCGTTCGCGACGTGGTAGTGCCCAGCTGCTCGCCCTGGTCCAGCTGCGAGCGTCCGCCGAGGACGAGCAGCACGGGAGCGCCGAGGTTCGCGGCGATGCGGGCGTTGTAGCCGAGCTCGGTGGGGCTGGCGATGTCGGTGTAGTCCGAGCCGAGCACGACGACCGCGTCACAGGCGGCTTCCACCGCTTTGAAGCGCTGCACGATCGTGGCGAGCGCCGCCTCCGGGTCCGCGCGCACGTCGTCATAGGTGACACCGCGGCACTGGTCGTAGTCGAGGTCCACGCCGTCCAGGTCCAGCAGCATCTCGAGGATGTCGTCACGCTCGGTGGCCGAGCGGGTGATGGGGCGGAAGACCCCCACCCGGGGTGTGGACCGGGACAGCAGATCGAGCGCACCGAGCGCGATCGCGGACTTGCCGGAGTGACCTTCGGCGGACGTGATGTAGATGCTCTTCGCCACGGCCCCAGCCTAGGCCCGCGTCCCGGCGGCAGTCCGGGACGACGGCCGTGGGAAAACGCCGTCCGGGCAAAAGAAAAGACCCTCCGCGCACCCGACAGAGCCTGGTTACCCTTGCTACGTTTCCGTCCTGGGGGAGTTGGCCTGGGTGTCGCCACGCGGAGAGCCGTCGAACAGTCTAGCAAGACCCCGGCCGTGCTCGGACCGGGGCGGGTTAGTGTGGACGGATCGACACCGCCGTCACCGGGAGGACAGCCGTGCAAGAACCGTCAGCGCAGCCGGAGCAGAGCATCACTGCAGAGGCCTTCAGCGAGGCGATCCGCGACCTCACCGGCGCCATCGAGCAGGTCATCGACGGCAAGCGCGGGGCCATCAACGCCGCGCTGGTGTGCCTCCTGGCCGAGGGACACCTCCTGCTGGAGGACGTTCCCGGCGTCGGCAAGACGATGCTGGCGCGCGCACTCGGTGCGTCCATGCACGCCGACGTGCGGCGTATTCAGTTCACGCCGGATCTGCTCCCCGGCGACATCACGGGCGTGTCGGTGTACGCGCCGCAGACGGGCCAGTTCGAATTCAAACCGGGAGCCGTGTTCGCCAACGTGGTGATCGCCGATGAGATCAACCGGGCCTCCCCCAAAACCCAGTCCGCCCTGCTGGAGGCGATGGAGGAACGCCAGGTCACCGCGGACGGCCGCACCCACCCGCTGCCGGATCCGTTCGTGGTCGTCGCCACGCAGAACCCGCTCGAGATGGAGGGGACGTATCCGCTGCCGGAAGCGCAGCGCGACCGCTTCATGATGCGCCTGTCGATGGGCTATCCGGACCTGGACGCGGAGCGCGAGATGCTGCGGCAGCGCGACCACGACAATCCCCTGACACGCGTCCGTCCGGTGCTCGGCGCGGCCGACATCCGCGCGCTGATCTCCTATGCCCGACGCGTCCACGTCTCCCCCCTCGTCGAGGAGTACGCGGTCCTACTGGCGCGCCGAACCCGCGAACATCCCGATCTGCGCCTCGGCGCGAGCCCCCGCGCGACCCTGCAGCTGGTGCGCGCCGCGAAGGTGTGGGCGGCCATCGACGGCCGCGACTTCGTGATCCCGGACGATCTCACCGACCTGCTCGAACCGGTCTTCGCCCACCGCCTGAGCGCCACGAGGACCTCTGCGGCGACGCGCGGCCGCGGCGGGACGGACGTCGTCTCCCACGTCCTGGAGCGCATCGTCGAATCGGTGCCGGTGCCGATCGCGACCCACGGCTGACCATGCGTCGCCGGTGGCCGCTCACCCTTCGCGGCACCCTCTCGCTGGTGCTGGCGTTCGTGGTGCTGGTCGTGTCCGCGCGGACCGGACTGATCCCGCTCGCGATCGCCGGCGTCGCCCTGCTGGTGCTGCCCGTGCTCGGGTTGGCGACGCTGTGGTGGGGACGCGGATCGGTCACGATCGCGCGCCGCATCCGGAGCACATCACCCTCCGTGGGCGATGAGGTCCCGGTCGACCTGCGTGTGAGCACGACGGTGGGCCTCGCGGCCGGAACCGCGCGCTGGGTCGACGGCCATGACGAGGGCTTCGGCGGCGCGGCATCGGGCGCTTTCCGCGGTGGCGAGCGGCTCGTCGGGCAGCAGACGTTCTCTGCGGGCTACGAGGTGACCGCTCGTCGGCGCGGCGTGCACGCCCTCGGCCCGCTCACGATCATCACCGAGGACGCGTTCGGACTGAGCCGGCGCGTGTCGGTCTACGGGGAACCGCTCATGGTGACGATCGCACCGGCCGTGGTCGAGCTCGTCGGTCTGCCGATGCGCGCCGCGGAGGCCAGCGGAGCGCTCAACTCCACGACCTCCCGCCTCGGCGAAGGCATGGACAACCTCATCGCCCGCCCGTACGCCGCCGGCGACTCGATGCGCCGCATCCACTGGCGCGCGACGGCTCACCACGGGGAGCTGATGGTGCGCCAGGAGGAGCGGGAGACGGCTCCGGAGGCGACGGTCGTGCTGGACTGCTCCGAGGCGCACTGGGATGCGGCCGCGCGCGCGTCTCCCGGCTCGGACCCGGAGTTCGAGGCGGCGGTCTCGCTGACGGCGTCGGCCGCGATCCGCCTCCTGCGCGACGGGTATCGCGTGCGCGTCCTGGATGCCGGTGGCGCAGCGTTCGTCCCCTTGCTGGCGGTCGAGGACGACGTCCCGGACATGCTGCTGACCCTGTCCACCGTCCGCGCGCACGGTGGCGCGGGTGCCGCGGAGCTTCGCACGGTGATCAGCGGCGCCGCACGTGGGCCGGTCATCCTCATCGTCGGGCGCATGGCCGAGGCGGACCGCGACGCCGTGGCTCGACTCGCCGGCGCCTCCGGGCTGCCCGTCCTGATCTCGGCCGGTATGCGCACCGCCGAACTGGCCCCGTTCCGCGCGCACGGTTGGCGTGTCGGAGCGTGCGCGCCGGCCGATCCGGACGGCGTTGCGAACGCCTGGGAGTCCGCCCGAACAGACGAGGGTCTCGATGACGCCCCGTGAACCCCGTGCCGCGACGACGCACCGTGAGACGGAATCCGCAATGACGTACCGCGAGCCCCGTGCCGCGACGACGCACCGTGAGACCGCCGCCGCGACGACGCGCCATGAGCCCGGTGCCGCGACGACACGCCGTCGCCCCCGGCCGGACGGACGCATCGCCGCGCTCACGGCGCTCGCGGTGAGCGTCTCGATCGCGCCGCTCACGACGGTTCTCAGCGGGGGCGGCTGGGAGCCGGTGACCGTGATCGCCATCGTCCTGGTCATCGTGGTCGGCTACCTGCTGCGCCGCACCCGGTTGCCACGCATCCTCGTCCCCATCGCGCAGCTCCTCTCGGTCGCCGCGCTGCTGATGCTGCTCTCCGGCGGGACGACCACGCTGTTCGGGGTGATCCCCACACCGCAGACGCTGCCGCTGTTCAGCGGCTACGCCACCGAGGCGGTGCAGCAGATCCGCGCCGGGGTCGCCCCCCTCGCGCCGACGCCCGCCCTGACCACGATGCTGGTGGCGGCGTTCGGCGTTCTGGCGGTCGCCATCGACGCGGTCACCGCCGTGGCACGCCTGCCCCTGGCGGCCGGCGCTCTCCTGGCCGTCGTGTGCTCGATCCCCGCGGTGTTCATCCCGGGGCCGACCGCCGGAGTTTCCGTGGTGGTCATCATGGTGCTCGCGCTGCTGATGGCGCGACGCGGCACCGTCGTGCGGGCCGAGGCCGACGACCCCGACCGAGTGCGCCGCGGCGGCACCCTGACGGCGGTGGTCACCGGAACCGTCGCTCTGCTGGTCGCGGTTCTGATCGCTCCGGCCGTTCCCGGGGGCACCGCGGCGGGAACCGGGTTCGCCCGATTCACCACGGTGGACGCCAGCCTCGATCTCGGCCGTGACCTGCGCCGGCCGGACGCGACACCGGTCCTGACCTTTCGGTCCGATCTGACCAGCGCGCCCTACCTTCGCCTGACCACCGTCACGGATTTCACCGGTCGCCAGTGGCAGCCCGATGAGTCCGACAAGACGGCGCTGGGCGTCCTCGCCCTGCCGGTGGACGGCGCCGACCACGTGTCCGCCCAGGCGCACGTCGGGACCGTCGAGGTCGGCGATCTGAGTTCGCAGTGGGCACCGGTACCGTACGCCGCCACCGCGGTGACGGGGATCTCCGGTGCTTGGCTGGCGCGCGGTGACAGCCGCACGATCTCGTCCGAGACTTCGGACGCGTCCGGCCAGCACTACGGGGTCGACTTTCTGACGTTGACACCGACCCTCGAGCAGATCGAAGCCGCCCCGGCCACGCGCTCCGGCGTGGGCGCGGATCCCGCGGTGTCGGCCATCCCGGCGGAGACCCCGCGAATCATCGCTGACACGGCCGCCGAGGTCACGTCCTCGGGCAAGACGGACTACGACAAACTCATCCTGCTGCAGTCCTGGTTCCGCGACGATTTCCAGTACTCCCTGACGGCGCCCATCGACGATGGCTTCGACGGCACCGGAATTGCGGCGATGGTGGCGTTCCTGCAGAAGCGCGAAGGCTACTGCGTGCACTTCGCCAGCACGTTCACGCTGATGGCTCGGACGCTCGGCATGCCCGCACGTGTCGTGGTCGGCTTCCTTCCCGGGGAGGCGACGAACGACAAGGTCGACGATCAGACGGTGTACCAGGTCACCAGCGACCAGCTGCACGCCTGGCCGGAGGTGTACTTCACGGGCATCGGGTGGGTGCCCTTCGAGCCCACCGCGACGCTCGGCACGCCGACGGCCTTCACCCCCGCGACCAACAGCACGGCCGGCCCGGAGCCGACGACCGGCCCGGCACCGGCACCGACGCGGTCGGTGAAGGACGACGCCGCGAACAACCCGCAGCCGACCGCGGGCTCCGGCACGGAGTCCGGCACCGTTTCTCCCGTCGTGTGGATCGTCCCTCTGGTCCTGCTCGGACTGGCGCTGCTGGCTCTCGTTCCGGCTCTTGCGCGCATCGCGATCCGCGCACGCCGGCGCGCCCGCGCCCGCGCCGGTGATGCGGTGTCCGCCTGGCGCGAGGTCCTCGCACAGGCACTGGACCTCGGTCTCGGCGTCACCTCCGCCGAGACGCCGCGGGCGTTCGCCGAGCGCATGTCGGAGCGCCGCGAGACCGCGACCGCACCGCTGCGGACCCTGGCCACAGCGGTGGAGCGCACGAGCTACGCCCACCCGGACGCGGATCGCCCACGGGTCGATCTGACCGCCGAGATGGACGCGGTGCGCGCCGCCTGGAGGACGATGGTCGATCCCGCGGATCGGCGACGGGCCTTCCTCCTGCCCCGCTCCCTGTTCCGGCGACCGCTGGGCGTGGATACCGCCGAGGCGTCACGAGCACCCTCTCGCACAGGGTAGGATTCTTGATGGCCCTTCGCGGCCGAGGAGAATTCGCCTAGTGGCCTATGGCGCACGCTTGGAAAGCGTGTTGGGTGTGAAAGCCCTCGGGGGTTCGAATCCCCCATTCTCCGCAGCGAGAGCCCCTGGTGCACACCGGGGGCTCTTTTGCGTCCCCGCCTCGTCCGCGTCACGGCGGCGGGAATGCGATGCCGCGGCTCACGAGGCGCGTGCGGGACCCAGCACCGTAGACGGGGGTCCCGCACGTCCCGCCGTGGGATCGGGCGGGAGAACATCGCCGACACCCAAGACAGGGTGGGGGATTCGACGATCCGTTCATCCGACACCTAATCATGGTCGGCAGATTCTTTCGCCGACTGATGTCGTATTTCCTCGCCAATGGTCAGGGAATGGCAGAAATGTCCCCCGAATGCCGGAAATCGGCATCTCCGACGGCCGAGCGGGAGAACTCGCGAAGCCGATGTCGGCACCCGACGCTACCCTCTCCGGGTGCCCCCTTCCACCGACGACCGCTCGCCGTGCCGACTGTGTGGGGCGACTACCGCCATCCGCACGCCGGACGGCCCGGCCTGCAGAGTCTGCGGTTGGCGGGTCGGCGACGCCCCTGATCCGGACCTCCCCCTCCCCCGCGTCGATGTCGTGTACTACCTGCGCTACGCGACGCGCGTCAAGATCGGCACATCCGGCACCCCGCGACGACGGCTCGCCGCGATCCGGCACGAGGAGCTGTTGGCGTTCGAACTCGGTGACCGTTCGGTCGAACAGCGCCGTCACCGCGAATTCGCCGCTCTGCGCGAGGGCGGCGAGTGGTTCGCCCTCACCGAGCCGCTGACCACGCACATCGCACGCCTGCGCGGAGACCGCGATCCGTGGCACGACTACGCCCGCTGGTTCGCCGACGCCCTGTGCCGCTGACCGTTCCGGAACTATGTTCAATACATGCTCGGCATCGGATTGATCTTCGCGGCGCTGGCCGCGGCGCTGCATGTGGCGATCTTCGTAATGGAGTCGTTCACGTGGACATCGCCACGCACGCGCCGCGTCTTCGGACTTCGACCGGAGCAGGCCGAGGCCACTGAGGAGATGGCATTCAATCAGGGCTTCTACAACCTGTTCCTCGCGGTGGTCACCGTGATCGGTCTGATCCTCGCCGCGCTGGGCCTGTTCTACCCGGGCGTCGCGCTCATGCTCGCGGGGACCGGTTCCATGCTGGCCGCAGCCCTCGTGCTCTTCTTCTCCGCGCCGGCCAAGCGCCGGGCCGCCGTCACACAGGGCGCCCTTCCCCTCATCGCGGTCGTCTGCACCGCCGCCGCGATCGTCTGACGCGCGTTCTCACTTCTCCGCGAACGGACCCCGACGCGTCGGCACGATCACGCACCCAGCACCCTCAGTTCTCCGCGAAAGGACCCCGACGAGTCGGAACGATGTCCTTGCCGAGCGGCATGAGCGAGACCGGGACCAGCTTGAAGTCGGCGATCGCCATCGGAATGCCGATGATCGTCACCGCCAGCGCGATCCCCGAGACGATGTGCGCGATCGCCAGCCACCACCCGGCGAGCACGACCCAGATGACATTGCCGAGGGCCGCCCCGAGCCCTGCCTTCGGCTTGCTGACGATCTCGCGTCCGAAGGGCCACAACGCGTAGACGCCGATGCGGAACGACGCGATCGCCCACGGGATCGTGACGATCGGGATGCACAGCAGCACGCCCGCCAGCATGTAGCCGAGGAACAGAACCCAGCCGGAGAGGATGACCCAGATGACATTGAGGATGAAGCGCACGGCCCCATGATGACATGCGAGGACCGCCGAGCGGCCGGACCGACGCCAGCCTGCGAGTGCGCCGGGAACGGTTTGCGGATGTTGACGAGGATGGTCCGTGGGACATACCTTGTGGTTCTAGGTACATAGCACCACAAGGGTTGGAGACCACATGCAGGTCGGCAAGGATCTGGTCGCGGCGACCGCGACACCCCTCGTGCTCGGCATCCTGGCGGAAGGCGAGTCGTACGGCTACGCGATCCTGCAGCGGATCGCCGAGCTGTCGGACGGAGAGCTGCAATGGAGCGACGGCATGCTCTATCCGCTGTTGCACCGCCTCGAACGGCTGGGCCACGTCGAGTCCGGGTGGCAGATCGCCGACACCGGCCGGCGGCGCAAGCTGTACCGCCTGAGCCCCAGCGGCCAGGCGTTGCTCGGTGAGCAGAGCGCGCAGTGGGAGATCGTCACGAAGGCCCTCTCCCGCGTCTGGCATGACGGTGGATCACCGCTGGTGGCGGGAATGGGGGCATGAGCATGGCGACCGTTGACCCGCAGGTCGAAGCGTCCATCACCGCGTGGCGGACCGACGTGAGCCGCACACCGGCAATCCGCGCGGACGACGTCGCGGAGCTGGAGAGCCACCTCCGCGACCAGATGGACGCGCTGATGACGTCCGGGCTGTCCGCGGCCGAGGCGTTCACCATCGCCCGTGGTCGGATCGGCTCCGCGAGCGCCGTCTCCTCGGAGTACGCACGCGAGCACGGCGACCGACTGTGGGGGCAGCTGCCGGCAGCGGCCGAGGAATCGCTGCCCTGGCGCGACCGGTTCCTGCCGGCTCTGGTGATCGGCGTTGTCGCCGCGCTCATCCTGCGCCTCCTCGCCCTGATGGACACCGGCTTCCTCGAGGGGACGTTCCTGGTGCGCATCGCACCGGTCGTGCTGGCCGCCGCGGTGGCCACCTACTTCCTGATCCGTCGACGGCCGCGACCGATGATCATCGTCGCGACCGTCGTGCTCCTGGCGCTACCGGCGGCCTTCGCCCTGGGCTACCCGTTCCAGATGCGCGGGGACAGCGTGATCGTGGCCTTCCTGCACCAGCCGGTGGCGCTGTGGCTGGCGGTCGGGCTCGCATACGTCGGCGATGACTGGCGCGAAGCGCGCCCACGAATGGATTTCATCCGATTCAGTGGCGAGTGGTTCATCTACTGCACGCTGATGGCACTCGGCATGGGCGTCCTGGCCGGCATCACCCTCATCGTGTTCAGCGTGCTGGGCGTCGACATCGCCGATGTGATCGGCCCGTGGGCGGCGGCGGTCTTCATCGGCATCGCGCCACTGGTCGCGGCCTGGCTCGTGGAGACGAAGAAGGGCGTCCTGGAGAACATCGCTCCGGTACTCGCGAAGATCTTCACCCCATTGTTCACGCTCCTGCTCGGCGGCATCCTGATCGCCGTCCTCGTGCAGGCCGGAACCGTGGCGGGATCGCGCGAGCTGCTCCTGGTCATCGACGTCCTGCTGCTGGTGGTCATCGGGCTCGTGCTCTACACGCAGTCCGCGCGCGATCCGCAGGCACCGGCCGGATGGTTCGACCGCTTGCAACTGGTCATGGTGGCCCTCGCCCTGCTCGTGGACGCGTTCGTCCTGATCGTGATGTTCGTCCGCGCCGGTGACGACTACGGCTTCACCGCGAACCGCGTCGCCGCGCTCGGAGTGAACATCGTGCTGCTGGTGAACCTCGCCGGCGCCGGATGGTTCATGCTGCGACTGGCGACCAGACACGGCCGCTTCACCGCCCTGGAGCGCTGGCAGACCGGCTACCTGCCGGTGTACCTGAGCTGGGCCCTGTTCGCGATCATCGTGCTGCCTCCGGTGTTCGGCTTCGCCTGATTCCCGTGCACCTGGGCTGAGTCACCGCCACGCCGGCTGGGCACGGCTCGCGATCATCACGCTGCCGCCCGTGTTCGGCCGAGTCACATCCACCTCGGCCGGGCACGGCTGGCGATCATCACGCTGCCACCGGTGTTCGGCTGAGTCACCGCCCGAGCCGCGTGCGCAGGGCGTCCGCCCCGAGAACGGCCCCGAACACCGGGCCGGTGGGCTCCAGCACGCGGCTCTCGGCGAGGGTCCCGGCGTAGACCGGGTCGAATCCGAGGCGGTCGACCAGGGACGACACCTCCGCGAGTGCGTTCGCGTCGTCGCCCGCGACGCCGATCGCGATGCGGTGCGGCGAGCCGGACGGACGGGCGTTCGCCTGAAGGTCCCGGAACGCGACGTGGTTGAACGCCTTGACCACGCGCGCCCCGGGCAGGTGCGCCTGCACCAACGTCGAGGTGGGGTGGGTGGGGTCGTCGAGGTCCGCACGCTCCCCGTCCGATTCCGGCCAGTAGTTCATCGCGTCGATCACGATCCGCCCGACGAACGGAACGGGATCGATCTCGGTGTATTCACCCAGCGGCATACACAGGGCGACGAGGTCGGCAGCGGCGGCGTCCTCGGTCCGGACCGCCTCGGCTCCGGGAGCGTACAGCGCCGCGGGTCGGCGCACGCGCACCGGCTCCCCCGACCCGGACACGCGGGCGTGCAGGCCGGACGCGATCGCCAACCGTGCCAGCGTCAGCCCGACGCGGCCGGCGCCGACGACGCCCAGCGTCCGCACCTCGTCCCTCACCACACCGCCACGCTATCGGCCTCGTGGCGCCTCCATGGGACGGCTCGGGCACGCGCGCGACATTCCGCGCAGCGACCACGTTTTTCTGAGAGGATGGGGCCATGGCCGCCCCCCACGGTTACAGCCCCATCTCCAGCGAGTCCCGCGTGCGAATCCTCGCGATGCTGCTCGAACGCGCCGACCGCACGATCGACGAGCTCACCGAAGCCACCGGGCTGCATCCGAATACGGTCCGCGAGCATCTGCAACGGCTCATCGAGAGCGGCTTCGTCCTGCAGTCCATCGAGCACCGCACCACCCGCGGACGGCCGCGCACGCTGTACCGTGCCGCGACCGGTGGTGACGGCTCCTCCAGCCCGGTGATCCGACGCAAGGCGACGGAAGCCGCAGAGCGCGGCGACATGATGCGACGCATCATGCCGGAAACGATCCCCGACGGCCTCGACGCCGACGAGCTGCATCAGCTCGACGCCGTCGTCGAGCATCTCGAGGAGAGCGGGTTCGATCCCGTGGTCGATGAGGTCGAGCTCACGGTCGACCTCAGCCCGTGCCAGCACGCCGCAGCGAGCGGACCGAACGGTACCCGGTGCAGCGTTCATCTGTCGCTGCTTCGCAGCGTGCTCACCGAAGTCGGCGGGCCCCTGGACGTCGGCGAGATGCGCCCGGCGTGCGACCCGACGGACTGCGTGATCCAGCTCATGCGTCGAAAGCCCGACGAGATCGCCTCGTAGCGGGGCTGGGCCGCGCGGCGATTCCGCGCTGACCAGGGGCGGGAGTTATTCACGGCTCCCGCCGCGAAACGTGCACCGGCCACGTGAATACCGTGGTCGATGAGCGTGGGGAGACACGCCCGCGCACGACACGGAGGTCGTTCCCATGGAACTGCTCGATCCGCTGGCGTTAGCGCGCTGGCAATTCGGTCTCACGACCGTCTACCACTACCTGTTCGTCCCCTTCACGATCGGTCTGTGCCTGGTCACGGCCATCTTCCAGACCGCGTGGGTACGGACGGCCGATGTGCGCTGGCTGCACCTCACGCGCCTGTTCGGGAAGATCTTCCTGATCAACTTCGCCATGGGCGTCGTGACCGGCATCGTCCAGGAGTTCCAGTTCGGGATGAACTGGTCTGACTACTCCCGCTTCGTCGGCGACGTCTTCGGTGCGCCGCTGGCCTTCGAGGGCCTGCTCGCCTTCTTCTTCGAAGCGACCTTCATCGGCCTGTGGATCTTCGGCTGGAACCGTCTGCCGCAGAAGATCCATCTGCTGACCATCTGGGCCACCTCGATCGGCACCATCCTCTCGGCGTACTTCATCATCGCCGCCAACGCGTTCATGCAGAACCCGGTCGGCTACGAGTACAACGCGCAGTCCGGTCGCGCCGAGCTGATCGACTTCGGCGCGCTGCTGATGAACAAGGTCGCTCTGTCCGCCTTCCCGCACACGCTCTTCGGTGCCCTGATGTTCGCGATGGGCATCGTCATCGCGGTGTCCGCGTGGCACATGAAGCGCAACAACCACTACGAGACGTTCCGCAAGAGCCTCCGCTTCGGCATGTGGGGCATGCTCGTCGCCCTCGTCGGCGTGTTCCTCAGCGGTGACTCACTGAGCCTTGCGATGGTCCAGACCCAGCCGATGAAGATGGCCGCCGCCGAAGCGATGTTCAACTCCGCCTGCGGATCCGACGCCTCCTTCTCGCTGTTCACGCTCGGCACCCCGGACGGCAGCCACGAGCTGTTCTCGGTCCGTGTTCCCTTCCTCCTGGCGTTCCTGTCCACCCACGACATCAACGGCTGCGTCGAGGGCATCAACGACCTGAACGCGCAGTACGCGACGCAGTTCGCCGGCACCGGTCTGACCGACTTCGCCCCCGTCCTGTGGGTGACCTACTGGGCCTTCCGCTGGATGATCCTCCTCGGCGTCGTCTCCGCCGTCATCGCCGCGTACGGCCTCTGGGCCACGCGCCGCAAGGCGAAGTACGAAGTCCGCACCTGGATGTGGAACCTGGCGATCTGGTCGGTTCCGGCTACCCTGCTGGCGAACCTCGTCGGCTGGGTGTTCGCGGAGATGGGTCGTCAGCCCTGGCTCGTGTTCGGGTTGATGACGACCCGGGACGGCGTCTCCCCGAACGTCTCCGGACTCGAGGTGCTGATCTCCCTGATCGCCTTCACCGCGATCTACGCCGCCCTCGCGGTGGTCGAGTTCCGCCTCATCATCAAGGCCGCGCAGAAGGGCATCGACCCGGACGAGACACCGTCCGAGGACAAGCCCGTCGAGTCGGTCGTCTACTAAGGGGTACGCATCATGGATCTCAACACTCTCTGGTTCTGGATCGTCGCCTTCTTCTTCGTCGGATACTTCGTCCTGGACGGCTTCGATTTCGGCGTGGGCATGTCCCTCCCCTTCCTCGGCAAGGACGACATCTCCCGCCGGCAGATCATCAACACCATCGGCCCGATCTGGGACCTCAACGAGACCTGGGTCATCGTCGCCGGTGCGTGCCTGTTCGCGTCGTTCCCGGAGTGGTACGCGTCGCTGTTCAGCGGCTTCTACCTCGCGCTGCTGCTGATCCTGCTGGCGCTCATCCTCCGCGGCGTCTCGTTCGAGTACCGCCACCAGCGCGACAGCGTGAAGTGGAAGTCCGGCTTCGACTGGATGATCGTGATCGGCTCGGCCGTTCCGGCGCTGCTGTGGGGCGTGGCGTTCGCCAACATCGTGCAGGGTGTGCCGCTGGATGCGGACCACAACTTCACCGGCACGCTGTTCACGCTGCTGAACCCGTACGCGCTGCTCGGTGGCCTCACCACCCTGCTGCTGTTCTTCACGCACGGCGTCATGTTCGTCGCGATGAAGACGGACGGACAGCTCCGTCTGGACGCCCGCAAGCTTGCGCTGCGGTCCGGGCTCGCGACGATCGTCGTGGCCGCGGCGTTCCTCGTCTGGACGCTGGTCGCGCACTTCTCGATCGCCGGGCTCATCCTCTGCGCGCTCGCCGCGGTCTCCCTCATCGCGTCCGTGCTGATGAACTACAAGGACAAGGAGGGCTGGGCGTTCTCGCTCGGCGCCGCCACCATCGTGTTCGCGGTGACCGGCCTGTTCGCCTCCCTGTTCCCGAACGTGCTGCCCTCCTCGACCGACCCGGCCAACAGCCTGAACATCTACAACGCGTCGTCCACGGACTACACGCTGCAGATCATGACGTGGCTCGCGGTCATCGCGATTCCGGTCGTGCTGGTCTACCAGGGCTGGACGTACTGGGTGTTCCGCAAGCGCGTCACGCGGTCCTCGATCGAGAAAGCGGTTCAGGCCCACTGAGCCTTTCTGATGCCTGAGAAGAGGACCCGTACGGGACCGGTCGACCCTCGACTGCTGCGGTACGCCCGCAGCAGTCGGGGGTTCTTCCTGGCCGCCGGCGCGCTGAGCGTGGCCCGGGTGGCGGCGACCATCGCGTTCGCGTGGCTGCTGACCGCGGCGATCACCGGGGTGCTGGATCGCACCGACGGGCTCGCGCGCACCCTGATGTGGCTGGGCGTTGTGGTGCTCGTCCGCGCCGCGCTGGTGTGGGCCGACGAGCGCGTCGCCGCGGGGGCGGCCTCCCGCGTCGGGTCCGAGCTGCGCCTGGCGCTGCTGGCGGCGATCCGTCGCCTGGGTCCGTCCTGGCTGGCCCGGCGGAACTCATCCGCGCTCACCGTGACGGCCGGTCACGGACTGGAGGCTCTGGACGTCTACGTCGGGCGCTTCCTTCCGCAACTGGTCGCGACCGTGATCATCACCCCGGTTCTGCTGGTCGTGATGTGGGGGCAGGACTGGATCAGCGGTCTCACCGCCGTGATCTGTCTGCCGTTGATCCCGCTGTTCATGGCCCTGATCGGCCTGGCCACGCGGAGCGTCCAGCAGAAGCAGTGGCGCACGCTGCAGCGCCTCGCCACGCGGTTCGCGGACACCGTGTCCGGTCTCGGGACGCTCCGGCTGTTCGGCCGCGAGCGCAAGGCCGTCGCGTCGGTCGAGTCCATCTCGGACGGTTACCGCCGGGAGACCATGACCGTGCTGCGCATCACGTTCGTGTCCGGCTTCATGCTGGAGTTCCTGGCGTCGATCTCCGTGGCCATCATCGCGGTGTCCATCGGCCTGAGGATGCTGAACGGCGAGATGGCGCTGTCCGTCGGGCTGTTCGTGCTGCTGCTGGCCCCCGAGGCGTTCTTCCCGGTGCGCCAGGTGGGCGTGCAGTTCCACGCCGCCACCGAGGGGCTCGCCGCGACCGCCGACGTCTTCTCGGTGCTGGATGAGGCCGCCGCGGTCTCCCCCGCCGACGATGCCGTCGCCGGTACCCCGGAGGGGCCGGGCGTTCTCGCTCTCATCGACGTCCGCGTGCAGCGGGATGAGCCGCTGCCACCGGTGTCGTTCACCGCCCGGCCGGGGACCGTCACCGTGCTGCGCGGACCGTCCGGAGCCGGCAAGTCCAGCGTCGTGGCGGCGCTGCGTCGTGCCGCGGAGTTCACCGGCACCGCCACGCTCGACGGCATCGACCTGCGCCACCTCTCCCCCGCATCCTGGCTGGCCTGGGCCGACCAGCGTCCGGGACTCATCGCCGGGACGGTCGCCGCGAACGTCGCGCTCGGTGACGATGCTCCGGCGGCGGACGACGTCGCCTGGGCCTTGCGAACGGCATGCTCGGACGCGGATCCGGACCGGGAGTTGGGCGCCCAGGGCGCCGGGCTGAGCGGCGGGCAGGCGCAGCGGGTGGCCGTGGCGCGCGCGCTGTACCGGCACCGCCGCGGGGCTGCACGGGTCATCGTGCTCGACGAGCCGTCCAGCGCGCTGGACGCGCACACCGAGGCGCGGCTGTGGCGGGAGCTGCGCGGCGTCGCCGATCGCGGCGCGACCGTGGTGGTCGTGTCGCACCGTTCCACCGCCGAATCGATCGCCGACGACGTCGTCCTCGTCGCCGGCGCGGAGGCCCGTTCATGACCACCACGCGCGACGTCCTTCGCACCGCACAGCCCCCGCTGCGGCGGTTCGCGGTCGGCGCCCTCTGGGGGCTGGCTTCCGCAGTCGGGGCGGTCGCGCTGCTTTCGGCGAGCGGGTGGCTCATCGTCACCGCGTCGTTCGCGACGTCGCTGGTGGCGCTGAACGTCGCGATCGTCGGCGTCCGCTTCTTCGCCATCTCCCGCGCCGTGTTCCGGTACCTCGAGCGCGTCAGCGGCCACGACGCGGCGCTGCGCCAGCTCGCCGTGACGCGCGGGGACCTGGTGCGACGGCTCGTGCCGCTGGCGCCGGACGGCATCTCGCGCACCGACCGCGGCTCAGTGCTGTCCACCCTCGTCGACGACGTCGAAGAGTTGCAGAACCTGCCGCTGCGGGTCGTGCAGCCGGTGGTCGTCGGTGTGCTGACGTCGATCGTCGCGGTGATCGCGATCTCGATCATCGCCCCGGCGGCCGGGCTCACGCTGGCGGTCTGCCTGGTGCTCGCGGCCGGTGCCGCGGCGCTGTGGGGCTGGCTCGCCGGGTCGCAGGCGGAGCGTTCCGTCGCGCCGGCCCGGGCGGCCCTGACGAGTGCGCTGGCGGACTACATCGGCAGTTTCGACGTGCTGGCCGCGTATGGCGCGGAGCCGGCGGCGCGGGATCGGGTGCGTGCGGCCGATGCCTCGCTGCGCCGCCATGTGACGCGCGCCACGAGTGCGCAGGGGGTGTCCTCCGCCGTGGTGTCGCTGCTGGCCGGGGTCGCGTCCATCGCGGCGGTCGCGGTGTGTGCGCCGTCCGTCGTGTCCGGGGAATCGGGCGCACTGATGGCGGTGGCGGCGCTCGTGCCGCTGGCGGTGTTCGAGGTGTTCGGTGCGGTGCCGCTGGCCGCGGCATCGTGGCGTCGCGTGCATGCGTCGGCGGAGCGCATCGCGGACGCCCTCCCGGCCGAGGTCCCCGATGAGCTGGTCGCGGACGATGTCGAAGCGGCGCCGAGTCGGCCGACGTTCGGCGACGGGCTGCGGCTTCGTGATGTGCACGCCGCGTGGCCGGGTGGGCGGGACACGCTGCGCGGGCTGGATCTCGATGTCCGGCCGGGCGAGCGGATCCTCATCACCGGTGCCTCCGGGGCCGGCAAGTCGACGCTCGCTCACGTGCTCGTCCGGTTCCTGCAGGCGCGGGGGTCGTACACACTCGGCGGCGTCGACGTGCACGGGCTGTCCGGCGCTGACGTTCGACTCGCGGTCGGGATGAGCGAGCAGCAGCCGATGCTGTTCGATGAGGACATCCGCCAGAATCTGCTGTTCGCCCGTGATGATGCGGACGACGCCGAGCTGGAGGCGGTGCTGGAACGAGTGGGGCTCGGCGACTGGCTGCGGCGCCGTGGTGGGCTGGACGCCCGGGTCGGCGAGGCCGGCGCGCTGGTGTCGGGTGGGCAAGCGCAGCGGTTGTCGTTGGCCCGAGTGCTGCTGCACGATGTGGACGTGCTGGTACTGGATGAGCCGACGGCGGGCATCGATCCGGCGCGGTCGGACGCACTGCTGACCGACATGCTCACCGCGGTGCCGGACCGGGCCGTGGTGCTCATCAGCCATATCGCGGTTCCGCCCGGTCTCGTGGACCGCTCGTACCGGTTGGAGGACGGACGCCTGGTCGCGATCTGAAGGCAGCGCACCTCTTCCGCCGCTCCGCCGCGGGGCCCTGGCAGTTGGGCGATCGTCGGCAGGACGAAGCGTTGGTCCGTGGGTGGCGGGGGGGTGCGCGTGTCGTGTTCCAGCGTTGTCGCGTGCTTTCGGCTTAAGACGACACGGGTTGTCGGGGCGGTTGGGTTCATCTGTCGGCGCGCGGATCTTGGGATGGTTGCGTCTTGTGCGCTCGGGATGCGGTCGGTGCGTTCCGTTCGGCGCTGCGGGCTCCGGCGGGAGTGGGTTTTCGGCTTAAGACCGGCCGTCACGGATCGGCTCTCGTCGCCGGGTCGCGTTCGCGGGGTGGTTGCCCTCGCGTCGGTCTCGTTCTCGTTGCTCGTCACGTGAGCGCGTCGAAGCGTCGCGGGGTGTGTGGCGCGCCCCGCTGTGTGGTGCGGGTCGCGTTCCGGCGTGGTCGGGTCTTTCTGCTGGGGATGGTGCCCGTCTGCTCGGCTTCGGTTGCCGGCTCGCGTTCGGGAGGGGGTCGCCACTGCGCCGTTCACGTTCTCGACGTGGTTCTCCTTCCCGGCCGTTGGACGAGCGGCGGTGAGGCAGAACGTCGCGGGGCGGAGGGTGGGTGTGGTGTGGGCGGAGTTCTCCCCGGACATCACGCACCCCGCTTCGGGCGAGGTACTGCCCGCGAGCCTGTGGGTTTCCAGGATTGGGTGGGGTCGATCCAGTCCGGTGGACGGACCTCGGGGACGCCGTCCGCCATCCGGATATCCCACCCCATCCGATCGATGAACCGATGGTGGTGCCAGCAGATCAGCACCCCGTTATCGACATCGGTCTGACCGCCGTTTGACCATTCCTTCACGTGGTGGATCTCGCACCACCGGGCTGGGGTGTGGCACCCCGGGATCACGCACGACCGGTCCCGGACGGTGATCGCTCGGCGCTGGTCCGGGGAGAAGAAGCGCTTGTCGATCGTGAGCTTCACGATCCGGCCGGTGGCGGCGGTGGTGAGGTGCTGGACGGTCCCACAGCACCCGACATGCTTCGCCGCGGCGAACGGCACCGGCACATCGGTACCCGTCGCATCGGCGCCGGGGATGGTGGCCCACCCTTCACCGGCACGGACGGTGTCTTCCGTCGCGTGGATCACCAGCACCGGTGCGCCGCCGCCGTTGGTCGGCATGTCCGGAGCATTGGGGACCGCGGCAAGGATCGTGCCGAGGGCGTCATGGTTCCGTTGCGCCATCGTGCGCGCATCCGCGTTCTCGTCGGATTCGTCCGAGGGCCGGAACTTCACGCCCGCGGGCTGGCCGTGGGGGTTGTTGATCGAATCCAGCAACACCGACAGTGCACCCGCGACATCCGGGACGAGTTGACCCGAGACGGGCACGAGCCCGTTCCGCTTCACCCCGAGCCGCAAGGCCCGACCCCGGAAGGACTTTTCTTCTTCATCCTCGGCACCGGTGATATCGAGGTCTGTGGCGAGCCGGAGGGAAGCGTCGCGGAGGGTGTCGCACATCACCGGCGCCCCGGTGGTCGTGGTCATCGCCGCGAGAACCTCGTCAACCTCCGCGAGATCCGTCGACGCGACGCGATCCTTGATCTCCCGCAGGGGCCGGGTCGCGGCCTCCAGGCCGTCCGCGCCGATCGCACCTGTGGTGAGCGCCTCACGGAGGGCAGGAAACTCCGCCGGCTTCTGCTCACCAGAGGACAGAACCCGAGCAGGCTTGATCGTCGCGGCCAGCCGGCTCCATCGCTTGACGGTGGTGGGGGCGGCACCGGTGGTGCGCTGCATCACTTCGTTCGCGGAGCGGCAGTCGGCGGAAACGTCGAAGCGCTCCGCCGCGGCGGAGCGCTTCTCGATCACACCGGTCAGTTCGATCGCGGCCGCTTCTGATTGCCGGAGCATGTCTCCGACGCTGATCGCGAACCCGAGAACGTCCTCCCGAGACGCCTCACCGAGGGTGCCGGAGGCGAGGATGGAACGGAGGTCGGCGACGGCGTGAGCCATCGTCTCCCGGGCCCGTTCCATCGTCGTGTTCATAACCCATATTTTACGCCGGGGCACCGACAGCGGACGTTGAATATCCCAGGCTGTGGATAGATTTCGGCCTGTGGAGATGAGGTTGCTCTCACCCCCGATCCCGCCATGAATCTCACGCCGTTTCGCCTCGCTGGCGCCCTCCCAGCGGGGCGCCCCCGACGCGGAGACGAGAACGCGAGCCGCCCTGCGAAACGTGACCATCCACGGCCCCGTCCCAAGCGAAGGAATCCCGACCCATCGCGAACCCGAGCCAACCCACGAAACGCCACCATCCACGGCCCCGTCACAAGCGTAGGAATCCGACCCATCAAGAACGCGAGCCGGCCCGCGAAACAAGACCATCCACGGCTCCTTCATAAGCGCAGGAATCCCGACCCATCAAGAACGCGAGCCAACCCGCGAAACGCGACCATCCACGGCTCCGTCACAAGCGTAGGAATCCGACCCATCGAGAACGCGAGCCAACCCACGAAACGCCACCCTCCACGGCTCCGTCCCAAGCGCAGGAATCCCGACCCATCGCGAACCCGAGCCGCCCCGCGAAACGCCACCCTCCACGGCCCCGTCCCAAGCGAAGAAATCCGGACCCATCGAGAACGCGAGCCGCAGCTCACTCCCCGATCTTCGTCCCGAGCCCGTCGTACAGGAACTCGTCCATGGAGACTCCACGAATCTCCGCCGCGGCGGCGGCGATCAGCTGGGCGACGACGGCCTCCACGGCTGCTCTGGCGAACGGGCTGAGTCCGGTGGGGATACGGATCACCCGGAGAGCTGCGGACGACTCAACCTCGTCCGAGGTCACCAGCACGGCCCGAGCCCCACCGCCGACGACGACTCGGGCGAGGTCGGCTTCGCGTCCGTCGCCGAATGCCACGACCACTGTTCCGTCCCTCGCCGCATCGATCGGACCGTGGAGGTACTCGAACGTTTCGAAAACCGCCGACCGCACGCGCGGCCCCTCACGAAGCATCAGACCGAACTGGCTCGCCGCAGCGAACGAGACCTGCTGGCCGACCACATCGACGATCGTCGCCGCCGCGATCCACTCGGCGGCGGCCCGCGCATCCTCCTCGTGGGCCTGAAGGGCCTCCGCGACAAGGAACGGCAGTTGCTCCACGTCCGGTGGAATCGCGTCCAGACCCCACGCATCGAACAGGTGAGCGTAGGCCAGAAGTGTCGCGAGATACCCTGCGGTGTACACCCCCGAATCGGCGATGTCGCCGAAATCGAGGGAGACGTCGGTGGCCGCCGCCAACGGGGAGCCGGCTTCGTTCGTCACGGCCAGACTCACCCGCGCCGGCAATCGGGCGGCGCTGACGGTCTCGGGGCTGCGCCCGGACTCGGACACCAGCACGGTGTAGTCCGCCGGAGCGATATCCCCGGGTCCGGCCTGAACCTCAGCCGCTGACGGATTCGCGGCACGAACACCGGCCGCGCGGGCGGCGGCCACGAATGCGTAGGCCGAATTGCGCGACGCCCCCATGCCGACCACGGACACCACCTCAGTGGGTCGAAGCGGTGGAACGGCGGGAGCCTCCCGCAACCGACGCAGGACCCCGGCGATCAATGCGGGCTGCGCACGCATGGCGTCCGCGAACGGAATCTTCTGGGCCATGGATACCTCCTACTTGATGGACCCGGACGACAGACCACTGACGATGTGGCGTTGGAAGATGATCGCGATCACGACGGGCGGTATGGCCGACAGCAGACCTCCGGCCGCGACGAGGCCGAAATCGGTCGTGTACTTGCCCGCGAACTCACTGATCGCCACCGGCAACGTCTTGGACGCATCCGACGAGGTGAAGATCAGCGCGTACATGAATTCGTCCCACGCCAGCAGGAACGCGAACATCAGCGTCGAGAAGATGCCCGGGCGCGCGGCGGGCAGCACGATGCGGAAGAGAGCACCGATGCGTGTCGTCCCGTCGACCCGAGCGGCCTCCTCGAGTTCCTCCGGAATCGTCGCGAAGTAGTTGCTCAACATCCACAGCACGAACGGCACGACCAGCGAGCAGTCGACGATCATCAAGCCGACCCGGGTGTCCAACAGGCCCACCGAGGAAAGGATCAAGTACGTCGGGATCAGCAGCGCGATCTGCGGCAGCATGTACGTCCCGAGGAACATGAACAGCACGGTCCGCCGGAACCGGAATCGCAGGCGGGCGAAGGCGTATGCGCCGAGAATGCCGACGACCATCGCGACCACGACCACGCCGACCGCGACGACGAGGGAGTTCACGAACGCGGCGCGGAACGTTTGTCCGACCGAGTCGGCACCTCCCGAGAAGATCGTCTCGTACCGCGAGAAGTCCAGCGTCTGTGGAATCCACCGCAGCGGCACGGTGATGAGGTCGCGCTGCGGGGTGACAGTGGCGATCAGCATGTACAGCACGGGTGCCAGCGTGCACACGCCCACGATGATCGCCGCGACATGCACGAGGACGCTGTTGCGGGTGCGGCGGCGCATGCGGCTCACAGGATGCTCATCTCGGAACGGCGCAGGAGGCGCAGATAGATCGTCGTCAGGATCAGGATGACGATGACGATAACGAGCGAAAGGGCGGACCCGACACCGAAGTTCTGGTTCGAGAACGCCGTCTCGTAGGCGAAGTAGGAGATCGTGGCGGTGCTGTTGGCGGGGCCGCCACCGGTCATCGCGTAGATGATGTCGAACACCTTGAACGCCTCCACGGTGCGCAGCACGAGGACGACGGCGATGGACGGCACCAGGAGCGGCAGGATCACCGACCGGAACGTGCGCCACCACCCGGCCCGGTCGATCTGAGCCGCCTCCAGAAGCTCCGGGGGAATCGTCGTCAGGCCCGCGAGCAGGAAGAAGGCCACCACCGGCGTCGTCTTCCAGGCGTCCGCGATGATGACGAAGTTCAGCGCCCACGAGGGATCTCCGAGCCACGCCTGATATTCGTCGATGATCCCCAGCTGGGACAGGAGCGCATTCAGCGGGCCGTACTGCGGGTTGTAGATCCCCTTCCACAGCGCTGCGTTCACGATCGTCGGGATCGCCCACGGCACCACCATGATCGTGCGGAACAACCACCGGGCCCGCAGCTTCGCGTTCAGGAGCCCCGCGATCATCAGCCCGAAGACCAGTTCGATCGCGGTTGACACGATCGTGAAGTACAGCGTGCGACCGAGCGACGCCCAGAACACGGGGTCCTGGGCGACCGCGATGTAGTTGCCGAGCCCGACGAAGGGCGTGTCGGTCGCGAGCGCCGAATTCACATCGAACAGCGACACCAGCGCGGTGCGGAAGATCGGGTACAGGACCACCCCGAAGACGGCGACCGCCGCCGGCAGGAGAAGCCAGAACGCCAGCCTCCCCTGCCGGTCGAACGACCGCCGCCGTCGCGGCTTCGACACAACCCGCACGTCCGTGTCCATCACGGGATCTCCCTCTTCACTGCCTGCGGTGCCGATGTCGGTTCGGACGCGCGCGACCATCCCCATCCGTCCGCGCGCCCGAACGCGCTATTTCGCCGCCTCGGCCTGCTTCTGCGCCTCATCAAGGGCGTCCTTCGGCGACTGCTTGCCGAGGAGGGCGTTCTGGATCTGGACCTGGAGGATCTGCGAGATCGCGTTGTAGTTCTCGACCTGCGGACGCGAGATCAGGTTGTCGTAGGCGGCACCGGCGGCCTTCATCACCTCGGGGTTCTCGGCCGTGACGGCGGCGTCGGTGTAGCTGGACTTCCAGTCCGACATCTGGCGAGCGATGTACTTGTTCTGGATCTCCTGGCTCGTGTAGTAGGTCAAGAACGTCCACGCGGCGTCCTGGTGCTTGGAGCCCGAGGTGATCGACCAGACCATCGACCCGTTCACACCCGGGTTCTTCCCCGAGGGTCCGGCGGGCGGAGCGGTGACGGCGGCCTTGCCCACGATGGTCGAGGACGACTTGTCATTCAAGTCCGCGAAGGTCGATTCCCAGTTCAGCTCCATCGCGGTGTTGCCCGCGGCCATCGACTTGCCCGTGTCGTTTTCGAGGTAGGTCACTGAGGCCGGATCGCTCAGACCGTCATCGATGGTCTTCTTCATCCAGGTCAGGGTCTGGACGGCTTCGGGCGAGTTCAACGTGAGCTTTCCGGACGAGTCCGTGAAGGTGCCGCCGAACGAGCCCAGCAGGTCGGCGTAGTCGCAGATCAGCGCCTCCGCCTGCGACCACGACCACGACAGCGGGTACTTCACCACGCCCGCGTCCTTGAGCTTCTTCGCCACGGCGAGCACGCCGTCCCAGCTCTTGACGTCGTCGGCCGTCGCTCCGACCTTGGCCAGCATGTCCGTGTTGTAGAAGAACAGCTTCGTCGAAGGCGCCCACGGGGCTCCCCAGTACTTCCCGTCGTATTCGGCGGTCGACAGTGCGCCACCGAGCATGTCCGTCTTCCAGTCGGCGGGGATCTTCGAGGTGACATCGGCGATCAACCCCTTGGAAGCGAACTCAGCCGGCCAGATGACATCCATCAGCACGACGTCGTACGTTCCCGCGGGCGCCGACGTGACGATCTTGTCGTGGAGCGCTTCATACGGCACCCACGTCGTCTTGACCTTGATCTTGGGGTGGTCCGCCTCGAACGACGAGATGATCGCCGAGACATCGCTCTCGTTGTAGCCGGCCTGCTTCATCATCAGCACGTTGATCGTTCCCGAGTCACCCCCGCCCCCGCCGGTGGGAGATGAGGCCCCGGTCACGCTGCAACCGATGAGGCTTGATCCGACCAGCCCCGCGGTCGCGGCGACGACGGCGCCGCGCGCGATCGCGCGTCGTGTGATTGCGTTCATTCTGTGTCTCCTTCGACTCCATTGCTGTGACTCATTCGGGCAGGGCTCCTCACGCGACCGACGCGAGCAGCTGTCGGGCCATGCGAACGGCACCGCCCACGGGTGGCGCGTCCAGCACGAGCGTCGAGAACGACAGCCCGAGCGCCGACAGCGCTTCCGTGAGCGCGTCGAGCAGTCGCGGCTGGTTCACGATGACGCCCCCGGCGCAGACGATGTGCGATCCCGTGGCACCGCGGCCGACCGCGATTCGCACGTCCCGGGCCAGCTGGGCCGCGGCGTCCGCGATCACCGCATCCGCGATCGGGCTCCCCGCCTCGGCCGCATCGAAGACGATCCCGGCCGCCTCCCCCCACGCGTGGATGTTCGGAGAGTCGTTGTACCGGTCGGCGAGTGCGACGAGATCCGCCGCACCGAAATGACGCATGAGTTCGTCCGTCACGACGTCGTCCGCCGCACCGGCGTCGTGAGCGAGCGTCGCGGCGCGAACGGCCGCGAACGTGAGCGCGGGTGCGCTCCCGGGATCGCCGACGAGGTACCCCCATCCGCCGACGGCCACGGTCTCGCCCTCGACGGTGCGTCCGATCACCTTCGAACCGGTACCGGCGACGACGGCGATTCCGGAGTCGAGTCCGGCCGCCGGCACCAGCAGCTCCGCGTCGTTGACCGCGCGAACGGGTCCGCGATGCGCACCCACCAGCTGGAGGCGGAAGTCCTCGATCTGACGCGCGCTGTCGAGCCCGTGGGCGCCGATGACGAGAGCCGCATCACTGATGTCGTCGTCGACGTGCTCCTGCGCCCAGGCGAGAAGACGGGCGGCGTTCTGGTCGTCACCGATGAGACCGCCGATCCGCCACTGGACGGTGGGCAGCACGGCGTCCAACAGCTGCTCGCCGGCGAACTCGACGCGAACGTGCGTTTTCGTTCCGCCGACGTCGATTCCCATCAACATCGATGTCTCCCGTGACTTTGTTGTCAGAGTGGTGATTAGTCATGAAGCGTACGAGCGAGCGCGCCGAACGTCAATGGGAAAGTGAAAGAACGCCGCGAGGATCGAGCGCGCAGCCCGCCGCCGCCGTGTCAGTACGCCAGGTAGGCGAACCGGTTCTCATTCGATGCGGCCAGCTCGGCCATTCCGACGAACACCCCGTCATCGCCGAACGTCGCCGGGACGATCCGGGGCGGCGCCATCACCCGGTCCCGCAGGCGAGCCTCGAGTTCCGGAATCGTGAAGTCCAGTGGCGCGAATCCCTCCCCGAGCACGACGACCTCGGGATCCAGCACACTCACGAGCGCCGCCGTCGCGACGGCGAGCAGGTCCAGAACGTCCTCGGCGACCGCCATGGCAGCGGCCTCACCGGCACTCGCCCGCCCGAGGACGTACGGCACCGACGCGGTCTCGTCCGCCCGGGGTCGCGCGTCGTGCCGGTCGAGCTGGTGGGCGAGGTACTCGGGGCTGAGCTGGCTCTCCAGCTCACCGCGCCGTCCGGCTGGTCCACTGAGCGCGCCCTGGCCGACCAGCAGGTATCCGACTTCGCCCGCTTCGAAGCGGGATCCTCGGTGCAGTCGGCCGTTGGTGACGATTCCTGCGCCGACGCCCTCCTGCACGATCATCGCCACCATGTCATCGGCACCGCACCCCCGCGAATGCTCCCCCACGGCGAGCGCGTTGGCGTCGTTCTCAACGGCGGCGGGGAGGGCGAACTCCGCACGGAGCAGCTCTCCGAGATCCATCCCGGCCCAGCCGATCTGGGTCATCGGCAGCGTCACGCCCGCCGTGTTCACCGGGCCCGGGACGGCGACGCCGATGGCGACGGCGGGAACACTCATGTTCTCCGCCTCGTGGATGAGAGACCGTACGAGCGATCGGATCACCGTCCACTGGTCCGCAGCCGGGCTCGCGCCCGCACCGGTTTCGGACCGGTACCGCGACGAACGGCGGAAGATCACCTCGCCGCCCATGTTCACGAGCGCGCCGGCAACGCGATCCGCATGGACCTGGACCACCGCGGAACAACGCGATTCACCGACATACCGGTAGAGCTGCGCGGGGCGCCCTCCCCCCGATGTCGCCGAACCCGCGACCTCAATGGTCCGTGCGGCGGTGAGCGTCGTGGTGAGACGGATCACCGTGGTCGCGCTGAGCGCCGTCCGTTCTGCGATCTGCTGCCGGGTCAGCGGGCCGGCCTCGCGCAGCAGCTCGATGAGCTTCGTCCGGTTCACGCGGGCGACGACATCGGTGCTCGCGGCGTTCCGCGACGCGGGCGACGATGACTGCTGCGACACGTCTCAATGATAGGAGTC
This sequence comes from Microbacterium gorillae, assembly GCF_000826185.2. Lineage (GTDB taxonomy): Bacteria > Actinomycetota > Actinomycetes > Actinomycetales > Microbacteriaceae > Microbacterium > Microbacterium gorillae. The sequence goes on along the minus strand of NZ_LN648872.1, from coordinate 191,952 downwards.
GGGGTCGGTTGTGCCAGGCGGCGACCCACAGGCGATGACCGCGGTCATCGGATGATCAGAGGCCGCGCCAGGCGGTCATCCGGTCGGTCAGTCCACCAGCGACATGCCGAACGCCGCGCCGTCCGGGCCGGACGGGAGGCGGGTGAAGCCGATGTGGTCGTAGAAGGCCACCGCGTCGGTGTTCGCCGCCGAGGCCTCCAGGTGCACTCCCGGCACACCGCGACGCCGGAGTTCGTCCGACAGCGTGGCGATGAGCCGACGACCGAAACCGCCGCCCTGCGCCTCCGGCAGCAGGTCGATGTGCAGGTGCGCGGGATACGTCGCGGCGTAGGGCGACGGCGAGGCGCCGAAACCGTCCGCGTAGGCGAGCGCCTCCGCATCCTTCGGCCGCGCTCCACCGCCGTCGTACCGCCCACGCACGCTCGGCCACCAGGATGAACGGAACCAGTCGGCGAAGGCGATCGTGTCATCGGTCCCCACGGTGTAGCCGACGGCCGTGCCGGTGCCGTCGTCCACGACGAAGGCGAGCGCCGGATCGCGATCGGCGTACGGGACCGCCCAGATGTCGCCGGGCAGTGACGGGTACCGGTACAGCGCGGACGCGTCCCCACCGTCGTCAGCGGTGCGCAGGCAGATCTCGGTCAACGCGTCCCGATCGCCCGGACGATACCCGCGAATGAAGCGCTCAGTCATCCCCCCCATCCTTCCACCGCCACCGGTCATGGGTTGAGCATGCCGACCTGACGCGGACGCACGATCGTCCACAGCGCGACGATGCCGACCACGGAGCACCCGACCATCACGACCGCCATCGTCGTCGGCGTGATCCCGGCCCCGCGTGAGATCAGACCGACCACGGGCGAGATCACCGCGGCGACGGTGTTGTTGCTCATGCCCAGGACCGAGGCGGCCGTCCCCGCGGCGTTGCCGTGCCGGTCCAGGGCGAGCACCTGAACGCACGGGAAGGTGAACCCGCACGCGGTCATGAAGAAGAACAGGGGCACGATCGTCCCCCACACCCCGAGTTCGAGGGCATCCGTGGCCACGATCGCGAGCGACGCCAACAGGATCGCCGCCGTGGAGAACGCCAGCACCCACTGCGGTCCGAACCGCGCGGCCAATCGCGACGCGACCTGACTGCCCAGCACGATGCCCACCGAGTTCGCCGCGAACACCACGCCGTACTGCAACGGCGTGAACCCGTACGTCTCCTGGAACAGGAAGCTGGACGCGGACAGGTACGAGAACAGCCCGCTGAAGGTCATTCCCCCGATCACCAGCACGCCGAGGAAGACCCGGTCGGTCAGCACGGACCGATACCGCTGCCACACGGTCCCCGTTCCCGCGCCCCCGCGCCGCTCCTTCGGCAGCGTCTCGGGCAAACCGAACAGCGAGCTCACGAGCATCACGACGCCGTAGAGCGCGAGGACCACGAAGATCCCCCGCCACGGCATGACCGACAGCAGCGCCGACCCGATCAACGGCGCGGCGACGGGTGCGACACCGCTGACCAGCGCGAGCCGGGAGAGCATCACGACGAGGCGCTTGCCGCCGAACAGGTCCCGCACGATCGCCATCGCCACGACGCTGCCGGCTGCGGCCCCCATCCCCATCAGCACGCGCGAGAACCCGAGTAGCAGCAGGGTCGGCGCGAACGCCGCCGCGGCACTGGCCAGGATGTGCAGCCCGGTCGCCACCAGCAGCGGGACCCGGCGCCCGACCTTGTCACTGAGCGGACCGACGATCAGCTGGCCGAGCCCGAAGCCGATCATCGTGCCGGTCAGCGTCAGCTGGATCGCAGCCTCCGTGGCACCGAACTCCTGCCGCAGCGCGAGGAACGCCGGCAGGTACAGGTCCACCGTGAACGGACCGAGCGCGGTCAACGCCCCCAGCAGCACGACGTACGCCACGCGTCGCCGTGCGGAGATCGCGTCGCCGGGATGCAGCATGATCGGCGCCGTCGCAGGATTCGGGCCCAGCGTGCGGATCGCCCCGGTCGGGGTACCGGGCAGACGGATGGCGCTGGTCACGGCGCGGATCGCACCGGTCACGGGTCGGGGTCCGGAGGAGGTTTCGGGGGCGCGGTCGGTCACGAGAGCTTTCACAGGGGGCGGGAAAAGAGAAACGCCTCGATTCGTCATCGAGGCAGGCCACCCATGCTACCGGAGCAGCGCGCAGCGACACGACGACGGCGCCGTTCGGGTCTCCCCGAACGGCGCCGCCGTATCGAGCGTCAGCCCTTGGTCGCGCCAGCCATCAGGCCGCGGACGAAGAAGCGCTGCAGCGCGAAGAACACGATCAACGGGACGATGATCGAGATGAACGTACCCGCCGATTGCAGGAACCACCGGTTGCCCCAGGTTCCGGACAGCGAGTTCAACGCCTGTGTGATCGGCAGGGCACCGGGCGAGGCGAAGATCGTCGCCACCAGCAGATCGTTCCAGACCCAGAGGAACTGGAAGATGCCGAACGAGGCGATCGCCGGCATCGCCAGCGGCAGGATGATCCGGAAGAACACCTGGCCGTGACCGGCACCGTCCACGCGAGCGGCCTCCACGATCTCCCCCGGAATCTCCGAGATGAAGTTGTGGAGCATGAACGTCGCCAGCGGCAGTGCGAAGATCGCGTGCGCGATCCAGACGCGAGCGAAGCTGTAGTCGACGTCGTTCAGCCCGAAGCCCGGGAACACCTGCACGTCACCGATCGTGAGTCCGTCCGAGAACAGGCTCAGCAGGGGCACCAGGGCCATCTGCAACGGCACGATCTGCAGCGCGAAGACGAACACGAACAGCATGCTGCGACCCTTGAAGTCGATCCATGCGAACGCGTACGCGGCCAGCGCGGCGATGACGATCGGGAACACCGTGGCCGGGATGGTGATCGCCAGCGAGTTCACGAACGCCGAGGCCAGCGTGGTGGAGGTTCCCCCGGCGGTCAGCGCTTGAACGTAGTTGTCGAGCGTGAACTTCGGGTCCGTGAAGACGGTCCACCAGCCGGTGTCCTGCGTGTCCGCGCCGGGGCGGAACGAGGTCACGAACAGACCGAACGTCGGAATCGTCCAGAAGATCGCGATGATCGCGGCCGCGATCGTCGCGCCCTTCGACGTCAGCTTCTTCTGGGCGATCGCCTCGTTGCGGCGCGTCGCGCGAGCGATCTGGCCCTTGCTCCGGGTGTCGGCGGTGATGGTCTGCGTCGCGGACATCAGCGGACCTCCCTCTGCTTGCGCATGGACTGGGCGTTGTAGATGATCAGCGGCAGCACGAACACGAACAGCACGACCGCCAGCGCGGACGAGTGACCGTAGCTCTGGAAGCGCTGCTGCTGGTTGACCATCTCGAAGCCGAGCACCGTGGTGTCATCTCGGCCACCGGTCATCACCGCGACGATGTCGTACACCTTCAGCGAGGCGATGGTGATGGTGGTGAGAACCACGATCAGCGACGAGCGGATGCCCGGCACCGTGACGTTGATGAAGCGCTGCCACGCGTTCGTGCCGTCCAGCTGTGCCGCCTCGAGCTGCTCGGTGGGCACCGCCTTGATGGCGGCTGACAGGATGACCATGGCGAATCCGGTCTGCGTCCAGATGAACACGATCAGCAGCATCAGCGTGTTGATCAGCGGCTTGACCGCCAACCAGTTCACCGGGTCCCCGCCGAACAGCGTCACGATCGCGTTCAACAGACCGAGCTGGTCGCCCTGGCGGTAGTCATACATGAACTTCCAGATGATGCCGGCGCCGACGAACGAGATCGCGACCGGCATGAACACCAGGACCTTCAGCACCTTCTCGCCGCGAGCGCGGTCGATGAAGACGGCGTACGCCAGTCCGATCGCCACGGAGATCGTCGGAGCCAGAATGGCCCAGATCAGCGTGTTGACGACGGACGCGGTACCGGTCGGGTTGGTGAACACCCAGAAGTAGTTGTCGAACCAGACGAACTCCTTGCCGGTCTTGTCGAAGAACGACTTGAAGAAGGTCGAGATCGCCGGGTAGATCAGGCCGAGCAGCAGCATCGTCGCCGCCGGAGCCATGAACAGGATCAGCTGGAACAGGTAGCCCGCACCCTGCCGGGAGCGGTAGTCCGCGAAGAACAGCAACCCGCCGGCGAGCAGCGCGATCGCCACCACGTACAGCACGGCATTCGTGTACGGACGCAGCAGCATGAAGGCGAGCACCGGGATGGCCAGGCACGCGACGAGACGCATCACGAAGTAGCCTCTGCCGGGGCGGGGCGCGAACTCGATCAGCACGAGCACGATGCCGACGACGGCGGCGAAGATGAGCAGGATGATCGGGATCTGCAGCAGCGGGTGCAGTCCGCCCATCCAGACGAACAACCCGTTCAGCGAGACGCCGATGTAGAACGTCTTCGGGTCGTCGACCGGGCCGCTGAACAGCAGCAGGAGTATCAGCGCGATGATGAGGACGAAACCGACGATCACGACGACGCGCGTGACCGCGCGCCCCTTCGCGTCGGTTCCATGCGTCGTCACCGGAGGTTCAGTGGCCACCGGAGGATCAATGGTCGTTTGGGACATGGCTTCCCTTCTGAGCACGTCATCGGACTCGCGATCCGGAGACTCGGATGCGGGGCCCCTCGGTGAGAGACCCCGCATCCGGTCGCGGATCTGAGTTCAGACTAGTTCTCGTAGCCCGCCTGGATGTCGCTGAGGACCTCGTCCGTCGACTTTCCGTCGACCCAGTCGACCATGCCCTTCCAGAACGAGCCGGAGCCCACCGTGGACGGCATCAGGTCAGAGGCGTCGAAACGGAAGACCGTCTTCTCGTCCTGCATGATCTTCATGGCGTCCTGCAGGAACTGGCTGGAGGCCTTCGTCGGGTCGGCACCGCGGTTGGCGGAGATCACACCACCGAGCGCGACACGGGCGTTGGCGAAGTCCGCCGAGCTCATGAACTCGAGCACCTTCTGGACGTTCTCGTCGTCGGAGAAGCCGGCGACGAACTCGCCGCCACCCTCGACCTCGAGCGAGCCCTCCTTCATGCCCGGCATCAGGAACGCGTAGACGTCACCGTCGGGGGCGACCGTCGGCGTCTTGCCGGCCGCGTTCTTCACGTCGAGGAAGTTCGCCGACAGGAACGAGGCCTGGTGCGTCAGCGCGCAGCTGCCGTCCGCGACCTTCGCCGCGACGTCACCGAACGCGGTCGAGTTGATGCTCTTGACGTCACCGAAGCCGGCGTTGACGTAGTCCTTGTTCAGGATGATGCTGCCGACGGCGTCGAAGGCCTTCTTGATCTCCGGGTCCGTGAACTTCACGTCGTTCGAGACCCACTTGTCGTAGACGTCCGGACCGGACTGGCGAAGGACGAGGTCCTCGATCCAGTCGGTGCCCGGCCAGCCGGATGCATCGCCGGAGGCGAAGCCGACGCACCAGGGTGCGCCGCCGATCTTCTGCTTGATCGTGTCGGTGAGGGTGAGCATCTCGTCCCACGTCTTGGGGACCTCGACACCCCACTCCTTGAACTTCGCCGGGGAGTACCAGATGTAGCCCTTGACGTTCGCGAGCATCGGAGCCGCGTAGAACTTGTCGTCGAAGGTGCCGTAGTTCTTCCAGTCCTTCGACCAGTTCTTGTCGACGTTGTCGACGACCGCCTTCGGCGCTTCCTTGACCTTGCCGGTGTCGACGAGGGTCTTCAGCAGACCCGGCTGCGGGACGATCGCGATGTCCGGGGCGTCGCCACCGGTCACCTTCGTGACGATGTTGCCCTCGAAGCTCTTGTCACCGGTGTACTCGACCTTGATGCCGGTGTCCTTCGTGAACTGATCGAACGACTTGTTCAGGTCGTCGGCCTCGGATCCGGTGATACCACCGGAGATGCGGACGGTCTTGCCGGACGATCCTGCTCCGCCGGTGCTACCGCTGCCGCTTTCTCCGCCTTCGGCGCAACCGGCCAGTGCGAGGCCGAGGATTCCTGCGATGGCGAGGGGTGCAAGCATACGAGAGCGCTTGGACATGCCCATTCGTTCCTCCTTTGGACAGCGCGGGGAGCCCTTCCACGCGCTCCGGTTCTGTTCAGGAACCGCTTCCACTCACGCTACGGGTTCCAGGACCGACCCACAACGATCACCATGTCACAACTCGGTAACCACGTTTTGGGACCGCTCCCATGAGCTTTTCGGGCCTCCGAGCGGCCCAAAGCGCCGCATGTAACCCTGGAACCGGTTCCAGGTTTTCCGCGGACGTGCCTTAGAGTTCACACGAGCAGGTTCGAAAGGTGGGCTGATGAGCGGGATCGCGGACGTCGCACGTCGTGCCGGGGTGTCCAAGTCCACGGCGTCTCGGGCCCTGAGCGGACGTGGGTATGTCTCCCCTGCCACGCAGCGGCGCGTCCAGGCCGCGGCGGACGCCCTCGGCTACGTCCCGTCCACGAGCGCCGTCAGCCTCGCCACCGGCCGGACGCAGACGGTCGGGGTCATCGTCCCGCACACGACGAACTGGTACTTCGGGGAGGTGCTCGCCGGCGTACAGCACGCTCTGATGGAGCGCGACCTCGATCTCGCGCTCTATTCCGGACATCCGGGAACCCTGGAGCGCGCGCGGGTGTTCGAGACCTACCTCGGCCGAAGCCGGTTCGACGGCCTGATCACGGTGGGCATCGAACCGGACCAGCAGGAGCTGGAGCGGATCGCGGCGCTCGGCAAGCCGTTCGTCTCCATCGGCTCGTACGACGTCGGCAACAGCGCCGTCTCCATCGATGACGAGGCCACCGCACGGCTCGCGACCGAGCACCTGCTGGCACTGGGGCACACCGACATCGTCTTCCTCGGCGGCGAGGTCGGCGGAACCTGGCCGAGCTTCGGCGATGCGCGGCGATTCCACGGCTACGCCGAGGCGATGCGGTCCGCGGGCTGGGACAGCGCCATCCGACGCATCTCGTCGGAGGTGTCCATGCCCGGTGGTTATGACGCCGCAGTCGATCTGCTCAGTGACGCGCGTCGCCGCCCCACCGGCATCGTCGCCGTGGCCGATGAGGTCGGGATCGGCGCGATCATCGCGGCCCGGCGGATGGGGGTCGGGGTGCCGTCCCAGGTCAGCGTCGTCGGCATCGATGACCACGCGAACGCCGCGATGTTCGCCCTCACCACGTTGCGGCAGTCCCCGCGTGAGCAGGCCCGGCTCGCGGTCGAGCTGCTGCAGCGCCACCTGGAGGATGCCGCCGCGACCCCGAAACGGGTCTGGGCTCCGACGCGCTTCATCATCCGCAACTCCACCTCCGCTCCCCCCGCCTCGGCCTGATCTACGCTCCGGGCGAACCTGCTGTCACCACCCCGCGCCCCCTGCGACGATGCCGGGATGAAGATCCTCATTCTCGGCGGCGGGCACTTCGCCGGTCCCGCACTGGTCACCGCCGCCCTCGCGCGGGGTGCCGAGGTCACCGTCCTCAATCGCGGCGAAAGCGCCGCTCCCCCTCCCGGCGTGGAGCACCTGATCGCCGACCGCACCGACCCCGCGGCGATGCGCGCGGCCGTCCGGGGACGATCCTGGGACCTCGCCGTGGACACCTGGTCCGGCGCCCCGCGCATCGCGGCGGACTCGGCGTCCGCACTGACGGAAGCCGTTGGACGCTTCGCCTACGTCTCGACGTCCTCCGTGTACGTCTGGGGAGAGCACACCGACGAGCACTCCCCCGTCGTCGACGCGGATGCCGAGGCGGACGCGACGGAGTACCCGGCCGACAAGCGGGGCGCCGAGCTCGGCATCCTGCAGTCCTTCCCGGACGCGCTGCTGGTGCGCCCGGGCGTCATCCTCGGGCCGGGCGAGGACGTCGGTCGCCTGCCGTGGTGGTTGACGCGGATCGCGGCCGGCGGAAGGTTCGTCGCGCCGGGTGACCCGGCTCGCCCGCTGCAGTTCATCGACGTCCGCGACCTCGCGGAGTTCACGCTGCACGCGCTGACGACCGGCCTGCGTGGCCCGTACGACGTCACCGCACCGCCACGATCCGTGACGATGGGCTCGTTCCTGGCCGACTGCATCGCCGTCACGGGCGCGGACGCGACACCGGTCTGGATCCCGGAAGCGGCGCTCGAGGCCGCCGGAGTCCAGCCGTGGATCGAGCTCCCGTGCTGGGTTCCGGACACCGCCGAGTTCGCCGGCTTCCTCGAGCACGATCCGGCGCACGCCACGGCCGCGGGGCTGCGCACCCGTCCGGCCGCTGCCACGATCGCCGCCACCTGGGACTGGCTCGGCCGCGCCGGCACTCCCCCACAGCGTCCCGATCGTCCACCGCACGGCCTGCCGCCGGGCAAGGAGCGCGCGCTACTCGCGGCCGCGACGCGGGAATGACGAAGGGCCCCGGGAATCCCGGGGCCCTTCGTGCGTACGAGACGCTGAATTACTTCAGGGTCACCGTGGCGCCGGCGCCCTCCAGGGCCTCCTTCGCCTTCTCGGCGGTCTCCTTGTTGGCGCCCTCAAGGACGGCCTTCGGAGCACCGTCGACGACACCCTTGGCCTCGCCGAGGCCGAGCGAGGTGAGCTCGCGGACGACCTTGATGACCTGGATCTTCTTGTCGCCGGCAGCCTCGAGGATGACGTCGAACGAGTCCTTCTCCTCGGCCTCCTCAGCAGCACCGGCACCGGCACCGCCGGCAACGGCGACCGGGGCGGCAGCGGTGACGTCGAACTTCTCCTCGAACGCCTTCACGAAGTCGCTGAGCTCGACGAGCGTCAGGTCAGCGAACTGGTTCAGCAGCTCTTCGGTGGTGAGCTTCGCCATGATGTATCTCCTAGATGAATGGGGTTTGTGGGAACGAGATTCGCCGACCGCTCACGCGGCTTCGGCGGTCTCCAGCTTTTCGCGAAGCGCGTCGATGGTGGCGGCAGCCTTGCCCATCGTCGCCTTCATCATGCCCGCGGCCTTCGCCAGCAGAACCTCACGGCTCTCGAGCGATGCGTACTTGTCGATCGCGGCGGCGTCGAGGGTGTTGCCCTCGAAGATTCCGCTCTTGATGACGAGGTGCGGGTGAGCCTTGGCGAAGTCACGGATGGCCTTGGCGGTGGCGACGAAGTCGCCGTGCACGAAAGCGACGGCGGACGGGCCCTTGAGGTCCTCGTCCAGCGTCGTGATCCCCGCGTTGTTCGCGGCGATCTTGGTCAGCGTGTTCTTCACCACGGCGTACTGAGCGTCCTGACGGATCGCGTTGCGGAGCTGCTTGAGCTCGGCAACCGTCAGACCGCGGTACTCGGTCAGCAGGACGGCGTTCGAGTTCTCGAAGTTCTTCGTGAGCTCGACGACCGATGCATCCTTCTGCGCCATGGTCACTCCTTTGGTGGTGATGACACCCCGCGGGTGCGGAATGCCCACCTCGGACCACTCCTGAATCAACAGATCCACGACAAACAAAAACGCTCCGGCGCAAGCGCACGGAGCGTGGAACGTTCTGTGTCACCTGCGCGGGCCTCTGCTGTCGCAGTGCTTCGATCTCGGCACGTTCGCACGCGCTTCGATGACCAGCGGTCTTCGGTTACCCCAAACTCTACCGGCACGGCGGGGATCTCCCAAATCGTGCCGTCCGGACTCGTCGAACGGCGGGGTGTCCGGTCCGGTCCCGTCCAGCGGTGAGCGTAGGGTCGGAGGGTGACCCCGGAACTCCAAGCGCGCATCGTGGCGGACTCCCGCGATCGCGTCGGCTGGCTCCGGGCCCGTTCTCGTGGCATCACCGCGACGGACGTGGCCACCCTCACCAGCGAGAACGCGATCGCGCGCGCCGCGGACGCGAAGCTCGGCGGCGGAGCGAGCTTCGGGGGCAACGCCTACACCGACCACGGCCGGCGGCGGGAGCCGGAGATCGCCGCCTGGGTGGCGGCGACGCACGGCATCCAGCCCTCCAGCGCGCTCTTCCGCGCCGAGATCGAGCAGCGCCACCTCGCCACTCCGGACGGGATCATGGTCGACGGCGGCGGCACGGTGACGCTGGCCGAGATCAAGACGACGAACAAGTCGTGGCGCTCGATCCCCCGCAACTACCTCCGCCAGATCTGGTGGCAGCAGTACGTCCTGGGGGCCGAACGCACCCTGTTCTGCTGGGAGGAGCACGTCGACTTCGTGCCCGTCCATGATGAGCCCCGCTCCGTGTGGGTGGAGCGCGACGAGGTGGAGATCGCCAAGCTCATCCGGCTCGCGAACGGCCTCATCGACGAGCTCTACCACCGCACGACCGGCAATCCCGTTCCGGAGCGGGCTCCACTGCCGACGCGTCGGCGCCCGGAGCGCAACATGTATCGCGCTCTCGCCCTCAGCGACTGACTTCCCCATCGCTCCCACTCGCGACACTTCCGCGGCCCGATTCCTGCCGCGCAAGAGAGCGTCCGCGACGTCGCTCTCACTACCGACGCTTCGGCGCGCGCGGAAGTGACGCGAGTGAGAGCGAGGGCGCTCAGCGGATCCCCAGCGGCATTAGTTGCGCAAAGTCAACGAATGTCATATAGTTGACGCTTCTCAACTAATACGCATCGTTCTGAAAGCCGCTATGACAGTCACAAATCCGCCCGCCCAGATGACGCACCGCCAGGTGCTCGAGGCCCTCTCCGGCCTCCTCCTCGGCATGTTCGTCTCGATGATCGCCGGAACCGTGGTCTCCACGTCGCTTCCCGTCATCGTCAGTGACCTCGGGGGCAACCAGACCACCTACACCTGGGTCGTCACCTCCACTCTTCTCACCACGGCGATCTCGACCCCGGTCTGGGGCAAGCTCGCCGACCTCACCAACCGCAAGCTGCTGATCCAGATCGCGCTCGTGATCTTCGTGGTCTCCAGCGCCACCGCCGGGTTCGCGCAGGACCCGACGATGCTGATCGCCTCGCGCACCGTGCAGGGCATCGGCGCCGGTGGCCTCGCCGCCCTGAGCCAGGTCATCATGGCCGACATCATCAGCCCGCGTGAGCGCGGCCGCTACATGGGCCTGTTCGGTGCCGTCATGGCCGTTGCGACGGTCGGTGGACCGTTGCTCGGCGGTTTCATCACGGACACCATCAACTGGCGCTGGAACTTCTTCGTCGCCGTGCCGTTCGCCGTCGCCGCACTGATCCTGCTGCAGACGACCCTGCACCTGCCCAAGCGTGCCAAGGGTCGCACGCGGATCGACTACCTCGGTATCGTGCTGCTCTCGGTCGCCGTCTCGCTTCTGCTGATCTGGATCACCTCCGCCGGAACCGACTTCGAGTGGGCCAGCTGGACGACCGTGTTCATGACCGGCGGTGCCGCGCTCGCCGCGATCGCCTTCGTCGTCGTCGAGCTCCTGGTCAAGGAGCCGCTGATCCCGCTGACGATGTTCCGCAACCGCACGTTCACGCTCGCCGTGGTGGCCTCGATCGCGACCGGCGTCGCCATGTTCGGCACCTCCGTCTTCCTCAGCCAGTACATGCAGATGTCCCGCGGCGCGACCCCGACCGAGGCCGGTCTGATGACGCTTCCGATGATCGGCGGCCTGCTGATCAGCTCGATCATCGTCGGACAGCTGATCACTCGGTTCGGGCGGTGGAAGCCGTACATGATCGCCGGTTCCGTCATGCTGCTGGCCGGCATCTCGCTGCTGTCGACGATTCACTACGACACGAACTTCGTGCTGCTGTCGGTGTTCATGTTCCTCACCGGCGCGGGGGTCGGCATGACCATGCAGAACCTCGTCCTGGTCGTGCAGAACACCGCCAAGCCGTCCGAGATGGGTGCGGCGAGCTCCGGCGTGACCTTCTTCCGGAGCCTCGGTGGAACCGTCGGCGTCTCGGTGATGGGAGCGGTCGTGGCGTCCTCGCTGACCGGCCTGTTCACGGACAACAAGCAGCGCATCGCCGAAGCGATCGCGAAGCTCGCCCCGGCGGACGCGAAATCGGTCTCGGAGATCATGGCGTCCGGGTCCCTGCCGGTGGTGCACTCGCTGCCGGACGGTTTCCGCCAGATCATCGAGGACATGTACGCGCAGGCGATCGGTCACTCGTTCCTCATCGGCATCCCGCTCGCGGTGATCAGCCTGATCGCGATCATCTTCCTGCCGAACCGCTCGCTGACTCGTCAGACCACCACGGAGCGTCTGGCGACCGACGAGGCGATGGCGGTCAGCGCCGCCACCGGTTCGATCCCGGTGATCACCGGTCCGGTGCCCACCACCGGACCCATTCGAGGCGCGGCGCCGAGTCAGGGCTGATCGGACGATGTTCCTCTCCGATGTCGCCGGTTCTCCGGAGCGTGCCACCGCGATGCACGCTCTGGAGACCGGCTTCAGCGAACTGTTCGCGCAGATGCGCCGTCTCTACCTGGAGATGGCGCACCGGGTCTCCCCCGGACTGCTGCCCGGCTCGTACAAGGTGTTCTCGATCATCGCCCTGCGCGACGGTGCGACGCTGTCCGCTCTCGCCGAGGCGCTGCACGTGGACAAAGGACAGATGAGCCGTACGATCCGGGACCTCGACGAGCACGGGCTGGTCGAGCGCACCCCGGACCCGAACGATGGCCGGTCCGCGCTGATCACGCTCTCGGCGCTCGGTCGCGACCGCCTGGAGATCGCACGCAACCCGTCCTACAACCGGCTCGCGCACGTCCTGGATTCCTGGACCGTCGCCGACATCTCCTCGCTGGCGGACCTCCTGCACACGCTCGCGTCCGAGTCCGCCGCGCGTGTGGACGAACCGGTCGCCGAGCCACGCGCATCATAGGATCGTTCCGTGCCTGACACCCGCGCCCACGAGGACCGCGCCGCGATCCTCCACGACCTGGAGACGGCCTTCAGCGACCTGTTCGCGCGCACCCGCGCACTGTTCCGCGACACCGCAGAGCGCGTCCACCCCGGAATGCTGCCGGGCACCTATCGCGTGTTCTCCGTCATCGTCCGCCACGGACCGGTGACCGCGTCCGCGATCACCGAGGCCCTGGTGCTGGATAAGGCTCAGGTGTCTCGGACCGTGCGCGAGCTGGTCGACCTCGGTCTGATTCACCGTGCACCGGATCCCGCCGATGGCCGCTCCTCGCTGTTGTCGGCCACGGACGCGGGCCGCAGGCGCCTGGACGAGGCGGTCCTGCCCATGAAGAGCGACCTCGAGGGCGGACTGTCCCGCTGGCCGGACGAACAGATCCGCGAGTTCACCGAGATGCTCATCGCCTTCACCGAACGCCGCTCCCCCGAACCCCGCGACTGACTCGGGACGTCACGACGTCTCGAGACCGTTCCACGACCGCGCCGCGGCTGCGGCGGCGTCAGCCGCGCAGGTCCGGGAAGTCGTCGTACCGGAAGTCATCGCCGCGTTCATCCGCGTCGTAGCGGCGGCGCTCTTCGATGCGCAGCTCCGCGCGACGGATCTTGCCGGAGATGGTCTTCGGCAGGTCCGCGACGAACTCCACGCGCCGCAGCCGCTGCCACGGCTCCAGGTGCTCGCGACCGAACCGGAGGACCTGTTCGGCGACCTCCGCTGAGGGCTCCGTCCCGGCGACCAGGGTGATGTAGGCCTTCGGCACGGCGTGCCGGACCGGGTGCGGGGCCGGGACCACGGCGGATTCGGCGACCACCGAGCACCGCATCAGCACCGATTCGAGTTCGAACGGCGAGATCTTGTAGTCGGACGCCTTGAACACATCGTCCGTGCGGCCGACGTAGGTGACGTAACCGTCCGCGTCGCGAGCGGCGATGTCGCCCGTGTGGAAGAACCCGTTCGCGAAGGCCGCGGCGGTGCGCTCCGGGTCCGCGACGTACTCGGTCATCACCGCGAGCGGATGCTGGGCGAGGTCGAGGCAGATCTCGCCCTCGCCGACACCGTCGACGACCTCCCCGGTCTCCGGGTCCACGAGCACGGATGCGACGCCCGGCAGCGGCATGCCCATCGAACCCGGGCGCACGCGCATGCCCGGAGTGTTACCCAACTGCGCGGTCGTCTCCGTCATGCCGTACCCGTCGCGGATCTCCAGTCCCCACGCGGACCGGACGCGCTCGATGACCTCGGCGTTCAGCGGTTCTCCCGCGCCCACGACCTCACGCAGCGACTCCGGCTTGGCGCCGAGGTCCGCCTGGATGAGCATGCGCCAGACGGTCGGCGGCGCGCACAGCGTGGTGACATCGAGCACGTGCAGTTGACGCAGGAATTCACGCGCATCGAAGCGGTGCGTGTTGTAGACCATGATCGTCGCCTCGGCGATCCACGGGGCGAAGAAGCTGGACCAGGCGTGCTTGCCCCAGCCCGGGCTGGACACGTTCAGGTGCACGTCGCCGGGCTGCAGTCCCAGCCAGTACATCGTCGGCAGATGGCCGATCGGGTAGGACGCCTGCGTGTGCTCGACGAGCTTGGGACGCGACGTGGTTCCGGAGGTGAAGTACAGCAGCAGGCGGTCATCCGGTCCGGTGCCGGGATGCTCCGCCGGCGGCACGTCGGCGGTCGCGGCCGAGGTGAAATCCTCCCACCCGTCCACCGCGCTCGTGCAGATGCGCAGCACGCCCGGCGCGATGCCGTCGAACTTCGCTGCGTCCACGGCGTTGCACAGCACCGCCTTCGCGTCTCCGCGCTCGATGCGGTCGGCGAGATCGGCGGTTCCGGCCGCCGTGGCCGTCGGCATCAGGACGGCACCGAGCTTCATCACGCCCAGCATCGCGTCCCACAGCTCGATCTGGTTGTCGAGCATGAGCAGGACGGCGTCGCCCCGCCCGATCCCCCGGTCGGCGAGGTAGCGCGCGACCGCGTCGGATCGACGCGCCAGCTCATCGAAGCTGTACCGCTGCATGGTGCCCGCCTCGGCGGCGATGACCAGCGCGGGGTTGTCGTTCCCGCGCGCGATCGCGTCGAACCAGTCGATGGCCCAGTTCCAGCGATCGCCCACATCGGGATAGCGGAACCGCTCGCGCGCGGCCTCCCTGTCCAGACGCAGCTCCAGCAGCAGATCGCGGGCGGCGCGGTAGGCGGCGGTCGACGTCATCGTCATCCCTCTCCCTCGGGTTTTCGTTCTCCGAGCCTATGCCGCTCGGAGGGGAGGACCACCTCCGGATGGGGGTGATCAGGATCCCTCGATCTCCTCCCGGCGCATCTCGACGATGCGGCGCAGCACGTCATCCGGTGGCAGCGCGTCGGGCTGGAAGCGCAGGGTTCCGGGTGAGCCGTCGTAGTCCCCCAGGTCCTTCGCCAGCACCGGCAGGATCCTGCCCGAATACGGGTAGAGGCCGAGATGCTTCCGCGTGCGCATCACGCTGATCAGCCCCTTCCCCCGGTGCACCAGGGCCGGCATGGCGTACTTCGTTCCCTGCACGGCCTCGGGCACCACCTCCGCCGCGATCGCGTACACGTGCGCGATCGCCATCCGCGCGGTCTCATCGTCGAGCTCGGCGAGGTAGTCGTCCACGGTTCCCATGGGTCCATCCTGAACCCGTCGCGGACGGAGGTCCATCACGCCGACGGTGCCGCCACCAGCGTGCGGTGCGCCTGCGCGACGATCTCCGCGCCGACGGCATCCAGCAGCGTGGACCGAACGTTCCACTGCTGCCAGTACAGCGGCACGTCGAGGTGTGAACCGTCGAGCGCTCGCACCTCCCCCGCCGCCAGAGGCGCCTCCAGCTGGAACGGCAGCAGCTGCCCCCACCCGAGACCCATCAGCACCGCCTGCGCGAACTCGCTCGACGCCGGAACGCGGTGACGTGGCGGCGCGGAGGGGTCCACGCCCCGGGCCACCAGCCAGCTCGTCTGCAGGTCGTCGCGCGAATCGAAATCCACCAGCGGCGCATCTCTCAGGGCATCAGCGGTGGCACCGTCCGGGAACCACTGCTCGTGGAACGCGACCGTCGCCACCGGGGTGTACCGCATCGCCCCCAACGGGGTCACTCGGCACCCGGCGATCGGATCGGCACGAGAGGTCACCGCGCCGAGCACCGTCCCGGCCTCCAGCATTCCGACCGTGAAATCCTGATCGTCGCGGCGCAGGTCGAAGGTCACCGGGTACTCCGCTGCGAGATGGCCCAGCGCGGGCAGGAACCACGTCGCGAGAGAGTCCGAGTTGACGGCGATCGGGAGCGATGCCCGGCCGTTCGCGGCGAGACCCAGTTCCGTGAGCGCATCCGCCTCGAGATGAGCGATCTGCCTCCCGTAACGGACGACCGCCTCCCCCGCAGCCGTCGCGCGAACCGGCCGAGAACGCACGAGCAGGACGCGGCCGACGAGCGATTCCAGTGTGCGCAACCGCTGACTCACCGCCGGTTGGGTGACGCGAAGGCGGCGGGCTGCGGCCTCGAGGGTTCCCTCGTCGACGATGATGGCGAGCGTCTCAGCGAGGTCGGGCGGAATCCGCATATCAGCCACACTAATGCTTCCAAAGAAATCATGTCTCGCGCTTCATCTCACCTCGGCCTAGCGTGAGAGCATGCCCTTCCTCACCGGCCTCGGCACCGGCCTGTCCCTCATCATCGCGATCGGCGCGCAGAACGCGTTCGTGCTTCGTCAGGGCATCCGGCGCGAGCACCTCCTGGCGGTCGTCCTGGTCTGCGCGCTGTCGGATGCGCTGCTGATCAGCCTCGGCGTGTCCGGGGTGGGCCTGGCGCTGCAGGCGGTGCCGATGCTGGTGGTCGTCGTGCGCTGGGTGGGCGTGGCGTTCCTCGTCAGCTATGCCGTCCTGGCCCTGCGCCGCGCGTGGCGTCCGTCCGGCGACGCGCTCTCCGCCGAAGACGCGGGCACAGCCGACGGCGGTGCGGCGCGCACGACGACCACACGAGTCCGAAGCACCACGCTGACGGCGACCGTCCTCACGACCCTGGCGATCACCTGGCTGAACCCGCACGTCTACCTCGACACGGTGTTCCTCCTCGGTTCCATCGCGCAGGCGCAGCCGAACCGTCTCCTCTTCGCGCTCGGCGCGATCAGCGGGAGCTTCCTGTGGTTCTTCGCGCTCGCCTACGGGGCGCGCCACCTCGGGCGCTGGCTGTCTTCGCCCCGGTCATGGCGGATTCTCGACGTCGTCATCGCCGTCATCATGCTGGCCATCGCGGCCTCGCTCGCCCTCGGCCACTGACGGGCAGCCTGGCCTCAGTCCAGCGGTCGCAGGATGCGATCGAGGAACTTCCGGGTGCGCTCCTGCGTCGGCCGGGTGAAGATCTGCTCGGGAGTCCCCTCCTCGACGATCACCCCGCCGTCCAGGAACACCACCCGGTCAGCCGCCTGGCGCGCGAACGCCAGCTCGTGCGTCACGATGACCATCGTCCAGCCCTGGGCAGCGAGCTCGGCGATCACCTTGAGCACCTCGCCCACGAGCTCCGGGTCGAGGGCGCTGGTCGGCTCGTCGAAGAGCAGCAGGTCGCGACGCAGTGCGAGAGCGCGCACGATCCCGACGCGCTGCTGCTGGCCGCCGGAGAGTTCGAACGGCCGCGCCTGCGCCTTCTCGGCGAGCCCGACGCGCTCCAGGAGCTCACGCGCCTGGGCCTCGGCTTCGGCGCGGGGCACCCGCTGCACCCGGACGGGACCCTCCACCACGTTCTGCAGCACCGTCATCTGCGGGAACAGGTTGTGCTGCTGGAAGACCATCGCCGACCGGTCGCGGAGGGCATCGCGAGCGGACTGCCCGACGCCGACATCGAACACGATCGGGGCGTCGGGACGGATCTCGATCGTGCCCTCGTCCGGAACCTCCAGGCCGTTCAGCGAGCGCAGCAGCGTGGTCTTACCCGAACCGCTCGGCCCGATCAGGACGACGACCTCGCCGCGCTGCACCTCCAGGTTCACGCCGCGCAGCACCTCGTTGTCACCGAAGCGTTTGGTGATGCCGGACGCGGTCAGCAGCGGCAGGGTGGGGTCCAGATCATCGAGCGACACGGTTCTCCAGCTTCCTCTCGATCCGACTCTGCCCCCACGAGAGCACCAGACAGATCACCCAGTACACGGCCGCCGCCTCGATGTAGATCGCCAGGAACTCGTAAGACGCCGAGGCGATCTGCTGCGCCTGGCGGAACAGTTCCGTGACCAGCACGAGAGAGGCGAGTGAGCTGTCCTTCACCAACGAGATGAAGGTGTTCGACAGCGGTGGGATCGCCACGCGGATCGCCTGCGGCAGGATGATCCGCCACAGCGTCTCGCCGCGTGACATGCCGATCATGAAGCCGGCTTCCCACTGCTCCTTGGGCACCGACAGGATGGCGGCTCGGATCACCTCGGCGGCGTAGCCACCCACATTCAGCGCCAGCGCGAGGATGGCGCTGGGCCACGGCGGTACCGTGACGCCGATCGAGGGCAGGCCGTAGAAGATCACGAACAACTGGACCAGCAGTGGCGTGCCGCGGATCACGGAGACGTAGGCCCGCGCCAGCCAGCGCAGGAGCGCGTTGTGCGACAGCCGCATCAGGGCCACGCCGAACGCGATCACGAGACCGATCGCGAACGACGCCAGCGACAGCGGGATCGTGCCGGTCAGGCCCCCCAGGACGATCGGGCCGAGGGAGTCCCAGAGCAGCTGGAGCAGGCTCCCGTCCACTACTCGGAGACGTCCTGGCCGAAGTACTTCTCGCCGAGCTTCGCGAGGGTGCCGTCTGCGCGCAGCTTCTCCAGCGCGCCGTCGATCGCCGCCATGAGCTTGTCCTCGTCCTTCCGCGCAGCGAACGCGGCTTCGCCGGCGTCGTCGGTCTCCGCCGCGATCTTCAGATCCTTGGCACCGTCGATCTTCTTGTAGTCCAGGAAGGTCAGCTCGTCATTGATCGTGGCGTCGACGCGGCCCTGCTGAAGCAGGGCGACGGCCTGCGCCCACCCCTCGACGGCTTCGACCTTCGCGCCGGACTCGACGGCCAGATCGTGCCAGTTGCTGCTCAGCGACTGCGCTGTGGTCTTGCCCTTGAGCGAGGCGAACGAGGTGATGTCGGAGTTGTCGCCCTTCACCACGATCACGCCGTGGGAGACCGTGTACGGCGCGCTCAAGGCGTACTTCGCCTTGCGCTCGTCGTTGATCGTGACCTGGTTGGCGATCACGTCGAACCGCTGCGCATCCAGGCCGGCGAAGATCGCATCCCACTGCGTCTCCTTGAACTCCACCTTCAGGCCGAGCTCATCGGCGACCGCACGCGCGATCTCCACGTCGTAGCCGGTCAGTTCCCCGCCGCCGTCCTCGTGGAAGCTGAAGGGGCGATAGGTGCCCTCCGTCGCGACGGTGAGGGTGCCGGACTCAACCAGCCCGTAGTCCTCGGTCGCCGCGCCGGTGGCATCGCCCGTGGAGCTTGAAGCCCCCGCGCAGCCGGCGAGCGCGAGCGCGGTGACGATCAGCACGGATGCGGCGGTGAACTGACGACGGGACATGGGGCTCCTTCACGTCGCCGGGACTCGAAGCGGCGACGGTTCACCGTAGCCGCCGAGCCCCCTCCGAGTCAGGGAACATTACCCTGCATGACCGCGCCCGAACGACGAAGGCCCCCGCCGAGTGGCGGAGGCCTTCGTGCGAGTCAGCAGACTCAGATGGCGTTGACGTCCAGCGGGATGCCCGGGCCGAACGTGGTCGACACGGCGCCCTTCTGGATGTAACGGCCCTTCGAGCTCGACGGCTTGAGGCGGACGATCTCGTCCAGCGCAGCCGTGATGTTCTCGTTCAGCTGCTCAGCCGAGAACGAGGCCTTGCCGACGATGAAGTGCACGTTGGCGTGCTTGTCGACGCGGAACTCGATCTTGCCGCCCTTGATCTCCTCGACGGCCTTGGCCGGGTTCGGGGTGACGGTGCCGGTCTTCGGGTTCGGCATGAGGCCACGCGGACCCAGCACCTTACCGAGGCGACCGACCTGGCCCATCAGCTCCGGCGTGGAGACTGCGGCGTCGAAGTCGGTCCAACCGCCGGCGACCTTCTCGATCAGCTCGGTCGAGCCGACCTCGTCAGCGCCCGCGGCGATGGCGGCCTCAGCGGCCGGACCGTTCGCGAACACGATGACGCGCGCGGTCTTACCCGTGCCGTTGGGCAGCATGACCGTGCCACGAACCATCTGGTCCGCCTTGCGCGGGTCGACCGAGAGCTTGAGCGCGACCTCGACGGTGGAGTCCGTCTTGGTCGAACCGGTCTCCTTCGCGAGAGCCACGGCCTCGCTCGGAGTGTAGAACTTGCCGTCCTCGATCTTGGCGAGGGCAGCGGTGTAAGCCTTGGACTTAGCCATTGTCGTTATTCCCCTCAGTCCTCGACCGTGATGCCCATGGAGCGGGCGGTTCCGGCGATGATGCGCGAAGCGTTCTCGATGTCGTTCGCGTTCAGGTCGGGCATCTTGGTCTCGGCGATCTGACGAACCTGGTCCTTGGTGAGCTTGCCCACCTTGACCGTGTGCGGCGTCGCGGAGCCCTTGGGAAGACCGGCGGCCTTCTTGATGAGCTCAGCGGCCGGCGGGGTCTTCAGGATGAACGTGAAGCTGCGGTCCTCGTAGACGGTGATCTCGACGGGGATGACGTTGCCGCGCTGCGACTCCGTCGCGGCGTTGTACGCCTTGCAGAACTCCATGATGTTCACGCCGTGCTGACCGAGCGCAGGGCCGATCGGCGGGGCGGGGTTGGCAGCGCCGGCCTGGATCTGAAGCTTGATCAGGCCGGTCACCTTCTTCTTGGGTGCCATTCCGTTTCCTTTCTCCGAGCGGACCGGACGGCCCGCTCTCCCACGTCACCGGCGAGTCCGGCACGTGGTGCTGTCCGTGCGCACGCCGAAGCGGCGCACAAACCACACAAGTCTACCCCATGGACGCCGGCCGCTTCGACCGCGAGAGCTCCCGGCTCAGGCGGCGGCGAGGTCGATGGCGCGGGAGCGCAGTTCGAACTTCTGCACCTTGCCGGTGGACGTGTGCGGCAGCTCAGCCAGGAAGACGAACCGGTCCGGCACCTTGAACGCGGCGAGACGACTGCGGGTGTGAATGCGCAGTTCCTCGGCGTCCACCTCGTGTCCGGCGCGCAGCACGACGAACGCGACCGGACGCTCACCCCACTTGTCATCCGGACGCCCGACCACGGCGGCCTCGAGAACGGCGTCATGCGACACCACGGCCTGCTCGACCTCGACCGTTGAGATGTTCTCTCCGCCGGAGATCACGATGTCCTTCGCGCGGTCCTTCAGCTCGATGTAGCGGTCCGTGTGCATGACCCCGAGGTCACCGGTGTGGAACCAGCCGCCCCGGAACGCCTCGGCGGTGGCGCGGTGGTCGCGGAAGTACTCCTTCATCACGTTATTGCCGCGCAGCACGATCTCACCGATCGTGATGCCGTCCGCCGGCACGTCATTTCCGTCGGCGTCCACGACGCGCGCCGACTCGGCCTGGACCATGCCGACGCCCTGGCGAGCGAGCAGACGAGCCCGCTCGGCGGCGGGCAGGCCCTCCCACTCCTCCTGCGGCTCGCAGATCGTGAACGGGCCGTAGACCTCGGTGAGTCCGTAGACGTGCACGACCGTGATGCCGAGCTCCTGCAGCGTCTCGATGATCGTCGGCGACGGCGGGGCACCGGCCGTCGTGATCCGCAGCGGGCG
Organism: Microbacterium gorillae; assembly: GCF_000826185.2. Taxonomy (GTDB): domain Bacteria; phylum Actinomycetota; class Actinomycetes; order Actinomycetales; family Microbacteriaceae; genus Microbacterium; species Microbacterium gorillae. The sequence continues at coordinate 170,519 of NZ_LN648872.1, read as the reverse complement.
CTCCACGACGTGAGCGCGGGGTGACTCGGCGATGACCGAGCACACCGTCGGCGCGCCGCACAGGTGCGTGACGCCGAGGCCGTCGATGAGGTCCCAGATCGGGTCGGCGCGGACAGCGCGCAGCGCCACGTGCGTCGCGCCCGCCGCCGTCACCGCCCACGGCGTGCACCATCCGTTGCAGTGGAACATCGGGAGGGTCCACAGATACACGGAGGACGGCACGAGCTGCTGGTGGAAGATCTCACCGAGGGAGTTCAGGTAGGCGCCGCGGTGGGTGTACACGACGCCCTTCGGCTTCCCGGTGGTCCCGGAGGTGTAGTTGATCGAGATGGGGGCGCGCTCGTCCTCGATGTGCCAGGACACCGCCTCGCCGGCCCGGGTGAGGTAATCGGCGTAGGAGATCTGGCCGACCTCGACGTGCCCGCCGGGCTGCCCGAACTCCTCGTCCGGCACCTCGACCAGCGTCTCGACGGACGGCACCGTCGCGACGATGTCCCCGATCGAGGTGAGCAGCTCCGCGTCGATCACGAGGATGCGGGCGCCGGAGTGCTCCAGAATGTACTCGATCTCGGCCCGGCTGAGCCGGGAGTTGATCGCGACCAGGACACCACCGGCCAGCGGAACGGCGAAGTGGCCGATCAGCAGCTCCGGCGTGTTCGCGGAGAGGTAGGCGATCCGGTCGCCCGGCTCGATCTCCGCCGCGAACACCTCCGCCAGCCGCTCCGCCTCCGCGGCGAACCCGGCGTACGTGTACGTCCGGGCGCCGTAGGAGATCGCCGTCTTCCGCGGGAAGACCTCCGCCGAGCGCTGCAGGAACCGCAGCGGGGTCAGCGGCTCGTCATTCGCGGAGAGGACGTGCGGTGCGCTCTGGCCGGTGGTGATGGTCATGGGAGGGGTTCCTTTCGGGTGAGGAGGTCAGTCGCGATCGCGCAGTGATGCGCCGCGCGTCTCACGGAGCACGAGGATGCAGATCACGCTCACGACTGCGACGCCGGCCAGCAGGAGGCCGATCGCGTTTCCGCCGAACGAGCCGGCGAGCGATGCCGCGACCAGCGGCGTGATGCCACCGCCGACGAGGGCGGCGAGGTTGTAGGCCATGCCCGCACCGGTGTAGCGGTAGCGCGTGGCGAAGAGCTCGGGCAGGTACGACCCGACCGGACCGTACGAGCCGCCGGTGATGAACATCGTCACGGACAGTCCCACACCGAACGCCCACAGCTCACCGATGTCCAGCAGCGGGAACAGGGCCAGCGCCCACGGAACGGCGATGATCACCGAGACGAGGATCACGCGGCGGCGGCCGAAGCGGTCCGACAGCGCGCCGGCGAGGATCGTACCGACGGAGAAGCACAGCGCGGCGATGATGCCCATCGTGAGCACGGCCGGCCGGCTGAGTCCGAGGGTTGCGGTGCCGTAGCTGGTCAGGAACGCGGTTCCGATGTAGAAGAAGGCGAACAGCAGGACCGCGGCGCCTCCACCGAGGAGCACCTCGCGCGGCTGGTGGCGCAGAGCCTCGAGAACCGGAAGGCGGCGCGGCGCGGTGGCCGGAGCGGCGGCGGCACGCTCCTGCTCCTCGCGGAACACCGGGGTCTCCTCGACCTTCAGGCGGATGTAGAGGCCGATCAGCACCATGAGGGCGCTGACCACGAACGGAATGCGCCAGGCCCAGGAGATGAAGGCATCGGACTGGTCACCCAGGGTGAGGTTCGTGATGAGGAACGTGGCGCTGGCCAGTGCGAAGCCCAGCGAGGCACCGAGCTGCGGGAACGACGCCCACAGGCCGCGGCGGTGCGCGGGGGCGTGTTCGGTCGCCATCAGCGCGGCACCGGCCCACTCACCACCGACCGCGATGCCCTGCAGGAAGCGCAGCGCGATCAGGAGGATCGGTGCGGCGACGCCGATCGCGGAGGCGTCCGGCAGCACACCGACGAGGGCGGTCGCGCCGCCCATGATCAGCAGCGTGACCACGAGGGTCTTCTTGCGGCCGAGCTTGTCACCGAAGTGTCCGAAGATCAGCGCGCCGAGCGGACGAGCCACGAACGCGACGGCGAAGGTCGCGAAAGAGGCGATGGTGCCGGCCGCGGGGCCGAGTGCCGGGAAGAACACGGCCGGGAAGACGAGCGCGGCCGCGGTCCCGTAGATGATGAAGTCGTAGAACTCGATCACGCTGCCGACGGTGCTCGCGACGGCGACGCGCGCCGGGCCGGGGTTCGGGTGGCCGCCAGGTTGTCGACGGTCGAATCCGTCGTGGTGGAGGTGGTGGTCATCGCGTCTCCTTTGACGTGGCTCGCGCTGCGATGCGCGAGATGTCGATGGAAACACGACCCCGTTTTCGGGGCCCACCCCCCGATGGAGGGTCGCCCCCGGAGGCGGCGGGACGGATCAGGATCAGGGCAGCAGGCGGAGGCGGCGCGCGGTGGCGACGGCCTCATGACGGGAGTGCACTCCGAGCTTGCGGGTCACCGTCTGCATGTAGCCCTTGACGGTATCCGGCTTCAGCCCCAGGCGCCGCCCCGCCTCGGCGTACGAGCACCCCAGAGCCACTTGGGCCAGCACGTCGGACTCGCGGCGTGTCAGATCCGGCATCTCCACGCGTCCGAACTCGTTTCCCCCGCCGGTCAACCGGCCGGTGATGCCCAGGATCGTCCGCGCCAGTTCCGGATCCGGAGTGGAGCTGGCCAGCGCGACGAGCTCGGCGTGCGCGGTCTGCACCGCCGAGAGGACATCCCGGTCGACGTTCGGCAGGGCGAGCTCGGTCCCCCGGATGACGCTGAGTCGCCGGTCGACCTCGTCCCGGATCTGAAGCTCACTGGCGATCGCGCGAGTGGAGCGCAGCAGGTCGTCGGCCACGACGTCCCCGATGGAGACGCGCTCGCGCGTGGCCGCGTACACGACCGCTCGGGGACTGCCGTCCACCATGACCGGAACCGCGATCATCGACCTCAGCCCCTCCTGACGGACGGCGGCGTCGTGCTGATGCGAGATGTGGTCGCTGCTGACGTAGTCCGCGACGACGGTCGGGCGCAACCGCGCCATCGCGCCGCCACCGACACCCTCCCCCGGGCGCACCCAGAGCCGGCGGAGGCTGTCCGTGCTCGTGCCGAGGAGCTCGGTGATCGTGAGCGAGTCGTCGTCGACGAGCCCGGCGAACAGCACCCCCACGCCGGAGTCGATCGCCAGGTGCCGCAGCATGGAGCGCAGCAGGTGACGGTCATCGGGGCGCGACGGTTCCGGTTCGACCATGGCGCGCTCTCCCCTCCGTCGCTCGTTCCCCGGCAAACATCATACGTACCGAGACCCGGTCCGGGAATGGCGAAGGCCCCGCCGGAGCGGGGCCTTCGCACGAACGCGTGGGAGCGTCAGACCATCTTGGTGACCTGGTCGAACGACAGCTCGACCGGCGTCTCGCGCTCGAACAGCGAGACGAGCACGGTGAGCTTGCCGCTCTCCGGCTTGATCTCGGAGATCGTGCCCGGCAGACCCGCGAACGAGCCCTCCTTGATGGTGATGGTCTCACCGATCTCGAAGTCGACCTCGGCCTGAACCGAACGGACGGCGCCGCCGGTCTTGGCACCGCTCTTGGTCGGAGCGGACTCCTTGACCTCCACGAGCGACTTCAGCATGTTGAACGCCTCATCGAAACGCAGCGGCGTCGGGTTGTGCGCGTTGCCGACGAAGCCGGTGACACCCGGCGTGTGGCGGACGACCGACCAGGTGTCCTCGTTGAGCTCCATGCGAACGAGCACGTAACCGGGGATCCGGACGCGCGTGACCATCTTGCGCTGGCCGTTCTTGATCTCGACGACGTCCTCCATCGGGACCTCGATCTGGTAGATGTCGTCCTCGACCTCGAGCGTCGCCTTGCGCTGCTCGATGTTGGACTTCACCTTGCGCTCGAAACCGGCGTAGGAGTGGATGACGTACCACTTGCCCGGGAGCAGACGCAGTTCGAGCTTGAACTCCTCGTAGGGGTCCACCTCGGCCTCGGGAGCATCCTCCAGCTCGGCCTCGGCGGCCACGTCGGAGTCCTCGGCGACGGCATCGACCTCGGCCGATGCGGCCGCGACCGTCTCCGTGAATTCGGGGTCGAGCACGGGCTCGTCCGGCTCGCCGTTGATGTCGGGACCGTCGTACGGGGTCACGTTGTCGTCCTCCTCCACAGCAGGATGGGCATCGAGGATCGCGTCAGCCTCGGCCTCCAGCGCCTGCTCGTTGTCGTTCTCGTAGTCGCCGTTCTCCACGGCGACCTCATCGTCTTCGACGTCGTCGTGGTCACTGTCCTCGTCGACGACGTGGATCGCGGCCGTCTCGGCGGCATCGCTGGCGCGGTCCTCCACGCGGTCGATGTCGCCGGTCTGGTTCTCGTCGACCTCGCTGGACTGCTCGGCGGACGGACCCCAGTCGGCGTCGTCGTTGAATCGTTCAGCCACGGACATCTCTTTCGTTCGCTGCGGCTTCTGCCCCGGACGGGCGGAACCGATATCTCCTACGGAGCTCCGAAGACCACCGCTGTCACCCAGGTGAACAGCGTGTCCAGGCCGTACACCAGCGCCATCATCACGATGACGAATCCGAGCACGACTGCGGTGTACTTCAGCAGCTCCTGCCGGGTGGGCGTGACGACCTTGCGAAGCTCAGCGAAGACCTGGCGGATGAACAGCGCGATGCGAGCGAAGATGTTGGGCTTCTTCTCACGGGTCGCGCCGCTCGTCGCCGCGACTTCACCGCGCGAAGCGTCCTGATCCATCCTGCATGTACCTTTCGTGGTCAGCGTGCGCTGACGCGCAGGGCGGACAGGAATCGAACCTGCAACCTGCGGTTTTGGAGACCGCTGCTCTGCCAATTGAGCTACCGCCCTAGAGGCCCGGACGGGCCTCCAGAGGATATCCGCTCCGCCGCCGGCTCGAAGAGCATGGCGAAAGAATGCAGATATCAACTGCTTCGACAAGCATACGGCATCGGCACGGGGCGGGCGAACCGAGGCCGACGCCGGGGCGTGTCGAGGCTCATCCGGACGGGGTCAGCACGCACCGGCGCGCAGCATCGCGTGCAGCGCGTCCGCACTGGAGCGCGCGAACGCGTCGTCGAGCTCTCCGGTGGCCGGGAGCAGCGCTCGGAAGAACATCGGCCCCGCCGTCATCGCCAGGGCCGCGTCCGGGTCGGCGACCGGCGGAATCTCACCGCGCGCGACCGCACGGTCGAGCACGGCGAGGAAGGCCACCCGACGCGGCGCCAGGAACTTCTCGTCGAACGCTCGCGCTGCGGTCGGGTCCGAGGCGACCGCATGCATGAGCACAGCGAGAAAGCGCTTCGAGACGGGATCGGAGAACATCGCGATCTGCTCGAGCTGGATCCGGTGCAGGTCTTCGCCGAGGTCCCCCGTGTCGGGCGCGAAGCCGACCTCGTAGCGGGCGACCGCGATCGTGATGAGGAAGTGGCCGAGGCCCGTGAACCGGCGGTAGAAGGCGTCGCGCGTTACCCCCGCGCGCGACGCCAACCGCCGGACCGTGACCTCGGCCGTGTCTCCCTCGTGGATGATGTCCGTGATCGCGCCTGCAAGGGCGTGATCGATCGCCTCGTCCTTCGGCCGGCCGGGCGAACGCATCATAACGCGACCAGTGTAAGGTAACTCATCCGCGTCCGCCACTCCCTTTCACTCAGCATCCGAGCGTGCGCCCCGGTGGGCTCCTCTCAGCCGGCGATGCGGATGAGCTTCTTGTTGACGAACTCATCGGCCGCGAGCGCGCCGAGCTCACGGCCGGTGCCGGAGCGCTTGACGCCACCGAAGGGGAGCTCGGGCGAGTCCGCCAGCACGATGTTGACGTAGACCATCCCGGCGTCCAGGGCGTTCGCGATGCGCTCGGCCTGATCCGCGTCCGTGGTGAACACGTAGGACCCGAGGCCGAACGAGGTGTCGTTCGCGAGCGCGACGGCCTCCTCCTCCCCCGCCACCCGGTAGACGACGGCGGCGGGGCCGAACAGCTCCTCGCGGTACACGTCCATCTCCGGCGTGACATCGGTCAGCACGGTGGCCGGGAAGAAGGCGCCCTCGCGCGTCCCCCCGAGGGCCAGCGTCGCCCCCTGCGCCACGGCGCCGTCGACCTGATCCTGCAGGCGCTCCGCGGCGGCGAGGCTCGACAGCGGGCCGAGCACGGTGTCCTCCGCACGCGGATCCCCGACCGTGGCCGCACCCATCGCCGCGACGAACTTCGCCAGGAACTCGTCGTACAGCCCGTCCGCCACGATGAAGCGCTTCGCGCCGTTGCAGGCCTGTCCGGTGTTGTCCAGGCGCGCGTCGACACCGGCGGTGACGGCGGCGTCGAGGTCGTCCGTGGACAGCAGGATGAACGGGTCGGATCCGCCCAGCTCGAGCGCGACCTTCTTCAGGTTCCGGCCGGCCACCTCGGCGACGGCCGCACCGGCGCGCTCGGAGCCGGTCAGCGAGACGCCCTGCACGCGCGGGTCCGCGATGATGTCGGCGGCCTGCTCGTTCGTGGCGCGCACGTTGACGTACGCCCCCTCCGGGAAGCCGGCGTCGCGGAAGATCTTCTCGATCGCGTCCGCGGACTCCGGACACTGCGGCGCGTGCTTGAGCAGGATCGTGTTGCCGTTGACGAGGTTCGGCGCCGCGAACCGCGCCACCTGGTAGTAGGGGAAGTTCCACGGCATGATGCCCAGCAGCACGCCCAGCGGTGCGCGGCGGATGATCGCCGTCCCGGTGCCACCGAGGAGCTCGATGGGACGATCCGCGGTCAGCGTCTCGGCGTTCTCGGCGTAGTAGTCGATGATGTCGGCGGCGAAGTCCACCTCCCCGAGCGCACCCTCGCGGATCTTGCCCATCTCGCGCACGATGATGTCGGCGAGCTCCTCGCGACGTTCGCGGTGCAGCTCGGCCGCACGATGCAGCAGGCTCGCACGGTCCGCGACCGTCGACGAGCGGGACCAGCCGGCGAACGCCTCATGAGCGATCGCGACGGCCTGTTCGACCTCGGCCGCCGTGGCGGTGGGATACTCCGCCACGCGCTGGCCGGTCGACGGGTCGGTGACGACGTAGTCGGTCATCCTCTTCCTTCCGTTCAGCTCACCGGAATGAGCGTGTACTTCGTGGACAGGTACTCGTGGATTCCTTCGAGGCCGCCCTCGCGCCCGACACCCGACTGCTTCACGCCGCCGAACGGGGCCGCGGCGTTGGAGACGACGCCCACGTTGAGACCCATCATGCCCGTCTCGAGGCGATCGATCATCCGTTGTCCGCGCGCCAGGTCCTGAGTGAAGACGTAGGACACGAGTCCGTACTCGGTGTCGTTGGCCAGGCGGACGGCGTCCTCCTCCTCCTCGAACGTCGCGATGGCGAGCACCGGGCCGAAGATCTCCTCACGCAGGATCTGCGAACCGTCCGCCACCCCGGTGAGCACCGTCGGCTGGTAGAACGAGCCCGCGCCCGCGATCGCCTCACCACCGGTGGTGACGGTGGCGCCGCGCGAAACGGCGTCCTGCACCAGCTCGTCCGCCTTGGCCACGGCGTCCTGGTCGATCAGCGGACCGATCTGCACACCGTCCTCGGTGCCACGTCCGATCCGCATCGCGTCGACGCGCTCGGTCACGCGACGGGCGAATTCCTCCGCCACCGAGGACTGCACGATGAAGCGGTTCGCGGCCGTGCACGCCTGACCGATATTGCGGAACTTCGCGGCGAGGGCGCCCTCCACCGCCTTGTCCAGGTCGGCGTCCTCGAACACGACGAACGGCGCGTTGCCGCCGAGCTCCATCGACACCCGCAGCACGCCCTCGGCGGCCTGTGCGATGAGCTTGCGCCCGACCTCGGTGGACCCCGTGAAGGACAGCTTGCGCAGCCGCGGGTCGGCGATGATCGGTCCGGACAGCTTGGACGAGCTCGCGGTCGGCACGACGTTGACCACGCCCGCCGGGAGCCCGGCCTCGGCGAGGATCGCCGCGAAGTACATCGTCGACAGCGGCGTCAGTGCCGGGGGCTTGATCACGACCGTGCAACCGGCCGCGAGCGCGGGGGCGATCTTGCGCGTCGCCATCGCGAACGGGAAGTTCCACGGGGTGACGAAGAAGCACGGCCCGACCGGACGCTGCGAGACCACCATGGTGCCGGTGCCCTCCGGGTTCAGCCCGTAGCGTCCGGCGATCCGGACCGCCTCTTCACTGAACCAGCGGTTGAACTCGTTGCCGTAGGCCACCTCGCCGCGGGCCTCGGCCAGCGGCTTGCCCATCTCCAGCGTCATCAGCAGGGCGAGATCCTCGGCCCGCTCCGCGACGAGGTCGAACGCCCGGCGCATGATGTCGCTGCGTGTGCGCGGCGCGGTGGCGGCCCAGGCATCCTGCGCGGCGACCGCCGCGTCCAGCGCCCGGATGCCGTCGGCCGCAGAGGCGGACGCGATCGTGTGGATGACCTCGTTCGTGGCGGGATCGCGCACGTCGAAGGTGGCGCCACCCTCACCGTCCACCCATTCCCCACCGATGAACAGTCCGGTCGGCACGTCGGCCAGAAGGGCCGATTCACGCTCAGTCATGTGTGCTTTCTCTTTCTCGGGTTCGCCGGTCAGCGGTGTCCGCGCCGGGCGGCGGGGACATCGATCGCGAGCGTTCGAACGGTGATCAGGCGGCGGCGAGGGCGGCCAGGACGATGTCCAGGCCCTCGCCCAGCAGCTCGTCGCCGATGGACAGCGGGGGCAGGAACCGGATGACGTTGCCGTACGTGCCGCACGTGAGGACGATGACGCCCTCGGCGATCGCGGCCTTCGCGACGGCACCGGCGAGCTCCGGCGCGGGTGCACCGGTCGCCGGATCGATGAACTCCGCGGCGATCATCGCCCCACGGCCCCGGACCTCGCCGATGCGCGGGTCGTCCACGGCGCTCAGACGTGCGGTGAGGATCTCACCGATCTCCCGGGCACGGGCGGCGAGGTCCTCCTCGGCGTAGGCCTCGATCGTGGCGAGGGCGGCGGCACAGGCGACGGGGTTGCCGCCGTACGTGCCACCGAGACCGCCGGCGTGGCTGGCGTCCATGATCTCGGCACGGCCGGTGACACCGGCCAGCGGCAGACCACCGGCGATGCCCTTGGCCGTGGTGACGAGATCCGGGACGATGCCGAACTGCTCGCTCGCGAACCAGGAGCCGGTGCGGGCGAAACCGCTCTGCACCTCGTCGGCGATGAAGACGACGCCGTTCGCCTTGCACCAGTCCACGATCGCCGGGAGGAATCCGTCGGCGGGGACGATGAAGCCGCCCTCACCCTGGATCGGCTCGATCAGTACGGCGGCGAGGTTGTCCGCGCCGATCTGCTTCTCGATCAGCGAGATGGCCTTGGCGGCCGCCTCCGGTCCGGTCAGGTGGTCACGGAAGGGGTACGACGCCGGCATCCGGTACACCTCGGGAGCGAAGGGGCCGAAGCCGCTCTTGTACGGCATGGACTTCGCCGTCAGCGCCATGGTGAGGTTGGTGCGGCCGTGATAGCCGTGGTCGAAGGCGACGACGGCCGGGCGACCGGTGAACTTGCGCGCGATCTTCACGGCGTTCTCCACGGCCTCGGCACCGGAGTTGAACAGCGCGGTGCGCTTGTCGTGGTCACCGGGGGTGAGCTCGTTGAGCTTCTCCGCGACGGCGACGTAGGACTCGTACGGCGAGATCATGAAGCAGGTGTGGCTGAACTGCGCGATCTGCTCCTGCACGGCCGCGACGACCCTGGGGTGGGCGTTGCCCACCGTCGTGACCGCGATGCCGGAGCCGAGGTCGATCAACGAGTTGCCGTCCGCGTCCACGACGACGCCACCACCGGCCGCGACGGCGGAGATCGGAACCGTATGGCCGACGCCGGCGGGCACGGCCGCGGCCTTGCGATCGAGCAGTTCCTGCGATCGCGGACCCGGGATCGAGGTCACGAGGCGTCGCTCCTGCGCAAGGGAGGGTCCGCCGGTGGGAGTGGTGAGGGTGGCATCGGTGGTGCTCATGACGCCGAGCGTACGGCCGCGCATCACCACCGCGCACTATACGATCGGTACGATTTGAACGCCCTGACCATACAGAGTGGACACCCCATGATCGCCACGGCCGACGCCGAACCGACCCTCCGCACGCTGCTCAAGCGCGCTGACCTGGGGCTGACGCTGCTCGGTGCGGAGGACGCGCGGCGGGCGGAGGCGCTCGATCGCCCGGTGCGCTGGGTCCACAGCACCGACCTCAGCGACCCGACCCCCTTCCTCGCGGATGACCTGGTGCTGCTGACCACCGGGACGCAGTTCGATCCGGACGCGGAGGACAGCGTGATCGACGAGTACGTCAGCCGGCTCGCTCGACGCGGCGTTCTCGGACTGGGATTCGGCACCGCGGTGGTCCGTCCCGCGATGCCCGCCCGCCTCCCGGACGCGTGCGCGGCGGTGGGCCTTCCGTTGTTCGAGGTCCCCTACCGGACGCCGTTCATCGCCGTGGCCCGCGCCAATGCGGAAGCCGTCGCGGCGCAGTCGTACGCGCGGCGATCGTGGGCGCTGGCCGCGCAGCGCGCATTGGCGCTGGCGGCCCTCCGCCCGGACGGACTCGCCCGCACGGTCGCCGAGCTCGGACGCCAACTGGACACCTGGGTCGGGCTCTACGACGCCGGCGGCGTGCTCCGTTTGGAGAACACCGACCGCGAGCTCACGCCGGAGAGCGCCGACGCGGTCCGCCAGGAGGTGGAGGCGGTGCTCCGGCGCGGTTCGCGCGCGGCGTCCGCCATCGGCATCGAGGGGACGGATTTCACACTCCAGACTCTCGGTCGCGGCGGTCGTCTGCGCGGGGTGCTCGCGATCGCGTCCGGCGAGCTCGATCAGGAGGGGCGCGGTGTCATCACCTCGGTCGTGGCCCTGGCCGGACTCGCGCTGGAGCAGCAGCAGGGCCTGCAGCGGGCGCGCGGCCGGCTCCGCGCCGGGCTCGTGGAGCTCGCCCTCGCCGGCTCTCTCCCGCTGGTGCGCGCGGTGGGGCGCGACGTCGGCATCGCGCTGCCGGCCGCGCCCGTGCGCGTCGCACGCGTCGCCGAGTCCGGGACATCGCTGGTGATCTCCGAGGCGCTCGAGATCGCTTCGGCGGTGTTCTTCGGTCGATCCGGAGACGATCTGCTCCTCATCTGCGGAGCGGATTCGACGGTGCCGGACGAGATCGCCGTCCGCTTCGCCGTCCGCGTGGGCCTGTCCGATCCGGTCACGCACGCCGACCTGGCAGCCGGTGCCGCGCAGGCTGCCGCGGTACTGCGCGGTGGAGCACCGGGTGTGGTGCGCTTCTCCGGCAAGCGGGCACAGGGGGTGCTCGCCAATGCGTCCGAGGACGCCCGCACGGTGGCGGCGGCGATCCTCGCGCCGTTGCGCGCGCACGACGCGGCCGAGCGCAGCGCCCTGGCGTCGACCCTGCGCGCGTTCCTCGAGCACGACGGCTCCCACGAGGCGACCGCCCGCGCCCTGGGCGTGCACCGGCACACGATCCGCGCGCGCGTCCGGGCCGCGGAGCAGGTCCTCGGCACGGACCTCGGCGGCTTCCCAGCCCGCGCCGAGCTCTGGGCCGCTTTCCTCGCCACCGACTGACCCCCAACCGAAGGCGGATTCCGGCCGCTGCCCGACTAGTCTTGATGCGTTCGCCACCGAGAAGGGGACCCCGTGGCCCATCATTCCGCGCCCGCCAGCTACAACGAGCGGCCCAGCGCGAAGGCGCTGGGCGCCTTCATCTTCGCCAGCCGCTGGTTGCAGGCTCCGATCTACGTCGGCCTGATCGTCGCGCAGCTCGTCTACGTCGTCGTGTTCATCATCGACCTCATCGGTCTGGTCGGCGATGACGTCGTCGGACAGCTGATGCACGGACACCACCCCGACGAGTCCACCATCATGTTGGGCGTGCTCGGCCTGATCGATGTGGCGATGATCGCGAACCTGCTGATCATGGTGATCGTCGGCGGCTACGAGACGTTCGTGTCGAAGATCAACCTCGAGCAGCACCCGGACCAGCCGGAGTGGCTGAGCCACGTGAACGCCAACGTGCTGAAGGTCAAGCTCGCGATGGCCATCGTCGGCATCTCCTCGATCCACCTGCTGAAGAGCTTCATCGAGGTCGCCAACATGAAGGACGGCTTCGCCCCCGGATCGGACGCCGGCGGCCACGGCACCGGCATCAGCTGGGAGGGCGCGATGTGGCAGGTCATCATCCACATCGCCTTCATCCTCTCCGCGCTCGCCCTCGCGCTGATCGACCGCATGCAGATCACCGCGGACGCGAAGATGCGCCTGGCCGAGGCCGAAGCCACGAAGATCCAGACCGAGGCCGACGTGATCGAGAACACTCTCCCCGCCGAGCACCGCGACGCGCGCCCGGTCGGCCCGGTGATCTCCGGAGACCTCACCGTCTGACCCACCGCACAGACCGAACGCCCGGCACCGCGGTGCCGGGCGTTTCGTCTTCGTGCCGAACCGTCAGTCCGCGGCGTCGGCGAGGTTGTCGGAGAGGATCTCCAGCACGCGCGCCCGGGTCGCCCGGGATGCGTCACCGACGGAGCGTGCCACGGCGGCGACGAGGGCCTCGACGAACACGGCGTGCGCGACGCGGGACGTGTGCTCCAGTTCGTCGCGGAACGTCACTCCCGCCGAGGCGATCACAAGCGAGAGGTCTGCGATGACCGTCAGGGGTGAGGCCGCGAACGACGTCAGTGCGATCACCGTGGCAGCCCCCGCCGCCGCGTCCGCGGCCTTGAGGCTGCTTTCATTCGCGCCGGATCCGGAAACCACGATGCAGGCGTCCTCGCCGGTCAGACCGCTCGCCGCGATCTGCTGCGCGATCGCATCGGGGGTGAACTCCGCGGGGCGACCGATGGCCGTGAGACGCATCGCGAGCTCACTCGCGATGGGTCCGGACAGGCCGTTGGCGACCACCATGAGTCGCCGTGCGGAGACGATCCGCCGCACGGCGGCCTCGACGGTGTCCTCATCCAGCAGGCTGATGGCCGCCGGCAGCGCCTGGGCGATCCGGTGGAACTCCGCGCGCATCAGACCGACGGTGGTGTCATCGCCCTCCTCTGCGGGGGCGTCCGGCTGCCGACCGAGCTCGGCCGCCAGGGCGACCCGCAGCTGCGGGAACCCGCGGTACCCGAAGCTCTGGCACGCCCGGATCACCGACGATCGCCCCACACCGGCCCGGTCGGCCAGTTCCTGGGCGGTCCACTCCACCACCTGCGCGGGGTCGCCGAGGATGATGTCCGCGACGCGACGCTCGGTGGGCTGCAGACCGTTCAGCGCCGTCGCGATGCGCGCGCTCGGAGGAACACTAGGACCGGACACGGGTTCCCTCCATGATCCGTCGGCGCAGTGCGCCGGATGCGGCGTCGATGGCCATCGTGACGACGACCACGACGATGAGCAGCACACCCACCGTCGACCACTCCCGGTACTGGGTGTATGAGGTCAGCATGTCACCGATCCCGCCCACGCCGATCAGACCGAGCACGGCCGAGGACCGCACGTTGATCTCGAACCGGTACAACCAGAAGGACAGGAACGCGGGCGTGACCTGCGGCCACACACCCCATCGGATCACCTGGGCGGTGCTCCCGCCGGCGGCGCGAGCGGCTTCGATCGGCCCGGACGGCACGGCTTCGACCGCCTCATAGCCCCACTTGCCGAGCGTGCCGACGCCGTTGATCGCGAGCGCCAGGGCACCCGTGAGCGGAGTCAGGCCGGTGACCGACAGGATGATGATGGCGAAGATGATCTCCGGGACGGCCCGGATCAGGGAGAACAGTCCGCGCAGCAGCCACCGCAGCCAGGCGGGACCGAAGCCCCGGGCCGCCACGAGGCTGAGCGGGGTCGCGATCAGGATCCCGAGCACCGTTCCGATCCAGGCCATCTCCACGGAGCGCCACGTCTGCAGCAGCGCATCCGGCAGCTTCGCCCAGTTCGGTGCGGAGAACATCAGGCCGAGATAGCGGATCAGCTCGGACGGCAGGTCCGCCAGGCGGCCCCAGTTGATGTCCACGGTCCAGAAGGCGAGGATCACCACGACGGTGACGACGGCTGCGATCGCGGTGCGCCACGGATGACGCGGACGGGTCGGCAACGCGGAGACCGCGCGGGCGGGGGCGTCGAGAAGGGTCACACCAACCTCCGGCGGATCGCGTCGCTGACCACGTCGATGACGATCACCACGAGAAGGATCTCAAGGATGATCAGCGACAGCTGGTCGTAGCGGTAGAACGTGCGCACGGCGTCGATGAGAAGTCCCATGCCGCCGGCGCCGACGAGGCCGAGCACGCTGGAGGCGCGAACGTTGAGTTCGAAGACGTAGAGCACCTGGTTGGCGAACGCCGGCCAGGTGTCCGGCAGCACGAGGGTGCGGTTGATCTGCGTCTGCGTGCCACCGGCCGCGCGACCGGCCTCGATCGGACCGCTGTCGGTCGTGTCGATCGCCTCCGAGACGAGCTTGACGATGATGCCGATGTCGAACAGCACGAGCGCGATGATGCCCGGCAGCGCTCCGACGCCGACCATCGCCACGAGGACGGCGGCGAAGAGCAGATCCGGGACCGAACGCAGCATGTTCAGCAGGAACCGCACGATGCCACGGAACCAGGTGTTCGGGTTGGTCGGACGCGCAGCCCAGAAGGCGATCGGCAGCGCGACGATCGCGGAGATCGCGGTCGCGATGACCGCCATCTGCAGCGTCTCGACCAGCGGGCCCACCGTGCGCGGGAAGAACGACCAGTCCGGCACGAGGAGCTTCAGCACCTTGTCGGCACCGTGCTGCCAGTTGCGCACGATGGCCTGCACGTCGAAGCCGATGCCGATCCCGGGCAGGCACATGACGACGGTGACGGCCAGGATGATCCCGAGGACGACCCACGTCTTCCAGCGGCCGGCCGGGCGCGGGGGCAGCGTCAGGGAGCGTCCGTCCCGCAGGGTGATCGAACTCATCCGTCCAACCGATCATCCGTGGTCAGCGAGCGGCCGTAGATGTGCTCGAAATCCGCGTCCGTGGCCGTCGCGGCCGGGCCGTCGTAGACCACTTCGCCGGCGCGCATGCCGATCATGCGGGAGCCGAACTCACGGGCCAGATCCAGCAGGTGGAGGTTGACCAGCACGGTCATCCCGAGGTCCGTGTTGATGCGGCGCAGATCGCTCATCACGCCATGCGCGGTAGGCGGATCAAGGCTGGCGACCGGCTCATCGGCGAGGACGATCTTCGGCCGCTGGGTCAGTGCACGGGCGATGGCCACGCGCTGCTGCTGGCCACCGGAGAGGGCCGAGGCCCGTCCGTACATCTTCTCCAGGATGCCCACCCGGTCCAGCGCCTCGTAGGCCAGTTCCCGGTCCTCCGCGCGGTAGGCACCGACCATGGTGCGCCACAGCGGCGTGTGGGCGAGGCGGCCGACCAGGACGTTCTGCAGGACGCTCGCTCGACCGGCGAGGTTGAAGTTCTGGAACACCATGCCGATGTCCCCGCGAAGGCGGCGGAGCTCTCGACCGGACGCGCCGTCCACCCGGCGCTCGCCGACCGTGAGCGAGCCCGACGTGATCGGAACGAGCCCGTTGATGGTGCGGATCAGCGTGGACTTGCCCGAGCCGGACAACCCGACCACCGCGACCATCTCGCCGGCGGGGATGTCCAGGTTCACACCCCGCAGGCCCACCGTGCCGTTCGGGTACCGGACCGTGACGTCATCGAGCCGGATGCCCCACGGCGCGGACGCCCCCTCGGTGGAGTGGGCGTCCGCGGTGCGTGCGGCGTCGATCACTGCAGGCCCAGCGCCTGCGCGGCGTTCGCGACGACATCGAGCGAGGACGGGTCCGCCGGCGCGAGCTTGGTGATCGAGTAGATGCTCTCCAGCACCTTCGAGCCCTCCGCGCTGTTGGAGTAGTCCTCGAGGGCGGTGGTGATCCGCTTCTGCAGGTCAGCGGAGAGGTCCGAGCTCAGCGCGACACCGTCGTTCGGGATCTCATCGGTCAGGGCGAACACGACGACCTTCTGACCGACATCCGGGGTGTCCTTGACGACGATGCTGCGGGCATCCCAGAACGAGAAGCCGACCTCGGCGTCACCGTTGTAGACCGCCAGCACACTGGCGTCGTTGGCCGTGACGGGGATCTTCTCGAAATCGGTGTCGATGTTCAGCCCGGCGTCCTTCAGGGCGACCATCGGGTAGATGTAACCGGCCGGAGAGCCGGGACCGAGGACGGCGACCTTGGCGCCCTTCACCTTGGTGATCTGGTCGAGCCCGGCCGGGCCCTTCATCGCGTCGGCGCCGTTGCAGAACAGCATGCCGTCGCGCTCCACCGGCTTGTCCTTGCAGTACTTGTCCGGGTTGTTCGTCATGAACTGCGCCGGGTAGGTGATGTTGCCGTTGCGCTCGGTCTGCAGCACGGTCTTCGCACCGTACATGTCCGAGGCCTGCCACAGCTGCAGCGACGGCAGGAAGCCGATCTGCGCCTGGCCCGCCCCCATCGCCTCGACGGCGGCCTGGTAGTCCTTGGAGACCACTCCGGTGACCTCGATGCCGAGCGCCTCGGAGAGGTAATCCGTGAGCGGCGCCGCGGTCTCGACGAGTCCGGACTGGTCCTGCGAGGGGACGAGCGCGAGCGTGAGAGAGGTCGGATCGGACGAACCGGACGTCGCGGAGCCGGAGCCCGAATCGCCGGAGCCGGAGCATCCGGCCAGGCCCAGGGCGAGGAGCGCGGCGGCGCCGACGGCGGCCGTGCGGACGAGGGTGGTGCGCATGGGGATTTTCCTTCGGATCAGAGTGCGGTGGATGCGGTGGAGTCGGAGGGAACGGCGTCCAACCACTCCTGCAGGGCAGGAGCGAGGTCGCCGAAGGTCGATGCCCGGTGCGTGGGCGTCGCGATCTCGTCGGGGTGGTCCCCGACGAGTGCGGTGGTGTGCCCGCGCCGGTGGGCGGGGGCGAGGTCGTTGCGCCAGATGTCGCCGATGCTGAGGACGCGCACGACTCCGGCGGCGGCGAGCTCATCCAGCTGCGCGTCGAGCCCTCCCGGCTTGGCGGCGTCGGTCACGACGCGGTCGATGCCGTCCGCGATGCCGAGGGCCGCCAGCGCCGGGGCGATGCGGATGTCCGGGGCGTTGGTGACGAGCAGCCGCAGCACACCGGCCTCCCCCGCGGCGGTCAGGAACTCAGCGAGACCGACCGGAGCGTGGATGGGCGCGTCCTCGGTCGCCAGCTCGGCACGGCTGTCGAGATACGCGGCGCTGAGATCCGCGGCGGAGACACCGGCGCTCTCGGCGGCCATCCGGACAGCGTCGTAGCCGTCCAGGGCGTCCGCGGGGACGGCATTCAGCACCGGCTCGACACCGGTCACCCCACCGCGACGCTCGACCGCACGAGCGTAGGCCCGCACGGGCCCGTCGCCGAGCGCGACCGTTCCGTCGAAGTCGAGAATGACGGCGGTGTCGGGGTGCTTCACGGGATCTCCTCATCGTGGACAATGCGTCCATGATGCCTGCTTTTGATGGACATTGCGACCACGAGCGATGAACGGACGGTGAATTCGACGTCGTCGAACCGCCTAGCATGGCGGGATGATCGACCTCGACTCCGCGGCGCTCCTGGCCGAGACCGACCCCGCCGCGGCGCTGGACTCCCTCCCCTGGCTCACCGACGCGATCGCCGCGGACACGGCAGCGGGAGCCTGGTCGGCATGGGGACCGTCGACCGTGATCGATGAGAACACCGGGGCCCCGGTGATCGGCCGCGGTCTCTTCGAGGAACTGCACCGGCGAGCCGGACTCGTTGCGGCGTGGCCGGTGGGCAACGGCGGGCTGATCCACTGCTACGGCTACCTGCTCTCGCGCGCCGAGACCCCGTACGGGCTCAAGCGCGATCGCTGGCTCACCCCGGACCTCGCCCGCGCCTACGGCCTGCCGGATGACGCGTTCGCGCCGCAGCCGGCCGCCCCCACGCTGTCGACGCGGGTGGCAGCGGCGATGTCGCGGGCCCTCGCCGACTCGGCGAGCGTCGAGGGGAGCGCGGACGGTGTGGGCACGCGCGTCGCGTTCGTCTCGCACGGCTCCTCGAGCGCCGTCGCCTACGCGGTCGCCGATCGGCTCATCACGACGTTCCCCGTGGGCGATCCCGGTGCGGTTCGCGCGGAGATCGCCGCCGGGCCACCCCGACTGCGCTGGAACGCCGTGACGCCGACGCCCGACGCGTCGTGACGCCGCACGGGATACTCAACCGAAGAGGGCGGCGGCCTCGTCGTAGCGGTACTTCGGAACGGTGTTCAGCTCGCCGAGGGCATCCGCGAACGGGACCCGGACGATGTCCGTGCCCTGCAGCGCGACCATCTGACCCCAGGCTCCCTCCACCACCGCATCGGCGGCGTGCAGGCCGAGGCGCGTCGCGAGCACGCGATCGAAGGCGCTGGGTGCTCCGCCGCGCTGGATGTGTCCGAGGATCGTGGCGCGCGTCTCGATGCCGGTGCGCCGCTCGATCTCCGGCGCCAGCATGTCGCCGATCCCGCCCAGACGGGGCCGGTTGAAGGCATCCAGGCCCTTGTCCGAGTATGCCTCCTCCATCCCCTCGAGCGTGAAGCCTTCGGACACGACGACCAGCGGCGCGCGGCCGCGATCGTGCGCCGACTCGACGAAAGCGCAGATCTCGTCCATCGTCATCGGGTGCTCCGGGATGAGGATGGCGTGGGCGCCCGCCGCGACGCCGGCGTGCAGCGCGATCCAGCCGACGTGTCGACCCATGACCTCGGCCACCATGCAGCGCTGGTGCGAATCCCCGGTGGTGCGCAGGCGATCCATCGCGTCCGTGGCGATGTTCACCGCGGTGTCGAAGCCGAACGAGTAGTCCGTGGCACGGAGGTCGTTGTCGATGGTCTTCGGAACGCCCAGGACCTTGATGCCGTCCTTGGCGAGCCGGTCCGCGGCGGCCAGCGTTCCCTCGCCGCCGATCGCGACGATGCCGTCGATCTTGTGCCCGTACAGCGTCTTGGCGATGTTCTCCGCACCGCCGCGCTCCCCCTCGTACGGGTTGGTGCGACTGGTGCCGAGGATCGTGCCGCCGACCTTGGACAGACCCTTCACCTCATGGCGCGTGAGGGGCATGAAATCGCCCTCCACGACTCCGCGCCAGCCATCGCGGATTCCGACGAACTCGAGGTCGTACGTGGTCGTGCCCTTGAGCACGATGCCGCGGATGACCGCGTTCAGTCCGGGGCAGTCGCCACCGCTGGTCAGGATTCCGATCTTCATGGTCAGGCCTTCACACGTCGAGGGGGGGTTGTGGGTCAGGCGACACTGCCTGACTCGAACATAGCTGTCGGGCGCGCGGGATGCCATTCGAGCGCCGTGAGAACGGCACTTCTTGCGATGGTTTCGGCGGATTTCTCGCGCGGACTCCGCAGACGCCGGAAAACAGGTCCAAGAATCGGGATTCTTGGCACCCGTTCCGCGCACACGCGAACGGACGCCGGACGGGAGCGAACCCGTCCGGCGTCCGCGGACGCGCGTCAGTCCGTGAGGGCCTCGCGCAGCAGGTGCATGAGCGCGGCCAGCTGGACCGAGTCCTGCGAACCGGGCTCCACGGAGACGCCGTCCAGCGCACGCAATGACAGTCCCTGCTTCTGGTCGATGAGCTCGGCGATCTTCGAATCCAACGTGTGCGCGGCGATGATGCGCCACGCGGTGACCGGCTCATCCTGACCGATGCGGTGCACGCGGTCGATCGCCTGCGTCTGCTCGGCGGCGGTCCAGCTCAACTCCGCCAGGACGACGTTGGAGGCGGCCTGCAGGTTCACGCCGACACCGGCGGCGGTCAGCGAGCACACGGCGATCGCCACCTCCGGGTCCGCGTTGAACGCGTCGATGGCCTCCTGACGCGCGGTCGAACTCTGGTCGCCGCGCAGGGACACGGTCTTCAGCCCGTTCGCCGCGAACAGCGCCTCGGCCTGATCCATGACGTCGATGTGCTTGGCGAAGAAGACGACCTTGCCCACGGAGCGCTGCAGCTGCACGGCGTAGTCCGCCGCGAGGCCGGCCTTGGCCTGACCGATCTTGCGCACCATCCTGAAGACGTTGTCGCCACCGGCGTCGGCGTTCTTCGCGTCGTCGAACTCGTGCTGCGCCACCAGGCGGACGATGTCCTCATCGATGCCGTGCGTGACGCGGCCGCGCGCGGTGACGATGCGGTGGTACTTCGCGGCCATGCGGGCACCGAGCTCACGCTCGGCGGCGCGGATGGAGCGACCGAACTCGTCATCCAGCTGCACCGGCATGTCGGCGATGAGCTTGTCCGGCAGGTCAGCGGCCACGTCCTTCTTCTTGCGCCGGACGATGCCGAGCGAGATGACTGCCTCCCGCGCCTCCGGGTAGAAGGACTTGTCCGCGGGCGTCAGTCCGGTGGCGTCCAGCTTCTCCGCCAGCTCCGGACCGGGCTTCTCGCCGTTGGTCCAGCCCAGGAAGCGCCAGATCGCGTCGAAGTCCTCGACGTCGTTGATCAGCGGCGTACCGGTCAGCGCCATCAGCAGCGGGTTCCCGCCGGGCGTCGTCTCGCGGATGCGCGACGCGAGCGCCAGGACGTTCTGCGAGCGCTGCGAGGTGAGGTTCTTGATGAAGTGCGCCTCGTCGACGACCATGCCGCGCAGCCCGACCTTGCTGAGCCAGTCCAGATGCCGGTCGAGGATCTCGTAGTTGACGATGAACACGTCCGCGAAGGCGTCGATGCTCTCACCGTCGCCCTGGATGACGGTCGCGCGGCGCTGCGGCGTCCACCGCTCCACCTCGCGGGCCCAGTTCATCTTCACGACGTTCGGCACGACCACGAGCAGCGGGTACGCGTTCGCGACGGAGGCCGCCAGCACCGACTGCGCGGTCTTGCCGAGTCCGGGCTCGTCCGCGAGCAGGAAGGTGCGCTGCCCGTGTCGGACCGCCTCGACCAGCCGCGACTGGTGCGGCATGGCCTCCAGGCCCTTGGGCGAGATGCGGTCGAACTCCGGCACCTCCGGCAGCTCCATGCTGGCCGCTCCCCCGCCGGCGCCGGACTCGAACGCCTTGTACAGCGGACCCATCAGCTCCCAGTCGGCCAGACGTCGACGCGTCGGACCACTCGTGGCGACGCTGAGATCCGGCATCAGGAACGGGTTGGACTCCATGCGCGCATCGATGCGCGGCGGCGTCACCTGGCGTTCGGCGATCGCGGCGGAGACGACGGGGGTCGAGGCGACCTTCGGCACGTCCGTGATGATCAGCTCATCGGGTGCGAGCTCGGCGCCCGACTCGAGCAGCCAGTCGCGGCGCATGCGCTTCGCGACCGGCGAGGTCGCCTGATCCACCTCCAGCAGCTGGATCAGCGACGTGTCCCGGGCCGCGGTCTTGGCGAGGATCTGCGCCACGCCGTCCAGGCGCTTGAGCAGCTCCGTGCGGGTCCCGGCGGCGAGGTCCGGATCCGCCTTGACCTTGGCACGCTCTTCGCGCACGAGGAACGCGATGACCTGGAACTTGACGCGGTTGGTCGGGCCCAGCTTGCCCTTCTGGGCCTTGGACTCCACCTCGCGCACCTTGCGCGCGAGGATGGGGATGATCGGTGCCTCGTCGTCGCGGCGCGCGGACGAGGTCTTCTTGCGCCGGTTGGACGCGGCGACTGCCGTGGTCGGCATGCTCCTCCTGAGCGAGATGTCCGGGATGCCTCCCGGTGGGCCCGGCGCAGAGCCGGGAACGGTCGAGGGTCGGCACGCGATCGTGCAGAACGTGCCAGAACTTCGCCCTCACCCGCTCGCGGACTCCGCTTCAGCGGCACACGAGAACAAGGCGAGGGAGCCCCACGGAAGGATTTTACCCCACGAGTCGCCGCGGGCGCACGTTCGTGCGTATGTCAGTGGAACGAACGGAGCCGGAGGCTGTTCAGCACGACGAACACGCTGGAGAAGGCCATGGCCGCACCCGCGATCATCGGGTTCAGCAGACCGAGAGCCGCCAGCGGGATGGCGGCGACGTTGTAGCCGAACGCCCAGAACAGGTTGCCGCGGATCGTGCCCATGATGCGGCGAGACAGCCGGATCGCCGTGGGGATCGCGGTCACGTCGTCCCGGACGAGCGTCACGTCGCTGGCGTGCATGGCCGCGTCCGTCCCGCCGCCCATCGCGATGCCGAGGTCGGCCGACGCGAGCGCCGCGGCGTCGTTCACCCCGTCGCCCACCATGGCCACGCGCGCACCGGCGGCCTGGGCGGCCCGCACGGCGGCGAGCTTGGCCTCCGGCGTGACGCCGGCGGTGACCTCGGTGATGCCCACGGCGGTCGCGACCACTCGGGCGGCGGAAGCGGTGTCACCGGTGAGCAGGCGCACGTCCAGGCCGAGGCCGTGCAGCTCGGCCACGGCGCCCGCGCTGTCGGGACGGACGGCGTCGGTCAGAATGATGACCCCGTCGACGTGCTCCGCCCCCGCACGGACGGTACCGGCGAGGACGACCGTGCCCGCGGCCGCACGAACGGCGTCACGCAGCACGTCCGGTAGGGCATCGGTGTCGGCGGCGTCCGCCCGGCGGGCGAACACGAGCGCTCCGGCGACCGTGCCCACGACCCCGCGACCGGCCTCGTTCCGGAACTCGCTGACGGCAGCCGGCCGCTCCACCAGCGCGGCGATGGCGCGCGCCACCGGGTGCTCCGAGGCGGCCTCGAGCGCGGCGACACGCGCGATGAAGGCGTCCCGGTCGACCTCGGGACCGGTGATCACCGCATGGACGGACATCCGCCCCTCGGTGAGGGTGCCGGTCTTGTCCAGCAGGATCGTGTCGACCCGAGCCGCCGCTTCGATGGCCTCCGGACCCGTGATGAGCACACCGAGCTGAGCCCCGCGTCCGGTGCCGACCAGGATCGCCACCGGGGTGGCGAGCCCGAGCGCGCACGGGCACGCGATGATGAGCACGGCCACGGCGGCCGTGAATCCCGCCGCCACGGGCTGACCGAGGAGCAGCCAGACCAGCAGGGTCAGGATCGCGATCCCGATCACGACCGGCACGAAGACCGCAGAGATGCGGTCTGCGAGACGCTGCGTTGCACCCTTCGCGGATTGCGCGTCCTCAACCAGTCGAGCCATCGTGGCCAGACGCGTCTGCTCCCCCACCGCCGTCGCGGTGACGACCAGGCGCCCGTCGACGGCGATCGTGCCACCGGTCACGGACGAGCCGGGGTCGACGGCGATCGGCACCGATTCACCGGTGAGCATGGACTCGTCCACCGCGGCGGAGCCGTACGCCACGACACCGTCGGTGGCGATCGTGCCACCGGGCCGGACGACGAACCGGTCGCCGACCCCGAGCAGCGCGATCGGAACGGTCGGGCCGTCCTGCCCCTTCACGTCGGCGAGGATCACATCCTGGGAGCCGAGGCTCAGCAGCGCGCGCAGAGCGTCTCCGGCGGTGCGCTTGGACCGATGCTCGAACCACCGCCCGAGCAGGAGGAACACCGTCACACCCGCGGCGACTTCGAAGTAGACCAGAGCCGTGGCGTCGTGGACCGGGCCGAAGAGCTGGAACTCATGGGTCATTCCGAGGCGTCCGGCGGAGCCGAACACGAGCGCCCAGAGGCTCCACAGCAGGGCGGCGGATGTGCCCATCGTGATCAGCGTGTCCATCGTCAGGGCGCCGTGGCGGAGATTCACGAACGTCGCGCGGTGGAACGGCCACCCGCCCCACAGCACGATCGGCAGCGTGAGGCCCAACGAGACCCACTGCCATCCCGGGAACTGCCAGGTGGGGACCATGCCGAGAACGATCACCGGCACGGCGAGGGCCGCACTGACGATCAGTCGCGTGCCGAGGGACGTTCCTGCGCGCGCGGGGGCCGCGTCCGCTTCCCGCGCTCCCGCACGGCGTACGCGTGCGTCGTACCCGGCGGAGCGGACTGCCGCGAGCAGCGCCTCGTCGTCGGCATCGTCCGGGACGGACACCTTCGCCGACTCGGTCGCCAGATTCACGCTGGCCTGCGCGCCCGGCACCGTGAGCAGCCGCTTCTCGACGCGGGCGACGCAGCTGGCGCAGGTCATCCCCTCGATGTCGAGTGTGACCGCACGGCGCGCGTCGGGCAGGACGGTCATGATCAGGCTCGACCGGTGAGGGTGTACCCGGCTTCTTCGACGGCGGCGGCGATCGCGTCCGGCGCGGGCTGGATGTCCGCGGTCACGGCGACGGTGTTCGCCTCGAGATCCACGACGGCCGCGGTCACGCCGGTCACGCCGGACACCTCGCTCGTCACGGCCTGCGCGCAGTGTCCACAGGTCATTCCCTCGACACGGTAGGTTTCAGTGCTCATCAGTTCATCCCTTCGCCTGCATCAGTGTATACCCCCCTGGGGTATACCGGGAGCGATCTGTCACACTTCCGGCGACGGCACCGACAATCAGATATGACACGAATCGAAATGGGTCGAACGAACAAGCTGGGTTACGCCGCGGTCATCGGGATGGAGACGTACAGCCGCACGCACGTGGACAAGCGGCTGTACGAACTGTTGAAGATCCGGGCGTCCGTGATCAACGGCTGCACGTTC
This sequence comes from Microbacterium gorillae, assembly GCF_000826185.2. Lineage (GTDB taxonomy): Bacteria > Actinomycetota > Actinomycetes > Actinomycetales > Microbacteriaceae > Microbacterium > Microbacterium gorillae. The sequence goes on along the minus strand of NZ_LN648872.1, from coordinate 145,990 downwards.
TGCGTGGACATGCACATCACCGACGGGCTGAAGGCGGGCATCCCGCAGCGGGTGCTGACGGCCGCGACAGCGTGGGAGCACGCCGGCGAACTCCTCACCGATCGCGAGCGCGCCGTCCTCGCGCTCACCGACGCGGTGACGCGGTTGGGCGAGAACGCCGTGTCGGACGAGGTGTGGGAGCGTGCGGCGGCGTTCTTCGATGAGGGCGAGCTTGGCGCGCTGGTCCTCGCCATCGCCACGATCAACGTCTGGAACCGGATCGCGATCTCCACGCGGATGACACCGCCCGTGGATGCGAGCCATCCGATCGCGTGAGTATCGTGACGGCATGACGTCCGCCCCGGCTTCCGCCGCCACCGACGCGTGGTCGCTCGCGCGCGGGCGATTGCTCGGCATCGCGTACCGGATGCTCGGCGACTGGGGCGAGGCGGAGGACGTCGTGTCCGAGGTCGCGATCACCGCCCTCGCGGCGGAGCGCGAGCACACCCCGGTGCGGTCCTGGTCGGCGTGGCTGACGACGGTGTGCGTGCGCCGCAGCGTCGACCGTGTGCGGACGCTCGCCGCCGCACGCGAGGTGTACCCGGGGCCCTGGTTGCCCGAGCCGGTGGACACCGCCCGCCTGCCGGATGAGGTCGCCGCGACCCGCGAGCTGCTTTCTCTCACGCTCCTGCACGTGGCGGAGCAGCTCACCCCCGAGGCCCGCGCGGCCCTCGTCCTGCACCGCGCGTTCGCGATGACCGCGCCGGAGATCGGCGAGATCCTGCAGCGCTCCCCCGCGAGCGTGCGCCAGCTGATCTCCCGCGCCGAGCGTCGCCTGGACATCACCCCCGACCAGTCCGTCGCGGATCGCGCGAACCGCGAGGCCCTCCAGCGGCTGGCCGATGCGGTCGAGTCCGGCGACGTCGCCGCGGTCGTGGAACTGCTGGAGGACGACGCGACGCTGTTCTCGGACGGTGGCGGCATCGTCAGCGCCGCACGCAACCCGATCTTCGGTGCGGACCGGATCGCGCGCTTCCTGCTCGGCGTGATGGCCAAGGCCATCGCCGCCGGGGCCACGATAGAAATGTCCGCGGTGATGGTCAACGGCGAGCTCGGGATGGACGCCCGCCGGCTCGGCGACGGCTCCGGCCGACGCGACGTGATGGTGATCCGTCTCGACCCGTCCGGCCGCGTCCGCACCCTCCTGCAGGTCTGCAATCCGGCCAAGCTCACCCGGATCTGACTGTCGGGTGACGCTCGCGTTGACAGCTGCTGTCAGACGAAATGGCCGATTCTGGGCTCAGGAAGTGACACGAACGGTGACAGCAAGCGCGAGAGCAGGCCGACGTCTGGGGGTATCGCGGCGGGATGACACTCGGTGTCAGGTCTGGCGGGGACTCGGAGCGCGATCGGGGCGTCCTTGTCGTAACACTTTCCCGGCTGCCCTCCATGCAACTCGGTCCGCATAGAACGCTGAGGCGGGTCGGTGGGTCCAGGGAAGCTGGTGAGGATGATGATCGGAGAGTTCTTGGCGCGGCAGGCCAAGAACTCGCTGCACACACGAAGAGGGAGGTGTGGCGGGTTGGCGCTCGGACCAATGGCGTCAATCTCTGTCGGCGCCCGTAGGGCGAGGGCGCGGCAGACCACGGCCCTGAGATTTCTTGGCACAGTGAGCCAACAATTCGCTGGCACCCAGGAGGAAGGGTGGCGCGGTCACCCAGCCGGCGAGATTCTCGCCTCGGTGAGCCGAGAATTGGCTGCCCGGATCAACGACATCGCTGGTCTCGCTGACAATGTGCCACAGCCTGCGGCACATTCCTAGCGAAGCGGGTGGCGGCGCATTGTCCCACGAGCTGTGGGACATCCTCGGGTCAACGGTTTGCGTGGCAATCGGGTCCGGGTGTTCGCCCCACCCGGTCCTTCAGCGTGTCGGCGCTGAGGGCCAGGGCCGCTCATGGGACTCTTAGGCTCAGACCACAGCCGTCACACGTGGGTGTCGCGTCCGCGTATCGCCCCGGCGAACAGGGCGCGCGGGGCCGCACGGTCGTCTCCCGTTCCCTGACACGAGGAGGCACCATGACCGTCACCCAGGATCTCCGCGGGCGGCTCTGGTCCGACGAGCCCTCGAAGGTCGATTTCTTGGCAGCCCGCGCCATCGCGGAGACGGTGTCGGATGCGGTGCTTGATGATGCGCTCGACCCTCTGGCGATCGGGCTCTCCGGCCCGTGGGGCAGCGGCAAGACCACGGTCCTCGAGCTCATCAAGGACGACCTAGAGTCGCGAAGCGACGCGGAGACTGCGAAGATCCTCACCGTCCGCACCGACCCGTGGCGATATGACCCGGCCGTCGGAGCGAAGGAATCGCTCATTGGAGAAGTGCTCGACGCCATCTCGGCCGAGCTGTCCGAACGCCTGAAGGACGTTGAGGAGACCAAGGGCGCGAAGATCAAGAAGCTTCTGAAGAAGCTGTCGGACAGGATCGACTGGGCGAAAGCAGTCAAGCTGGCTGCCACGTCCTCCCTCACGCTGACGCTGCCCGGTGTCGACAAGGTGTTGGACCTCATCCGGGAGCCTGCGCCCAAGGGAACTGATCAGAAGGACGAACCGCGCGGGCTCGCTGGGTTCAAGGCCGAGTTCGCCGAACTCCTCGCAGCGGAGGAGATGTCCCACATTCGGCGTGTGGCCGTGCTGGTCGATGACCTCGACAGGTGCTTGGTGGACACGGTCGTGGAGACCTTGGAGGCGATCCGTCTGTTCCTGAGCGTCGAGGGCATGGCTTTCGTCATCGCGGCGGACGAGGACAGGGTCGCTGATGCCATCCGCACTCGTCTGCCGGAGTGGAGCATGCCGGCCGAGCGCCCCGACGACGAAGATGCGCTCCCGGCCGAGCCGCCATCCAAGCTGTATCTGCACAAGATCGTCCAGACGACCGTTCCTCTGCCTGCGCTGGGAGCGTTTGACACGGAGTCGTACGTGCTGTTGCTGCAGCTGCAGAACCGCATCGACAAGCGCCTCACCGACGAGCAGCTTGCGACGGTCATCGCCGAATGCCACCGGCTTCGCGCGGTGGGCGCGCTCGATGACCTCAAGGCACCGGACGGTCTCGATGTCCAGCGGGAGCTTTCCTTCGCGCGTCGACTGACGACGATCCTGTACGAGAAGCTTCGTGGCAATCCGCGTCGCATCAAGCGATTCCTCAACGATCTGAACATCCGTCGCTCGATCGCAGCGCGACGCGGCATCGACCTCGATTACGACGTGGTCGCCAAGCTCATGGTCCTCGAAGTACTCCTGCCCGACCAGTTCCAGTCGGTGCTGTCGTGGCTGCGGACCGGTGAGCTCCGGGACCGTCTGGAAGCGCTGGAGACGCAAGCGAACCGCCCCAAGGATGCACCGGCGACCACCGACGGCGCATCCGGGAAGTCGCCCGGAGTCGAGACGACGGTCGAACCGCTCGTGTTGCCGCCAACCGTCGTAGAGCGGGCTGAGCCGGCGACGAGCGGTGAGCACACCGAGAGCGCAGACGAGCAGCCAGAGCCCGCGCCGGCGACGGCCACTGTCGCCCCGCACTTCGGGGACGACATGATCCGGTGGGCCAAGCTCCCTCCGGATCTTCACGAACTCGATCTGAGCCCGTACCTCCACCTCGCGGCGTCCTTTCGCGGAGATCTGCTCGTCAGCGCCGAACTCCCGCAGCACCTTCGTGACCTGGCCGCGCTGTTGGCTTCGACCAGGACGGTCGACAGGCGGCAGCTCAGCGAGGAGAGTCTCCTCGCTCTCACGATCGATGACGTCAGCCAGCTCCTCCGCCACTTGGGATTGCGCGCCAGGGACCGGGTCCAAGAGCAGCGTGGGGCAGTCGCCGGAATCGCACGCCTCGCCAAGGCACATCCGGCCGTGCAACCCGCCGCGCTTGAGGCGTTCCGGCGGCTCCCAACCTCCGAGCTCCAGCCGGGCACCGCGATCACCATCGCGGGACTCGACATCCCCGGAATCAAGGACGTCATCAACGCCCTTGCTGCGCAGCTACCCGACGGCACCATCAAGAAGGCGCTCACGACACCGCCGCCCAAGGGGGCGCAGCGCTGATGGGCACGAAGGGTTCATACTCCGGGAGCGCCGCCGGAGGCGAAGTACGCGACGGACTCGACGACTGGCTCGCCAGTCTCCCCGGCTCGGACGTCGTGGCTCCGACGCCATCCAACGCCCAACCGACGCTTCTCTCACCGTTGAAGCCGTCTCCAACCTCACCCGCGGGCAGGGTCCTGCCCGCGGCCGCGCTCTTCCGATCCTCCCGGGGTGGCGGCGGAAGCGGACGGGCCCGACGCGGCACCGACACGGTCACCCGGTCGGTGTCCGGATCGGCACGGTCCGCAGGCCGAGGTGCGGCGGCGGCGTATGCCTATCGCACGGGCGACTCACAGACCTTGCGGGACCTCGGCCTGGACTATGACGCACTCCGAGCGAACCCGAACATCTTCGATGTTGCCCATCAGATCGCGCAGAAAGTCTGCGAGGACCTCCCGCCCGGGACGATCGAGACGGACGAGCAGTTGGCAGTCGTCGGAAGGCTCGCGGAGTGGCTCGTGGAGAGCGACACATCCGGCGCGGACGTGTCGCTCGGACAGATCGCCGAGGAGGCGGTCGCCCTGATCCTCGCCGAGGCGTATCTCGTGGAGACCGCGTCGAGCCTCAACACCAAGGAGATGACCGGCCCGCAGCGTGCAGCGTTCGAGGACGGTGTCCGTCAGGCCGCGGAAGAACTCGCCGCACACGCGAACCTGTCCCCGAGCGGGCCGAGCCCCGACGAGTTCACACGGGCCATCGAGGACGGCCTGGAATACCTCAGAACGATCCACGGGGCGGACTGACATGGCCCAGTTCGATCTTCGATTCCAGGTTCCCGCGACCGTCACCCGCGAGGCGGCCGAGAGCACCTTCTACTGGCCCGTTGGCGGTGCCGGCACGTTCAACACCTCCCTCGGGCCGCGGCTGGGCAGGCTCGGACCGGTGCGGCGCGAGAACATCGAATTGTTCCGCCTCGCAGTGATGGTCTACGCAGCAGACCGCTCGGTGCCGCGGCGCGCCGGGAGCGTCAACTGGACTCAGCGGCGCATCACCATGAGCGTGCCCGTGCATGATCCGGCACCCTGGGACGCCGTCGCGAGCGAGCTGCAGGAACTCCTCGGCTTTCTGTCCGGCGACCTGTGGGAGCTCACGTTCCGCGCGGCACGCATCCCACGTGAGGACATCGCACCGAACTCCTACCCGGATGCGCGTCGGGTCGTGCTCATGAGCGGCGGGGCGGATTCTGCCATCGGCGCGTTCTTGGCCCGCACCCGACCTGAGGAGCACCTCCTGGTCTCGCACGTCGGCGCAACATCCATCTCACCGATCCAGAAGGACGTCGCTGAGCGCATCAGGGCGCTTCGGCCCGATGGCGCCACGCAGCACCATGAGCAGCTCGTCTTCACCCGCCGTAAGGCACAGCCCGGGGGCCACCGTTTTCGGGACGAGAACTCGACGCGAACGCGATCGATCCTCTTCCTCGCACTCGGGCTAGCGTTCGCATCGATGAACGAGGTGGAGCTTTGGATTCCGGAGAACGGGTTCGCGTCGCTGAACCCGCCGCTCGGCCCCGACCAGCTGGGCAGTCTGTCCACACGCACGACGCACCCTTGGTTCCTCACGGAACTGTCACGCCTCGTCGCGCAGACAGGCGGCTGGGGGATGCTCGCGAATCCGTTCGCGACAAAGACCAAGGGCGAGATGTTCCGGTGGCTGGCCGACGAGGTCGGCGATGAGGCCGCCACAGAACTGCTCAGCGCCACCAACTCCTGCGCGTTCACGAACAGAAGATGGCTGGGGGTCTCCGCGACAGATCACTGCGGAACCTGTTTCGGCTGTCTCGTGAGACGCGCATCGTTTGCCGCCGCAGGTCTGGCAGACGGGAGCCGCTACGTGATCGACGCCCCAGCTAGCGACTCCGCCAGAGCCCAGCTCGAGAAGGCGTCGATCCTGCCCAGCATTCGAGGATTCGTGGCCCGAGGGATCAGGGTCAGCGACATCGCAGCAATGCGCCTGCCGCAGGGATACTCCGCCGGCGAAGCCCGCGACCTGTGTCTCCGGGGTGCCCACGAGCTGGGGATGCTGACATGACCACCTGGCCGCCGGTGGACATGCACGCCCACATCGACCCGACCATCACCCCGCGGGATCTGTTGGGCCTTCGGGCGGTGATCTTCGCCGCCAGCCGGAGCCTTGCCGAGTCGAAGCTCGGGTTGAAGCGCCAGAAACAGGATCTCCTCACCATCTGGGGCGTCGGCGTTCACCCGGGAGTCCACGCAGCGCTCGAACGCTACGACCCCAGCGAGTTCAACAGTCTGATCGATCAGACGGCATACGTCGGTGAAGTCGGACTCGACGCGAAAGTGCCGTCCCGCCGCGCCAGGCAGCACGACGTGTTCGCATCGCTGCTCACCGAGTTGCAGGCGAAGCCGCGCCTCACCTCGATCCACAGCTATGGTGCGACCGGGGAAGTCGTGGACCACCTTGAGCAAACCCCTGTGAAGGGGGTGATCCTGCACTGGTGGCTCGGCGACCGCGCGGACACGAGCCGCGCACTCGAACTCGGTGCGTACTTCTCCGTCAACGTCGCCACACTCCGGGCAAGCGCAGCGGTCGACCTCATCCCACTCGAGCGTCTCATCCCCGAGACTGATCATCCCGACGGCAATCGTCGCGGCGCTGCTCCGCACCAGCCCGGCAACGTGACGCAGGTCGAGGAGGCGCTTGCGAATGCGCGCGGACTCACTGCTGCGGAAGTGCGCCTGCAAGCCTGGCGCAACCTCGCCGCACTCGTTGCGACGACTGGAACTAAGGGCCTTCTCCCGTCACGCGTCGCTGCGATCCTCGACTCCTCCGTGTAGCCCAGACCTCGAGGCGGCCGTTCGTCAGTCGCGAACCTAGACGCTCGGCGATCCGCGCTCTCGTCCAGTCCAGCGCGCTGAGCGCCTGCTATTCGATGGTGAGAGCGCGGGGGATCTCGTGATGGAGCGCTGCGACGGTCGGTGCAATCGTCGCTAGAAGAATGAACACGAGTCCGCCGCCAGCGATCATGAGGATCGCTGCGAACGACACGACGGGCATCGGCAGCAAGAGCGCCGTCGCGATGATGAAGCCACCTATCACGGTCGCGGCGGTACCCAGGAGAGCCGCGGTGACGGTGTAGATCACGGCTTCCCAGATCGCGGTGAGGGTGATGGCGCTGTGTGTGGAGCCTGCGGCTTGAATGAGAGCGAACTCGCGTTCCCGCGCGTGACCGGCCATGAACACGGTCGCGGCCGCGGCGACCGCAGAGAGCAGGAGCGGACCGCCGAGCAGAATCACGACGCCCTCGGGAGCCAGGTCGAAGCCTTCACTCCTCCCGGTCCGAGCAGCTTGGGCAGCAGCGAGCGTTCCGGCGGTGGTGTAAAGGCCGCCGGCGAGGGCGATGGCGACCATGAGGGGGCTGATTGCGGCGTTGGAGTAGCTGAGTCGGTGGCGGGCGGAGTTGCGCGCAAGAAACCAGGAGGATGACGCGCTTACGGGAAGTAGGGATGTCCAAGCGCGGAGGACGAGCGGGAACACGAGCGGTCCCGAGGCGGCAAGGGCTGCAGCGATGAGCGGGGTGAGCAGCACGGCCTGGCCTGAGAACGCGGAGATCGTGGCGTTGCCGTCGAGGTTGCCGGCGAGCGTGATGGTGCCGCCGACGGCGAGCACGGTGAGGAGGATCCGGAACCATCCCATCTTGACCTGTGGTGGTTCCGCATCGCGCAACGCCTCGATCGGCGGCGTGCGGCTGGCCCGACGTGCCCCGCGAAGTCCGCCGAGCACCGCGACGACCGTCACCGTCATCATCACGACGAGCACGCCGATCGCACTGAGGTGCAGGCTGATGCCCTGCATGTCGGTCCACTCCCGGAACGCCCACGTGAAGAGGGCGGGAAAGATGGGGATGGCAATGAGGCTGCCGAGAAACGCGCCGATCGCGCCGACGATGCCGAGTTGGGCGAGTACGACCACGGCGACGAGAGCGGGACGGATGCCGACGAGCTGCCAGAGCGCGTAGCTTCGCTGTTGCAGGGCAACGGTCAGGTTCGCGGTGGAGCTGAGCACGATAATGGCCGAGATTGCGGTGAACATGATGACCGCGGAGCTGGTGCTGGCCAGTCCCTCCTGTACACGGCCACCGTGAACGAGGCCGGTCTCGATCAGTCCGGCCGTGATCCCGGCGACGAAGCCTGTGGCGACGGTCACGGCGAGGATGCCGAACCATACCCGGGCGTGAGCGCTCAGGTCGGAGACCACGAGCCGGATCATGCGTCGGCCTTGGCGTGTGTGATCGCCTCGAGCACCTGCTCTGGCGTGGCTTGATGAAGTTCGTTGTGGATCAGTCCGTCTCTGAGCACGAGCACGCGGTCGGCGAGGGCGGCGGCTTCGAGGTCGTGGGTGACCACGATCACGGATCTGCCGCCGCCCGCGGCCGCGCGCAGGAGCCGCAGCACGTCAGCGCCGGTGGCGGTGTCGAGCGAGCCTGTGGGCTCGTCCGCGAACACGATGTCGGGTCGCATGGCGAGCACTCGGGCGATTGCGACGCGCTGCTGTTGACCGCCCGACAGTTGTCCCGGCCGGTGCCGGCCGCGATCCGCCAATCCGACATCGGTCAAAGCTCGGTCGATATCGGCTGCGTGGACGGGACGTCGGGCAAGGCGAGCAGACAGAGCGATGTTCTCCCGCGCGCTCAAGGAGGGGACGAGGTTGAAGGACTGGAATACGAACCCGACGTGCTTGCGACGCAGCGCGGCCAGAGAACCCCGGCTGAGGGTGCGGAGTTCGCGTCCGGCGAGCTGAACCGAGCCGGAATCGTAGGGTTCGAGCCCGGAGAGGCAGTAGAGCAATGTGGACTTGCCCGAACCTGACGGCCCGACGATGCTCACCATCTCGCCAGCGCGGATGTCGAGCGAGATGCCGCGGAGAACCGGCACGCGAGGCTCCTTCGGTCCCGCTCCGGGGAAGGTTTTGCAGAGGTTCGCAGCGCGGATGACGAGATCGGTCACAACATCCATTCGATGCGGTGGATGCCGCGGGCACGAGGGAGCGAGGTGGAGAGTCGAGGTAGAGCTGGCTCTACTCTTTGGCGAATGCCCACCCGTTGCAATCGGCGCTTCCTTAGGGTGGGAGCATGGAACCGGCGACCGTGTGGCACGCACTGATGCGCGCGCCCTGGCGGTTTCTGCTCAGTCGATGGCCCTGGCTCGCGCTGGTCTACCTACTCGTGAGCGCCGTGCTCGGGTTCGCGCTGCTGCCTGTCACGATCGTCACGCTGTTGCTCCTGCCGCTGTGGGGAATCCTCGTCGGCGCGCTCGAGCGTCGCCGCACCCGCATCCTCGGCTTCCCCCGGCAGGGGTCCGGGCATGTACCCCTCTCGCGCGACCAGCGACACATCTGGCTGGCCGTCCGGGTGAACGAGGCGGCGACCTGGCGAGAGACCGCCGCGCTTGTGCTCGACCTCGTGCTTGGCTGGCTCGCGCTGACGGTCCTCTTCGTGCAGGGCCTCTGCCTGGTCGTGTTCGTCTTCGTGGGCGTGTCGGGATCGCGAGGCCCCACGCGGATCAATCTCTTCGCCGACGCATGGATCATCGTCGGCCCAGACACCTGGTGGCCGGCCATCCCGATCGCCCTGCTCGCGGTGTGCCTGTTCGCCTACGTCAACGCGGTGCTCGCCGCGGGACAGGCTTCACTGCTGCGGATCCTCTGCGGACCCAGGCAGCGAGAGATCTCTCGGAACGTCGAACGGCTCGTCCAATCGCGGGCAGCTCTCGTCGAGGCCTTCGAGGCGGAGCGGCGGCGCATCGAGCGCGATCTCCACGACGGGGTGCAGCAGGAACTCGTGACCCTTGCTGCGCGGCTCGGCATGGTCAGCCTCGAACTCGACGACCTCGCCGCGCGAGGCGCCGACACTCGCCTCGCCCGCGGTTCTCTCGACGCCGCGCAAGGTCAGGCGGAGCATGCGATGGCAACGCTGCGCGACACCGTGCGCGGCATCTACCCCGCGGTGCTCACCGACCACGGTCTGCGTGCCGCGCTCGGCGAACTCGCCAACCGCACGCCGATTCCGCTCAGCTTTAACGTGGCCGACTTCGACCGGCTGCCGGCATCCGTCGAGACCGCCGCGTACTACTTCGTCACGGAGGGAATCAGTAACGCCGCCAAGCACACCGCCGCGACCACGCTGACCGTCCACGCGGCCGTCAACGAAGACGCGCTCACCGTGACAGTGACCGACAACGGACACGGCGGCGCCGACGAGTGCGCCGGTACCGGACTGCGTGGGCTGAGGGAGCGCGCTGACACCCTCGGTGGGCAGTTCACTCTCGTCAGCCCGGACGGCGGACCGACGACCCTGCAGATGACACTCCCGATCATCACAAAGAGAATCGACCAGGATGCGACTGCTGTTCGCTGAGGATTCCGCACTGCTACGCGAGGCGCTGACGGCGCTCCTGGAGCGGCTTGGCCACACCGTCGCCGCAACCGCCGGCACTGCTCCAGAGCTTCTCGAGGAGTTCTCGCGCCTCGACGACGCTGGCGAGCCGCCGGATCTCGTGCTCACCGACGTGCGGATGCCGCCCAGCAACCGTGACGACGGGCTCCGCGCCGTCCTCGACATCAGGGCCAGGCACCCGCACCAACCGGTCCTGGTGCTCTCGCAGTACATCGCCGACACCTACGCCCGCGAACTGCTCACGCTCCCGGAGGGCGCGATCGGTTACCTGCTGAAGGATCGAGTGAACCGGGTCCGCGACTTCGCCGCAGCCCTCGACACGGTCGCCATGGGCGGCACCGTGATCGACCCCGACGTCGTGCAGCACTTGCTCAGCGGCGCTAGGCCGGGACCGCTTGACGGTCTCACTCCGCGAGAGCGAGAGGTGCTCGCACTCATGGCCGACGGCAGATCAAACGCGAACATCGCGGCAGCGCTTACGCTTACCGACGCCGCCGTGAGCAAGCACATCGGCAACATTTTCGCCAAGCTCGGCCTCGGGCCCATCGAAGACAACCGCCGCGTGCGGGCCGTGCTGACCTATCTCCAGGCCTCACGGGCCTGATTCCGCGGCGATGGTGCGCATCCTCCGGCATTGGCGGCAGCCTCGGCCGTTCGAGCGGTTGCCGATGGGTGCTTTCCAGATGTGCCCGTTGCGCTTGCATCGCCAGACGACCTTCCTTGTTGAGTAGGCGTGACCTGGTCTGGGGTGATGTCGTTGCTGATGTCCCATTCGGCGGCGAGATCAGGTCGTACGGTTGCGAGGTCGGTTTCGCCGGGGATGGCGCGCCTACCGGAGCAGTATGGGCAGCCGTGTCCCTTCGAGCGGTTGGCGACGCTCGCTGTCCACCTGTGCTTCTGAGCGCATTCCCAGGAGACGGCGCGGCGTGAGTGGCGGAAGGATCCTCGAAATCGGAGTCTTCCGGTTCCCCGCCTGCGGGCTTTGACCGATGCTTTCCGGGTGCAGATCCTCGCGCTTCTCAACTGCAGGTTCCGAACGGAGACCCTCAGCCCTGTCGCGACCCCGGTGGGATGAGCTTGTCTGCAGCGAGAGTACCAACGGGTCGTGACACCTCGTCGCGCTGCTGCCACCGGCGTGTCACAGCTGCCAAACCGATGTCACCTGCTGCCACGAAATGTGTCCCGCTGCCAGATCCCGGGTCACCCAACACTGACCCCGGGGCTTGCGCGGGCGGTCGACGTGCGTAATACTCAACAAAACGGTTGAGTATAGGAGGGCCGATGACGGCGACGATGGTCTTCGCGGCACTGGGCGATCCGGTGCGCGCTGACATCGTTCAGCACCTCGACTCCGGACCGGCGACGGTGAGCGAGCTCGCCGCCCTGTTCCCGATCTCTCTGCAGGCGGTGTCGCGCCATGTGGGCGTGCTCGCCGATGCCGGCATCGTCACCCGGACGAGGGACGGCCGCAGCCGCACCGTCGAGCTGCGCGCCGACACGCTCGATGAGGCCGCGCAATGGCTGGAGCGCCGCCGCCGACGGCTGGAGGAGCGCTACCGGCGCCTCGACGACGTCCTCGCCGACCTGACCGCACCACCACTGGTTGAGACCGAACCGACAGGAGAAACCCATGAACGCTGAGACGACCCACGAACGCGTCGGCGAGCAGTCCGTCCGCCACCGCCGGGAGTTCGACGCACCCGCCGCCGCCGTGCAGCGCGCGCACACCGATCCGGAACTGTTCGCCCGGTGGATGGGCCCGCGCGGCACGACCGTCCGCTTCGAGCGCTTCGACGCGGCCACCGGCGGGGCGTTCCGCTACGCGGTCGTGGCAGGGTCGGCGGAGTTCCCGTTCTTCGGCAGCTACCACCGCGTCAGCGAGGGCCGGATCATCCACACGTGGGAGTACGACGGCGAGACCGAGTTCACGCTCGAGGACCTCGTCTTCTCCGACCTGCCCGACGGCCGCAGCGTGCTCGAGGTCACCTCGACCTACGTCTCGAAGGCGGCGTGCGACGCGATGCTCGCCAGCGACCTGGACGAGGGCATGACGGAGAACTTCAGCCGCCTGGACGAGCTCCTCGCCGCCTGAGAACACGAACGCCCGCCCCGGCCGCGACTCGCTGCGGCACGTCCGGGACGGGCGGGTTCGTGGGGGCTCAGATCATGGACTTGGTGTGCCAGACGGTCTTGAGCTCGGTGAACGCGGTGATGCGCTGCAGCGACGGAGCGGCGGCGTCCGCCCCCTCCTCCGGTGTCAGCACGCGCTTGAGCGTGTCCGCGGCGGCCTGCTGCAGGTCGATCCACTCCAGCGCGCCGGCGCCGACGAGGTCGAGCGCGTTGACGTCCTGGTGCGAGGCGAGCCACGGGGCCATCTCGGCCGGGGAACCGGTCAGCACGTTCACGACGCCGCCGGGGACGTCGCTCGTGGCCAGCACCTCGGCGAACGAGATCGCCGACAGCGGATACCGCTCGCTGGCGATCACGACGACCGCGTTGCCGGACACCAGAGCCGGCGCGACGGCGGAGACCAGGCCCAGAAGAGCCGAGTCCTGCGGCGCGATGATCGCGACCACCCCGGTCTGCTCGGGCACCGAGATGTTGAAGTACGGGCCTGCGACCGGGTTCGCGTTCCCGGTCACCTGCGCGTACTTGTCGCACCACCCGGCGTACCAGACCCAGCGGTCGATGGCCTCGTCCACCTGCGCGCCGGCGACGGCCGCGGTGACGCCCTGCTGCGCCGAGATCTCCTCGACGAACTGGGCGCGACGGCCCTCGAGCACCTCGGCGATGCGGTAGAGCACCTGGCCGCGGTTGTACGCGGTGGCACCGGCCCAGCCCTTCACGGCCGCGCGCGCTGCCTTGACGGCGTCGCGGGCGTCCTTGCGGGAGGCCTGCGCCGCGTTGGCGAGGAACTCTCCGGACGGCGAGGACACCGCGTACGTGCGTCCGGACTCGCTGCGCGGGAAGGCTCCGCCGATGGCGAGCTTGTAGGTCTTCGGCACGGTCAGTCGCTTGCTCACGCCGCACTTCCCTTCAGGTATGCCAGGAGGCCGGCCCGGCCACCCTCGCGTCCGTAGCCGGACTCCTTGTAGCCGCCGAACGGGCTCGACGGGTCGAACTTGTTGTAGGTGTTGGCCCACACCACGCCCGCACGCAGGCGGTCGGCGACGGCGAGGATGCGCGAGCCCTTGTCGCTCCACACGCCCGCGGACAGGCCGTACGGGGTGTTGTTCGCCTTCGCGATGGCCTCGTCCGGCGTGCGGAACGTCAGGATCGACAGCACCGGGCCGAACACCTCCTCGCGAGCGATGCGGTGTCCGGTCTGCACGCCGGTGAAGATCGTCGGCGCGAACCAGAAGCCCGAGCTCGGCAACTCGCACTCCGGGCTCCACCGCTCGGCGCCTTCGGCCTCACCGACCTGGCTGAGCTCGCGGATGCGGCCGAGCTGGGCTGCGGAGTTGATCGCCCCGATGTCGGTGTTCTTATCCAGCGGGTTGCCGACGCGCAGCGTCTGCATGCGGGACTTCAGCCGATCGGTGAACTCCTCGGCGATGGACTCCTGCAGCAACAGGCGGCTGCCGGCGCAGCAGACGTGACCCTGGTTGAAGAAGATGCCGTTGATGACACCCTCGATCGCCTGGTCCACGGGCGCATCGTCGAAGACGATGTTGGCGGCCTTGCCGCCGAGCTCCAGGGTCAGGCTCTTGCCCGTTCCGGCGACCGAGCGGGCGATCGAGCGGCCGACGGCGGTCGACCCGGTGAAGGCCACCTTGTTCACGTCCGGGTGGTTCACGACGGCGGAACCGGTCGCACCGGCACCGGTGACGATGTTCACGACGCCCGCGGGCAGGTCCGCCTGCTGCAGGATCTCCGCGAACAGCAGTGCGGTCAGCGGGGTGGTCTCGGCCGGCTTCAGGACGACCGTGTTGCCGGCGGCGAGCGCCGGCGCGATCTTCCAGGCCAGCATCATCAGCGGGAAGTTCCACGGGATGACCTGGCCGGCGACCCCCAGCGAACGCGGGTTCGCTCCGAGACCGGCGTGATCGAGCTTGTCCGCCCAGCCGGCGTAGTAGAAGAACCAGGCCGCCACCAGCGGCACGTCCACGTCGCGGCTCTCCTTGATCGGCTTGCCGTTATCCAGCGATTCGGCCACCGCGAGCTCGCGAGCGCGCTCCTGGACCAGGCGGGCGATGCGGAAGAGATACTTGCCGCGGTCGCGGCCGCTCATCTTCGACCAGACCTTCTCGTGCGCCCGGCGGGCCGCGGCCACGGCGCGATCCACGTCGGCGTCGGAGGCGGACGCGATCGTCGCGATGCGCGTCTCATCCGCGGGGTTGATCGTCACGAAGGACTCGCCGGTTCCGTCGACGAACTCGCCGTCGATGAACAGGCCGTACTCGTCACGGAGGTTCAGGACCGAGCGCGACTCGGGCGCGTCGGCGTATTCCAGGAAGCTCATCGGTGCCTCAATCGATCGTCACGTAGTCGGGGCCGGAGTAGTGTCCGGTGGTCATCTTCTGGCGCTGCAGGATCATGTCGTTCAGCAGGCTGGACGCGCCGAAGCGGAACAGGTGCGGCACCAACCAGTCCTCCCCCACCGTCTCGGCGACGGTGACGACGTACTTGATCGCGTCCTTCGAGGTGCGGATGCCACCGGCCGGCTTCACACCGATCTTCTCGCCGGTGAGGCGGTACCAGTCGCGAACCACCTCGAGCATGAGCATCGTCACCGGCAGCGTCGCCGCCGGAGAGATCTTGCCGGTGGAGGTCTTGATGAAATCTCCCCCGGCCAGGATCGCCAGCCACGACGCGCGCTTGACGTTGTCGTACGTGTTCAGCTCACCGGTCTCCAGGATCACCTTCAGGGACGCGGACGTCCCGTCCGGACGCGCGCAGGCGTCCTTCACGGCGACGATCTGCTCGAACACGGTGGCGTACCGGCCGGCCAGGAACGCGCCGCGGTCGATCACCATGTCGATCTCGTCCGCACCGTTCGCGACGGCCTCGCGGGTGTCAGCGAGCTTGATCGCGAGGCTCGCGCGTCCGGACGGGAAAGCCGTGGCGACGGCCGCGACGGAGACGAGGCCGTCGTCCGGATCGCCGTGCATCGCGCCCAGTGCCTCGACCGCGTACGGCACCATGTCGCCGTAGACGCAGACCGCGGCCACACGCGGACACGTGGCGTCCGACGCGTCCGGCTGCAGGGCCTTGGCCACCAGGGACCGGACCTTGCCGGGGGTGTCGGCACCCTCGAGGGTGGTCAGATCGATCAGCGTAATGATCTTGTCGATCGCCCAGCGCTTCGAGTCGGTCTTCACCGACCGCGTGCCGAGCGCCGATGCGCGCTGCTCCAGTCCCACGGCGTCCACGCCCGGCAGGCCGTGCAGGTATCGCGCCAGGGTGGCATCGTCCGGCTCACCGCCGATCAGCTGACGCGTGCGCTCGGCGCGCGTCGCGGCGTCTGCGAGTGCGGTCATTCGTCCTCCAGGAGGTCTCGGGCAGTGCCCTCGTCGGTGATCAGGATCGAGCACAGGCCGTTGGTGACCACGGCTCGGGCGATGTCGTGCTTGTCGTCACCTGCGACGACGAACACAGCGGTGTCGGCGGCGCGCAGGGTGTCGAGTTCGACCCCCACGGTCCGGGCGTTCAGGGCGGGATCGACGATGTTCCCGTTGGCGTCGATGTACCGGCCGAGAACGTCACCGATGGCACCCTTGCGAGCGAGCTCGGCCACATCCTCGGCGCGCAGGTAACCGGACTCCACCAGGGCGGAGTGCTCATCGCCGACGCCGGCGCTGAACAGGTAGACGTCCGCCGATCCGGCCAGCGCGAGGACACCGGCGATCGTGCGGTCCGAGACGACGGCCTCCTTGGTCTCGCGGCGCTCCAGGATCGCCGGGCTCGGCAGCAGCATGACCTCACCACGACCACGATCGGCGATCGTGGCGGCCAGCGTCGCCGCGGTCGAGGCACGGCGGTTCAGACTCACGCCCCCGTTGATCTGGACCACGGTGACTCCCGTCGCCCAGCCGTCCGGCAGCTTCTCGGCGACGTCGTTCAGCGTGCGCCCCCAGCTCACCCCGAGCGTCTTCGGGACCGGCCGCAGGGCGGCGAGGAAGTCGGCCGCGGCCTGCGTGACCACGCCTCGGGAATCGGAGTCATCCGGAACCGGAACGACGACGGCGGCGGTCAGGCCGAATCGCTGGGTGAGCTCGCGCTCCAGACCCAGCCGGCGGGCCCGCGGGTGCACGATCTCGATGCGCACGATGCCGCGCTCACGCGCCTGCGTGAGCAGCCGTCCCGCCTTCCAGCGGGAGATGCCCAGCAGCGCACCGATCTCGTCCTGCGTCTTGTTCTCTTCGTAGTAGAGCTCGGCGACGCGGACCGCGAGAAGCTCATCATCCACGACAGCCACGGTACGACTCCGATCGAGCCGCCGCAACATATGCGTATGACATTGCTCATATGCGCATTCGGTCACGCTCGCGCGCGCATCGCGAGTTCGACGAGACACGCTGGCCGGCAGACGGCGCGGGGGGCTCTCGGCGGAGATGTGCCGCGTTCAGGCCTGCCCGGACGTTCCTGACGCGATGCTGCGCACCGCCTCGGGCGTCCCACGGGTCAGGACAGGATCTCGCGCACCCTCACGACGTCATCCGTCATCTGCTCGATGAGCGCCGGGATGCCGCGGAACGCGACCATGCCGCGGATGCGCTCGACGAATTCGACGACGACGTGCTGGCCGTACAGGTCCAGGCCGCTCTCGTCGAGGATGAAGGCCTCGACCTGGCGCACCTCGACGTCATCGAACGTGGGGTTCACTCCGACCGAGACGGCAGCGCGGTGGTGCACACCGTCGGGCGTGACGAGCCAGCCGGCGTACACGCCGTCCGCCGGAACGTCGCCCTCGGCCTGCGGTGAGAGGTTCGCGGTCGGGAAGCCGAGCTCGCGGCCGCGCTTGAGCCCGTGCACCACCTCGCCGGACACGGCGTGCGGACGACCGAGCAGCTTCGCCGCCGCGGCGACGTCGCCGTCGGCCAGGAGCTGTCGGATCCAGGACGAGGACACGCGCCGCTCGTCGTCCGAGGCCACGTCGCCGACGACGTCGACGTCGAAGCCGAGGTCGGCACCCATCCGCCGCAGCAGCTCGGCGTCGCCGGCCCCGCGGTGACCGAAGCGGAAGTCGTGTCCGAGCAGGATCGTCTTCGCGTGCAGGTCCCCGATCAGGATCCGCTCGACGAACTCCTCGGCGGGGACCGCCGCCATCGCGGCGTCGAACGTCAGCACCAGCATCGCGTCCACACCCGTGCCGGCGATGAGGTCGACCTTCTGCCCGAGGCTGATCAGCTCGGTGGGGCAGAGCTCCGGCCGGAGGGTGGCCAGCGGGTTCCGGTCGAACGTGACGGCGACGGCCTTCGCGCCGATCTCCCGCGCATCGTCCACGGCACGAGCGAGCACCTGGCGATGGCCGGTGTGCACGCCGTCGAACTTGCCGATGGCGACGACGGTGGGACCGAAGTCCGCGGGGATCTGAGTGGAATCGGAGAAGACGATCACGCGACGACCTGCTTGTCGGGCTTGTGGGTGGTGAGGTACCAGAGGCCGATGAACGGCAGGACCAGGGGGATGAAGACGTAACCGGAGCCGAACTGCGACCAGACGGTCTGATGCGCGAACAGGTCCGGCAGCACCAGGCTGAGGGCACCGATCAGCAGCACCCCGACGAGTTCGAAGCAGATCGCGATCCACGCGACGGTGTACCAGCCGGGACGACGCGAGAAGATCAGGGCGAGCGTCGCGATGATGTAGACCACGGCCGCGGCAGCGGACAGGGTGTAGGACAGGGGTGCCTCGTCGAAGCGCTCCACGATCTGCACGAAGGAGCGACCGGTCGCGCCCATCGCCATGATCGCGTACACGATGACGAGCACGCGGCCGATACCGGTCATGCGACGTGGAGGTGCCGCGGTGGGCGCGCTCTCGGGCATCGTGTCGGACATCACTGATCCATTCTACGAACGCTACGCGCCCTGCACGGACCAGATCATCTGCATCCGCCACACCATGATCGCGATGGCGAGGGCCACGACGCCCAGGACGACGGTGCTCCACTTGGACCGATCGAGGAAGACCCACACCACACCACCGATGGGCAGAAGAATGGCCGAGACCAGGTACGTCCAGAATTCCAGCACACTGCCGGAGGCGGGGTTGCCCGCTCCCGGGGCGATCAGCGCGATGACCACCTGGGCCAGCAGGAGCAGCTCGATGAGCGCGATCGCACCCACGGTGAGATCGCCGGGCACCTTTCCAGCGAGGCCGAGCGCGATGCACAGGACTCCGGCGACGACCGCCACGGCGATGACGACGATGGTGAACCACAGGATCATTCGGTTATGCCTCCTCAGGCATGTTCATGGCGCTCTTGAGGTCGCCCCCGCGCTTCTCGAGGACACCGATCAGCGCGCCGTCCGGAGCGACCGCGGCGATCGGCAGACGGGATGCGCGTGCCGCGGCATCGACCAGACGCTTGCCGTGGCGAAGGTCCCGCGCCTCGTCGTCACTGACGGAGAGTTCGCCGAGCACGGCGACGGCCGCGGCCGCGGGTGTGAGCGTGGGCGCCTCGGCCAGAGCGTCGTCCAGGATCGCCGCTGCGGTGACCTCGTACGGTCCGACGTGCGTGCGACGCAGCACGGTCAGGTGACCGCCGACGCCGAGACCCGCACCGAGGTCGCGGGCCAGAGCGCGGATGTAGGTGCCGCTCGTGCAGTCCACCACGACGTCGAGGTCCACGACGCCGTCCGCGCGGCGGATGTCCAGGACGTCGAAGCGCGACACCGTGACGGCGCGGGCCTTCAGCTGCACCTCCTCGCCGGAGCGGGCGAGGTCGTACGCGCGGCGTCCGTCCACCTTGATGGCGGAGACAGTGCTGGGCACCTGCGAGATGTCGCCGGTGAGAGCAGCGATGCCGGACGCGATCGCGTCGTCCGTGACCGCCGACGCGTCCGTGGTGCCGACGATCTCGCCGTCCGCGTCATCCGTGCTGGTCGACGCTCCGAGCCGGATCGTCGCGGTGTAGGTCTTGTCGAGGCCGACCATGTAGGTGAGCAGTCGGGTGGCGCCCTCGATGCCGATCAGCAGCAGACCCGTGGCCATCGGGTCGAGCGTGCCGGCGTGGCCGACCTTGCGCGTGCCAAAGGCGCGGCGCACACGCGAGACGACGTCGTGACTCGTGATCCCCTGCGGCTTGTCCACGAGCAGGAGCGCGGCCGCCGGACGGGGGCGGTCCTCGCGCGCCATCAGCAGAAGTCCCGGTAGACCTGCACGGGGGCGGTCGGGTCACCGTTGTCGATGATCGCGGCGGCCGCGCGCAGCGGCTGCGTGCGGAGGTAGGCGAACTCCCCCGCCGTGTACGGTTGCTCGGTGCTGCGTCCCGGACGCTCGGCGAGGCGCGCCTCGGAGACCTCCAGCCAGATCGAGAAGTTCCACGCGCCGCGCAGTTCCGGGCTGTTCAGGAACGGCCCGTCGATCACGAGGACGGCGTCGGCGGGTGCGGTGACCCACCGCGCTGGCACGGGAGCGGACCGCGCCGGGTCCCAAACCGCCAGCTGCACGCCGGTGGAATCGGAGGTGTGCACGCCGCTGCGCCACGGATCGATCAGCACCCGGTGCAGCGTCTCGACGTCGGTGTCTTCGGCCGTCAGCCCCGCAGATCCCGGGACGCGGAAGCCGTCAACGGACGCGCGCAGCACGGCCGTGCCGTCTTCGCCGAGAACCTGCGCGAACGTGTCCGCGAACGCTGCGGTTCCGGACGTCGTGAAACCGTCGACGGCGATGATCAGCCGCCCGCCGGGGTGGTGCTGGCGCACCTCCTGCCGCAACTCACGCATCAGCGTGGTGACCGGGGTGATCGGAAGGCGCATGCCTCCAGATTACCGGGGCCGACGGCCGGTTTCCGGACGGTCTTCGCTCGCTTAGGCTGGGTGATCGTGTCCGCCCTCTCCGACCGCCTGCTGCCCTGGTATCGCGCGAACCGCCGGGCTCTCCCGTGGCGGCGGCCCGACTTCGGCGCGTGGGGAATCCTGGTCAGCGAGTTCATGCTGCAGCAGACGCCGGTCACCCGCGTCATCCCGCGGCTCGCGCAATGGCTGGAGCGCTGGCCGCACCCGGCGGACCTCGCCACGGCGCCGCCGGCCGAAGCGGTCCGGGAATGGGCGAACCTCGGCTACCCGCGGCGCGCACTGTGGCTGCATCGCGCGGCCGTCGAGATCGTCGAGCGGCACGACGGCACGGTCCCGCCCGATGTCGACGCACTGCTGCAGCTGACCGGAATCGGCGACTACACCGCGCGAGCGGTCGCGGTGTTCGCCTACGGCCGTCGCGCTCCGGTCGTCGATACGAACACCCGCCGCGTCATCGCCCGCGCAGTGCACGGCCGCTCGCAGCCGGGCCCGGCGGCCAAGCGCGATCTGGACGAGATGTCCGCCCTGATGCCGATCGACGACGACGATGCGGCCGTCTTCAACGCGGCGGCGATGGAGCTGGGCGCCCTCGTCTGCATCGCGCGCACGCCGCGGTGCGAGCAGTGTCCGCTCGCCGAGGTGTGCGCGTGGCGGGCCGCCGGTTACCCGGACACCGGCGATGCCCGTCCGAAGCAGGCCCGCTATGAAGGCAGCGACCGGCAGGCCCGGGGAGCGGTGCTGCGCATCCTGCGGGACGCCGACACCGACGTTCCGCTGACGCTGATCATCCCGGATTGGGGCGATGGCGCCCAGCGCGACCGCGCGCTTCTGACGCTCGCCGCCGACGGTCTCATCGAGATCGACGGCGACGGCGCCCGCCTGCCGCGGTGAACCGGCTCACACCTTCGAGTTGAACCCCACCACGTTGCCCTCGGTGTCGATCACGAGAGAGCAGAAACCGAACTCCCCCATCGCGAATTTGTCGATCCGCTTCTGTCCGCCCGCCTTCTTCGCCCGCTCCTGCTGCACCTCGCAGTCGTCGGTGGCGAAGTAGATCAGCGTGCCCCCGATTCCCGGTGACATCCCGTTCATCTTCACCAGCACTCCACCGGTGCCGGTGCGCGTCACCTCGGCCGGGAACGCGAGCATCTGCATCTCGGTCGCCGTCGCCGCACCGGGCGGCGTGGTGACGGGCCTGAGGGTGATCCCCAGCACCGTCTCGTAGAAGGCTCGCGCCCGCTCCAGATCGTCCACGTACAGCTCGAACGACACCACGGGATTCGTATCCATCATCTGACTCCCCACCATGATCGTGATGCCCCCGCACGGTCCCCGGCATCTTTGCTGGGCGACGCTACGCCTCACAGCGGCGGACGGATAGACCCCTGGCCGGCCCGAAGCCGCACCATCAGCCGTCGACGCGGGAATGCTGCGACCCCGGCCGGTGCCGGTTGCCTCAGCGGCGGGAGCGGGTCACCCGCAGAACTCCATCGGGGCCCGGGACTGCAGCGTCAGGTCGATGCCGGTGACCTCGGGCACCTGCTGACCACCGAGATACAGCGTCCCCGCACCCCAGGGCACCGCGTAGCCGGTGAAGCCCTGGCCGTAGGTGGCGTCGGTCGCGCCCGGCAGAGCGGCGGGTACATCCGCCAACGCCGTGCCGATGCCGATGTCGTCCGCGGTGCGCGGGGTGGACTCCGCGTCGCCGCCGATCGAGATGGTGCCGACCCCGGTACCGTGGTCACCCGTGCTCTCGTCGTACTGCGCAGCGACGATCAGATCGGCACCCGGGGTGTGCGAGAAGAGCACCTTCGCATCCGGACCGGCAGGCCCATCGCCGCACCCGCGCGTCCACCCCAGCGCGGTCAGGGCGTAGGCGGTCGCCTCGAAATCCCCGCCCAGCACGACCGGGCCCACGCCCGTCTCGGTGATGACCCACGTGGACGGGTCGGCCGGGTCCGCCTCCGCCGTGGCGGACGGCGTCGGCGTCGGCGTCGGCGTCGGCGATGGCGCAGGTGCTGAGGTCGTCGGCGGAGCGGTGGGTGTCTGAGACGCGGACGGTGCCGCCGCACCCGCGCAGCCGGTCAGGACACCCGCGGTGAGCGCCACGAGCGCGAAGGCCAAGCCGCCACGCAGCTGCCGAGCGTTCATGTGGTTCCCCCTCGTCGACGGCCGGTCCGGCCCATCACCGTCATGATGGCATGGCCGCCCGCGCGGGCGAAGATCGCTCAGGACACGATCGTGCAACGCCGACGGGCGGGTCCGGACTCCTCGTCCGTCCCGCCCGTCGTGTCGCGGGGCGCCTCAGGCGCGTTCGTCCGCCTCGTCCTCGTCCAGCTCGCGCGGCTTGACGTAGGGGTCCTCATCCCCGGCATAGGCTGCACCGGCTGCGAGGCCGGCGACCGCCGCGTCGCGCTCGTGCGCCTCGCGCAGGAGGCTCGAGATGTGATCGGCGTTCTCCGGGAGGGCGTCCGGGATGAACTCCAGCGTCGGCACGAGGCGGACGCCGAGGCGCTTGCCGACCTCGGAACGCAGCATGCCGGTCGCCGCCTTCAGGGCGGCCGCGCTGTCGGCGCGCTCCTGGTCCGAGCCGTACACGGTGTAGAACACCGATGCGTGCTGCAGGTCACCGGTCATCCGGACGTCGGTGATCGTGACGAAGCCGAGCCGCGGGTCCCGCAGCCCCTTGTCGAGGCGCTCGGCGATGATGACGCGGACGCGATCGGACAGTCGTCCCTGTCGTTCTCCGGCCATGATGTCTCCTTTGCTCTGCGGACTCGCGCTCGTGCGCCAATCCAGCGTAGTCGTGCTCGCGAGACACCCAGGCACGTCCGAAACACCGCGCATCGCGGGGCGTCTCGGACGTGCTTGGGTGTTTCGCGGGGAAATGAGCGACCGCCCGCGGACCGGAGTCCGGGGCGGCCGCTCACATCGGGATCAGGAACGAGGCTTCTCGACCATTTCGGTGGTCTCGATCTCGTCGCCGATCTGGATGTCGTTGTACTTGCCCAGGCCGATACCGGCCTCGTAGTCCGTACGGACCTCGGTGACATCGTCCTTGAAGCGGCGCAGCGACTCGATGGCCAGGCCATCGGCGATGACGACGCCCTCGCGGATGACGCGGGCCTTGGAGTTGCGCGTGATCGTTCCCGACCGCACGATGACACCGGCGATGTTGCCGAACTTCGAGGACCGGAACACCTCGCGGATCTCCGCGACGCCCGACTGGACCTCTTCGTACTCCGGCTTGAGCATGCCCGTGAGCGCGTTCTCGATGTCCTCGATCGCCGAGTAGATGACCGAGTAGAACCGGATGTCCACGCCCTCGCGCTGAGCGCGCTCGCGTGCCTTCTGGTCCGGACGGACGTTGAAGCCCACGATGATCGCGTTGTCGATCGTCGCCAGGTCCACATCCGAGGACGTGATGGCACCCACACCGCGGTGGAGAATGCGCAGCTGCACCGAGTTGTCGACCTCGATCTTGAGCAGCGACTCCTCGAGCGCCTCGACGGCACCGGAGACGTCACCCTTGATGATGAGGTTGAGCGACTCGACCTTGCCCTCTTCGAGAGCACGGGTGAAGTCCTCGAGCGAGATGCGCTTGCGCGCCTTCGCCAGCTGGGCGTTGCGCTCGGCGGCCTCACGCTTCTCGGCGATCTGACGAGCCGTACGGTCGTCGTCGGTCACCAGGAACGTGTCACCGGCGCGCGGAACGCTGGACAGACCCTGCACCTGCACCGGACGTGCCGGGTAGGCCTCTTCGACGGCGTCGCCGTTCTCGTCGGCCATCGCACGGACGCGGCCGTAGGCCGTTCCGGCGACGATCGAGTCACCGACGCGCAGCGTTCCGGACTGGATGAGCACGGTGGCGACCGATCCGCGGCCCTTGTCGAGCTTGGCTTCGATCGCGATACCGCGAGCGTCCTTGTTCGGGTTGGCGCGGAGGTCCAGACCGGCGTCAGCGGTCAGCAGCACGGCGTTCAGGAGGTCCTGGATGCCGACGCCCTGGCGTGCCGAGACGTCCACGAACATGACGTCTCCGCCGTACTCCTCGGCGACGAGGCCATACTCGGTGAGCTGCTGGCGGACCTTCTGCGGGTTCGCGCCTTCCTTGTCGATCTTGTTGACCGCGACCACGATCGGCACGTTGGCCGACTGCGCGTGGTTCAGGGCCTCGACCGTCTGCGGCATGATGCCGTCGTCGGCCGCGACCACCAGGATCGCGATGTCGGTCACCTGCGCACCACGGGCACGCATGGCGGTGAACGCCTCGTGACCCGGGGTGTCGATGAACGTGACGGCCCGCTCGTGACCCTCGTGCTCGGTCCAGATCTGGTAGGCACCGATGTGCTGGGTGATGCCACCGGCCTCACCCGCGACGACGTTGGTCTGACGGATCGCGTCGAGCAGGCGCGTCTTACCGTGGTCGACGTGACCCATGACGGTCACCACCGGCGGACGGATCTCCAGGTCGGAGTCGTCCTCATCGGCCAGCTCCTGCTCGAGGTCCAGACCGAAGCCCTCCAGGAGCTCCTTGTCCTCGTCCTCGGGCGAGACCATCTGGATCTTGTAGCCGAGCTCGGCACCGAGAACCTCGAAGGTGGACTCGTCCAGCGACTCGGTGGCCGTGGCCATCTCACCCAGGTTGAACAGGATGGTCACCAGCGTGCCGGGCTGCACGGTGTAACCCGTGATCGCCTCGATCTTGTCGGCGAAGTCCGCGATGGATGAACCGCGACGCAGGCGGATCGTCTCGCCGTTACCGCGCGAGACGTTGACGCCGCCCACCATCGGGGCATCGCGCATCTCGAATTCTTGCCGCTTCGCCCGACGCGACTTGCGCTGCTTGGACTTGCCGCCGCCCTTACCGAACGCACCGGCTGTGCCACCACGACCGCGGCCACCGGGGCCGGGACGACCGGCGAAACCTCCGGCCGGACGCTGGAAGCCCGTACCCGCACCGCCACCGGCACCGCCGGGACGACCCGGACCGCCCGGGCGCTGCTGGAACGGGGCGCCACCGGGACGACCGCCACCGCCACCGGGACGACCCGGACGGGGTGAACCCGGACGAGGCGAACCCGGACGGGGAGCCTGCGGACGCGGGATGTTGCCGGGGGTCGGGCGCTGACCCATGCCCTGGCTGGACGCGAACGGGTTGTTGCCCGGACGGGGACCGGAGGGGCGCTGGCCCATGCCCTGGCTGGACGCGAACGGGTTGTTACCCGGACGGGGACCGCCGGCCGGGGGGGCGCTGGCCCATGCCCTGGCTGGACGCGAACGGGTTGTTACCCGGACGGGGACCGCCGGGCCGGGGACCGGGGGTCGGTGCCCCGGGGCGCGGAGCGGAGCTCGCGCCGCCGTCACCCTTGCCGGCCGGGGCTGGTGCGGCGTCGGACTTCGGCGCCGGCTGAGCACCCGGCTTCGGCGCGGACGCCGCCGGCTTCTCCGCCGCGGGCTTCTCGGCCGCGGGGGCGGGCGCCGGCTTGGGGCCGGGCTTCGGACCCGGCTTCGGACCGGGCTTGGCAGCACCGGCGCCGGGCTGAGCCGCACCGGGCTTGGCCGCGGTCGGCTTCGCACCTGCGGCTGCAGGCGCGTCGTTCTTGGCGCCGTCCGCCTCGAGGGCAGCACGGAGCTTGCGAGCCACGGGGGGCTCGATGGTCGAGGACGGGGACTTGACGAACTCCCCGAGTTCCTTCAGTTTCGCAAGGGCGACCTTGCTGTCGACGCCGAGTTCGGAAGCGATCTCGTGCACGCGTGGTTTGGCAGCCACATTTCTCCTGTCTGGGTCCACCCAGGCAGGGCAGACCGTTCTAGCGGACGGGTCTCATTTCGAGCCGTTCACTTTGTTTCCATAGCCGTTCAGCCGTTTCTCGATGGTCTGCGTGTCCAGTACTCCGGACACACGGAGTGCTCGCACGAACGCCCGGCGTTGCAGTGCCTTCTCCAGGCACTCGGCCTCGTCGTGCACCCACGCTCCCCTGCCGGGCAGAGATCCGCGCTCATCGAAGACGAGTGAGGAATCTTTGACCACGACCCGCAGAAGAGCGGAACGGGAAGCACGTGTGCGGCAACCGACGCACGTCCGTACGGGTTCCATTCTACACCTCCCCGAGCGGCCGAACCGCCCGGTGTGTCGCGCCGTGCGTCAGTTCTCGTCGAGGATCGAATCGGGCTGGATGTCGATCTTCGCGCCGGTCAGCTTGGCGGCGAGGCGGGCGTTCTGCCCCTCCTTGCCGATCGCGAGGGACAGCTGGTAATCCGGCACCAGGGCGCGGACCGCCTTGGTCGCGGCGTCCAGCACGAAGGCCGAGGTCACCTTCGCCGGCGACAGCGCGCTGGCGACGAAGGACGGCAGGTCCGGGCTGTAGTCGACGATGTCGATCTTCTCGCCGGAGAGCTCCTCGGTGACCGCGCGCACGCGGCGGCCGAGCTCTCCGATGCACGCGCCCTTGGCGTTGATCGCGGGGTCGCTGGCCAGGACCGCGATCTTGGTGCGGTGGCCGGCCTCGCGGGCGAGCGACTCGATCGTCACGACACCGCTGGCGATCTCCGGCACCTCGAGGGCGAACAGCTTGCGAACGAGGCCCGGGTGCGTCCGGGACACCGTGATCTGCGGGCCCTTGGTGCCCTTGGCGACGCTCGTGACGTAGACGCGGATGCGCTGACCGTGCGAGTAGTCCTCACCCGGCACCTGCTCCTCGGGAGGAAGGATCGCCTCGACCGAGCCGAGGTCGACGTGGATCATCTTCGGGTTCGGACCCTGCTGGATCACGCCCGCGACGATGTCGCCCTCCTTGCCGCGGAACTCGCCGAGCACGGCGTCGTCGGCGATGTCGCGCAGGCGCTGGCTGATGACCTGCTTGGCCGCGTATGCCGCGATCCGGCCGAAGTCATCGGGCATGTGCTCTTCTTCGCCGATGATGGCGCCTTCGTCGTCCGTGACGGGAACGTAGACGGCGACGTGACCGGTCCTGCGGTCCAGGGAGGCGCGGGCGCCCTCGATCGGCTCACCGGTCGGAGAGGTGTGCTTCGCGTACGCGGTCAGCACGGCCTGCTCGATGATCCGCGCCAGTTCGTCGAACGGGATCTCCTTCTCACGCTCGATGGTGCGCAGCAGTCCGAGATCGATCTCCACGAGGGCCTCCCTATTCAGCTCTTCGCCCGCGACGGGGCATCCGTACAGTCTACCCGAGCGCTCGGCACCTCGAACCGGGTGTCCACGGCCGTCAGGCGTGCGGGTCCGGATTGTTCGTTCCGGCGGTCACACGCGCCGGCGCGGAGGGCAGGTCGTTGATCGCGCGGATGACGTGGAACAGGTGTCCGACCTTGTACGGGTTGAAATGCATGACCAGCCGCGGCAGATCGGGCACGTCACCGTCGGCCACTTCGGGGGCCAGCGGACCGCGCGCCTCGATCCGACCGGAGCTGAGCAGGTTTCCGAAGCGCGCGTTCAGCTCGTCCACCTCCGCCGGGGTCGGTGGGGCGTTCAGGCGGAGCACGAGCAGATCCCCCACCCACCGCAGCGAATCGTAGTTCCGCCAGAAGCCGGTGATCTCGGCCTCAGCCGCTTCAACCGAATCCGTGATCAGTACACGGTCGAGGTCGTCGGCGGAGACCACGCCGGACGGGATCATCTGCTCCGTGACGAAGCGCTTCAGGCCCTGCCAGAACGTTCCGCCCTTCTCATCCAGCAGCACGATCGGCACCGGCTCGGCCTTGCCGGTCTGCTGCAGGGTGAGCAGCTCGAACATCTCGTCCATCGTGCCGAAGCCGCCCGGGACGCAGACGAAGCCGCTGGATTCCTTCATCAGCATGAGCTTGCGGGTGAAGAAGTACTTCATCGCCACGTGGTGGGCGCCGTTCGCCATCGCGTCATTCGGCTTCTCCTCGAACGGCAGCCGGATGGACACGCCGATCGCGCTGTCCGGTCCCGCGCCCTCGGCCGCGGCCTGCATGATGCCGGGCCCGGCACCCGTGATGACCATCCAGCCGGCTCGCGCGAGCTGGGCGGCGATGTCATGTGCGGCGCGGTACAGCGGGTCGTCCGATTTCGTGCGGGCGGACCCGAACACGGTGACCTTCGGCACGCCCGTGAACGGCTGGTACAGGCGGAAGGCGTCGCGCATCTCGGCGAGTGCGGACGCCGTGATCTTGAGGTTCAATCGCTCGGTGCCGTCGCGGCCGAGCTCCAGCCCGGTCTCCAGGATGCGGCGGATCAGGGACGCGTTCGCGCTCACCCCCGCCTCCGTGATGAGGTGGCGCAGGTCCGCGACGACCGCCGGCGGGAGCCCGTCATCCTCGATGTCGGCGTCGATCTCGGTGTGTTCGGTCATGGCCCCTCCGGTTCTCGCTGCATCCAGACTGTCATGCTCCGGGGCGGTCGGCGCGCTCCCGAGCGGGATCACTGACCCACCTCCCGCCGCCGTCGCGCGCGCCGTACTGTGAAGGGGCACGAGGACGGGGACGCATGGGCGAGGTCAAGCAGAAGGCTGCCGAAGCGCAGCGCAGTTCCACGGTCCGCGCGCTCGCTCGCGGCGGCTTCGTGGCCACGGGTGCGGTGCACGTGATCATCGGGATCATCGCGCTGGTGATCGCGTTCGGCGGACGGGCCGACGGCGACCAGAACGGCGCCCTGGCCGCGATCGCCGGTGCGCCCTTCGGCTTCGTCCTGCTGTGGGTCATCGCCATCGCGCTGTGGGGACTCGCCGTCTACTACCTGCTGGACGGGCTGCTCGTCTTCGGCGGGGGCGGCGCCAAGGGCGAAGCCAAGAAGTGGGGCCGGCGCGTGACCGCGTGGGCGAAGGCGATCGCGTACGCCGCCGTCGGATTCACGTCGGCGAAGATCGCGATGGGCGCCCGCAGCAACGGCGACAAGTCCGCGCAGACCGCCAGCCAGGACGTGCTGCACCTGCCCGGCGGACCGATCGTGCTCGGTCTCGTCGGTGTGGCGATCGCCGCGGTCGGCATCGGTTTCGGCGTGATCGGCATCCGACGCGGCTTCGAGAAGACGATGAGCATCCCGGACGGCACGGGCCGCTCCACCGTGCTCGCACTCGGCTTGATCGGCTACCTGGCCAAGGGAATCGCCCTGCTCATCATGGGCATCCTGATCCTCACCGCGGCGATCACCTCAGACCCGGATAAAGCCGGCGGCATGGACGGCGCGCTGCACACTCTGATGGGCACGCCCCTGGGTCCCGTCAGCGTCGCGGTCGTCGGCATCGGCCTGATCGCGTACGGCCTGTTCTGCATGCTGCGGGCGCGTTACGAGGACCTCTGATCCCGCGCCCGTCGCTCCCACTTCCGTCACTTCGATCGCGCGACAACTGTCGCGGATGAGAGCGACCCGGGGTTGCTCTCATCCGCGACAGTTCTGCGGCGCTGGAAGTGCCGAAGATGAGAGCGTCCGGGATGTCGGTACGTGTGTGTCAGGCGGTGAGGCGGGCGATCGCGTCGGCGATCGGTAGGGTCTCGCGCTCGCCGGAGCGGCGGTCCCACAGCTCACCCTCGCCGTCCGCCGCGCCGCGGCCGATGACGAGCACGCGCGGGACGCCGATCAGCTCGGCATCACCGAACTTCACGCCCGGCGACGTCTTCGGACGGTCGTCGTAGAGGACGTCCTTGCCGGCCGCCTCGAGGTCGGCGGCGGCCTTCTCGGCCAGCTCGAACGCGAGCTGGTCGCGACCGGCGGCGACGACGTGCACGTCGAACGGAGCGATCGCCTCGGGCCAGACGAGACCCTTGTAGTCGTTGTTCAGCTCCGCGAGCGCCGCGAGGATGCGGGTCACGCCGATGCCGTACGAGCCCATCGTGACGGTGACGAGCTTGCCGTTCTCGTCCAGGACCTTCAGTCCCAGCGTCTCGGCGAAGAAGCGACCGAGCTGGAAGACGTGTCCGATCTCCATGCCGCGGGCGAGCTCGACGGCTCCGGAGCCGTCCGGTGCCGGGTCTCCGGCGCGGACGTTCGCGACGTCGATCGTGCCGTCGGCGGTGAAGTCCCGTCCGGCCACGAGCGAGTGCACGTGCTTCTGGTCGATGTTGGCTCCGGTGATCCAGCTCGTGCCGTCGGCGACGCGCGGGTCCAGCAGGTAGCGGATCCCGGTCGCGGACTCCTCGCCGAGGATCGCACCCTGCTCGGACCACGGACCGATGTAGCCCTTGACCAGCAGCGGGTTGCGCTCGAAGTCCTCCGCCGTCGCCGGCTCCGCCTCGGCGGGCGCGAAGGCGACTTCGAGCCGCTTGTCGTCGATCTCGCGGTCACCGGGCACGCCGACCACGACGAGCTCGCGCGTGCCGTCCGGGTGCGTCAGGGCCAGGACCACGTTCTTCAGCGTGTCCGCGGCGGTGTACTCGCCGTCCAGGACCTCGTTCGTGTGCGCCACGAGCGTCTCGATCGTGGGCGTGTTCGGCGAGTCGTAGATGACCGGCTCGGGGAGTCCGTCGAAGGAGCGGGCCTCGGGCGCGGTGGTGACGTACGCCTCGACGTTGGCCGCGTAGCCACCGGCGGAGCGGACGAAGGTGTCCTCACCGACGGCCGTCGGGTGCAGGAACTCCTCGCTGCGAGCGCCCCCCATCAGGCCGTTGTCGGCGTTGACGATGACGTACTCCATGCCCAGGCGCTGGAAGATGCGCTCGTAGGCGTCCCGCTGGGCCTGGTAGGAGCGCTCGAGACCGGCGTCGCTGGCGTCGAACGAGTACGCGTCCTTCATCGTGAACTCACGACCGCGCAGGAGGCCCGCGCGCGGGCGCGCCTCATCGCGGTACTTGTCCTGGATCTGGTAGATCGTCAGCGGCAGGTCCTTGTACGAGGAGTACAGGTCCTTCACCAGCAGGGTGAACATCTCCTCGTGCGTCGGCGCGAGGAGGTAGTCGGCACCCTTGCGATCCTGCAGGCGGAAGATGCCGTCGCCGTAGGTGGTCCAGCGTCCGGACGCCTCGTACGGGTCGCGCGGCAGCAGCGCCGGGAAGTGCACTTCGAAGGCACCGGCGTTGCCCATCTCCTCGCGGATGATGGCCTCGATGCGGCCCTTGACCTTCAGGCCCAGTGGCAACCAGGTGAAGATGCCCGGGGCGGCGCGACGGATGTACCCGGCGCGCACGAGCAACTTGTGGCTCGTGACTTCGGCGTCGGCGGGGTCGTCGCGGAGGGTGCGGAGGAAGTAATTCGACAGACGTGTGACCACCCGTCCATCCTATTCCGCCGTCGGAGCGCTCCCCTGCGGCCGCTAGCGTGGGGACATGGCGATCGTGCTGCTGACCGGCTTCGACCCCTTCGCGGGAGATGCGACCAACCCGAGCGGAGACGCCGTGCGTGCGGTCGCCGCGCAGTGGAGCGGGCCGGACGAGCTCGTCGCGGAGATCCTTCCCGTCGCGTTCACGTCCTCCGCGGTCCGGCTGCGTGAGCTCATCAGCCGGCACTCCCCCGACGTGGTGATCTCGGTCGGACTCGCCGGCGGACGATCCGCGGTGTCGGTGGAGCGGGTCGCGGTGAACCTGCAGGACGCTCGCATTCCGGATAACGACGGTGCTCAGCCGATCGATGTGCCATCCGTGCCCGGGGCGGCCGCGGCAGGGTTCGCGACCCTGCCGGTGAAGGCCGTCGCCGCCGCGATCTCGGCGGCCGACATCCCCGCCGCAGTGTCCCTGACGGCGGGCACCTTCGTCTGCAACCACGTCTTCGCCACCGGACTGGACGCGGCCCCGCACGCGCGCGTCGGCTTCATCCACGTCCCGTGGGACACCGAACACGCCCCGGAAGACACGCCCTCCCTGCCGGCGGCCGACCTCGTCCGCGCCGTCCGCATCGCCGTCGACACCGCCCTCGCCGGAGGTCCGGACCTGTCCACCTCGGCCGGCACCCTGCACTGACCCGCCGCCGCCGACACACGAGCGGGGATCATCCCCGACACGCCGTGCGTGTGGCCGTATGCTGCGGCATGTCGGGCGCGGGACCCGCCGCTGTGTTCGGGGAGGGATGTCAGTCGGCTGCAGGCCAGCCCATCTCGCGCTGCGCCTCGTCCAGGAAGGCGGACTTCCCTCGGGTGTAATCGTCGTAGTCCGCGTCGTCGGCGTGCCGCGCGACGAGCGCTGATTTCACCGCGAGATAGCGCGCGGCGTGAGCGGGATCCGCCCGCAGCCAGTCCCGGAAGGCGAGGACGAACGCCGCGAACGGTGAATCGGTGCGGCGAACGTGCAGGATCGTCGTCGGCTCACCGTCCGGTCCGCGCCGGCCCAGCATGCGCTTGACGTGCGTGCGGGGATCGGGGTCGGTGTCCGGGCGCGGAATGTCGGAGGTCACGCCGGGCGAATCCGCTCGGGAGCCGACCGCGACGGGTTCGTAGCCGAGGGGCGCCAGAGCGTCGCCGAGCGCGGCGAGGGTCGGCAGCACGGGCACGCGCGCCTGCAGATCGAGGATCGGCTTGGCTGCCAGCCCCGGGACCGAGGTCGATCCGATGTGCTCGACGTCCGTCCCCGCGTCGGCGAGCCCGCGCAGCGCGACGCGAACGCGGTCCGCTTCCGCCGCCCCGCGTTCCGCCCATTCCGGCGTGGAAGAGACCAGCCGCGCGGGATGACTCATTCCGCCGGAACGGCCGTGGTCGTCATGACGACGGTCTGCGCATCCGGCTGCGCGAAGGAGACGGACACTTCGGCGAACTCACCGAGGGAGGACACGTGCGTGCCGCCGCACAGGATCGCCGCCTCACCCTCCGGCAGGACGCAGTGCCAGGTGCGCCGGTCCACGATCGTCGGCCCGTCGGTCTCGATCCGGCTGAGCGCACCGGAGGCGACCCATTCCCGCAGCTTCGCATTGATGACGTCCCGGTGCGCATCGAGGTCCGCGGCGAACGAGGCGGCATCGAAACCCGATCTGCGCAGGCTCTTGCCGAGGCGGTACTCGTCGACGCTGCCGTCCGGCCGGATGCGCGAGGACTGCCCGGCCCGCAGGTCGAAGTTCGCCGCTCCCAACGCGTCCAGGCCGATGTCCTTGGACCACAGACCGGTCGTCGCCGCGTTCAACGCCAACGCGGCCAGGTGGCAGGCGGAGTGCCCACGGCTGAGGGCTGCCCTCCGCGCAGCGTCGACCTCGGCGTCGACGGTCGCCCCGACGGCCAGCTCGACGGGTGCATCCGGGCGATCCAACCGGTGGGCGACCAGCCAGGTCCAGCCGTCCTCGCCACGCTTGACCGGGATCTCCGTCCCGATGGCCACGGCGCCGTGTGCATCCACCGCCGCCATGAGCGTGTCCACGACGGCGTGCTCGACGCCTCCGGCGCGCAGGATGCCGGTGTCGCCCGGCTGGTCCGGCCACGTGTGATCGACCGGGTGGAAGGGGGTCTCATCGAGCACGACCACGGCTCCGTCGGCGTCGTGGTGGACGAGCACGACCGTCCCGGTGCCGTGCACGGCACCGGATGCGAAGGTGACGCGGGTATCGGCGACGCTCATTCGCCCTCCTCGGGGCTCGGGGTCGGACGCGGGGTCGCGTCCCGGATCATGGCGGCGGCGATGTCGGTCAACTCCGCCGTCGTGACCGAGGATGAGCCCGTGACCAGGACCGTGTTATCGCCCTCCGTCGCGTACACCCCGGGTCCCGCTTCGCCTTCGGTGAGGTAAGCGGCGTCCGCGCCCGGGACCTCCATGGGCTCCAGACCGAGATCGGGGAGTTCGGCGGCGGCGAAGCCCGGCATCACGACGACGCGCGCGGCTTTGCCGTCCGCACCGAGGCCGCAGTACCCCAGAGCGCCATGCGCGGTCAGGACGGCGTTGACGTGACCGCTCGGGTTCACATCGCTCGGGTAACCCTCCGTCGGATCGGTCCATCCCGCGGCCGCGGCCGCGCGCGTGGCCACCTCCGCGCAGGACGGGAGCGCCCACGAACCCGGCGGGTACTCCGCGGCCCGCGACGAGCCCGCATCGATCAGGCGTGCCCCGACGTTCGCGAGGAGCGACTTCACCGCATCCTCCGTCGGTGCGGACACACTGAGCCAGTTCTCCCCCGCGGTGACGGCCGCGTCGCAGGTCTGGTCCGGGCCACAGGTGACCGTGTCGTTCTCCGCGACCACCGCCTCCGGCACGATCGCCGACGGCAGCACCGACACCGAGATCGTGCCCCCGATGCCGGACCACTGGCAGGACATCCCGCCGGACGCGTGCAACTGCGCCTGGTACAGCACGGCCTGCGGGCTCGACCGATCCGACCCGACGGCCTGCGTGCCTTCGCCGAGCAGGTCGACGAGGTCGTCGACGCTGAGCAGTTGCGAACAGTCTCCATCGAAGGGGACCTCAGCGGCGGCCGGGGTCGCCGTGGGTGCCGGTTCCGGCTCCTGCGCATCCGCCGACGCGGACGGCGACGTGGTCGGGGGCGGGGTCGACGCCTGCGGCGCACAGCCGGCCACCAAGCCCACTGCCGCCACGAGGAGCAGGGAGCCGATCAGCCGCGAACGCATGATTCGATCATAGGCAACCGCGACGCCCCGTCTGCCCCGGCATCCCCAGTCCGGTCTCACCAGAGCTGGGCGATCACCTCGCCGAACACCTCGTCCGCATCCACCGTGCACCCGCGCCGAGCGAACCATTCGCACACGTTCTTGACGTCGCGATGCAGGAAGTCCACCCCGGTCGGATTGGCCGCGAGATCGACCACCTGCGGCAGGTCGATCACCACGACCCGTCCTCGATGCAGGAGGAGGTTGTAGGCGGAGAGGTCCCCGTGGGCGAGGCCGGCCCGGGAGAACGCGCACAGGATCTCCCGGACCTGCCCGAGGGCGTCATCCAGTTCGGCGCCGCGCAACCGCGTCTGCGCGAGCCGCGGCGCAGCCACCCGACCGTCGCCGATGAATTCGAGCAGCACCTCGGTCCCGCTCACCTGCACCGGGTAGGGAACGGGGACGCCGGCGGCGTACGCGGCCGAGAGCGCCGCGAACTCGGATGCCGCCCAGTGCCCGGCCGAGACCGCCCGGCCGTACGAGGACTTCTTCGCGACCGCGCGCTGGTCGCGTGAGCGACGGAGCTTGCGACCCTCTTCGTACTGACCGGAGCGATGGAAGTCGCTGGTGTCGGCACCGCGGTACCGCTTGGCGGCGAGGAGACACCCGGGGGTGTCCGGCACAGCCCGCTCGATGAGGAAGACGTCGGCCTCCTTGCCGGTCTTGACGACGCCGAGTTCGGTGTCGAAGGCGCCGGCGGAGGTCACCAACCAGTCCGGGTGCGGCAGCGGACCGCGCTCGGTGGGTGAGGATGCGGGCCACGTGGACCAGCGCTGATCGGGACCCGGCTCGCGGGTGTCGAAGGACAGGGACGATTCGGACGCGGACGCGTCGCGGAAGAAGGTCATGCGGTTACTCCGGACAGGAGGCCGCGCGTGTCAGAGAGCGACGGCCTCGCGAAGGTGAGGAATCTGCGA
Organism: Microbacterium gorillae; assembly: GCF_000826185.2. Lineage (GTDB taxonomy): Bacteria > Actinomycetota > Actinomycetes > Actinomycetales > Microbacteriaceae > Microbacterium > Microbacterium gorillae. The sequence goes on along the minus strand of NZ_LN648872.1, from coordinate 110,094 downwards.
AGGCATGCTGAAGGCAACCATGGTCATCGCTCCTCTCGTCCGGTGTTCGTGTTCAGTGCCACGCTAGCGCGCGTGGCGCGCTCACTCAAGGCTCAGCTGGTGAGCACCTGCGCGGTGCCGATCGGGGCGTTCGGCCCCATCTCGTCCGCGATCCGGTTCGCCTCTTCGATCAGCGTGGCCACGATGTCCGATTCCGGAACGGTCTTGATGACCTTGCCCTTGACGAAGATCTGTCCCTTGCCATTGCCGCTGGCGACGCCGAGATCGGCTTCGCGAGCCTCTCCGGGTCCGTTGACCACGCAGCCCATGACGGCCACACGCAGCGGCACGGTCATGTCCTTCAGACCCTCCGTGACGTTGTCGGCGAGCGTGTAGACGTCCACCTGTGCGCGTCCGCAGGACGGGCACGAGACGATCTCCAGCTTGCGTTCGCGCAGGTTCAGCGACTGCAGGATCTGGTGGCCGACCTTGACCTCCTCCGCCGGCGGAGCCGACAGCGAGACGCGGATGGTGTCACCGATCCCCTCGGCGAGGAGGATGCCGAACGCGGTGGCCGATTTGATCGTCCCCTGGAAGGCGGGTCCGGCCTCGGTGACGCCGAGATGCAGCGGCCAGTCGCCCCGCTCCGCGAGCATCCGATAAGCCTTGACCATCACGATCGGGTCGTTGTGCTTGACCGAGATCTTGAAGTCGTGGAAGTCGTGCTCCTCGAACAGGCTCGCCTCCCACACGGCGCTCTCCACGAGCGCTTCCGCGGTGGCCTTGCCGTACTTCTCCAGCAGGCGCTTGTCCAGGGAACCGGCGTTCACGCCGATGCGCAGCGAGACACCCGCATCCTTGGCGGCCTTCGCGATCTGGCCGACGTTGCCGTCGAACTCGCGGATGTTGCCGGGGTTCACACGCACCGCACCGCAGCCGGCGTCGATCGCGGTGTAGATGTAGCGGGGCTGGAAGTGGATGTCAGCGATGACCGGGATCTGGCTCTTCAGCGCGATGACCTTGAGGGCGTCGGCGTCGTCCTGGTGCGGCACCGCGACGCGCACGATCTCGCATCCGGAGGCGGTCAGCTCCGCGATCTGCTGCAGCGTGGCGTTGATGTCGGTCGTCTTGGTCGTCGTCATGGACTGGACGCTGACCGGAGCATCGCCACCGACGAGGACCTTTCCGACCCGGATCTGCCGGCTCTTGCGGCGGGGGCTGAGGACCTCACGGGCGGTGGGCATACCGAGATTGACTGCTGGCACCCGCCCAGCCTACGCCGCCGGGACCGAGCGCGGCCTGTACGGGCGCGGCCGGGCGCGTCCGCTGTGATAGGTTCAGCGCATGTTCGCGAACCTGTCCTGGTGGCCCGCCTGCTGAGGCGGTGTTTCGCGTTAACGATTCCCAGACCGCCCCGCACCGGGCGGTCTTTTTCGTCTCGACGACGTCCGCCCCCGACCAGGAGACGCTCATGACCGCGCTTCCCACCGCCCCGTTCGCACTGCTCGCCCGCGAGGGCTCCTCGGACGTGGAGATTCTCACCGGCGACGTCGTCGACGTCGACCTGCTCGCCGACATCCCCCTGCACCGCGCGGACGGCACACCGCAGGAGGTGTTCGCTCTGGTGCCCTATCGCCAGGTCCGCGAGCGCGGATTCGAGGCGCACGATGACGGCGTGCCCTTGCGGTGCCTCGTCGTGTCCGGACACGAACGTGTCCCGCGCGCGGAGCTGATGTCGCAGCTGCCGACGGCAGCGGTGCCACTCACCGACGCCGGCTTCGACATCACCGACGAGGACTACGCCGAGATCGTCCGCCGCGTCATCGCGGACGAGATCGGCCGGGGCGAGGGCGCGAACTTCGTGATCCGCCGCGACTACACCGCGGGCGTCGACGCCGACGCGACGACGGCGGCGCTGACGTGGTTCCGTGCGCTGCTGGAGCACGAGCGCGGCGCCTACTGGACCTTCGCCGTCGTCACCGAGGGTCAGATCGCCGTCGGTGCGAGCCCCGAGGCGCACGTGTCCGCACAGGGCGGCATGGTCACGATGAACCCGATCTCCGGCACCTTCCGCCACCCGGCCGGCGGCGCGACGAAAGCCACGCTCACCGAGTTCCTCCGGTCCACGAAGGAGACCGAGGAGCTGTTCATGGTGGTGGACGAGGAGCTGAAGATGATGTCCGCCGTCTGCAGCGACGGCGGACGCATCACGGGTCCGCATCTGAAGGAGATGTCGCGCCTCACGCACACCGAGTACATGCTGCGCGGTTCCAGCCGGATGGACCCGCGGGACATCCTGCGCGAGACGATGTTCGCCCCGACCGTGACCGGTTCGCCGATGCAGAACGCGTGCACCGTGATCGCCCGACACGAGACCGGCCCGCGCGGCTACTACTCCGGTGTCGCGGCCCTGTTCACGCCGAACGAGGTCGGCGGGCACGACCTGGACGCCCCGATCCTGATCCGTACGGCCTATCTCGTGGACGGGCGTCTGCGCGTCCCGGTCGGTGCGACGCTCGTGCGCCACAGCGACCCCGACGGCGAGGTCAGCGAAACGCACGGCAAGGCCGCCGGCGTCCTGGGAGCGATCGGCGCGGTCCCGCGGGACGTGCCGGCCGCGCCCGACGACGACGCGCCGACCGAGCCGCGGATGCCGCTCGGCTCCGATCCGGAGATCGCCGAGCTGCTGAGCTCGCGCAATGCCCGCCTGGCTCCGTTCTGGTTGGAGGCTCAGGCCGGCGGAGCGGGACGATTCACGGGGCGCAGTGCTCTCGTGGTGGACGCCGAGGACCGCTTCACGACGATGCTCGCCCACCAGTTGCGCCACCTGGGACTCGACGCCCGCATCGTGGCGTGGGATGCGGTGACCGAGGCTGAGGTCCGGGCAGCGGATGTCCTGGTCGCGGGTCCCGGTCCGGGCGACCCGCGGGACCCGACCAGCGCACGGGTCCGGCGGATGCGCGACGTCGTGGCGCTGCGCCGCTCGGCCGACGCACCGCTGGTCGCGGTGTGCCTCAGCCACCAGATCCTCGCGGACTCGGTCGGGATCGAGCTGTCACCCCTGCCGAGCCCGCACCAGGGCGTGCAGAAGGACGTCGAGGTGTTCGGCACGACCGCCTCGATCGGCTTCTACAACACCTTCACCGCCCGCGTGCCGGCCGGAACCACCGCAGTGGCGGACCTCGAGGTCTCCGCTGACGCGGACGGCGCCGTGCACGCGCTGCGCGGTCCGCACACGGCGTCCGTGCAGGGCCACCTGGAGTCGATCCTGTCCCGGGACGGCATGCGCACCCTGGAGCAGCTCATCGCCCACGCCGTGTCCTGAGTCGAGGACCCGTCAGAAGAGCTTGACGGGGTTGACCAGGTCGGCGACCAGGAGCAGGGCGCCCATCACGATCAGCACCACCACCACGACGAAGGTGAGCGGAACCAGGCGGGTCGCGTCGGTCGGCTTGGGGGCGGCGCGCCCGAAGAGCTTCGCCCAGCCGCGCTTGATGCCGTCCCAGAGCGCCACCGCGACGTGGCCGCCATCCAACGGCAGCAACGGGATCAGGTTGAACACGAACAGCGCGATGTTCAGCGAGCCGACCAGGGAGAGCATCGCGCTCACGCGGGTCGCGATGGGCGCATCGGTGGCGGCGACCTCGCCGGCGATGACGCCGACACCGACCACGGACAGCGGTCCGTTCGGGTCGCGCTCGGACCCGGTGAACAGCGAAACCGCCACGCCGGCCAGCTTCTGCGGCAGCTGCACGATCATCGCCATGACCTGACCGGTGTTCTCGATCGCCAGCTGCGGACCGGCCCACAGGGGCTGCGGGGTCAGTCGCGAGGTCGGGTTCACGCCGATGAGTCCGACCTTCTCGGTCGTCGTGGTGCCGTCCGCATTCGTCACGGTACGAGCCCCCAGGCGAGGCGTCACCTCGACCGTCCGACTGGTTCCGTCCCGCTCCACGGTGAGGGTGAGCGTCTTCTCCGGGGAGGCGGCGATGATCTCGCTCATCTCGGCGAACGTGGACACCGCCGTGCCGTCGATCGCGGTGATCGTGTCGCCCGCCTCCAACCCCGCGGCGTGAGCCGGCGATTCCGGATCGGTCGCCGCGCACGCGGACGCGGTGGTCACGCACGGCTGCACCGTGGCCAGCGTCGTGGTCGCCTGCTGGATGCCGAAGCCGCTGAGGACGATCGTGAAGATGATGACGGCGAGGATGAGATTCATCACCGGCCCGCCGAGCATGATGATGATCCGCTTGTACATCGGCAGCCGGTAGAACGTGCGGTCGTCGCCGGCCTCGAGGGTCTCATCGTTCGCGGAACGCGCGTCCTGGACCATCGTGGCGAAGAACCCACCACCCGCGGCACCGTTCCGAGCCGCCTGCTTCGGTGAGGGCGGGTACATCCCGGCCATCGAGATGTAACCACCGACCGGGAACGCCTTGAAGCCGTACTCGGTCTCGCCCTTGCGTCGAGACCACAGGGTCGGACCGAAGCCGATCATGTACTGCCCGACCCGCACGCCGAACAGCTTCGCCGGGATCAGGTGACCGAGCTCATGCCAGGCGATGGACACCGCGAGTCCGACGAGGATCACGAGGAGGCCGATGATGAAGGCGAGGACGGTCACCGGGTGAGAGTACCGCGCCCAACTTATGGAACGCCCGAGGCGTGGGATGATGGTTCACGCCATGAGCAGTGATTCTCCCGCCCCGAACCTGCCGCCGGTCCTCCGACCCGAGAACCCGCCGCAGCGCTCCCTTCGTGACCTCGCCGACCGCTTCGGCACCGATACTCGCGGGGAGGTCGACGGCGTCACCCTGACCGGACTCACGCTCGCCACAGCCGACCTGCGCGCCGGTGAGGCGTTCGTCGCCATTCGCGGCGTGAACCGGCACGGTGCCGAGTTCTCCGCGCAGGCCGCGGACCAGGGCGCGGTCGCGGTGATCACGGACGCCGACGGAGCCGACATCGCCGCCCGGACGGGACTGCCGGTCGTGATCGTGGACGACCCGCGCGGTGTGCTCGGTGCGATGTCCGCGTGGATGTACGCCACCGGCGCCGACGATGATCTGCCGCTGCTGTTCGGCACCACCGGCACCAACGGCAAGACCAGCGTCTCCCACCTGCTGGAGGGCATCCTCAGCCAGATCGGTGTGGTGACGGGCCTGTCATCCACCGCGGAGCGGCACATCGCCGGTCAGGTCATCGTCTCCCGTCTCACCACCCCGGAAGCGAGCGAGTTCCACGCTCTGCTGGCCCTGATGCGCGAACGCGGCGTGGAGGCCGTCGCGGTGGAGGTCAGCGCGCAGGCGCTCAGCCGCCACCGGGTGGACGGGCTCATGTTCGATGTCGCGAGCTTCACGAACCTCAGCCACGATCACCTGGACGACTACGCCGACATGGCGGAGTACTTCGAAGCCAAGCTGCCGCTGTTCCAGCCCGACCGCTCCCGCCGTGCCGTCATCAGCCTGGACTCCACCTACGGCGTCCGCGTCGTGGAGAGCGCCGGCATCCCGGTCACGACGATCGGTACGCCGCTGATCGCGCCGGACCCCGAGGCCGCCCGCGCCGCCGACTGGGTCGTCGACATCATCCAGGAGCGCCAGTCCGGCACCACGTTCTCGCTGACGGCGAAGGACGGACGCACGCTCACCACCGTCGTTCCCGTGATCGGTCCGCACATGGCGGCCAACGCGGGACTCGCGATCGTCATGATGCTCGAGGCCGGCTACGACTGGAACCGCATCGTCACGACGCTGGAGCGCGACGGCCAGATCACCGCATACCTGCCCGGACGAACCGAGCTCGTCTCCGGCGAGAGCGGCCCGGCGGTCTACGTCGACTTCGGCCACTCCCCCGATGCGTTCGAGAAGACGCTCGGCGCGGTCCGTCGCGTCACGCCCGGCCGGGTCGTGATGCTGTTCGGGGCCGACGGCGACCGCGATGCCACGAAGCGCCACGATATGGGCCGTGCCGGCGTGGAGGGCAGCGACATCCTCGTCATCACCGACCACCACCCGCGCTTCGAGGAGCCGGGCGGCATCCGCGCCACCCTCATCGAGGGCGCCCGCATGGCCCGTCCGGATGCCGAGATCCACGAGTTCTCCCCGCCCGAGACCGCGATCGTCGAGGCGATCAAGCTCGTGGGCGACGGGGACGCGATCCTGTGGGCCGGCCCCGGCCACCAGGACTACCGTGACATCCGCGGACAGCGCACGCCCTACTCCGCTCGGGAGCTGGCGCGACGTGCCCTGCGCGACGCCGGCTGGCCCGTCCCGGAGCCCCGCTGGCCGGTCCCCTACACCGACTGACCCGCGCCCGTCCCGGGCCCCGCTCCCCCCAGCGGACTTCCTGCAGAACCCGTCATCTCCTGCGCAACCGAGGGGCCATTCGGGGCGCCGCCGGGGCAGGGGCCGGGATAGGACGCGTCAGGCGCTGCAGAACCCGTCATCTCCTGCGCAACCGAGGGGCCATTCGGGGCGCCGCCGGGGCAGGGGCCGGGATAGGACGCGTCAGGCGGCGGCGATGAGCTTGTCGGCGCGGGCTCGAGCCCAGGTCTCCGCTTCGGCGAGGGACTCGCGGGTGAGTTCGTCCGGGGCGTCGTGCGCGTCGACGACGCGGGCGATGGTGTCCACGATTCCCGGGAAGCTCAGGCGCCCCTCGTGGAAGGCGTCCACGGCCTGCTCGTTGGCGGCGTTGAAGACGGCCGGGAACGTTCGGCCGGCCGTGCCGACCCGCTTGGCGAGCGCGACGGAGGGGAACGCCTCGGTGTCGACGGGTTCGAACGTCCAGGACTGCGCGGTCGTCCAATCCAGCGGCCGGCCGACGCCCCCGACGCGGTGCGGCCAGTCCAGGCCGAGGGAGATCGGCAGGCGCATGTCCGGCGGCGAGGCCTGCGCGATCGTGGAGCCGTCGATGAATTCGACCATGGAGTGCACGATCGACTGCGGATGCACGACCACATCGATGCGCTCGTACGGCACGTCGAAGAGCAGGTGCGCCTCGATGACCTCGAGACCCTTGTTCACCAGCGTGGCCGAGTTCGTCGTGACGACACGGCCCATGTCCCACGTCGGGTGCGCGAGGGCTTCGGCGGGCGTCACCTTCGTCAGCGACGCGCGGGAGCGGCCGCGGAACGGACCGCCCGAGGCGGTCACGACGAGGCGGCGCACCTCCGCGTGCTCCCCCGCTCGCAGCGCCTGCGCGATCGCGGAGTGCTCGGAGTCCACCGGCACGATCTGACCGGGTGCGGCCAGAGACGTCACGAGGGAACCGCCGACGATGAGGGATTCCTTGTTCGCCAGCGCCAGGGTGCGGCCGGCCTCCAGCGCGGCCAGGGTCGGGCCCAGCCCGACGGAGCCGGTGATGCCGTTGAGCACCACGTCGGCCTCGACGTCGCGCACCAGCTGCTCGGCTTCGCCGGCGCCGAGGGCCGTGTGCTCGACGTGGAACTCGGCCGCCTGCGCCTCGACCATCTCGCGGTTGGTCCCGGCGGCGAGCCCGACCACCTCGAAGCGCCGGGGATTCGCGCGGATCACCTCCAGCGCCTGGGTGCCGATGGAGCCGGTGGAACCGAGGATGACGACGCGACGCATAGGACCACCCTAGGCGGACCGGTCCACCGGCGGAAAAAGACGGACGCGCCCTCGCGGAGCGGGAGAGCGCGTCCGTCACACGCCGGTCACTGCTTCGCGCTGGCCTCGATCTTCACGACGAAGGACAGGGTCTCGCCGACCAGCGTCTGGCCGCTGGCATCGATCTCGCCCTCCCCGTAACCGCACGCCGGCGGCATCGTGACGAGCACCGTGGAGCCGACCTTCTGGCCCTCGAGGGCACGCTTGAATCCGGTCACGACCTCGGTGGTCTTGAACGAGGCCGCCTCGCCCGATTCCCAGTTGCTGTCGAACACGGCACCGTCGGACCACTTCGCGCCGGTGTACAGCACGGAGACGTTGTCTCCCTCGCCGACGACGGCACCGTTGCCCTGGGTGAGAGTCTTCACCTCGATCTCGGACGGCCCCTTGGCGCCCTTGGTGATCTTGATGGTCGGTACACCCTTGTCGTTGAAGGTGACCTCCGGCTGCGCGTCGTTCGAGTCGGACACCGCGCACCACTTGTCCTTCGGCGTGACCTTGGTCACGTCCAGGACGAAGATCACGGCGCTGGACTGCTCGGTGGCCGGAACGGTGACCACAACGCGGGAACCGGCCGGGGCGCAGCCGAAGTAGCTGTTCAGCTGAGCACCCTCGGCGAGCTGCATCGCCGGCAGCGCCGGCTTGTAGCCGTCCGCCTGCAGGAGCTCGCCCGTTTCCGGGTTGAAGGCCGAGTAGGCGTAGGTGATCCAGTCGCCGTAAGCCGGCTTGGTCCCGCTGCCCTCGGTGACCACGGTGCGCTGCAGGTCGGTGATGCTGAGCTCGCCATCGAGGCTGATCTTCGCCTCGGAACCGACGTCACCGGAGACCTTCACCGCGTTCGATTCGGCGCCGGAGGCCGCGGCGGAGTCGCACAGCGAGACGGTGTCGGCCGTCTTCGAGTCCGCACCCCCGGTCGCGTCGGTGGAGCTCCCGCCGGTCGCGCACCCGACGAGGCCGATGGCCGCGAGCGCGATGACGGACAGGGACAGCAGGCGGCGTGAACGCACGAAAGCACCTCTCACAGGGGAAACAGGAGTCCCCATTGTGTCGCACTTCCTTACGTCTCCGCTGGGAGCGCCCACGGTCATGCCGGAGAAGGAATGCGCGGCGCGATACGATGTCCCAATGCCCTCTGACGAGTCGACCGTCTCCCCCACTGACGTCGAGACGCACAACGGTGACCGTGCGCCGGGGGCCTACGCGCTGGGTCGAGCGATCATCGCTCCCCTCGCTCGGATGATCTATCGTCCGCGGTTGGAGGGGCGGGAGAACGTTCCGCTGACCGGGCCGGTCATCCTCGCCAGCAACCACCTCTCCTTCATCGACTCGATCGTGATCCCGGTCGCGGCGCCGCGACCGGTCCAGTTCCTCGCGAAGGCCGCGTACTTCGAGGGCACCGGTTTCCGCGGCTGGCTCTCGCGGACGTTCTTCACCTCGATCGGCGCCAACCCGGTCCGCCGCGGCGCGGGGCAGGCGGCGCTGGACGCGCTCGAGCAGCAGCGTCAGCTGCTTGAGGACGGCCGAGCGATCGCCCTCTACCCGGAGGGCACGCGGTCCCTCGACGGCCGGCTCTACAAGGGACGCACCGGCGTCGCCTTCCTCGCTCTGCAGACCGGAGCGCTGGTCGTGCCGGTCGGGATCATCGGCACGGACAAGGTGCTGCCCAAGGGCGCGAAGGTGCCTCGGCTGACTCCGCGAGTGACGGTGCGCTTCGGCGAGCCGCTCGATCTCAGCTCGCACGGATCGGCCGAGTCCGGCCGTGCCCGCCGTCTCGCCACGGACGAGATCATGGCCGCCATCCACGCCCTCAGCGAGCAGGAGCTCGCGGGTGAGTACAACGAGGTTCCGGCGCAGACCCCGATCGAGAAGATCAAGCGCGCCCTGCCGCACGAGCGCCGCTGAGGCTCACTCCGCCGCGGTCACCTGCGGCTGCACGCGCACCGGGAAATTCACCGAGTTCGCGATGAAGCACCACTCGTGCGCGGGCTCGTGCGCCGCCACCGCGGCGTCGATCATGTCCGCCGATGCCACGACGACCCGGGGACGCAGCACGACCTCGGCGAAGCGTCCCCCGTTGCCCTCCGTGACCATGGCCCCCTCGGCGGCGTCGACGTAGGAGAGCACCACGATGCCGCCCGTCACGCACGCGTGCAGGTACGACAGCATGTGGCACGTGCTCAGCGACGACAGCAGCAGGTCCTCCGGGTTCCATCGGGTCGGGTCGCCGCGGAACGGCCGGTCCGCCGACAGCGCGAGCTCCGGTTTGCCCTCCACCCGCGCCGACACGGACCGCTCGTACGCGCGGTATCCGGAGCTTCCGGTTCCGGTGTTTCCGGTCCACTCGGCAGTGACGGCGTACGTGTGCTGGGTCATGCCGTCAGTCTGTCACGCGGGATGGATGCCCGGCGGCGGTAGGCTGTCCAGGTGCTGGAGACCTTCGCTGTGACAGATGCCGCCGAACTCGCCGTCCTCGATCGCAACGGATTCGTGGAGTCCCGCCACGCGGGTTCCGCTGTGGTCCTCTCGCCCGAGGGCGAGCCGATCGCCTCGCTCGGAGATCCGGACGCTCTCATCCTGCCGCGCTCGAGCATGAAGCCGATGCAGGCGCTCGGTTCGCTCACGGCCGGCGCCTCCCTCGCCGGGGTGCAGTTGGCCCTGTCCACCGCGAGCCACGCGGGTACCGACCGCCACGTCGAGGTGGTCCGCGAGATGCTGGCCGCCGGCGGTCTCACCCCCGACGACCTGGAGTGCCCTCCGGCGTGGCCGAGCGATGCCGACACGCGTGACGAGATGGTCCGACGCCACGAGGACCGCTCTCGCCTGCGGATGAACTGTTCCGGCAAGCACGCCGCGATGCTGCTGGCCTGCAAGGCGAGCGGTTGGGAGACCGCCGGGTACACCGACCCCGCTCACCCGCTGCAGGTGCACATCCGCGAGACCGTGGAGCGGTTCACCGGCGAGAAGGTGCAGGCCACCGCGATCGACGGCTGCGGCGCTCCCGTGTACGCGATGACGCTGCGGGGCCTGGCGCACGCGATCCACCGCATCGGCACCGCCTCGGCGCGCTCGCCGTTCCAGCTCTACCGCCTCGCCGGCGAACTGGTGCAGGCCGTCCGCGACAACCCGTGGACCATCGACGGACCGGGCCGATCGGACACCATCGCGATCGAGCGTCTGGGCGTGTTCGCCAAGGGTGGCGCCGAGGGGATCATGGTCATGGTCGCTCCGAACGGGACGACCGTGGCGCTGAAGACGCTCGACGGTTCGCTGCGGGTGGGCACCATCGTGGCGGCGAAGCTGCTCGCGAACGCGGGGGCGATCACCGAGGCGCAGTTCGATGACGTCTCCGGGGCTCTGGATCTCGACGTGCTCGGCGGCGGTCGTCCCGTCGGCCGTATCCGTCCCACGGTCTGAACCCGCCCGTCAGCTCGGATCGGGCCAGCGCACTCGCGTCGGAGGCGCTCCGCGTCGGATCAGCCAGTGCCGCTGACCGCGGGCGTACGGCGGCAATCGCCGCTCCCCCGTCAGCGCACGCAGATCGGCTCCGCACTCCGCGCCGATCAGCAGGTCACCGTCGCGACGGACCGCGTCCAGAATCGGCCAGGCGCGCTGCCAGCTCTCCGGGTCCCCGACCAGGAGAGCCGCCGGGAGGCGAGGGTCATCCGGACTCGCGATGGCCCCGACCGGAACCGGCGCTCGGCCGACCGCAGCCGCCCGCGCGTTCACCCGGTGTTCGGCGTCGCGCGTGATCAGTCCACAGAGTCCGGGGACCGGTGTCCATCGCGGCGCGGTGAGCGGGAACGACTCGACCGACGACGGGGTCGCGTCGATGAACTGCGCCTCCCGGCCGTCCAGATCCGCCCGCCCGGCGGGACGTGAGCGCCGATAGGACGCGCCGTCGGCTCCGGCCGTCAGGTGGTCGGTCAGCGTCGGCAGAGCCAGCACCGCGCGCCGCGGAAGCAGCTCGATGATCCGGCTCAGGGGGCCGCTGAGCCGCTGCGCGGAAACCGCGAACGTGGTCCCGGTGGCCGCACCCGAGCGCACCAGCGCCTCCCATCGGGCCGCGAATTCCGCCGCCCACGGCTCCGGCAGACGGGTCAGGAGAACGTCGAGGTCATCGCACAGCACCGCCGCCGGCGGGTCCTCCTGCCAGCGCCCGAGCAGGTCCCACGCCGCCTCCGGATCCGGGGGAACGATCTGCGGTTCGGCGCCGCACCGTCGCAGCGCCGCCGCGACGGCCGCCACGGCCGTGCTCTTGCCCGAGCGCGGGCCGCCGATCACCGCCAGTCCGCGCTCCCCCGGCCGCAGTGCGACCGCCGGCTGGCACTGCCGGTCCGGGTCGTCCGCGATCGCGATCACCGCGGGGTCGGCATCCGCGACCTCCGCGGCCGTCAACCGAACCGGCAAGGGCGCCAGCCAGGGGCGGTGCGGGTCGGTGGCGGGGGGATGCGCGTCCGCGGCGACGGACAGGTCCGCCGGCTCGGACAGCGCGATCCGCGTGCGGACGGGCGCATCATCCCCGCTGCGCCGGATGAAGGCGATCCCACGGCCGGTGTCGGAACCGGAGATGCGCGCGGCGTCGTCGGTCCCGATGACTCCCCGGCTGTCCTGCGCGTCGCTGACCCGCAGCGCGATCCGCAGCGGACAGTTCACCAGGGTCGCGTCGCGGACGGCACCGGCCACGCGCTGACCGCCCAGCACCAGATGGACGCCGAGCGCGCGTCCGCGCGCGGCGATGTCCGTGAACACCGGCTCCAGATCCGGGCGGTCACGGACGAGGGCGGGGAACTCGTCCACGACCACGATCAGGCGCGGCAGTCGCACGCGTTCGTCGGAGATGTCCCGCGCCCCCGCGGCGGCGATGACGCCCTCCCGACGACGCACTTCGGCGGTCAGGCTGCGCACCGCGCGTTCGGCGAGCTCCGGATCGAGATCGGTCAGCACTCCGGTCACGTGCGGCAGGCCGGTGAGGGCGTCGAACGAGGTTCCGCCCTTGAAGTCCGCCAGCATGAAGACGACCTCGTCGGGCCCGTAGGCGCGCGCGAGGGCCAGCACCCAGGTGACCAGGAACTCGCTCTTGCCGGCCCCCGTCGTGCCCACCACGACGGCGTGCGGACCATCCCGGACGATGTCCACCACCGCCTCCGCCGCGCCGGAACGACCGACCGCCACGCCGAGCACACTGTGGCGCGCGCCACTGAGCGCGCCCAGCCGGAGCACGTCCTCCGGGGCCGGTGCCAACGCGGCGGCGCGTCGGCGGAGGACGGCACTGACCCGTGCCGCCTGGCGCCGGGACACCGCCTCGGCGCGCACCTCGCCCGAGACCGCGCCCCGCGTCACGGTCGCCCGCAGGGCGCTGCCCACGTCGACGACGGTCCGGCAACCGGGCGGCAGGGCGGAGCCCGCGGCCGTGACCCAGATCGTCACATCCGCCTCACCCTCCTGGTCCGGGCGCGACGTCCGGGACACCCAGGCGATCGAGCGCGCTCCGACGCTCGGCCGGGCGTGCGGCAACGCGCCGATCCACTCCTCCTCCCCCGCGACGCGCCAGGTTCCCGGCGGATGGAGCGCGCACACCTGCAGCAGCAGCGCGCGAGCGACGGCCCGGGCGGCCACCGTGCCGCCGCGCACGCACACGTCACCGTCCAGCGGAAGCACGATCGGGGCTTCGGCGAGCAGCCGCGCGGCCGCGCGGAGTTCGCGCACCGCCGGGCGCTCGTCCCCGGCACCGACGTCGGTCTCCACCGTCACCGGACCGCGTCCCAGGACCACGGTGTCGACACGGTCCGGGTCGGCCCGCCACAGGTCAGCGGGAGCCGCGCAGAGTTCCGCCAGGCCCGGGTGGGTGCGCACCCGCTCGCGCCGCTCGGCATCGTGTCGTTCGGTCACGGACCGGTGCGCGCTCGCGACGGCCGCGGCGAATGCCCGGTCCTGCCGACGCCGTTCGGCGCGACGGCCGCGTGCCCGATCGAGCAGCCCGGCGCCCAGCATCAGCGGTGAGAGCACCGCGAACCAGAGCATGAAGACCGAGCCGGTGAGCGCCCACATCCCGCCCGCGGCGAGCAGGGGGACCACAGCGGCCACCAGCGGCAACGGCGCACGAGCGCCCTCCACCGGCGGCGGAGGCAGAACGATCGGAACCACGTCGGGACGGTCGCGCTCGGCGATCAGGTAGGGCATGCCTCCATCACGCCACGAACCGCTCGCGACCGGGGGCGCGCGCGATCCGTGGGGATCAGTCGGTGGGTGTGGAGGAACGCCGGACGTTCAGCACGATGATCGTGACGTTATCGCGCCCGCCGTTCTCCAGCGCGGCCTGCATCATCGCGTCCGCCGCCGCAGCGGGCTCGGGGTTCTCGGTCAGGAAATGCTGGATCCCGTAATCGGTGAGCTCCTTGGTGAGCCCGTCCGAGCAGATCACGAAGCGGTCGCCGTCCTCGATGTCGACGCGGACGTAGTCCGGGGTGACGCGCTCGCTCGGACCGACCGCACGCGTGATGACGTTCCCGTACGGGTGGTTCTCCGCTTCCTCCGGGCTCAACCGCCCGGCGGCGATGAGCTCCTGGACCACGGAATGATCGGTCGTCAACTGGTCGAGCTGGTCACCGCGCAACAGATACACGCGGGAGTCGCCGATGTTGATCGTCACCCACGATTCGCGGGACGCGTCGAGATCGAGGTAGACGCCGGTCAGCGTCGTGCCGGTACCCTCGTCCGTCGTCTCGGGATGCGAGACGATGTCGGACACCGCACGCGTCAGGGCCCGTTCGATGTTCTTCGGCGTGACCTTGCCCTTCTCGACCATGCCACCGAGGCGGTCGACGGTCGAGGCGCTGGCGATCTCGCCACCGATGTGCCCGCCCATGCCGTCTGCGACGACGAAGAGCGGATACGCGGTCAGAAAGGCGTCCTGGTTCGCGTCACGCCGCCGGCCGGTGTCAGTGACACCGTGCCAGGTCAGGGTGACGGTGTCGCCACCGGACAGCGTCACGACGCGGGAGTCGACGCCGACGGGATCAGACACGTGGAGGAATCCCCTCATCAGACATCCCCGCGTCGGATCGCGCGAGGCTCGTCCAATCCTAGCCTCATCTGGGCGACACTCCGATGATGCCTCACAACCGCGGCTCCCGTGCCCCGAGCGGAATCGATCAGCCGGCCACCGGCTGTTCGGCGATCAGCTGCAACTCGCCGCCGTGCTCGCGCAGCGGAACATCATGCCGCTGCGCCCAGCGCAGCAGCGCGCCGCGGGAGGAGACGGAGGGACGCGACAGCGCCAGCGCGCGGACGAGTTCCCCCTTCGCGTGCTTGTTGAAGTGGTTCAGGGCGCGAACCGTGCCGTCGGCCGAGCGGGCCACGACCCGCAGGTACGCGGCGTCGGGAACCGGGCCGAGGGCGACGTAGGCCTCGGAGCGCAGATCCAGCACGAAGGGCTCCCCGGACTCCGCCAGCGCCGTCCCCGCCGGCGCGGCCCACAACCGCTTCAGCGGCGGGAGACCGGGAACCGCGGTGCCGGCGCTGAGCCGGTAAGCGGGGATCTCATCCAGCGCTCCCACCGGGCCGAAGGGTGCGGAGTGCACCACCGCGTGCGAACCGAGCCAGTTCCGCGCCGCGCGTGGCAGAGATGCCGCGTCGAGGGCGTCGTAGAGCACGCCGGTGTACCGGTCGATCGCGGGCATCCCGGGCGAGCTGCGCAGCGCTGCGTTCACCGCGATCTCGCCGCGCTGGCGCTCGCTGAGCTTCAGCACGCGCGCGGCGAGACCGGCGTCGGTGGACAGCGCCACCAGCGCGTCCACCGCCTGCTCGCGCTGCGGTGCCAGTTCAGGAAAGCGCAGCGCGCCGGTACCCCAGACGGGACCGGTGCCGCCGGGACGCTTGGTCTCCGACGGCGGCAGCAGGATCAGCATTCTTCCTCCGGGACGACGATGCGCCGGTGGGCATCAGCCCACCGGCGCATCGCGGTGATGTGTGTCAGGCGGCGATCGCAGCGTGGCCGGCGACGATCGTCAGGTCGGAGCCCTCCATGGAGAGGAATCCGTCCCGCGCCTCGACGGCGATCTTCGTGCCGTCCGTGCCCGTGATCCGGACCTGGCCCTCCGCGAGGATGGCCAGCACCGGCTCGTGACCGGACATGAAGCCGATCTCGCCCTCGACGGTCTTGGCGACGACGAGCGAGGCCTCCCCCGTCCAGACCTCCGCGTCGGCGGAGACGAGCGTCACGTGCAGCGCCATGATCAGGCGTTCTCCTTCTGGATCTGCGCCCACTTCTCCTCGACGTCGGAGATGCCACCGACGTTGAAGAAGGCCTGCTCGGCCACGTGGTCGAAGTCACCCTTGACGATCGCGTCGAACGACTCGATGGTCTCCTTCATCGGGACCGTGGAGCCCTCGACGCCGGTGAACTTCTTGGCCATGTAGGTGTTCTGCGAGAGGAACTGCTGGATGCGACGTGCACGCGACACGACGACCTTGTCCTCCTCGGAGAGCTCATCGACACCGAGGATCGCGATGATCTCCTGCAGTTCCTTGTTCTTCTGCAGGATCTGCTTCACGGCGGTGGCCACGCGGTAGTGGTCCTCACCGACGTAGCGCGGGTCCAGGATGCGGCTCGACGAGGTCAGCGGGTCGACGGCCGGGTACAGACCCTTCGACGCGATCTCACGCGAAAGCTCGGTGGTGGCGTCGAGGTGGGCGAACGTGGTCGCCGGAGCCGGGTCGGTGTAGTCGTCGGCGGGGACGTAGATCGCCTGCAGCGAGGTGATCGAGTGACCGCGCGTCGAGGTGATGCGCTCCTGCAGGATGCCCATCTCATCGGCCAGGTTCGGCTGGTAACCCACGGCGGAGGGCATGCGGCCCAGCAGCGTGGAGACCTCAGAACCGGCCTGCGTGAAGCGGAAGATGTTGTCGATGAACAGCAGCACGTCCTGGTTCTGCACATCGCGGAAGTACTCCGCCATGGTCAGAGCGGACAGGGCCACGCGCAGACGCGTCCCCGGCGGCTCGTCCATCTGGCCGAAGACGAGGGCGGTCTTGTCGAAGACACCCGCCTCTTCCATCTCGTGGATCAGGTCGTTGCCCTCACGGGTGCGCTCGCCGACACCGGCGAACACCGACACACCACCGTGGTCCTGCGCGACGCGCTGGATCATCTCCTGGATCAGGACGGTCTTGCCGACACCGGCACCACCGAACAGACCGATCTTGCCACCCTGCACGTACGGGGTGAGCAGGTCGATGACCTTGATGCCCGTCTCGAACATCGTGGTCTTCGACTCGAGCTGGTCGAAGTTCGGCGCCTTGCGGTGGATCGGCCAGCGCTCGGTGATCTCGATGGTCTCGCCCGGCTCGAGGTTCAGCACGTCACCGGTGGCGTTGAACACCTTGCCCTTGGTGACGTCGCCGACCGGAACCGAGATCGGTGCACCGGTGTCGCGAACCTCCTGGCCGCGGACCATGCCGTCGGTCGGCTTCAGCGAGATGGCGCGAACCAGGTCGTCGCCGAGGTGCTGAGCGACCTCCAGGGTGATCTCGCTGCTTTCGTCACCGATGGTGATGGTGGTCTTCAGCGCGTTGTAGATGTCAGGAATCGCATCGTGCGGGAACTCGATGTCGACGACCGGACCCGTGACGCGTGAGACGCGCCCGACGACCGCGGTCTTCTCCGTGGCGGTGGCAGTCATTGTCTTCTCTTTCGTGATGAGGTCTAGTTGGCGAGAGCGTCCGCGCCGCCGACGATCTCGGCGATCTGCTGGGTGATCTCGGCCTGACGAGCGTTGTTGCGCAGCCGGGTGTAGTCGGTGATGAGCTTGTCCGCGTTGTCGCTGGCGGACTTCATCGCCTTCTGCGTGGCCGCGTGCTTGGCGGCGGCCGACTGCAGCAGCGCGTTGTAGATGCGGCTCTGGATGTACACCGGCAGGAGGTTGTCCAGCACCGTCTCGGCGTCCGGCTCGAACTCGTACAGCGGGTACACCTGCGTGGTATTCGCGTCGTCGGCCTCGGCCTCGGCGATCTCCAGCGGGAGCATGCGCACGTTCTCCGGCTGCTGCGTCATCATGCTGACGAAGCGGTTGTAGACGAGGTGGATCTCGTCCACGCCGCCCTCGGCGGCGTCCTTGCGGAACGCCTCCAACAGGGTGTTCGCGATGGCCTCGGCCGTGTCGAACGACGGCGAGTCGGTGTCACCGACCCACTCCGCGGCCGCTTCCATCCGACGGAACTGGAAGTACCCGACGGCGCGGCGGCCGATGAGGTAGTACACCGGCTCCTTGCCCTCGGCGCGCAGCATCTCGCCCACCTCGAGACCCTCACGGAGGATCTGCGAGTTGAACGCGCCGGCGAGGCCTCGGTCAGCCGCGAAGATCACGACCGCAGAGCGGGTGATCGACTCGGGCTCACGCGTGAGGACGTGGTCGACGTTCGAGTGCGTCGCGACGGCGGACACCGCGCGGGTCACGGCCCGGGCGAAGGGCGTTGCCGCCTTCACCCGTGCCATGGCCTTCTGGATGCGCGAAGCCGCGATGAGCTCCATCGCCTTCGTGATCTTCTTGGTCGTCTGAGCAGACTGAATCTTCTGCTTGTAGACCCGCAGTTGTGCGCCCATACTCCGTCTCCGTCGGGCTTACGCCCGGCGACCCTTGACGATCTTCTCCTGGTTCACGTCTTCGGCGTGGGCCGCCGCGAACTCCTCGTGACCGGGGTGGTTGATCGCGGTGCCCTTGCCACCGTTGAACTCCAGGATGAACTTGTCCGTGACGGTGCCGAGCTCGGCGACGGTGTCGTCGTCCAGCACGTTGGTGTCGCGGAGGCGGTCCAGGATCGTGGTGTTGCGGCGGACGTAGTCCAGCAGCTCGCGCTCGAAGGTCAGGACGTCCTCAACCTCGATGGTGTCGAGCTTGCCGTTGGTGCCGGCCCAGATCGAGACGACCTGCTCCTCCACCGGGTACGGCGAGTACTGCGGCTGCTTCAGCAGCTCGGTCAGACGCGCACCGCGCTCCAGCTGACGACGCGAGGCCTGGTCCAGGTCGGACGCGAACATCGCGAAGGCCTCGAGCGAGCGGTACTGCGCCAGCTCCAGCTTCAGCGTTCCGGAGACCTTCTTGATCGACTTGACCTGAGCGTCACCACCGACGCGGGACACCGAGATGCCGACGTCGACGGCCGGACGCTGGTTCGCGTTGAACAGGTCCGACTGCAGGAAGATCTGGCCGTCGGTGATCGAGATCACGTTGGTCGGGATGTACGCCGAGACGTCGTTGGCCTTGGTCTCGATGATCGGCAGACCCGTCATCGAACCGGCGCCGAGCTCGTCGGACAGCTTCGCGCACCGCTCCAGCAGACGGGAGTGCAGGTAGAAGACGTCACCCGGGTAGGCCTCGCGTCCCGGCGGACGACGCAGCAGCAGCGACACGGCGCGGTAGGCCTCGGCCTGCTTCGACAGGTCATCGAAGATGATCAGGACGTGCTTGCCGCCGTACATCCAGTGCTGGCCGATGGCCGAGCCGGTGTAGGGGGCGAGGTACTTGAAGCCGGCCGGGTCGGAGGCCGGGGCCGCGACGATGGTCGTGTACTCCAGCGCACCGGCGTCCTCGAGCGCGCCCTTCACCGAAGCGATGGTCGAGCCCTTCTGGCCGATGGCGACGTAGATGCAGCGAACCTGCTTGTTGACGTCGCCGGATTCCCAGTTGGCCTTCTGGTTGATGATCGTGTCGATCGCGATGGCCGTCTTACCGGTCTGGCGGTCACCGATGATCAGCTGACGCTGACCACGGCCGACGGGGATCATCGCGTCGATGGCCTTGATGCCGGTCTGCATCGGCTCGTGCACCGACTTGCGCTGCATGACGCCCGGAGCCTGCAGCTCCAGCGCGCGGCGACCCTCGACACCGGCGATCTCGCCGAGACCGTCGATCGGGTTGCCCAGCGGGTCGACGACGCGACCGAGGTAGCCGTCGCCGACGGGAACGGAGAGGACCTCACCCGTGCGGGTGACTTCCTGACCGGCCTCGATGCCGGAGAACTCGCCGAGGACGACGACACCGATCTCGTGCTCGTCGAGGTTCTGCGCGAGGCCCAGCGTGCCGTCGCCGAAGCGCACGAGCTCGTTCGCCATGACACCCGGAAGGCCCTCGACGTGCGCGATGCCGTCGGCGGCGTCGATGACGGTGCCGACCTCGGTCGCACCGGCGCCGGGGGTCTCGTAAGCGTCGACGAACTCCTTCAGCGCGTCACGGATGACGTCGGGGCTGATAGAGAGATCTGCCATTGTGTTCCTTCGTTCAGTGGGGCGCTGCCCCGAAGTTCGCCGCAGGTGCGGGAAGTCAGTGGGTGCCGACCAGCTTCTGTCGGACGTCGGCCAGGCGCGAGGAGATCGAGCCGTCGATCACGTCATCGGCGATCTGCACGCGCAGTCCGCCCACGACGGTGGGGTCGACGACCGTGTTCAGCGAGACCTGGGTGCCGTACTTGGCGCTCAGGGCCGTCTGCAGGCGCGAGGCCTGGCCGTCGGTCAGCGGTGCGGCCGTGACGACCGTGGCCACCGTGCGTCCGCGCTGGGCGGCGACCGTCTTCATCGCACCGTCCAGCAGCTGCCGGACACGGCGATCGCGCGTTTTCTGCACCAGGGACGAGACGATCAGGCGCGTCGCGGGCGCGGCCGAGGCGAGCAGCTTCTCAGCAAGCGTCGACTTCGCCGACGCCTGCCCGAGGCTGCCGTTCAGCGCGAGCTCGAGCTCCGGGTTCGCCGCCACGGTGCGCGAGAACGAGAACAGCTCGCCCTCCACGTCCGTGTTCGGCTCCGCCTTCGCCGCGGCACGCGTGGCGAGCTCCGTGATGCCGTCGACCAGGTCGGCGGCATCGGACCAGCGCTGTCCGGCGACGGTCGTGAGGACGTTCACGGCCGGCGCACCGAGCGCCGCACCGAAGACCGCCTTCACGACCTGTTCGCGCGCGGCCACGGGCGCTGCGGAGTCCGACAGGGCGCCGCTGAGCTGCGTCGAGCCGCCGATCGCCTGCGCGGCTGCGAACAGGTCGCGCGCGGCATCGAGGTCGAGCTGCTGGGCGTCCAACGCCGTCACCGACGCCGCGAGAGCCTGAGTGGTCGCGCTGCCCATCAGTGGTTCGCCTTCTCGGAAGCCTCGAGGTCCGCGAGGAACCGGTCGACCACGCCGTTGGCCTTGCTGTCGTCGGCGAGGGTCTCACCGATGACGTTGCCGGCCAGGTTCAGCGCGAGCGAGCCGACCTCGCTGCGCAGGGAGACGAGAGCGCTCTGGCGCTCGGCCTCGATCTGCGACGACGCGGCGGTCTGGATGCGCGCGGCCTCGGTGTGGGCGGTGTCCTTCGCCTCGGCGACGATCTTCTTGCCGTCCTCACGGGCGGCATCGCGGATCTCACCGGCTTCCTTGCGGGCTTCGGCGAGCTGCGCGGTGTACTCCGCGAGAGCCGCCTCGGCCTGGCGCTGGGCCTCGTCGGCCTTGGCGATGTTGCCCTCGATGGCGGCGGAGCGCTCATCGAGCAGCTTCGCCATCTTCGGAAGCGCGACCTTCCAGACCACAACGAGGATCACCACGAAGCAGACCAACGACCAGACGATGTCATAGGTCGCCGGCAGCAGCGGGTTGTGCTCCTCCGCCGCGGCAGTGACAAGAGCGTTCAGCATCCTGTCTCCTTACGTTGTGAGAGGCGGATCACTTGTAGCCGAAGATGAATCCGGTCGCGATGCCGATGAAGGCGAGGGCCTCGGTGAAGGCGATACCGATCCACATCATGACCTGCAGGCGACCCTGCAGCTCGGGCTGGCGGGCGACGCCCTCGATCGTCTTGCCGACGACCAGACCCACACCGATGGCGGGGCCGATGGCGGCGAGACCGTAGCCGACCGTAGCGATCGAACCGGAGACCTCGGCGAGAACCGTAGTTGCGTCCACGGGTTTGTTTCCTTTCGGTTGGGTGAGCCGGCGTGTGCCGACCCGCTCAGTGCTCTTCCGCGACCGCGAGCTGGATGTAGACCGCGGTGAGGATCGTGAAGACGTACGCCTGGAGGAAGGCCACCAGGAGTTCGAACAGGGTGTAGGCCAGACCGGCTGCGAGGGTGCCGACTCCGAAGAGCGAGAACCAGCCACCGGCCGTGAAGAGGAAGAACTGCGTCGCGCTGAAGAACAGCACCAGCATCAGGTGACCGACGAGCATGTTCATCAGCAGTCGCAGCGTGAGCGTGACGGGACGGATGATGAAGGTGGAGAGGAACTCCAGCGGGGTCACGATGATGTAGAGGAACGGCGGGACGCCGGCCGGGAAGAGCGAGTTCTTGAAGAAGTTCTTCGGGCTCTTCTTGATGCCGGCGTAGATGAAGGTCACGTACGAGACCACCGCGAGCACCAGCGGGACCGCGATGATCGACGTGCCCGGCAGGTTCAGGAACGGGATGACACCGGTCAGGTTCATGAACAGCACCATGAAGAACATGGTGGTCAGGATCGGCAGGAAGCGGTTGCCGTCCTTGCGACCGAGGAGGTCGTGCGCGATGTTGACGCGGACGAAGTCCAGGCCCATCTCGACGAGCGACTGGAAGCGACCCGGCACCACCCGCATGCGACGCGTCCCCAGCACCAGGATCAGAACGACGACGATGGTCGCCAGGAACTGGATCAGGTGGATGCGGTTGATCTCGAAGATCGTGCCCTGGAAGAGGAGGCCTTCGGGGAAGAAGTCATCCAGCGACGGCGGGTGGAATCCACCATCGTTGGCGAACGGGGCGGCGATCAGACTCGCGGCATGCATCAAAAGTGCGGCTCCAACTTCGGGGCACCGGGGAGATCCGATACGACGATGGGTGAGACGGCGTCATCCGCGGCTTGCGGCGCGCACTTCGGCGCACTCGCGAGCCAGGGGAACGGGGTCAGCCTATCAAGGATTCGTGCTGGTCAATAATCCGCTGGACGCTGAGTGGGCCCCTCGTTCGGCGTGTCGGCCGATTCCTCGGGCGTGACATGGTGCACACTCTCCTGCTCCCCCGCGACGTGATCCGCGGCGTCGTCCTGCTCCAGCGACTCCTCGCCGGGCAGGTCGATGTCCGAGACGTACGGGATGCGCATCTTGGTCATGACGATGACGTCGACCACGAGCGTGGCCAGCACGCCCACCACGAGTGCGACGAAGAAGACCATCGGCGCCATCCACGGCTGACCGCGCAGCAGCATCAGCGCCACGATGAAGATCACGAACTTGACCAGCCAGCCGCCCAGCACGATCGCGAAGAACAGTGTCGGGTAGAGCGGGTCGCCGTTCCACCGGTTCGCGATGAGGATGCTCGCCCCGGTGATGCCGAGGAAGAGGAAGGCCAGGACCACGCCGATCAGAGCGCTGACGAGTCCGGACGGGCCGGCCACCAGGAAACCGACGACGGCACCGACGACGGCGAGCGCGGCCGTGACCAGCGCACCCACGGTGAGCACGCGACGCAGGACGGGATTGCTGGCGACGGGAGCGGGGGTCATGGGCGGGCCTCCAGGGCTCGAGAGCGCCGCGCACGTCGCGCGGCGGTGGACGGGATGACGGTGACGATCAGGCACGCCACGACGCCGACGGCGCCGAACGCGATGCCCAGCCAGTAGCTGCCGGGCCAATCCTCTCGCACCGCGATGTACATGAGCAGGACGGACAGACTGATCACGGCCGTCCACGCGTAGAACACGATGACGGCGTCGCGGTCGGAGTGACCCAGATCGAGCATGCGATGGTGCAGGTGCTTGCGGTCCGGAGAGAAGGGACTGCGACCGGCGCCCATCCGGCGGACGACGGCGAGCAGGAAGTCCGTCAGCGGCAGCACCACGACGATCACCGGCAGCAGGATGACCGGCAGGAAGGCGCCGACCAGCTGCGAGCGACCGAAGACCTCGGGGTCCAGCATCTCCGGCGTGATCTGCCCGGTGATGGCGACGGTTCCGGTGCCGAGCAGCAGACCGAGCAGCAACGCACCGGAGTCCCCCATGAACAGCTTCGCGGGGCGCCAGTTCAGCGGCAGGAACCCCGCGCAGCCGCCGATCACCAGTGCGGTCAGCAGCGAGGCCAGGCTGAAATTGCCCGTGGATCCGGTGTCGCGCACGAGCAGGTAGGTGTAGGCGAAGAAGACGCCGCCGGCGATCAGTCCCGTGCCCGCGACCAGTCCGTCCAGACCGTCGATGAAGTTCACGGCGTTCATCACCGTGACGATGATGATCATCGTCACCACGATGCTGAGCCAACTGGAGCCGATCCAGACGCCGCCGAACGGGACGGACAGGATCTGCAGTCCGCCGCCGATCGTGATGATTCCGGCCGCGATGAACTGCACGCCGAGCTTGAGGAACCAGTCCAGATCCCAGACGTCGTCGGCCGCGCCGACCGCGACGATCAGGGTGGCGGCGACCAGGACGGACAGGATCGGTGCCGGGTCCGCCCAGAGGATGGCGAAGTACGGGTTCGCGGCGGTCGCGAGGGCCGCCAGCACGATCGCGAGGTAGATCGCGATGCCGCCCAGGCGCGGCGTCGGAGTCTGATGAACGTCCCGCTCACGGATCCCGGGGTACAGCTTGTAGCGCATGCTCAGCTGCCACACCCCCCACGACAGCACCAGGGCCAGCGCTCCCGTCAGCAGGATCGTGAAGAGGTACTGCCTCACGCGTCGTCGCTCTCCACCGGGTCCGCCTCCAGGAGGTCGCCGAGGACCTCACGCAGGCGGGCACGGGAGACGGCGCCCTCGCGGAGCACCCGGACGATCCGCCCGTCCTCCCCCGTCTCGGCTCCGGAAGCGAGGGCGGTGGCGTCCACGATCGTGGAACTCACCCCGCCGACGCTCGGGCCGCCGTCGAGATAGACCGCGATCGAGTCGCCGAGCATGTCGATGGCCTCACCGACGGCGACGGCCGCCGGATGCGTGGTGAGGTTGGCGCTGGAGACGGCCAGCGGACCGGTCTCCACGAGAAGTTCGCGTGCGATCGCGTCGTCCGGCATGCGGACAGCCACGGTGCCGCGCGTCTCACCCAGATCCCAGCGCAGTGCAGGCTGCGCGGGCAGGACGATCGTGAGCCCACCCGGCCAGAACGCCTCGACGAGCGCGTTCACCTCCGCCGGAACATCGCTGACCAGAGCGGTCATCGCCGCGACGGAGCCGACCAGTACGGGCGGCGGCTGATTGCGTCCGCGGCCCTTGGCGTCGAGCAGTCGCTGCACGGCGGCGGGACTGAAGGCGTCCGCCCCGACGCCGTAGACGGTGTCCGTGGGCAGCACGATCAGCTCGCCCCGGGCGATCGCCTGTCGGGCCTGGCGCATGCCGGGCAGCAGCTGGGACTGATCGGAGCAGTCGAACACGGGTGACATAGCCGCTCCAGTCTAGGGCTCCGGGCCGTGCGAACCCGGAGAATCGGCCCCGTCAGGGACGGATCGCGGTCGTCGCGCGGTCGCGGTGGGTGAGGTCGGGGTGCGTCGCGGCGGCGAGCCACCCGTCGGCGGTCAGGATCTCGCGGATCGCCTCCCCCTGCCACTCCCCGTGTTCGAGCACGAGCGTCGCGCCGGGTCGCGCCAGCCGCAGCCCCACACGGCTGATCACGCGCACGGCGTCGAGTCCGTCGGCGCCGGAGTACAGCGCTTCGGCCGGATCGTGCAGGCGGACCTCCGGATCGCGCGGGATCGCGTCGTCCGGGACGTACGGCGGGTTGGAGGCCACGACGGCGACCGTGCCGGCGAGATCGTCCAGGGCGTCGGCGAGGTCCCCGTGCCGGAGTTCGAGATTCGTCACTCCGGTCTCGGCGATGTTGCGCGCGGCCCAGGCGTGCGCCGCCTCGGACCGCTCCACGGCGTACACCCGCGCGTACGGGACCTCGGTGGCCATCGCGAGCGCGATCGCTCCGGATCCGGTGCCGAGGTCGACGGCGATCGGTTCCGGATCCGGCGTCGCGGCGAGGGCGTCGATGGCGAACTGCGCGACGATCTCGGTCTCCGGTCGCGGGACGAACACCCCCGGTCCGACGGCGAGCTCGAGGTGGCGGAACGGCGCGCGGCCGGTGAGGTGCTGGAGCGGTTCGCGTGCCGCACGGCGCGCGACGAGTTCCGCCAGGCGGGCGCTCTGCCGGTCGTCCAGGGCGAGATCGGTGATCACCGCAGCCTGCACCTGCCCGCGCGTGCGGTCGAGCACGTGACCGGCGAGCAGTTCCGCGTCCACGACGGGGTCCGGGACGCCGGCCCCGGCAAGCGTCTCCGCCGCGGATTCCAGGACGGCGCGCAGGGAGGAGCTCATCCCTCCAGCCTATTCGTCGCGCGGGTTCGCTCCGTCGCGGGGCGTCACAATTCAGCCGCCCGGAACAGACGCGCCGTATCCTTTGGGCCACATGCGGGAGGGACCCGCCCGGAACGAAAGAGGCCACCATGCCCGGCATCCACGCCGACATCACGTCCGCCTTCGGCAACACGCCGCTGGTGCGTCTGAACAAGCTGACCGCGGACACCGACGCCGAGGTCCTGGTCAAGCTCGAGTACTTCAACCCCGGTTCCTCGGTGAAGGATCGCCTCGGCATCGCCCTGGTCGACGCCGCGGAGGCCTCCGGCGAACTGCCCGCCGGCGGCACGATCGTCGAGGCGACCAGCGGTAACACCGGCATCGCGCTCGCGCTGGTCGGCGCGGCTCGCGGCTACAAGGTCATCCTCACGATGCCGTCCTCGATGTCCGTCGAGCGTCGACTGCTGCTGAAGGCCTTCGGTGCCGAGCTCGTCCTGACCGACCCGGCCAAGGGGATGAAGGGTGCGGTCGAGGAAGCCGAGCGCGTCGTGTCCGAGACCGAGGGCGCGATCCTGGCCCGCCAGTTCGAGAATGCCGCGAACCCGGAGATCCACCGCCGCACCACCGCCGAGGAGATCCTCCGCGACACCGACGGCCAGGTCGACTACTTCGTCGCGGGCATCGGTACCGGCGGCACCATCACCGGTGTCGGCGAGGTCCTCAAGGCCAAGGTCCCCGGCGTCACGGTCGTGGCCGTCGAGCCGAAGGACTCCCCGCTGCTGAGCGAAGGCACCCCCGGTCCGCACAAGATCCAGGGCATCGGCCCGAACTTCGTCCCGGCCATCCTGAACCGCGACATCATCGACGAGGTCATCGACGTCGAGTTCCCGGACTCGCTGACCACCTCCCGGGCCCTGGCCGCGCAGGAGGGCATCCTCGCCGGCATCTCGGCCGGGTCCGCCGTCTGGGCGGCGCTCGAGATCGCCAAGCGCCCGGAGGCCGCCGGCAAGCGCATCGTCGCGATCATCCCGGACACCGGTGAGCGCTACCTGACGACGGCCCTGTTCGAGGACCTCCGCGAGGACTGACTCCCTCCCTCGAGACACCCAGGCACGTCCGGAACTCCCCGCAACGCGGGGCGTCTCGGACATGCCTGGGTGTTTCGCGGCGTGGAAGGATGGGTGCGTGAGCGACGTGACGGTGTGGGGGCGCGTGCGGGAGGACCTGCGCGCGGCGCGGCTGCGCGACCCGGCCGCCCGAAGCTCGCTCGAGATCGCTCTGCTGTACCCGGGGTTGCACGCCATCTGGGCGCATCGGGTGTTCCACTGGCTGTGGCAGCGCGGTTTCCGCTTCCTCGCGCGGGCCGGTTCCCAGTTCGTCCGCTTCCTGACCGGCATCGAGATCCACCCGGGCGCGACGATCGGACGCCGGTTCTTCATCGACCACGGCTCCGGGGTCGTCATCGGCGAGACGGCCGAGGTCGGCGATGACGTGATGCTCTACCACGGTGTCACTCTCGGGGGCCGGACGCACGACTCCGGCAAACGTCACCCCACGCTCGGCGACGGTGTCGCGGTGGGTGCGGGGGCCAAGGTCCTGGGTCCGATCACGATCGGTGCTCGCTCGGCGATCGGGGCGAACGCCGTCGTCACGAAGGACGCTCCGGAGGACTCGGTCCTCGTCGGTGTTCCGGCGAAGTCCCGCTCCCGCCGCGCCGGTGAGGACACCCGTGCGCTGCTCATGGCGCCCGAGTACATGATCTGAGCCCCGCCCGCCGGGTCCGGAGCCATCCGGTTCTGCAGGATCCATTCGGTTCGGCAGCATCCGAGGACGTCGGCAGGAAGGCCCACCGCGGGAATCGACGGAATGACCTCCCGGCGTTCCTGCGCAACCCGGGACTTCCTGCACAACCCGGGGAGGCCCCGACCCATGAGCCTCAGGACTCGGCAGAGCCGTCCTTGCCCCGCGCCTTGCGGATACGGCTCAACCACCCGGACGTGGCGATCGCTCCACCGACTCCACCGCCGGCCGCCATCCCCGCCGCACGGCCCAGGAACTGGGCGTTGCACTTGTCGCACAGCGTGCGGGTCGCGGTCCGATGACCGCCGTTGCGCAGGCGGCCGTTGCACTTGTCGCATCTGCCGTTCATGCCCTCACCCTCTCACGATGTCGCGGGTGCGCACAGGCACCCTAGGCTCAAGACGTGACCCGGATCCACGACCTCAGCACCGTCGACATGGCCGCCGCCGTCCGCACCGGTGAGCTGTCCGCGACCGAGATCACGGCGCACTACCTCGATCGCATCGACCGCCTGAACGGCGGGCTCGGCGCATTCGTGGAAGTCACGGCGGACGCCGCTCGAGCCCGCGCCGCGACGACACTGCCGAACGGCCCGCTGACCGGCGTGCCGTTCGGTGACAAGGACCTCGTGGCCCGCGCCGGTGTGCCCACCCGCTACGGCTCGCGCGCGTTCGCGGACCATGTGCCGGAATCATCTGATCCACTCGCCGCCGCGCTGGACCGCACCGGGGGCATCAGCCTCGGCAAGACCACCACGCCGGAGTTCGGTCTCACCGGTTTCACCGAGCCGCGGATCGGTCCGTCCGCGCGCAATCCCTGGGACACCACCACGGGCGCCGGCGGCTCGAGTGGTGGCGCGGCGGTCGCGGTCGCGGCCGGGCTCCTCCCCTGGGCCCCGGCGTCCGACGGCGGGGGGTCGGTCCGCATCCCCGCCGCGACGTGCGGTGTCGTCGGGCTGAAGCCGTCGCGCGGTCGACTGCCGATCGGCGCCGGTCTGGACACGTACGACGGCCTCTCCGTGAACGGTCCGATCACCCGGTCCGTCGCGGACGCGGCATTCTTGCTCGATGTCCTGGTGGGGCTCGCGCCGTCGCACCGCGCGGTGACGGCACCGGGGTCCGGACCATTCATTCACGCCGTGAACTCGCCGATCGCCGACCTGCGCATCGGCACGACGCTGGTCACACCGTGGGACGGTGACGTCGCGATCGAGCTCGACCCGGCGGCCGCCGCGGCCGTGTCCTGGGCGAGAACGGTCCTGGACGGTGCCACCGCGGGCGTGACCGACGCACCCTGGCGGCCGCAGGGCTATCCGACGCTGTTCCGCACCCTGTGGCGGGCGAGCGCTGCCATGCTCCCGCTCGATGAGGGCGCCCTGTCGATCGTGGAACCACTGACGGCCTGGCTCGCCCGCGAGGGCCGGGCTCTGCCCGCACGGACGCTGGTGTCGACGTTCGCACGGGCGCGCGCCTTCGAGCGCGCCACGATCGCGGCGTTCGCGGACTATGACGCGGTGCTCACGCCCGCCCTGGCGATGTCCCCGCGTCCCCTCGGCTGGCACGCCACCGATGATCCGGAGCGCACGTTCGATCAGCAGGTGGAGTACGCGCCGCACACCAGCTGGGTCAACGTCGCCGGTCTCCCGGCGATCACGGTTCCGGTGCTCCCGGACGGCACCGGGCGTCCGTGGAGTGTGCAGCTGGTCGGCCGTCCCGGCGGGGAAGCCACGATCCTCGCCCTCGCCGCGACGCTGGAATCGGCACGCGGCATTCTCCCTCATCCGGCGGCGTGGACCGCTTGAAAGGGCAGGATGGACGCATGAGCGCCTTCGAGATCAGCACCGACAAGGATCGTCTGGACCGCGCCCGCGTGCACGATTGGATCAGCAACCGCTCGTACTGGGCGCGCGGACGCACACGGGACGCCCAGGACCGTGCGATCGACGCGTCCCGGTGCTTCGGCGCGTACGCGGCGGACGGGTCACAGGTCGGCTTCGCTCGCGTCGTCACGGACGGCGTGAGCTTCGCGTGGCTGTGCGATGTCTACGTCGCCGACGAAGCCCGCGGCGCCGGCATCGGCAAGCTCCTGGTGGACGCCGTGATCACGGACCTGGACGCACTCGGCGTCCGCCGTTCCCTGCTGATGACCGCGGACGCGCACGGCCTGTACGCGCAGTACGGCTTCGCGACTCCGGAGGACCCGCAGCGCACGATGGTCCGGTTCCGCCCCGGCGCCTGACCCGCGCGCCACCGGTCTGCCGAGAGTGAGAGCGAACTGCCGTCGCTCTCGCCTTCGGCACATCCGTCCACGCGGCAGTGCGGATTCCGCGCAACGCGATCAACGACGCGGGATGGAGGCGATGGTGTCGTCATCGGGCGCCACGGCGCGCGCGGCGAATGCCAGGGCATCGCGAAACGCCTGAACCGCGGGATGCGCGGCACCGCCGGCACGCACCGCGGTGGAGAGCACGCGCTTCGGATTTCCGCTGAGACGCCGGAGCACATACCCCTCGGTCTGGCCGCCGGCCACGAGCCCGGGCACGAACGCCGCCGCGAGACCCGCGCGGGCCAGATGAGCCGGCAGGAGCGGATCCGGGGTGTCGAACGCGATACGCGGCTCGAAGCCGGCCGATCGACACACGCGCCGCGACCACTCGCCCATGACGCTGCCGGCGAGGTCGAGCGCCCAGGGGGCTTCGGCGAGATCCGCCAGAGTCCGCGCGTCGCGGAACGGACCCGACGCCGGCAGAGCCAGGTAGACCGGGTCATGCAACAGGATCCGCGAGTCCACCCCCGGACGCGGCGCCGCCGCGGCGTCCGGATACTCCTCATCGACCATCAGATCGACGTCGTGGCGGAGGAGGTCCGCATACCCCACGCCCACATCACACTGCGAGATCCGCACGCGGAGGTCCGGATGCTCGGCCGCGAGATGCCCGAGGGCCGCGGGTGCGAGGGCGACCACCACGGTCTGGAACGACGCGACGTGAAGCTCTCCGGTCAGTGCGCCGGATGCGCGAGCGAGGTCTCCTTCGGCCCGCTCCAGTGTCTCCAGGATGACGGCGGTGTGACCGACCAGGGTCCGCGCCGCTTCGGTGAGCTTCACGCCGCGGCCGACCCGCTCAAGGAGCACGACACCCGTCTCCTGCTCCAGCGCGGCGAGCTGCTGCGACACGGCGGACGGCGAATAGGCCAGCGACTGCGCGACGCGCGCGATGGTGCCGAGCCGGTTGAGCTCGTACAGCATGCGCAGACGGGGAACGGTGAGCACAGCGCCTCCGATCATGAAGCTGTTCTGATGAATATACGAAAGAAAGGCTCGCTGGACTGCATGATGAGCGCTCCTCACAATGGACTCGTGACCCGCCGCTTCTCCCCCGCCTCGGTTCTCCTGGTGCTCGGTTCCTGCCTCGCCCTGCAGGGCGGTGCCGCCGTGGCGATCACCCTGTTCCCCATCGCCGGGCCGTGGGGCGTGAGTACCCTGCGTCTGGCGATCGCCGGCGTCCTGCTGATGCTGATCACGCGCCCGAAGCTGTCCCGGTGGGACCGCCGTGCCTGGCTCGCCGCCGTGCTGTTCGGCGCGGCGATGGCGGGGATGAACGGGACCTTCTACGCGTCGCTGGACCGCCTGCCGTTGAGCACCGCGGTCGCGATCGAGTTCCTCGGTCCACTGGGACTGGCCGCGGTGCTGTCCCGGCGGGCACGAGACCTGATCTGGATCGCCCTCGCGTTCGCCGGCATGGCGGTGCTCGGTGTGAACAGCGTCCTCAGCGGCGCGCCGCTGGATCCGGTCGGCATCGGATTCACGCTCGTGTCGGCGGCGTTCTGGGCCGCGTACATCCTGGCCGGATCGCACGCCGGACGCGTCGTGCCCGGTAACGGCGCCCTCGCCGTCGGCGTGCTGGTGGCCGCGGTCCTGGTCGCGCCGTTCGGAGCCGCCGGGGTCGGACCCGTCCTCGCCGATCCGCGGTTGCTGCTGCTCGCGCTCGTGACCGCGGTGCTCGGCTCCGTGGTCCCGTACTCGCTCGAGTTCGCGGCGCTGCGCCGCATGCCGCGGGACGTGTTCGGAGTGCTGCTCTCGCTCGAACCGGTTGCCGCTGCGGTTGCCGGGTTCGTCCTCCTCGGCCAGATCGTCGCCCCGGCGCAGTGGGTCACGATCGCCCTGGTGGTCACCGCGTCCGTCGGCATCACCGTCAGCGGCGCACGCCGGACGAGCCCGAGCGCGCAGATCCCCGCCGCCGAACTCCAGGCCATCACCGCGCCGATTCCGCTGGTGGCGACACCACGCCGCCGCCGCATCCCCCGTCTCACACGCACCCGGTGACCGGCGTCGCTCTCACTCTCGACACTTCCATCGCGACGGAAGTGTCAACGTTGGGAGCGACCGTGGGTCGCTCTCACGCGCGACATTTCCAGCGCGTGGGAAGTGCGGAGAGTGGGAGCGACTCAGATGGGGTGGGCGCAGGCGGCGCAGACCTTCACGTCCTCGGGCAGGCGCATGCCCTGACGCCAGCGCGTGGGCAGCGGCGCCCCGCATGCGGCGCAGTGCCACATCCGCCCCACGAGGAACGAGGTCCCGGCGGGCACCAGCGCGATGAGGACCGCGCAGACGACGAGCACCGCGATCAGGGCGGGTGTGCCGGACAGTCCGATCAACGACGCGAGCGTCGCACCGGAGAAGAGCACGGCCAGCAGCGCCACCACGATGACGCCGACGAGCGTCACGGCCGCGCCGATCACGCCGGGGTAGGTGTTCTGCCGCCCGGTCATCTCAGTGCTGGTCACCGATCGCGGCCAGACGTTCCTCCTCGTCCGCGGCGATGCACGAGGCGATGACCGGCTCGAGCGCGCCGTCCATGACCTGATCCAGGTTGTAGGACTTGTACCCGGTGCGGTGATCCGCGATGCGGTTCTCCGGGAAGTTGTAGGTGCGGATGCGCTCCGAACGATCCATGCCACGGATCTGCGACCGGCGGGCGTCGGAGGCCGCCGCGGCGAGTTCCTCCTGCTGGCGCGCGAGCAGCCGAGCGCGCAGCACGCGCATGCCGGCCTCACGGTTCTGCAGCTGGCTCTTCTCGTTCTGCATGGACACCACGATGCCGGTCGGCACGTGCGTGATCCGGACGGCGGAATCCGTCGTGTTCACCGACTGCCCGCCGGGACCGGAGCTCCGGTAGACGTCGATCTTCAGATCGTTCTGATCGATCTGGATCTCCTCGGGCTCGTCCACCTCGGGAAAGACGAGCACGCCGGTGGTCGAGGTGTGGATGCGTCCCTGCGACTCGGTCGCCGGAACCCGCTGCACGCGGTGCACGCCACCCTCGTACTTCAGGTGCGCCCAGACGCCCTGCGCGGGGTCGGACGAGGACCCCTTGATCGCGACCTGGACGTCCTTGTAGCCGCCGAGGTCACTCTCGTTGCGCTCCAACAGCTCGGTCTTCCAGCCCTGGTGCGCGGCGTACTGGGAGTACATCCGGAGCAGGTCGGCGGCGAACAGCGCGCTCTCCGCGCCACCCTCGCCGGCCTTGATCTCCATGATCACATCGCGAGCGTCGTCCGGATCGCGCGGGATCAGCAGGCGCCGGAGCTTCTCCTGCGCGTTCGCGAGGGTCTCCTCCAGTCCCGGGATCTCCGCGGCGAAGGCCTCGTCCTCGCGGGCGAGGTCCCGGGCGGCAGCGAGGTCCTCCCCCGCCGCCGTCCAGTCCTCATGAGCCTTGACGATGCGGCTGAGCTCGGCGTAGCGCCGGTTCACCCGCTTGGCGCGCGCCGCGTCGGCGTGCACCTCCGGGTCACTCAGCTCGCGCTCGACGTCCTTGTGCTCCGCCAGGAGCGCCTGGACCGACTCGAACATCGACTCAGCGGATGTTGTTCTCGTGCGCGTGCGCCGAT
Organism: Microbacterium gorillae; assembly: GCF_000826185.2. Classification (GTDB taxonomy): domain Bacteria; phylum Actinomycetota; class Actinomycetes; order Actinomycetales; family Microbacteriaceae; genus Microbacterium; species Microbacterium gorillae. Next base: position 76,549 of record NZ_LN648872.1, on the reverse strand, counting down.
CCGCCCTGCGGGGCCGGAATCGACTTCTGCATCTGCACGAGGAACTCCACGTTGGAGGAGGTCTCCTTGAGCTTGCCGAGCACGACCTCCAGGGCCTGCTGGGTGTCCAGGCCCGCGAGGGCGCGACGCAGCTTCCAGGTGATCTTGACCTCGTCCGGGCTCAGCAGCATCTCCTCGCGACGGGTGGAGGACGCGTTCACGTCCACCGCCGGGAAGATGCGCTTGTCGGCCAGCTGACGGCTCAGGCGCAGCTCCGAGTTGCCGGTGCCCTTGAACTCCTCGAAGATGACCTCGTCCATCTTGGACCCGGTCTCCACCAGCGCGGTGGCGAGGATGGTCAGCGAGCCGCCGTTCTCGATGTTGCGCGCGGCACCGAAGAAGCGCTTGGGCGGGTACAGCGCGGACGCGTCCACGCCACCGGTGAGCACGCGACCGGAGGTCGGCGCGGAGATGTTGTACGCGCGGGACAGGCGCGTGATCGAGTCCAGCAGCACGACCACGTCGCGGCCGAGCTCCACGAGGCGCTTGGCCCGCTCGATGGCGAGCTCGGCGACCGTGGTGTGGTCCTCGGCGGGACGGTCGAAGGTCGAGGCGATGACCTCACCCTTCACCGTGCGCTGCATGTCGGTGACCTCTTCCGGCCGCTCGTCGACGAGCACGACCATGAGGTGGACCTCGGGGTTGTTCTGCGCGATGGCGTTGGCGATCTGCTGCAGGACGATCGTCTTGCCGGCCTTCGGCGGCGCGACGATGAGGCCGCGCTGGCCCTTGCCGATCGGGGCGACGAGGTCGATGATGCGCTGCGTGAGCTTCTCCGGCGCCGTCTCCATGCGCAGGCGATCCTGCGGGTAGAGCGGGGTGAGCTTGCCGAACTCGACGCGGTTCGCGGCGTCCTCGACGGACAGGCCGTTCACCGAGTCGACCTTCACCAGCGCGTTGTACTTCTGGCGCGTGTTCTGCTCACCCTCGCGCGGCTGCTTGATCGCACCGACGACGGCGTCGCCCTTGCGCAGGTTGTACTTCTTCACCTGGCCGAGCGAGACGTAGACGTCGCTCGTGCCGGCGAGGTAGCCGCTGGTGCGGACGAAGGCGTAGTTGTCCAGCACGTCCAGGATGCCCGCGATCGGGATCAGGACGTCGTCCTCACCGATCTCCGGCTCGAACTCGTCCTGCTGACCGTTGCCGCGGCGCTTGTTGCGCTGGCGACCGCGGCCGTTGCCGGACTCGTCGTCGTCGTTGTTGTTGTTGTTGCGATTCTGCTGGTTGCCGGAGTTCTGCTGCTGGTTGCCGCCCTGCTGCTGGCCGGAACCGCCCTCATTGGCGTTGCGGTTGCGGTTGCGCGACCGGTTGCGCGAGCGGCTGCGACCGGAGCCGCCGTCCTCGCCCTCGCCGGACTCGGCGGGCTGGTCGCCGGAACGGCCGTTGCCGTTCGCCTTCGCGTCGGCGTTCTCGGCGGGCTTGTCGCCGGACTCGGCGTCGGCCGCGGGCTTCTCACCGCGCTTGCCACGGCCACGACCGGAGGCGGGCTTGTCCGCGTTCTCGGCCTTGTCCGCGGACTCGGCCGCAGCCGGCGCGTCCTCGCTCTTGGCCGGGGCGTCGCTCTTCGCGTCCGCCGCGGGTGCGTCGGCGGCGGCCTCGGCCTTCGGCTTGCGGGCGCGCGAGGCGCGGGCCGGCTTCTTCTCAGCCGGCGCGTCGGCGGCGTCCGCGGGCTTGTCAGCCGGCGCCTCGGCCGGCGCTGCCGCCTCAGCCCGCGTCGGCGGCGGCCGCCGTGCGGCGCGGGGCGCGCTTGCGCGGGGCCTTGGGCGCATCAGCGTCCGCGGCGGCCTCCGCCGGCTTGTCGGCGGGCGCGGCGTCAGTGCCGGCCGCAGCCGAAGCGGTGGTCGCACGACGGGGCGCGCGCTTCCGGGCGGGTGCGGCTTCCGCCGCGGGAGCGGCCGCAGCCGCAGGGGTGTTCTCGACGTCGGAGATGGACTCCACGAGTGCTCCTTGAATGAATCGGGATGTCACAACAGCTCTGCGGTCCAGGTCGTCGATACGAGCACGGACCTGATGCGCGGGCATGCGCCCGGCGTTTCGGTGCAGAGGTTTCGCAGAATTGCGAAGGGGGCCAGATCACGCAGGTTGCGCGGAATCCCCCGATATGTCCCTCACTGTACCACCTTTGAAATCGACGGCCAGCAGGTGCGGTTCCCATGTCGCGCCGGGCACGGAGGCCGCCAATTCGGCCGCCGTGTTGCGGCGTCCGGGACCGTCCGCGAGCACGAGAACACTGGGTCCGGCGCCCGAGACGACGGCGGCGAAACCCGCCGCGCGCAACGCCTGGACGAGCGCGATCGTGGCCGGCATCGCCTGGGCGCGGTAGTCCTGGTGCAGCTTGTCCTCGGTGGCCGCGAGCAGCAGCTCGGGGCTCTGCGTGAGCGCGGCGATCAGCAGCGCGGAGCGCGACACGTTGAACACCGCGTCCTCGCGCGGCACCGAGGCCGGCTGCAGGCTGCGGGCGAGCTCGGTGGACATCGTGAAGTCCGGCACGAACACCAGCGGCGAGACGCCGCGGTGCACGAGCAGCTTCTTGTGCATGGGGCCGGCGGGTTCCGTCCACGCGATCGTCAGACCGCCGAACAGCGCCGGGGCGACGTTGTCCGGGTGTCCCTCGAGCTCCGTGGCCAGGCGCAGCAGGTCGCTCTCGCTCATCGCGATGTCGCCCTCGAGCAGGCCCTTCGCGGCGAGGAGGCCCGCCACGACGGCCGCACCGGACGAACCGAGCCCGCGACCGTGCGGGATGACGTTCGTCGCGCGGATGTGCAGACCCGGCAGGCGCCGCCCGAAGGCCTCATAGGCGTAGGCCATCGAGCGCACCACGAGATGGGAGGCATCCCGCGGCACGTCCTCCGCGCCGGCACCGTCGATGTCGATCACGAGCTCGCCCGCGGCGAGCTCGGTCACGGTGAGCTCGTCGTACACGCTCAGTGCCAGGCCGAGCGTGTCGAAGCCCGGACCGAGGTTGGCGCTCGTGGCCGGGACGCGCACCGCGACGGTGCGACCGATCATGACTCGCGCGAGAGCGAGAGGAACGAGGCGACCTCGCTCGTGGAGGCGTCCAGGACGGCGGGCGACACGTCGGTGCCGTCCGGCTGGCGCAGCGCCCACTGCGGGTCCTTCAGGCCGTGGCCGGTGACGGTCAGGACGACCTTCGCGCCCTTGCCGACCACACCCTCCTCGGCCTTCTCCAGCAGACCGGCGACCGAGATCGCGGAGGCCGGCTCGACGAAGATGCCCACCTCGGCGGCGAGGATCTTCTGCGCCGCGAGGATGCGGTCATCGTCGATGGCGCCGAACAGGCCGTCCGTCGCCGCGCGAGCCTCGAGAGCGAGGTCCCAGGACGCCGGGTTGCCGATCCGGATCGCGGTGGCGATCGTGTCCGGGTTCTTCACGACCTCACCGATCACCAGGGGTGCGGAACCGGCCGCCTGGAAACCGAACATGCGCGGGACCTTCGTGGACACGCCGCGCTCGACCTCCTCGCGGTAGCCGCGGGTGTAGGCGGTGTAGTTGCCGGCGTTGCCGACCGGGATGAAGTGGAAATCGGGTGCGTCGCCGAGGACGTCCACGACCTCGTAGGCAGCGGTCTTCTGACCCTCGATGCGGTCCGGGTTGACGGAGTTGACCAGGTGCACCGGGTAGTTGTCCGCCAGCTCGCGGGCGATCTCGAGGCAGTCATCGAAGTTGCCGCGGACCTGGATCAGCTTGCCGCCGTGCGCGACGGCCTGGCTGAGTTTGCCCATCGCGATCTTGCCCTCCGGGACCAGCACCGCGGCGGTGATTCCGGCGTGGGCGGCGTAGGCCGCGGCCGAAGCGGAGGTGTTGCCGGTGGAGGCGCAAACAACGGCCTGCGCGCCGTGCTCGACGGCCCGCGAGAGCGCCACGGTCATGCCGCGGTCCTTGAACGAGCCGGTCGGGTTCATCCCCTCGTACTTCACCCACACGTCCGCGCCGGTGCGGCGGGAGAGCGCCGGGGCCGGAATCAGCGGCGTACCGCCCTCCCCCAGCGTGACGACGGTGGAGGCGTCCGTGACGCCGAGGCGGTCTGCGTACTCGCGGAGCACTCCGCGCCAGAGGTGGGCCATGTCATTCTCCTTCGACGCGCAGGACGCTGGCGACGCGGGTGACGACGTCGCTCGCGGCAAGTCGCTGCGCGGTGCTGCTGAGGTCTTCTTCACGTGCGGTGTGCGTTCCGATGACGAGGCGTGCTGTGCCTGCGCCGTCCACGACGGTCTGTTCGACCGTCGCCACGGAAACGCCGCCGTCGCTGAGGATGCCAGCGACGGTCGCGAGGACACCGGGTTGGTCCGTCACTTCCAGGGTGATCTGGTAGCGGGTGGTCACGGCGCCGATCTCGAGGATCGGCAGGTTGGCGCGCGTCGACTCACCGGTGCCGACGCCGCCGGCGATGTGGCGGCGCGCGGCCGAGACGATGTCGCCGAGCACGGCGGACGCGGTCTGCACGCCGCCGGCACCGGCGCCGTAGAACATCAGCGGACCGGCGGCCTCAGCCTCGACGAACACGGCGTTGTTGGCGCCGTGGACGGAGGCGAGCGGGTGGGTCCGCGGGACGAGGGCCGGGTAGACGCGCACGGAGATGGCGTCGTGGCCGTCGTTCTGCAGCAGTTCGGTGACCGCGACGAGCTTGATCACGAAACCGGCGTGGCGCGCGGACTCGATCATCGCGGCGTCGATGGAGGTGATGCCCTCGCGGTGCACGCTGTCCAGCGGAACGGTGGTGTGGAACGCCAGGCTCGCGAGGATGGCGGCCTTCTGCGCGGCGTCGTACGCCTCCACGTCCGCGGTCGGGTCCGCCTCCGCGTAGCCCAGGCGCTGAGCGTCCGCGAGCACCTCGGCGAAGTCGGCGCCCTCGCTGTCCATCCGGTCCAGGATGTAGTTCGTCGTGCCGTTGACGATGCCCGTGATCCGGGTGACGCGGTCACCGGCGAGCGAGTCGCGCAGCGGACGGATGATCGGAATCGCACCGGCGACGGCGGCCTCATATGACACGGAGGCCCCCACCTGCTCGGCGGCGTCGTAGATCTCGGAGCCGTGCGTGGCCAGTAGCGCCTTGTTGGCGGTGACGATGTCGGCGCCGGAGTTGATGGACTCCAGGATCAGCGAGCGGGCGGGCTCGATGCCGCCGATGAGCTCCACGACGATGTCGGCGCCGTGGATCAGGCTCTCCGCGTCGGTCGTGTACAGCTCCTTCGGGAGGTCGACGTCGCGCGGCGCGTCCAGGTTCCGGACGGCGATGCCGATCAGCTCGAGGTCGGCACCGGCGCGGTCGGCAAGCTCGGCGCGCTGCTCGATGAGCAGGCGGGCCACCTGGGAGCCCACGGCTCCCGCTCCCAGCAGTGCGATGCGCAGACGTCGGTAGTCGATCATGCAGTCCCCTCGCCGGTGAGCACCGGCTCGTCCTTTCCTTCGTCCGAACCCGCGTCGCGTGCGAGCAGGTCCGCGATGGTCTCGCCCCGCACGATCACGCGGGCGGTGCCGTGCGAGACGGCGACGACCGGCGGGCGCGGAACGTGGTTGTAGTTGCTGGACAGCGACGCGCAGTACGCGCCCGTGACCGGAACCGCCAGCAGATCGCCGTCGTGCACGTCGCCGGGCAGGTACTCGTGGTCCACGACGATGTCGCCGGACTCGCAGTGCATGCCCACCACGCGCACCAGCGTCGGTGCGGCGTCGGAGGAGCGTCCGGCCAGGCGCGCGGAGTACTGCGCGCCGTACAGGGCGGGGCGAGCGTTGTCACTCATGCCGCCGTCGACGGCGACGTACGTGCGCGTCCCGGTCTCCTCGGTGGCCTCGACGGTCACCGGCTTGACGGAGCCGACGCGGTACAGCGTGACGCCGGCGGTGCCGCTGATCGCGCGCCCGGGCTCGAAGGCGAGCGCGGGCAGGGCCACCCCGGCCTCGGCGGCGACCTCGGCGACCGCGTCCACGATCGCGTCGGCGAGCTCCGGCAGCTCTGTCGCGTCATCCGCGGCGGTGTAGGCGATGCCGAATCCGCCGCCGAGGTTCAGCAGAGGCAGCGGCTGCCCGCCACCGAGCTGGATCGACAGTTCCAGCACGCGGGCCGCGGACTCGCGGAAGCCGGCGACGCCGAAGATCTGCGACCCGATGTGGCAGTGCAGCCCGACGAGGTTCAGCAGCGGGTACGCCGCGATCTCCGCGGCAAGCGCGGTGGCGTCCTCGAAGGAGAGCCCGAACTTCTGGTCCTCGTGCGCGGTCGCGAGGAAGTCGTGCGTCTCGGCGTGCACGCCGCTGAGGACGCGCAGGACCACATCGACCGGTCCGGTCGCGACCGCGGCGAGGCGGCGCAGCTCGTCGGCATTGTCGACGTTGATGCTCGTGAGGCCGGCATCCAGGGCCTCGCGGAGGGCCGCGGCGGACTTGTTGTTGCCGTGGTAGCCGATACGGGTGGGCTCCACGCCGGCGTGCAGCGCGACGGCGAGCTCGCCCGGGCTGCAGACGTCGACGTTCAGCCCTTCCTCGGTCACCCAGCGGGCGACGGCGGTGGACAGGAACGCCTTGCCCGCGTAGTAGACGCGGGCGGTGGTGCCGTGGCGCTCCGCCGCGGCGGTGAACGCCTCCGCGGCGGCACGAGCGCGATCGCGGACCTCGTCCTCGTCCAGCACGAGAACCGGGGTGCCGAAGGTGTCCGCCAGGCGCTCGGCGTCCAGACCGTTCAGGCGCAGCGAGCCGGAGTCCGCACGCTCGGCACGTGCGGGCCAGACACCGTCCACGAGGGCGTTGGGATCGGTGGGCACACTCAGCCAGTCCGGCGCGAGGCGCGGAGCGGACATGGCTGAGGACAACGTGCTACCAATCGTGGGGGCAAGGAGATGCGCCGCCGTCGAACGAACGCCGCGCGCGGTGAGGCAAGTCTAAAGCACCGGGTGAGCGCGCCCCGCCGCCCATGACGCCGCGCGACGGGCGCTCAGTCGCAGGTTCCGGGCTCCTGCAGAGACGGGTCCGTGGCCATCGCTCCGGCGACGTCCGCCTGCACCCGCAGATGGTCGCCTTCGACGGCGAGGTCGGTCAGAGTGATGCCCGCCGGAATCTGGTCACGCAGGCACACCGTCCACGGTCGCAGCATCGCCTCCCCCGCGCTGCCGAAGCGCTGCGTGATGTCCTCCGCGGTCAGGGCGAGCGATCCGATGCTGATGCCGGCGGGGGTGAGGACCAGGTCACCGTCCGCGACGCTCGGGGTGAGGGTGAGAGACACGCCCAGCTCCAGCCCGAGCACGCTGAACAGCGCGCTCGCCTCCGCAGAGCCGTCGGCGAAGCTCAGCGAGTCTACCGCGGCGACGCCGGAGGGGATCAGCTCCTTCACCTGATCGGCGGTGAGGACCAGCGTCGCGGTCGTGTCGTCGGTCTCGCCGGACATGCGCACGCCGCGTGCCACGGCCGTGACGTCCCCGGTGATGCCGCCGACGGTGACGTCCGTGCCGCTGAGCTGCATCTCAGTGAACGTGCCGGCGATCAGCTGCGGCAGCACGATGCCGTCCACGGTCACGTCGACCTTCTGATCGGCCGGGAGGTCGAGGGCCTCGGCCACCTTCTGCGCCGTGACGTTCTGCACCACCGCGCGTGCGATGAACTCCGCCGCGATGACCAGTGCCACGACGACGATGAGGGCGACGACCGCGACGATCCAGCCGCGACGGCGGGGAGGGGTCGTGGCGGTCGTCGTCATCTCACATCCGTTCCGGAGCGCTGACGCCGAGAAGGTCGAGGCCGTTGCGCAGGACCTGGCCGGTCGCGTCGTTCAGCCAACGGCGGGTGTGGTGCACGGGCTCGATGGCAGCGTCGCCGAGGGGGACGATGCGGCAATTGTCGTACCAGCGGTGGTAGAGGCCGGCCACCTCTTCCAGGTAGCGCGCGACGCGGTGCGGCTCGCGCACCTCGGCCGCGAAGGCGACCACGCGCGGGAACTCCTGGAGGGCGCCGAGCAGCGCCGACTCGGTCTCGTGCGTCAGCGTCTCGGGCGCGAAGACGGACCGGTCGACACCGGCGTCCTCAGCGTTGCGCGCGGCGTTGTGCGTGCGGGCGTGCGCGTACTGGACGTAGAAGACGGGGTTGTCGTTCGTGCGCTTCTTGAGCAGCTCCGGGTCCAGCGACAACGGCGAATCGGCGGGCGAGCGCTCCAGCGAGTACCGCAGGGCGTCGGTCCCGATCCAGTTCATCAGGTCGGCCATCTCGATGATGTTGCCCGCGCGCTTGGACAGGCGCGCCCCGTTCACCGAGACCAGCTGCCCGATGAGGACCTCGATGTTGAAGTTCGGGTCCTCCCCCCCCGCCCCCGCGACCGCCTTCAGGCGGTGGACGTAGCCGTGGTGGTCGGCGCCGAGGAGGTAGATCTTCTTCTCGAAGCCGCGGTCGCTCTTGTTCAGGTAGTACGCGGCGTCCGCGGCGAAGTACGTGTACTCGCCGTTCGAGCGGCGGATGACGCGGTCCTTGTCGTCGCCGAACGTCGTGGTCCGGACCCAGACTGCGCCGTCCTCGTCGAAGACGTGGCCCTGCTCACGCAGGCGGCCGATGGCCTGCTCGATGAGACTCGGCTCGCCGTTCGGCCCGGCCGCGTGCAGCGTCCGCTCCGAGAACCACACGTCGAACGGCACGTTGAACTGCGCCAGGTTCTCCTGGATCTCGCCGAGCTGGAACCCGTACGCGAGGTCCATCGTCGTGCTGAGCTGGTCCTCGTCGGACAGTTCGAGCAGGTCCGGGCGGGCCTCGAGCACGCGGCGACCGAGCACCTGGACGTACTCGCCCGGGTAGCCGCCCTCGGGCGTCGGCTCACCCTTCACCGCCGCGAGCACGGACTGCGCGAAGCGGTCCATCTGCGCGCCGGCGTCGTTGATGTAGTACTCCCGCACCGCGTTCGCACCGGACGCCTGCAGCAGGCGCACGATCGAGTCGCCGAGCGCGGCCCAGCGCGTGTGGCCGATGTGCATCGGTCCGGTCGGGTTCGCGGAGACGAACTCGATGTTGACCGAGCGCCCGGCCTGCGAGTCGTTCGTGCCGTACGCGGTGCCGGTCTCGACGATGAGCTTCGCGAGCTCACCGGCGGTGGCGGCATCCAGGCGGATGTTGATGAAGCCGGGTCCGGCGATCTCGACCGAGGCGATGCCGTCGATGTCGGACGCCGCATCGGCGATCTGCTGCGCGAGCTCGCGCGGGTTCATACCGAGCTTCTTCGCGAGCTTCATCGCGATGTTCGTCGCCCAGTCACCGTGGTCGCGGTTCTTCGGACGCTCCAGCGTCACATCCGCGGCGGTGATTCCGAGGTCTTCGCCCTCTCGTCGCTCGGCCGCGATGGCGGAGACGACGTCGAACAGGGCGGAGGCGAGGGAATCCGGATTCATGATCCTGTCATTCTACCGGGGCAGGCGGCCCTCCTTCAGCGGCGTCGCGGGCGGAGGCAAGGGTCGGTTTCGGGTCCTCCAGGAAGTTCTCCGTCGGCACGAAGAAGTTGGCGCCGGTCAGCGCGGTGGAGAAGTCCAGGATGCGGTCGTGCGTGGCTTCCCCCTGCCCGAGGAACATGTTCCGCAGCATCCGCTCGGTGACGTCGACGTCTGCGGCGTAGCCGATGAAGTAGGTGCCGAAGGTGCCGTCGGCGAGCGACCCGAAGGGCAGGTTGTCCCGGACGATCTTGCGCTGCACCCCGTCATCCTCGATGGTGTTCAACGTCAGATGGGCGTTCGGGGCTTTATCCGCGTCGGCGAACTCCACGTCGCTGAGCTTGGTCCGACCGATCGCAGCCTCCTGCTGCTCGGTTGTCATCCCGTCCCACGCGGAGAGGTCGTGCTCGTACTTCTGCACGATGACGAACGAGGATCCCTGCCACGGTCCGTCCGGAACCAGCACGGCCTCCTCCGCCTCGATGCCGTTCGGGTTCTCAGTCCCGTCGACGAAGCCGAGGAGATCCCGCTCGTCGAAGAAGCGGAAGCCCTGCACCTCGTCTTCCACCCGGACGGCATCACCGAACGCGTTCAGCACCCGGCGCCCGAGCTCGAAGCAGAGGTCCGGTCGGTGGGCACGGATGTGGACGAGCAGGTCACCGGGCGTGGACGGCGCCGTGTGCGCCCCACCGTCGAGCTCACGGAAGGGGTGCAGTCCCGGCGGGCGCGGAGCGTCATACATCCGGTCCCAGGCGTCAGCGCCGATCCCGATCACGGCGATCAGCTGCTGCTCCGGTTCCCGGAACGCGACGGAGCGGATCACGCCTCCGATGTCGGACAGGACGTCCGTGACCGCGGCCTCGTGGCCCTCCTGGATCGTGAGGGTGAGGAACGTGGCGCACCGCGCTGGGGTCGCGATGATGTTCTGTGGGCGAATGCGTGCCATGCGTTCATCCTTCTCCGGCGACGCCCGTTCCGACAGGGGCCTGTCGGGGCTGCTGTCGCCGGGCACGTGGCTGCCGTGATGAAACGCGGTGCGCTGCTCTCGTTTCTGAGGTGGCTGGGTTTCCTGCGGCTTAAGACGATGAGCGGGTGGGCGGGTTCGGTCGTCGGCTCACGTTCCCGAGGTGCTCGAAACGACCCGCGGAGGGACCGCGGGCGGGTGAATTTCCGGCCGCTTGGGCCCCAGAATCCCGTCACGAGGGAGGACGTACTGCACCCCCATCAACGGGTACGGAAAACACTACTGAACTGGCCTTTCCGCCCGTTCCATGAGGGTCAGGGGCGGTAGAATCGGGGGTATGGAAACCTCGATGGAGCAGGCCCGGAAGGTGATGGCGGAAGCCATCGCGACCGTGACCGCCCTGCTCCAGGAGAACCACCTCACGACGGCATCTCGGACGGAGCTGTTGGACTTCGCGATCGATACCGGTGCCCTGCTCCGCACCGCCCAAGCGGCGCTGATCGTGACGACGGCGGAGGCGGAGGAACGCTCCACCGGGGCGGGCCAGGAACGGCTCGACGTGTCCTGCGGGTGTCGGAACGTGAACGAGCTCATGCAACGCACCACCGGTGCCGCCCCCACCACGATCAAAACCTGGTCCCGGCTCGGCAGAATGGTGCGTGAGGATTTGGGGATGACCGGCGAGCGCCGCCCGGCCCGGTTCCCGGCCCTGCGAGACGCACTGCTGTCCGGGAGGATCGGGGCGGACGGGCTCGCCGCCGCCACCGGGCCACTCGACGCGATCCGAGACCGGGTCCCCGCCGATCACCTTGCCCTGGCCGATCAGGCCCTCGCCGAGGCCACGACAACGGAGGATGAGGAGATCGTCCTGCGCGAAGAGAGCGGGGAGTTCGGGGACTGGGGTGCCCTGATCCCGGACGAGAACCCCATCACCGCACAACGCCGGGTGCCGGTGATGACCGACACACTCCGTGTACACGCCGGGGCATGGGCGACCGCCCTCGATCAAGACGGCGCCGAACCCCAAGACGAACGCGCCCGGCAGCTGCGGACCCTGTACTTCGGCACCGCCCAGGACGGGATCGTCCCGGTCCGGGGCAGGCTTCTGCCCGACGTCGCCGCGCAGTTGCAGACCCTCATCGACGCGATCAACAACCCCCACGGGAAAGAGAAGGGCGTCCGATTCCGTGACTCCGGTGAGCCGGCGTTGAACGATGACCGCACCAGCGGGCAACGCGCCCACGACGCCCTCGCCACCGCCCTGACCATCGCCGCGGCCTCCTCCGAGGCCCCCACCATCGGTGGTGCCGCCCCCACCCTCGTCGTCCACGTCACCGAAGACTCCCTCACGACGGGTTCCGGATGGGCGCACGTGACCGGTGCGGACGCGACCGGCACCAACGTCCCCGTCCCCGTCAGCGTCGCGAACCACACCGCATGTGTCGGTGCCGTGCAACGGGTCATCACGGGGACGAACGGGCGGGTGCTGGCGACGACGATCACGGACCGGATCTTCAACGCGACCCAGCGTCGGGCGATCATCGCCCGGGATCACACCTGCATCATCCCGGGATGTCACACCCCGGCCCGCTGGTGCGAGTTCCACCACGTCACCGAATGGCACGATGGTGGTCCGACGAGCATCGACAACGGTGTCTTGCTGTGCTGGAACCACCACCGCTACCTCGACACCAACGGCTGGCACATCCGCATCAAAGACGGGGTACCCGAAGTCCAAGCCCCCGACTGGTACGACCACACCCAAACCTGGCACCCCACGAGGCCACCCGCACCCACCCTCCCGCGAATCCCGGCACGAACATGACCCCCGGAGGAGAAGTCTGCCCACCGTCCGCCGCGCATCTCACGGGGTTTCGTCTCGCTCAGCAATCGGCGGGGGTAGCAGCGACCCCGCCCCCCCTCTGGTCGCTGAGCGAGCGCCAGCGAAACGAAACGGCGCGAGCCGACCCCCCGGACGCACCCCCGAACCACCCCCCCCACGAGGCCCGCGCGCCCCCACCCTCCCGCGAATCCCGGCACGAACATGACCCCCGGAGGAGAAGTCTGCCCACCGTCCGCCGCGCATCTCACGGGGTTTCGTCTCGCTCAGCAATCGGCGGGGTTAGCAGCGACCTCGCCCACCCTCTGGTCGTTGAGCGAGCGCCAGCGAAACGAAACGGCGCGAGCCGACCTCCGGAACGCACCACAGAACCATCCCCGCAACGAGACCCGCGCACCCACCGCTGGTACCTCGACGACTCCCATCAAAAGCAGAAGAATCCGGGAGTCTCAGCAACGTGAGCGGCGCGACGTGTGGCGAGCTCCAGAACGGATCCCCATCCCCGTCCGCAACGAAACCCAGCAGCAGAGCCCCCACCTCTGCCGACGCGCCACGACGGGCATCGAACAGCTTCACGCCCCGTCCCCCGCGAACAGACGCATCATGACAGGACGGATCCGATCACCGGCGGGCGTCCCACTCCCGCACCCGCGTCACCGGCGCGGTCCGCCGGAACGACATGTCCAGGTACTCCTCAACGCGCGGCAGGTTCGACGCATCGAGGTCGATCGCGACCCAGCCGGCGCCGCCGAGATAGGGCGGCACCCAGGCTCCCTCGTCCAACAGCGCGAGACGCTCGTCCGCGTCCGGGAGCACGACGAGGGCCGTGTCGTGCCGGAACCACTCCCCCTCGGCGACCTTCTCTGACCAGCCGTAGTAGGCGAACACCTTCGTCGTGAAGAACGCCGGACGCCCGTGTGAGACCTTCTCGTCCGCCCCCGGAAACGCCAGCGCGACCTCACGCACCCGCCGCAGCACCGGGTCCGCATCATCGAACATGATCGGGTGGCTCACGCCCCCAGTGTGCCCCGAACTCCCTCCGCGAAACACCCAGGCACGTCCGAGACACCCGGCAATGCGCGGGGTTTCGGACGTGCCTGGGTGTTTCGGGCGTCAGGCGGTGACGGTCTGCGGGGACGTCATCCGGTACAGCGCGTCCACGTCGCGGACGGCGCCCTTGTCGGCGCTCGTCGCCATCGCCGCGTACGCACGCAACGCCGCCGAGACCTGACGTTCACGGTCCTTCGGGTGGTAGCCGCCGGTCTCCTCGAGGCGCTCGCGACGAGCGTCCAGCTCGGCGTCGTCCACCAGGATCCGCAACGAGCGGTTCGGGATGTCGATGTGGATCAGGTCGCCGTCCTCGACGAGCGCGATCTCGCCACCGGACGCGGCCTCCGGCGACACGTGACCGATGGACAGACCCGAGGTGCCACCGGAGAAGCGGCCGTCCGTGATGAGCGCGCACTTCTTGCCGAGGCCGACGCCCTTGAGGTACGAGGTCGGGTACAGCATCTCCTGCATTCCCGGACCACCCTTGGGGCCCTCGTAGCGGATGACGACGACGTCGCCCTCCTTGACGGTCTTGTCCAGGATCTTCTGGACGGCTTCCTCCTGCGACTCGCAGACGACCGCCGGACCCTCGAAGACCCAGATCGACTCGTCCACACCGGCGGTCTTCACGACCGAACCGTGGCGGGCGATGTTGCCGTGCAGCACCGCGAGGCCGCCGTCCTTCGAGTACGCGTGCTCGACCGAGCGGATGCAACCGCCCTCGGCGTCGGTGTCCAGCGAGGTCCACACGTTGGACTGCGAGAACGCGGTCGACGAACGCTGACCGCCGGGCGCCGCGTGCCACAGGTCCTGGGCCTCAGCCGTGGCCTTGCCGCCGCGGATGTCCCAGTCCTCCAGCCACTGCTTCATCGACGTGGAGTGGATGGTGTTGAGGTTCTCGTGCAGCAGACCGCCGCGGTAGAGCTCGCCGAGGAGGGCCGGGATGCCACCGGCACGGTGGACGTCCTCCATGTAGTACATCTTGTCGTAGGCCGGGTTCGGGGCGACCTTCGCCAGGCACGGAACCTGCCGCGAGCGCGCGTCGATGTCGTGCAGGTCGTAGTCGACGCCCGCCTCACGGGCCGCGGCGAGCAGGTGCAGGATCGTGTTGGTCGAGCCGCCCATGGCGACATCGAGCGCCATGGCGTTGTCGAACGCCTCGTGCGTGGCGATCGAGCGCGGCAGGACCGACTCATCGTCGTTCTCGTAGTAGCGCTTGGCGAGGTCCACGACCGTGGCGCCGGCCTTCTCGTACAGCGCCTTGCGGGCGGTGTGCGTGGCCAGGACCGAACCGTTGCCCGGCAGCGAGAGGCCGATGGCTTCGGTCAGGCAGTTCATCGAGTTCGCGGTGAACATTCCCGAGCAGGATCCGCACGTCGGACAGGCGTTCTCCTCGATGAGCTGGATGTCCGCGTCCGAGATCGTCGCGTCCACGGCGTCAGAGATCGCGTTGACGAGGTCGAGCGAGCGCACCGATCCGTCCGTCAGCGTGACGCGACCGGCCTCCATCGGACCACCGGAGACGAACACGGTCGGGATGTTCAGGCGCAACGCCGCCATGAGCATGCCCGGCGTGATCTTGTCGCAGTTGGAGATGCACACGAGGGCGTCCGCGCAGTGCGCGTTGACCATGTACTCCACCGAGTCGGCGATGAGGTCGCGCGAGGGCAGCGAGTAGAGCATGCCGCCGTGACCCATCGCGATGCCGTCGTCGACGGCGATCGTGTTGAACTCGCGCGCGACGGCACCGGCCTCATGGATCGCCTCGGAGACGATCCGCCCGACGGGCTGCAGGTGCGTGTGCCCGGGGACGAACTCGGTGAATGAGTTCGCGACCGCGATGATCGGCTTGCCGATGTCGGAGTTGGCGACACCGGATGCGCGAAGCAGCGCGCGGGCGCCCGCCATGTTGCGGCCATGGGTGACGGTACGAGAGCGAAGGGTCGGCATGAATCAAGTATGGACGGATGCCCGCCGCGCCGCCGCCGCCAGCCGAACGTCGCTGATACTAGTAGTGAGAGTGATAGGTTCGGCACGTGGACACTCCGGACGGCTCCCGGCGCGAACTCGGCGAGTTCCTGCGCGGCAAACGGACCGGCGCGGACCGCGCTGCCTTCGACCTCCCCCCGGTCGGCCGCGCCCGCACCACGGGGCTCCGCCGCGAGGAGATCGCGTTCCTGTCCGGGGTCTCCGTCACGTGGTACACCTGGCTCGAACAGGGCCGAGACATCCACCCATCCCGCCAGGTGCTGGACGCGGTCGCGGTGAACCTGCGCCTCACCCACGCCGAACACGACTACGTCCTCGGGCTCGCCGGCTTCACCCCCGCTCCGCGCCCGGAACCTCTCGCTCCCGCTCCGGTGCCCGCGCACGTGCAGCACCTGCTCGACGCCCTGGACCCGGCCCCGGCCTTCGCGGTGACCGGACACTGGGACATCGCGGCCTGGAACGGCGCCTATGCGCACCTGTTCCCCGGCGTCGCGACGGCACCGGCCGCCGAGCGCAACCTGCTCGTCTTCGTCTTCACCGATCCGTACGTGCGCGCGATGCTCCCGGACTGGGAGGTCACGAGCCGGCAGTTCCTCGCCGAGTACCGTGCCGAGGCGGGTGCGCGGATCGGCGGTGCGGATCACGTCCGCCTGGTCTCGTTCCTGCGGGAAGCGAGCGACGAGTTCGCTGACGCTTGGGACGAACACGCGATCGAGCGCTTCTCCTCGCGCCGGCGGTCCTTCGTCCATCCCGTGGACGGCACCGTCGACTACGAGCAGGTGAAGATCTCGCCGCAGGACGCCGCGGAGCTCACGATCGTGGCCTACCTGCCGACCGCCTGAGTCAGCGCGCCGCCCGGATGTACTGCGGCGGCCAGACGGTGGCGGGGTCCTCTCCCAGTTCGCGAGCCGCGCGCAGTCCGAAGTGCGGGTCTCGGAGGAACTCCCGCGCGGCGAAGATGACGTCCGCCTCACCGGCAGCCAGGATGCCTTCGGCCTGCGCGCCGTCGACGATGATTCCGACGGCGCCGACCGGAACGGAGACGGCCGCCTTCACGGCCGCTGCGAGCGGAACCTGATACCCGGGCCCCGGGGTGATGTGCTGATGCGCGACGAGTCCGGCGCTGGAGACGTCGTACAGGTCGGCCCCGGCTTCCTCCGCCCACGTCGCGACCTGCGCGATGTCGGACACCTCGAGTCCGCCCGGAGCCGCGTCCGTGCCGGAGAACCGGACGAACACGGGGTACGCCTCACCGACCTCGGCCCGGACCGTACGGATCACATCGAGCACAAGGCGTGCGCGGTTCTGCAGCGTCCCGCCCCACTGGTCCGTGCGCTCGTTCGACAACGGCGAGAGGAACTGGTGCAGGAGGTAGCCGTGCGCTGCGTGCAGCTCGACGGCATCGAACCCCGCGTCCACAGCCCGACGCGCAGCGCCGGCGAACGCGGCGATGACGGCGGCGATGCCCTCCTCGTCCAGCGCCGTGGGCGTGGCGAAGCCGTCGTAGGCGATCGGCGAGGGGGCGACCGGCGTCCACCCTCCGCGACCGGCGGGCACCGTGCCGCGCTCGTCGGCCCACGGCTTGAAGGTGGAAGCCTTGCGACCGGCGTGCGCGAGCTGCACTCCGAGTCGTCCGCCGCGCGCGCGAACCGCGTCGACGATCCGGCGCCAGGCGTCCCGCTGTTCGTCGTTCCACAGCCCGACATCCTGCGGGCTGATGCGCCCCTCCGGGACCACAGCGGTGGCTTCCGCGAGGATCAGGCCCGCTCCCCCGGAGGCGAACTGCGCCAGGTGCACGTGGTGCCAGTCGGTGGGCACACCGTCCTCCGCATCAACGCTGTACTGGCACATCGGCGCCACCCACAACCGGTTCGGGGCGGTGAGCTCGCGGATGGTCAGGGGCGTGAACAGCAGGGACAACGAGTCCTCCAGGCGGCGGGGGCGGGGCCTCCAGCCTATGCGGGTGCGCGGTGTGGTTCCCCCAAGCTCGCACCGGGCGGGGCCGCCGTCGCGATGCAGTGTTTCTCGAGTGATCACGGCGGACCACGTCGCCCCGGGCCGGTCGTGAACGTGCCAGGCTGGAGACATTGCGGAAGGAGCGACGGATGCGCGGAGCGATGATTCACGGACCCGGCGATGTCCGGCTCGAGCAGCGCGATGATCCTCGCATCGAGGAGCCCACGGACGCCGTCATCCGCGTCGTCGCGGCCTGCGTGTGCGGGTCGGACCTGTGGCCGTACCGCGGTGCGAATCCGGTGCACCGACCGAGCCCGATGGGCCACGAGTACGTCGGCGTCGTCAAGCAGGTCGGCGACGCCGTGACGAGCATTCGGCCCGGCGACTTCGTGGTCGGATCGTTCATGGCCTCGGACAACACGTGCGAGATCTGTCTGGCCGGCTATCAGTCACGGTGTGTCAACGTGCGACCCATGGGCGCCCTCGGCGCGCAGGCGGAGCGGTTGCGCGTCCCCCTGGCCGACGGCACGCTCGTGGCGACGCCGGGGGAACCGGACGCGGACCTGATCCCCTCGCTGCTGGCGGCATCGGATGTGCTCGGCACGGGATGGTTCGGCGCGGAAGCGGCCGCCGTCGGTCCGGGAAGACGGTCGCGGTCGTCGGTGACGGCGCCGTCGGTCTGATGGCGGTGCTGGCCGCGAAGCAGCTCGGGGCGGAGCGGATCATCGCGATGTCCCGGCATGAGTCGCGTCAGGCGCTGGCGCGCGAGTTCGGCGCGACGGACATCGTCGCCGAACGCGGCGAGGACGGCGTCACCCGGATCCGGGAGATGACCGGCGGACTCGGCGCGCACTCGGTGATCGAGGCCGTCGGCACTCCGGAATCGATGGCGCAGGCCATCCGATCCGCTCGGGCGGGTGGCCATGTCGGCTTCGTCGGCGTCGCCCATGATGTCGCGATCGACGGCCAAGAGCTGTTCTACGCCACCGTGCACCTGCACGGCGGTCCGGCGCCGGTGCGCCGCTATCTGCCCGACCTCATCGATCGCATCTGGCGTCGCGAGATCAACCCCGGGCGCGTGTTCGACCGCGAACTGCCGTTGTCCGAGGTCGCGGAGGCGTATCGCGCGATGGACGAGCGGCGCGCGGTCAAGGTCCTCCTGCGCCCCTGACGCGTCCCCCAGTCGGCCCCGGCGGTGGCGTCGGCGGCACACGGAAGGAAAACATGCACACTCGCACTCTCGGCTCGGATCTTCCCGTCTCCGCCCTCGGGCTCGGGTGCATGGGCATGTCGCAGAGCTACGGCCCCAATCCCGGTTCGCGGGAGGAGATGGTCGGCGTCCTGCGCGACGCGGTGGACGCCGGTGTGACCCTGTTCGACACGGCGGAGGTGTACGGCCCGTTCGTCAACGAGGAGCTCGTCGGCGAAGCCCTCGAACCGGTCCGGGACGACGTCGTGATCGCGACGAAGTTCGGCTGGCGCATCGGTGCGGACGCCCGCGGGCTGGACAGCCGTCCCGAGCACATCCGCGAAGTCGTCGACGCGTCGCTGCGCCGCCTGCGGACCGACCACATCGACCTCCTCTACCAGCACCGCGTCGACCCGGACGTCCCGATCGAGGAGGTCGCCGGGACCGTCGCCGAGCTGATCGCCGCCGGAAAAGTCGGCCACTTCGGGCTGTCCGAAGCCACGGTCGCGACGATCCGGCGAGCTCACGCGGTGCATCCGGTGACGGCCGTGCAGAGCGAGTACTCGCTGTGGACGCGCGAACCTGAGGACGGCGTGCTGGCGGTGTGCGATGAGCTCGGCATCGGCTTCGTCCCGTTCAGTCCCCTGGGCCGGGGATTCCTCACCGGGACGATGGACACCACGACGGCGTTCACCGCCGACGACATGCGGGCGGGTCTGCCCCGTTTCACCCCGGAGAGCATCGCCGCCAACGCGGCTCTGGTCCGGCACGTCACCGCACTGGCCGCCGATCGTCACGCCACGGTCGGCCAGATCGCGCTGGCCTGGCTGCTCGCGCAGCGGCCGTTCATCGTGCCGATCCCCGGCACCCGCCGGATCTCACGGATCCGGGAGAACCTCGGCGCCCCCGCTGTGGCGCTGTCCGCCGACGACATCGCGGATCTGAACGGTCTCGCGGACCGGTTCGGCGTCACGGGCGAGCGTTACAACCCGTCACAAGCGCAGTACGTCGACCGCTGAGCCGCACGTCGGCTCTCAGACGGTGGGGTGCTCGAGGATCTCGCTGGCGAGGTTCGTGCCGTTCAGGTCGAGGTACAGATGATGGTCTGAGACCGACACGGTGGCCTCGTTCCGGCGCTCCACCAGTCCCGCCGCGGCCTCGATGAACCCGGGCTCGAACGAGCGAACCACGACACGTTCCACATCGTGAATCCGCTTGCCCTGCCAGCGCGCCAGCACTTTGTCCGCGTCGCGATGCGTGTACAGCGCCGTGCGCTCGGACTGGCGCGTGCCGAGGTGCATGCGCTCCGCGTCCGGCGCGCCGACCTCGATCCACGTCAGGATGCGTCCGGTGAGATCGCGGACGAGGACCGCGGGCTCGTCCGACTGTGACAGCCCGTCGGTGAACGCGATGCCCTCGGCATACTCCAGGAGGTACGCCAGCAGGCGGGTCATCATGTAGGCGTCCGTCTCGGACGGGTGCCGCGCGAGCCGCAGCGTCAGATCCTCGTACACCCCGCGATCCACGTCCGCGAGCGAGACGGTGAACGTGTGCATCACAGAGCCGAGCGCCATGGTCCCCGATTCTACGGGCACTGTGCTCCACCGCCGCCCGGCGCTACGCTGGTGCCCCACCGGGGGGGAGTCGACATGTCCATACCCGAGCGCACGAGACCGAGCGCGCAGGCGATCACGCTGTGGGTCGCCGTCGGCCTCGCAGTACTCACGGCCATCCTGATGTTCGCCATCGTGCCCTCCGTCACGATTGTGGAGTCATCGAGTTCCGGTGCCTCCAGCGAGAGCACCGAGACTCTCCTGGAGGCCATGGGCCCGCGCGCGCTGATCATCGCCGCGGTGCCGACGGTGATCACCCTCGTGCCCGCGTTCCTCCCCCGCCGAGCACGGACCATCGCAGCGGTGATCGCCGCCGTCCTGCTGACCGTGTGGGCGGTCCTCGCCGCCTTCACCGTGGGCGTCTACTACATCCCCACGATCGCCGCGCTCGTCGTCGCCGCCGCTCTCCACGGGAAGTGAGCGCGCGGTACGACTGCGCGCGGATGCACGAGGTCCGCGTGTTCCGGTGGCCGTGGGGGTGCCACGAGCGTGCGGTCGCGAAGCTCATCGACGCACTCCGTCGCCTCCGGTGGACTCGCTTGACCCTCTCAACCACAGAATCCCCGCCCGAAAGGGGTGGGGATTCTTGTGTCGTACGGTGCCCCTGACAGGAGTCGAACCTGCGACCTACGGTACCGGAAACCGGCGCTCTATCCACTGAGCTACAGAGGCGTACCGAACGAGCCTAGCACCGCACGACGCCCGTCCCCGACGCGGTGCCACCCCGGGTCGAGAGGTCCGCGGGGGTACGCTGAGCGAACGGTCCGTCGCGTAGACGACGGGCGTGAATCCGAGGGGGACGGGCCATGGCGGCAGCATCGACATTCACGCTGGCGAACGGGACGGCGCTGGCCTGCCTGGTGTGCCGGAACGACACCTTCACCAGGCACGCGTACAAGCTGCAGACGACCGGGATGACGCTGCTCAACCTGGACTGGGCGAACGACGACGCGACCTGCCTGGTCTGCGCGAGCTGCGGCTTCATCCACTGGTTCGATCGCTGATCGTCCGGACACGCGCGATGCCCCCGGAACCGAGGCTCCGAGGGCATCCAATGCGGTGTTTCCGGTCTCCGTATCCCGAACTCTTGCGAGTCCATCGTTTCCGTTTTCTGTTCGCACGACACAATTTACTCCGACCCGATCGAGAGTCAAGAGTTCGTCCGAAGTTCACCTCAAGGTCAACGAGAACGTGAACCCGTCAGACGCGCGGAAGACGCCGATACGAGAGGTCGTGGATGGCGCGCCCGGCACGCTCACCCTTGCGTTCGAAGGCGGTGAGCACGCGGCCGTCGAACCGGTCCGCCCACTCCCCCGTGAAGTCGCGCTCGAAGTCCGCGCCCCCGTCGAAGACCTCGCGCATCTGCAGCGCGTACTCCTCCCAGTCCGTCGCCATCCGGACGACGCCACCGTCGCGCAGTGCTCCGGCGACGAGGGGTAGGAACGAGTCCTGAATGAGGCGACGCTTGTTGTGGCGCACCTTGTGCCACGGGTCCGGGAAGAACACCCAAACCTCGTCCACGGACGCCGCCGGCAGCAGCTTCGCGAGCACCTCCGGGGCGTTCGCCTCGGCCAGCCGCAGATTCGTGACCCCGGCCTTGTCCGCGTCGAGCATCGTTCGAGCGAGTCCGGCCCGGAACACCTCCACGGCGAGGAAGTCCGTCTCCGGATGTCCGGACGCGGCGTGCACGATCGCGTGCCCCTGCCCCGACCCGATCTCGACGATCAGTGGGGCCGAGCGGCCGTATGCCTGTTCCGGAATGAACTGCGCGTCGGCGTGGACCGACATCTGAGCCACGTCGCGCGGCACGTCGATCAGGTACGTGTCGCTGAGGTCCGCCCAGGCGCGCTCCTGCGCGTCCGACATCCGGCCCGAGCGTCGCACGTAGGAGACGGTCTGCTTGCGGAACGGGACATCGTGCGGCTCATCGGTCACACAGTCCAGGGTACGCGAGCCCATCCGCGGCACCCGACGCCGTCAGGCGGTCACGAAGTCGATGAGTTCCTCGACGCGGCCGAGGAGGGAGGGCTCGAGGTCACGGTAGGAGTGCACGTGGCCGAGGATGCGCTGCCAGGCCCGCGCCAGATCGGCGGGGGTGGCGTGCGGCCAGCCGAGGCCGCGGCAGATGCCGGTCTTCCAGTCCGTGCCGCGCGGCACCTCCGGCCAGGCCTTGATCCCCATCGCCTTGGGCGTGACGGTCTGCCACACATCGACATACGGGTGGCCGACGATCTTGATGTGGGCGCCGTGCGGACCGCGCATGATCGTCTGCGCGATGCGCGACTCCTTCGACCCCGGCACGAGGTGGTCGACGAGCACGCCGTAGCGCCGCTCGGACGTCGGGGGCTCCTCCTCGAGAAGTTCGTCGAGCAGGTCGATGCCCTGCAGGAACTCCACGACGACGCCCTCCACACGCAGGTCGTCGCCCCAGACCTTCTCCACGAGCTCGGCGTCGTGCTTTCCCTCGACGAGGATGCGGCTCGGGCGCGCGATGCGGGCCCGAGCGTCCGCGACGGCGAAGGAACCGGACGCGGTCCGCGCCGGTCCGGCGACCCGTGCTTTCGGCGTCGGAGCCAGCAGTTCCACACCCGTGCCGTCCAGCAGGAAACCGTGGCCGAGCGGGAACAGGCGCTTCCGACCGAACCGGTCCTCGAGCTCGACCTCCCGCGCGTCCGCCTTCGTGACCGCCCCGACGAATCCGTCGGCGGCCACCTCGAGCACCATGTCGATCTCGGCCGGAATCTTCGCCACCGTCGGCTTGCCGCGATCGCGCCAGCCCGCAGCCAGCACGTCAGTGCCGTATCGGTCGTCCATGCCACCTCCTGAACCTGCCCAGCCTACGTGCGAGTTTCAGCGCACGAACTGAGGCACGCCCGGCGCAGAGTTCTGAGAAAGCACTGGTGCCAGGAGGCCGCCACACCCATAGAGTGGGCGTGTGATCACAACCTCGTCTCGATCTCACCGCATCGCCCGAGGATGGCACCGGGCGCTGGCGCTCGGAGCCGTGATGGGGGCACTGCTGGTGGGAGTCGGCGCGACCGCTGCGTCGGCCACCGATCCGGTTCAGCTCGGCTCGACGCGCGTCACCGACCTCAGCGATGCGCTGTCCTCCGCACAGGAGAACCAGGTCAACGAGCGCTACCTCAAGCTCAGCACGGACACCGGTGTGGACTTCTTCGCGGTTCTCGTTCCGGATTTCACGAACCCCAGCGACACGCAGAGTTGGGCCGCGCAGACCGCGACGATGAGCAACATGGCCGACACGCAGTACCTCGTCGCCATCGCCACCGAGGGCCGCAGCTACACGATCGACATGGCCCAGAACGCGGGCAAGCTCAGCTCGAGCGACCGCGAAGCGATCATGGACGCGATGGCTCCGTCGCTGCAGAAGAGCGATTGGAGCGGAGCACTCCTGGCCGCCGCGGACAAGGCCGACGACATCCTGGTGCAGGCACCGGCCCGCGCCGGACGGACGACGATGGTCGTGATCGGCGTCCTCGTCGCCATCGCCGTGATCGTGGTGATCGTGGTCCTCATCGCCCGTGCGCGCAAGAGGGCCGCCGCTGAGGCCGAGAAGCAGCAGTCGCTCGCCGAGCTCGCCCGCACCGCCGGCGTCGCGCTCGTGCAGGCCGACGACGCACTGAAATCCAGCAAGCAGGAGCTCGAGTTCGCACGCGCCCAGTTCGGCGACGACTCGATCGCCGAGTACGCCGCGGCGATCGACGCCGCCGCGATCAGCCTCGATGAGGCGTTCGGTCTGAAGCAGAAGCTGGATGACGAGATCCCGGACACCGAGCAGGAGAAGCGGCAGTGGAATGAACGCATCATTCAGCTGTGCACCGATGCGTCCGCGAAGCTCGAGGAGAAGAAGGCCTCGTTCGACGAGCTGCGCAAGCTGACCGAGAACGCTCCGGCGGCTCTGGAGAACGTCAAGCGCCTGCGCGCGGGGGCGGTCGCCGAGATCGACCGTGCGACGCAGGTGCTCGGCTCGCTCGGGAGCCAGTACGCGCCCACCGCCCTGGCCGCCGTCGCGGACAATCCCACGCAGGCACGCTCGCGCATCGCGTTCGCGGACGGCGAGATCACCAAGGCCGACCAGGCCATCGCCGCCGGCGAGAACGGCACGGCGGCCGTCGCCATCCGCGCCGCCGAAGGCGCGGTGCAGCAGGCCACCGACCTGGAAGACGCCGTGGACCACCTGGCCGATCAGCTCAAGCAGAGCGAGTCCCAGCTCGCGCCGCTGGTCGCGGAGCTCACACAGGACATCACCGTGGCGCAGTCGCTGCCGGACCCGGACGGCCGGGTCGCCCAGGCGATCGCCACGACCCAGCAGCAGTTGGCCGCCGCTCAGCAGCAGCTCTCCGGCGCGGCGCGCTCACCGTTGGAGGCGTTCCAGTCACTCCAGGCCGCGAACACCCAGATCGACACCGTGGTGCAGCAGGCACGGGATGCCGCCCAGCGCGCCCAGCGCGCCCAGTCGCAATTGCAGTCCACGATGGCGTCCGCGCAGGCTCAGTATCAGTCCGCCTACGAATTCATCATGTCGCGTCGCGGGGCGGTCGGCGCGACCGCACGCACCCGTCTCGCCGAGTCCTCGGCTTCCTTGGAGCGCGCACGTGCGAACACCGCGAACGGGAACGTCGAGGGCGCGCTGTCCGAGGCCGAGCGCGCTCTGCAGCTCGCCCGCGAAGCGAACTCGCTCGCGCAGAACGACGTCGGCGGTTGGGGCGGCGACGGCTACGGCGGCGGGAGCGGTGGTGGCGGCGGCGACTCGCTGGGAGCTCTGCTCGGCGGCATCCTGATCGGCAACAGTCTCGGCGGCGGACGCAGCCGAGGCGGCAGCTGGGGCGGGGGCGGCGGCGGTTTCTCCGTCGGCGGGTTCGGGGGCGGCGGCCGCGGAGGCGGAGGCGGAGGCCGCCGATTCTGACCGAACCCACCCAGGGCGCCCGGCGCCGAGAACGTAGCGAATGATCTTCAGAAGACCTTCCACGAAAGGAAAACCCATGATGGCAAAGCAGTCGATCTTCGGCCGCATCTCCACCCTGATCCGCGCGAACGTCAACGCGATGATCGATTCCGCCGAGGACCCGCAGAAGATGCTGGACCAGCTCGTGCGCGATTACACGAACAACATCGCCGACGCGGAGTCCGCGATCGCGGAGACCATCGGCAACCTGCGTCTGCTCGAGCGCGACCACTCCGAGGACGTCCAGTCCGCGAACGAGTGGGGCAACAAGGCCCTCGCCGCGTCCAAGAAGGCCGACGAGTTCCGCACGTCCGGCAACAGCTCGGACGCCGACAAGTTCGACAACCTCGCCAAGATCGCGCTGCAACGCCAGATCTCCAGCGAGAACGAGGCCAAGACGGCCGAGCCCACGATCGCCTCGCAGACCGAGGTCGTCGACAAGCTCAAGGACGGCCTGAACGGCATGAAGCAGAAGCTCGAGGAGCTGAAGGCCAAGCGCTCCGAGCTCATCGCGCGTTCGAAGACGGCCGAGGCGCAGACGAAGGTCCACGACGCCGTGTCGTCGATCAACGTCCTCGACCCGACGAGCGACCTGTCCCGCTTCGAGGACAAGGTGCGCCGTCAGGAGGCGCTGGCGCAGGGCAAGGCGGAGATCGCCGCCTCGTCGCTGGACGCGCAGTTCAACCAGCTCGACGACATGGGTCAGCTGACCGAGGTCGAGGCTCGCCTGGCCGAGCTGAAGTCCGGCAAGGCACCGCACGCCATCGAGCAGTAAGCAGGAACCCGAACGGGGCATCGGCACATCGTGCCGGTGCCCCGTTCGCTGTCAGCGGGACGACTGATGCCTCCCTGAGCGCTCCGCCCGAAACGTGCGGTGGAAGGATGGGGGGATGACGCGTTTCGTGGTGGTTCCGCAGTGGCAGGGGTCGCCCCAGTCCCGGGCGATGGCGCTCGCTGACGGCGCCGAGGCCATCTCCGGAGACCTGCCCCATGCGAAGGTCGTTCACGTCGACGTTCCCCTCGAAGCGGGTGAGCCGATTGAAACCGGTGTGCTGCGCGCGAGCTCCCTCCGCCGCGTGCAGGAGGAACTCACCGTGGCCCTGGATCGTCTGCCCGATGACGAGCACGCCCTGGTGGTCGGCGGCGACTGCTCGGTGTCGGTGCCGGCCGTGGCGCACGTCGCCGGAGATGACCTGGCCCTGGTCTGGTTCGATGCGCACCCCGACCTGCACACCGCGGACTCCTCCCCCTCCGGGGCGTTCGCCGGGATGGCGTTGCGCGCGATCCTCGGCGACGGGAGCGAGACGCTGGTCTCCGGAGCCCTCGCACCCGAGCGCGTGGTCCTCATCGGGGCACGCGCGCGGGACGAGGCCGAGGTCGACCACCTCGCCTCGTCACCCATCACCGACATCGCCGGCGACGACCTCGGTCCGGCCACCGTCGTCGCGGCCGTCGCAGCCAGCGGAGCCACGCGCGTCTACGTGCACATCGACCTCGACGTCCTGGACCCGGCCGCGATCGTCGGGGTCGGCGATGCCGTCCCGTTCGGCCTGACCAGAACGCAGGTCGTCGACACCATCACGGCCCTCCGCGAGCGATTCCCCCTCGCCGGAGCGACCGTCGCCGGTTTCTCCCCCGCATCCCCGACCGCCGCCGTCGAAGACCTCGGCACGATCCTGCGCATCATCGGAGCACTCGCATGACCCGCTCGATCCCCGCGAACTGGCGCGAGCGCGCCGACCGCATCGCCGCCCGCGGCCGACGCATGGACGTGTTCATTCCCGGATTCCTGCTGAGCTCGCCGATCAGCCGGCTCGGTTATTGGTGGGGCTGTGGACTCGGGTGGACCTGGGGGCTGCTGCTCAGCCGCGGACGTGTCGATCACCGCCAGGGGCTGTGGGTCTTCCGCGGCATGCCGAACTGGGCGTTCGGTCGCGGCGGTGTCTGTGTCGGCAACTGCTTCCTCACCGGCGACGTGGACCCCACGGATCTGGTCCTGAAGCACGAGGCCGTCCACGCCCGCCAATGGCGTCACTACGGTCTGCTGCTGCCGATCCTGTACGCGCTGTCCGGCTACGACCCGTTGCGCAACCGCTTCGAGATCGAGGCGGGACTGGAGGACGGCAACTACGTCCGCCGCGGAGCCTGAGCTCAGCGCAGTCCGTACGCCTCGGAGGTGTGGATCGCGGACGCGGGCACGCCGCGATCGGTGAGGTGCTCGGTCATGTCCGCGCTCGCGACGAACCCGGCGAGGATGTGCGTGCTGGGCGCGGTGTCCGCGTCGCACAGCATCTCGTCCGCCCAGGCGTTCACGGCGCGCGTGAGAGCCTCGCCACGGGCACACGCACGGCCGGACCCCATCGGGCCGGTGCGCCGCGCGCGATCCAGCCACGTGACGGTCATGCGCGGCGGCGCGTCGATGACACCGATCTGCGATGCATCCGCGACCTCGACGAAGATCCGTCCGGTCGCGCACAGCGGCAGCGTCGCCACGAGCGCTTCGAGCTCGGCGAACGAGCTGTCATCCGCGGCCACGAGGTGCAGGGCCTGCGGGTGCCGAGCGGCACGACGGGCCGAGACGGCGCGGACGGGGAATGCTGACATGGTGACGCCAGTATACAACAAGGATAGGCATGCCTAACCTATGGACCGATTTCCGCCCGCTCAGAGGATCGTTGACCGATCCGAGCCGATCAGCACATCGCGCGCCCCGGCGATCTCCTCGTCGGTCATCCCGTGCGAGCGCAGGAAGTTCGCGGCCGAACCGAAGCGCGTCCGGACGTCCGCGAGGAAGCCGCGCATGACCTCGGCCGGCGAGCGGGTGGTCAGTTCCTCGAGGTGGACCATCTCCGGGTACAGCGCGCCGAGTCGCGCCAGCACCTGCCGGTTTCGCTCGGCGGGCAGCAGCGTCTCGGTTCGCGCGTAGTCGGCCACCACCGCGTCCTCATCCACCCCGGCGGCCGTCAGCACGAGGGCGACGGTCACACCGGTGCGATCCTTGCCCACGGTGCAGTGCACCAGAACCGGCTGCACCTCCAGGATCGCTCGCACCGCACCGACCACGCGATCGGCCGCGTCATCGATCATGGCGCGGTACATGCCGGACAGACTCTGGTCAGCCTGGAAGAAGGACGCCACCGATCCCAGGAAGAGCGGGAACCGACTGATCGGAACGGACCCCGCGCGCGATGGGTCCCGGACGACCTCCTCGTCGTCGCGCAGATCGACGATGCGCCGCAACCCGAGTGCGGCGAACGCCTCTTCACCCTCCGGCGTCACGCGCGCGAGGTTGCCGGAGCGGTACAGCACGCCCGGACGGGACGTCGCGGAGCCGGCCGGGAGACCGCCGGTGTCGCGGAAGTTCATGACTCCCGGAATCAGCGTGGGCGGTGTCATGAGACGGGCGGCACCGGGTACCGCCCGGCGATGGCCAGGCGGTTGAACGCGTTGATCGAGATGCAAGCCCAGCAGAGCGCGGCGTATTCCTTCTCCGTGAACACCGACCCGACGCGGTCGTAGACCTCGTCGCGCACTCCCCCGTCGTGGATGCGGACGAACTCCTCCGCCAGTTCGAGCGCCGCACGCTCGCGTTCGCTGAAGACCCCGGACTCGCGCCAGGACGTCAACTGCGCGATGTCATCCACCGAGACCCCGGCGGCCAGCGCCTTCGGGGTGTGCGTGCGCACGCAGAACGCGCATCCGTTGAGCATCGATGAGTGCATCATCACCAGCTCTTTCAGGCGATCATCAATTCCGTTCGCGGCGCACACGGCACCGACGGTCGTGGAGAACGCCGCAAGCGCCTTGTAGGCGGACGGCTCCGTCTTCGACAGATGGACGCGCTTCTCTGACATGACTCCACTCTAGGGTGGAACCGACATCACGCGGCGTAACACGAAAATGCAGAACGACAAGTCTGAAATGAATCTGCTTATCATTTCGCTCCTCGTGAGGGGGTCCAGATTGAGCAGTTTGAACTTCGATTTCTCGACGGTCCGAAAAACACCCCAGAATGGAACCGTCCACACGAAGGGAAGGATCGACCGTGATCGATGACGCGACCGGCGAGTTCGATTTCCTCGCCGCCCAGGCCCGCAACCTCGATGTCCCCGTCCCGACGGTCCGCCGTCTGACGCGTCATGACGCCGACGGGGCGACCGTCTCGGCCCTCGCCTTCACCGACGACCCGCCTGTCGTGACGATGCTGCACGGCGCGGGCTTGAACGCGCACACGTTCGACACCACCCTGCTGGCGTTGGAACGCCCCGCTCTCGCGATCGATATCCCCGGTCATGGAGATTCGAGCTGGCGCGACGACGCGGACTACCGGCCCGCGACCCTGGCCCCCGCGGTCTCCGCTGCGATCAGCGAGTGGACGTCCTCCCCGCAGGTCCTGGTCGGCCACTCGCTCGGGGGAATGACGGCGAGCCGCATCGCCGCCGAGCGTCCGGAGCTGGTCTCGCACCTGATCCTGGTCGACATCGTGCCGGGCATCGACCGCACGGTCGGTCCCGCCGCCCTGCGGGCGTTCTACGGCGTCGTCGACTTCCCCTCCCGCGAGGCCGTCGTCGAGCACGCGCTCTCGTTCGGCCTCGGGGGCGAGCGGGCGGCCGCTGAGCGTGGCGTCTTCCTGAACACGCGCGTGCGCGCCGACGGATCCGTCGAATGGAAGCACCACTTCGCCCGCATCGCGCACGCCATCCTTCCGGACGCGACGACCGATGACGCCCCGAGCGAGGGCTTCCAGGATGCGACGATCTGGGCCGATCTGGATGCCGTCACGGCACCGATCACACTGATCCGCGGCGCCGGAGGTTTCATCGATGACGCCGCTCTGGCACGCTTCCGCGAACGACTTCCGCACGCGCGCGTGCTGGAGATCGGTACCGGCCACAACGTCCAGGAGACCGACCCCGTCGGTCTCGCCGCCGCCATCCGCGCCATCGCGGACGCGGCCTGATCCACAGCTTTCCGGAATCCTCACCGTGAGAAAGGTCCTCATGTTCCGCCGCACCGCCGTCGTGGCGACGTTCGTCGCCGCTGTCCTCGCCCTCAGCGCCTGCGCGCCGGGTGCCACCTCCCCCACCGCGAGCGCCTCGGCGGGGCCCGTCGACAAGGACGCGACGCTCACCGTCGGTCTCGTCCTGGAGCCGACGAACCTCGACATCCGCCACACGTCGGGCGCCGCACTCGAGCAGATCCTGATCGACAACATCTACCAGGGGCTCGTGCGCCGGACGCAGGACAACGAGATCGAGGACTCGCTCGCCACCAAGCACGAGATCTCCGCGGACGGTCTGACCTACACCTTCACGCTCGCCGAGGGCATCACGTTCCAGGACGGCACGCCCCTCACCGCCGAGGACGTCGTCACCTCCTACACCCAGGTGAAGGATGACGCGACGATGGTCGGCCACGGCGACTTCGCCGACGTGGCATCGGTGGTCGCGACCGACGCGAACACGATCACGATCACGCTCTCGCAGCCGAACCAGAACTTCCTGTTCTCGCTGACCGGCCCCGCCGGGCTCGTGTTCAAGAAGGGCGACGCCACGGACCTGAAGACCGCGGCCAACGGCACCGGTCCGTTCAAACTGGCCTCGTGGAAGAAGGGTGACTCGATCACCTTCGACCGCAACGACGACTACTGGGGCAAGGAGAAGGCCGGCGTCAAGGAGATCGTCTTCAGTTACATCCCGGACTTCACCGCCGGTGTCAACGCGGCCCTGGCCCACGAGGTCGACGTGCTCACCGCCGTGGACCCGAACCTCGCCTCGCAGTTCGACAGCACGGACTTCACCGTCACCCACGGCAAGACCACGGACAAGGGCACGCTCGCGTTCAACAACGCCAAGGCCCCGCTGAGCGACGTGCGCGTGCGCCAGGCCCTGCGCATGGCGATCGATCACAAGGCTCTCGTCGAGGCGGTGGGCGCCGGCGAAACCCTGTTCGGCCCGATTCCGCAGCTGGACCCCGGGTACGAGGACCTCTCCGAGGTCGCACCGTACGACCCGGCGAAGGCGAAGGAGCTGCTCGCTCAGGCCGGGCAGTCGAACCTCAAGCTGACGCTGACCATTCCGAACTTCTACGGCACGACGGTTCCGCAGGTGCTCGTCAGCGACTTCAACAAGATCGGCGTCACCCTCAAGGTGAACGCCGTGGAGTTCTCCACCTGGCTGACCGACGTCTACACCAACAAGAACTACGACCTGAGCTTCGTGCTGCACGTCGAGCCGCGCGACTTCGGCAACTTCGCCAACCCGGACTACTACTTCAACTACGACAACGCCGAGGTGCAGAAGCTGTACGCGGAGGCGGAGCGCACCGTGGACCCGGAGAAGTCCGCCGACATCCTCAAGAAGGCAGCGCGAATCGTGTCCGAGGATGCAGCCGCCGACTGGCTGTACGTGGGCGAGACGCTGACGGCGGTCTCGCCGCAGGTGCACGGCTTCCCGCAGGACTCGATCAACTCCCGGATCGACCTCGCCGGCGTCACCGTCACCGACTGATCAGCCGTATCCTGCCCCTGTGCTCCGCTACGTCCTGACCCGCGTGGGCCTGCTCCTCGCGGGTCTGGTCGTGGCGAGCGCGCTGATCTTCGCGACGCTGCGCGTCCTACCCGGCGACGTCGCGCAGATGATCGTCGGCACCAACGGCACGCCCGACCAGGTCGCCCAGGTGCGCGAGCAGCTCGGGCTGAACGAACCCGTGCTGGGGCAGTACTTCTCCTGGCTCGGCGGCATGCTGCGCGGGGACTTCGGCAACTCCCTGCTGACCGGGTCCGCCGTCTCGGACGAGCTGCTGCAGAAGGCCCAGGTCACCGTTCCCCTCGGCATCATGGCGATGGCGGTGGCGCTCCTGGTCAGCATTCCGTTCGGCATCCTGTCCGCACTCGGTCGTGGACGTGCCGGGGGCACGACTCTCAACATCTCGGCCCAGGCGCTCGCCGCCGTGCCCGTGATCTGGGCCGGCATGATGCTCATCATCGTCTTCTCGCTCTGGCTCGGGTGGCTCCCGGCGCAGGGTTTCCCGCGCGGCGGTTGGGCGACGCCCGGCCCCGCCTTCGCCGCCCTCATCCTCCCCGCGATCACGATCGGGGTGGTGGAAGGCGCGGTGCTGATGCGCTTCGTGCGCAGCGCGACCCTGCAGGCGATGAACGAGGACTATGTCCGCACCGCCGCGGCACAGGGTCTCACGCGCACGCAGGCCCTGCTGCGCCAGGGACTGCCGAATGTCGGGCTGTCGATCATCACCGTCCTCGGGCTGCAGTTCGCCGGAATCATCGTGGGCGCCGTCGTGATCGAGAAGCTGTTCAATCTGCCCGGCATCGGCCGCATGCTCGTCACCGACGTCGGCAACCGCGATCTGCCGATGGTGCAGGGGGAACTGCTCGTCCTCACCGGCGTCGTCCTGCTGATCGGATTCGCGGTTGACATCGTGCACCGTCTGATCGACCCCCGGCAGCGGGAGGCCGCATGAGTGCGCGGCGTGGAACCTGGTTCTCCCGGCTGTGGGCGTCCTCCGCCGGACGTTTCGGCATCATCGTGCTCGCGGTGGTCGCCGTTCTCGCCGCGGTGTCCCTGGTGTGGACACCGTTCGACCCGCGGGACGTGGACGTGGCGGCACGCTTCGGCGGGCCCGGATGGCCGCACCTGCTCGGCACCGACGGGTCCGGTCGCGACATGCTCACGCAGATCATGACCGGTGCCCGGACCACGGTCTTCGTCGCGGTCGGCGCAGCCGTCGTCTCCACCGTCATCGGCGTGCTGCTGGCCTGCCTGTCCGCCCTCACCCCGCGGTTGGTCCGCGAAGGGATGACGACGCTGATCGACATCCTCGTCGCTTTTCCGGTGCTGCTGATCGCGATGATGATCGCGTCTGTCTGGGGCGGATCACTGTGGGTCGTGGTGATCGCGGTCGGCATCGGATTCGGCGTGAACATGGGCCGGGTGACGCGACCGGAACTGCGTCGCGTGCTCGGCAGCGACTTCATCACCGCCGCGCGGGCGAGCGGACTGACCGGCTGGCAGGTCCTCTGGCGGCACCTCCTGCCCAACGTCGCCCCGGTGTTCATCGTCCAGCTGTCCTGGTCCATGGGCGTGGCGGTCCTCGCCGAGGCGGGCCTCAGCTACCTCGGATTCGGAGCCGCGGTGACCGAGCCGTCCTGGGGCATGCTGCTGAGCGAGACCCAGCGCTACATCACGCTGCACCCGCTGGCCGTGGTGTGGCCGGGGCTCGCGATCACTCTCACCGTCCTCGCGCTCAATCTGCTCGGCGACGGGCTGCGGGAAGCGACCGACCCGACGCTGGCCGACGCCCGCCGCGTCCAGCGCGCCGCACGTCGACGCAAGGGGAAGGCGTTCGCATGAGTCTCGAGGTGCGCGATCTCACCGTCGTGATCGACGGCCGCCGCGTCGTGGACGGCATCTCCTTCACCGTGCCCGACGGCGCCCGGGTCGGGCTGATCGGCGAATCCGGCTCCGGCAAGTCGCTGACCGCGCTGGCGATCCTCGGGCTCCTGCCGACGAACGCCGACGTTTCCGGTTCGATCGTCTGGAACGGTCGCGAACTGGTCGGACTGCGCGATCGCGCGATGGCCGACGTCCGCGGTGACGAGATCGGCATCGTGTTCCAGGAACCGCGCACCGCGCTGAACCCGATCCGCACGGTCGGAAGGCAGATCGGCGCCGCCGTCCGGATCCATGAGGGGGTGGGTCGTCGCGCGGCGAGGGAACGCGCGATCGCCGAGGCCGCGCGGGTACGACTGCCCGATCCGTCCCACATCGTCGACCGCTACCCGCACCAGCTCTCCGGAGGACAGCGCCAGCGCGTCGCCATCGCGATGGCCCTGGCCTGCAACCCGCAGCTTCTCATCGCCGACGAGCCCACCACGGCCCTGGACGTCACCATCCAGGCAGAGATCCTCACGCTCCTGCGCTCCCTCGTCGATGATGCCGGCATGTCGCTCGTCTTCATCACCCACGATCTCGCCGTCCTCAGCGAGATCGCCGAGTACGGCGTGGTCCTCGAAAACGGTCGCGTCATCGAGCAGGGACCGATCGCCACGCTGCTGACCGCTCCCACCTCGCCCATCACGCAGGGGCTGCTGCGCGATGCGACCGCGACGCTCTGGCGCGGCGAGGAGGACGCCTCATGACGATCGTCGGTCGCGACCTGTCTCGCCGCTATCCGTTGCCCAAGCAGACGCCGTTCGAGCGGCGGCGATTCACTGATGCGCTGCTGCCCACCGACATCGACATCGCCGACGGCGAGGCGGTCGGCATCATCGGTGAATCCGGATCGGGCAAGTCCACCCTGGTCCGTCTGCTCCTGGGCCTCGACGTGCCGACCACGGGAACCGTCGAGGTCGACGGTACGGCCGTGGATCCGACCGCCGGGCCGCGAGCGCTGCACTGGCTGCGGCGCAGAACGGGGCTGGTGTTCCAGGATCCGTACGCTTCCCTGGACCCCCGGATGTCGGTAGGACGCACGATCGCCGAGCCGCTGTGGGCGCTGGAGATCCCCGGTGATCATCGCGCCCGCGTCCGCGAGGTCCTCACCGAAGTCGGTCTCGAGCCGGCGATGGCGGACAGGTTCCCGCACGAGTTCTCCGGCGGGCAACGGCAGCGCATCGCGCTGGCTCGCGCACTGGTGCACCGTCCCTCGATCCTGGTCGGCGATGAACCGCTGTCCGCGCTGGATGTGACCGTGCGCGCACAGATCCTCGAGGTCCTGCGCGAGCTGCGCAACCGCGAAGACCTCACCCTCGTCCTGGTCTCGCACGACATCGGGGTCGTCCAGGCACTGTGCGATTCGGTGGTGGTGATGAAGGACGGCGCCGTCGTCGAACGCGGCAGTACGGCGGAAGTCCTGCGCCGGCCAACGCAGGACTACACGAAGCGCCTGCTCGCGGCCATCCCCACGATCCGGACCTGAGGCGCGTCAGCGGCCGGGGCGATCCAGGGTGCGCTGCAACTGGATCACGCCCAGGCGCCGGCCGAACTTCTCCGTGATCCGCCGCAGACGGCCGACCTCGGCGAAGCCGAAGCGTTCGTGCAGGGCCAGTGCCGCGTCCGCACCCGCGTCCGGAACCACCGCCACCACCTCGCGCACGCTGGCGAGCGCACCCCCGCGCAACACGCCGCCGAGCAATGCCGCCCCGATCCCGCAACCGAGCGCGAAGGGCGCGACGAAGACCGCGTCCTGCACCGCGGGGACCGGCGACTGCGAATCCGCCGGGCGCAGCAGCGCGTAGCCGAGCACCTCGTCGTCCCAGCCGACGGCGACATGGAACGGCAGCGCGGCGTCCTCCACCGCGGCGTGGTGACGCTCCCAGTCCTCCGCCGTCGTGCCTCGTGTGGCCAGCGTCGCCGTGGAGCGGCGGACCCAGTGATTGTGCAGCGCGCGAACCGCGTCGAGGTCGTCGGGTTCGGCAGGACGCACGCCGTAGCCGAGCATCGGCCGGGTGCCCTGCCTCTGCTCGTCCTGCGTCCCCACGCGCGCCTCCCCCAGCGACATGCTCAGTCCGGAATGCGCCAGTCCACCGGTGCCGCGCCCTGCTCGGCGAGCAGGGCGTTCACGCGGGAGAACGGCTTCGAGCCGAAGAATCCGCGGTGCGCCGACAGCGGCGACGGATGCGGCGAAGCCACGATGGGGGTGTCCGCGAGCATCGGACGCAGGGACTGGGCGTCGTTGCCCCACAGGATCGCCACCAGCGGGGCCTCCCGAGCCACGAGCGTGCGGATGGCATGTTCCGTGACCTTCTCCCACCCCCATCCACGATGGGACGCCGCAGCCCCCGGCGCGACGGTCAGCACGCGGTTCAGCAGCATCACGCCCTGGTCACTCCACGCGGAGAGGTCGCCGTGCGCGGCGGGGGCGATGCCGAGATCGTCCTCGAGCTCCCGGTAGATGTTCGTCAGGCTGCGAGGCAGCGGGCGGACGTCGCGCTCCACCGCGAAGGACAGTCCGATCGGGTGGCCCGGCGTCGGGTACGGGTCCTGCCCCACCACGAGCACCCGCACGTCCGCAAGCGGTCGAGCGAACGCTCGGAGCACCCGGTCACCCGCCGGGAGGTAGTGGCCGCCTTCGGACACCACGGTCCGCAAGCGCTCACCCATGGCGGCGATGTCTGCGCCCACGGGTGCCAGGGCCTCGGCCCACCCCGCATCGATGAGCCCGTGCTCGGCGAGTTCAGGCAGGCTCCAGGCCATCGCCGTCAGCCTTCGAAGCCCCGTGGACGCAGCGGTCCGCGCGCGAGCAGGTGCTGCGCCGACTGCGCGACGGGGCGCATGACGATCGTGTCGAGGTTGACGTGCCGCGGAGTGTTCATCGCGTACGCGATGACGTCGGCGACATCTTCGGCCAGCAGCGGCTCGGCGACGCCGTCGTAGACCCGATCGGCCGCGTCCGCATCGCCCCGGAGCCGGTTCAGCGTGAACTCCTCGGTGTGGACCATGCCGGGAGCGACCTCGATCACCCGGATCGGCTCACCGTTCAGCTCCAGCCGCAGCGCCTGCACGAGCATCGACTCGCCGGCCTTGGCCGCGTTGTACCCGGCCCCGCCGGGGTACGCCGTCATCGCAGCGGTCGAGGTCAGAAAGACGGTGTCAGCGTGCCCGGACTCGGCCGCAGCCGCCCGCAGCTGCGGCAGCAGTGCCTGCACGACGCGCTGGGCGGACAGCACGTTCGCCTGGAACATCCACTCCCAGTCCTGCGCCCGACCGTCCTCGATGCGCTCGGTCCCGGCCGCGCCGCCGGCGATGTGCACGAGGGCGTGCACCGGTCCACGCTCATCCAGCCAGGACGCCAGCGCCGCGACGTCGGCCGGGTCGGTGAGGTCGGCGGCGAACACCGCCGCGCCGGACTGTTCAGCGAGGTCGGCGAGGCGGTCGGCGCGGCGGGCGACGCCGACGACATCCCATCCGGCAGCGCGCAGCGCCACCGCGGTGGCGCGCCCGATCCCCGAACTGGCTCCGGTCACGACAGCAGTGCGCAAAGTCATGGCCCCACGCTACCGGGCGGACGTGTTACGTCGCGTTTCCCACGCGTTGTCACGGGCATCGCGGCCCTCCTAGTCTCGGGGCACGCGGTGATCACGGCACCGTCCCGAAAACCCGAGGGAGACCCCATGTCCGAGCAGAACTGGCGCTTCGAGACCAAGCAGATCCACTCCGGCGCCCAGCCGGATCCGGTCACCGGCGCGCGCGCCACGCCGATCTACCAGACCACCTCCTACGTGTTCCGCGACACCGACCACGCCGCGAACCTGTTCGCCCTGGCCGAGTTCGGCAACATCTACACGCGCATCCAGAACCCGACGCAGGACGTCGCCGAGCAGCGCATCGCCGCGCTCGAGGGCGGCACCGCCGCGCTCCTGGTCTCCTCCGGCCAGGCCGCGGAGACCTTCGCCGTGCTGAACATCGCGCAGGCCGGGGACCACATCGTCTCCTCCAGCTCGATCTACGGCGGCACCTACAACCTCTTCAAGTACACCCTCGGCAAGCTCGGCATCGAGGTCACGTTCGTCGAGAACCAGGACGACCTGGACGAGTGGCGCGCCGCGGTCCGACCCAACACGAAGCTGTTCTTCGCGGAGACCATCGGCAACCCGAAGGTCAACATCCTCGACATCCGCGGCGTCTCCGAGGTCGCGCACGAGGCGGGCGTTCCGCTGATCGTGGACAACACGATCGCCACCCCGTACCTCATCCGTCCGTTCGAGTTCGGCGCGGACATCGTGATCCACTCCGCGACGAAGTTCCTCGGCGGGCACGGCACCGTCCTCGGCGGCGTGATCGTCGACGGTGGAAAGTTCGCGTGGTCCGAGAACGTCGAGAAGTTCCCGGGCCTGACCGAGCCGGACCCGTCGTACCACGGCGCCTCCTACACGACCGCGGTCGGCGACGCTCTGGCCTACATCATCAAGGCCCGCGTGCAGCTGCTGCGCGACCTCGGTTCCTCGATCGCGCCGGCTTCGGCCTGGCAGCTCATCCAGGGCATCGAGACGCTGTCGCTGCGCGTCGAGCGTCACGTCCAGAATGCCCAGGAGATCGCCGAGTGGCTCGAGGAGCACGCCGATGTGGCGTCGGTGAACTACGCCGGTCTGCCGTCCTCGCCCTGGTACGCCGCGGCCAACGACTACGCCCCGAAGGGCGCCGGTGCCGTGTTCTCGTTCGAGCTCAAGGGCGGCGTGGACGCCGGACGGGCCTTCGTCAACGGCCTGTCGCTGTTCAGCCACCTGGCCAACATCGGTGACGTCCGCTCGCTCGTGATCCACCCGGCCTCGACAACGCACTCGCAGCTCACCCCGGAGCAGCAGCTCTCCGGTGGTGTCACGCCGGGCCTGATCCGCCTGTCCGTGGGTCTGGAGAACGTCGAGGACCTCAAGGCCGACCTGGAGCAGGGCCTCGCCGCCGCGCGCGCCCAGTCCGAGGCCGCCCGCGCCTGAGACACGTCGCACGGAAGGCCCGAGTCGAGTCGACTCGGGCCTTCCGCATAGGGTGGACGCGTGGGGGCACGACGAGCGCAACGGAAGTACGCTCGGGTTTTCGATGACGGAATCCGGGCGTCGTGGGCGTCTGCCGCCGCGATCCTGGTCACCTTCGGGGTCGTCGTCCTGGTCCTCGCCATCGGCGGCGGCGAGATCGATCGGCCATCCACCGGCCCGATGTGGTTCATCACGACGGGCGAGACCTCGCTCACGCTCGTCTGCCTGTTCTGGCTGATCTATTCCGTGATCTACCTGGTCTGGACGCACCTGCTGTTCAGCCGGACGCCGCGGGCGACGGTGCGCAGCATCGCCAACGTGCAGCATCATCGCCGTCCCTCCGCGGGCGCACGCCTGTTCGGCGCGGGCGCCGACGGCACCGGTGCCGTCACCGCGTCCTTCATGGCCCTCGTGGCCGCACTCGGCACCGCCATCATCGGCATCGGAGCGACGGAGTGGTGGCGCATCGTGCTGGTCATCCTGACCGTCGCCGGCTCCTGGGCTGCGATGGTCTACTCCTTCGCGCTGCGCTACCTGCGCCTGGATGCGGCGGGCGAACGTGTGGAGTTCGACATCGTCGAGGACCCGGAGTTCTCCGACTTCGTCTCCCTCGGGGTCGCGATCTCCACCGGCGGCGCGGTCAGCGCCGCACGGCCCCGCACCCGTGACGTTCTGTCCGCGATGCGCACCCACGCGCTGAGCGCCTTCATCTTCAACACGCTCGTGATCGCGATGACGGTGTCGCTGATCGTCGGGCTGCTGACCTGAGCCTCGTGCCCGTCGAGACGGGGTCGGGTCATACATCCGGCGTCACAGTTCGCCCTGGAGGGTCCCGCTCCGGAAGAATGGTCCCGTGGATTGGCAGATCTCCGAGGACACGGTCCCGTCGTCGCCGGTGACCGAGGCGGACGCCCGGTCGCTGTTGGGCCGACCGCCCGTGACGGGCGCGTGGCTCGACGGTGATCCCCTCGGCAACCGCCGCTTCGCGAGCTTCGGCGCCTTCCGGACCGAGTCCGGTGGGGAACTGCCCGCCTACCGCCTCGCCTACGAGACCTGGGGCGAGCTGAATGCCGCGGCGGACAACGCCGTGCTCGTCCTGCACGCCCTCACCGGGGACAGCCACCTGCGCGGTCCGGCCGGCCCCGGCCACCCCACCGCGGGTTGGTGGGAGGAGATCGTCGGCCCCGGCGCCCCGATCGACACCGACCGCTGGTTCGTCATCGCCCCGAACATGCTCGGCGGCTGCCAGGGCTCCACCGGTCCGGCCAGCATCGGACCGGACGGACGCGAGTGGGGGTCCCGCTTCCCGTACCTCACCATCCGTGACCAGGTGCGCGCCCAGCAGGAGCTCGCGGACACGCTCGGCATCGAGCGCTGGGCAGCGGTCATCGGCGGATCCATGGGCGGCATGCACGCCCTGGAATGGGCCGTCTCGACGCCGGAGCGGGTGGCTCGGCTGGGCGTGCTGTCCTCTCCTCCGGTGAACACTGCCGACCAGATCGCGCTGAACTCGGTGCAGCTGGCGGCCATCACGATCGACCCGGCCTTCGCCGGCGGTGACTACTACGACGCCGGCGCCGGCGAGGGTCCGCATCGCGGGCTGTCCCTCGCCCGCCGGATGGCGCTGCTGAACTACCGCTCACCGTACGAACTGAACCAGCGGTTCGGGCGCACCTGGCAGTCCTCGGTCAGCCCGATCGGGCACGACGGTCGGTTCGCGGTGGAGAGCTACCTGGACTTCCACGGCAACAAGTTCACGCGACGCTTCGACGCGAACAGCTACGTCGTCCTCGTGAACGCGATGGATTCGCACGACGTCGGACGCGACCGCGGTGGCGTCGAGGACGCCCTGCGTCGAGTCACGGCGACGACGGTCGTGATCGGCGTCGACTCGGACCGACTCTTCCCCGTGGACGGCCAGCAGCGCATCGCCCGCGGCATCCCGCACACGCTGGACCCGGACGGAGCCGTCGTGCTCAGCAGCGACTTCGGGCACGACGGTTTCCTCATCGAGACCGAACTCGTCGGGCGCCACCTGCGGCGGCTCCTGGACGCTCCCGCCTGAGTCCGGTCAGCGGATCGCGGCACCGCGCTCGTACCGCCACGGCAACGCGGACGTTTCCACCCGGTGCCGCCGGTCTGCCGGAACGGCGTCCGATCCGTCATCACCGTCCCAGCTGAGCCGCATGCCCTTCTCCAGCCGGACCAGCTGAGACGTCTGGACGAGGAAGTCGCCGCGCTCGTGGTCCACCAGCGCAGCGCCGCAGTCGGCGAGCTCCGCCAACCGGTGCAGCGTCACGAACGTGGGCGGGTACAGGTGCACCTCGCCGGACGCGTGCAGGGCCAGCATGTCGGCCGGCCGAAGCCACTCCGCGCGCACCACCTCGCTCGCCTGCAACCGCAGCTCCCCGCCGGGGTCCTCGGCGATGAAGAACCAGGTCCGGATCCCCGGCTTCATCCCCGCGGGTGGCGTGTACACGGCCCAGCGCGTCAGGTCCGCGGCGGACAGCTGGAGCCCCGTCTCCTCCGCCGTCTCCCGGACGGCGGTGGCCCGCAGCACGTCCTCCTCCGTGGCGGCGTCGATCTCGTCCTGCGGTTCGACCTTGCCGCCGGGGAACACCCAGGCGCCCGCGAACGACCCGCGATCCGGCCGCAGCATCACCAGGACTTCCGGGCCCGCTGCGTCGTCGCGGACGAGGACCACCGTCGCCGCGCGCGTGAGTTCGTCGTCGTCCTGTCCGTGCATTCGCCCACTGTAATCCGCGATCCGAAGGATCGCGCGGATCCGTCAGTCGGCGTCGGCGATGGCGCGCTCGAGGCGCTCGATCTTGCCGTCGAGCTCGCCCGTGTGACCCGGTCGGATGTCGGCCTTCAGCACGAGGGAGACGCGGGAACCGAACGGCAGGACGGCCGCGGTGGCGCGCTTGACCACGTCCATGACCTCATCCCACTCCCCTTCGATCTCGGTGAACATGCTCGAGGTGCGATTCGGCAGTCCGGACTCGCGGACCACGCGCACCGCGACGGCGACCGCGTCGTGCACGGATCCGTCCGCGTGGCCGGTGCCGGAGGGGGCGACGGAGAAGGCGACGATCATTTCAGCTCCTGGGTGTCGACGGACGAACGATGGGGTGCGCGCACACCGCCCACGACGGGCAGTCGCACGATGTGCACGATCACGCCCACGAGCAGGGCGATCAGGACGATGTTGCGCGCACTGAGGACGAGGACCGCGAGCGGACGCGCGACCATGATGCCGTCGTACATGATCGGGTAGACCACCTGGGTCAGGGCCGCCGCGATGACGGCGCCGATCGCGTACCGCGTCGCCGCACGGCGCTCCCAGAGCAGCCAGAGCACGAGCGGTGCGACGAGCCAGACCTGGAACTGCGGCGAGCCGACCTTGTTCAGCACGATGAAGGACAGCACGAGCGCGAACGACAGCGGGGGCAGCATGCGCCGCCAGTCCACCCCGGCGCGCACGCGGAGGAAGGCCAGGCCGGCGAGGACCACGGACAGCACGATCAGCAGCGGGGTCATCAGCCACGCGAAGAAGTCGGCACCGACGCCGGTGACCTGGAATGTCACGATGTCGGCGTTGTAGACCACGCCCGCGCCCGGAATCCGCAGCGCGGCCGCCCACATGTACGGCGTGGAGATCGGAGCTTCGGCCTGCAGTCCACGATCGGACTGCTCACCCAGGAAACCGAACAGGTTCCCGGCGCCGCCGAGCATCACCACGATGAGGCAGACGAGCGCGGACACCCCGACGGCGGGCACGATCAGCGCCCACTTCCGTCGCAGGACCGCGAGCGCCGCCAGCAGCATCGCGGCCGGCCAGATCTTGATCCATACGCCGATCGTGAGCAGTGCCGAGGCGACGGCGGGGCGCCGAGCCAGCCACAGCACCGCGACCACCGCGATCGGGACGGTGACCGCGTCGATGCGGTACAGGCCGACCGGACCGCAGGCCAGCACGAAGGCGATCCAGAACATCGCGGCACCGCGACGGGCGCGACTGCGACCGTCCCCGACCAGGAGAACGAAGGCGATCGTGCTGATGATCGCGATGAACACGCCCCAGGCGACGATGTAGTCCGAGATCCCGAACAGCAGGTACGGCGCCAGCATCGGCAAGAGCGCCAGCGGCGGGTACACCCACTTCTCGGTCACTCCCATGACCTGCCCCGAGGCCACGGCGGCCGACCAGGGCCGGTACACGTT
The DNA here is from genome assembly GCF_000826185.2 of Microbacterium gorillae. GTDB lineage: Bacteria > Actinomycetota > Actinomycetes > Actinomycetales > Microbacteriaceae > Microbacterium > Microbacterium gorillae. Next base: position 33,820 of record NZ_LN648872.1, on the reverse strand, counting down.
CGGGACATCGCCCATCGGCTGATTCGGCAGCACCCAACCCAACCAGAGCACGAGCACGACCGCGGCGATGAACACGAGGACCAGGCCGATCGCCTGGGTCAGCGCGAACCGGTCCCGTCCCCGCACCGACAGGCCGCTCACGAGATCTCCGCCAGCACGTCGGCCACCGCGTACGGCAGAGCGTCGGCGACGGCCAGGGCGGTGATCGGGCGTCCCACCATCGGGTCCCCGTTCGGTCCCGGCAGAGAATCGCCGGAGGCGAGGCGACCGGCGCGACCGTGCAGCCACGCCGCCGTGGCGACCGCCCGCCAGAGGTCAGCGGCGCGCGCCTGCGCGATCACCGTGCCGATCGCTCCGGCCAGCACGTCTCCGGTGCCCGCGGTGGCCAGCCAGGGCGTTCCGCTCGTGACGACGACTCCCGAGCCGCCGGGCTCGACGACGCGCGTGGTGGAGCCCTTGCGCAGGACCACGGCGTTCAGATGCTGTGCGACCCGCAGGACGTTCTCCGTGCGGTTCTCCCCCATCGGAAGGTTCAAGCGCTCCGCGAGTCGGAGGAACTCCCCCTCATGCGGCGTGATCACCAGGGGTGCCGTGTGGTCCGGCTCGGCGAGGTCGAGACATCCGGCGTCCAGGACCACCGGCACGTCCCCCGCGAGCAGCTCCCGCACGGCGGCGGTCTCCGCCTCGGTGCGCTGCTCCGGGTCCGTCCCCGAGCCGACGACCCACGCGTCGGCCCGGCCCGCACCGATGACGGTCTCCGGACGGCGCTGCAGCACCAGGCGTCCGACGTCCGGATCACCGACCCAGCGGACCAGTCCGGCACCGGCGCCCCAGGCGCCCTGCACGCCGAGGACCGCGGCGCCCGGGTACATCTCAGACCCGGTCCGCAGACCCACCACGCCTCGGGAGTACTTGTCGTCCGACTTCCCCGGGCGCGGGATCACCTCCCAGCAGTCCCGCAGCGTCCACGACTCGACCATCCCCACACGCTACCGTCCGTCGCGGTGCCCGTGCGTGCGGCGCGTGGCGTCCTGCACCTCCCCGACCAGCTCCTCGATGATGTCCTCCAGGAAGAGCACCGCGGTGGTCTCACCACTCGCGTCGCGGACCCGCGCGAGGTGACGCCCGGCGCGACGCATGGTCGCGAGCGCGTCCTCGAGGTCCGTCGTCTCCTGCACCGGCGGCAACTGGTGGATGCGCTTGGCGGGAATGGACACGGCGGCGTCCTCGTCACTGACGCGCAGCACATCCTTGAGGTGGACATAGCCCACCGGCTGCCGCTCGTCATCGACGATCACGTACCGCGAGTAGCCGTACTTGGCCACCGCGCGCTCGATCTCCTCGCCGCTGGTCGTCTCCGGCAGGGTCACCAGGCGGGCCAGCGGCACGGCGATGTCCCGGGCCTTCTTGTCGGTGAACTCCACCGCCGCGGCGACGGCACCGGCCGCGTCATCCAGGACGCCCTCGGCGCGCGACTGCGTGACGATGGTGGCCACTTCCTCCAGCGTGAACGTGGACGCCGCCTCGTTCTTCGGTTCCACCCGGAACAAGCGAAGCACGGCGTTCGCGAGCCAGTTCAGCGTCCAGATCACCGGGTGGAACACCTTGGAGATGAACACCAGCGGCGGGGCCAGCATGAGCACGGCTCGGTCCGGCAGCGAGAAGGCGATGTTCTTCGGGACCATCTCTCCGAACACGACGTGCAGGTAGGACACCAGCACGATCGTGATGACCAGGGCGACCACATCGACGACCTCAACCGGAATCCCGGTCAGCTCCAGCGGCACCGCCAGCAGGTGGTGGATCGCCGGCTCGGACACGTTCAGGATCAGCAGCGAGCAGATCGTGATGCCGAGCTGCGAGGTCGCCAGCATCAGGGTGGCGTGCTCCATCGCGTACAGCGCGGTCTTCGCGGTGCGCGAGCCGCGTTCGGCCGCGGGTTCGATCTGCGAGCGTCGAGCCGAGATGACGGCGAACTCGGCGCCGACGAAGAAGGCGTTACCGAGCAGCAGCACGATCAACCAGGCGATTCCGGCCCAATCGCTCATCGCGACTCACCCCCGTCCGCATCCGGTGCCGGCACCGCCGGGTCGAATCGCACCCGATCCACGCGGCGGCCGTCCATCCGGACCACCGACAGCGTGCCGTCCGGGACCTCAACGGCGTCCCCGACCGCCGGGATGCGCTCCAGCGACGCCATCATGAAGCCGCCGATCGTGTCGTACACATCCCCCTCCGGGACGGTGACCGCTGCGCGGTCCTTCAACTCGTCCGGGCGCAGCTCGGCCGGGAACACGATGCCCTCACCGGAGCGCACGATGACGTTGCGGTTGCGGTCGTGCTCGTCGAGGACCTCGCCGACGATCTCCTCGACCAGGTCTTCGAGTGTCACGATGCCGGCGGTGCCGCCGTACTCGTCGACGACCACCGCCATCTGATAGCCGCGGTTTCGCAGCTCGGCGATGAGGGCGTCCAAGTGGACCGTCTCCGGCACCCGCAACGGCTCGGTGGCCAGCGCACCGGCCGGCACGTCGCCGCGCCGATCTCGCGGCACGCTCACGGCGGCCTTCAGATGGACGATGCCCGTGATGTCATCGAGGCTGTCCTCGTAGACGGGGAACCGGCTGTGGCCCGTGCGGCGAGCGAGCTGGACGACATCGTCCGCGCTCTCGTCCGATTCCAGGGCGTGGATGCTCGGTCGCGGGGTCATCACGTCCGCAGCGGTGAGACGGGAGAAGTTCAGGGTGCGATCGAGCAGGCTCGCGGTGTCCGCCTCCAGAACGCCGGCCACGGCGGACCGGCGCACGAGACTGGACAGCTCCTCCGCCGAGCGCGCCCCGGAGAGTTCCTCCTTGGGTTCGATGCCCATCGCGCGCAGGACACCGTTGGCCGAGCCGTTGAGCACCGCGACCGCCGGGCGGAACACCGCGGTGAAGGCGGTCTGGAACGGCATCACGAGCTTGGCGGTCGCCAGCGGCAGGGCCAGCGCGAAGTTCTTCGGGACGAGCTCACCGATGATCATCGACAGGACGGTCGCGATCGTCATGGCGAGCACCGTCGACACGGTCATGGCGATCGCCGGCGGCAGCGCGAGCCCCTCGAACGCGGGTTCCATGAGCTTGGTCAGCGCCGGTTCCATCGTGTAACCGGTCAGCAGCGTCGTCAGCGTGATGCCGAGCTGCGCGCTGGAGAGATGCGTCGAGGTGATCCGCAGCGCCGCGATCGTCATCCCGAGGCGCGACTCCCCGCGAGCCTGCCGTGCCTCCAGATCGGCGCGATCGAGGTTGACCAGGGAGAACTCGCTGGCCACGAACAGCCCGGTGCCGATCGTGAGGATCACACCGACGACGAGCATCAACCAGTCGGTCAGCTCCACGCGGGTCCACCCCCCGAACAGAACACGAAGACGGGCGGGTGGTCGGGTCTACAACTGGGAGGGTCGTCCATCGTGCTGGTCAGCATAACCGACCGCCCCGAGAGCGCGCCGGTAAAGCACGTTGCGGTCACGCGATCGCCGCTATACCCGAAGTTGCTGGACTAGGATTGTTCACCGTATGCACGGGGGATCCGTGCGTCATCGACTTCAACCCGATGAAGGTGGGCGATCAAGCGTGTCGAGCCAGGTCAGTGGCGGAGCGTCGAACGACGGGGAGTTCGGAGCCAACGAGTGGCTCGTCGAGGAAATGTACGAGCAGTACAAGGCCGACAAGAACTCCGTCGACAAGGAGTGGTGGCCCGTTCTGGAGTCCTACCACGCGCGCAGCACCGGCAGTGCGCCGGCACAGCCTGCGTCGGCGGCCCAGCCCGCCCCGGCAGCGGCACAGCCCGCCGCAGCGGCACAGCCCGCCCCGGCCGCGGCGCAGCCCGCTGCAGCCACCGGGCAGCCGGTCGCCCGGACGACGGCCAAGCCGGCCAAGCCCCAGCCGATTCCGGCACAGGCGCCGAAGGCGACCGTCACCAAGCCGGAAGAGCAGACCGCGCCCGACGCCGACGTCGTCACGCCCCTGAAGGGCATCTTCAAGACCATCGCCGCGAACATGGACGTCTCGCTGACGCTGCCGACCGCGACGAGCGTCCGGACGATCCCGGCGAAGCTGATGATCGACAACCGCATCGTCATCAACAACCACATGGCGCGCACCCGCGGCGGCAAGATCAGCTTCACCCACCTGATCGGCTGGGCGATGATCCAGGCCCTCAAGGAGATGCCGAGCCAGAACGTCTACTACGACGAGGTGGACGGCAAGCCCTCCGTGATCGCGCCGGCCCACGTGGGGCTCGGCATCGCGATCGACCTCCCCCGTCCGGACGGCACGCGCGCCCTGGTGGTCCCGTCCATCAAGCGCGCCGAGACGCTGACCTTCACCGAGTTCCTCGCCGCGTACGAGGACCTCGTCTCGCGCGCCCGCGTGAACAAGCTGACCGCCGCGGACTACGCGGGCACCACGATCTCGCTGACCAACCCGGGCGGCATCGGCACGGTGCACTCCGTGCCGCGTCTGTCCAAGGGCCAGGGATCCATCATCGGCGCCGGCGCGCTGGAGTACCCGGCCGAGTTCCAGGGCGCCAGCGAGCGCGTCCTCACGGAGCTCGCGATCGGCAAGACGATCACGCTCACCTCGACCTACGACCACCGCGTCATCCAGGGCGCGGGTTCGGGCGAGTACCTGAAGAAGGTCCACGAACTGCTGATCGGTCAGCGCGACTTCTACGAGGGCATCTTCGCCGCGCTGCGCATCCCGTACGCACCGATCCACTGGGCGGCCGACATCAAGGTCGACCTCGCGGAGCGCGTCGACAAGCAGTCCCGCGTCCAGGAGTTGATCAACTCCTACCGCGTCCGCGGTCACCTGATGGCGGACATCGACCCGCTCGAGTACGTCCAGCGCTCACACCCGGACCTGGAGATCGAGTCGCACGGCCTGACGTTCTGGGACCTCGACCGCGAGTTCGTCGTCGGCGGCTTCGGCGGCAAGCGCAGCATGAAGCTGCGCGACATCCTGGGCGTCCTCCGCGACTCGTACTGCCGCACCATCGGCGTCGAGTACATGCACATCCAGGACCCGGAGCAGCGCACCTGGTTCCAGGACAAGGTCGAGGTCAAGTACCAGAAGCCGGGTCACGATGAGCAGCTGCGCATCCTCGGCAAGCTGAACGAGGCGGAGGCCTTCGAGACCTTCCTGCAGACCAAGTACGTCGGCCAGAAGCGCTTCTCGCTGGAGGGCTCCGAGTCGCTCATCCCGCTGATGGACGAGGTGCTGCAGGGCGCCGCGCGCGCGAGCCTCGACGGTGCCGCGATCGGTATGGCCCACCGCGGTCGCCTGAACGTGCTGACCAACATCGCCGGCAAGACCTACGGTCAGGTCTTCCGCGAGTTCGACGGCTCGACCATGCCGGGCAACAAGCTGGGCACCGGAGACGTGAAGTACCACCTCGGCAACCAGGGCGTCTTCGTCGGTGAGGACGGCCACGAGCTCGAGCTGCACCTCGCCGCGAACCCGTCGCACCTGGAGACCGTGGACGGGGTCCTGGAGGGCATCGTCCGCGCCAAGCAGGACCGTCACCCGATCGGCTCGTTCTCCTGGCTGCCGATCCTCGTGCACGGTGACGCCGCGTTCGCCGGACAGGGCGTGGTCGTCGAGACGCTGCAGATGTCGCAGCTGCGCGCCACGCGCACGGGCGGCACGATCCACGTCGTGGTCAACAACCAGGTCGGCTTCACCACCGTGCCCGGCGACTCGCGCAGCTCCGTCTACGCCACCGACGTCGCCAAGACGATTCAGGCACCGGTCATCCACGTCAACGGCGATGACCCGGAGGCCGTCGTCCACGTGGCGCAGCTCGCCCTGGAGTACCGCCAGAAGTTCCACCGCGACATCGTGGTCGACCTGGTCTCCTACCGCCGCCGCGGTCACAACGAGGGCGATGACCCGTCGATGACGCAGCCGCTGATGACCAACCTCATCGAGGCGAAGCGCTCGGTTCGCAAGCTCTACACGGAGTCCCTCGTGGGTCGTGGTGACATCACGCAGGAGGAGTACGAGCAGGCGAAGAACGACTTCCAGGACCGGCTCGAGGTCGCGTTCGCGGAGACGCACGCGGCCCAGACCGGAGCGATCCCGGTGATCGACGAGCAGTCCGCCCCCGCGGTGACCGGCGCCCCGTCCTCGACCGGCGTCAGCCCGGCCGTGATCGAGCAGATCGGTGACGCGTTCACGAACAAGCCCGCCGGGTTCACCGTGCACCCCAAGCTCGAGCAGCTGCTGAACAAGCGCGCCGAGATGAGCCGCAGCGGCGCCATCGACTGGGGCTTCGGCGAGCTGCTGGCCTTCGGATCGCTGCTTCTGGAGGGCACACCGGTCCGCCTCGCCGGCCAGGACGCCCGTCGTGGCACGTTCGCGTCCCGGCACGCCGTCTTCCACGACCGGGCGAACGGCCAGGAATGGCTGCCGCTGGGCAACCTGTCCGAGACGCAGGCGCGGTTCTTCGTGTACGACTCGCTCCTGAGCGAGTACGCGGCGATGGCGTTCGAGTACGGCTACTCCGTGGCCGCTCCCGAGGCCCTCGTGCTCTGGGAAGCGCAGTTCGGTGACTTCGCCAACGGCGCGCAGTCCGTCGTGGACGAATACATCTCCTCGGCGGAGCAGAAGTGGGGCCAGCAGTCGAGCGTCGTCCTGCTGCTCCCCCACGGCTACGAGGGTCAGGGACCGGACCACAGCTCCGCGCGCATCGAGCGCTACCTGCAGCTGTGCGCCCAGGACAACATGACCGTGGCGCGGCCGTCGACCCCGGCGTCCTACTTCCACCTGCTGCGCCGTCAGGCGTACGCGAAGCCGCGCCGTCCGCTCATCGTCTTCACCCCGAAGGCCATGCTGCGCCTGCGCGGAGCGGCCAGCCCCGTCGAGGCGTTCACGTCCGGTCGCTTCGAGCCGGTGCTCGACGATGACCGCGGCATCGACAAGTCGCAGGTCACGAAGGTCCTGCTGCACGCCGGCAAGATCCACTGGGACCTCGTCAGCGAGCTCGACAAGAAGCCGAACCCGGCGATCGCCCTGGTGCGCCTGGAGCAGTTCTACCCGGCTCCGATCGACGAGCTCACCGAGATCCTGAACACCTACCCGAACGCCGAGCTGGTGTGGGTGCAGGATGAGCCGGAGAACCAGGGTGCGTGGCCGTTCATCGCGCTCGAGGTGCAGCCACAGCTGAAGGGCCGTACGGTCTCCGTGGTCTGCCGCCCCGCCGCCGCCGCTCCCTCCACCGGGTCGTCGAAGGTCCACGCCCGCGAGCAGGCGGACCTGCTCGCCCGCGCGCTGTCCTGACCCGTTCGAACGACGCCCGCCCTCGTCAGCGACGTGGGCGGGCGTCGTTCGTGACAGAACCCGCTCCGATATCGTGCGCGCCCTCGTCCTGGTGAACCCCGCCGCCCGCGGCGGGGCGTTCGCCGACGTCGGCGAGGGTGTCCGCGACCGCCTGACCCGCGCCGGATGGACGTGCGATCTCGTCATCCCGGTCGATGTGCAGGCCACCCGGGCTGCCCTGCGCGCGGCTCCCGGAACCTTTACGGCGGTGATCGTCGCGGGCGGGGACGGCACGGTCGGACTCGCCGTGCAGGAGCTCACCGGAACGGACGTCACCCTCGGTGTCATCGCGATCGGGACGGGCAATGACTTCGCGACGACGTTCGGGCTGCCCGTCAGTGACCCGGACGCGAGCGTCGAGCTGATCCTGTCCGGGTCGGTGCGCAGCGTCGACTTCGGCGTCGCCCGGACGAGCGACAGCGCCGAGCGTCCGTTCGCCACCGTCCTGGCCACGGGCTTCGACTCCCTCGTGAACGACCGAGCGAACCGGATGCGCTGGCCGCGGGGGCACGCCCGCTACACGATCGCCATCTTCATCGAGTACGTCCGGCTGCGGCGCGTGGCGTACTCCGTGACGTGGACGGACGCCGAGGGGCGACCCGGCAGCCTCACCGCGCCGCTGCTGATGGCCAGCGCGGCCAACACGCGCTCGTACGGTGGTGGCATCCCGATCGCTCCGGCTGCGGACCCGCACGATGGCCTGCTGGATCTCATCCTGGTCCGCCCGGCCGGACGCCTGCGTCTGCTGCGTCTGCTGGCCACGGTCTTCCGCGCGGAGCACGCCGACCAGCCGGAGGTCACCATCCGCCGCGTCCGCGAGGCCCGACTGACGGCCGCGGACGTGACCGCGTACGCCGACGGCGACCCGGTGGGCGTTCTTCCGATCAGCGTCCGCGCCGTCCCGGACGCCCTGCGAATCTTCGCGCCGCCCCGCTGATCGGCTCGGTACCCGTCAGGCGGCACGCGTCGCCCGGGCCGTCAGGATGACGGACTGGACCCGAGCATGGGAGCGGGGTCGGCGCCGTGCGTTTCGGCATCGGAGGACGCCTCCTTGGCGAATCGATCGAGCCCGAGGTGGGCGCCCAGATCGTTCATCGCCACGCTCAGCCCCTCCGAGACCACCTTCCCCACGTGCGAGAGCCCGGGCAGGGAACGGGAGAGCACGGTGAAGCCGGCGTCCTCCGCTCGAACGACGTTGCGCTTCTGGCCCGGGCCGTAGTGGTGATCGAGGGCGCCGTAGGTGAACACCGCCAGGTGCCCGGCATACGCCCCCCGGTGCTCGGGCAGCTTCAGCTGCGCCGCCGGCAAGGACGCCTCGTAGGCCGCCATGTCGTCGTGCCAGACCGCCCTGGCGTTCGCGGGGTTCTCCGAGCCCGGGTATTCGTTTCCGGAGATGTCCAGCAGGTTGCCCCAGATCGTCGGGTGCTGCGCCGCCCAGTCGATGGCGCAGGAACCACCGTTGGAGTATCCCGCGATGGTCCAGTCCCGGATGTCGTCCGACACGTTCAGGTGCGAGCGGATCCAGCGCGGCACATCCTCGTTCACGTACGTCGCGACGGCGCCGTATTTGGTGGAGTCGGTGCACAGCGGATTGTGGGCCGAACTGCCGGCGAGCTGATCCACGACGACCGCGATCGGTGCGACCCCCTGGTGCCGCTCGGCGTAGGCGTTCAGCGCCGCCGCGATCAGGGTGGGATCCGGCGAACCCGGCTGTCCCATCATCATCACGATGACCGGGAGCTTCGGAGCGTCCGCGACCAGAGCGGCGGGCGGCAGGTACACGGACGCGGGACGCGCCGTGTACGGCCGTGAAGTGGGGATGGCATGCGCCCCGCTGAGCGTACCGACCGTGCCGACGGCCGGCATGTCCGCCGGCGGCCGCCAGTCGCGCAGTGTCCGCGGACCGGATTTGTCCGCCGGCAATGAGGCCACCGGCGCCGTGGCCAGTCCCAGGATCGACGCCGGCGTGTGGGTGATGCCGTACAGCGCGTTCACCGCCAGACCCAGGCAGAGAACCGAAGAGACGACCAGAAGCCCGGCGAGGGTTCGCCGCCACCACGGTCGTGTGAACAATCCGACCGCGGCCACGCCGAGCAGCCCCCCGGTGAGCAGGACCCACGGCACCGTCCCGTCCGGCAGCTCCCCCTCGAAGACGTTCGCCCGTTGCAGGAGGAGAACGACGACGGAGACGATCACCGTCCCCACGAGCGCGCCGATCAGGAGGCGCATCGGATGGCTCGGCCGGGGTGCGAGGACCGCGCAGAACAGCACGAGCGTCACGAGGACGATGATCGGCACCACCGGTGAGGTGATCAGTTCCAGGCTGAGCAGGGCGTTCATCTCACCGTCTCCGTTCGAGGGCGCGGCGGGCGAGGGCAAGCACGTGCTCCCCCGCTCCCGCGGGCAGGTAGGCGCGGGTGAGCGCGAGGCCGACCCGGGGCAGATCCAGTGGGTCGGCGTAGGCCAGCGACAGCCGCCGGTACTCCGGCCGGAACTTCCGCTTGAACCGGAACAGGGAGCCGAATCCGTACAGCGGCTCCAGCGCGTCCGCGAGCCGGGACAGCACGCTGCCGATGAGGGGCGAGCGCGCCGCCTCGTCCGGGCCCAGGGTGAGCGGCGCACCGGACAGGCTCAGCACCTCGACGCCATCGTCCTTCATCCGCATCGCGGCGGAAGCGATGAGGAACTCCATGACGCCGTTCGGTGCCTCCGGTGCGCGACGCATCACGTCCAGGGTCCATCCGATCGGCTCTCCGGCCCGCCAGGACGGCAGCCAGCTGGTGATCCCGATCACCTCACCGGCGGCGTCGATCGCCAGCAGCAGCCGGACCTCCGGGTCCTGCATCTCGGGCACCGAGCCGAGTGTGAATCCCATCTCCGGCAGCGACTTCTCCGCCACCCACTGCTCGCTGATCTCCACGATCTGCCCCGCCAGCGCGGGCGGCAGCTCCGCCCACGATGTCCACAGCGCTGTCACGCCCTCCCGCTGCATGCGCGTCACCGGGTGGCGCACCTTCTCCCCGGCCTTGCCCGCCATCGTCCAGGACTGCGGGCGGATCACGGTCTCCTCCGCCACCGTCATCGCCTGCCACCCCATCTCGGCCAGCGCCGCGACGGTCTCATCGTGGGCACTGTAGAACACCGGCGTCCACCCGTGCGCGACGGCGAAGGACGCGAAGCCGCGGACGACCTCACCGCGACGCTCCGCGGCGCACGCCGGATCGGACACGGCGATCGCGACGTCCTCTTCGATCCGGTAAGCGACCGCCGCCTCCCCGTCCGGCGTGAACCAGTGTCGTACCCCGCTCCAGGTGCCGAGCCACCCGAGGGTGCCGGCGTCGCCCGAACGCAGCACGGCACGATAGCGGTCCTCCGAGGCGGCACCATCGATGTGCACGCGAGGGTAGAGCCACAGCAGCATCACGACGACGACGACCCAGAACGCCACTCCGACCCACTGCCAGAGGAACAGTCCCGGACCCCGCCGCGGGTAAGGATCGATGGTGTGCCACGGGAACAGACCCGGTGGTATGAAGCGACGAAGGGCCTCATCGACGAGTTGAAGCAGCGTCGGGGGCTGGGACCAGGATGACGTCGTGAGCGTGGCCCCGACCAGGAACACGGTCAGCCCCACCGCGAGGGCGCCGACGATGACGATCGCGACCCGTCGCGACGCGGATCCGGTGGCCCGAACGCGGAAGGCCCGGCGGCTGACCAGGAGCACGACCAGCAGGACGGCCGGCAGTCCCACAGCGCTGATCGACCACATCACGGTCTCGGCGATGAACGGGATCCCCTTCCCCGGGATCGCCACTTCCCCGGTGATGGCCGTGACGATCGATGCGACCAGCAGCAGGACGTTCACGATGACGGCCAGGAGCCAGGCCGATCGGCGACCGATCCGCAGCCCGACCGCGGCGACCACCAGCAGCACCAGCGGGACGATGGCGAGCAGGGCGAGACCGGCGCCACGGGTGATGGTGGCGACCGCCTGGTAATCGCAGACGTCCGTCCAGTGCACAGCGCATCGGTTCGTCAGGCGCTGGTCGATCTCGGAGAACGATGCCGTGACCAGCGCCAGCGGGCCCCGCCCGCCACCGGAGACCAGGGCGGCGAGGGGCCCCAAGCCGACGATCGCCACCACCGAAGCGATCAGCACCCGCCGCTCCTGGAGGCTGTTGCGCCACCACACACGGTCTTTGCGCTCCCCCGCCCACAGTTCGCCGAGCACGAGCCCGACCACGAACGCACCGAGGCGGAACCAGGATGCCGTGTCACCGGCGTAGAGCGCGAGCACCAGCACGACCGCGAAGATCACCAGACGCAGACGTCGCCGCCACAGCGCGGAAGCCACGCCCGAGGCGGCCACGACCGCGGCCACGACCGCGATCGTCGGATCCAGGACGCTGTCGTCGCCGAGGACCTCAAGGCCCGGCCAGCGTGCCACGCCGGCCTGCACCATCACGCCGAGCGCGACGCTGAGCACACCGCCGCCCAGCAGCGCGATGACGGTGCGGCGGGACCCGAGCCGCAGCTCGGCGAACGCCAGCAGCGTCACCCCCAGGACCACGGTGAGCAGCAGCGCACGGTAGTCCGCGGCGACCAGGATCGCGGTCAGGGGTGTCCACCACTGCCGTCCGGCCAGGGTCGGTTCGGCGCCCGCTGAAAGGACCGCGTGAGCCTGACGTCCGGCAATCGTCGCGACGATGACGACCATCGAGAACCCTGCGGCGACGGGCGCGCCGCGCAGCACGCGCACGGCGTCGCGCATGCGCCATCGTGCTCTGGTCACGCCACCGATCGAACCGGTCGCGACCGCCCCCGAACTACTCACGCCGTGATCATCCCGCCCCGGGTGCCGGGGGCGCGATCAGCGGGGTGGTTTCATCGACGGATCACAGTGATTCCACAGCACTGCCCGCACGAAGGGGGGTGTCAGGCGGAGTGCGATGCCTGCGCGGCACGCAGACGGGCGATGACCATGAGCTTCAGCTGCTCCGGCGCGGTCTCCGCGCACGCACGAGCGAGAACGTCGGTGAGCGTGCGGTTCACGAGCGCCTCATCACGGCAGCTCTCGCACGTCTCGAGATGCTGTCGGATGTCCGACGCCTGGGTCCGGCAGACCTCATCGCGCAGGTACTCCTCGAGATCGCGGCGAGCTTGCTCGCATCCGCAGTCGGTCATTTCTCACTCCTCGTGGCGGCGGCGTGGATCCCACGCTCTGCCGCATAGTCCGCCAGCAGGTCACGGAGCATCTTCCTGCCACGGTGCAGGCGGCTCATGACGGTGCCGATCGGCGTCTTCATGATGTCGGCGATCTCCTGGTACGCGAAGCCCTCGACATCAGCGAGGTACACCGCCAACCGGAAATCCTCGGGAATGGACTGCAGCGCGTCCTTGACGGCCGATGCCGGCATCCGGTCGATGGCCTCAGCCTCGGCCGACCGCGAACTCGTCGCCGTCGTGGACTCCGCCCCGCCGAGCTGCCAGTCCTCGAGGTCATCGATGGTGCCCTGGTACGGCTCGCGCTGCTTCTTGCGGTACGTGTTGATGTAGGTGTTCGTGAGGATGCGGTACAACCACGCCTTGAGATTCGTCCCCTGCGTGAACGAGGCCCAGGCCGCGTAGGCCTTGACGAACGTCTCCTGGACCAGGTCGGCGGCGTCTGCGGGATTGCGCGTCATGCGCATCGCGGCACCGTACAACTGGTCCATGAACGGCAGGGCCTGCTCCTCGAACTGGGTGCGCGGGTCCTCCGTGGCGGTCTGCTCTCGATCATCCATCGCGGGCCAGTCTAGGCCCGCGGCGTCGTCCACCATACGGGGACGTTCCAGCGTCGCGATCATCCCGCTCCCCTCGTTCTCCATCACCGGAAACCAACTCACGAGCGGCCGACGCTATTCCCGTGGCGATATATTTCTGGGCCGTGAAGCCCACCCGCCACTAGGGTGGTGAGGGATGACCACGAATGCAGCATCCGCCCCATCGACCGCAGTCGGCACCGCCTTCCGGGCGCCGACGGCCGCCGCACCACTGCGCGCCAGTCTGACGATCCCGGGCTCGAAGTCCCTGACCAACCGTGAATTGGTCCTGTCCGCCGTCGCTGACGGGCCCAGCCGCCTGCGGGCACCCCTGCACTCCGACGACTCCGCGCGCATGATCGAAGGACTGCGTGCCCTCGGAGTCGAGATCACCGAGGTCGAGGGATCCGGTCCGTTCGGCCCCGACCTCGAGATCGTCCCGCCCCGCACCCTGTCCGGCGGCTGCACGATCGACTGCGGCCAGGCCGGCACGGTGATGCGCTTCCTCACGCCGCTGACCGGTTTCACCAAGGGTGAGACGGTCATCACCGCGCATGAGTCCGCGTTGCACCGCCCGATGGGCGAGATGATCAGCGCCCTGCGTGATGTCGGCGTCGACATCGATGACGGCGGACACTGGGCGCTGCCGTTCACGGTCATCGGCCACGGTCACATCCGAGGCGGACAGGTGACGATCGATGCGTCGCGATCCAGCCAGTTCATCTCCGGGCTGCTGCTGGTCGCCGCACGCTTCGACGTCGGTCTGCAGCTGACCCACAACGGCGACCGGTTGCCGTCGATCCCGCACATCGAGATGACCATCGACGTTCTCCGCCACCGTGGCGTGCAGGTCGAGCGGGTCGCGGCGGGCGAGTGGGTCGTGCCGGCGGGCACCATCCGCGGCAAAGAGATCATGATCGAGCCGGACCTGTCCAACGCGGCGCCGTTCCTGGCCGCCGCCCTGGTCGTCGGCGGCTCGGTGACGATCCCGGGCTGGCCCGCGCACTCCACGCAGCCCGGTTGGATGCTGATGGACCTCCTGCCGCACTTCGGCGCGCGCGCCAGCCGCCGCGGCGGGGCCCTCACGGTGACCGGTACCGGATCAGTCAAGGCCGTCGATCTGGACCTGTCCGCGGCCGGAGAGCTGGCACCGACCCTGGTGGGACTCGCCGCTTTCGCGGACGGCCCGAGCGTGTTCCGGGGCATCGGCCACATCCGCCTGCACGAGACGGATCGCATCGCCGCCCTGGTCAACGAGCTCCGGGCCGTCGGATGCGGGGCGGAGGAACTGCCCGACGGCATCCGCGTCATCCCGGCCGCGATGCACGGTGCGACGTGGAAGTCGTACCAGGACCACCGAATGGCCACCACCGGTGCCCTGATCGGCCTGCGCGTTCCCGGCGTCGTGGTCGATGACATCGGGACCACAGCCAAGACCCTGCCGCAGTTCCCGGAGCTGTGGCAGCACATGCTCGCGCCCGACGATGACGCGGAGGAAGCCGCGGCGTGAGCTGGCTCACCGATTTCGACGACGACGACGAATCCGACTTCGACGAGTCGGACATCCGGGTCCGTCCGAACCCGAAGGCCAATCGCCCACGCACGAAGCGCCGCCCCGCGCACGAGGATGCCGTCGTCGGACGCGTGATCGCCGTGGATCGCGGTCGCTACACCGTTCTCCTCGCCGAGGATCGGCCCGACGAGCGGACGGTCCTGGCCTCACGCGCCCGAGAGATGCGCGGCACCGCGATCGTCAACGGCGACCGCGCGCGCGTCGTCGGCGACACCTCCGGAGCCGACGGAACGCTCGCGCGCATCGTCGGGATCGAGGAGCGCACCTCCCTGCTGCGTCGCAGCGCCGATGACACCGACCAGGTCGAGCGCGTCATCGTGGCCAACGCCGACCAGATGCTGATCGTCGTCGCAGCCGCCGATCCGGAGCCGCGCGCACGGCTCGTCGATCGTTATCTGGTCGCCGCCCTGGACGCCGGGATCGCGCCACTTCTCGTGGTCACCAAGGCCGACCTCGCCGACCCCGCCGCGTTCCTGTCGCACTTCACCGACCTGGACGATCTGCAGGTCTTCACCAGCTCCCGCGATGAGGTGCCCCTCGCCGAGATCGGGGCCGCCCTCGTCGGACACACCACGGTGTTCGTCGGCCACTCCGGCGTCGGCAAATCGACCCTGGTGAACGCGTTGGTCCCCGGCGCGGGGCGGGCGACCGGCCATGTGAATGACGTCACGGGTCGCGGCCGCCACACGTCGTCTTCGACCATCTCGCTGCGCTTCCGCGGCGCGGACGGTTCCGGCTGGGTCATCGACACCCCGGGTGTCCGTTCGTTCGGGCTCGGCCACGTGAATCCGGCGAACATCCTGAAGTCCTTCACCGACCTCGAGGGCATCGCGGAGAACTGCCCCCGCGGGTGCACGCACCTGCCCGACGCCCCCGACTGCGCGCTCAACGAGGCCGCCACGGACGGCGAGATGACGGACGCGCAGCGCGCCCGTCTGGAGTCCCTGCAGCGTCTGCTGGAGACGTTCGAGCACTAGGGCGTCAGTAGGCTGGTGCCATGACGCGTCTCGAGCCCGGAACCCCGGCCCCCGATTTCACTCTGCCCGATCAGGACGGCAACGCCGTGTCGCTGTCCGCCCTGCGCGGTACGCGCGTGGTGCTGTACTTCTACCCGGCCGCCATGACGCCCGGGTGCACGACGGAGGCCTGCGATTTCCGCGACTCGTGGACCCGCCTGCAGGCCGCCGGCTTCACCGTGATCGGGGTCTCCCCCGACCCGATCGGCAAGCTCGCGACGTTCCGCGACCGGGACGCGTTGCCCTTCACCCTGGTCAGCGACGCCGACCACGCCGTGATGGATGCGTACGGCGTCTGGGGCGAGAAGAAGAACTACGGCAAGACGTACGAGGGCGTGATCCGTTCGACGTTCGTGATCGACGCCGACGGTGTCATCGAGGACGCGATGTACAACGTGCGCGCCACCGGACACGTCGGTCGCGTGCTCAAGGCCGTCGGGCTCGAAGGCTGAGCGTCAGCGCTCGTCCGCGTCCTCCGGCGCACGCCGGGATGCGATGAGGATGAGCGCGAACGCCACGACCGCCGGAGCCACGACCAGAACGGCCACCCACCCGGGCACCTCGAACACCGCGGGCAGCATGAGCCCCACGCTCGCGAGCAGGATCTGCATCACGATGCCACCCGAGCGACCCCAGGTGCGTTCCCTGGCGATGCCGTACGCGAGCGCCAGCATTCCGACACCGAACACCGCGGTCAGCGCCAGCAGGGCGATCGCCGTGGGGACCTCGGCCGCACCACCGCCGATGAGGTCGAGCAGCTGCACCCCGGCGTAGATCAGAATCAGCACGCCTTCGAGAGCGACGATGACCGCGGCGATGAGGGCGAGTGGATGCAGTCGCATGGGTTGGTCTGACTCTTTCCTGAGCGATCGGACGAGGCCGCCCGGCCCCCTCCGGAAGGGGGTGAGAATCAATTAACCCTTGATTCACCCGCCGATTCATGGAAGCATTGGACATGCCATGTGCTCCCACAGCGGCGTGGGGCGAGCGTTTCGGCTCGTCATACACAGGGTATCCGACCCGAGAGACCTTCGCTGTGCAAAGGCCCGGGGACACCCCACACCCACTCATCCAAGGAGCACCTAAACATGGATTGGCGCGACAAAGCCGCCTGCCTCACGGTCGACCCGGAGCTGTTCTTCCCGGTCGGAAACACCGGACCCGCCGTTGACCAGATCGAGAAGGCCAAGTCCGTCTGCGCGCGCTGCACGGTGACGGAGATCTGCCTGCAGTACGCCCTCGAGACCGGTCAGGACTCGGGTGTGTGGGGCGGACTCAGCGAGGACGAGCGTCGCGCCCTGAAGCGTCGCGCCGCTCGCGCGCGCCGCGCTTCCTGATTCCTCCCGAAACACCCGGGCACGTCCGAGACACCGCGCAATGCGGGGGTTCTCGGACGTGCCCGGGTGTTTCGCGTGTCTGCGGGTCAGGCGCCGGGGGCGATCCAACGCATCGGGATGTCGATCGTGACCTCCGTGCCCGAGCCGACGAGCGTGTGCCAGTCGATCGTGCCGCTGAGCTCGCCCTGGATCAGCGTGCGGACGATCTGCGTCCCGAGGCCGCGGCCGACCTGTCCTTCCGGAAGCCCGCCGCCGTTGTCGCGCACGCGCACCTCGAGCAGGTCCGGACTGCGCTCGGCGATGATCTCGACCTCGCCCTCTTCGACGCCGGCGAGACCGTGCTCGACGGCGTTCGTGACCAGTTCCGTGAGGGCGAGCGCGAGCGGCGTGGCGTACTCGCTCGGCAGCTTGCCGAACTCACCGGTGACCTTGGGATGGACCCGCGTCCCGGCTCCCGCGGCGACCTCCGCGACCAGCTTCAGCACGCGCGTAAACACCTCATCGAAGTCCACGTTCTGCGTGAGACCGCTGGCCAGGGTGTCGTGGACGATGGCGATCGAGGCCACCCGACGCATCGCCTGGGTGAGAGCATCGCGGGCCTCCTCGGAGTGCGTGCGCCGCGCCTGGATGCGCAGCAGCGACGACACCGTCTGAAGGTTGTTCTTGACGCGGTGGTGGATCTCGCGGATCGTGGCGTCCTTGGTGATCAGCTCCTGCTCCTGGTGGCGGAGCTCGGACACGTCACGGCACAGGATGATGGCACCGATGCGGGTGCCGTGGTCCTTCAGCGGGATCGCACGCAGGGACACCGTGACGCCACGCGCCTCGATGTCGGCGCGCCACGGTGCGCGTCCGGTGACCACGACGGGCAGCGACTCGTCGACCTGACGCGACGCCGGGACGAGCTGACCGACGACCTCGACGAGCGGCTCCCCCTCCAGCTCGTCATCGAAGCCCATGCGGTTGAAGGCGGACAGCGCATTCGGGCTGGCGAAGGTCGCGATGCCGTCCACGTCCAGGCGGATGAGGCCGTCGGACGCGCGCGGAGCGCCGCGCCGCGGCGAGGTGGGCGCGTCCAGGTCCGGGAAGTCCCCGGCGCTGATCATCGCGAACAGGTCGTCCGCGCAGTCGTTGAAGGTGATCTGCTGCCGCGACGGCGTGCGCGCTTCACCGAGGTTGGTGTGCCGGGTCAGCACACCGATGACGGTCGGCTGTGCCCCGGCGCGGCTCCGCTCCCGGACGATCGGGACGGCCCGCACGCGGGTCGGGGTCTCCTCGAACCAGTCCGGCGAGGACGAATCCACGATCATCGCCGAGTTGAAGGCCTCCCGAACCTGCGTGAACCACTGCGGCCGAACGGTGTCGCCGACGATGTCGCGGTAGAACAGCGTCGCCGCGCCGCCGGGGCGCGTGTGGGCCACCGCGATGAACGTGTCCTCGGGCGTCGGCACCCAGATGACGATGTCCGCGAACGCGAGGTCGGCAAGGAGCTGGCCATCGCCGGCGAGACGGTGCAGCCATTCCACGTCGGCGTCATCGGCGCGGCCCTGGGCGTACACGAGGTCTGAGAGTGTCGACACCCCGTTAGCCTACGGCGTCGCGAGGACCGCCTCCCGCCCGCGCGCACGGCGTCGGCTCCCCCGCTCGACCCGGGCGGGCGCCGGAGCATCCACCGGCGCGACCGCGGCTGCCAGTCGGCGGATCCCGGCGGCGTAGGCGGACCGAGGCGCCAGCGCCACAGCCGGGATCGCGTGCAGCATCGCGCGGTCGTGCAGAACCGGATCATCCGGCAGGAACAGCGGGGCGGGGACATCCGCGAACCGTTCGAGCGTGCGCCGGATCTGCCCGCGCGCGTCCACTCCGATGGCGCGCGAACGGAAGCGGTCCACCACCACCCGGACGTCGGCGGCGGGGGCGAGCTCGCGCAACTCGGCCAGGGAACGCACGGCGCGGGCGAGAGCCACGGCATCCGCCCCCACCACCGCGACCACGGTGTCGGCGGCGGTGAGGACGGCGCGGCTCGCGGCGTTCCGGCACGGCCCGTCGTCGAGGTCGGTGACGATGGCCTCGTCCGCTTCCAACGGGGCGGCGACGTCGACGACGACGTGGTCCGTCCACCCGCGCATCGCCTGCAACGCGCCACGCACACGATCACCGCGAAGCTCCGGCCAACGTGCCGGACGGTTCAACCCGACGAGCACCTCGAGCGCGGTGCCGGCAGCGGCGACGTGCGCGACGATGCGCGCGTACTCGGTCCGATCCAGCAGGCCTCGCCCGGCCTGCCGACACGCGGCCGCGAAGCCCGGTCCGTCATCGGAGAGACCGAGCAACTGCGCGACCGCGGGCGCGTGCGTGTCCGCGTCGACGAGAGCGCTCGAGCGCCCTCCGCGGGCGAGTTCGGCGGCGAGCGAGACCGCCACCGTGGTCCGGCCCGGCGCCCCCGGCGGACCCCATACCGCGATCACCCGCGCCGGCGGACGGGGACCCGGCGCCGCCGGCGCCGCGCGCAGAGCGGACAGGATCGCCTGCGCAGTGATCTCCGACACGGCGGTGAGGCCGAACGAGGTCGCGAGCGCCGCACCGCGCTGCCCCTCCGCCAGAGGCACGACCCGGACCGCGGCGCGGTCGCACGCTGCGACGAGGGTGGCGGTGAGGACTGTGGCCGTCGCAGGGATGACGAGCACCGCGAGCGAGTCGAGGGCCGCCGTCGACAGTTCGTCGACATCCATCCGCCGAACGGCGAGGCCGAGGTCGTGGAACTCGGCTGCCAGGGCGCCGCCGTCCGGTACCGCCAGCCCGATCTGCCGCGTCATGACCCGGCCGCCGGGACGACGGAGATGACGGCCTCGCCGGATGTCGCCGCGAGCACGTCCGACACGGCGTCGCGGGGGACGACGAGCTCGACGTCCGTCCCGCCGCGCACCGCCGCCGTCTCGCCGACCCGTGCCACCACGGCGTCCGAGACCAGCACGCTCGGTGCCGTCCGCTCGTCCGATGACACCACGCTGGCCCACACGTCCACCGTGGTGCCGACTTCGACGGACGAGGGCAGCGCCACCGCACTGGAGACGACGACGGTCGTCGTGCGCTGCGTCGTCGCGTCCCCGATCGCGTCGCGCGGGATCAGTTCGCCGGCGCCGACGGTGCGAGTGAGCACCGCGTCGTCCGGGATCTCGTCGGGCCTCAGGTAGGCGTCAGCGCGCGCACCGAGCGCCGCCTCGACCTCCGCGACATCACTTCGCGCCAGATGCTGTCCGGGCACGAGCGCGCCGCCCGCCACGGCGAAGGTGACCGTCGTTCGCGCTGCGCTCACGACGCCCCACACCCCCGCGATGCTCACGGCGACCAGGCCGATACCGATGAAGAAGCGTGCGTCAGTGAGGATTCCAGGGGTTCGCGGGGACATGTCGTGGATGCAAGCACACCCCGGCCGCGACCGGTCCGGCTGTCCACATGCGATCCCGCCGCGGAGCGAATGGTCCTTATCCACACGGCACCCTCGAGGCGGTTGCGCGCCCCGGAGCGCGGACCATAATGAGGGCATGATCGAGGCGACCGGACCCGAGCGTCACGTCTCCCCCGCCCAGGTGGCGGAGCTGCTCAGCCTCGACGTGGACGAGGTGATCGCCCTCGTACGCGAGGGACGATTGCGCGGTGCCCGCCTCGGCACCGCCTCGCACTGGCGGATCGCCGAGGCCAGCGTCGCGGACTATCTCGATGATCAGCGCGAGGAGGCGCGACGGATCGCCCTGTGGCACCAGTCCAACGCGGCGAGCTTCCCGGAGCTGTGGGGCGGCCGCGATCCGGAGTGATCAACCGGTGAGCGCGATCCGGTCCGCATCCTCGATCCGGACGTGCGCGATCGCGGCGACCGGAATGATCCGGTAACCGGTCACCTCCGCCGCTCGCCTCGGACGATCGGGGTCGTGCAGGGCCACGTCGATGTGGTCTCGGCCCGCTCGATCGATCGTCCCCGAGAGCACCGATCCGCCGTCGACCGTGACGCGCACGGGCAGCCGACGCCGCGCGAGGTCTCGGGCGAGGAATCCGAACGTGAACCGCTCCCGCAACGGCTCGGTCGGTACCGGCATCGTGCTGCGCAGCAGCGCCGGGTGGGTCAGGCCCACACCGCGCACGGCACGCAGCGGTACCGCGGTCAGCCTTCCGGGTGCGTCCTCCAGCCCGACCCAGTCCGCGCCGACCACCCGCAACGTGCCGCGCACCGTCCCGGCCGCGCTGTCCAGGCTGAGCGGGGCGTACTCGGCCGCCACCGCAGCCAGCCGCGTGCGCAGCTCCAACGCGGCCACTCGCAACCGCTCCGTCTCCGAGGCGAGCGCTGCACGCTCGGCCTCCCACTCGGCCGCGAGCTGTCCCTCGAGCCCCGCGAAGAAGTCGTCCCACTGCATCCCGGCGACGCTAGGGCGAACACGGAGATCCCATGAGAGATATCCCCAGTTCGCTCACAAACCTTTGACCGGTCTGAACGCGCGTGATTCACTCACTCCGCGGTCCCGACCCGATGAGGAAGAAGGATGGTCACGACACCACTCATTGATGATCACGCGCGCGTCGCGCCCGGTGCACGCGCAGTCGACATCTCGGAGTTCTTCGCGCCACAACGGACCGGCCACGCCGACCTCCCGGACCCGACGCCGTTGTTGCGCAATCTGACGGTGGGTGTGCTGGAAGCGCTCGCCGGTGCTCGCGAAGTGGAGCAGCTGGCTCGCTGGCTCGCCGAGGAGGCGTTCCTGTCCGTGGTGACACGGGTGAACCTCGCCGCGCGGGCTCGCAGCGCCCGCGGGATGGCGGCGGTGCGCCCCCACCAGCGCATCACCTCCGTGCGACACTCCAGTCCTGCCGACGGCGTCGTGGAGGGCGTCGTCATCGTGCAGACGCCGATGCGCACCCGCGCCGTCGCCATCCGATTGGAGGGCATCGACCGACGCTGGCGCGCGACATCACTCGCCCTGCTGTGACGTTCGTGCGGCCGGGCGAGCGGCCGCACGAACGCGGGCTCACTGCTTGTAGTCGGCGAGGAAGTTCCCGAGGCGTTCCACGGCGTCGCCGAGAACTCGAGCCTCCGGAAGCGTGACGACGCGGAAGTGGTCCGGCGTCGGCCAGTTGAAACCGGTGCCCTGCACGAGCAGGATGTGCTCGGCGACGAGCAGATCGTAGATGAACTTCTGATCGTCATGGATCTCGTACACCTCGGGGTCCAATCGCGGGAACGCGTAGAGTGCGCCTCGGGGCTTCACGCAGGACACCCCGGGGATGGCGTTCAGGCCCTCCCACGTCACGTCCCGCTGTTCATGCAATCGCCCGGACGGCGCGATCAGCGCGTTGATCGTCTGCACTCCGTCCAGCGCGGCCTGCACCGCGTGCTGTGCCGGGACGTTCGGGCACAGCCGGGTCGACGCCAGCAGCGTGATCCCTTCGAGGAATCCGGCCGCGTGCCGCTTCGGTCCGGTGATGACGACCCACCCGGACCGGTAGCCGGCGACCCGGTAGGTCTTGGACAGACCGTTGAAGGTCAAGCACAGCAGGTCCGGCGCCAGCGTCGCGGTCGGGATGTGCACCGCGTCGTCGTAGAGGATGCGGTCATAGATCTCGTCGCTGAGCAGCAGCAGCGAGTTCTCCCGTGCGATCTGCACGATGCCCTCGAGGATCTCACGCGAGTAGACCGCCCCCGTGGGATTGTTCGGGTTGATGATGACGATCGCCTTGGTGTTCGGCGTCACCTTGGCCCGGATGTCTTCCAGGTCCGGCTGCCACTCCTGCTCCTCGTCACACACGTAGTGGACGGGCGTGCCGCCGGCCAGGGAGGTCATCGCGGTCCACAGCGGGTAATCCGGGGCCGGGACGAGCACCTCGTCGCCCTCGTTCAGCAGCGCCTGCATCACCATCGTGATCAGCTCGGACACCCCGTTGCCGAGGTAGACGTCGTCCGGGTCGATGTGCGGGAAGCCCGGAACCTCCTCATAACGGCTGATGATCGCCCGCCGTGCGGAGAGGATGCCGCGGCTCTCGCTGTAGCCGTGCGAGGTCGGCACCGCCGCGATCATGTCGCGGACGATCTGATACGGCGCCTCGAACCCGAAGATGGCCGGATTGCCGGTGTTGAGCTTCAGGACCTGGTGACCGGCCGACTCCAGCCGTGCCGCCTCTGCCAGTGCCGCTCCACGGATCTCATAGAGAACGTTCTTGAGTTTGGCGGACTGATCCAGCGGACGGAGTGGGCTCATGGACCCAGGCTAGTCCTGCGCGATCGGTGCTCGAGACCACCATTGCCGGGTCAGTGGCCTGCTGCGGCGCCGAACATGACGAGGGCCCCGCCGGAGCGGGGCCCTCGTCATCGGGTCACTTCTTCTTCTTGCCCTGGGCGCGACGCGCGGCGCGGTTGGACGGAGCCGGAGGCGTCGTGCCGGCGACCTTCTGGCCGAACGCACCGCGCTCGGTCGGCGCCTCCGCGGCCTCCGCGGGAGCCTCGGTCTGGGCCTGCGCCGCGGCGGCGGCACGACGCACGCGGTCGGTGGCCGACTGCTGCACCTGGCCGCGGTCGTTGCGCACCTCGACGTCGCCGTCCTCGCTCGGGGCGGAGTACTCCAGCTTGGCGTTGTCCCCCTCGGCGGCGGTGAGGCCCTTGGCCTCCACCTGGGGCGCCTCGACGCCTTCCTCGGCGGGACGGACCTCGACCTCGAGGTTGTAGAGGAAGCCGACCGACTCCTCCTTGATCGAGCCCATCATGGACTGGAACATCGCGAAGCCCTCGCGCTGGTACTCGATCAGCGGGTCGCGCTGGGCCATCGCGCGCAGGCCGATGCCGTCCTTGAGGTAGTCCATCTCGTAGAGGTGGTCGCGCCAGCGGCGGTCCAGGACCTGCAGAACGACGCGACGCTCGAGCTCGCGCATGGCGGGCTCACCGAGCGTCTCCTCGCGCTTGCCGTACTGGATCGTGGCGTCGCTGACGAGCTCACGCTTCAGACCCACCTGGGTGATCCGGCCCTTGGCGCCACCGGCTTCGGCGACGACCTCATCGATCGTGACATCGACCGGGTAGAGCGTCTTCAGCTCGGTCCACAGGGCGTCGAAGTCCCAGCTCTCGGTGTGGCCGGTGTTGGTGTGCTCATCCACGATCGCACCGATGGCGTCCTCGACGAAGTGGCCCACGCGGTCCTTGATGTCATCGCCCTCGAGCATGTGACGGCGGTCGGCGTAGATCGCCTCGCGCTGGCGGTTGAGGACGTCGTCGTACTTCAGGACGTTCTTGCGGATCTCCGCGTTGCGGTTCTCCACCTGCGACTGGGCGGACTTGATGGCGCGAGTGACCACGCCGGATTCGATCGCGACGTCGTCCGGGAAGTTGGCGCGTTGCAGCATGGACTCGGCCAGACCCGACTGGAACAGGCGCATCAGGTCGTCAGTGAGGCTGAGATAGAAGCGGCTCTCCCCCGGGTCACCCTGACGTCCGGAACGTCCGCGCAGCTGGTTGTCGATGCGACGCGACTCGTGGCGCTCGGTACCGAGGACGTAGAGGCCGCCGGCATCGCGGACCTGCTCGGCCTCCTCCTCGACGGTGGCCTTCGTACCCGCGTAGACCTCGTCCCAGGCGGCTTCGTACTCCTCGGGCGTGTCCACCGGGTCCAGGCCCTTGGCCTTCATCTCCTGCACGGCGAGGAACTCGGCGTTTCCACCGAGCATGATGTCGGTACCGCGGCCGGCCATGTTCGTCGCGACGGTGACGGCACCGAGGCGTCCGGCGCGCGCGACGATCTCGGCCTCACGCGCGTGGTTCTTGGCGTTCAGGACCTCGTGCTTGACGCCCTTCTTCGACAGCAGCCGCGAGAGGTACTCGCTCTTGTCGACGGAGACGGTGCCGACCAGAACCGGCTGACCCGACTCGTGGCGCTCGGCGATGTCCTCGACGACCTGGTCGAACTTGGCCTGCTCGTTCTTGTAGACGAGGTCGGCCTTGTCCTTGCGGATCATCGGACGGTTCGTCGGGATCGGGACGACGCCCAGCTCGTACGTGGACATGAACTCGGCGGCCTCGGTGTCGGCCGTTCCGGTCATGCCCGCGAGCTTGTCGTACAGGCGGAAGTAGTTCTGCAGCGTGACCGTGGCGAGGGTCTGGTTCTCAGCCTTGACCGGAACGCCCTCCTTCGCCTCGATCGCCTGGTGGATGCCTTCGTTGTAGCGACGGCCGACCAGGATGCGGCCGGTGTGCTCGTCGACGATCATGACCTCGTCGTTCATCACGACGTAGTCGGTGTCACGCTTGAACAGCGCGCGCGCCTTGATCGAGTTGTTCAGGAACGAGATCAGCGGCGTGTTCGCGGACTCGTACAGGTTGTCGATGCCGAGGTAGTCCTCGACCTTCTCGATACCGGGCTCCAGCACACCCACGGTGCGCTTCTTCTCGTCGACCTCGTAGTCCTCGTCCGGCTCGAGCATGAGCGCGATGCGCGCGAACTCCGTGAACCAGCGGTTGGCCTCGCCCGAGGACGGACCGGAGATGATCAGCGGCGTGCGGGCCTCGTCGATGAGGATCGAGTCCACCTCGTCCACGATCGCGAAGAAGTGGCCGCGCTGGACCAGGTCCGCCTTCTGCCAGGCCATGTTGTCGCGCAGGTAGTCGAAGCCGAACTCGTTGTTCGTGCCGTAGGTGATGTCCGCTTCGTACTGCTCACGACGCACCGGCGGTGTCTGTCCGGAGACGATGACACCGGTGGTCATGCCGAGGGCGCGGTAGACACGGCCCATCAACTCGGACTGGTAGGTCGCGAGGAAGTCGTTGACGGTGACGATGTGGACGCCTTCGCCGGCGATGGCGTTGAGGTAAGCCGGGAACGCGGCGGTCAGCGTCTTGCCCTCACCGGTCTTCATCTCGGCGATGTTGCCGAGGTGCAGCGCCGCGCCACCCATCACCTGAACGTCGTACGGACGCTGTCCGAGGGTGCGCTTGGCGGCTTCGCGGACGGCGGCGAACGCCTCCGGCATCAGCTGCTCGAGGGTCTCGCCCTTCGCGAACCGTTCGCGCAGCTCGACGGTCTCGTTGCGCAGCTCCTCGTCGGAGAGCTTGGTGTAGTCATCCTCGAGGGCGTTGACGGCCTTGACCACCTGCTGAAGGCGGCGGAGGATGCGTCCTTCGCCGGCACGAAGCAGTTTCTCGAGAGGGTTCGCCACGGGAGTCGTCTCCATTCGGGTCGTGCGCGCGAGCGCGCGTGCCGCTGTGGCGGCACACCCGCCTATGTTATCCGCCCGTGACCTTGGATGCGGCTGGATGCGCTCAGGGCGGAATCAGGCGTGCACGATGCGCGGTGCGAGCAGCAGCGTCCCGAGCAGGATTCCGGTGAGGGCGCTGACGGACGCCGCGCCGATCACGACGGCGACCGGCCACCCGACCGGGGCGCTCAGGATCACCACACCGAACCCGAACAGCACGACCAGAACCGCGAGCGCGACCCGACCTCGGCCCGGGCGCGGGAGGGTGCACGCGGCCAGGAGGACCGCAACGGCTCCGGCTCCCTGCAGCACGCGCAGCAGCACGTCCGAGCTCTCCCCCGTGATGAGCCAGCAGGTGAGGGTTGCTGCGGGAAGAAGACCCGCCGCCAGGACCGAGCCTGCGGCGAGCGGTGTCCGCGCACGGGCGTCCGGGCTCACCGCGAGCAGGATGGCCGCGAGGAGAACCGCGGGCACGATCACGAGAGCGCTCAGCGAGTCTCCGGTCCCGACCAGGGCCGCACTGAGCGCCGCCATGACGCCGGCGATGAGCAGGAGGACTCCGGTCGCCCGTCGCGCGCGCAGCCGTGTCCGCTCCGAGCGTTCCGCCGCCGTGAGCGTTCGTCCTGTCGCCATCCCCCCAGCCTATTTCCCTCCGCGAGACACCCAGGCACGGTCGAGACACCCCGCGATGCGCGGTTTTTCGGACGTGCTTGGGTGTTTCGCGGGAAAGGGTTGCTGGGAAAGCAACTGTTGGGTATACATATACCGAGAAATTACATTTCGGGGGCGACGAAAAGGGGGGGACGCGATGTCAGTCAGGCAATCGCTGCTGGCGATCCTGGATCAGGGGGCCTGCTACGGGTATCAACTGCGCGCCGAGTTCGATCGCCGCACGGGGTCGACCTGGCCGCTGAACGTCGGGCAGATCTACAACACCCTCGAGCGCTTGGAGCGCGATGGCCTGGTCTCCCGCGGGGACGCGGACGACCAGGGGCACGTGTTCTGGGAGATCACGGACGCCGGACGCGCTGAGGTCGCGGACTGGCTCGGCTCTCCCGTCGAGCGCGGCACCGGCACCCGCGACGAGCTCGCGATCAAGCTCGCCGTCGCCGCCACGCTGCCGGGCGTGGACGTGGCCGCCGTGATCCAGACCCAGCGCAAGGCGACGTTGACCCAGTTGCAGGAACTGAATCGCGCGAAGTACGCGGGATCCGCCCCGGATGGCCCCGAGGAGCTGGCGTGGGCACTCGTGGTCGACTCGATGATCTTCGCCACGGAAGCCGAGGCGCGCTGGCTGGATCACACCGAGCAGCGGTTGCGTCTGCACCCGCAGCACGCGATGGAGCTGGAGCTGTCCACCGAGCGGCCCAAACGCGGCCGCCCCGCCAAGACCACCACGGCCTGAGCCGAACCGGACGAAGGAACTCTCATGGGTGAGAACGAGACGCGGGACGCGACCGTCCTGCGACTGGTCGGCGTCAGCCAGCAGTACGGCAGTGGGCACACGGCCGTCTCGGCGCTGTCCGGGATCGACCTGGACCTGCAGCGCGGCGAGATGGTGGCCGTGATGGGGGCGAGCGGTTCGGGTAAATCGACGCTGCTCGCGGTGGCCGGCGGACTGCAGCGACCGACCTCGGGTGAGGTGATCGTCGAAGGCGAGCACCTCTCCGAGCTCTCCCCCGCCGGGACGGCCGCGTTGCGACGGCGGTCGCTCGGCTTCGTCTTCCAGGACTACAACCTCATTCCGACCCTCACGGCGGCGGAGAACATCACCCTCCCGCTGGAGTTGGACGGCATCGGCGGACGAGCCGCGCGGCGGGCCGCGAAGGACGCCCTCGCCGGCGTCGGTCTCGAGGACCGCGGCAACGCTTACCCGGATGACCTCTCCGGCGGACAGCAGCAGCGCGTCGCGATCGCTCGGGCTGTGGTCGGTGGACGGCGGCTCATCCTCGCCGACGAACCCACCGGGGCCCTGGACACCGTCACCGGTGAGCAGGTCATGAAGCTCATCCGCTCGCGCGTCGACGCCGGCGCCGCCGCGATCCTCGTCACTCACGAGCCGCGGCACGCCGCCTGGGCGGACCGCATCGTCTTCCTCAGGGACGGACGCATCATCGACGAGTCCCGCCGGGAGCGTGCGGAAGACGCCCTCCTCGCCGGGCGGGCCTGATGAGCGACGTCCGGCGCCGTCGGCGCGCGACGGAGACGGTGTCTGAACCTTCACGACGTGGGGCGGGCGCGGGGAATCGCCCGCCCCGCACCTCTGGGCGTCGGCACGCGTCCGGGGCACCCGTCGCGCGCCGCGGATCGGTGTGGCCCGCACTCCGCGCCGCGACGCGACTGGCCGTCCGTCAGGTCTTGCGCACCCCGGGTGCCTCTCTGCTCGTGGTGATGCTCATCGCCCTCCCGATCACGGCTCTCACCGCCGGAATGATCTTCTTCGAAAGCCACCAGCAGACGCAGCAGCAGAAGGTGGACTACCGTCTGGGGCACGCCGATTCGCGTATCTGGATCAACGGCGGCCCCAACGACACCAAGACCCAGGCTCTGGACGAACCCGGGATGTCCCAGGAGGGCGAGGACACGGGACCGCCGCCCACGGAGTTCCCTTCGGTCATCCCGGCGGCGGCGAACACCGTCGAGGTCACGTCCGGTGTCTCCGTCCTCCTGCCGACCAGCAGCGGCGCGACGTGGCTCCCGCTGATCGCCGGCCCCGTCTGGGAGGACAGGTTCGACGGAGTGGCGACGCTCCTGTCCGGGTCCGCGCCGAGCGCACCGGACGAGGCACTGGCCACGCCCGCTGCACTCGAGCGGTTGGGCCTCAGCGTCGGCGACACGATCACCGTGGAGGCCGGGGCGGAGGAGACACCGACCACCGTCACGATCACCGGGACGGTGGATGCGCTCGAGCTCTCCCAGAACGGCGCCGGCGGACTCGCGGTGCCGTCCGACTCGGTCCTGATCGGGCAGACCTACGACACGAGCTGGTTCGTCTTCGGTTGGCAGCCCACGTTGACGCAGCTCGTCGGCCTGAATCACGAGGGCTACGTGGTCCTCGGCCACGACCTCATGCTCCGGATGCCGGCGTACCCCGGTCAACCGTTCCTGGGCAGCAGCGATCGCGCGTCGGCCTACGCTCTCGGACTCATCGGCGGAGCGTTCATCGCGGTTCTGGTGGGCCTGGTCGCGGCCGCCGCGATGACCGTGAGCGCGCGTCGGCAGCAACGCTCGTTGGCGATGGCGGCGAGCGTCGGTGCCGGGCGAGGCTCGCTGTTCGCCGTCGTCCTCGGCCAGGGTGTCGTCCTCGGGCTGCTGGCGGCGGCCGTCGGCATCGGGCTTGGAACAGCGGCCGCGGCCGTCGCGCTCGCCGTGCTCGATAACGGCAACCCGTGGACGATCCGCGGCAACTGGGGATTCCACGTGCCACTCGCGCCCCTGCTCGCCATCGCGATCTTCGCCGTCATCGTCGGCACAGTCGCCGCGATCGGCCCGGCCCGCGCGGCGACGCGCGGCGACACCCTCGCGGCGTTGCGTGGTGCTCGCCGTCCGGTGCGCCTCCGGCAGTCCATGCCTCGGTGGGGTGCGGTCGTCCTCGGCACCGGTCTCGCCTGCGGGATCGCAGCGATCGTCTTCCTGTCCGTCAAGGCGGCCGCCCACCAGAACCTCACGGCTCCGGAAGGGATCGTGACCACCGCGCTCAGCCTGCTGGGTCCGATCATCATCATCGTCGGCACCGCACTGTGCGGGCACTGGCTCCTGACCGTTCTGGCCCGAAGTGTGTCCCGCGCGGGGATCGCGACGCGGGTGGCGACGCGGGACCTCGCCGCGAATCCCTCGCGGACGGTTCCGGCCTTCCTCGCCATCGCCGCCGCGATGCTCGTCACCGTCGCCGCACTGTCGGTGACCTCGATGACCTCCGCCGCGTCCGTGCGCGCGTACACCTGGAATGCACCACTGCACACCGTCACGATCGGGCTGGGGGGTGTCAAGGCCACGACCCGTGCGGCGGGTGCCGCGGAGGCGGAGCACCTGCTGCGCGTCCTCAATCCGACCCGCATCGCCGTGGTCGACACCGCACGACTCGCCGACGTGGACAGTGACGGAGTCCCGGTCGACCCGGACCAGATGGTGGTGCAGCCGGCGGCGCCGATCTCGCAGCCCTCAGACTGCGACCACATGCTGTGCGTGGACGGCTGGGGCACCGTCGGGGTTACGCTCAGGATCGTCTCCGCCGCGGATCTGCCCACGGTCGCGGGCACCACCCTCACCGACGCCGAGCGCGCCGCGTACGAGTCGGGCACCGCGATCGTCTCCGACGACATGCGGTGGATGCTCTCGGATGACGACGGCCCGCACCCGTCGCTCCGGCTCTTCTCCATTCCGGCGGCGGAGGCCGCGAAGGACGTCACATCGCAGGTTGTGACCGACGGGATCACGTCCCGGGATGTGCCGGCCCTGTTGATGTCCGACCTGCGCGGTCTGCCCGGGGGCGTCGTCCTCTCCCCGCAGTCAGCGGCCGCGCTGCACATCGACCACGACCCCAGCGAAGTCTTCGGGGCCATGAGCCGGACGCTCACCGCTGCGGAATCGGATCGACTCGTCGCCGGCGCCGCCGAGAGTCCGGATGCGGATCTGTACGCCCACCAGGAGAACGGGCCCGGTTCGGCACTGCCGTGGCTGGCGCTGATCGCCGGAATCGCGCTCAGTGTCGTGGTCGGCACGGCGGTAGTGACTCTGGGGCTCGCTCGTTTCGAGCGTCGTCCGGATGACGCCACGCTGACGGCGGTCGGCGGCCGGTCCGGCATCCGACGCCGCGTGAACGCCGTGCAAGCTCTGGCGGTCGTCGGTCTCGGCTGTGTGATCGGCGCCGGGATCGGTCTCCTGCCGAGCTTCGCCTACTACGCCCTCGGGGGTGCGCCGCACTACCGGCCCTCAGACATCCCGTGGCTCTGGATCATCGGCGTCGCGGTCGCCCTGCCCCTGGCCATGGCTGCGGTGGCGTGGCTCGTGGCGCCGCGGAATGCGGATCTCACCAGACGGACCGCGATCACGTGAGACGAATCGGTCCTGTCCGGACATATCTGAAGTGACGGCTGCGAAAGGAAACCCATGCTC
This sequence comes from Microbacterium gorillae, assembly GCF_000826185.2. Taxonomy (GTDB): domain Bacteria; phylum Actinomycetota; class Actinomycetes; order Actinomycetales; family Microbacteriaceae; genus Microbacterium; species Microbacterium gorillae. The sequence goes on along the minus strand of NZ_LN648872.1, from coordinate 2,398 downwards.
CGCCGGATTGACGACATCGCCCTGACCCTCCCCAAGCCCATCGACCCGGCCGCGCTGGCACTGCCGCCGACCGAGCCGCTCGACCTCACTGAACTCCTGAGGTCCGAAGCGGCGGGCTGAGCGTGCGCGGCCGTCCGCGTGGCGCGTCGACGGCCGTGCGCGCTCAGCGAACCGGAAGGCTCGCCCACGTCCTCGAACCGTAGGATCGTGCCATGGCGGGAATCTGGGGCAAGCGCAAGCGCGAAGAGCAAGCGGCACAGGACGCCGCCGATGCGGACCTCGACCGTCGCGCGGGGGCCGCGCTCGTCGCCGCCGACGAGCGCATCCGCACCACCGGCGATGAGCTCGAGTTCGCGCGGATGGAACTCGGCGACACGGCCGTGCAGCCGCTCGCCGAAGGGCTCTCCGCGGTGCGCACGCACCTGCGCGAGGCCTACCAGCTGAACCAGCTCAACCACGACGAGATCCCGGACACCCGGGAGGAGCTGCGCACCCGCAACGCGCGGATCGTCCAGTTGTGCGACTGGGCCGAGCACGTCCTCGATGAGCGCACCGATGCGCTGAAGGAGCGAGTGGAGTTCGCCCGTCGGGCGCCGCAGGTGCTCGCCCAGGTCCGCCGTGACGCCGACGCCCTCGCCGGGCGCGTTCCGGCCGCCCAGGAGACGGTCGAGCGCCTCGTCGAGCGGTACACCGACGATGCGCTGCGCCAGGTGTCGCGCGGCTCGAGCGAGGTGGAGAGCCTGTTGAAGTTCGCTCGGCACAGCGCCGACGTGTCCGAACGTCGCCGCGACGCGGGCAACGGCGAGGAAGCCAACCTCGCCCTGGAGACGGCCACCGAGGCCGTCCGGCGCGCCACGACCGTCCTCGACTCGATCGACGACTTCGAGTTGGAGGCTCTGCGGGCCGAGTCGACTCTGGCTGACGTGATCGCCGACTCGCGCGGCGACCTCATCGCCGCACGGCGGGCCCCCCGCACCCCGGCCGTCATCGATGCGGCGACCGCGCTCGATAACGCGCTGCGCGCTCTCCCCGCAGCGGACGCGAAGTCCGACCCGTTCACGCAGCTGACCGAACTGCGGGCCGCGAACTCGGGGCTGGACGCGGCGATCGCGAAGGCCATCGAGCGCGCCAACCGTCCGGTCCCACCGGTGGAGACCGTCCGGCACGCCGTCGACGACGCGGATCGGCAGATCTCCGTCGCGCGGTCGCTGATCAACGGCCATCGCGGCTGGATCGGCGCGGACGCCCGCACCCGCCTGGCCGAGGCGGAGCGGCTCCGCCAGGACGTCGAGCCGCTCATCGCCGATGAGGACACGCGCGAACAGGCGCTCGCCACGGCCCGTCGCGTCGGCATGCTGGCCGCGGAGGCTCTTCAGCTCGCCCAGCAGGACATCGATTCCTCCCGTCCGCAGCAGGGGCCGTGGAACGGGGGCGGGTACGGCCGCGGCGGCGGCATGGGCGACATGCTCGGCGGCGTCATCGGCGGCGCGATCATCGGCGGCATCCTCGGGGACATCTTCGACTGACGCTCCACCGTCGCGGCGTGCGGGGGCGGTCGGCTCGGCTTCAGACGAATCGGGGGTTGCGTCGAGGGGGCGGCTCGCGTTCCGTAGGTCATCACGCGCTCCGTTCTTTGCGGACCGCTGCCCCGGGTCGTTGAGTGGGCGCGAGCGCGCCGGAACGGCGTGAGGAACGTGGCGGGAACGAGGGGGAGAGTTCCGGCATAATCCGTTTCCGTCCGCCTCCCGTTTTCGATTGGCCGGGTTCCTTCGCTTAAGACGGCCCCGTGGATGGGGACGTTCCGCTCGCCGGCTCGCGTTCCATATCGGGGCCGCACCGCGGGTCGTTCGGCGAGCGTCAGCGAGACGAAACGGCGGTCAGTGCGGTTCGTTAGGGGTGAGAGAAACCTCATCTCCACAGGCCCAAATCCATGCACAGCCTGGGGAATTCAACGTCCACTGTCGGTGCCCCGGCGTAAAATATGGGTTATGAACACCACGATGGAACGGACCCGGGAAACGATGGCTCACGCCGTCGCCGACCTCCGCTCCATCCTCACCTCCGGCACCCTCGACACCGCCGGCCGGGACGACGTGCTCGGGTTCCTGATCGGGGTCGGCGACCTCTATCGGCAGGTCGAAGCCACCCTGGTGATCGGCACCGGTGTGATCGAGAAGCGCTCCGCCACGGCGGAGCGCTTCGACGTTTTCTCCGACTGCCGCTCCGCCAACGAAGTGATGCAACGCACCACCGGTGCCGCCCCCACCACCATCAAGCGATGGAGCCGGCTCGCGGCCGTCGTGAAGCCGGAGCGCACGCTCGCGTCGGGTGAGGTGCGGCCAGCAGAGTTCCCGGCCCTCCGCGACGCGCTCACCACCGGCGCCCTCGGGGCGGATGG
>NZ_LN648867.1 GCF_000826185.2 Microbacterium gorillae | reverse complement strand
GGCCCCGGACGCGGCGGCGGCGGCCGCAGCGGCGGCGGCGGGGAGGGCGGCGCGAATGCGATCGAGGGCGGCGGCATCGTGCGCGGCCGTGAGGAACCACGCCTCGAACGCCGACGGCGGCAGGGCCACGCCGGCGTCCAGCATGGCGTGGAAGAACGCGGCGTACGCGGCCGTGTCCTGCCGCTGCGCGGTGGCGTAGTCCGCGACGCCGGCGGCGACCTCCGGACCCCAGAACACGCTGAACAGCGTGCCCGCCCACTGGATCCGATGCGGGACCCCGGCCGCGGTGAGCGCCACGGCCACCGCCTCCGCCAACGCCTCGGCCGCCGCGGCGAGTCGCCGGTACACCTCCGCGTCAGCCAGATGCAGCGTCGCGATGCCGGCGGCCACCGCCACGGGGTTCCCGGACAATGTGCCGGCCTGGTACACCGGACCGGTCGGCGCGAGCAGGTCCAGGACGTCGGCCCGACCGCCGACGGCCGCGACCGGCAGTCCGCCGCCGATGACCTTGCCGAAGGTGACCAGGTCCGCGGTGGCGTCCTCCCCCGCGTCCACGAGCACACCCCCGTACCCGCGCGGGCCGCTGCGGAACCCGGTGAGGACTTCATCGCTGATCAGCAGCGCCCCCTCGCGACGGGTGAGCTCGCGCAACGCCGTGGTGAAGCCCGGCGCGGGTGGGACGACGCCCATGTTGGCGGCGGCCGCCTCGGTGATGACGGCGGCGATCCGGCCCGGATGCGCGGCGAAGGCCGCCTCCAGCGCCGCCGGATCGTTGTACGGCAGCACCAGGGTCAGTGCCGCGATGTCCGCCGGCACCCCTGCCGAGCCGGGCAGGGCGAAGGTCGCCAGGCCCGACCCGGCCTGCGCGAGCAGTCCGTCCGAGTGCCCGTGGTAATGGCCGGCGAACTTCACGATGAGGTCGCGCCCGGTCGCGGCCCGCGCGAGGCGAATGGCCGTCATCGTCGCCTCGGTGCCGGTGGACACCAGGCGCACCCGCTCGACGCCCACGGACCGGTCCCGGATGAGCTCGGCCAGCTCCGCCTCGCCGGGACCGGACGCACCGAAGGACAGCCCCCGACTGACCGCCCGGTGCACGGCGTCGATCACGTCCGGATGCGCATGACCGAGCAGGGCCGGACCCCACCCGGCGACGAGATCGACGTAGTCGCGTCCGGTGGCGTCGGTGAGGGTGGCCCCCTGCCCGGAGACGTAGAAGCGCGGCGTGCCGCCGACGGACCCGAACGCCCGCACCGGCGAGTTCACGCCGCCCGGGATGGTGAGCTTCGCCCGCTCCAGCAGGGTGTCGTTCACGCTCACGACAGGCTCCGTCCGGCGCGCAGCCAGCCTGCGACCTCGAGCGCCCAGTAGGTCAGCACGGCGTCGGCACCGGCGCGGCGGATGCCGAGCACGGACTCGGCGATGGCGCGCTCCCGATCGATCGCCCCCGCGGCGGCAGCGAACTCGATCATCGCGTACTCGCCGGACACCTGGTACGCCCACACCGGAACGGATGACACCGCGGCCACCCGGTGCAGCACGTCGAGGTACGGCCCGGCGGGCTTGACCATGACGATGTCAGCGCCCTCGGCGATGTCCTGCTGCGCCTCGCGGACCCCTTCGCGCGCATTCGCGGGGTCCATCTGGTACGTCCGGCGGTCCCCCTGCAGGGTCGACTCGACGGCATCGCGGAACGGTCCGTACCAGGCCGAGGCGTATTTGGCCGCGTACGCGAGGATCACGACATCGGCGAAACCGGCCCCGTCCAGGGCCGCCCGGACGGCGGCGACCTGACCGTCCATCATGCCGCTGAGGCCGAGGACCTCCGCGCCCGCTCGAGCCTGAGCGAGCGCCATGTCGGCGTAGCGGGCCAGCGTCGCGTCGTTGTCGACGCTGCCGTCCGGTGCGAGCACCCCGCAATGGCCGTGGTCGGTGAACTCGTCCAGGCACAGGTCGGCCTGAATCGTGATCCGTCCGTCGGCGGCGTCGACCGCGGCGGTGATCGCCCGGTTCAGGATGCCGTCCGGCTCCGTCGCGCCCGACCCGGACGCGTCGCGCTCCGCGGGCACGCCGAACAGCATGATGCCGCCGAGGCCGGCGTCCGCGGCCGCGGAGACGACCTCGGCGATCCCGCCGAGCGGATACTGGACGACCCCGGGCATGCTCGCGATCGGTTGCGCCGTGGTGATGCCCTCCTTGACGAAGACCGGCAGCACGAGCTGGGCCGGATGCAGGTGCGTCTCGGTGACGAGACGGCGCAGGGCGGCGCTCGCGCGCAGCCGCCGCGGGCGGTCGGTCGGGGTGGGGATCATGCGTCCTCCTGGGCGTTCGGGGCGGCCGGACCGAGGTCGGCCGCGGTGTCGAGTTCGGAAATGAGATCGCGCACGCTCTGGCGTGCGGCGATGTGGTCCACGCGGAAGCCGAGGCCACGCGCGTCCGTGGCGGTGCCGGGGCCGATCGCGGCCAGGCGCGCGCTCAGGTGCGTCCCGACCTGGCGGCGCAGTTCGCGTGCGACGCTGAGCGAAGTGAGCAGCACGAGGTCGATCTCGCCGTCCATCAGTGCTCGTCGGACCTCCGCGGTGAGATCCACCCCCACCGTGCGGTAGGCGACGCAGACGCGCACGTCGTGTCCGCGCAGCTCCAGGTCATCGCTGAGGGTCGCGGAGGCGAGGTCGGAGCGCACCACCAGGCATCGCTGCGGCGTGGCTCCGTGGGTGGCGAGCCACTGCTCGGCCAGAGCTGCCGCCGAGGACGGCCCGTCCGGCCGGAACGCCACGGAGCGGCCCTCGGCGGTGGCGGCGCGGGCGGTCTCGGGACCGACCACGGCCAGGCGGGTGCCGCCCGGGAGGGCGGGGGCCCGACGGCTCGACGCCCGCCGCACTCGTGATCAGCACCCAGTCGAACGCGCCGGCGGCGAGCGCGGCGAAGGCGTCATCGCGAGCGGCGGGGGG